>NZ_BOOQ01000013.1 GCF_016863315.1 Planotetraspora silvatica
AGGGCAACCCCTCGAGCTTACCCGTTCCAGCTCCACCACGCAAGTGGGAACCTGAAACCCGAGCCAGAAGGACCACACCATGAACACGAGCACCGGCACCAGCCGGACGCACCCACGACACAACCATCGAAACGATCAGAAGGGGAGCGCCGAACCACGCCGACGACCACAAGATTAGCAGCCCTTGAGACCGCCTTGATCCGAAAGAGGACGCACGCCGGACTAGGGACATTGATCCCGGCTCCCCCTCATGTGGCTCACGAACCAGCTCACATGGCACACGAACCAGCCGGCCACACGACCCTGGTGCCGTTCACACCCCGGGCGCGCTGCATGACCCGGTTTCCCCTCGCCCAGGAACGCATCGATGCTTCCCGCTGTTGCCATCGGTGTATCGGTGCGGCCGGCCGTACGGACACGGCAAGCTGGAAACGGCCTGCAGATCTGCCGGGAACAGTCAGCACACCGGCGTTGACGTCTGATCCAATTGTCGGATCTTTCCTCAAAGAAGGGGTAGAAACGGAAACGTGCTTCCACAGCGGATTCCTCGCGCACTCATCGCCATGCTCGGCGCCGCAGCCGCTGTCGTCGCCCTGGCCGGCATTCAGGCCGTCGGGTCCATCGTCGGCCCGGTGATCCTGGCACTCACGCTGGTCATCGCCGTCTCACCCCTTCGCGGCTGGCTTTCCCGCCATCGGGCCCCGGTCTGGGTGCAGGTCGCCGTTCCGCTCGCGGTGGTCCTGCTCGTCCTGGCCGGCATGGTGGCGGTCCTGTCTCTCGCCGCCGCGCAACTCGCGATCCTGGCGCCCACGTATTCGACGCAGTTCAGGTCGATGGTGTCCGATCTCCAGCACTGGGCCGCCGGTCTCGGCTACGGCAGCGATCAGCTGAACAAGGCGTTGTCCTCGTTCGATCCGGGCAAGATGATCGAGGTCGCGCAGGGCGTGCTCAGCAGCCTCCTCGGAGTGTTGTCGAGTCTCTTCCTGATCGTGGTGCTGCTTCTCGCCATGAGCCTGGACGCTCCCGTGTTCTCCCGGATCGTCGACGCCGCGGCCGCGGAACGGCCGCAACTGGCCGAGGCGCTCAAGTCGTTCACGTCCCGCACCCGCCGCTACCTGGTGGTCTCGACCATCTTCGGGTTGATCTGCTCGGCCCTCGACGTCACGGTCCTGGCGATCCTCAGCGTCCCGCTCCCCCTGCTGTGGGGTGTGCTGGCGCTCATCACCAACTACATCCCGAACATCGGTTTCATCCTCGGGCTGGTGCCCCCTGCGCTCCTCGGCCTGCTCGACGGCGGCCCGAGGACGATGCTCCTCGTGATCATCGCGTACATCGCGATCAACGTCGTGATCCAGTCGTTCATCCAGCCGAAGTTCCTCGGCGACGCCGTGGGGCTCTCCACCACGGCGACGTTCCTGTCGCTCATCATCTGGGCCTGGGTACTCGGCCCTCTCGGCGCGCTGCTGGCGATTCCGCTGAGCCTCCTGGTCCGGGCGTTGTTGATCGACAGCGATCCGGACAGCAAGTGGACAGCGGCCCTCATATCCGGCCGGCTGCCGGATCCACCCGCGAAATCATCGGCCGAGCCGTCCGGAACATCGTCAGAACCGTCGGCGGAAGCGCCCGCGGAGGGCGCGCCGGTGAAGGTTCAGCGGCCACCCCGCGCGTAATGTCTGAGCATGCGGCGATGGGACATCGACGAACGCCAGACGGGCATTGCCGACGGGTCGGCGATGGACCCGCAGGTGCGGAAACTGCTTGAGACCATGCGGCGGGACGGCTGGGTGACCGAGGCCCCCGAGGAACACCTGCTCCCGCATCTGCGGCGTGCATGCGGCTCCGAATGGCTGCTCCTCGGCGAGCGTCTTCTCGACGACGGCGTCTACGAGGTCACGGTCTCGCTGTCCGGCGACCGAGAGGGCGTGCGCATCCACCGCGACGCGATCCGCCTGCTGTCCGCGATCGCCGAGCCCGCCTTCTTCGTACGGCAGAGCGAGCCCGGCGTGTTCGACTGCGTCACCGGAGTCCTGGACGGCGACCCGCCCGGCTTCAAGAGCCACGGCCACCTGGTCCGGCTGATCGTCAGATAGCGGAGGGCGCCGCGTCAGGCGTCCACACGGGCGACCGGGACACCGGTCGGGACGGCCTCGACTCCTTCGGACCTCCTGCGGCCCCACGGCATCGCCGCGATGAGCACGGGGAACAGGATGATCGAACTCATCGCCCAGGGCGAGTGCAACTCGCCCCACTTCTCCCCGGAGAACTGGGTCAGCACGAGATAGCCCACCGCCGACCAGGCGGCGCAGCCGATGACCGTGGGCCACGCCCAGCGGGTCGGCCGGGCGACGAGGAACGGCATGAACCACATCAGGTACTGCGCTCCGAGCCGTGGCGTGAAGATCATGAAGGCCAGCACGATCGCGATCGTCACATCGATGGGATCGGCCTTGCGCCACCAGAGCAGGCAGAACACCACCGCGGCGTAGATCATGTACTGGCCGAGCTTCAGCGCCGTGGGGTTGAGGACCCAGTCGCCCCCGTTGAGGATCGCCGTCCATCCCCAGTCGCCGGTGATGGGGCGCACGTCGCCGGGCCGCAGGCCGATCGTCTTGAGGACCTCGGGCAGCTGACCCCATGCGGTCCACCCGCCGATGGGCAGCGTGAGCAGGAAGAAGACCGGCGGAATGCCCGCGGCGATCAGGGAGATCAGCCGGGAGCGCGGCCCGGGCAGGAGCAGGAGCATGCCGGGGATGAGGATCACCGGCCAGCTCTTCGCGCACAGCGCCATCCCCATCAGCAGACCCGCCCAGACGGCCCGCCTCGTGGCGGCCCGATCGACGTCGACGGGATGGGTGAAGCGACGCAGCAGGTCACCCGGCCGCCGCCAGGGAAGGGTGGCCGACGGCCGCCAGCCGTCCGGGCCGCGCGCCACGACGTAGGCGGCGACGCCGAAGACCAGGGAGACGGGCTCGACCTGGCCGTGCACCGAGGCGACGAGGATGGCGAGCGGGTTGCACGCGTACTGGAAGGCGCGGAGCTTCTGAGCGGAGCCTCCGGCGAGCTTGCCGACCAGCGGGATCAGCACGATGTCGGAGACGACCGTGACGAGCCGGCCGGCGACCTCCCACGGGATGCCCAGCCACAGGAGCAGGCCGTACACGTAGGGGATGGTCGGCAGGAAGTGCCAGCCGCCGTTGCTCTCCAGCACCGGGTCGTGGTGTTGCACGATGGCCTCGCCGGCCGGTCTGAAGCTGTTGACGAAGTCGATCGGCTGCCAGCTGTCCTTGGCCGAGAGCACGAGGATCAGCACGCGGAAGCCCACGCCGATCGCGAGTGTGACGGCGAGTGAGGGCTTCCAGCCCTTCCACTGCGCGACGAGGGCGAGCACGACACCGGTGACGAGGACGATGCCCGTCGGGATTGCGTAGTCCATGACGCTGCCAAGCCTGCCCGACAAACCAGTAAAGAGGCGACCCGGCTCCAGAATTCTTCGTCCCCCACTACCGTCGGTCACCATTAGTTGTACTCTTGTCACTCAGCGTAACAAATGGGAGACTTCGATGAAGATTCGCCTCTGGATCACCCTTGCCGTCGCCACGGTCGTGGGCATGTTGATCGGCCTGCTGGCCCCGACGCGAAGCGGCGGCCGGCGCGACGGGTAGGGGGATTCCGTCGCGCCGGCCGCCGAGTCATGGCCGGCCGGCCCTGTGATCAGAAGCCGGCGGTGATCCGGGTGAAGTCCCAGTCGTTCTGGGCGATGCCGCTGCAGTTGGAGACCACGCCGCCGCCCGGGCAACCGCGGTCACGGTTGACCGACCAGAAGGCGAGCCTGCCGAGCCCCTTCGACTTGGCGTAGTCGCGGATCTGGGTCCAGGTCGCCACCGAGGTCAGCTCCTGCTGGTCGGACAGGCCGTTCATGCCCGAGATGCCCATGTGCGCGTAGGCCTGGGCATCGGTCCAGCCCCAGGCTGTCTTGAGGGCGTTCTTCAGGCCTTCGGCCGCGTTCACGGTGTTCTGGTACATGTTCGCGCCGCCGCCGAAGTCGAACGGCATGATCGTGTAGTTGTCCACGTTGACGCCGAGCGCCTTCGACTGGTTGATCAGGCGGGTGCCGTAGTAGGTCGGGCCCGTGGTGCTCGTGCCGAAGGTGATGACGACCTTGGTGTTCGGGTTGTTCTGCTTGATGATCTTCAGGCCGCCGAGGATGCGGTCCTGGACGGCCTCGTTCTCGAACTCGTCGCTGTTCTCGATGTCGAAGTCGACCGCGGCGGGGTTGTAGGCGTTGATGACCTGCTGGACGGCCCCGGCGAACGCGGACGACGACGAGCAGTTGGGCCCGAGCTTGTTGCCCGAGTAGCCGCCGAAGGAGATCTGCACGTTGCCGCCGGCGGCCTTGATCTGCGAGATCGCCGTGGCGTCGGCGCCGCCGGTCAGCGGGCGTGAGCTGTCCCAGGCGGGCGTGCATCCGCCGCCGGAGAGCATGAACGCCATGGTGAAGGCCTTGACGCCGGTGGCGTTCATGACCGTGGCCGGGCTCGGCGGGTTGCCCCAGCCCTCATAGAGGTACGGCGCGCCGGGCAGTTTGCCGCCACCGGTCGGACAGCCCGTCGTGGTCGCGGTCGCCGCGCCGCTGGCGGCGGACTCACCCTGCCCGTTGTACGCCTTGACCGTGTAGGTGTGCGTGGTGCAGGTGCCCAGGCCGGAGATCGTGGCGCTCGTGCCGGTCACGGTCGCCCGTACGGTGGTGCCCTCATAGACCCGGTAGCCGGTGACGGTGCCGCTCGACGCTCCCCAGGACAGCGAGATCGACGCGTTGGCGGTGCCGGTGACCGTCGGGTTGCCCGGCTTGCCCGGAGCGCCCGCCGGCGGGGTCGGCGTGGGCGACGTGGTCGGACCGCCTCCGCCGCAGGAGGCGCCGTTCAGCGTGCAGTTGGCCGGTGCGGCGCCCGAACCGCCCGGGCTGCCGTTGAAGCCGAAGCTCGCCGTGCCGCCCGCCGGGATGGTGCCGTTCCAGCCGAGGTTCGTGAAGGTGAAGTGCTGGCCGTTCCTGGTCATCGCGGCGTCCCAGACCGAGCCGACGCTGAATCCGGACGGCAGGTCGAACTCCACCCGCCAGGTGTTGATCGCCGACGACGTCCCGTTGGTGATCACATACTTGCCTTCGAAGCCGGTGCCCCAGTCCTGGGTCTTGGTGAACACCGCGGTGGCGGACGCCGCGTACGCGGGCGCGACGGCGACGATGCCGCCGACGATGGCGAGCGCCGCGGCGGCGATGACCGCACGGACGCGCAGGCCGGGGCCTGACCGTAGTTTCATGGTTCCTCGCAGGGGGTCGGGGGGTGTCATCCGAGCGCGTTGAGGTACGCCCGGTGGTTGCGCGAGAACTCGGAGCCGTTGTACTTGTCCCAGTTGATGGACCAGGTCATCAGCCCGCGGAGACCGGAGAAGACACCGTGCGGGCGGTAGGAGCCGCAGTTGGTCCCCTTCGCGAGGCAGCCGAAGGCCTTTTGGACCTCGGCGACCGTGGTGAAGCCGTTCCCGGCGAACGGAGCGGCCGGCAGGCCGATCGCCACCTGGTCGGGCCGGAGCGCGGGGAAGGTGGCGCCACCGGCGACGGGGAAGCCGGTGAGCAGCATGTCGGTCATGGCGACGTGGAAGTCGGCCACGCTCATGGTGTGGTATTGGTTGTCGAGGCCCATGATCGGCCCGGAGTTGTAGTCCTGCACGTGGAGCAGGGTCAGGTCGTTCCGCAGGGCGTGGATGACGGGCAGGTAGGCCCCTGACCGCGAATCCGCCGAGCCGTTCGGGCCGGGGCCGTAGAACTGGTAGCCGAGCTGCACGAAGAACGTCTCCGGCGCCATGGTGAGGACGAACTTCG
Source organism: Planotetraspora silvatica (assembly GCF_016863315.1). Classification (GTDB taxonomy): domain Bacteria; phylum Actinomycetota; class Actinomycetes; order Streptosporangiales; family Streptosporangiaceae; genus Planotetraspora; species Planotetraspora silvatica. The sequence goes on from NZ_BOOQ01000013.1 coordinate 5,879, forward strand.
AGCCGTATTTGGCCTTGAGCGACCTGATGGCCGAGATCAGGTTCACCACCACGGGGGTGGTCGGGTTGCGGAAGTCGGTGTCGCCCTGGTTGAGCGACAACGAATGGCCCTCGAAGTCGATGTCCAGACCGTCCAGGCCGTACTTGTCGATGATCGCTCCGACGGACTGCACGAACTTGTCACGTGCGGCGGTCGTGGTCAGCTGTACCTGGCCGTTCTGGCCGCCGATGGAGATGAGGACCTTCTTGCCCGCCTCCTGCTTGGCGCGGATCGCCGCGGTGAAGTCGGCGTCGCTCTCCACGTTGGGGCATTCGGCGGCCGGGCAGCGGTTGAACCGGATGTCCCCGGAGGTGACCGAGGTCGGTTCGCCGAAGGCGAGGTCGATGAAGTCCCAGTCACTGGGGACGTCGGCCATGCGGATGTAACCGGATCCGTTGGCGAAGGACGCGTGGAGGTACCCCACCAGCAGGCGCTTGCCGTTCGACGGGGGCGGTGTCGGCGTCAGCGTCGGCGTCGGCGTCGGCGTCGGCGTCGGCGTCGGCGTCGGCGTGGGAGTGACGGGCGGCGTCGGCGTGGGCGTCGGGGTGGGGCTCGGCGAGGGGTTCGTGCCGCCGGGGCCGTCGAGCACGATGTCGTCGGCGTAGTAGGTGCCCTGGCCGTACCAGCCGTTGACGTAGACCGTCACGCTGCTGGTCGACGAGCCGGTCGTGAACGACGTGGTCAGCTGCTTCCACGTCGCGCCGGGGGTGCCCCACGTCTGCGCGTCCGTCGTGCCGGTGCCCGTGGCGCCGAGGAAGACGTAGTTCCCCTGGACCCAGGCGGAGACGCTGTAGGACGTGGACGGCCTGACGCTGATCGTCTGCTGGCATCGGGCGAAGTCGCTCCCCGCCGGGGTGGCCGACAGGGCCTTGGTGCCGCCGTGGACGGGGCTGGAGACCACCGAGGCGGCCGGCGCGCAGGTCCACCCGGACAGGCCGGACTCGAATCCGGGATTGGTGACGATGTTGGCGGCGGAGGCGGTGCCGCCCCACAGGGCTGTCGCGCCGAGCACCAGCACGGCGGCCGCCGCCCAGTTGCGTACGGACATCCGGCCCGATTTCCGCTTAGACATTCCCGCAGGCATTCCCACAGGCATTCGCGCAGACATGAGACTCACTTTCCTGGCGACCACCCCCCACCCCCCCTTCGCCGTGATCATGCACACCTTCGGAGAGAGTTCTGCTGACCTGGCAATTCACAATCCGTGATCATGCACACTTTCGGCGCCGGCCCGGCCGACCTGGGCGTTCGCCGTTCGTGATCATGCACGCCGGTCGAGCGTGCATGATCACGAACTGGGTTCCCGCAGGTCGTACGGCCTTCGGCCGAATCTGTGCATGATCACGATTGAGATTGCCGCTGGTCAGAACGGCTCCACCCGAACCTGTGCATGATCACGCGCAAGGGGGGAGGGGGTGGGGGGAGGGGGTCAGCCGGTGAAGGGTTTGAAGATGTTCGTGAACTCGTAGCTGGACTGGGCGACGCCGCTGCAGGTGGGCGAGACGGTGCCGTTCGGGCAGCCGCCGTTGTCGCGGCCGACCGACCAGAACCCGATCCGGCCCACGTGGTTGGTCTGCGCGTACGTCAGGAGCTTGCGGGCGTCGGCCTGGAAGGTGGTCTGGCCCGTGTCGTTCTTGCCGATCATCGGAGTGAGCCCGAGCAGCCGCTTGATCTGCGCGTCGGTCTTCGACGGCCAGATCTGCTTCATCTGCGTCACGGTCGCGTTCGCCGCGGAGACCATGGCGTCACCCCAGTTCCCGGAGAAGCCGAAGTCCATCAGCATCGGGTTGACCATGACGTTGAGCCCCTTGGCCGCGGCGTCCTGGAGGATCTGCACCGAGAACGGGTCCATGCCGTAGTCCTGGCCGAGGACCCGCATCGTGTAGCTGATGGTGGTCCCGCGCTCGGTCTGGAGTTGCTTGAGCGCCGTGTTCACCTTGTTGACGTCGATCGAGGCCTCGATGTCGACGTCGAGGAAGTTGGTGCCGACCGTGTCGAGCACCTGCTTGTAGGCGGCGAGCAGCGCGGCCGAGGTGCCGCAGTTGTGCTCCAGGTACGGCCCGGCCGCTCCGCCGGTGGCGACGATCACCTGGCCGCCCCTGGCCTGGAGAGCCTTGACGTCATTGATGATCCTTGAGTCGTTGACCGGGATCGTTCCGCCCCACGCAGGGTTGCAGCCGGTGCTGTCCCCGAGCGCGAACGCCAGCGTGTAGTTCTTCACCCCCGTCGCGTTGTATGCGCTGACCAGCGACGGCGTGGTCATCGTGATGTCGATGTACGGCGCGAAGGTGACGGCCCCCGGGTTCGGCGGCGGCCCCGTCGGCGTGGGTGTGGGGGTGGGAGTCGGCGTGGGTGTGGGAGTGGGCGTCGGCGTGGGCGGCACCGAGCCCGGGCCGTCGAACACGATGTCGTCCGCGTAGTAGGTGCCCTGGCCGTACCAGCCGTTGACGTAGATCGTCACGCTGGTGGTGGAGGCCCCGGTGGTGAACGACGTGGACAACTGGGACCAGGCGGCGCCCGGCGCTCCCCAGGTCTCGGCGCTCACGCCGTTGCCGGTCGCGCCGAGGAAGACGTAGTTGCCGCGGACCCAGGACGACAGGGTGTACTTCGTCGACGGCTTGACGGTGATCGTCTGTTGGCAGCGGGCGTAGTCGCTCCCCGCGGGGGTGGCCGACAGCGCTTTCGTCCCTCCGTGCACGGGAGTGGAGACCGCCTGTGCCCCCGACGACCCCGAGCAGGTCCATCCGGTCAGGCCGGACTCGAATCCCGGGTTGGCCGCGATGTTCGCGGCGTACGCCGTGCCGGTCAGGAAGCCCACGAGTGCGACGGACGCCACGGCGCCCAGGGTGATGAGTTTCTTCATGGCGTCATCCCGTGTACGAAGCGAAGATCTTGGAGAACTCGTAGGGCGACTGGGCGATGTTGGTGCACATGTAGAGCGCGCCGTTGCAGGCGTTGCGGTCCCGGGTCGTCTCCCAGAAGGCGAGCAGGCCGAGGTGCTTGCCCTTGGCGAAGGTCACGAGTTGCCGGGCGTCGTCCTGGTTGTAGATCCGGCCGTCGTCGTTTTGGCCGAGCATCGGCGTGACGCCGACCATGCGCCACACCTGGGCGTCGGTCAGGCTCGGGTACAGCGACTTGATCTGGGAGAACGTGCTGTTGGCCGCCTGGACCGCCGCGTCGCCGTAGTCGACCGGCTGGTAGTAGTCCATGGCCATCACGTTGACGACGTCGAGCTTGACGCCGGCGTCACGGGCGGACCTGACGACGTTCAGCCCGTCGGAGGTGAGTCCGTTCGGCAGGACCGGCAGGGTGAGCGAGATCTTCAGGTTGGGGTGGGCCTGCTGGAGCCGGGCGAGCGCCTGCGACCTGCGGGCGACCGATGCGGGCTCGGCCGTGGCCGCGCCCTCGATGTCGAGGTCGACGTAGTTCAGGCCGTACGCGTTGACCACGGCGTTGTACTCGTTGTACAGCGCGGTCACGTCGGTGCAGGCCTGGGCGAGCTCGATCCCGGTGGCGCCGCCGAAGGAGACCTTCACGTCACCGCCGCCGGCCCGGATCGCGTCGATCTGGTCCTTGCCCCACTGCTGCCTCGGGTCGTACGCGTTGAACCACATGGCCTTGCAGCTCGACGCGGTGACGAAGCCGAGCGTGAAGTTCTTCAGGCCGGAGGCCGATGCCATGGCGGTGAGGCTCGGGGTCGGCCAGGCGCCCATGTCCACGTACGGCGCGGTCCTGAGGTTCCCCGGGGACGGTGGTGTCGTCGGCGGCGGGGTGGGCGTGACCGTCGGCGTGGGAGTCGGCGTGGGAGTCGGCGTGGGAGTCGGCGTGGACCCCCCGCCTCCGCACGAAGCACCGTTGAGCTTGCAGTTCGCCGGGACGCCTGTGCCGGTGCTCACCCAGCCGAAGGCCGCGGAGGCTCCGGGGGCGAGGGTGCCGTTGTAGTCGCGGTTCTTGAACGAGTAGTGGTTGCCGGCCTTGGTCAGCAGCGCGTCCCAGTAGGAGCCGACCGACGACCCGGCCGGCAGGTCGAACTCGACCGTCCAGCCGGAGAGCGCGGCGCTCCCGGTGTTGGTGATCGTGTATCTGGCCTGGTAGGCGGAGCCCCAGTCGGAGTCCTTGGAGAAGACGGCCGTGGCGGTGGCGGCCTGGGCGGGGAGGGCGACGAGGGCGAGCGCGACGGCGGCCACCGCCGCCAGCACACGCCAGATGAACCTGATCTGCATGTCACAACCTCTGGGGGGTGAGATGGGAGGTCATGGAACCCGTACGGCTGACGCCTCACGGAGGCGGCCGAGTAGGAACGGCGCCAGCCGTACGGCGCTTGTCGGCGTCTGGTGACGGGACGCAGTCTCGGAGGTGAACGAAGGTCTTTTTTTAGGAAAGTTTCCTAAGAGTTGATCGGATCGTAGCCCGGCCGACAGGGGGCGGCAAGGCCCAAACGGAAGGGAATTCTGACGAGCTCTGTCAGAGGTCCACGACTGGCGGGAAGCGTAGTCGTGGGCTTTTCTGACCTGCAACGGCGCGACCTTGAACGACCCTTGTCTCTGCCTCAAGCGCAGCCGCCGCGCTGACAGCGTTCTGCCAGGGGCGTGCCAGCGGGCGCCCCGATCCTCTGGACATGACCAACACGATCGAAGCCGAGGGCCTGGTCAAGAGGTACGGCGACAAGACGGCCCTCGACGGGGTGGACCTGGCGGCGCGGGCCGGCTCGGTTCTGGGCGTGCTCGGGCCGAACGGCGCGGGCAAGACGACGGCGGTCCGCATCCTGGCGACGCTCGTCGTCCCGGACGGGGGCAGTGCCAGGGTCGGCGGCCACGATGTGCGGAAGGAACCCGCGAAGGTACGCGAGCTGATCGGCCTGACCGGCCAGTACGCGTCGGTCGACGAGAAACTGACCGGCAGGCAGAACCTGGTGATGATCGGCCGCCTGCTCGGCATGCCCAGGGCCGGCGCGCGGGCGAAGGCGGCGGGTCTCATCGACAGGTTCGGCCTGTCCGACGCCGCGGACCGGGCGGCGGGGACCTACTCGGGCGGCATGCGGCGCAGGCTCGACCTCGCCGTGAGCCTGGTCGGCGAGCCGTCGATCATCTTCATGGACGAGCCGACCACCGGTCTCGACCCCCAGGTGCGCGCGGAACTGTGGGACGTCGTGCGCGAGCAGATCGCGAGGGGCGCCACCGTGCTCCTGACGACGCAGTACCTGGAGGAGGCCGACCAACTGGCCGACGAGATCGTGCTCATCGACCGGGGGAAGGTGAGCGCCAAGGGGACATCCGACCAGTTGAAGGCCCGTGCGGGAGACAGACGCCTGGAGATCCGGCCGGAGCACGACGCGGAGAAGGCCGAGCGGATTCTCGCCGAGATCACCGGGCTGAGCCCGCATCACGGCGAGCACGGGCTGATCAGCGTGCCGGTCCTCGACCCCGCGCTCCCGTCCGCGGTGTTCCGCCGGCTCGACGACGCGGGGATCGTGCTCGCCGAGCACGCGCTCCGCCGGCCCACCCTCGACGAGGCCTTCCTCGCGCTCGTCTCCACGCCCGCAGAAGCTCCCGCAGGAAGCCCGGCAGAAAGGCCGTCGGCATGACCACCCGCAACACCTTCGCCCAGGGGATGACGCTGACCTGGCGGAGCCTGGTGCCGCTCAGGAACCAGCCCGGGGAGCTGATCCAGTTACTCCTCCAGCCCATCTTCATGATTGTGATCTTCGTCGTGGTCTTCGGGGCGATGTCCGGCGACCAGGCCGGGGCGGTGCAGCATCTGCTTCCCGGCGTGCTCACCCAGGTCGCCCTCACCCAGACGATCACGACCGGCCTCCGTCTCGCCGAGGACATCGGCAACGGCGTGTTCGACCGGTTCCGGAGCATGCCGATCGCGAGATCCGCGCCACTGATGGGCAGGATCCTCGCCGACACGGCCACCATGACCCTGACCGTCGCGGTGGCGCTGCTCGTCGGCGCCGTGGTCGGCTTCCGGATCCGCACCTCGCCCCTGGAGGCCCTCGGGGGCGTCGCGCTGCTGCTGCTGTTCACGCTGGCGCTCGGCTGGGTGTCGGCGTGGCTCGGCCTGCGGGCGAAGTCCGCGGCCTCGATGCAGGGCATGGCCACGGCCGTCCTGCTCCCGCTGACCTTCGGCAGCACGGCCCTCATTCCGGCCGCGAACATGCCGGGCGTGCTCCAGTGGTGGGCGGCCCTGAACCCGGTCTCGCACCTGGCCGACTCCCTGCGCGCCCTGTTCACCGGCGGGCCCGTGGGAGCGCACATCTGGATCACCCTGGGCTGGGCCGGCGCGATCGCCGCCTGCTTCGTCCCGCTCGCCGTGCGCGCCTACTCGCGGAGGATCAGGTGAAAGGCGGGCTCACCCGCCCGTCGTCACCCGGCGGATGATCTCCTCGGCCGGCAGCGCGCGTCCTCGCTCGTAGGCCTCGGCGAAGACGGCGCCCGCTCGGGCCTTCGCCGACTCCATCGCCCTGAGTGCGTCGGGGTCGGCGTGCCACCCCTCGTGTACGGCGTCCGCGGCGCCGAACAGGACGGCCGCCCTCTCCGCGCTCCCCTCCGCCAGGGCGACCATGGCGGACCCGGCGACGAGCAGGGCGAGGATCGGGACGTCGGGGTGGGTGCCGAGCGCCGCGACCGCCGCCCGGTGCTCGCGCTGAGCGCCGGCCAGGTCTCCCCTGTCCAGAAGAGCCCTGCCGTACCCGCCTCGCGCCATCGCGGCCTGCTGCGGGATCGTGACGTCGTCCAGCAGGGCCACGACGTCCTCGTAGGCGGCGACGGTGGCGCCGAGGTCTCCGCCGTGTCGCGCGACCTCGGCCTCCGCGATCCTGAGCTGGAGCAGGGTGTGGGACGACATGGCATCCGACAACCGGGCGCGCGCCGTGGCCAGGTCGCTCGTCGCGCCCTCGAGGTCCCCGGCCCCCATCCTGAGGTGCGCCAGCCGGGTGAGCGCCGAGATCGTGTCCTCCGGGCCCATCCACTCACCGGTCAGCGCGATGATCTCGTCGACGAGCTCGGACGGCAGGTCGCCGCGTCTGGCGCGGAGAGTGGCCAGTGCGAGCAGCGATTCGCTCAGGCCCCGGCGGTCGCCCGTTCTCCTGAACCCGGCCACCGCGGCCTCGAGGTCCCGCATGGGGTCGGCGGAGAGCCCCAGCGACCCCCCGCGGATCATCAGCGCGGAGTTGGCCAGCCAGGGGTCGTCCGACCCGGCGTACTCCTGCAGGAACGTGCGGGCGCGCTCGTCCTGACCGGACATGGCCGCGATGACCACGCGCACGATCAGCAACATCGGATGGACGGGGCCTTCGCGCTCTGCGGCGGCGATCAGGCTTTCCATCTCCCGGAACATGGCGTCGATCCGCTCACGATCGGCCATCGCATGGCCCAGCTGGACGGCGGCGACCCCGAATCGGCACGCGGCGTAGTGCCGGAGCAGGCCGGCGGGCGGCCGGTCGCCGACGAGGTCGATGACCCGGCCGGCCCAGACGGCCGCCTCGCTCCCGTATCCGCGCACCCACCAATACCAGCTCAGCTCGCCGCACAACCGCAGGGAGATCTCCACGTCGCCGGAGTCGATCGCCCAGCGGAGCGCGGCGTGGAGGTTGTCCTGTTCGGCGCCCAGCCGCGCGATCCAGTCCAGTTGCCCGGCTGCCCGCAGGTGCGGCTCGGCCTCCTCGGCGAGAGCCAGGAAGTGCCGGGCGTGCCGCCTGTGGAACTCGCCGGACTCCCCCGCCTCGGCGAGCCGCTCGAGCGCGTAGGCCCGGATCGTCTCCAGCATCCGGTACCGCCCGTCGTCGGTCACCTCGACCAGGGACTTGTCGACGAGCAGGGGAAGGGTCGCCGTCACCTCCCCCGGGTCGCCGCAGACCGACTCGGCGTCCTCGAGCGTGGCCCCGCCCGCGAACACGGCCAGCCGCCCGGCCAGGGCCCGCTCGTCGGGCATGAGCAGGTCCCAGCTCCACTCGACCACCGCGCGCAGCGTCCGCTGCCGCGGCAGTGCCGTACGGCTCCCGCCAGTGAGCAGGCGGAAGCGGTCGTCGAGCCTGGCCGCGAGCTGGGCGGGGCCGAGCGCCCGCAACCGCGCGGCGGCGAGCTCGATCGCCAGCGGCATCCCGTCGAGGCGGCGGCAGATCGTGACCACGGCGTCGACGTTCTCCTCGTCGAGCGTGAAGCCGGGCCGTACGGCGGCCGCCCGGTCGGCCAGCAACGCCACGGCCGGGTAGCCCGACGCGTCGGTGACCGTGGCGCCCGCGGGTGGCAGGCCGAGCGGCGGGATGGGGGCGAGCGTCTCTCCCGGGACGCCGAGCGGCTCCCGGCTGGTCGCCAGCACCCGCACGCCCGGGCACTCCCGGAGCAGGCGGTCGGCCAGCGCCGCCGCCGCGCCGACGACGTGCTCGCAGTTGTCCAGCACCAGCAGGGGAGCCCGGCCCGCGAGCGAGGTGACGAGATGCTCCACCGGATCCCGCGCGTCCTCCCGCCACTCCCCCGTGACCACCCGATCACTCATGATCCCGAGAGCGTTCAGCACGGCATGGGGAACGTCGACGGCGTCGGTGACGGAGGCCAGCTCGACCAGCCAGGCGCCGTCGGGGTGCGGGCCGCCGTGCGGCTGCGCCGACACGCGCAGCGCGGTCTCGATCGCGAGCCTGGTCTTGCCCGCCCCTCCCGGCCCGATGATCGTGACCAGGCGCGTCCGCTTCAGCAGTACGCCGAGGTGGGCGACCTCGTCTCCGCGCCCCACGAACGTGGTGAGCGAGGCGCGCAGGGCCGAGGTGAGTGGCGCGCGCGGGGCCGTGGTCCGCCCGCCGTCCGGCCGGCCTCGCCGTACGCCGGGGATCTCTCCCCTGAGGACGGCGAGGTGGGCGCCGCGGAGGTCGGGTCCGGGATCGACGCCGAGCTCGTCCGCGAGCGCCTGCCGGGTCTTGTCGTAGAGCGCGAGGGCCTCCGCCTGCCTGCCGCTTCGCGCGAGCACGCGCATGGCGAGCGCGCAGAGCCGTTCCCTCAGGGGGTGGGCGGCGGCCTCGGCGGACAGGTCGAGGTCACGCCCGAGCGAGAGATAGGCCTCGGCCCGGCTCTCCAGGGCCGCGAGCCGCTGCTCCTCGAGGGAGGTGGCGACGTTCGCCAGGTACGGCACGCCCAGGAGGTCGGTGAGCGCGGGCCCGCGCCACAGGGCGAGCGCCTCGTCGAGCGCGTCGGCGGCACGGGCGGGGTCGCCCGCCGTGTCACCGATGACACGAAGGGCCGCGAAGCGCTGGACGTCGACCTGCGTGGGGTCGACGTCCAGGACGTAGCCGCCGGCTCGCCAGACGACGGCGTCCGGACGCCTGAGGGCCGCCCGCAACCGTTTGACCAGTGTCTGCAGGGCGTTGGCCGCCGTCGCGGGCGGATCGTCGCCCCACAGCGCGTCCACGAGACCGTCGGCCGACACGACCTGTCCGGGCCGTACGGCGAGGACGGCCAGCAGCGCCCGCACGCGTGGTCCCGCGACGACGATCCGCTCACCGTCGTCGTCCGTGACCTCCATCGCCCCCAGAAGGCTGACCCGCATGACCGACATCCTGCCCGACGCCCTCCCCGGAAGGTGATTCGCGACCGGCCGGTCAGTCCATGCCTCGCTTGCCGGGAGTCCAGAAAGGCTTGGTGACGACGCTCCTGCGCGGCCAGCCCCGCTCGGCGACGAGGTGCCGGCGGACGGCCTGGAGGGTCCGCGCCTCACCGGCGAGGTAGGCGACTCCGGGCTCCCCCGGCAGGTCGAGCGCCTGCACGGCCTCCAGCAGGGCCGCCGAGGGGACGTCCTGCCCCGTGCGCTCCACGCGCACGAGGTCGCGCGGGAGCGGCAGGTGGTCCTCCGCCGCGCCGGCTTCGGCCACCCCGTAGACCGGCGTGGCCGCCGGGATCTCTCCGAGCATCGGGCCGAAGGCGACGGAGGCGGTCTCGTCCCCGGCGAACAGGTGGTAGCCGCCCGGCCGTACGACGAAGTCGCCCTGGGGGCGGGAGAAGGTGACCTCCTGGCCGGGGGTGGCCCCCCTCGCCCAGGCGTTGCCGGGCGAGTCGCCCTCGTGGTCGAAGACGACCAGGTCGAGGGTGCCGGCGTCGGCGTCGGCGGCCCAGATCGAGTAGGTGCGCAGCACGTCGCCGATCGCTCCCCGCAGCCATGTCCTGGCGGCGAACATGTCGGTGACGTGCACCCGGACCTGCTGACCGGGCGTCCAGGCGAGACCCTTCAGCGCCGGTCCCGACAGGCGGACGCGGCGCATCCGCGGAGTGAGCAGGTGGACGTCCTCGATCACACCCACGAGGAACAACATTTCGCGAAGGGCGCGGGCCATGACGGATCTCCCTCGGTACGGCTGTCGCCCACACCCTATCGAGATATATCGCGTCCAGCCTCCTCCTGGAGGAGGAAGCCGGATCACATCAGCCCGATCTCACCAGGCGGTGGCGAGGGTGATCGCTCCCGCGCCCACGAGGGCGAAGGCCCACATCCGGTCGAGGTTGAACCACGCCTTCCGCAGGATCGTCAGGCCGGCGAACTCGTAGACGACGAGGGCGATGACCGTGGCCGTGACGAACATGGCCAGGGTGTGGATCCCCGCGACGACCATGCCGCCGGACAGGGCGCCGCCGCCGTGGTGATGCGCCCCCGCGGCCGTCGTGCCGGCCGGAAGCCGGGTGAGAACCGGCAACAACATCAGGCCGGCGCCGTGCACCGACGACATGAGGAAGGACCAGGCCGCGAGTTGCGGAAGCGACACCCGCATGCCGACCCAGCGGAAATGCCGCTTGGACAGCAGGTGCCAGAGCCCGAAGCCCACGAGCAGCACGCCCGAGGCGATGCTGAGCACCGAGCCGGTGACCAGCGAGTCGGTGGCGCTGACGATGAGGACCACCAGCGCCACCGAGGCCAGATGCCCCAGCGCGATCACCGGCAGGGACTGCAGGAGCATGTCGCGGCTGCGTTCCTGCAGTCCCCTGGCGACCGCGAAGAGCCAGCCCATGGAGGGGTTGATGCCATGGAAGGCCCCGAGCAGGATGACCGCGGCGAGCGTCACGGGTAGCAGTAGGAGTCGGAGGAGGCGTCGCCGCCCTGCAGCCGGGTCTGGTGTGGGCGCAGCCCCCGGAAGTCGTCGCCGTGCGGGAAGAACCTCTCGTCGAGGGTGAACCCCGCCGTGTCGACCTTGGCCATCCAGGCGCCGACGCCGTCGGGGTAGAACTGGTCGTCCCAGGAGCCGTAGAGGGAGTTCGTCATGTAGACCCGCCGGCCGTCGCGGCTGACCTCGATCATCTGCGGCCCGCCGGACAGCCTCCCTGACGGCGCGGCCGGATGGGGCGCCCGCCTGACGATGCCGCCGAGGTGGATCGAGCCCGTCTCGACCGGCTTGAACGGGTCGGACACGTCGTACTGCTTCAGCTCGCCCGTGCCCCAGCACGAGACGTAGAGGTACTTGTCGTCCACGGACAGGTCGATGTCGGTGACCAGCGGCGGCACGGCCCCGAACGGCTTGAGCACGTCGGGCAGGTCGTCGGCCGCCGCGGGCTCGGCCGGGATGTCGACGACCTTCCGCACGGCCCAGCGGGAGCCCTCCTCGTACCAGACCCAGATCGAGGCCGACAGGTCCTCCACGTTCGTGACGACTCCGGCGAAGCCGTACTTCTTCCTGGGGTCGTGGGCGGGCCGCAACTCCAGGACCATCTGATACTGGTCGCCCAGGTCGACCTCCTGCACGTGCCTGCGCCTGCGCAGATCCCAGAAGTGCAGCCGGTGGCCGTACTGGCGGCCGAGCAGCGACTCGCCCACCAGACCGTCCTCGATCATGGACGGGGTCCCCCACTCCGAGGTGACCATCACGTCGTGGTTGATGTGCCACCAGAAGTCGTAGGCGAGGTACTGCGGCCCCCGGTCGGACTCCCACCTGCCGAGCACCTCGAACGACGTGTGGTCGAGTACGGCGATGCCGCCGGGGCCCTCCTCGCCGTAGCCGCCGAGGGCCGAGACGTACAGTCCCTCCGGGCCGCAGTGGACGGTGTGCGGGCGGGAGTATCCGGCGCGCTTGCCGAGGTCCTCCGCCTCGATCACCTTGACGAGCTCGGGACTCACCAGGTCCTTGGTGTCGTACACGTAGATCCGGGACGAGCGCAGCCCCGGGACGATGAGGTAGCGCCGCTCGACGTGGGGATGCGGCGCGGAGGGGCACAGCGCGCTGCTGCACGCGTTCCAGCCGAAGTGGTGCAACTCGTCCCCGGTGTAGGGGAGGTCGGTCCAGCCGACGATCGCGCCGTAGGAATCGGACTCGGGGTCGGTGTCCAGCACGGTCATTGCGTCGGGCCTGCTCGCGGAGCGGTCGAATGCGGCGACGTAGGCGAGCTTCTCCGCCGGGGCCGCGGCGGCATCACGCGGAGACGGATAGAACGTAGGATCCGGCTTCCAGAGCGTCATACGCCCAGAATCATTCGTAATTTCCCACCAGGTCAATGGGCATTTCCATGCCCTCACCTGCCGAGACCAAGATGAGTAGGGCACTATAACGGCGTATGTCGTAATTTTGGGGAGCGGAATATGTTCTTCGGGATCACCAATATCTGGGCCTACATCGTCGGCACGTTTCTGATCATCTTGCTGCCCGGGCCGAACTCGGTGTTCGTGCTGACGACCGCGGCCCAGCGGGGAGTCCGGACCGGGTACCAGGCGGCGTGCGGCGTGTTCGCCGGAGACTCGGTGCTGATGTTCCTGTCGGCGGCCGGGGTCGCCTCGCTGCTGAAGTCCACCCCGATCCTCTTCACCGTGGTCAAGTACTCCGGGGCGGCCTACCTCGCGTGGATCGGCTTCGGCATGCTCCGGTCGGCGTGGAAGTCGTGGCGCTCGCCCGCCACCGTGTCGGCGGTCTCCGAGGAGGCCGCGCCGTCCAAGCGGGTGCGGCCCTTCCGCAAGGCGCTGAGCGTCAGCCTTCTCAACCCGAAGGCGATCCTCTTCTTCGTCGCCTTCTTCGTGCAGTTCGTCGACCCCTCGTACGGCGCGCCCGCGCTGTCCTTCCTCATCCTGGCCGCGATCGCGCAGATCTTCAGCTTCTGCTACCTGAGCGCGCTGATCTTCAGCGGCACCTACCTGGCCGGGCAGTTCCGGCAGCGACGCCGCCTCGCCGCGGGGCTCACCTCAGGCGTCGGCGCCGTCTTCCTCGGTTTCGGGGCGAAGCTGGCCACGGCGACCCTGAACTGACCGCCTCCCCACCTCCCACCTCCCTACCCCCTACCTTCGCGCCTCGGCGAGCGCGGCCTCGAAGGCGTCCATCTCACGCTGGATCCGGTCGAGGCCCGCTGTGGGAAGCCATGGCATCACCCGGCTGACCCCGGCGTTCGCGTACTCCTCGATCACCTTCGGGTCGACGGGGAATCCGAGCACCATCACCTCGACCCGCCTGCCCGCCTCGGCGGCCCGGCGGAACAGTTCGGGGATGCGCTCCAGGACGCCCGGCCCGTAGTTGGGCATCCAGACGTCGCCGTAGGCGAGCACGCGGTCGAGCACACGCGGGCCGGTGCCTCCGACCAGGACGGGCGGGTACGGGCGCTGCGCGGGCTTGGGCCACGACCAGATCGAATCGAACGACACGAACTCGCCGTGGTACTTCGCCTCCTCCTGCGTCCAGATCTCGCGCATCGCCTCGATGTGCTCCTTCATCACGGCGAAACGGCGGCGCGGGTCGACCCCGTGGTGACGGATCTCGGGCTCGTTCCAGCCCGCCCCGACACCGAACTCGAAGCGCCCGCCCGTGAGGTGGTCGACGCTGGCGACCATCTTGGCCAGGGTTATCGGATCGCGCTGGGGAACCAGGCAGATGCCCGTCCCGACCCGCAGGCGCGTGGTGGCCAGGCCCGCTGCCGTCAACGCCACGAGGGGGTCGTAGGTGTGCCAGTACTTGGACGGCAGGTCGCCCCCACGCTCGTCCTTCACCCGCGTGCCCTTCGCCGGCACAGGGATGTGGGTGTGCTCGGCGAACAGCAGCGCCTTGTGGCCGCGTTCCTCGACGAGGCGGGCGACGACCCCCGGGCCGGGGGCGTAATGCGTGGGGAAGTAGCCGAATCCAGATTCCATGCCGCCAAATCAATCACCATTTCTTCCCCGTCCCCGGCGACACCCGGCTGACTGTCGTAAAGACCTGGCCAGCGCCCGGTTCGGGGCTTTCACGGCTTTGCGACGCCATGCCGTACGGGCATGGGCCGGGGGCGACGACCCCGGCCGGATGGGCACAGGATCATGCGGGGGTCGGGTACGTTAGGCCACCGGTAAAGGCCTGCCCTCGTGTTTCCGGCAATTGCTGTGGGTAGGTGGAGGCCCTGCACCCGGTTCGATGGAGTGTCATGAACCAATCGCCTTTCGTCCTGCCACGGCTCACCGCGATGCTCAAGCAGGCGGTCCCGCGGCTTCTGGAAGGCGTGGTCGCTCCCCTGGCGGTCTTCTACACCGCACTCGCGGTGCTCGGTCTGAACGGCGCGCTGGGTGCGGCGGTCGCATGGGTCTACATCGGGCTGTTGTGGCGGCTCGTCCGGCGCCGCCCGGTGCCGGGGACGATGGTCCTCGCGGCGATCGCGATCACCGCCCGCGCCGTCCTGGGGCTGTGGACCGGCAGCGCGGTGGTCTACTTCATCCAGCCCGAACTGGGCACGATCTGCATCAGCATGGCGTTCCTCGCGTCGGTGCGGCTGCGCCGCCCGCTCGTGCAGAAGCTCACCCTCGACTACATCCACCTGCCGTCGGTCGTGTTGCGGCATGAGCGGATCCGCAGGTTCTTCGCGCGCATCACGCTGCTGTGGGCCTTCGTCCTGCTGACCAACTCGACCGTCAGCATCTGGCTGCTGCTGCACCAGTCCATCGGGACCTACCTGCTCGTGCGCACCGCCGCCGTCGCGGTCATCAGCGGGCTCGCGTTCCTCGGGTCGGCGTGGGCCTTCCGGCGGGTGCTGCACCGCCTGCACGCCGAGACCCCGGCCGTCGCCGCTCCCGCCGTCACGATTCCCGGCGTCTCCGGCTGAGCCGCCCCGGCCGTCACCGGCCGGAGCGGCTTGGTCGCGCGGGCCTGCCCGGTGCTACGTCTAGAGCGTGTGGGTGCGGACGGCGTCGTCGCCGTGGGTGCGCCGGACCTCGAACGCCAGGGCGGTCACCTTCCAGCCCTCGGCCTGCCGTACCAGCCTGAGCCGGTAGACGCCCCAGACCTCCCAGATGCCCCCGCCGAGCTCGGCGTCGAGCACGTTGTAGGCGTACCCCTTCGCGGTCACGCCCGCCTCGGCGCCGTCGACGTTGATGGCGTAGTTGCTGACCGTGTGGAAGCTCTGCTTCTTCGCGTGCAGTCCCGTGTTCCAGCCGTCGACCAGCTGGGCGGAGGTCACCGTCGAGGGCTTCCCGCCGTTCAGGGCGGTGAAGTCGACGGCGACCTCGTCATCGAAGAGCTCCTGGCAGACGGGCCAGTTCTTCGCGTCCGTCGTGTCGAAGACCGCGGTAACGACGTCCTCGATCTCGGCCCGGTCAACCAGTGCGGCGATCTCATCCATGCGGATCACTATGCACCATGCGCCCCGCTCCTGAGGACGGCGAACCCGTGATCGGACGAGGACCGACGGTAAACACGTCGAGGGCGGTAGAACGCACGGCGGCGCCATTCAACGCATGATGGGGACCAGGGCACCACCGGGAACCACCCAATCCAGCGAGGTGCACACCATGGCCGCCGACTCGGTCGCCCCGAGTTCCATCGACGACCTGCACTACCCCGCCCGTTCACTGGTGCTCCTCGCGGGGCTGCCAGGTGCGGGAAAGAGCACACTGCTGCGACGGCTGTACGGCCTGCGCTGCGACGAGACGGAGCCGGTACCCGACGGCAGGGGGGCATGGGTGATCGACTCCTACCAGTCCCGCAACCTGTGGGCGCCCTACCTCGGGCCGATCCCCCCACGCCTGCGGACCCCGCTGGTGCACGCCACCCATGTGTGGCGCATCGCGCGGGCGATGACACGAGGACAGGCCGTCGTCGCGCACACGCGCGGCACCTGGCCGCATCTCCTCCACGGCTTCGCGTGGCTCGCCCGCCGGAGCGGCACGCAGATGCACCTGATCCTGCTCGACGTCGAGCCGGATGTCGCCCTGGCCGGCCAGCGCATCCGTGGCCGCACCGTCACCAGGGTCGTCTTCGCCCGGCACCGCCGGCGATGGCGGGCGCTGATACGGCAGGCCCGCACCGGGGCACTCCCTCCGGCCGACAGCGTCACCGTGCTCGACCGGCCCGCCGCGGACCTGCTCGGCGCCATCCGCTTCGGGCGACCCCGCGGATAGGCGACGAGGGCCGTACGGGCCGAGACCGGGTCACTTCCAGGCGCCGAGCCCCCCCGTGATAGGACGGACGACCATGGGAACAGCACTGGTCACCGGAGCTTCACGGGGTCTCGGCGCGGTCATCGCCGAACGGCTCGCGGCCGACGGCCTGCACGTGGCCGTCAACTACGCGCACGACACCGCGGGGGCCTCGGCCGTGGTCGAACGCGTCCAGGCCGCCGGCGGCTCCGCGCGCCTGGCCCGGTTCGACGTCACGGACGAGCAGTCCGTACGGCAGGCCGTCGCCGAGATCGGGCCGATCGACGTGGTGGTCAACAACGCCACCGGGCCGCAGCCGCTCATGCCCGTGGAGGAGCAGACCTGGCAGGACCACCTCGACCAGTTGCACTTCTTCGTCAAGGCTCCGCTCCTCATCCTGCAGGCCGTCCTGCCCGCCATGCGCGCCGCCGGGTCCGGCCGGATCGTCAACGTCGGCAGCGAGGTCACCGACCTCGGGAACGCCGACTACGGGCACTACGTGTCCGCGAAGGCCGCGATGCACGGCCTCACCCGGTCATGGGCCCGCGAGCTCGGCCCGTACGGCATCACGGTGAACACGGTCGAGCCCGGCTGGATCCCCGTGGAACGCCACGAGGGCACGCCGGCGGCCGAGTACGACGACTACATGAGGAACCTGCCCCTCGGGCACATGGGCGTGCCCATCGACGTGGCCGAGGCCGTGGCCTTCCTCGCCTCCCCCGGTTCCCGGTTCATCACCGGCCAGCGTCTCGCCGTCAACGGCGGCAAGACGATGACCTGAGCCGATCGGAGATTCACCTGAAGACGAACCGACGATGAGCCATCGACCGCCTGACCGCGAGCTGATGACGAGCTGATCGGCCGCACGCGCGGCGGGCATTAGTCCCGCGTTCGACCTCCGGTTGCTGACATGAGGCATTTCGGCCATGACGCCATGTCTTCATTCAGCTGAAGGGAGGGCGCATGACTGTGCTCGCGGCGGCCATGGCGCTGCTCGGTTCGCTTTTCTTCGCTCTGGGTGCGGCGTTCCAGCAGCATGAGGCGTCGGGCGCCGCCGGACCCGGCATGCTCGCTCTGCTGCGCCGGCCGCGCTGGCTGATCGGCACGGGAGCGGTCGCCCTCGGCGGCGGCCTGCACATCGTCGCGCTGAGCGCGGGCCCGCTGATCGTCGTGCAGCCGATGGGCGTCGCCAGCCTCCTGTTCGCCCTGCCGATCGCGGCCGCGCTGCACGGCCGCAGGCCCGCCGGGAGCGAACTCGTCGCCGCGGCCGTGGTGGGCGTGGGCCTGATCGGCCTCGTGGTGCTCATTCCCCCCACCGCGCCGGCGCCCCACATGGACGACGCCAGTGCGCTCGGGCTGCTCGCCGCCGCCGTCCTCACGGCCCTCACCTGCTTCGGGCTGGCCAAGAGCATCGGCGGCGCCGGCCGTCCCGCGCTGCTCGCGGTCGCTGCGGGGGTGCTGTACGGCTCGTGCGCCACGGTCACCCGTGTGATCGTCGACGGTGGCGGCGGCCATCTCTGGCTCCTGGCCGTCCTTCCGATCCCGGTGCTCGCGGCGCTGAGCCTGCTTCAGCGGGCCTACGCCGGCCGTCATTTCGCGGTGGCCTACGCCACCCTGCAACTCACGGACCCCCTCACGGCGGTCGCCTGCGGAGCCCTGCTACTCGGAGAGCCCCTGCCGACGAACGTGACCGCCGCCGTGGTGGCGGCACTGGTCGCCGGAGCCGGAACCGTCGCCCTCGCCCGGACCACCCCCCTCACCGGATGACCCCCCACACCGGATGACGCAGATCGGAGCCCGATGAACGCCGTCCCCGCCCCCTCCAGCCCGGACCTGCCGGGAGCGCAGCCGTCCCTCGCCGTGGCCCCGGCCCCGGCGCGACGCCGCAGGGTGCTGATCGCCACCGACACCTACCCGCCCGACGTGAACGGCGCGTCGTACTTCACCCACCGCCTCGCGGGAGGACTGGCCGCGCGCGGCGCCGACGTCCACGTGGTGTGCGCGTCCGACGAAGGCCGCCCGCGCACGGAGATCGTGGGCGGCGTGATGGTCCACCGGCTGTGGTCGGCGCGGCTGCCCCTGCACCCGACGATGCGGATCAGCCTCCCCGCGGGCCTGAAGCGCACGATGGCGCACCTGATCGGCAGGGCCCGCCCGGACGTCGTCCACGTTCAGGGACACTTCATGATCGGCCGCGCGGCCCTCGCGGCGGCAGGCGGGGCGGGCCTGCCCGTGGTGGCCACCAACCACTTCATGCCGGACAACCTCTTCCAGTTCGCGCGCGTCCCTGCGGGCCTGCGGGCCCGCGCCGGAGACATGGCCTGGCAGGACCTGACCCGGATCTTCGCCCGCGCCCACCGCGTCACCACGCCCACGCGGATCGCCGCCCGGCTGCTGGTCGACAAGGGGTTCCCGCACGAGGTGGAGGCGGTCTCCTGCGGCATCGACCTGCAGCGGTTCCAGCGCCAGCCGCAGGAGTGGGCGCGGCGGCGGTTCGGCCTGGCCGACAGGCCCACCGTCCTGTTCGTCGGCCGCCTGGACGAGGAGAAGCGACTCGAGGACCTCATCCGGGCGCTGCCGTACGTGCTGAACCACGTCGACGCGCAGGCGGTCCTGGTCGGCACCGGCGGGAAGCGTCAGGACCTGGAGCGGCTCGCCACCCGGATCGGAGTGGGCGAGCGCGTGCGGTTCCTGGGGTTCATCCCCGACGCCGACCTGCCACAGGTCTACTCGGCCGCGGACGTGTTCGCCATGCCCGGCGTCGCCGAGCTGCAGAGCATCGCGACACTCGAGGCGATGGCCGCCGGCCTTCCGATCGTGGCGGCGGACGCCATGGCGCTTCCCCACCTCGTGTCCGGAAACGGCTTCCTCTACCGGCCGGGGGACGCCAAGGAGATGGCCCGGCATCTCACCGGCATCCTGACCTCCGGCGAGGCGCACGCGACCATGGCCAAGGCGAGTCTCGCCATCGCCGCCACCCACGATCACCAGCGATCTCTTGCTCGGTTCGAGGAGATCTACACGGAGCTCCTCGCGTGAAAAGACCCTATTTTCGCAAGAAATCAGTTAATGTCCGTTCATGCCCGGCGCTTATTTTCCCCGCATTCAGACCGTCTCGGGTGCGGTCCCCGTCTCCGAGATCGACGGCCCGGTGCTTGCCCGTGAGCATCTGCGCACCGACACCCGGTGGGGAATCGGCGTCGCCTCCGACCCGTACCGCTGGATCGACGAGGAGAAGTACGTCGTCGCCGAACTCAAGAAGCTGGCGTCCGACCGCGGGCTGAGCCTCGTCGTCGAGCACACCTGCATCGGCATGGCCCGCGACCCCGCGTCGCTCGGCCGCATGGCCACGGGCAGCCGGGTCGCCGTGGTCGCCGCCACGGGCTTCGCCCCCGAGCCGTTCTCCGGTGACGCCGTCCGGCGATACAGCGTGGACGACCTGACCTCGGACCTTCTGCACGAGATCGGGGCGGGGCTCGACGGCGCGGGGTCGCGGCCGGGGCTCATCGTGGCGACCGCCTGGGACGAGACGCCGACGGCGGCCGAGGAGCGTGCGCTGATCGCCGCCGCCCGGGCCTGCCTGCGCACCGATCTGCCGGTCGCGACCGAGGGACTGGGCCTGCTGGAACTCCTGCTCTCCCACGGGGTGCCGCCCCGGCGGCTCAGCGCGCGGACGGCCGACACGCCGGCGCAGCGGAAGATCGCGGAGACGGGCGCCTATGTCAGCGTCGACGACGCCGAGCACGTCCTGGCGCTCCTCGACGCCGGCCACGCCGAACGCGTGCTGCTCAGCAGCGGCGTGTCCCGCCGGGAGCACCTCGCCGACTACGGCGGGCAGGGGTACGGCAGGCTGTTCGATACGATCCTCCCCGCCCTGAGCGAGGCCGGCGTGGACGACGACACCCAGCGCCTGATCACCCACGAGAACCCCCTGCGCTGGCTGGCCGGCTGACTTCAGGAGTCGAAGCCGAGCCCGAACGCGTCGAGCGTGCGCAGCCAGGCGTTGCGCCGCCCCTCCTGCGCGTCGGACCTGGCCAGCGACCATCGCGTGAGCTGGATGACGCCCGACCTGAGCGGCTCGGGCGGGAACGGCACGGGCTTGCGCCGGACCATGCGCAACCGGGTCCGCTCGGTCCGCTCTCCGGAGAGCAGGTCGAGCATCACGTTGGCCCCGAAGCGGGTGGCCCCGACCCCGAGGCCGGTGTAGCCGGCGGCGTAGGCGAGGCGAGAGCCGTACGCGGTGCCGAAGAAGGCGCTGAACCTGCTGCAGGTGTCGATGACCCCGCCCCACTTGTGGCTGAACCTCACCCCTTCGAGCTGCGGGAACGTCTCGTAGAAGTGCCGCGCGAGCGTCTCGAACGTGGCGTCGCGCTGGTCGTGCCCGGCCGTGATCAGGCCGCCGTTGTAGTAGACCGCGTCGTATCCGCCCCACAGGATCCGGTTGTCGTCGGTCAGCCGGTAGTAGTGGAACTGGTTGCCCGAGTCGCCCAGCCCCTGCCGGTTACGCCAGCCGATCTCGGCCAGCCGTTCCGCCGGCACCGGCTCGGTCATCAGCACGTAGTCGTAGACCGGCACGAGGAAGTGCCTCAGCCTGCTCAGCAGCGGAGCGAAGGCGCCCGTGCCCAGGGCGACCATGCTCGCCCGCACCATGCCGAGCGGCGTCCCGAGTTCGAGGAGGCTCCCGCCGTCCCGCAGCGACCTGACCGGGGTGCGCTCGAAGACGCGCACCCCGAGCCGCAGGCAGGCGTCCCGGAGTCCCCAGGCGAGCCGGGCGGGATCGACCATGGCCGCCCCGTCCCGGTCCCACAGGCCGCCCAGGTAGGTCGGGGAGTCGACCTCGGCCCGCATCTGCTCGCGGTCGAGGCGCTCCATCCGCAGACCGAGCGACGCGCCCAGCGCGGCCTCCTCGTCGAGGCCGCCGAGCTCCCAGTCCCGCGTGGCGACGCGCACCTCACCGGTGCGCTCGAACGAGCAGTCGACGCCGTGCCTGGCGAGGGACGCCTCGATCTCGTCGAGGTTCTCCCGCCCGAGACGGTCGAGCGTGCCGATCTCCTCCGGCCACCGGTCCAGCCCGTTGCCGAGGCCGTGGGTGATGCTCGCCGCGCAGAAGCCGCCGTTCCTGCCGGACGCGGCCCAGCCGATCTCGCGGCCCTCCAGCAGGACGACGTCCAGCGACGGGTCGCGCTCCTTGGCCATGAGCGCGGTCCACAGGCCGGAGAAGCCGCCTCCGACGACGGCCAGGTCGGCGCTGACCTGGCCGACCAGTCGCGGCGACGGCTCGGGCGCGATCGCGCGATCCAGCCAGTACGGCTTGCGCTCCGCGTCAGCGAGCGCCTTCAGCGGATCCACACATTCCACTTCCCCGGAGAGCTACGCGCGGCGACGGCGAGCCGCGACGATGTTGACGACGGCGATCAGGAGACCGGCCGCGAAGATGAGCGTCCCCATGATGTTGACCTGCGGAGGGATGCCCACACGGGTGACGCCCCAGATCCACAGCGGGAACGTCGTCGTACCACCCGCGGTGAAGTTGGTGATCACGAAGTCGTCGATCGACAGGGCGAACGCCAGCATCGACCCCGCCAGCACACCCGGGAAGATCATCGGCAGCGTGACCAGCCGGAAGGTGTCCCACGTGCTCGCGCCGAGGTCCCGTGCGGCTTCCTCGAGCGAGGTGTCCAGCGTCATCACCCGGGCCCGCACCGTCACGGCCACGAAGGAGATCGAGAACATGACGTGGGCGATGACGATCGTCGGGAACCCCTCCGGCAAACCCAGCGTGATGAACAGGGAATGCAGGGACGCTCCCATCACGATCTCGGCGCAGGAGATCGCGGCGAACATCACCAGCGTCAGGAGCGCCGCCCCGCGGAAGCGGTAACGGCCGAGGGCCAGCCCGATGAGCGACCCGAGCACGCCCGCGATCACCATCGTCAGCACGGCGATGAGGAGGGAGTTCACCAGCGCCTGGGTGAGCGCGTCGATCTCGAACAACTGGCCGTACCACTTGAGGGTGAACCCCTGGAAGGTGGTGTTGAACCGGCCCTTGGTGTCGTTGAACCCGAAAAGGATCATGACCGCGATCGGCACCACGAGCCAGGCGATGACCAGCCAGGTGTATATCTGGAGGCCACGCCCCCGGAACAGTCCGCGGCTCATCTCGCGGCCACCTCCAGCACATCCTCGGTGCCGAGGGCCCTCGCGTACGCGAAGATGCCGATCAGCAGCAATGCCATGAGCGTGAACGACAGGGCCGACGCGACCGGGTAGTCCTGGTTGACCAGGAACTGGTTCTGGATGACGTTGCCGATCATGGTGGTGTTGGTCCCGCCGAGGACGGACGAGTTGACGTAGTCAGAGCTGGCGGGCACGAACGTCATGAGCACCCCGGCGAACACCCCGGGCAGTGACAGCGGCAGCACCACCCGCAGGAACGTGTGGAACCTGCTCGCGTAGAGGTCCTGCGCGGCCTCGAGGAGCCGTGGGTCGATCCGCTCCAGCGCGACGTACATCGGCAGGATCATGAACGGCAGGAAGTTGTAGGACAGGCCGCCGATCACCGCGTACGGCGTGGCCAGGACGCGGAAGTCCTGCGGGAGCAGTCCCGCGTCCCGCAGCGGGCCGAGCAGGATGCCGTTGTCCGACAGCAGGAACTGCCAGGAGATCGTCCGCAGCACGAACGACACGAGGAACGGCAGCAGCACCAGGAACAGGTAGACGGACTTGTTGTTGCCGCCCTTGAAGGCGATCCAGTACGCCACCGGGAAGCCGATGAGGATCTGGATGACCGTGGCGGCCAGGCCGTACAGCAGGGACCTGATGATCTGGTCGTGGTAGGTGGTCACCCCGTCGACGTAGCTGTGCCAGTTCCACGTGAAGGCGAAGCCGTCGACCACGTTCCCCGACTGCAACGACAGCGACAACATCACGAGCGTCGGGACGACGAAGAAGATCGCCAGCCAGAGCCCGCCCGGGAAGATCAGCGCGTACGGCGTGAGCCGGGCTCTGAGCGTCCTCATGCCTCCTCCTCAGCCAAGGGCACGTCGTGCTCGCTCATGCCGTGGTGATCGCTTGGAAGATGTTCTCGTACTGCTTCTGCTCGTCGGTGTTCTTGAAGTTGCGGTAGCTGCGCAGCTTGGCGTAGTCCGCCTCCGAGGGGAACACCAGCGGGCTGGCGGCGACCTCTTCGAGGGTCTTCTTGTCGTCGCCCGACGCCGCGTCGGCGTCCGCCTTGATGATGGCCTGGGCCGCCGGCACGGGCGTGACGTAGTTGATGTACTCGGCGAGGCTCGCCGCGACCTTGGGGTCGTAGAAGAAGTCCATCAGCATGATCGCGTCGACGGGGTTGGCCGCCGTCTTCGGGATCATCATGTTGTCGGTCCAGATCGTGGCGCCCTCGTCGGGGATCACGAACTTCAGGTCCGTGCCGTCGGAGACGTTCTTCTGGAAGATGTCGCCGGACCAGGCCTGGCACATCCAGATGTCGCCCTTGCTCAGCGGGTCAACATACGACTGATCGTAATATTTCCGCACAATTCCGGCGTCACGCTGCTCCTTGAGCTTGGCGGCGGCCTTCTCCCAGTCGGCGGGCGTCGACTTCTCCGGGTCGATGCCCAGCAGGAACATCCCGAAGTTGCCGATCTCCTGGGAGTCGGCCATCATGCCGACCTTGCCCTTGTACTTGGGGTCCCACATAGCGGCGTAGCTGGTGGGCGGCGTGTCGATGTACTTCGGGTTGTAGGCGATGCCCGTCATGCCCGACGTCCACGGGATGCTGTAGACGTTGCCCGGGTCGAACGCCTCGGACTTGTACCGCGGGCCCGCGTTCGCCGCGAAGTTCGGCAGCTTGCTGTGGTCGAGCGCCACGAGGTAGCCGAGCTCGACGAGCTGGCTGAACTGGATGCCGTTGGTGACGACCATGAGGTCGTAGTTGATCGACTGGCCGGCGGCGAGCAGCGGCTGGATCTTGGCGAACCAGCTGGCGTTCTCCTGGATGACCTCGCTGTAGGTCACCGAGATGCCGGTCTGGCCGGTGAACTGCTTGAGCTCCGGCTGCTTGGGGTCCATGTAGAGCGGCCAGTTGGCGAAGTCGACGTGGCCGTTCTTGACCTTGCCGGACCAGTACTGCTGGACCGCCGACTGCGCCTCGGCCGAGGAGGTGGGCTTGGCCACACGCTTGCCCTGAACGCCACAGGCGGCCAGCGCGAGACCTGCCGCCGACAGGCCGGCGAGGCGGAACGCGTCACGACGGCCGAGACGGCGCTGCGTCATGCCACGGAGGAAAGCGGGGTCCTGATTGCGGAAGTCGTTCATAGGGGTTCGTGCTCCTGGTATTTCGAGGGAGTTACCGCAGCACGTAGGAGTGCTGGGGCTGCCAGGACAGCCAGACCGCGTCGCCTCGCTCGGCCGTGATGGTGCTGTCGTGCGCGTTCTGCTGGAAGACGGTGATCTCGGCGCCATCGGCGAGTACCACGGCGTAACTGTTGGAGGTGCCCAGGTAGACGACCTCGGAGACGGTGCCCTGGACGACGCTGAAGTCGCCTTCGGGCTGCTCGGTCGAGATTGTGATCTTCTCCGGGCGGACGGTGAGCTCCAGGGTGTCGCCCGCGGAGACCGCCCCCTCGACGGGTGCGAGGATCCGGTCGGCGGCACCGAGCGCCAGCACGGCCGTCGAGCCGTTGACCTTGTCGACGGTCCCGCTGAGCAGGTTCGACGTGCCGATGAACCCGGCGACGAACTTGGTGGCCGGCCGCTCGTAGATCTCCCGGGGAGCCGCGAGCTGGTCCACCAGGCCATCGTTCATGACGGCGATGCGGTCGCTCATCGTGAGCGCCTCACCCTGGTCGTGGGTCACGTAGACGAACGTGATGCCGACGTCGCGCTGGATGCGCTTGAGCTCGATCTGCATGGCCTGGCGCAGCTTGAGGTCGAGCGCGCCGAGCGGCTCGTCCAGGAGCAGGGCGCGGGGCCGGTTGACGAGCGCGCGGGCGAGGGCCACACGCTGCTGCTGGCCGCCGGACATCTCCTTGGGGCGGCGCTTCTCCCGGCCGGTGAGGTCGACGACCTCGAGGATCTCCCCCACGCGCCGCTGGATCTCAGCGGTCTCCACGCTCTTGCGCTTGAGTCCGAACGCCACGTTCTCCCAGACGTTCATGTGGGGGAAGAGCGCGTAGGACTGGAAGACCATGTTCACATCACGCTTGTTCGGGGGGACGCTCGTGACGTCCTGCCCGTGCAGCCGGACCACGCCCTGTGTCGGGTCCTCGAATCCGGCGATCATCCGCATGCTGGTGGTCTTGCCACACCCAGAGGGGCCGAGGAGGGAGAAGAACTCGCCCTCCGTGATGGCCAGGCTCACGCCTTTGACTGCCCGTACGACCTCGCCGTGCGAGGTGTACTCCTTCACGACGTTGTCGAGCTCGATGGCGGGCGTCTGTTGTGAACCGGGGGCAGCCGAAGCGGCTGCCCCCGGGCCCGCCTGGATTTCTGTCATTCCAGGCTTATCCCTCTTTATCAATAGGTCGTACGGCTCCCGCCGCGGCCTATTCGCCGATGTAGTGCATGACGTGCTTGACGCGGGTGTAGTCGTGGAGGCCGAAGACCGAAAGGTCCTTTCCGTACCCGGAATGCTTGAAGCCGCCGTGCGGCATCTCCGACACGAAGGGGATGTGCGTGTTCACCCACACCACGCCGAAGTCGAGCCTCTTGGACACCCGCATGGCCCGGCCGTGGTCGGAGGTCCAGACCGAGCCGGAAAGTCCGTACCTGACGCCGTTGGCCTTGGCCACCGCGTCGGCCTCGTCGGTGAAGGTCTGGATCGTCATGACCGGGCCGAAGATCTCGTCCTGGATCATCTCGTCGTCCTGACGGAGCCCGTCGACGACGGTGGGGGCGAAGAAGTAGCCCTTGTCCCCGACCTGGTGACCGCCGGTGAGCACGGTGGCGTGCTCGGGCACGCGCTCGAAGAACCCCTGAACCCGCGTGAGCTGGTTGGGGTTGTTCAGCGGGCCGAAGTAGGCCTCCTCGTCGTCGAGGCCGCCCATCCGGGTGTTCGCGGCGGCCTGCGCGAGCGCGGCGGCGAACTCGTCGTGGATGCCCTCCTGGACGATGACGCGGCAGGCGGCGGTGCAGTCCTGGCCCGCGTTGTAGAGGCCGGCGCCCGCGATCGCCTCGGCGGCGGCGTTGATGTCCTTGACGTCGTCGAATACGACGACGGGGGCCTTGCCGCCCAGTTCCAGGTGTACGCGCTTGAGGTCGTCGGCGGCCGACCTGGCCACGGCCATTCCCGCGCCGACCGAGCCGGTGATCGCCACCATGTCGGCGGTGGGGTGGCCGACGACGAGGGCGCCGGTCTCACGGTCGCCGGTGACGACGTTGAAGACGCCGGGGGGAAGCACGTCGCCGATGATCTCGGCGAGCTTGATCGTGGAGACCGGCGTGGTGTCCGACGGCTTGAGGACGATCGTGTTGCCCGC
Organism: Planotetraspora silvatica; assembly: GCF_016863315.1. Lineage (GTDB taxonomy): Bacteria > Actinomycetota > Actinomycetes > Streptosporangiales > Streptosporangiaceae > Planotetraspora > Planotetraspora silvatica. Next base: position 32,722 of record NZ_BOOQ01000013.1, read on the forward strand.
GGCCAGGGCCGGCGCGATCTTCCACACGGCCATCATCATCGGGTAGTTCCACGGCGTGACCTGGCCGATGACGCCGATCGGCTCGTGCCGGATCATCGAAGTGTGGTCGGCGAGGAACTCCCCTGCCGTGGGGCCCTCCAGCGTGCGGGCCGCTCCGGCGAAGAAGCGGAAGTGATCGGCGGCGATCGGGGTCTCGTCCTCCGCCATCCGCGCGCGAGGCTTGCCGGTGTTACGGCACTCCGCCTCGTTGATCTCGTCGGCGCGGGCCTCGATGGCATCGGCGATCTTCAGGAGGAAACCGGCGCGCTCGCCGGGGGTCGTCTGTCCCCACGTCTCGAAGGCGGCCGCCGCGGCGGCGTAGGCCGCGTCGACGTCGTCCTGACCGGACACGGGCGCCTGGGCGTAGACCTCGCCGGTCGTGGGATCGACCACATCCGAGAACCGGCCACTGACGGCGTCGACGAACTTCCCGTTCACGAAGTTCTGCAGACGGGTGGTCACCGTTGCCCTCCTTGCGAGGTAGCTGAATGTCGCGACTCTGGCAGACAAAAAAACCAACTACAAGTGATTTCGTGGTTAAGATACCAAATCGCTACGAAATCGCTTGACAGGAGCATCGAAGCTGACAACATGTCAGACCTGAAGCGCAACATGTCAAAAACCGGCGTGTAACACAGGGCCGCTACGGCGACTCGAAGAGAGGATCCCCCCGAGGATGACGACACCGCCGAAGGCACGCGCGACCGCCCAGGGCGGGCCCGTGGTCCTCGATGAGATCTCCAAGCAGATCATCGAACAACTGCAGATGGACGGGCGCAAGCCGTACGCCGCGATCGGCAAGGCGGTGGGCTTATCGGAGGCGGCGGTGCGCCAGCGCGTGCAACGCCTGCTGGACCTCGGAGTGATGCAGATCGTCGCGGTCACCGACCCGCTCACGCTCGGCTTCCCGCGGCAGGCGATGATCGGCATCAAGTGCGAGGGCGATCTGGAGACGGTTGCCGACGAGTTGTCGCGCATCGAGGAGATCGACTACGTCGTCCTGACCGCGGGTTCCGTGGACATCATGGTCGAGGTCGTCTGCGAGGGCGACAGCCACCTGCTGGAGATCCTCGGCAAGATCCGCGCGATCCCCAGCGTGCGCGCCACCGAGACGTTCGTCTATCTCAAGCTGCACAAGCAGACCTATTCGTGGGGCACCCGCTGATCTATTCGGCGGGCACGCGTTGAACTGTTCAACCTGTTCGGCGGGCACCCGTTGATCTATTCGGCGGGCAGTCGCTGACGCGCGGGCCGATGCGGGCCACGGCCCGAACCGGGGCGCCGTCGGCGCCCTCCAGGCGCAGGGGCAGCAGTGACACCTCGATCGGCCGGCCCTCCTCCTGCGCGTCGACGAGCCGATCGAGGCCCCGCAGGTTCTCGGCGATCACGGCGTGCGCACCGCACAGCACCCGATGGGCCGGCAGTTCCTCCGCGGGCGTCGGGTCCACGCTGAGCGCGTCGATCCCCACGGTGCGGATGCCCGACCCGACGATGAGCTCCGCCGCCTCCGCGGTGAGCCACGGATGCCGCAGGTAGTCCTCACTCCCCCACATGGCCGCCCACCCCGTGGCGATCAGGAGGATCGTTCCCGCCCGGAGGTGCGGCGCCACGAGGTCGGGGGTGATCGGCGCGCGCGGCGGCAGGCCCCTGGCGTCCACGATCTCGGCCGGGCCGATGAAGCGCTCCAGCGGCAGGTCGTCGAGCCTGGGGAGCGCGTCGTCGATGTGGTACGGAGCGTCCACGTGAGTCCCCGACTGGGACCCGAGATGCAGCCCGAGGACGTTGACGCCCTCTCCCGCCACGGTGAGCGCCGGGCGGACGTCCACCTCCGGATCGCCGGGATAGACCGGCATCCCCGTCACGATGGGCACCGACAAGTCGACGATCATGATCGCGCCGCGGCTTCCTCTGCCACGTGCAGATCCCGTTCCTGTGCCGCGTACCGGTCCTGCGCTTCATTCACGCACAAGTCCGGTTCCCTCATCGCGCACGGGCTCGATTCTCTTGTCGCGTACAGGTCTTCTTTTGTCGCGTACAGGTCTCTTGTCGCGTACAGGTCCGGCCGCCGGTCCCTGTACACGTCGTTGCGCGGGCCCGTGGCCTTGTCCCGCGCGGAGGAGAGGTCGCAGTCGGCGATCAGCACGGCGGGACGGTCCTGGAGGACGGGTCCCGCCAGCGGGTAGCCGTCCGGTCCCATGATCGACGATCCGGAGACCCAGCCCACCCCTCGCTCGGCGGAGCACCGGTCGGCCACCGCGACGAACATCCGGTTGGAGGCCGCCGCGACCTGGGCATGTGCGACGAGGACGGGCCTCTCCCCCGCGGGTACGGGTGACGCCGGCCAGTTCGTGGAGACGGCGAGCACGTCCGCCCCCGCGAGCCCGACCGAACGCACCCACTCGGGGAACTCCAGGTCGTAGCAAACCATCATCGCGACGCGGCCGATCGCCGTGTCGACGACGGGGGCGGGACCCTCGCCCGGCACGAACACGTCCTGCTCGGCGTCCCAGAGATGGACCTTGCGATAGACCGCACGCAACCCGCCGGCGTCGACCAGGGCCTGGCTGTTATGGACCCGCCCCTCGGCGAGCTCACAGAATCCACCGACGATCACCAGGTCGTGGGCCCGTGCCAGCCGCGCCCACTCCGAGAGGGTCCGGCCGTCGGCGGGCTCGGCCGACGCCCTGGCCTCGGCCGCTCCGGAGAAGACATAGCCGCTGTTGACCAGTTCGGGCAGGACGACGAGCCGCGCTCCGGCCGCGGCGGCCTCCGCGACGGCGGCGGACGCCGCCGCCCGGTTCTCCTCAGCCCTTCCCACCTGGAGAGCGAGTTGGGCGACGGCCACCTTCGTCATGGCCGTCCATCCGCAGCAGCAGTGGTCGTGACCACAGAGGTCACGTGGCCGGATGTCATGTGGCCACGGGTCATGCGATCGGCGGTCATGCGATCGGCGGTCGTGGCGTCCACGCTTGCGCGATCGGGGGTCATGCCGTCAGGCGTCATACGGTGTCTCCATCTCGGACGGCTTCGTGTTCAGCTCTATCCTCGACGCTCCAGCACACCGGCCAGTTCGGCGAGGAAGCGGTCGACCTCACCGATCGCGTAGCCGGGCCGGAAAACCACCGTCGTGAACGTGGCCGTCCTTATCTGCTCCGCCGTGACCGGCCGGTCGGTGGTGCGACGCAGGGTGGCGACGACCCTGTCGAGCAGAGCGTCGACGTCCTGCTCCCGATAGCCCAAGCCGAGCCGTCCCGGCCGGAACGCCATCTGTTCCACCCGCGTCGCCGCGGCCTCCCACTCGTCCTCCGGGCCGGCGCCGACCAGCACCTCCCGCCCAGCCTGCGCTCCACTCGCGCCGCCCTTGGCCTGCGCTCCACTCCTGTCCCTGGATTCGGCGTGCGCTCCACTACTCGCGCCGCCCTTGGCTGGCGCTCCGGTGCTGTCCCTGGATTCGGCGTGCTCTCCGCCGTGCTCCTTGGCCTCGCCAGTCCTGCCCACGCCGGCCTTGCGGCTTCCAACCCTGTCGTCGTCGCGTGCGTCCGGCCCGGCGCCACCCCGCGTACCCACACCGGCCTCGTCACGCATTTCCGGGCCGGCGCCCTCCCGCGAGCCCGGCCTGATTCCGAACGTGAACTCCGCGTCTTGGCCGGCGCCGCCGAATCGGCTCGAACCGACTTCGCGCTCGGGGCTCAGTGTCGTCTCGGCTTCCGCGCCGGGCTCCTCGGACAAGGCAGGCTCGCCGTGCTCTTCACCTGCCTGCCGTACGGCATCGAGGTCAGCGCGATCCTCGCCCGAGGGCAGATCCGCGGCCGGGAGATCTCGGGTCTCCACCGCGACGATGAACGCGTCGAGAGCGAAGTCCACCGCCGTCTCGTTATAGCCACCGAGCTTGACGCCGAACTTGGCGCGGCGGATCTCATCGGCCGTGACCGGCGGACCGTCGAGGTGACCGCGGCCGAGCGTCCGCTCAATCCTCAGAATCAGCTCGTCGACCTGCTCGGGGTCGTAGCCGAGCCGGACACCGATGACGCGTGGAAAGCGATTCACACACCTCTCCCATCCGTCGCGTGGTCGAGTAGATCCATTGTGTCGGTGAATCGAACACGAAGGGAGTCCCCCGGCCCCCACTGGCACCACGTGCGATCTACAGGACGCACGAAGTCTGTACGGATAAGCTGCGAACTCTATGCGTGTGATCAATCTGTCCTTCCGTTATGGAAGGCGGACTCCCTGGGTGTTGTCAGACGCCGGGTTTGTTCTCAGCCCCGGCGACGTGACCGAGGTCGTAGGACCGAACGGCACGGGCAAGTCCACTCTGTTGCGCCTGCTCGCCGGGCTCCTCAGACCGGTCAAGGGCACCATCGACGAGCGTCCGGACGTCGTCGGATACGCGCCCGAGCGGTTCCCGGCGGCCCAGCCGTTCACGGTCGCCGCATACCTGCGCCATATGGCCGCTATCCGGGGAACCGACCCGCGGCGGATCGACGAATGGTCGGGGCGGCTCGGCATGGATCAGCTGATGGGGCATCGCCTGCCTGATCTCTCCAAGGGCAGCGCCCACAAGGTGGGGCTCGCTCAGGCTCTGCTCTGTGAGCCGGGGTTGCTCATCCTCGATGAACCGTTCGCGGGTCTGGATGCCGCGACCCGGGCCGAGTTGCCACAGATCATCGGCGAGGTCTCCGCCAGAGGCGGCATCGTCGTCGTCAGTGACCATCAGGGCGAACTGCGTGCGCTCCCCGACCTACGGAGGCACGAGGTCAGAGACGGGACGATTCGAGAGCTCCCCAGAAACGCCGGGCCAGCCGCCGGGATGCGCGTCACCGCACAGAACGGCACCGCACCGGACATCACCCCACAGGGCATCACCCAGCAGGACGACAGCACACGTGATGACAGCACACGAGACGGCACGGCGCACGGAATCATGGTGCAGGGAGTCGCTGTGCTGGAGGACGGTTCCCCGGCCGTCACCGTGCTCGAAGTCGCCGTCGTGACGTCGAAGGCAGAGGAACTGGCGAACCGCCTGCGCGCCGAGGGACACGTGGTCCAGATCGCACGGGAGGCGGCCGAATGATCGCACTGGCACGCTTCCGGCTCGCGGGATACGCACGCTCGCATCGGGCTCTTCAGCCGCTCATCGCGCTACTCCCCCTACTGGCGATTCTGTACGCGACACCGGTCCCCGCCGGTGAGGAACTGGGAGCGATGGCCGACTCGGCCGGGATTCTCCTGCCCGTGTTCGCCTGGGCGGCTCGCGGGCTCCTCGACACCGAGCCGGATGAGCAGCGGATGATCTCCATCGTCGCCGACCGCCGAGGGGAACTGCTGAGCGGGATCATCGCGGCCTGCGTCTTCGATCTGGGTCTGACGGTGATCGGTGAACTCGCTCTGCTGGCGCGTCTTTCCGCCGACCCCGGCATCGGTGCGGTCATGGTCGGGGTGTGCCTGCACCTGTTCTCCGTCATCGCCGGAGTAGCGCTCGGAGCATTGACGAGCCGTCCGATCCTTCCGTCCCCCGCCGCGTCGAATCTGGTCCTGATCCTTGGTTATCTGGCGATACTGCTGGTCAGCGCGTCAGGAGCGCGGTGGCTGACGGTCCCCGTCATGAGCTGGATGAAGGACGGCCACCACGACGTCCTCATGGGACATCTGCCCCTGCTCGCCGTACAGTCCCTGCTCTGGCCGCTGCTCGGACTCGCGGGGTACACCTGGCTGCGCCGTACCCGACCCTGACCGAACGGCAGGAGGGGTCAACTCCCGGATATGAGAACGGCGCGCCCCGGAAGGCATGCATTGAAGGGTTGTTTCGATCGTACGTTCGACATATGATTGGGGCGGCCGTTACAGGTGAGCTTGGTTGGGCGGGCCGTTGAGGCCGTACGCCCCGTGATGAAGCAGTCGATTTCCATGAAGTGGAGTCCCGATCGCCGCTCGATCGGGAAGTCGGTCGCTTTCGTCTCCGGGGAGGAGGCCCGCCGTGTCCACAACATCCGCATTCGCATGCGCATCCGCAGGTCCGGCCGCGGTTCCTCCGCCCGTCCCCTTGCGTACGGATCATCCGCTGCCGACCCCTGACGGCTTGGCCTCGTTGCCGCCAGGCGTGGAGTTGGCGGAAGCCCTGGCGAATATCGACGAGCGTCGGGTATCGGGGTTCGACACGGTCGAGGTACTGAAAGCGGCCTACCGGCAGTTGTGCCACGATCGAGCCCGGTTTCTCGCGGTCTTGCTGGAGGTCGGGCTGCGAGAGCACTTCTCCGGCGACTCGGTGAGACGGCTTGAGGTGCCGGACGAGTTCAGCCCGGATGAGGCGCGCGCGGCACTGGTGTGGTCACGCCGCCGCGCCGATTCCACCTTCGAGCTGGCATGGGGCGTGCACCGCCGACTGCCCCAGCTGGGTGAGGCGATGTCGCGCGGTGACCTGGATGAGCCGCGAGCGGCGGCGTTCATTCGGTGGACCGCGGGCCTGACTCCCCAGCAGGCCGAGATGGTCTGCGCGCAACTGGTGCCGGGGGCAGGCCGGCTGACCGTCGGCGCGTTGATCGAGCAGATCCAGAGGCTGGTTCTGGCGATCGACCCCGAGTGGGCGCAGAAGCGCTACACAGAGGCGATCCGCCGACGCCGCGTGGTGGGGAGCCGCAACGAGGACGGCACTGCGACCGTGTCAGGCCTGGACCTGCCGTTGGACCGGGCGGCCGCCGGTTGCGAGCGGATCGATGATCTGGCCCGCGCGTGCAAACGCGCAGGGGACAGGCGCCCGATCGACCATATCCGCACCGACCTGTTCCTCGGCTCTCTGGACGGGTCGCTCGAAGCTCTCACGGACAAAGAGATCGTCGCTCACGTCCTCAAGCATCCTTTCGTCGATCAGAGCGACGATCGGAGTGATGACGCCGGCGCCGACCACGCCAGTCGGCCGACCGGCCGGAAGCCTGCACGATCCCCGCACAGGGATCCGGCATCACCGCGCCCCGACGCGGCTCAGCGCGCCCGACCCGGAAACGACCGGCCTCGAAACGACCGGCCCAGATCCGATCAAGCGGAATCTGAACGGCCGGATCCTGTTCAGCCCGAGCATGCTGAACCCGGATCTGTTCAGCACAAGCCTGTGCCGGGCAACGGGGCCGGCCGGGCGGTTCGTGAGATCCGGGTGGAGCTGACCACCCTGCTCGGGCTCGACGAGCACCCTGCCGAGGTGCCCGGTTGGGGGATCATCCACGCTGGTCTGGCCCGCGAGATGGTCTCCGGCATGCTCGCCGGCGAATGGCGGTTCGCGGTCTGCACCGACGACGGCCGACTCCTGTACAGCGGGATAACGCGGCATCGCCCCTGCGTCCCCTCTGAGCGCCCCTCGCGGGACATCCGGCACAGCGGCATCGTCGAGCTTCAAATCACCAGATCTCGCCTGAACGACATCGTGGAGGGGAACGGCTCCTTGGGATTGTGGACGTCGCTCCTCACCGACCTTGTCCACAGGACCAGGCGCCATCTCCAAGCAACCGACGACACGACCAGGAGCAGCAGCGACGTCAGCGCCGACCCCACGAGTGCCCGACGACGAGCGAGTGCGGTCTTACGCCGATATGTCCAGATGCGGGGCCGATGCTGTTCATGGCCCGGCTGCCGCATGCCTGCGACGAGGACCGACCAAGACCACGCTGCCGACTGGGCCGGCGGAGGATTGACCACCGAAGACAATCTGCATCTGGCCTGCCGTCACGACCACCGCGCCAAACACGACGGCGGCTGGCGTGTGACCATGCCCGATCCCGGCGTGATCCTGTGGAGCAGCCCGCTCGGCCACAGCTATCCCACCCGTCTCCCACCGATCATGTTCGGCACCCTCGACCCGCGGCCTCGCGACTGGCCGGACTCACCGCCCGGCCGCATTCCTGATGACGCCCACCCCTTGGTGACCGGCTTGAAACCGCACAGTCCGCGGACAAGCACTCGACAGCCATGCAATCCACAGCAGCCCAGTCCGCCGTCACGCAGCGAGGAGGGCCCCGATGACGGAGACACCCAGGCCCACGCCCCGGACCCGCAACCGATCACTCCCCTGCTCGGACAGGAGACAGATGCGCCCCCGTTCTGATCAACGGACCTGGATCGACACAGGCCGGATCAACACAGGCCCGATCGACACAGGCCCGATCGACACAGGCCCGATCGACACAGACCGGATCGACACAGACCGGATCAACACGGGCCTGAACAGAGCCTGGAGCACCGCTCGAATCCGTAAATCAGCCCGGGCACCGTCAGAAACAGGAAGGCGTCAGAAACAGGGCACCGTCGCAAGCCCTCCGGAAGCCCTGGGGAGCCGTCGCGAGCCGTCAGAAACCGGAGGGCGTCAGGGTGCGGGCGTGGCAGCCGCGAGTTGACCACACGCGCCGTCGATCTCGCGGCCCCGGGTGTCACGAACGGTGACCGCGACGCCGTGGGACTCCAGCCTCCGGACGAAGGCGCGCTCGTCCTCGGGACGCGAGGCGGTCCACTTCGACCCCGGCGTGGGATTGAGGGGGATCAGATTGACGTGGACGAGCTTGCCCTTGAGGAGACGGCCGAGCAGGTCCGCGCGCCATTCCTGGTCGTTGATGTCCTTGATCAGGGCGTACTCGATGGAGACGCGACGCTTGGTCTTCGCCGCATAGTCCCAGGCGGCGCCGAGCACCTCGGCGACCTTCCACCGGGTGTTGATGGGGACGAGCGTGTCGCGAAGCTCGTCGTCGGGGGCGTGCAGTGAGACGGCCAGCGTGACGGGGAGGCCCTCCGCTGCGAGCTTCTCGATCGCGGGCACCAGGCCGACGGTCGACACCGTCACGCCGCGGGCGGAGATGCCCAGGCCCTCGGGAGCCGGATCGACCAGGCGGCGGACGGCGCCGATCACGGCCTTGTAGTTGGCCATCGGCTCGCCCATGCCCATGAAGACGATGTTGCTCACCCGGGCGGGGCCACCGGGGACATCGCCTCTGGCAAGCGCCCGGGCACCCGCGACGACCTGCTCGACGATCTCCGCCGTGGACATGTTCCGGGTCAGCCCGGCCTGACCGGTGGCGCAGAACGGGCAGTTCATCCCGCAGCCGGCCTGGGAGGAGACGCACATCGTCACCCGGTCGGGGTAACGCATCAGCACCGACTCGACGAGGGAGCCGTCGAACAGCTTCCACAACGTCTTACGGGTCATGCCGTCGTCACAGGTGATCTCGCGGACAGGCGTCAGCAGGGACGGCATGAGCTGGGACACCAGCCGCTCGCGGCTGTCGCCAGGCAGGTCGGTCATCTCCTCCGGAGACCCGGTGAGCTTGGCGAAGTAGTGACGGGAGAGCTGGTCGGCACGGAACGGCTTCTCACCGAGCTCCGTGACGGCCGCCCTGCGCTCGGCCATGGTGAGATCGGCCAGATGGCGTTGCGGCTTGGCCCGGCGCGGCGCGACGAACGTCAGCTGGCCGGTCTTGGGCTGGTCGCTCACGCAAAACCTTCCGATCTCCTGCAGATGTGGTCTTAACGGCTGCCCAAAGCAGCCTTATTCTGGCGGTGATTCCGGAGGTGAGATTGGACAGGGCATCCGTCGTGCTCACCAGCCCCAACCCCTACGGGAGCCGCACTCTCACCATCGAACGCGATCGGGCATCCTCAGTAGCTTACCTGCGCGGATCAAAGGGAACCGTCCACGGAGCCGTCTGGCTGGCCAACCACGGTCCGGCCCCGGAGACGGTGGATCTCGCGCGGGCCAACGCCGGGCTGCCGCCCGTGATGCCCCGTGTGAACACCGTCAACCCTTCCGGTACGCCGCCGCTCGACGCCGCCGCACTGTCCGTGCTCTGGTTCGAGGAGGGGGACGGCGTCGCCATCTTCGAGAACGGCGAACTGCTGGCCGTCATTCCAGGCTGGTCGGATCTGGAACGTGGCATGCCGGGCTACGCCAGGGACGCCGTGGGCGAATCGCCCTTCGCCTGGTCACTCGCCGAGGCGATGGAAGGGCTGTCGCCTCGTGTGGCCAAAGCCCGGGCGTACTGGCAGTGGCGGGAGGCCGAGGGCAGTTGGTCGTCGTTCCAGCAGTTCGTCATGGGCCACCTGGACAGCAGGCTCGGCCCGCCCGGACGCTACTGGGACGTCAGCGGCGCCAGGCTTCCTGTGGTCGGAGTGACTGAGCGGCCCGCCGGTTACGGCAGGGACTACACCGTGTTGTCCACGGTCGGCATGAGCTGTCAGCGGATGCCGACGGCGGAGCTCTACGACACCGCCTGCCGCATAGAGCTCGCCATCGCGACCCGGCAGGACCCGGGGGTGGCCACCCGGGTGCTGCTCTGGCTGGGCCAGTACCCGTGGCGGTCGGTGACCTGGCTGGGGCATGGCCATACGGCCCGTTGGTTTCAGGGCCCGGGCACGTTCCCACTGGACGGCGGCCACCAGGGAGTGATCATGCTGGCCGACCCGGTCGGCCTGCCCGACCTGTCTGGATTCGCTTTCGGGGGCGAATCCGTACGGTGGCTGTGGCTGCTTCCGCTCACCGACACCGAACTCCGACTGGCCCAGGACCAGGGGCACCAGGTGCTCTCCGACCGCCTGGCCGTACAGAGCCGGATCTGACCGCGAGCGTGCGCAGGCGGCGCGGACGGACCGGCCCGGGAACCACGGACTAGCCCACGAACAACGTGAGCAACAGCCAGATGGGGACGAGCGTGAAGAGCAGGGAGTCGAGGCGGTCCATCACGCCGCCGTGGCCCGGGAGGAGGGTGCCCATGTCCTTGATGCCGAGATCGCGCTTGATGACCGACTCGATCAAGTCGCCGAGGGTCGCGCAGACGACGACCACGGCTCCGAGGACGCCGCCCTGCCAGTACGCGCCGCCCAGCAGTAAGTGAACCAGTAACGCGCCGGCCACGACGCAGGCGAGCGCGGATCCGGCGAAGCCTTCCCAGGTCTTCTTCGGGCTGATGAGCGGCGACATCCGATGCTTGCCGAACAGGATCCCGGCGAAATAGCCGCCGATGTCGCTGCAGACGGTCACCGCGATGAAGATGAGCACACGGTGGGAGCCGTCGTCCACCTTGAGGAGCAACGGGACGAAACCCGCGAGAAGCGAGGGGTAGACGGCGATGAAGAGCCCGGCCGTGGCGTCCCTGACGAAGCCGTCCGTGCCCTGGAACATCCGCCAGGCCAGCACCACCATCGCGGTCACCGCGAAAGCGCCGACGAGGAAGGCGGGGCCGCCCCAGTAGGGACCGACGACCATCGCCGTCATGCCGGCGAGGAGCGGGAGCGTAGGCACCCGGATCCCGCGGGCCGCGACGGCCTTGGTGAGCTCGTGGACGCCCACGCCGACCGCGGCGAGGACGACGAGGAGGAAGAGGACCTTGATGGTGTAGAGCGAGGCGATGACCGCTGCGCCCAGAGCGACGCCGACGGCCACGGCCGCGGGAAGGTTCCGCCCCGTACGGCTCCCGCCACCGGGAGCCCCCGCGGGCCCGGTGCCCGCCGGGCCGGGTTCCCCGCCTCCGGAACCGTTCATGCCGCCACCGAGAGCGCCACCGAGACCGCCACCGAGACCATCGGCGTGACCGTCGCCACGGCCATCGGCGCGATCATCACTCCGGCCCTCACCACGACCATTGCCAGATCCGGCACCGGAATCAGCACCCGAATCAGCACCACGGCCGTCATCGTGACCGTTGCCATGGCCACCGTTGTGGCGCTCGGCATCGCCGTCGCCGGAGACACCGGTCACGCCATCCGCGGAATAGCGGTCTCCGGCGGCAGCCGTTCCGTCCAAAGCGTCCTACTCCCTATACACGTGATCCTTGTGCCGCGCTGTACTCACCGGACAGCGCGGCACAAGGATCACGGTCGTGCCATGGCCTCACATCGAGATCTCAGACCTCGAGCAGCTCGGCTTCCTTGTGCTTCAGCAGGTCATCGATCTTAGCGACGTGCTTCTGAGTGAGGTCGTCGAGCTCCTTGACCGCGCGATGCACCTCGTCCTCGCCCGCCTCGCCGTCCTTGACCAGCTTGTCGAGCGTCTCCTTGGCATGACGGCGGATGTTCCGCACGGAGATCCGGCTGTTCTCCGCCTTGGTGCGGGCGACCTTGATGTACTCCTTGCGGCGCTCCTCGGAGAGCTCGGGGAACACCACGCGGATCACCTGCCCGTCGTTGCCCGGGTTGACGCCGAGGTCACTGTCGCGGATGGCCTTCTCGATCGCCGTCATCGCGCCCTTGTCGTACGGCTGCAGCAGGACCATGCGTGCCTCGGGCACGTGGAAGGACGCAAGCTGCTGGATCGGGGTGGGCGATCCGTAGTAGTCCACGTTGATCTTGTTGAACATGGAGGGCGTGACACGGCCGGTGCGGATGCCCGCGAAGTCGTCCTTGGCGACCGTCACCGCCTTGTCCATCTTCTCTTCGGCCTCGAAGAGCGTTTCGTCGATCACTGCGGCTCCCTATTTCCCTGCCGGACTCACCAGCGTGCCGATCTTTTCACCGCGGACCGCCCGCAGGATGTTGCCGTCCCCCATCAGGTCGAAGACCACGATGGGCAGGCCGTTGTCCATGCACAGGCTGATCGCGGTCGAGTCCATGACCCCCAGGCCGCGCGTCAGCACTTCGCTGTAATCAAGCTGGTCGAACCGGACCGCGTCGGGGTTCTTCCGGGGGTCGGAGTCGTAGACGCCGTCGACCTGGGTGCCCTTGAGCAGCGCCTCCGCGCCGATCTCGAGAGCCCGCTGCGCGGCGCAGGTGTCGGTGGAGAAGAACGGCGAACCCAGCCCAGCACCGAAGATGACCACGCGCCCCTTCTCCAGGTGGCGGATGGCACGTCGGGGCAGGAACGGCTCGGCCACCTGCTGCATCGTGATGGCGGTCTGGACCCGGGTGTCGATGCCCCGCTTCTCCAGGAAGTCCTGCAGAGCGAGGCAGTTGATCACGGTGCCCAGCATGCCCATGTAGTCGGCCCGGGCGCGGTCCATCCCGCGCTCCGACAGGGCGGCGCCCCGGAACATGTTGCCGCCACCGACGACGACGGCCACCTGTACGCCCTCGCGGACGGCTTCGGCGATGGAGTCGGCGAGCTGGGCGACCACAGAGGGGTCGATCCCGAGCGGCTCGCCGCCGGCGAAGGCCTCGCCGGACAGCTTCAACATCACGCGCTTCCAGCGCAGTCGCCCATCATGCGACGAAGCCGCCGGCGTGGCGGGTCTGGTGTTCTCCTGCACGGCGGCGGCCTCCTCGATATAAGTACGCGTCAATGGCTCCTGGCTGTAAGCCTAAGCCTGGCCGACCTTGAAGCGGGTGAAGGCCAAGACCTTCACGCCCGCCTCGGCGGCGACCTTCGCGACCGTCTTCTTGTTGTCCTTCACGAAAGTCTGCTCCAGCAGCGTGAAGTCCTTGAACCAGCCGTTGAGACGACCATCGGCGATCTTGGCGATGGCGGCTTCCGGCTTGCCCTCCTCGCGAGTCATCTGCTCGAAGAGGGACCGCTCCTTCTCGACGACGTCGGCGGGCACCTCGGCGGGGCTGAGGTACTTCGGCGCCATCGCGGCGGCGTGCTGGGCGATGTCCTTGCCGACCGCGGAGTTCTCCTGGTCGAGCTGGATGAGCACGCCCACGGCCGGGGGAAGCTGCGGGTCGGTCTTGTGCATGTAGGAGGTGATGAAGCCACCCTCCAGCACCGAGAACCGGCGGATCTCGATCTTCTCACCCAGCGCGGCGTTGGCCTCGTCCAGGTGCTCCTTGACGGTCTTGCCGTTCAGGTCGGACTCGAGCAGCGTCGGCACGTCGCTGGGCTTGGTCGCCAGGATGTGCGCGACGATGTCGGCCGCGAGCTGCTGGAAGCGCTCGCCCTTCGCGACGAAGTCGGTCTCACAGTTGAGCTCGAGCAGCGCGGCGAGGGAGTCACCCTCGTGCTTGACGGCCACGAGGCCGTTGGAGGCGGTGCGGGTCTCCCGCTTGCCGACGTCCTTGGCGCCCTTGAGACGCAGGAGGTCGACCGCCTTGTCGAAGTCGCCCTCGGACTCCTCAAGCGCCTTCTTGCAGTCCATCATGCCGGCGGCGGTCAGCTCACGAAGCCGCTTGACGTCGGCCATGTTCACGGAAGCCATTGTCCTATTTCCTCTTCGGGAACCCAGGTGAGATCAGATGTCTCGTGGTGGGCGTGGGCGCCGGGCGCGCACGCCCACCACGGTGGAGCCTTGAGGTCCGCACGGCATTCCGTGCGGACGCCGGGGCTACGCCTGCTCTTCGGTGGCGGGAGCCTCGGCGGCCGGAGCCTCAGCCTCGGTCGCGGCCTCGGCGGGAGCGGCCTCCTCGGCCAGAGCCTCAGCCGGAGCGGCCTCTTCAGCAGGAGCCTCAGCCGGAGCGGCGTCCTCAGCCGGAGCCTCGGCTGCGGCCTCGGCGGGAGCGGCCTCAGCGGAGGCGCCCTCGAGCAGCTCGCGCTCCCACTCGGCGAGCGGCTCGACCTCGGCGGTGCCACTGGGCTTCTCGTCACCGCGACCGGCGCCGGCGCGGGTCATCAGACCGTCGGCCACGGCGTCGGCGATCACGCGGGTGAGAAGGCTGACGGCGCGGATCGCGTCGTCGTTACCCGGGATCGGGTAGTCGACCTCGTCCGGGTCGCAGTTGGTGTCCAGGATCGCGACGACCGGGATGCCAAGCTTCTTGGCCTCGTTGATCGCGATGTGCTCCTTCTTGGTGTCCACGATCCAGATCGCGCTCGGAACGCGGGCCATGTCCCGGATACCGCCGAGCGTGCGCTCGAGCTTCTCCTTCTCACGGCGGCGCATCAGGAGCTCCTTCTTGGTGAGCCCGGACGCGGCCACGTTCTCGAAGTCGAGCTCCTCGAGCTCCTTCAGACGCTGGAGCCTCTTGTGAACCGTGGAGAAGTTGGTGAGCATGCCACCCAGCCAGCGCTGGTTCACGTACGGCATGCCGACGCGGGACGCCTGCTCGGAGATGGACTCCTGGGCCTGCTTCTTCGTGCCGATGAACATGATGGAACCGCCGTGGGCGACGGTCTCCTTCACGAAGTCATAGGCGCGGTCGATGAAGGACAGCGACTTCTGCAGGTCGATGATGTAGATGCCGTTGCGCTCGGTGAAGATGAAGCGCTTCATCTTCGGGTTCCACCGGCGAGTCTGGTGGCCGAAGTGAACGCCGCTCTCGAGCAGCTGTCGCATGGTGACGACAGGGGCCATGGTGTGGTCCTCCATGGTTGTGTGCCCGGGGGCACGGTCTCGGTTGGTCGCACGAACCACATGGTTCGCACCCTGACGCCCCGGGCCGTCACCGCCGGACAAGGTCCGGACCGAGGCGACGACTCGTGAATGGGCGCGTGAATTCGGCCCGCTAGAGCAGGCCGTCGTACAGTCTACCCGGATCCGTCCCCGCTGATGACCGGCGACGTGACCGTGCCTGCCACCGCGTCGCCGTCCTCTGCCGAACCGGCCGCCGTGGAACCCGAGTCCGTGGAACCTGCGCTCGCGGAATCGGCCGCCGTGGAACCCGAGTCCGGGGAACCTGAGCTCGCGGAACCGGCCGCCGTGGAACCTTAGCCGGTGGAATCCGAGCCCGCGGAACCGGCCGCCGTGAAGCCTGCGTTCGCGGAATCCGAGGCCGCAGAACCCGCGCCTGGACCGCCGGCGCCGCGTGGCGCCCAAGGGAAGAGCCGGAGCTGGAACTCCGCGAGCCGCGCCCCCACGGGGGCGTTCTCCCCCGTGCGTTCCGCGGCCCGGTAGGGGATGATCAACTCGTTGATCCGCTCCGCGAGAGCCCTGAGTTCCTCGGCGTCGACAAGGAGCGTCGCGTGGGTCAGCCACGCGGCCGCCCGCCATTCATGCGGCTCTCGGTCCGACTGCGCGAGATATGCGCTCAACCGCTGGGCCGCGTCGGCCAGGACCGTGTCGATCACCGCCCTCCGAGCCTCGAACAGCTCAGGTGTGATCCCGTCCTCGGGTTCGTTGAAGCCCCATCCCCGTTGCAGGGCCCGCCAGACCCGCTCCCTGCCGTCACCCCTGGGCGGCGCCTCTTCGACAAGTCCGTTCTTCGCCAGCGTGCGCAGGTGATAGCTGCACGCGCTCGGAGACAACCCCGTGACCTGCGCACACTCCGTGGCCGTCGCAGGCCCCTCCGACTGGAGCCGGGACAGGATGGCCAGCCGCGCGGGATGCGCCAGCGCACGGAGAACGCCGGCGTCATTGACCTGCCGGTAACCCTCCGCCTTCGAGGTGGTCATGTCGCACACGCTACTCGCCGATCAGATGTGAAGTATTGCCTTCATAACTGTGAAGTATTAGCTTCATAGTTATGAAGGAGATGCTTCACGATGCCCGGGACGCCCATCCGAACGTCCCCCTGCGGCGTCAACGGGACTACCGGTTCCTCTGGTCCGCCCGAGCGATCTCGGAGACCGGAAGCGAGGTCACCAGGCTCGCCGTGCCGCTGACCGCGGCCACCGCGCTCCACGCCTCCCCGATCCAGATGGGCCTGCTCACGGCCGCGTCGACGTTCCCGTACCTGCTCGTCGGCCTGCCGTCGGGTGCGCTGGCCGACCGGGTGGGCCGTCGCAGACCGGTGATGACGTCGTGCGAGACGGTCGCCGGCCTGGCCACGCTCTCGGTGCCGGCGGCATGGCTGGGCGGGGTGCTGACCCTCCCCTGGCTGATCGCGGCCGCCTTCGTCGTCGGCGTCTGCGCGGTGGTGTTCCGCTCGTTCAACACGCCCCACCTCACCGCCGTGGTCGCGGAGCCCCAGCGGACGGCGGCGCTCGCGGGCTTCCAGTCGGTGTACTCCGTCGCCCAGATCAGCGGGCCGGGTCTCGCGGGCCTGCTCGTCGCCCTGCTCACCGCCCCCGTCGCGATCCTGGTCGACGGGTTCTCCTTCCTCGCGTCCGCGCTCTGCCTCCGGGCCATCCGCGCGCCCGAGCGCGAGGCCGGCACCCGCGGGGCCGGAATCGGCCGTGAGATCGCCGAGGGCATGCGCGTCCTGACCAGGCATCCGGTGCTGCGCACCCTCTGCGTCACCGGAATGGTCGTCAACACGCTCGGCGCGGCCCAGCTCGCGCTCTACGTGGTCTTCGCGGTCCGCGTCCTCGGCCTTCCTGGCAGCCTGGTCGGCATCACGGCGACCGGTTTCGGCGTCGGCGGCCTGCTCGGCGCCGTCCTCGCACCCCGGCTCACCCGCCGGTACGGCGAAAGCCGGGTATTGCTCGGCTCCGTGCTGTTCTTCCCGATCGGATTCATCGGCACGGCCGCCGCGCACGGCCCGATCTGGCTGGTGATCGGTCAGCTCTGCGTCACAGAGGTGATCACCGGAGTGGCCATCGTGTGCTTCAGCATCTGTGCGGGGGCCACGACGATGCGCGAGGCTCCGGCCGGACTGCTCGGCCGGGTGAACGCCTCGACCCAGTTCGCCGTCCAGGGCGTAATGGCTGTGGGCGGTCTCCTCGGCGGCCTGCTCGGGGAGTCGCTCGGGCTCCGGCCCGCCTTGTGGGTGGGTGCGGCGGCCTCGCTGCTCGTCATCCCCTGCCTGTGGTTGTCGCCCATCCGGCGGCATGCTCGCCCTGCAGGGGAGGAGCACTCGCCCAGTACGGCTCGGCCCCCTCGATCAGCCCCGGAGGCCTCACGTACGTGAGGGTCCCGAACGCGCTGCCCATGGTCGCCAGCAGGTCGTCCACCCGCGGTTCGGGGGCGTCACCGGCGGTGCGCCCCAGGCCGTCGAGCCACGCCGCGGTCCTCGCCAGCGCGACCTCGACATGCCAGGAACCGCCCTCGTCCGTACGGCGCAGCAACCCGGCGACCGCGCCGAAGGCGGCGAGGAAGCCGGTCGCGTGGTCGAGCGCCTGCGCCGGGAGCGGCACGGGCCTGGAGCCGTCGCCGTTCTCGTGGGCGATGCCGGAGACCATCTGCACCAGGCTGTCGAAGCCTCGCCTGCTCGCCCACGGGCCGCGGGAGCCGTACGCGGAGATGTCCACGGACACGATCCCCGGCCGCAGGGCGGCGAGATCGTCGGCGCCGAACCCCTTGTCCCGCAGGGCCCCTGGCCGATAGGCCTGGATCACCACGTCGGCCTGCCTGACGAGGTCACGCAACACGCCGGGCTCCGTCCTGAGGTCGACGTGACACGATCGCTTGCCGAAGGCGGTCTCCACGACCAGCCCCGGCACCTCGGGAAGGTGCGCGGCGCCCACACGCAGGACCTCGGCGCCGTGCGCGGCGAGGATCCGGGCCGCCACCGGTCCCGCGATCACCCTCGTCAGATCGAGGACCCGCACACCGCTCAGCGGCCGCGGCACATCGGCGGCTCCCCCTGCCGTGCCATGGGCCGGCGTGGCGGGTGCGGGAAGGGATGACAGGCCGACGAGCGGCAGTCGCGCGACCGCCTTCCCCTGTGGATGCGCGAGCCAGTCCTGCCTGTCGCGCAGCACGGCCGCGCACCCGCCCTCGCGGATCACCGCCTCCTCGACGTCGGTGCCGGTACGGCCGGCGCAGGCCGCCGAGACGTCGTCCCTACCCGCGCCGGCGTCCAGCCTCAGCGCACGGAGGGCGGCGTCGCGGTGATGGTCGAAGTTGCAGTGCAACTTGATCCAGCCGTCGGAGGTCCGGTAGTCCCCCGACAGGGGCGCCCAAAGAACGGCCCTCTCCCCGTCGATCCGGAAGTGGCGCTCACTCTGGAAGGCGGCCGCCGCGTGCCGGACGTCCACGCTCACATCCGCGGCCGGAGCGCCTTCGCGTCGGCCCCAGTACGCGGCGACGGCCGCGGTCACGGCGCCAACAGAGGCGGCCGCGGCCGTGTCGACGCGGAAGACGGAGGGAAGCACAGGGTCGTCGCCGGTCACCCGCACATCCGGGAGAGCGATTCCCGCGTCCTCGCCCAACCGCTTGATCAGGCCCTCGATCACGCTCGTCTCCCCTGCTAAAGAGAAACCGGCCTACTAATCGGGGTGCGCCTCCCCGGCCGGAGTCCACAAGATCCCTGGCGTCATCCACAGTCTTCGCCGGTTACCCACAGATCTGTCCACAGCCACGGGCGATCACACCGAGAGCAGTTCCTCCGGCAGCGGGTCACCCAGCGCCCAGGATCGGATCATCGCCGTGAAGAGCTCGGGCTTCTCCCCGTTCCACCCGTGGCCGACGCCGGGCGCCAGGCGAGCCTGCCCCTCGGGGAAGGCCGCGGCGATGCCCGCCAGCGACCGCCTGATCAGCTCGTGCTCGTTCTCCCCCGCGACGGCGAGGACCCGACACGGGGAGTCCTTCGACTGATCGGGCACCCGGAAATCCAGGACCTCCTCGTTGACCCTGCGAAAGGCCTGCCGGGTCATGGCGCGGACCGCGGCGCGATAGCCCTCGAAGTCCTCCGGCGGCACGCCGAGATTGCGGGCGTTGGCCCGCACCACGGGCCCCCAGCCGATGATCGGCCCCATCACCCTGCCGATGAGCCGCATCGTGCCTGGATTGGGGAAGGGCAGGACGTTGACCCCGCTCACGACGGCGCTGCTCAGGAGCTCTGGGCTGGTGGCGGCCAGGTGTGCGGCGACGTATCCGCCCAGGGACAGCCCGACCACGTGGGCCTTCCCGTCCGGTGTCCGTGCCGAGATCGTCTCGGCCACGAGCTCGGCCGTGTCGGCGATCGAGACCCATGGGTGGGCGTTGCTCCGCCCGTGGCCGGGAAGGTCGGGCACCAGAACCCGCAGGTCGGCGGCGAGAGCGGGGATCTGCCTCTTCCACATCCAGCCGCTGGTTCCCGCACCGTGGAGCAGCACCACCGCCGGCCCGTCATCGGGCCCCGCATCCTGGACAAAGATCGCCATAGGCGTCATGCTCGCACGTCCTCGCGCCGGTGCCGCCGCCAGCCTGTGGATGACGGGTCTGTGGATGAGCGGCCATGTCCACAGAATCCAGTTCTGTCGCTCCGCGCCAGGGGACGCCCTAGGAAGGTCTGGGGCCGGAGGTGGTCCCATTGGCCGCGAAAGATCAGCTGGGCAGGTACGGCGAGCAGCTCGCCGCGGACTTTCTGGTGGCACGGGGCATGAGCGTCCTGGCCCGCAACTGGCGCTGTCCTGAGGGTGAGATCGACATCGTCGCGCGTGACGGGAACGCGATGGTCGTCGTGGAGGTGAAGACCCGCTCGAGTCGACGTCACGGCACGGCGTTCGAGGCGGTCACGCACGACAAGCTCGTACGGCTGCGCTCCCTGGCGCGACTGTGGCTGGCGACGCAGGCGGAGCGGTTCGACACGGTGCGGGTCGACGTGGTCGCCCTGGAGCGGTTCGCGGGCGACTTCTCCCTCCGCCACGAGCGCGGGGTGATCTGACATGACGGTCGCGAGGACGCGATGCGTCGCCCTGGTCGGCGTGACCGGGCACATCATCGAGATCGAGGCCGACGTCGGCCCCGGGATGGTCGGCACGCACTTCATCGGCCTCCTGGACACCGCGATCACCGAGTCTCGCGGGCGTGTCCGTTCCGCGTTGATCAACAGTCGCTTCGAGTGGCCGGACGCCAGGGTGACGGTCAGCCTGTTCCCCGCGAGCCTCCCGAAGCGCGGGTCGATCTTCGACCTGGCGATCGCGATCGCCGTCCTCGGCGCGGCGGGCGCGGTCCCGGCCCAGCGCGTGGCCGAGCCCGTGTTTCTCGGCGAGCTCGGGCTGGACGGCCGCGTGCGGCCGGTCAGGGGCGTGCTGCCCGCCGTGTTGTCCGCAGCCGAGGCGGGGGCGCGCACCGTCGTGGTGCCCTCGCTCAACGCCGCTGAGGCGTCCCTGGTGCCCGGCCTGACCGTGGTGCCGGTCGCCACCCTCTCCGAACTCGTGGGCTGGCTGCGCT
Organism: Planotetraspora silvatica; assembly: GCF_016863315.1. GTDB lineage: Bacteria > Actinomycetota > Actinomycetes > Streptosporangiales > Streptosporangiaceae > Planotetraspora > Planotetraspora silvatica. Next base: position 53,571 of record NZ_BOOQ01000013.1, read on the forward strand.
CGGGTGATCTCCACAGCCTGGCGGTCGTCGCGGACGCCGCCACGCTGGAAGGCGACGGGCCCCACCCGGACGGCCCCGCATGGGTCGGAGGGGGGACGGCCCGGACCGGCGGAGTCACCGTCCGCACCGGCCCTCGAGGCGAGCAGCCGCCCGGCGGCCGGCCCTACGGCGCGCCGGAGGTCGATCTGCGCGACGTCGCGGGCCAGCCCATGGGACGCAAGGCTCTGGAGGTGTGCGCGGCGGGAGGCCACAACCTGTGGATGCTCGGCCCGGCGGGCACCGGCAAGACCATGCTCGCCGAGCGGCTGCCGACGCTGTTGCCGGCGCTCTCCCAGGATCAGGCGCTGGAGGTCACCGCCATCCACTCGGTCGCGGGGACTCTCCCACGCGGCCGTCCGCTGCTCGCCAGGCCTCCCTTCATGGCCCCGCATCACACGGCGACGGTGGCGGCCGTCGTCGGCGGAGGCGCGGGCGGCCTGGTCCGGCCCGGCGCGGTGTCGCTCTCGCATCGGGGCGTGCTCTTCCTCGACGAGGCCCCGGAATTCGGCTCCGGCGTGCTCGACTCGCTCCGGCAGCCCCTCGAATCAGGCACGGTGACGATCTCCCGGGCGACGAACACGGTCACCTTTCCCGCGCGTTTCATGCTGGTGCTGGCCGCCAATCCCTGTCCGTGCGGGCGCAACGGCTCACCGGGGAGTGCCTGCGACTGCACGCCGACCATGCGGCGGCGCTATCTCGCCCGGCTGTCCGGCCCCCTTCTGGACCGCATCGACGTGAAGGTCAGAGTCGGCCGGGCGACCCGGGCCGAGTTGCTCGCCGATCGGCGGTTCGCCGAATCCAGCTCCGTGGTGGCCGAGCGTGTCCTCTTCGCCCGTGAGCGTGCCGCCAAACGTCTGGCGGGCACACCGTGGCAGACCAACGCGGAAGTGTCGTCGGCGGCGCTGCACACCGATTTCCGGCTGCCGGGCGGCGCCCTCGCGCCCCTGCATCGAGGGCTCGACCAGGGCACACTCAGCACGCGCGGGCTGGACCGGATCCTGCGCGTCGCCTGGACGCTCACGGACCTCGAGGGCAAGGACCGCCCCGGCGAGGCCGAGACGTCGGCGGCGCTGGGGATGTGGCTGGGGGTGGAGTGATGGGGACGCCGCTCGACTCCGGCACGCGGACGCGGGAGGACGACCGCACGGCCAGGGTCGCGCTCATGCGGATGGCCGAGGCGGGCGATCCGGTCATGGGCCGCCTGATCGCCTGGTGCGGCCCCCGGCAGGCGCTGGAGCAGGTCCGCCGAGGGTCGCTGGATCCGGATTTCGCCACGAAGGAGAACGAACTGGCCGAGCGATCGAGGCGGCGGTCCGACCTGGCGCGACTGGTCGCGGCCTGGGCCGCCCGCTACACCGACCCGGACGCCGATCTGGCTCTGGGGCGGGAGCGGGGAGCCCGGCTGATCATTCCCGGCGACTCCGAGTGGCCCACCCAGCTGGACGATCTCGGTGACGCCCGGCCCTTCGGGCTCTGGCTGGACGGCCAGGCGAACCTGCGCTTCGCCTGCCTGCGGTCTGTCGCGATCGTCGGCGCGAGGGCCGCGACGCCTTATGGCGTCCAGGTGGCCGCCCAGCTCGGGTCGGAGCTCAGCATCCGGGGATGGACGGTCGTCAGCGGCGGCGCCTACGGCATCGACGCCGCGGCCCATCGCGGGGCCCTCGCGGGCGGCTCGCCCACGGTGGTCACCCTGGCCTGCGGGGTCGACGAGTGCTACCCCCGCGCTCACGAAGATCTCTTCCGCGTGGTCCGGTCCCAGGGTGTGGTCGTCAGCGAATGGCCGCCCGGCGCCCACCCGACGCGGCCGCGCTTCCTGGTCAGGAACCGCGTGATCGCGGCGCTGTCGCGCGGGACGATCGTCGTGCAGGCGGCCGCCCGCAGCGGCGCGCTCAACACCGCGACGCACGCGGCCGGGCTGAACAGGCATCTGATGGCCGTGCCCGGACCGATCACCGCCGTGACCTCCGAGGGCTGCCACATGCTGATCCGTTCCGGCAAGGCCGTGTGCGTGACCTCGCATGAAGAGGTGATCGACCTCGTCGGCTCGATCGGCGCCGACCTCGCGCCGGAGCGCCGAGGACCGATCCGGCCGCGTGACGAGCTGAACGACGAGACCAGACGTGTGCTCGAGGCCGTGCCCGCGCGCGGAGGCGCCGGACCGGCCGTGATCGCCGTCGCAGCCGGAGTCGATCTCACCACGGCGATCGGCTGCCTCGGCGGTCTCGCCGCCGCCGGTTTCGTCGAGCCCGTCGCCCGTGGATGGCGCCTGCGGCGGCAGGCGGACCTCCAGGGCCGGGGAGATCACGCTCGCTAGCATGGAGGCCATGACCGGCGACATCGTGGTCCGCGGCACCGGGGAGACGGCTGAAGCCGTCCTGGCCCTGTTCGAGCGGCATCTGCGCCTGGAAAGGGACCTGTCGCCGCACACTGTGCGGGCCTACGTCGGGGACATCACCTCACTGCTCGGTCATCTCCGGGCCGCCGGTCATGCGAGCCTCGACACCCTGGACGTGAGCGCCCTGCGGGACTGGCTCGGCGATCAGCACCAGGCGGGGCGTTCCCGTGCGACTCTCGCACGCCGCACCGCCTGCGCCCGGGTCTTCACGGCCTTCTGCCACCGCCGGGGCTGGCTGGCCGTGGATCCCGGGCTGCTCCTGGGCACCGCGAAGTCGAACCGGTCGTTGCCCGCCGTCCTCGACCAGGCGGAGGCCGAAGCCGTGCTCGCCCTTGACGGGCCCGGCGATCCCAAGGACCTCCGCGATCAGGCGATCATGGAAGTCCTGTACGCCACAGGCGTCCGGGTGAGCGAGCTGTGCGGGCTCGACGTGGACGACGTCGACCGGGAACGCACGACCCTGCGGGTGATGGGCAAGGGGCGCAAGGAGCGCACCGTGCCCTTCGGGCTTCCGGCTCTCCGCGCCCTGGACGCCTGGTGCGTCCGGGGCCGCCCGCTGTGGATCCGCGAGGGCACCGGCCCCGCTCTGTTCCTCGGAGTCAGGGGCGGCCGCATCGATCAGGGCACCGTGCGGCGTGTCGTGCACGCCCGCCTCGGCCGGGCGGAGACCACGGACATGGGGCCGCACGGGCTCCGGCATACGGCCGCGACGCACATGCTGGAAGGCGGCGCCGATCTGCGCAGCGTCCAGGAGATGCTCGGCCACGCCTCCCTGGCCACCACCCAGGTCTACACCCACGTCTCGATCGAGCGGCTCAGGACCGCCTACCGCCAGGCCCACCCCCGCGCCTGACCGTTCTCGCGGGCATTCTCGCGGGCAGAGCTCGACAGCCGAGGCCCCCGCGCCGCGCTCGGCGGACGGTCAGGATTCCCATCAGGAAGGCGGCCGCCGCTCCGGCCGGCACGGTGTGAAGACTCGCCGGTACGGCGTGACGGCCCGCCGACTCCGCCGATCCTGCCGGTCCCGACAGACCCGACGATCCCGACAAACTCGACGGGCCCGACAGGGAGTCCGCCGTGGACAAGACCGGCCGCGCCCCCGACGACCGCGGTGCCGTGGACGAGTTCGGCCCTGGTCTCGACGGTCTCGACGGTGAGGGTGCCGTGGATGAGACCGGCCCTACCCCCGACGGCGACCATGGCCGGTCGGCGGCACTCGGGGCCACGCGACCGCGGACCCGAAGCGCGAGCCGCAGGGGCACCCGGCCTCCCCACCTGGGCAACAGGCGCACGTGGCCGGAGCCGAACAGGACAAGCGGGTCGAGGTAGCTCTCTCCCCGCAGGAGGCCCCAGTGCAGGCATGTCACCCGGCAGTGACCCGTCACGGGCTCCAGGACGCCGATCTTCTCCCCCGCCGCCACGGCTTGGCCCGGCCGTACCGTGGGGCGGACCGGAAGGTAGGTGGTCCGGAGCCCACCCGGATGGACGATCGTGACAGCGCCCCTGCCGCCGACTGATCCGGCGAAACCCACGGTCCCGGCCCCGGCGGCACGGATCTCCGCGCCCGGCCGCGCCGCGACGTCGACCCCCCGGTGCCCGGCGAGCCAGGGCTCAGCCGGAGGGTCGAAGCGTCTCGTCACAGCTCGCCCACCCTCGACCGGCCATCGCCACTCGGGCGGATCCGCCGTCTCGGCGGCCGCCGGCGCCGCCAGGACGGCGGGCAGAGCCAGACCAGCGGACACAGCCAGGCCAGCGGACAGAACCAGGACGGCACGGAAGAGAAGCAGCCCGAAGACGATCAAGTGAGCGCGACGCATGCCAGAACACTGCGCCAAGACCTGCGGCCGGAAGCCGCCGAACGCCGCTCTGTGGACGACCGGCCTGCGTGAGCAGACAAGCGTGGGCATGCGAACAGGCCGCCGACCTGAGCTGACCGCGTAAGCAGACCACCAGCCCGAGCTGATCGCGCGAGCAGGCCGTCGCCGACCTAAGCCGACCATCGGCCTGAGCTGATCATGCGAGCAGACCACCAGCCTGCAGGCCGTCAGCCCGGGCCGGCCGTCAGTTGGAGAAACCCTCCTTGGGCATCTCGAGATCGGGCTTGGCCAGTTCTTCGACGTTGACGTCCTTGAAGGTGACAACTCGGACGTTCTTGACGAACCTGGCCGGACGGTACATGTCCCACACCCAGGCGTCCTGCATCTTCACGTCGAAGAAGACATCCCCGTTCTCAGCCGTGCGGACATCGAGATCCACGGAGTTGGTCAGGTAGAAGCGCCGCTCGGTCTCGACAACGTAGGTGAACAGCCCGACCACGTCGCGGTACTCCCGGTAGAGCTGCAACTCCATCTCGGTCTCGTACTTTTCGAGATCCTCCGCGCTCATCCCGGTCCTCCTCTTCCACTCCCCGTCGAGATCGCCCTCTCAGACGACACCGGCCCCAACCTCATTCTCGCGCATGTCCCCATCCTGCCTGGCCCATGGGCTCGCATCCCGGAGCGGCGAGCCACGAGTCACCCTCGCCACCGTCACGAACGAGAACCGATGATGCGCGGTCGGTCCGTGAACGCCCAAAGCCCGCCGATGAGCGGGCGTGACGTACCCCTTGTGCTCGGCGAAGCCGTACTCGGGGTGGACACCGTCCAGATTGTGCATCATGCGGTCCCTGGTCACCTTGGCCACGATCGACGCGGCCGCCACACAGGCCGCGACCTGATCGCCCTTCCACACCGCGAGCGACGGGACGGGAAGACCGGGGACGGGAAACCCGTCGATCAGCACATATCCGAGATCGATCTCCAGACCGGCCACGGCCCTGCGCATGCCGGCGATGTTGCACTTGTGCAGGCCGCGCGTGTCGATCTCCCCCGGAGGTATCACCACGACGCTCACGGCCTTGGCCGAGGCGAGAACCTGATCGTACAGGCGTTCGCGCACGGCCTCGGTCAGGAGCTTGGAGTCGGCCAGACCGTCGATCTCCCGGCCCAGCACCACCGCCGCGACCACCAGCGGCCCGGCACAGGCTCCCCGCCCGGCCTCGTCCACCCCGGCGACGGGCGTGAGCCCTCGTCGGGCGAGAGCACGCTCGTAGCCGTAGAGTCCCGAATCCCGCCGTACGACACTGGGTCGCGGGCGATACGCAGCTGTCATGACGACAAGCAGATTACGCTCCATTCGGGCCCTGCGGTACGGCGAGAGCGCACTCGATCGGGGCGAGCGCAGGTCAGCTCAGTGGATTGCCGAGAAAGTCGCGGGCGGGGACAGGAAGGATCCGCGGGAAAGCGGCCAATAGCGGACGAAGGCCCGGCCGATCACGTCATCCTCCGAGATCGTCCCCTCGTGCCCGTCGTCGACGAACGACCGGGAATCCTGGGAGTCGTCGCGGTGATCGCCCATCAGCCAGAGACGGCCTGCGGGGACCCTGACGTCGAAGCGCCCGTCCGAGGGAGAGGCGCCCGGGTACACGTAGCCGCCCTGCTCGTCGAGGGGGGTGCCGTTGACCGTGATCCGATTCCGCGCGTCGCAGCACCTCACGGTGTCGCCGCCCTTGGCGATCACCCGCTTGATGGTGTCCTCTCCCGTCCAGCCCTTGAAGACGACGATGTCGCCGCGATCCACGTCACCGAACCGGTAGGCGAGCTTGTTCACCAGCACCCGGTCGTTGATGAGGAGCGTGTTCTCCATCGACTCGGACGGGATGTAGAACGACTGCAGCGCGAACACATGGACGAGGACCGCCACGGCGACGCCGCCCAGCAGGAACAGGATCGACTCCCGAGTGCCTGAGCGCTTCGCCGCCGGGGGGTCCTTCTCTTCGGCCATGATGAGCCGGCTATCGCCTGGTCAGGCGGCGGCGCAACGCGATGATCGGGATCGCTCCGGCGAACCCGGCGGCCAAGGGGGCGGCTCCGGCCGCGACCTGGAGCGCGGGCTGGGAGAACGTCTCGGGAATCGGCAGGATCTTCGCCCGGTCGAACGGCCAGACGATCACGAACGCCCGCCCGATCACCTTGTCGATGGGGATGGTCCCGCCGCCCGGATCGCCGACGTGCGACCGGGAGTCGAGGGAGACCGACCGGTGGTCGCCCATCACCCAGAGCCGGTCCGGCGGCACCTTCACCTCGAAGTCGCTCTGCGAGGGCTGATCACCGGGGTAGAGGTAGGCCTTCTCGTCGATCGCGGTGCCGTTCACCGTGACCCGGCCCTGGGCATCGCAACACTTGATCGTGTCGCCGGGCACGCCGATGACCCGCTTGATGTAGTCCTTCTCCCCCGGGACCACGCCGAACGCCGTGCCGACCCACCGGAAGAACGCGGCCACGGGGTTCGACGGCTCCTCCAGCTGGATCTCGGGATCCCAGGAGTCCACGCCGCTGAACACCACGACGTCACCGCGCTCGATGTCACGCACGCGATAGACGAGCTTGTTGACGAGCACCCTGTCGTTCTTGAGGAGGGTGTCCTCCATGGACTCAGAAGGGATGTAGAAGGCCTGGACCACGAACGACTTGATGAGCAGCGCGAGGAGTAGCGCGACCACGATCAGGACGGGCAACTCCCGCCAGAACGAGCCCTTCTTCCCCTCGCCGCCCTTGGCGGCCTGCTGGGTGTCTTCCGCGACCACGTCCACCCCGTCCTCGGCGGGCAGGTGCACTTCGAACTCCTGCCCCTCGTTAGTCATCGGTGCTGAGCCTAAATGATGTCCCTGGCAGTCACCGCCGGGGACTCGGCATCACCGGCAAAAAGAAAATGGCCCGCGCCACCTGGCACGGGCCATCGTCACGGCCTGGTCTACTTCGCGGGGAGCGCGTCGCGCTTCTCGCGGATGCGGGCGGCCTTGCCCCGCAGGTCACGCATGTAGTACAGCTTCGCCCTGCGGACGTCGCCGCGGGTGACCACGGTGATCTTCTCGATCACCGGGCTGTGCACCGGGAAGGTACGCTCGACGCCGACGCCGTAGCTGACCTTGCGAACGGTGAACGTCTCACGGGCGCCACCGCCCTGGCGGCGCAGGACGAATCCCTTGAACACCTGGATACGGGACCGGTTGCCCTCGACGACGCGGACGTGGACCTCCAGCGTGTCGCCGGGCCGGAACGCCGGTACGTCACTCCGGAGAGCGGCCTTCTCGAGCTCCTGGATCTGCGTGTGCATGGCAGCGGTTCCTCTTGACATGGGCGCGCGGAGGTCCGCCCGGCCGATCTGGGAAGGTCGGCAGCGAGGGGGACACGCACGCTTGGCTTGATACGTCTGACTTGCTACGTACTGTTTGTGGACCGGGCCTCGCCCGGTCACGCCGCCACAATGAAAATCGGCAGCAGCGACTCAGTTTGCCATATCTTCCGGCCCCGCGCGAAACGCGTCGCCGGAAGCCTTGCGCTCCAGCTCTTCCAGGACGCGCCTGTCGTGCGCGTCCAGGGTTCCGGAGTCGAGTCTCGCGAGGAGTTCCGGCCGCTTCTCCAAGGTACGGCGGAACGCCTCGTCGCGGCGCCACCGGGCGATCTTGCCGTGGTGGCCGGACAGGAGGATCTCCGGCACCTCGCGGCCACGCCACACGGGCGGCTTGGTGTAGACGGGCCCCTCCAGCAGGTTGGCCATCGCCCCCGGCGCGAAGGAGTCGTCCGAGACCGAGCACGCGTTGCCGAGGACCCCCGGCAGCAGGCGGCCGACGGCCTCGACGATGACGAGGACGGCCGCCTCTCCCCCGGCCAGGACGTAGTCGCCGATGCTGACCTCGTCGACCCGCAGGCGGGAGCCGTACTCGGCCATGACCCGGGAGTCGATGCCCTCATAACGGGCGGGGGTGAACAGCAGCCAGGGCTCCCTGGCGTACTCCAGCGCCACTTCCTGGGTGAACGGCCGGCCACTCGGCGTGGGCACGATCATCCGGGGCGGCACCGACACGTCGCCTTCCGGCCGGCCCTGGGCGACCACGGCGTCGATCGCCTCGCCCCAGATCTCCGGCTTCATCACCATTCCGGGGCCGCCGCCGTACGGCGTGTCGTCGACGGTCTTGTGGATGTCGCGGGCCCAGTCACGGAGCTGGTGCAGCCGGATGTCCAGGATGCCGCGGTCGCGGGCCTTGCCCATGAGCGAGACGTCCAGCGGCGCGAAGTACTCCGGGAAGATCGAGATGATGTCGACGCGCACGGGCCCGGCCTCCCTACTCCGACTCGCCGAGATCGAACAGGCCCGGCGGGGCGGCGACGACGAGCAGGCCCTTCTCGAGGTCGATCTCGGGTACGAGCGCCTTGACGAACGGCACGTAGACCTCGTCCCGGGACGGGCGGCGCACCACCAGCAGGTCCTGGCCGTGGTGGAGGACCTCGGCGACCTCCCCCACGCTCTCCCCGTCGGTCGTCACGACGGTGAGGCCCACGAGTTGGTGATCGTGGAACTCGTCCGGATCGTCCAGCGCGGGGATGTCGGCGGAGTCGACCACCAGCAGCGTGCCGCGCAGCGTCTCCGCGGCGTCCCTGTCGTGCACGCCGGCGATGGCGAGCAGCAGGATCCCGGCGTTCCAGCGAGCCCGCTCGACCACGAGCGGCCCCAGACCTGCGGGTTCGGTGGCCAGAGCCGTACCAGGGGCGAAACGCTGCTCGGGGTCGTCGGTGCGCACCTCGATCGTGACCTCGCCCCGCACTCCGTGCGGCCGGCCGATCCTGCCCACGACTAGCTGCACTTGTCGCCTTCCTCCGAACGTCTGTGGAACCTCGGTCGCGACGTCGTCACGGCCCCTGAAACGAACCGGGGGACCCTCGCATGAGGGTCCCCCGGCCGTACGGTTCTACTCAGCGGGCCTCGTCCAGATCGACCAGGTCGACCCGCACGTACTTGCCGTCGGCCAAGGCGGTCACCACGGTGCGCAGCGCCTTCGCCGTACGGCCCCCGCGGCCGATTACCTTGCCGAGGTCCTCGGGATGTACCCGAACCTCGAGGACGCGCCCGGTGCGAATGCGCCGGGCTCGGACCCGGACCTCGTCGGGATGCTCGACGATGCCCTTAACCAGGTGCTCGAGGGCTTCCTCGAGCACCTCAGGACCCGCCTTCCGGCTTCTCCTCGGCGGCGGGCGCCTCAGTGGTCTCTTCGGCCTTGGCCGGCTTCTTGGCCTTCTTCGGCGTGGTGGCGGCACCGGTGTCGCTGGACAGCGACTCCTTGGCCGCGGCCTCGTAGGCGGCGTGACGGTCGGCCTTCGGCTCGGCGACCAGGAGCGGCGCCGGAGCGGCCTCGCCCTTGAACTTCTGCCAGTCGCCGGTCAGCTTGAAAAGCTTGAGAACCGGGTCGGTCGGCTGTGCGCCGACGCTCAGCCAGTACTGTGCCCGGTCGGAGTTCACCTCGATGCGCGAGGGGTGCTCCTTCGGGTGGTACAGGCCGATCTCTTCGATCGCACGGCCGTCACGCTTGGTGCGGCTGTCGGCGACGACGATGCGGTACTGCGGGTTACGGATCATCCCGAGCCGCTTGAGCTTGATCTTGACTGCCACGGGTGTGGTCTCTCCTGCATTAGAGCGTGGGTGAGCGGTGTCTCATCGAGTGGGGCACGATGAGAGCCCGCCCGAGGGACAGACGCGACCGGCGGGGGTGAGAGGGCACCCGCCATGGCCACGATGTTCCAGCTAGACATTCTGCCAGACACTCACAGGTGCTCGGCCAATCGCCGCCGATGTGACGTCGACGAATTCGTGATCGAGACGCGGATCGGCGGCCGGAGAAGGCTTACTGCTGGCCGGGGAGCTTGAACTTGGACGGGTCGAACCCGGGCGGAAGCTGCAGATTGCCGAGCGCGCCGCCACGAGGCTGGGGGGTCTCCTCCGCCCCGGACTTGATCTGCCCCGCCTTGCGGGGGTCGCCGCTCACACGGCGGCCCTTCTTGGCCTTCTGCGCCTTCTGCGCCTTGTTCCGGCCTCCCGGCATGCCGGGGATCCCCATGCCCTGGCTCATCCGCTTCATCATCTTCTGCGCTTCGAAGAAACGGACCACGAGTCCGCTCACCTCGGTGACGGTCACGCCGGAGCCCTTCGCGATGCGGGCGCGGCGCGAGCCGTTGATGAGCTTCGGCTCCTGGCGCTCGCCGGGGGTCATCGAGCGGATGATCGCGGCGATGCGGTCCAGATCGCGGTCGTCGACCTGGTTGAGCTGGTCCCGCATCTGCCCCATGCCGGGCATCATGCCGAGGAGGTTCTTGATGGGGCCCATCTTGCGGACCATCATCATCTGCTCGAGGAAGTCGTCGAGCGTGAAGCCGTCCCCGGAGACGAGCTTCTCCGCCATCTTGGCGGCTTCCTGCTCGTCGAAGGTCTTCTGGGCCTGCTCGATCAGGGTGAGGATGTCACCCATGTCGAGGATCCGGCCCGCCATGCGGTCCGGGTGGAACGCGTCGAAGTCGGCGAGCTTCTCACCCGTCGACGCGAACATGATCGGACGGCCGGTGACGTGCCGGACGGACAGGGCGGCGCCGCCGCGGGCGTCGCCGTCGAGCTTGGTGAGGACGACGCCGTCGAAGCCGACCCCGTCCATGAACGCCTGGGCGGTGCTGACGGCGTCCTGACCGATCATCGCGTCGACCACGAACAGCACCTCGTCGGGGCTGATCGCGTCGCGGATGTCGGCGGCCTGCCGCATCAGCTCCTGGTCGATGCCCAGCCGTCCCGCGGTGTCGACGATGACCACGTCGTGCTGCTGCCGCCTGGCGTGCTCGATCGACTGCCTGGCGACCGCGACCGGGTCCCCGACTCCGTTGCCCGGCTCGGGCGCGAAGACGGCCACCTCGGCCCGCTCGGCCATGACCGACAACTGCTGGACCGCGTTGGGACGCTGGAGGTCACAGGCGACGAGCAGCGGAGCGTGACCCTGGTCCCGCAGCCATTTGGCGAGCTTGCCCGCGAGGGTCGTCTTGCCCGATCCCTGGAGACCGGCGAGCATCACGACGGTGGGCGGCGTCTTGGCGTAGCGCAGCCGCCGCGTCTCGCCACCGAGGATCTCGATCAGTTCGTCATTGACGATCTTCACGACTTGCTGGGCGGGATTCAGTGCCTGGGAGACCTCGGCTCCGCGGGCTCGCTCCTTGATCCGCGCCACGAAATCCTTGACGACCGCCAGCGCGACGTCCGCCTCGAGCAACGCGATGCGAATCTCACGGCAGGTCGCGTCGATGTCGGCGTCGGAAAGCCTGCCTTTGGACCGAAGGGAGGAGAAGACCGAAGTCAGCCGGTCGGAAAGCGTCTCGAACACGTGATTGGCCAGCCTCGAAGCAAGTGAACAGTCAGTGGACTAAGCGTCGTGTCCCCCAGCCTATCCGTCCAGACGGCCTGCGCGCCCGGGCCGCCGCGATCACGTCATCGGCCGCATACGCCTTGGACGGGAGCCGCCACGGTCAGACGCGGCCTCTCTGGAGGAAGAATCGCGACGCCGGAGAGCCGGCAGGGGCAGGCGACGGCGTGGACGCCGGCCAGCGGCGGAGCATGGAGACGGAACCGTCCGAGCAGGGCCAAGCTCGCGACATACTGCCGCCTCATTGGGGTTTCCAGTGCTCTGACCAGCAGCCACGCGGCCAGCACGGCGACGAAGCCGACTATCGCCTAACTCCTGGTCTCAGGTGCGTACCGGTTCGCCATGGGCAGCAGCACAGAGCGGAGGAGTCCCAGGAGTGCGCGGAATCGAGTCCCAAACGCCGATCATGCGGGAACGACAGCGGAGCACGCGCTCTCGGCCCGGGCGACGACTACGCGCGGTTCCCGTCGGGGACGGCGACCCGCATGGTCAGCGCGTGCTCGACCAGCGTGATGAGCGTGCCCTTGACCGAGTCCCTGTTGCGGGCGTCGGTCCGGACGACCGGAACGTGCGAGGACAGGGTGAGCGCCTCGCGCACCTCGTTCTCACTGTGCGGGTGGTGCCCGCCGAAGCCGTTCAGGCCCACCACGAACGGCAACTGGGCTTCTTCGAAATAGTCCACCGCAGGGAAACTGTCGGCGAGCCGCCGCGTGTCCACCAGCACCACGGCGCCGATCGCACCGCGTACCAAGTCGTCCCACATGAACCAAAATCGGTGCTGGCCAGGCGTTCCGAACAAATAAAGGATCAAATCCTGATCCAGCGACACACGGCCGAAGTCCATCGCCACCGTCGTCGTGGTCTTGTGCGGCGTCAATCCGACATCGTCGATGCCCGCCGAGGCGTCGGTCATCACCGCCTCGGTCGTCAACGGGACGATCTCCGACACCGCTCCGACGAAGGTGGTCTTGCCCACGCCGAAACCACCCGCAACGACGATCTTCGTCGAAGTCAGCCCACGACTAGAGCCTGCGAAGTCCACTGAGCACCCTTTCCAGCAAGTTCAGATCCGGCTTACCCGCGTCCAGCTGCGGCTGGTGCACGTGCACCAGCCCTTCCGCCGCCATGTCCCCGACCACCACGCGCACCACGCCCAGCGGCATCCGCAGCAGAGCGGAGATCTCCGCCACCGACCGCACCTGACGGCACAGCGAGCTGATCGCCTGACGCTCCGGGGTCAGGATGGACAGATCCTGGTGGATGGACGTGGCGGAGGACACGAGTGCCTCCATGGCGAGCTGGAGGCGAGGGGCAGTCCGCCCCCCGGTCACTGCATAGGGGCGCACCAGAGAGCTACGCTCCGGCGAAGGGGGCGGGGTCGATTGACCCGGGTTCGTGCCGCCGTAGTACCGGTGGGCGTCGTCCACCGGCGGATATGGCTCATTGCTCCAGCCGCCGCCTGCCACAACGTCCTCCTGACCTGCTCGTGCTCGCTCGGGAACTCACTGACCCCCTGGCCGCCTCGCTTTCAGGCCGCTTCTTCCGCCCTAGGCTCGACCGCTTCGAACCACATGTCACCTGGGATGAGACGACTGAAGCTCGGCGCGAACCGCCGGCGTCAGCACCTGACCCGCACGCTCGACCAGCAATGTCATCTGGTAGGCCACCAAACCCATGTCGGAGTCGGCCGAGGCCAGCACCGCGAGACAGGATCCGTCACTGATCGACATGATCAGCAGCAGGCCCCGCTGCATCTCGACCACCGTCTGGGTCACGGGTCCGCCTTCGAAGACCCGGGAGGCTCCCTGGGTCAAGCTGATCAAACCCGCGGAAACCGCGGCCAGCTGATCCGCCCGATCCTTCGGAAACCCGTCGGAGTACGCCAACGGCAACCCGTCCGACGACACCACCACGGTGTGCGCCACTCCAGGCACGTTATTGACGAAATCGGTGATCAACCAGTTGATGCCGCGTGCGGCCTGGCTCATTTCCCTCATCGGTCCTCCTTCTCAGTGCCGTGGGCACCGTTCTCGCCCAGTGGCACCGCCCCGGGGTAGCCCATTTCCTCGTTCGTGTCTCCCTTTGCGGCCGCCCGTGCCTGCCTGACTCCCTGCTGGAAGCTGGAGAGCCTGCTCCGCACCCGATCGGGCGAGAGCACGGGCGGGGGGGAGCTCACGGGAGTCGCGACGGACTCGGGAGCGGAGGCGGTGGCCGAGCCGGGCACCAGGTTCGCCTTGGGTACGCGCTTGGGCAGCCCTGAAGAGGTCACGCCTCCGAGCGCGGGCTCGCTGGCCGCCTTGGCCGCCTGCCAGCCTGCGTCGGCCGGAGAGGACCATGCCTTGTTCTCCACCGGGTCGACGCCGGAGTCCGTCTTCTCGATCTGCGTGTCAACCTTCTTGAACCAGTCGGACTCCACAGCCGCGAAGATCGGCAAGAACTCCTCCTCCGCCTCCATTGGCGAGGTCCGCACCACAGGCAGTGGACCCGTGTTGTCGACATCCCCGTTGAACGGGCCTCGGCCGGGTCGTCCCGACCAGCCGCCGTTGTCCTGCTGCTGTTGCGCCGGCCACGACCCGCTTCCCGGAGAGGGCAGATGACCCGGCCACGGCGTGTCCACCGGAGCCTCGCCGACCCGGGGCTGCCCGAAGGTGTTCGGCTCGAAGGAACTCCGGTCGAAGGCGCCGGTATCGAACGGGTCGCGCGCGAACGGATCCGGCTCGGGACCACGCGCGAAGGGGCTGGGGTCGAAGGGGTCGCGCGCGAACGGATCCTGCTCCCTGCCTCGTTCGAACGGCGTGGGGTCGAACGGATCGCGGGCGAAGGTCTCGAACGGCCCGCGCTCCAGACCGCCGCTCCTGGCCACGCTGGGCTCGTCCGCTCCGTACACCGGCGTCCGCGGCATCGCCTCGAACGGGGTGGGGCTGGCGAGAGCCGGCGCGCCGAACGACGCGCCGAGCTGGCCGGCGCCGCCCACGGCGGGCATCGGGCTGGTCAGCTCAGGCTGGGGCATGCCCGGGTAGGCGGGGCCCGCGGCGGCGAGCAACGATTCGGGCAGCAGGACCATGGCGGTGAGGCCGCCGGACTCCTGCGGCCGCATCTGCACCCGGATGCCGTGGCGGAGCGCCAGGCGGCCGACCACGAACAGGCCCATTCGGCGGGAGACGGAGACGTCGACGACCGGCGGGTTGGCGAGGCGGTGGTTCGCCTGGGCCAGCTCGTCGCCCGTCATCCCGATGCCCATGTCGCTGACCGAGATGATCAGGCCGCCGCCGTCGATGCGATTACTGGCCACGGTGACCTTGGTCTCGCCCGACGAGAACGCGATGGCGTTCTCGACCAGCTCGGCCACGAGGTGGACGACGTCGTTGACGGACTGGCCGACCACCGCCACGCCGGACTGAACCTGGAGGTCCACCCGCTCGTAGTTCTCGACCTCCGACAGCGAGGCGCGGACCACGTCCACGACCGGGACCGGCTGGCCCCAGCGCCGTGTGGGTTCCTGACCGGCGAGGACCAGGAGGTTCTCACTGTTGCGGCGCATGCGCGTCGCCAGGTGGTCGAGCTTGAACAGGTTGCCGAGCCGCTGCTCGTCCTGCTCGCCCTGCTCCAGGCCGTCGATCAGCGACAGTTGCCGCTCGACCAGGGTCTGCGTACGGCGGGACAGGTTGACGAACATCGAGTTGACGTTGCTGCGCAGACGGGCCTCGTCACCCGCCAGGCGTACGGCTTCGCGGTGGACCTCGTCGAAGGCCCGGGCGACTTCACCGATCTCGTCGCGGGCGACCACGCCGATCGGGGCGATGGCCGGAACCTCACTCGCCTCACCGGCCTCACGCAGCTTCTGGACCATGTCGGGCAGGCGCCGCCCGGCGATCTCCAGGGCCTCCCGGCGCAGGCGGCGCAGCGGCCCCACGAGCGACCGCGCGACGCCGGTGGTGAACAGCAGGACCGCGATCAGCAGCGCGGCCACGGCGACGCCGACGATGATCGCCCGCTGCTGCTCGTCGTCCTTGAGCGTCGCGCTCCTGGCGACGATCGACGCGGTGAGCTTGGTCTCGACGGACCGCATCCGGTTGATGGGATCCGACACGGAGTCGAACCACTCGCGGTTCTCGTCCCTGGTCGTGTAGTCGAGATTCTCGAGCGAGAAGCCGGCGTTGGCACGGTCGAGCACGAGGGTGCGGAGGAACTCCGCCTGGTCGACCTTGTTACCGGTGACGGTGTTGTCGAACTCGGCCCGTTCCTGCGTGGTCGCACTCTTGCGGAATGCCTTCAGCTCGCTGTCCTCGGCGGAGACGGCACCGAGGAAGTCCTGCAGCTGTGTCTGGTCGAACCGATGGGCCGGCAGGACGGTCGCCAGCAGTCCCCGCTGGAGGGAGAGATTCTCCTTGGCCTTGGCGAGGGCCGCCAGGGTGACCGACGCCGCGGCCAGGTTGTCGTCCTGCGTGCCCTTGGCGAGCTCGTCCTGCAACGCCAGGAGGTCGTCGACGACGAGGGTGTACTGGGTGATCACGGCGCCGGGGAGGAGCGTCCCTCGAACGGCCTGCTCGCGGAGCGGCTCGAGGCTGTCGAGCTTGCCGATGATGTGCTCGACCTCGTCGCCGGCGCGCCCTCCGACCTTGGACCGGAGGCTGGTGGCGAGCTGCCGGACGGACGTGGCCGCCTTGTCCACCTTGCCGATCTGGGCGGTCACCGTCGCCGTGGTCTTCTCCGTCCGGCCGACGGTGGCGTTCCATGCCGCCCGGTCCCGCTCGGTCTGAAGCTCCTGGGTGAGCACGGCCACGGTGTCGACGAGCCGCGCCAGGTCGTTGACCTGCTGGTAGTCGGCGGCCGTGTTGACCGAGGTGAGCACACGCAGACCGCCCAGGAGGAGCGCCGCGAGGGTGGGGACGAGGATCAGCGCGACGAGCCTGGACCGCACACGCCAGTTCCTTAACCGGAAGCGGCTCCCCTCGCCAGGATCGCGCTCAGCCGGAACACCGGTCCTCGGGCCCTGATCACTCCGGGGGTCTTTGGTCCTCACAGGCTTTCGAACCTCTCGCCGTATGTGCGCGCGGTGGGAAGACTCTCCACGAGTGTGACAGACGAGACACCAGAGACTTCCCGCGGGCGAGGGTAATTGCAGCACACCGACACCAGCGAGGCCAACCGAACACCCGTGCCCAAATAGCCTAAAGAGGGATGTGTATGGCGTTAATTGGTCAAATATCAGGCTGTCTTTATTAGCAAATTGTGCCCCGTCGGCAAGGAGGTCACTCCTCCGACAACGAACAAGGGCGACGCCTTGTCAGGCGCCGCCCTTGAAACCTCCGCGCCCGTGGCGCGGAACGCGTCCGAAACCCGTCAGAGAGCCCGGCCGTACGCCGCACGAACCGTCAGAACGTACTCCACCAGGTTGATGAGCGTCGACTTCACCGCGTCCCTCGACCGCGCGTCCGTGCGCACGACGGGGACGTGCGGCGGAAGGGACAGAGCCTCCCGGACCTCGTCCTCCGTGTGGACGAAGCTGCCGTCCCAGCCGTTCAGCGCGACCAGGAAGGGCAACTGCGCCTCCTCGAAGTAGTCGATCGCCGGGAAGCAGTCCGCCAGCCGGCGGCTGTCCACGAGCACGACGGCCCCGATGGCGCCTCGGACGAGGTCGTCCCACATGAACCAGAACCGGTGCTGGCCGGGAGTCCCGAACAGGTACAGGATCAGGTCCTGGTCCAGCGAGAGACGGCCGAAGTCCATGGCGACGGTGGTCGTCGTCTTGTTCGGTGTGAGCCCGAGGTCGTCGATTCCCGCACTGGCGTCGGTCATCACGGCCTCGGTCGTCAGGGGAAGGATCTCCGAGACGGCCCCGACGAAGGTCGTCTTCCCCACGCCGAACCCACCCGCGACGACGATCTTCGTCGAGGTCAGACCACGGCTAGAGCCTGCGTAGTCCACTGAGCACCCTTTCGAGCAGGTTGAGGTCTGGCTGTCCCTGGCTGAGCTGCGGCATGTGCAGCCGGACCAGACCCTCGTCGGCCATGTCGGCGATCAGCACCCTGGCCACGCCGAGCGGGACCCGCAGCAACGCCGAGATCTCCGCGACCGATCGTACGGAACGGCACAACATCATGATCGATTCCTGCTCAGGGGTGAGCAGGGAGTATTCGTCGCTCATCAAGGCCACCGATGATACGAGCGTTTCCATCGCCATGTGGTAACGCGGCTCGGAACGCCCGCCGGTGACGGCGTACGGACGGAACAGAGGCTCGTCCTCTGTCCCGTCAGACCCGCGCATACCCCTCTCCGACGGTGATCATCGGCGAGACACCTGAAGCTCGGCGCGGAGCGCCGGCGTGAGCACCTGACCGGCCCGCTCAACGAGCAGGGTCATCTGGTAAGCCACCAGGCCCATGTCGCAGTCGGGGGCGGCCAGCACGGTCAGGCACGAGCCGTCGCTGATCGCCATGACCAGCAGCAGCCCGCGTTGCATCTCCACGACGGTCTGAGTGACCGAGCCGCCCTCGAACACCCGGGAGGCGCCCATCGTGAGGCTGAGCAGACCGGCGGCCACGGCCGCCAACTGGTCGGCACGGTCATGCGGGAAGCCGTCGGATTGCGCCAGCCGCAGACCGTCGGCCGACACCACCACCGCGTGTGCCACACCCGGCGTGGAACCGACGAACTCGGTGATCAGCCAGTCGAACCTGCGTGCTTCCACGCTCAGCTCAGTCACGAGCCCTCCTCCTCATTTCCCAAGCCATCAGCGGATCCTCCGGCCAGATCGGCACGGCCCCGCCGTACACCCTGCTGCAAGCTCGACAGACGACTGCGGACCGCGTCGGCCGACACCGGGGGACGTGGCGCGGGGGCCGGGGTGTCCCCGCCCACCGAACCAGGTACCAGGTTGGCCTTCGGCGTCCGCTTCGGCAGACCTGCCGCCGTCACCCCGCCCTGCGTGGGATCCTTCGCCACACCGGCCGCCTTCTCGAAGCCGCTGTCCGCGCGGGACCACCAGGCCCCCTGCTCAGAAGTCGCACCGGGCGGGTCGAGCGGCCCCGGAACGGGACCGGTCTGCCTCCCGGGTGTGCCGGCCGCCGCAGGACGCGACAAGCCGGAATCCGGCGCCTTCCCGTTCCCCGCGTGCCCCGCCTGCTCGTTCGGGCCCGGCGCGGGCGTGCCCGCGCCGTTGGGCGCCGGACGCCGGAACCAGGCCGACTCCACGGCTGCGAAGATCGGCAGGTACTCGTCACCGCGCTCCAGCGGAGCGTCCTCCACAACCGGCAGCGGCCCCGTCGCCTCTCCGGGCTCCATGATGGGGAAGGCTCCGGAGTGCTCGGTGAACGTGGGACGTCCCGGCCTCTGCCGGCCCGGCAGCAGACCGCCGGCGGTGTCCGACACGGCGGGGAAGCTCGCCGTGGTCTCCTCCGGCGGAGCGCCGAAGGGCGCGAAGGCGCCCGTGTCGGAAGATGCGCCGGAACGGGCTTCCCCACCGGCCGCCAGAGGCCCGCCGTCATGGCCGGGCGATCTGCGCGTGGGCAGCCCGTTGGCCGGCGGCGTCGGAGCGGAGGACGTCCACGGTGAGAACGTCCCGGTCGCCTCGGGCGCCGCCGGAGGCGCGTTCCAGGACTGGAAACCGCCCGAAGCGGACGCGCCGCCGCCCATCTGGGGCTGATCGGCGAACGCCCCGACCGTGGCCGTCGCAGGTTGCGCGGGGGCCGCCTGGTCGGCGTTGGAGATCATCTCGGCGGGGAACAGCACCATGGCGATCATGCCGCCCTGGTCACCGCGGCGCATCTGCACCCGGATGCCGTGGCGGAGCGCGAGGCGGCCGACCACGAACAGGCCCATGCGCCGCGACACCGACACGTCGACCGTGGGCGGCTCGGCCAGGCGGTGGTTGATGTCCGCCACTTCCTCGGGGGACATGCCGATGCCGGCGTCGCTCACCCCCAGCATGACGGCCCCGCCCTCGACGGGACTGCTCGACACGATGACCCGGGTGTTGCGCGGCGAGAACGCGATGGCGTTCTCGACGAGCTCCGCGACCAGGTGGACGATGTCGTTGGCGGCGTGCCCGGCGATCGCGATGCTGCGGTGCACCTTGACCGTGACACGCTCGTAGTCCTCGATCTCCGACAGGGAGGCGCGGACCACGTCCACCAGGCGCGCGGGCTGGCTTCGCTTGCGCGCGGGCTCGTGCCCGGCGAGGACCAGGAGGTTCTCACTGTTGCGGCGCATGCGGGTGGCCAGGTGGTCGAGCTTGAACAGGTCGGACAGACGCTGTCCGTCCTCTTCACCGCGCTCCAGACCGTCGATCAGGGCGATCTGCCGTTCCACCAGCGTCTGCGTGCGGCGCGAGAGGTTCACGAACATCGCGTTGACGTTGGAACGCAGGCGCGACTCCTCCGCGGCCAGGCGGACGGCCTGCCGGTGGACCTCGTCGAAGGCCTGGGCGACTTCACCGATCTCATCCTCTGTGCCGACGGAGATCGGCCGCACATGCGGCTCGCTCGTGTCGTCCGACTCGCGCATCCGCCGGACCATGTCCGGCAGGCGCAGGCCCGCGATCTCGAGCGCCTCGGCGCGCAGGCGGCGCAGCGGCCGGACCATCGAGCGCGCGATGAGGACGGTGGTGGCGAGGACCAGGAGGAGCAGCGCGAGGATCAGGCCACCGGCGATCAGCACGTTGCGCTGTTCCGACGACTGCAACCCCCGCGCGCGGTCGAGAACCGAGGCCGAGACCCGGTGCTCGACGGTGGCCATCTGGTCGATGGTCTTGGTGCTGTCCTGGAACCAGCGCTGCAGAGTCTGGGTACGGGTTAGAGCGTTGTACGTGGACAGCGGCGTGTTCCGGGTCCCGAGCTGGATCGCCCAGGCCTTGGCCAGTTCGGCCTCGACGACATCGGGGTCGCTGAGCAGCGTCACCAGTTGCTTCGACTGCTCAGGCTGGCTCTCGGTGATGAAGGTGTCGGTGTCCGACTGCTGCCGCGACTGGGAGGCGATGAAGTCCGTCAGCTCGGTACCCACGAACTGCTGCTTGTGCTCCAGCAGTTCCCTGGTGAGGGTCGCCCGCTGTTCGGACGCCTCCTCCTTCGCGTGGGCGAGCGCGGTCAGCGCGCGCGCGTCGCCGACCACTTCAGGGTCGTCGCTGGTCTGCGCGAGTTCGTCGTGCAGCCGCAGGAGTGTGGCGATGAGGGTGGTGTAGCCGTCGATCTCCCTCTTGTCCCGCAGCTTGGCCAGCCCCGTCAGCCCCGTGGCCGCCTGCTCGGCATCCTGCTCGGCGCGGACGCCGTAGCCGGCGTCGATCCCGTCGAGATCGGCGTTCACCTGCTTGGCCAGGCCGTCCACGACCACTGTCTGCTGGGCGAGGGTGATGGTCTTGCCCGTGCCCAGCTTGATCTTGCGCTTGGGACCCCAAGTGCTGATGTCCCGTTCAAGGCCCAGCTGCTGGATGAGATCCCTCAGCCGGACGGAGTACTCCGCACTCTGCCTCACCTGCTGATATCCGTTGAGGCTTTCGATCGACCCCACGACGCGGATGCCGGCAAGAAGCACGGCCACCAGCGTGGGAGCGACGATGAGGGCCGTCACGCGGGTGGGCACCCGCCAGTTACGCGGCGCGAAACGCCTCGACCGCGCGTGTTTTTCGCTTTTCGACTGCTCCGTGCTCACCGGCCCCGCCATCTTTCGGCATGTCTTCATGGGTCTGGACAGCATGAAGTTACATAGCTATACAGGCGGGGACAATTCGACCACAAGGTCAAGGGCACCGGAGGCCGTACGGATGGCGGCTCACCCAATCGTTACCAACAGGAAAGACGATCGTCGCCCATCTCACCGCAGAGCGGCCAGCACGTGCTCACGCACCTGGGCCCGTTGTTCCTCGTCAGCGATGGGATGGCCGTTCCGGTCCGCCACGTAGAAGACGTCGACGGCTTCCGCGCCGAGAGTCTCTACGCGAGCAGCCCTCACGTCAAGACCGCATTCGCCGAACGCGCGGCCGATCTTCCAAAGCAGTCCCGGCCGGTCGTGTGCGCGCACCTCGACCACGGTCGCCGTGCTGGACGCGTCGTCGATGAGGGTGACGCGGGGCGGCGCCACCGGCACCCGGGGCGGCCGGATCGACCTCGTCCGCCTGGCGAGTCTCGCCTCGATGTCGAGACGCCCGGCGAGGACCAGACGGAGATCGGCCTCCAGCGTCGCGGGGTCGGGGGGCGTGCCGTACTCGGGCACGACGACGAACTCGATCACGGCGGTGGAACCGGCGGACGCGGCGGACGCCGACCGCACGACCATCCGGTGCGCGGCCAGCACCCCGGCTGCGCTCCATAGCAGTCCGGGCCGGTCGGGCGCGACCACGGTGACGGCCCCCTTGTTGACCCGTACGGCGCCGCCGCCGTGCCGTGCGAGGGCCGCCTGCTCCTCCGACAGGACGGGCGCAGGCGTGGGCGGGGTGCCCGACAGGACCGACCTGACCCGGCGGACCAGGTCGGACACCAGGGACGCCTTCCAGGAGTTCCACGCGGCCGGGCCGGTGGCGTTGCCGTCGGCGACGGCGAGGGCCGCGAGCAGTTCCAGGACCTCCCGCGACCCGACCGCCTCGGCCACCCGCGCGATGGTCACCGGGTCGTCGAGATCGCGCCGGGTGGCGGTCTCCGGAAGCAGGAGGTGATGGCGGACGACGGTGGACACGATCTCCACGTCGGCCGGCGGAAGGCCGATCCTGGCGCCGATGTCACGGGCCACGACCTCACCCGTCGTCGAGTGGTCGCCGGGCCATCCCTTGCCGATGTCGTGCAGGAGCGCGGAGATCAGCAACAGGTCGGGCCGCGAGACCTCACGGGTGAACGACGCCGCCCCCGCCGCGGCCTCGATCAGATGTCGGTCGACCGTGTAACGGTGCACGGGATTGCGCTGCGGGCGGTGCCGCACCCGCTCCCAGTCGGGGAGCAGACGCACCAGGATGCCCGCCTGGTCCAGTTCCTCCCACACCGGTACGGCGGCGCGCCCGGCGCCGAGCAGCGCCACGAGAGCGGCGCGGGCGTCCTCGGGCCACGGCACGTCGAGGGGAGGCGACTGCGCGGCGAGCACGGAGACGGTGGCGGGCGCGAGAGGGAGCCCGGCCTCCGCGGCGGCGGCCGCCGCGCGGAGCACCAGCGTCGGGTCCTTGCGCGGGCTCACGCCGCGGGCGAGGACGACCTCGCCGCCGTGCTCCACCACGCCGTCGGCGAGCGGACGGCGGCCTCTCGGCGCGGGACCGGACAACAACCTGTCGACGGTCCGCCACGTGGCGTCGAACGAATGGGAGATGGTCCGGCCGGCCTCGGCGAGGCGGCGCATCAGCGCCTCCGCGTCCAGCAGGCCGAGCGTTCCCGCGACGGCGTCCTGCTCCTGGAGGACCAGGCGGTCGGCGCCGCGAGCGGTGACCAGATGCAGGCCGTGCCGGATGTCCAGCAGGAACTCGTAGGCCTCGCGTACCCGCGGGCCGGGGGCCGAGGCCACCCAGGCGGCGGCGACGGCCTGCATCGCCTGCACGTCTCGCAGGCCGCCCCTGGAGTCCCGCAGATCGGGCTCGAGGAGGAAGGCCAGCTCACCGCTCGACTCGGCCCGCTTGTCGGCCGCCATCCTGAGCTCGGCGAGCCTGCGCCGGGAGTCCGCGCGCCATTCCGCGAGCACGGCCTCGCGGGCCGCGCGCGTGAGCTCGGGATCGCCCACGATGTGGCGGGCCTGGATGAGGCCGAGCACGGCCTTCAGGTCCTCGCGCGCCACCTTGACGGCCTCGTCGACCGTACGGACCGAATGGTCCAGCCCGATCCCGGAGTCCCAGATGGGGTACCAGATACGGTCCGCGATGCGCGCGACATCGTCGTGGCCGTTGTGGAGCAGCACCAGGTCGAGGTCGCTACCTGGGGCGAGTTCTCCTCGCCCCAGGCTGCCGACCGCCACGAGTGCGACGCCGCCGATCCCGTTGGGACCGGGCGCGCCGCGTTCGTCGGGGAAACCGCTCTTGGGGCCCGGCCCCGCCCGTCCCTCGCGTGCGTACGGTTGCGCACCCGCCGTGCGGAACAGATCGGTGAGCCACCTGTCGATGTCCGCGGCCCGATCCTTACGGGCCGCGGCGAACGAACGAGCTTCCCCCCTCATCATCCGGTTACAGAGCCTCCGGCCCGCGCTCCCCCGTGCGGACCCGGACGACCGTGTCCACGGGGACGGACCAGACCTTGCCGTCGCCGATCTTGCCGGTCTGCGCGGCCTTGACGATCACGTCGATGACGTCCTCGGCGTCGTCCTCCTCCGCCAGGACTTCAAGACGGACCTTGGGCACCAGGTCGACCTGGTACTCGGCCCCGCGGTACACCTCGGTGTGGCCGCGCTGCCGGCCGTAGCCGCTGGCCTCGCTCACCGTCATGCCCTTGATGCCGAACTGCTCCAGCGCCGCCTTGACGTCGTCGAGCTTGAACGGCTTGATCACTGCCGTGATGAGTTTCATGCGTCAACCTTCTTCGCCTCAGCAGGGACGGGCCCGTTGACGGAGGCCACCCCCGAGGAGTGGATGGTGCCGAGGTCGTAGCCGGTCTCGGCGTGGGTGGTGATGTCGATGCCGGTGACCTCTTCCTCCTGCGAGACCCGGAAGCCCATCGTCTTGTCGATTATCTTGCCGATGATCCAGGCCAGGACGAACGAGTAGAGGCCCACCACGACCGGGCCGAGCACCTGCCGCCCGAGCTGCGTCAGACCGCCACCGTAGAAGAGGCCCGGGGCCTGGGGGTCGAGGAAGGGGTAGGCCGCGAAGAAGCCGAGCGAGATGGCGCCGAGAGCGCCACCGACGAGGTGCACGCCGACCACGTCGAGCGAGTCGTCGAAACCGAGCTTGTACTTGAGGCCGACGGCGTAGGCGCAGACCGTGCCGGCGATGGCGCCGATGACGATGGCCGCCCACGGGTCGACGAAACCACAGGCCGGGGTGATGGCGACGAGACCGGCGACCGCACCGGAGGCGACGCCCAGCGTCGTGGAGTGACCGTCACGGAACTTCTCGACCAGGATCCAGGCGCCGGCGGCCACCGCCGTGGCGATCTGGGTGTTCATGAAGGCCAGACCGGCGGTGCCGTCGACGGCCAACTCGGAGCCCGCGTTGAAGCCGAACCAGCCGAACCACAGCAGGCCGACGCCGAGCAGGACCAGGGTGAGGTTGTGCGGCCGCATCGGCTCCTTGCGCCAGCCCGCCCGCTTGCCGATCACGAGGGCCAGTGCGAGACCTGCCGCACCGGCGTTCACGTGGACCACGGTTCCACCGGCGAAGTCCTCAATGCCGAGCTGGGTCAGCCAGCCGCCGCCCCACACCCAGTGCGCGACGGGGAAGTACACGACCGTCGCCCAGACCACGGAGAAGACGACCCAGGCGCCGAACTTGGCCCGGTCCGCGATCGCACCACTGATCAGCGCCACCGTGATGATGGCGAATGTCAGCTGGAACGCGGAGAAGACCAGGCTGGGCATGCCGGTGCCGTCGTCCTTGGTCGCCGTGTCGACCAGGGACTGCAGACCGAATTCCTTGAGACCACCGATGAACTTGTTCAGGGTGTCGTTGCCGTTGGTGCCGAACGCGAACGCGTGACCGTAGATCACCCATGCGATCGTCACCGTGATGATGCTGACGAAAGACATCATCATCATGTTCAGGACGCTCTTGGCCCTGGTCATGCCCCCGTAGAAGAACGCGAGGCCGGGAGTCATCAGCAGCACCAGGGCGGTGGCTGTGATCATCCAGGCGGTGGTGCCGGTATCGATCTTCATCGACGCGGCCCTCCTTACAATTTGCCGTGTGGCCGGTTATCACTCCCGCAGTGGCTTCGTCCGGGGCATCGTCGGCCGGCGGGCGCACTGACGTTGGCGACAGCGTGTTCTTTCGCCGTTTCAGGTCACGCCTCTTCGTGTTTCACATCTGTGAAACACAGTGAACGAGCGTTACAGGGAGGTTTCGGACACCCCGGAGAACGCAAAACGCGCACCCCTTAGGGGTGCGCGTCGCGGAAAGACCGGGAAAGACCCGCCCGCCGTGCGTCGTGCAGGTTTCCGGCGGGGGTCAGGCGGCGGCGGTGGCCATCTTCCGCAGCCGCGTCAGCGCGTCCCGCTCCAGCCTCCGGGCCCGGTCGCGGCCGATGCCGTAGCGCTCCCCCACCTCGGTGAGGGTGTGCTCGCGGCCGTCGACGAGGCCGTAACGCCACCGGAGTATCTCCCGCGTACGGCCTTCGAGGCCGGTCAGCCACTCCTCGAGACGCTCCTTCTCCAGCGTGGCGAGTGCCTGCTGCTCGGGATCCGCCCAGGTCTCGTCGGCGATCATGTCACCGAGCTCGGTCTCGTCCTCGTCGCCCACTCCGAGCTGGAGGGACACGGGGTCGGAGGCCCAGCGGCGCAGTTCCTGCACCCGCTCGATCGGCAGGTCGAGCACCGCCGCCAGATCGGCGTCGGTCGGCTCGGCGTCGAACTCGGCCAGCATGTCGCGGCGGACGCGCATCAGGCGCGTCATCTGCTCCCCCGCGTGTGTGGGCAGCCGCACCGGGCGCGCCTGCTCGTGGATCGACCGGCCCACCGACTGCCTGATCCACCACGTCGCGTAGGTCGAGAACTTGTACCCCCGCTGGTAGTCGAACTTCTCGACCGCCCGTACCAACCCCAGGTTGCCCTCCTGGACGAGATCGATCAGGGGCATCCCCCGCCCCGAGTACTTCCTCGCGACCGCGACCACGAGACGCAGGTTGGCCTGGATGAACTCATCCTTCGCCCGCCTCCCGGAAATCGCTATGCGCTCAAGCTCCTCATCGGCCGCATCAGAGACCTTGGGCTCCACCCTGCCGCTGTCGAGCAGGTGCTCCGCGAGCAGGCCTGCCTCGATGCGCTTGGCGAGCTCGACCTCCTGCTCCGCGGTCAAAAGGGGCACCCGCCCGATCTCGGCGAGATATGTCCCCAACAGATCCCGGTCGGATACCTGCTGATCCTGCGTCCGATTCCCCGTCGCCATTCGATGGCACCTCGTTCCGCCGCGCCGCAGTGTGCACCGTGTTAGAAGCCGGCCTCGGAGCCGGATCCCCCGCGATGAACACGGATTCCTCGACTTCGACGTCCTGAACCTCACAACGGTTTATCCAGGGCAAAGATTCCCTAAATTAATACGCCCGCGGAATGGTTTCGGATTCATCCCCAAGGAGGATGTGACCCCCAGAAAGGGCCGATTACCCCACCGGAGAGTGATCAAACAACCCTGCGGCCCGACCGCCACACCTGGGCCACCAATGGCACGCCCGGCCGGTAGGCGAGATGAACATAGGACGGCGCGTCCAGCATCACGAGATCGGCCTGGGCCCCCTCGCGCAACGTGCCGACGTCGTTCCTCAGCAGGGCCCGCGCCCCGCCGCGGGTGGCCGCGCGCACGGCCTCGAGCGGCGTCATCCGCATCTCCCGCACGGCGAGGGCCACACAGAACGGCATCGACGTCGTGAACGAGGAGCCCGGGTTGCAGTCGGTGGCGAGCGCGACGGTGACCCCGGCGTCCAGCAGTCGGCGCGCGTCCGGGTACGGCGAGCGCGTGGAGAACTCGGCCCCGGGCAGCAGGGTCGCGACCACGCCCGCGTCCGCCAGGGCGGCCACGTCCGCGTCGGTCAGATGGGTGCAGTGGTCGGCCGACGCCGCTCCCATCTCGCAGGCGACCCGCACGCCGGGGCCCTCGCCCAGTTGGTTGGCGTGGATCCTCGCCCGCAGTCCCGCCTTGATCCCCGCGGCCAGGATCTCCCTGCTCTGGTCCTCGTCGAAGGCGCCGCGCTCGCAGAACACGTCCACCCATCGCGCGTGGGGCGCGCACGCGTCCAGCATGGGTCCGGTCACCGTGCGGACGTAGTCGTCAGGCGTCGTCTCCGGCGGTACGACATGGGCCCCGAGATAGGTCGTCTCCGGGGTGAACTGGCCGGCGATCTCCAGGCAGCGGCGCTCGCTCTCGACCGTCAGGCCGTAGCCGCTCTTGATCTCGAACGTCGTCGTGCCCTGAGCGGTCATCTCGGTCACCAGCAGCGCGGTGGTGGCGGCGAGTTCGGGGACGGTCGCCTCCCTGGTCGCGGCGACCGTGGTGCGGATGCCGCCCGCCGAGTAACGCTCCCCCGCCATCCGCGCGGCGAACTCCGCCGTGCGGTCCCCGGCGAACACCAGGTGGGAGTGGCTGTCGACGAACCCGGGAATGACCGCGCGCCCCTCCGCGTCCACCCGCTCGTCCGCCGCGGGCGCGTCGGCGGACCGCCCGATCCATCGGACGACACCGTCCTCCACCACCAGCGCGGCGTCCTCGATCTCCTCACGGAACGGGTCCGCCGTGTACAGCAGGCCGATCCCGTCGAACACCGTTGAACTCATCGCCCTCGCTCCACGATTTCGTTTCCTCGCCACCGGCCGCGGGGCGCAAACCCGCTATTCGCGGGCCCGCGCGACGGCGTCACGCAGGAGAGCGCCGACGTCGCCGAGCGTGTACAGACCGTCCTCGACGATCATGCGGCCTCCCGAGATCACCGAGTGGACGTCGGCCGCCGTCGCGGCGAACACCACGGATTCGGCGGCCGTCAGCCGTGTCGCCCCCGCCGTACGGACCGAGTCGAGACGGACGGAGACCAGGTCGGCCCATGCCCCGGGGACCAGGCTGCCGGCGTCCGGGTAACCCATCGAGGCGTGGCCCGCCGCGGTGGCCGCGTTCAGCAGGTCGGCCGCACGCCAGTGCCCGCGCTCCCTGCTGGCCAGTCGCTCGTCCAGTTCGACGGCCCTGGCCTCCTCGAACAGGTCGATCACCGCCTGGCTGTCGGAGCCCAGCGTGATCGGCGACCCGGCGTCGAGCAATCTGCGGGCCGGCCCGATGCCGTCGGCGAGGTCGCGCTCGGTCGTCGGGCACATGCACACGTGCGTGGACGAGCCTCCGAGCAGCGCCACGTCCACATCCGACAGGTGCGTGG
This sequence comes from Planotetraspora silvatica, assembly GCF_016863315.1. GTDB lineage: Bacteria > Actinomycetota > Actinomycetes > Streptosporangiales > Streptosporangiaceae > Planotetraspora > Planotetraspora silvatica. Next base: position 82,237 of record NZ_BOOQ01000013.1, read on the forward strand.
CGTGCACGGCGGTCGAGCGCGGCCCGAGGACGCCGTGTTCATGCAGCACCTGCACGGGAGTGGCGGAGTAGGCCTCGACACACGCCTCGTTCTCGGCGCGCTGCTCGGACACGTGGACGTGCAGCGGCCCGGAGTGCCGATGGGCGAAGTCGACGACCACGTGCATCTGCTCGGGCGGCACCGCACGCACGGAGTGGACCGCGGCGCCGATCTCCACGTCCTCCGCGCCCTCATACGACAGGGCCAACTCCTCGGCCCTCGACGCCCAGCCGTCCGCGTCGCCGTCCCCGAAGCGCACCTGGGGCCCGGTGAGGGCGTCGCCGATGCCACCCGTGAGATAGCACGTGTCGAGCAGCACGATCCGCAGACCGGCCTCCCTCGCCGCACGCACCAGAACGTGGCCCATGACGTTGGGATCGTCGTACGGCACGCCGCCCGGGCCATGGTGCAGGTAGTGGAACTCGGCGACACAGGTGATCCCGGCCAGCGCCATCTCCGCGTAGACGGCCCTGGCCAGCGCCAGGTAGGTGTCCGGATCGAGACGGCCGGCCACGCCGTACATCTGCTCGCGCCACGTCCAGAAACTGCCCCTGCCCGTCTGCGTGTGGCCCCGGAGCGCCCGGTGGAACGCGTGCGAATGGGCGTTGGCGAGGCCCGGCAGGGTCAGTCCGGCCAGCCGTACGGCTCCGGGCGGAGCGGGGACGCCGGGATACACCTCCGTGACGCGCACACCGTCGACGATCACGGCCACGTTCTCCACGACCTCACCGGGCGGCAGCCACGCCATCTCGCACCAGTAGGTCACACGCACAGATCCTCCAGAGCAGCGCCGCACTCGTCCGGCCCGCTACGGCCGGAGCCGGCGGCATCCTGACACTCTAGTGAACGCGTCCGCAGGCGCGGATCTCCTGGTGACGGGGCGCCCCGGGGTACACCCCCCGAGGCGCCCCGCCTTCGGCCGTCGTCCCCGGACGCGCCCGCACGCGCGTTCGACCCGGTGACTCCGGCTGAGGTGAAGGAGAGGTTCCGCACTCCGGGAGTTCCCGATTTCAGGAGCCGCCAAGCTGCGGACCGGCGTAAAGGCTGCGTACGGCTTTGCCATCACGGCCGCCGCATGTCACCGGATCCCCGCCCGCACAGGGGTTCACGACGACACGAGGAACTGGGTGGCCGCCAGCTCCCGGTAGAGGTCGTCGGCGTCGACGAGCTCCTCGTGGGTGCCCGAGGCTCGGACCCGCCCCGCCTCCATCACGATGATCCGGTCGGCGCCGGTCACCGTGGACAGGCGGTGGGCGATCACCAGGACGGTGGTCTCCCTGGCGACCTCGGCCACCACCTCGCGCAGGCGGAGTTCGTTCACGGCGTCGAGTTGCGAGGTGGCCTCGTCCAGGAGCAGCAGGGACGGCCGGCGGAGCAGGGCCCTGGCGATGGCGACCCGCTGGCGCTCCCCGCCGGAGAGCAGCACCCCGCGGTGGCCGACCGGCGTCTCCAGGCCGGCGGGCAGGCGCTCGACCAGGTCGTCGAGGCGGGTCCGGGCGAGGGCCTGCGCGATCTCCCCCTCGGTGACGTCGGGGGCGCCGAAGACGAGGTTCTCCCTGAACGTGCCGGCCAGGACCGGGGCGTCCTGCTCGACGTAGCCGAGCGCGGCCCGCAGGTCTCCGAGCGGCCACTCCCGGATGTCGCGCCCGCCGACGAGGATCGTCCCGGCCTGAGGCTCGTAGAAGCGCTCGATCAGCCCGAAGACCGTGGTCTTGCCCGCGCCGGAAGGCCCCACCAGGGCCGTCATCCCGCCCGCGGGCACCTCGAAGCTCACCTGGTCATGGACGACCGGCCGATCGTCTCCGTACCGGAAGACCACGTCGTCGAAGCGCACGTCGACGGGCATCCGGGCCCGCGCCGGGCCCGCGCCGCCGGAGGCCGCGGGCTCAGAGTCGAGCGCGGTCACCTCCTGGATCCGGATGATCGCGGCCATGGCGACCTGAAGCTGGGTGAGGCTCTGGATGAGCTGCCCGATCGGGGAGACGAGATAGAACAGGTAAAGCAGGAACGCGATCAGCGCCGAGACCTCCATCGCCCCACTGGCGACACGGGCTCCGCCCACACCGAGGACGGCGATGAACGCGAGCTGGACCGACATCCACGCTCCGGTGCCCGCGACGGACGTCCAGGCGGCGGCCGTCACACCGCGGTCGCGCGCGCGGGTCGCGGCGCCGGACACCGCGGCGATCTCACGTGACTCAGCCCCGCTGGCCTTGACCGTGCGGAACGCCTGAAGGGCACGGTCGAGCACGGAGCCCATCTCCCCGAGGGCCACCTGCGCCCCGAGCGACGCCCGGCGGATCCTGGGCGCGATCGCCAGGCCCATGAGGGCGACCAGGGCCACGACGCCGAGGGTGACCAGGAGCAGCAGGCCGTCCATGATCGCCATGAGGACCACGGCGCCCAGGAACATGAACACCGACCCCACGGAGCCGGCCAGCGCCTCTGTGTAGACGGCGCGCAGCAGCGTGGTGTCGGAGCTGACCCGCGAGAGCAGGTCGCCCGGCTTGAGCCGGTCCACGTCCGGGACCTTGAGCCGGAGGATCCGCTCGACCAGGCTCGTGCGGGTGGCCAGCACGATGCCCTCGGCCATCCGCTCGAGGAGGAACCGTCCCCAGGCGGCGATCAGCGCGCCCGCCAGGACGGCCAGCGACAACCCGGCCAGCGGCCCCACCAGGTCGGCGCCCTTCCCGAAGGCGTCGATGACCGACTTGGCGAGGATCGGCATCGCCAGCCCGGCGAACGTGCCGACCAGGCTGAGCGAGGCGCCGAGCACCAGCGCCTTCCTGTGCGGTCGCACCTGGCCGAACAGGAGCCGCCACGACCCCCGGTCGCGCAACATGTCGGCCCGCCGGTTCTCCGGCTCCGCGTCCTCCGCACCCATGACACTCCCCCTGCGCGGCCCGGCCGCATCCGTCAACTCACTTTGACGGTAGGTCGGGAAGGGCGATCGTGGGCGCGTCGAGGGCGACGAATCCGATCAGTCGAGGTCGGGGAGCCGAAGTCGTCGTAGTCCGCGTCGCCGTCGGCGGGGCGGCTGGACGTCTCCTCAGTACGGCCGCCCCGCCGACGGCGCGGCGGTCATCCCGCCACCCCGTAGAGCTGGCGGATCTCCGTGGCGGTGTCGACGATGGCGTGCCAGGTCAGGCACAACCTCGCCTCCGCCTCCTCCGTGCGGGCCTCGGCGGCGAGCAGCCTGTCGCCCGTCAACAGGGCGGCCTCCCGTTTCAACTGCGCCGCCATTTCCTGAAATTCGAAATGCCCCTTCGACTCCATGCCGTCGACTCCCCACCCCGGAACGACTTTCGCATGGATAAATACCCATAATTAACTTACTTATCGATTCATGAACGCCAGGATCGGCGCTGTGACGACGGAACGTCATGACGTCCGGAGACGAACTCCTGAATGGCGATCTTCACGCGGATGACGGGCCTGCGCCAGCGTTCCTCACGATGAACGGCTTTCGCCATCCGCCGCGGTTTGGGCCTTCTCGCCACCTCCGAGTAGTACCAGCGGGCCCACGGCGATCCCGGGCGGGCGAGCCGCAGGGCCCCGATGTAGACGAACGGCGGGACGAACAGCCCGATCAGGCCACTCCAGATCTTCCCCTTGAGCAGGGTGACGACGGCGAAGACGAGGTTGACGACGAGGATCGCCATCGCCGTGCCCCTGCCTCCGAGCGCCTCGTCCGAACCGCTCCACGCGAGCGGGCGCAGGCCGACCAGCAGCAGGCCGGTCCCCGCGACGGCCACGAAGACGGCGTCGACCGACGTGCGGCCCTCCTCCTGCCAGTAGACGTCGCGCAGATGCAGGAGCAGGGCGAACTCGTCGAGCACCAGCGCCGCTCCGACACCGAAGACGGCCGCGCTGAACGCGTACCACCCGATGGAGACGCTGGACAGGATCAGCCCGGCGACCCCGCCGAGCAACATCAGCACGACGCCGAACACGACATGGTGGATGTGCGTCTCCCCGACGCTGACGTTGCCGAACCAGCGCACCCGTGACCGGATCAGCCGGACGTTCACGCGGGTGCCCACGAAGGCGACGATCAGCGCCACGAAGAAGCAGAACAGCGGCAACCTGCGCGCGCCCTCATGGAGCGACGCGTCGGCAAGGTACCAGTCAGCCATTGATGAAGTCCTCGATCGGCGGAACTGCGGAAGCGACGGCGGTGGGACGGGCCGGTCAGCTGAGGAAGCCGCGCAACAGCGCGGCCGTGCCTTCCAAGTGCTCGGCCACCGCTCGCCGGGCGCCCTCGGGATCGCCTTCCAGGATCGCCGCCACGATGGCCGCGTGCTGCGTGGCGGCGTGCTCGATGTTGGGCTGGAGCACCGGAATGGCGTTGAGCAGATCGGTCACGCGTAGCCGGGCGTCCGCGCACGCGGCGGCGAGCAGCGGCGACCCGGTCAGCTCGGCGATGGCGAGGTGGAAGGCGGTGTCCAGTCGCCGGTAGTCGGCCGGGGCCGCGTCGTTCACCCCGGCGAGACGGGAGGAGAGCGTCGCCCGCTGCCCCTCGGTGAGCTCCATGCCGGCCAGGATCTGGGCGGCGCCGCACTCGACCGCCATCCGGAAGGTCAGCGCGTCGTCAAGCCCGCCGGCTCCCATCTCGTTGACGGCCCGGCGCAGGTCTCCCTTGCGGGGGCTCGGCGGCCGGTAGACGACGAACGCTCCGCCGTAACGGCCTCGCCGTACGTCGAGGAAGTCCGCCTCCTGGAGGGCCCGGATCGCCTCCCGTAAGGTGACGCGGCTGATGCCGAGCTGGGCGGCCAGCTCGCGCTCCGGCGGCAGTTTCTCCCCATGGGCGACCACGCCGAGCTTGATGGCCTGCAGCAGCCGTTCGACGGTCTCCTCGAACGCGTTGCCCGCCCGGACCGGCCTGAGGAGCGAGACGGCCCCCGTGGCGCCCCCGTCCAATGCTCCACCGTCCTTTCACGAATCGGCGCGCCCCACACCCCCGTGAGCCCGAGGTTAACCCACAGAGCATTGTTGACTCAGGGGCAGGCCGGGTGCTTGCATGCCCTTCAATGGTCTGTTTCCAGACTTTTGGACAGGAGGCACCGTGCTCGACGTGGATCAGCTTCGCGGCGACATCGAGGCCGGCCGCGTGGACACGGTCCTGCTGGCCGTCACCGACATGCAGGGCAGGTTGCAGGGCAAGCGCCTGTCGGCGCGGTACTTCCTGGAGGAGGTGCTGAGCCACGCCGCCGAGGGGTGCAACTACCTGCTGGCCGTCGACGTCGACATGAACACGGTGGACGGCTACGCCATGTCGTCGTGGGAACGCGGCTACGGCGACTTCGTGATGAGGCCCGACCTCACGACGCTGCGCCGGGTGCCCTGGCAGGAGGGGACCGTCCTGCTGCTGGCCGACCTGGTCTGGGAGGACGGGTCGGACGTCGTCCCCTCTCCCCGGCAGATCCTCCGCAGGCAGATCGCCCGGCTGGCCGACCGGGGATGGACCGCCTTCGTCGGCACCGAGCTGGAGTTCTGCGTCTACAACGACACCTATGAGGACGCGTGGCGGCGCGGCTACCGCGACCTGACGCCCGCCAACCTCTACAACGTCGACTACTCCCTGCTCGGCACGGCCAGGATCGAACCGCTGCTGCGGAAGATCCGGCTCGGCATGGAGGGCGCGGGCCTGTACGTGGAGTCGGCGAAGGGCGAGTGCAACCTCGGCCAGCACGAGATCGCCTTCCGGTTCTCCGACGCGCTGACGACGTGCGACAACCACGTGATCTACAAGAACGGCGCCAAGGAGATCGCCGCCCAGGAGGGCAGCTCGATCACCTTCATGGCCAAGCCGAACCAGCGTGAGGGCAACTCCTGCCACATCCACATCTCCCTGCGCGACGCCGGCGGGCGACCGGTGATGGCGGGGACGGAGCCGCACGGGCTCTCCAAGGTCGGAGAGCACTTCATCGCGGGCCAGCTCGCCGCGCTCAGAGATCTGACCCTCTTCTACGCGCCCAACATCAACTCCTACAAGCGGTACGTCCCCGGCAGCTTCGCCCCCACCGCGGTGAAGTGGGGCATCGACAACCGGACCTGCTCGCTGCGGCTCGTCGGCCACGGGCCGTCACTCCGGATCGAGAACCGCGTGCCGGGCGGCGACGTGAACCCGTATCTGGCGGTGTCCGCCCTGATCGCCGCGGGCCTGCGCGGGATCGAGGAGGAGCTGCCGCTGGAGGAGCCCTACGCGGGGAACGCCTACGCCGCGGGCGCGGAGACCGTGCCGAGCACGCTCCGCGACGCGCTCTCGCTGTGGGAGGGCTCCGACCTCGCCGAGGCGGCCTTCGGCAAGGATGTGGTCGAGCACTACGCGAACAACGCACGGGTCGAGTTGGCCGCCTATGACGCGGCGGTCACCGACTGGGAGCTCTATCGGGGGTTCGAAAGGCTGTGAAGGTACTCAATCCGGCGACCGAAGACGTGGTCGCCGAGGTCGGCATGGCGGACGCCGCCGAGGTCGACCGCGTGGTCGAGCGTGCGCGGACGGCGTTCGCGAGCTGGCGGTCGGTCGCCCCCGGCGAACGGGCGCGGCTCCTGCGGCGGTTCGCCCAGGTGGTCGAGGACCACGCCGAGGAGCTCGCCCAGCTGGAGATCGCGGGTGCCGGGCACACGATCGGCAACGCCCGCTGGGAGGCCGGGAACGTCCGCGACGTCCTGAACTTCTACGCGGGCGCGCCCGAGCGCGACCACGGCAGGCAGATTCCCGTGGCGGGCGGTGTGGACATCACGTTCCAGGAGCCACTGGGCGTCGTGGGCGTCATCGTGCCGTGGAACTTCCCCATGGTCATCATGACCTGGGGGGTGGCTCCCGCCCTGGCGGCGGGCAACACCGTCGTCGTGAAGCCCGCCGAGTGGACGCCGCTGACGGCGCTCCGGCTGGCCGAACTGGCCCTTGAGGCCGGCATCCCCGAGGGCGTGCTGCAGGTCGTCCCCGGCGAGGGCGAGGTGGCCGGCGCCCGGCTCGTCGAACACCCGGACGTGCGCAAGATCGTGTTCACGGGTTCGACCGAGGTGGGCAAGCTGATCGCGGCCCAGGCCGCCGCCCAAGTGAAGCGGGTGACGCTGGAACTCGGCGGCAAGAGCGCCAACATCGTCTTCGCCGACTCCGACTTGGACAGGGCGGCGGCGTCCGCCCCGATGGCGGTGTTCGACAACTCCGGGCAGGACTGCTGCGCCCGATCGCGCATCCTGGTGGAGCGTTCCGTCTACGACGACTTCCTCGCGCGGCTCACCCGGGCCGTCCGGGACGTGAAGGTCGGGGATCCGCTCGATCCCGCCACGCAGATGGGCCCGCTGATCAGCGCCGAGCACCACGCGCGGGTGACGTCGTTCGTGGGGGCCGTCGACGTGCACACGGCCGGGTCCTGCCCGGACGGACCCGGCTTCTGGTTCGCGCCCACCGTCCTGGCCGCGCCCGCCGGGTTCGACCCGCTGGCGGAGGGCTCAGGCGCCTTCCACCGGGCGTTCACCGAGGAGATCTTCGGGCCGGTCGTGTCCGTCGTCCCGTTCGACGACGAGGCTCATGCCGTACAGATCGCCAACCACACGGCCTATGGGCTGTCCGGGTCGATCTGGACGCGTGACGTCGGACGCGCCCTGCGGGTGGCCCGGGCGGTCGAGGCGGGCAACCTGTCGGTGAACTCCCATTCCAGCGTCCGTTACTGGACGCCGTTCGGCGGCTTCAAGCAGTCCGGCCTCGGCCGGGAGCTGGGTCCCGACGCCCTGGCCGCCTTCACCGAGACCAAGAACGTCTTCATTTCCACGGAGTAGAAACATGCAGCGTTTGCAGGACCGCGTCGCCGTCATCACGGGGGCGGGCAGCGGCATAGGGCTCGCCACGGCACAGCGGTTCGCCCAGGAGGGCGCCAAGATCGTGGCGGTGGACCTCGACGAGGCGGCCGGGACCAAGGTCGCCGACGAGGTCGGCGGCCTGTTCGTCCGGGCCGACGTCGCGAACGAGGACGACGTCGTGCGGATGTACCAGACCGCGTTCGACACGTTCGGCAGCGTCGACATCGCCTTCAACAACGCGGGGATCTCGCCGCCGGAGGACGACTCCATCCTCGACACCGGCATCGAGGCGTGGCGCCGGGTCCAGGAGGTCAACCTCACCAGCGTCTATCTGTGCTGCAAGCACGTCCTGCCGTACATGCGGAGGCAGGGCAAGGGCTCGATCATCAACACGGCGTCGTTCGTGGCGGTGCTCGGCTCGGCGACGTCGCAGATCTCCTACACGGCGTCCAAGGGCGGCGTGCTCGCGATGAGCCGCGAACTCGGCGTGCAGTTCGCCCGCGAGGGCATCCGGGTGAACGCGCTCTGCCCCGGGCCGGTGGACACTCCCCTGCTGCGGGAGTTGTTCGCCAAGGACCCGGAGCGCGCGCAGCGCCGCCTCGTCCACGTGCCGATCGGGCGGTTCGCCCGCGCGGAGGAGATCGCGGCCGCTGTGGCCTTCCTCGCGTCCGACGACTCGAGCTTCATCACCGCGTCGGAGTTCCTGGTCGACGGCGGCATCTCCGGGGCCTACGTCACTCCTCTGTAACGGCGTCTCTGTAACGGCATCCGATCCAGCGAGGTGGTCATGTCACGACCGGTCATCGGCATCACGTGCTACGTGGAGCCCGCCAGGTTCACGGTCTGGGACATGCCCACCGCGCTGCTGCCGTACATGTACGTCGAACACGTCGCACGGGCCGGCGGGCAACCGGTGATCATCCCGCCCGCGGGTGATCCCGCCGAACTGGCCGGCCGGCTCGACGGCCTGATCATCGCGGGCGGCGGCGACATCGATCCCGCCCGGTACGGCTCTCACCCGCACGAACAGACCGGATACGTACGGAAATTTCGTGATGAGGCGGAGTTCGGGCTGATGCGTGCTGCTCTGGACTCCGGCCTGCCGTTCCTCGGCATCTGCCGAGGGCTCCAGGTCCTCAACGTGGCCTTGGGCGGCTCGCTCCACCAGCACCTTCCCGACGTGGTCGGCCACACCGACCACTCGCCCGCCCCGGGGACCTTCGGCCGGGTCCCGGTACGGCTCTCGCCGACGCTGGCCAAGATCTACCAGGACGACCACCTGACCCCGGCGCACTACCACCACCAGGCGGTCGATCGGCTGGCGGACGACCTGGAGATCACCGGCAGATCAGAGGACGGCACGATCGAGGCCGTCGAACTGGCCGGCCACCCGTTCGCGCTCGCCGTCCAGTGGCACCCCGAGGCCGACGAGGACGGTCCCCTCTTCGACGCCCTCGTGTCCGCGGCCGGGCGCGACTGACCGAGCCGCCGGCGCGGTTGACCGGGCCGCCGACGCGGTGTCCGCCGGGCAGGCTCCAGGCGCAGGGTCCGGACAGTTGAACCCGCATGTCAGCTGGGGAGGCGTCGACCGCGGTCTCGACCGGCCCGATCGACTCAGGCGAAGAGTTCGTCCGCGGAGCTCACGGTGACCGCCCGGCGGATCCAGGTCTCCAGCATGTTCAGGTCGTCGCAGCGGGTGATCCGGTCGCGCGTGTCGGAGGAGATCTCCAGGCCACGCGTCTCGAGCACAGCCAAGATCGCCGCTCCTTCGCCCTCCGCCCGGCCTTCCTGACGGCCTTGATCGACCCAGTGCGACAGGTACTGACTGGCGATGTGCTCGTAATCGTGGCTGGTCGTGGTCACGATCTCCTCCAGGTGCTTGCGTGCCACGCTCGGTAGCACGGCGAACACGTAGTTCAAATATAGCTTGGCCCGGTCCTCGTCCAGGGTGTCCAGCGCGGCGAGCATGGCCTGCAACGCCGGTCCGATCTCGGGCCGTTCGGCATGTGCGGTGGCCGACAGGACCGCCAACTCCGGACAGGCACGCGCCCGCTCCGGATCGGTGATCAGCGGAATACGGCCCGGGTGGACGGCCAGTGGGGTGACAGTGCCGCTGGGACCCAGCGCGATGGCCTGCTCGCACCAGCGGGCGACCGCCGCGTCCGGACAGAGGACCATCAGGGCGGTCGGGCACTCCAGCCGGGCCCTCAGTGCCGCGGCGTACACCGGCCAGCTGAACCTCTTGCGCGAGTCATGACGGTTCTGGACCTCCACGATCAGGGCCAGCTGAGCTCCCCCTGCCGCGTCGCGCAACACCACGACCGAGTCGGCGCGGAACTCCACCGGGGCCAACTGGGCGAAGTCGACCGACTCCACCGCAGCGGTGGCGAAGGGGGGTGGTTGGACGCCGACGGCGTCCCGCAGTAGCTCTACCGCGGTCATCGGGTCGTTGTGGATGAGCTCGATAGGCATCTCATGGTCGATCCCTGGCACAGAGCGGATACTATTTGCGGTCAATCGATTACGCAAAGTTACGACCAATAACTCCGCACGGGGCAAGCCAGATCCGACCGGAATCATCCTTGGGCGAGGATCGGCAGCCCACGCCAGGCGGCGGGAGTCACCCGCTTCTTTCCGGTACGGCGATGCCCTCCTCGGTGCTGACGACCTCGTCGATCAGAGCGAAGAACGCTGCGATGCCGGGGAGGTTTCCACCCTTGGCGCGGGAGGCGGCGAAATCCTCCGGCGAACGCCAGTAGACGATGTCCAGCCATTCGCCCGCGGGCAGGCGGATCAGTTCGGCATCGAGGAAGCCCGCGCGGTCGGCCTGGAAGTCGCGCAACATCGCGGGCCGGGCGGCGATCAACTCCTCGGCGCGCTCCGGCGCCACACGGAAACGGGTCAGCTCGACGGTCACCATTGGTCCCCCCTTACGACTGATCCGGGCAACGTGGCACGGCAGGCCCCTCGGCCCTCGACCGCCCACCAGCACGGGCGACCGGCCGAGGCCGCAAAAGGTGCCCAGCGGGCGTTACCACGACCAGTCCCCACCCACTAGGCTGGCGGAACACCATTGATCCCGCGCGGGAGAGTGTCCTGGCATCCTGTCAGGGCCCCTGAAGGAGCAAGCCCTCCCCGCGAACCTCTCAAGGCAAAGGACCGTGCGGGCCAGGTGTCCTCTGGAAAGCAGGCCTGCTGGCCTCGCCGAAGGTGAAAGTCCGGCAAAGGACGGGCGAAGCTCTCAGGCACCGATGACAGAGGGGGAGGATGCCCAATAGTCCGACGCAGCATCCGTCCTCCTGAGGTGCATTCATGTCCCGGTCCACTCCGTTGCGCGAGGTCCACGAGGCCCTCGGCGCCACCCTGACGGACTTCGCGGGCTGGCTCATGCCCCTGCGCTACGGCAGCGAGTCGGTCGAGCACAACGCGGTCCGGACGGCGGCCGGGCTCTTCGACCTGTCCCACATGGGAGAAATCTTCGTCACCGGGCCGCAGGCGGGAGAGGCGCTCGACTACGCCCTCGTCGGCTGGCTGAGCGCGCTCGACGTCGGACGCGCCCGCTACACCATGATCGTGAACGGGGACGGCCGCGTCCTCGACGATCTCATCGTCTACCGGCTGGCGCCCGAGGAGTTCCTCGTCGTCGCCAACGCCTCCAACTACTCGATGGTCGCGCGCGAGCTGACCGCGCGTGCCGAGCCGTACGACGCGCGGGTGGATGACCGGTCCGGCTCCTACGCGCTGGTCGCGGTGCAGGGGCCGAAGAGCACCGAGATCCTGCGCACGCTCACCGACGCCGACCTCGAAGGTCTCAAGTACTACGCCGGCCTCCCCGCCACGGTCGCCGGGTTCGAGGCCCTCATCGCGCGCACGGGCTACACCGGCGAGGACGGGTTCGAACTGTTCGTCCGCAACGAGGACGCCGCGCCGCTGTGGAACGCGCTGACGGAGGCCGGTGAGGGCCTGGGGCTCATACCCGCGGGCCTGTCCGCCCGTGACACGCTCCGCCTCGAGGCGGGCATGCCGTTGTACGGCAACGAGCTGACCGCGGACCTCACACCGTTCGACGCCGGGCTCGGCCGGGTGGTGCGCCTGGACAAGCCAGGCGACTTCGTCGGGCGCGCGGCCCTCACCGAACGGGCCGCCCTCGCGGATCAGGAGGCCGGGCCGGACGGCACGGCCCGGCGCCTCGTCGGGCTCGTCGCGCGCGGCCGCAGGGTCCCGCGGCACGGCTATCCCGTCACCCGGGACGGCGTGGTCGTGGGCGAGGTGACCAGTGGCGCGCCTTCGCAGTCGCTGGGAAAGCCGATCGCCATGGCGTACGTCTCGCCGAGCGCCGTGGAAGCGGGCGGCCTGGCCGTGGACATTCGTGGCAGCCATGAACCGGTCGACGTCGTTGACCTGCCTTTTTACAGGAGGAGCAAGTGAGCAGCATTCCCGAGGACCTCAGCTACACCAAGGAGCACGAGTGGGTCGCCGGGCTCGATGACGGCCGCACCGTCACCGTCGGCGTCACCGCCTACGCCGCCGAGCAGCTCGGCGACGTGGTCTACGTGCAGGTGCCCGAGGTCGGCGCCGCGGTCACGGCCGGAGACGCCGTGGGCGAGGTCGAGTCGACCAAGTCGGTCAGCGACATCTTCGCGCCGGTCACCGGCGAGATCGTGGAGGTCAACGCGGCCGTCGTCGACGATCCCTCGCTGGTCAACTCCGACCCGTACGGCGAGGGCTGGCTGTTCCGTGTGCAGATCGGCGAGGAGCCGGAGGACCTGCTGACCTCCGGCGAGTACACCTCGCTGACCTCCGCCGAGGCCTGACAGCCCTTCAGGACACCGACCTTCTCTCGGGACACCGACCTTCTCTCAAGGACACCGACAGTGGCTATCAGCGTGTTCGACCTGTTCAAGGTGGGAATCGGGCCGTCCAGCTCGCACACGGGCGGCCCGATGGCCGCGGCTCACCGTTTCGCCCGCGGCCTGCACGCGGACGGGCTACTGGAGAAGGTCACCGAGGTCCGGGTCATCCTCTACGGGTCTCTCGGGCTGACGGGGAAGGGCCACGGCAGCGACAAGGCCGTGCTGCTCGGCCTGTCCGGGGAGAAGCCGGAGCTCGTCGACGTCGACCGCGTCGACGAGATGCTCGCGGAAATGCGGTCGAGCGGCACGGTCCGGCTCTTCGGCTCACAGGAAGTGCCGTTCGTGGTGGGCGACCACCTGGTGTTCGAGCGGAAGCTCTCGCTCCCCCACCACCCGAACGGCATGCGCTTCACGGCCTTCTCCGAAGGCACCCTCGTGCGGGAGAAGGTCTACTACTCGGTCGGCGGCGGCTTCGTCGTGGACGAGAACGCCACCGGCGCCGATCGGATCAAACCCGACGACACGGTGCTGCCGTATCCGTTCACGACGGCCGCGCAACTGCTCGCCCACTGCGCGGACACCGGCCTGTCCATCTCCGGACTGATGCTGGAGAACGAGAAGGCCTTCGGCCGTACGCCGGAGGAGGTCCGCGCGCAACTGCTGCACCTGTGGTCGGTCATGGTCGAGTGCGTACGGCGGGGCACCCACAACGAGGGCGTCCTGCCGGGCGGGCTGAAGGTCAAGCGCCGGGCGAACCAGCTCCACCGCCGGCTCCAGAGCGAGACCGACGCCGACCCTCTGCGCGCCATGGACTGGGTGACGTTGTTCGCCCTCGCCGTCAACGAGGAGAACGCGGCGGGCGGCCGCATCGTCACGGCTCCCACGAACGGCGCGGCGGGGATCATCCCCGCGGTCCTGTCGTACTACACCAGGTTCATCCCCGGCGCGGCCGACGACGGGGTGGTCCGGTTCCTGCTGACCGCCGGAGCCATGGGCGTGCTGTTCAAGGAGAACGCCTCGATCTCCGGCGCGGAGGTCGGCTGCCAGGGAGAGGTCGGCTCGGCCTGCTCGATGGCCGCGGCGGGGCTCACCGAGGTGCTGGGCGGTACTCCCGAGCAGGTGGAGAACGCGGCCGAGATCGGCATCGAGCACAACCTGGGGCTGACCTGCGACCCGATCGGCGGCCTCGTCCAGATCCCCTGCATCGAGCGCAACGCGGTCGCCTCGATCAAGGCGATCGCCGCGGCCAGGATCGCGCTGCGCGGGGACGGCCGTCACTTCGTGGCCCTGGACAAGGCCATCAAGACCATGCGGGACACCGGCAGGGACATGCTCGACAAGTACAAGGAGACGTCCCGCGGCGGCCTGGCCGTCAACGTCATCGAGTGCTGATCCGGTCAGCGCCGGCGGACGTGCAGCCTGACCAGCGTGGGGATCTCCTCACGGTCGACCGCGCCGCGCACGCGTGAGATCGCCTGCCCGTCGAGACGGCCGATCACCTCGTGCACGTCGGCGCGGGGCAGAAGGGACACCAGGACGCGCATCCGCTTGTCGCGGACCAGCCTGACCTGGATCCTGCCGATGCCCTCGATGCCCTTCATCGCGACGCCCAGCATCGCCGTCCCCGATCCCGTACGGCTCCCGCAGCGCCCCCAGCCGAGGGCGACCGCCAGCCAGCGCGTGACGAGAAGGGCGATCAGTATGGCGGCCGCCGCGGCCGGCGGCCGCGCCCAGGCGTTCCGCACGAAGAACGACAGGTCGATGATCCGTACACCGAGGTGATCGGCCCGGGCGGCCAGCACGCCGACGCCGGCGATCGCCATGACCAGCCCGACGATCCCGAGCCCGACCCGGTTCCCCATGTGCGCGCGCATCCTCAGACCCTCCTCCTGCGCAACCGGACGACGACCTCGTGACGGCACTGCGCACCGAGGCCGGAAAGCTGGTCGCCCACGGCCGCACCGACCTCGCGGAGTAGTTCACCCGTGCCCTTGGCCTCGGTCACCACCACGACCTCGATCTGGCCGCGCAACATCCGCACCCGGGCCCGCCGGACGCCTTCGACCGTCTGCGCCGCGACCGCGAGCGTCCTGCTCAGGCCCGCGCGGGTCAGTCCCATCACGAGGAGCGGGTCCTCGCATTCCAGGGGCACCAGCCGGGGCCGCCCGGGCAGCACGGCGAGAGCCACCAGGCCCGCACCGCAAACGATCATCATCGCGGCGGTTCCGGGAACGGCGGGGTCCCCGAAGGTCGTCGACATCAGGCGATGGAGCGGCGGCCACAGGACGGGCGAGCCGAAGATCGTCGCGATGATCTCGACGGCCAGGGCCCACGCGCCGACGGAGAGCACCGCGGCCACCACGATTCCCGCAGGCGTACGGCCCGGCCGCAGAGCGCGGATGGCGTTGCGACGTACGGCACGCCGGCTGTCGCCCTTCGCCGATGCGCCCGCGAAGATCTCCTGCACGACGCTCATCAACCGCTCACCTCTGACCAGCACAGCATCGAATCCGATCTGTAGTCACCTGTTCAGGGGTACACGGCGGGAGGCGGTCGCGAGCCGATCACCCGCCATCTTGCGCGATCATGGCCGGGCGGCTCCGGAGATTTTGCCGCGGCCCCCGTTAACGTGAGTAGCACTCATTTAATTTGTGCGCATTCGTACTAGGCTGCGGGCATGGACGACCGACAGCGTCTCGACCAGGCCACGGCCGGGTTGCACCCCCCCTTCGCGGTGGTCGACCTCGATGCGCTGCGGTCCAACAGCGCCGACATGGTCCGCCGGGCGAACGGCAAGCCGATCCGCGTCGCCAGCAAGTCGATCCGGAGCCGGGCGGTCCTCGAACGCGTTCTCGCCATGGACGGCTTCGCCGGGATCATGGCGTTCACGCTTCCCGAGGCGCTCTGGCTCGTGTCATGCGGTCTGCGTGACGTGCTCGTGGCGTACCCGTCCGTGGACACCGACGCTCTCCGCACACTCGGGTCCGACCGCCGCGCCGCCGACGAGATCACGGTGATGGCCGACTCGCCGGGCCACCTGAATCTGATCGAAAGCCTCCAGCTTCCTCACCAGGTCCGGATATGTCTTGATATGGACGCGGCGTTTGTGGCGTTCGGCGGGAAGTTGCGCGTGGGGGCCTTGCGCTCCCCCGTCCGCGAGCCCGACCAGGCGGCCCGGATCGCCGAGGACATCGCCGGCCGCCCCGGAATGCGCCTGGTGGGACTCATGTCGTACGAGGCGCAGATCGCCGGCGTGGGCGACAGGGTCCCCGGCGCGTACGGGCGGGTCGTCCGGTGGATGCAGGCCAGATCCCGCCAGGAACTCGCCGTACGGCGCGGGCGGGTCGTGCAGGCCGTACGGCAGGCCGCCGACCTGGAGTTCGTCAACGGCGGAGGCACCGGCAGCATCGAGCGGACGGCGGCGGAACACGCGATCACCGAGGTCGCGGCCGGCTCGGGCTTCTTCCATCCACGGCTGTTCGACTTCTACCGGAGCTTCAGCGGGCGGCCCGCGGCGCTGTTCGCCCTGCCCGTGGTGCGCAAGCCGTCCCCCGGTGTCGTGACGGTACTGGGCGGTGGGTATCCGGCCTCAGGTCCTTCAGGAGCCAGCCGGCTGCCCTACCCCCACCTGCCGGCGGGGCTGCAGTACGACTCCAACGAGGGGGCGGGCGAGGTCCAGACCCCATTGGTCGGAGCCGCGGCCCATGACCTGCGGATCGGCGACCGCGTCTGGTTCCGGCACGCCAAGGCCGGCGAGTTGTGCGAGCGCTTCGCCAGCCTGCATCTGATCGAGGGCGACCGGATAGTCGAGGAAGTCCCCACCTACCGAGGAGAAGGCCAAACCTTCCTCTGACCCCCTCCCGCCCTTTCCCGCGTGATCATGCACAGGTTCGTGAATGGATGGCCTGACCAGCCCAAACCCCGAACGTGATCATGCACAGGTTCGTGGATTACGCCGCCGACCTGGCCGTTCTTCATCCGTGATCATGCACGAATTCGAGCGCAGCCCACACGGCCTGCGCCTCTTCAGTGTGTGATCATGCACAGCGGCGGCCCCCGTCACATGGGAAGCCCATCGGCTGACCGACATTGCATGATCACGAGCCACGCTTTCCCAGGTGGGCGGCCATGCAGAAGAACTTGCGCATGATCACGAACTGGATCCGCCCAGGTCGGCGGCGCAATCCCCGAATCCGTGCATGATCACGTTCGGGACCCGGGCTGGTCAGGGGTCATCTTCACGAACCTGTGCATGATCACGCCCAAAACCCCCTGGCGGGACCTTCGTGCCCGGCTTTGAAATCACCGTCGCCCCATTGCTCTGCGAGAGCAATGGGGCGACGGGCGGTCAGCGGTTGCGGCGGCGGAGCAGGATGATCGTGGCACCGACAACGAGGACCGCGCCGAGGCCGATCAGCACCGGCGCCATGGACTGCGCCGGCGGATACCGCTCCTCGCCTTCCATCTCGGCGGCGGAGCGCGATGTGGAGCCCCCCACGAGATCCCCGAACGACGACACCAGGTGTTCGGCGTTGGCCTTGACCTTGGCGACGCTCCGCTCGGCCACCCGTTTCGGGCTCACCCGGTCCGCGATGGCGTCGACCGTGCGAGCCAGCTCGGCCCGGGTGCGCTCGATCTCTCGTTCCAGCGCATCGGGATCGGTGTCAGCCATGCGATCCCCTCCTGTGGTTTCCGTAGGTGATCAGTCTGCCAGGTCCGGTACGCACCCCGCACAACGGCCGAACCGGTAGTTTGGTTGACGCTTGTCCGCACATCGACGCGGGTCACCCTCACGGGAGGTATTCATGAGCAGGCTCGAGGTCGGCGACGCCGCGCCCGAATTCACCCTCAAGGACGACAAGGGCGAAGAGGTGTCGCTCGAGTCGTTCCGTGGCCAGCGCGTCATCCTTTATTTCTACCCAGCGGCGATGACTCCAGGCTGCACCAAGCAGGCCTGCGACTTTCGCGACAATCTGGGCTCTCTCACCGCCCAGGGCTTCGTGGTCCTCGGCGTCTCCAAGGACAAGCCCGCTAAGCTCCAGCAGTTCCGCGAGCGTGACGCGCTCACGTTCCCGCTCCTGTCCGACGTCGATCTCGACGTGCACAAGGCGTACGGCGCCTACGGCGAGAAGACGAACTACGGCAAGACGATCCTGGGCGTCATCCGCTCGACTTTTGTCATCGACGCCGACGGCAAGGTCGAGAAGGCGCTCTACAACGTGAAGGCCACCGGCCATGTCGCCCGCCTGGTGAAAGAGCTCGACATCTCCTGACCCGTACGGTCACACCGGCAGGGGCCCCCGCAAAACGGGCGGCCCGTGGCGGTGTCCAGCCTGTACGATGGGCGGCGCCTGCCTGTGACGCCACAGGGACCGCGCCGTCCGTCGGCGGCGCGCGTCGAAGCTCAGGGGCCGTAGTCCAACGGCAGAGACAGCGGCTTTAGGTGCCGTCCAGCGTGGGTTCGAATCCCACCGGCCCCACTGCGTGACCGGCCATCCGGCTACGAGGTCGGAGCGGGATTCGGTACCGCTCCGGGTCCGTCACAGCGGATTCCCGCGTCGGTCCGTCGGCAGTATCCGGACAGGTCGTCCGACGGCTGGTCCTGCCCGAAACGCCGGCCGTTCTGGCCGTATCCCGGCATCCGCCGCGGCCCCTGATCGGGGTTCGACCACACGACGCCGTACCGCGGGCCGTGGAACCGGTGCCACAGGACGTCACCGACCGCGACGACGCTCCCGCCGAACAGGGCTCCCACCACCGCGCACACCAGACCGACGATCACGAGCCGGTTGGCGTCCGTCCGCCGGGGCCTAGAAGCGCCCGGCTGAGGAGCACCCAGCCGAGGAGCGCCCGAAGGTCCCGCCGGTGGACCACCGGGGACTCCGGGCCCGCCCTGTCCCGCCGCGGGACGCCAGCCTGGAGCATTCCAGCCGGCCCCGCCGGGACCGTAGGCATACCCCGGCGCCTGGAACGCGGATTGGCCGGCGGAGCCTACTCCGGACCCTGCAGCAGATCCGGAGCCTGGCTCCGCCGTGGTCTGGTCGGGAGCCGCCTCGGCAGGTAGCGGTGTGGTGCCCTCTCCCGGCCCCGGAACGCGCGACTCATCCTCAGCATCGCGCGGCCCTCCATGTTGATCCGCCATCACAGATCTCCTGTCCGCCCCACCGAGGCGCTCCCGTGGATAATGATGGTCCTCGTTTCGTAAAGGCGACGTAAGGCCCGTCTTCGCATCTGCGACCTGAGTCGTACGCCCGGATCCGCCCGAAGGCGGAACACCGCTGAGCAGCCACTACGTAGGGTTGGAACCGTGTTCGGCAGACCACGCGCCTGGGCCCGGCGTCATCCCGTCCTGATCGACTCCTTCACGGTCTCTCCACTCGTCCTGTTCTGCCTGGCCACGGTCGGGAACTTCAGCGAAGCCCAGTGGCTGGCCGGCACCCGCGTGGGGATGCCGGCGGGCCTGTTCCTGACGATCGCGCTCCTCGCGCCGCTCATGGTGCGCAGGAACCACCCCCGCGAGGTGTTCGCGGCCATCGCCCTCCTCAGCTTCGGCCAATGGGTGGCCGGCCTGGCCGAGATCCCGGCGAACCTCGCCGTCCTCGTCGCGATGTACGCCGTGGCCGCCCGCTGCACCGCCGCCTGGGCCGTCGCGGCCGGTCTGGTGACTGAGGTCGGGCTGGCGCTCGCCCAGTCCCGCTACACCGCTTTCGAACCGTCGACCTTCGCCTCCATGTCGGTGTTCGTCGTGGCCATCTGGGTCACCGGGATCTACGCGAACACCCGGCGGCGCTTCGTCGAGAGCCTGGTGGAGCGCGCCGAACGCGCCGAACGTGAGCGGGACCAGCAGGCGCAGATCGCCGCCGCCGCCGAGCGCACCCGCATCGCCCGTGAGCTGCACGACGTCGTCGCGCACAACGTCAGCGTGATGGTGGTGCAGGCGGACGGCGCGGGTTACGCCATCGACAGCGACCCGGAGCAGGCGCGCCGTGCCGTACAGGCGATCTCGGCGACGGGGCGCACGGCGCTCGCCGAGATGCGACGCCTGGTGGGGGTGCTCAGGCAGGAGGGGGACCACACGCAGGAGTACGCTCCGCAACCGGGAGTGGCTCAGCTCGGCGACCTGGTCAAGCAGGTCGGCGACTCCGGATTGCCGATCGACTTCACCGTCTCCGGCGTGCCGCACGTACTCCCGGAGGGAGAACAGCTGGTGATCTACCGGATCGTCCAGGAGGCGCTGACGAACACCCTCAAGCACGGGGGGCCGGGCGCTCGCGCCCTGGTCGACATGACGTACGGCCGGGGCGAGGTCATGCTGCGGATCTCCGACGACGGCAGGGGCGCGGCCGCGATCGCGTCAGAGGGCGGACACGGACTGGTCGGCATGCGCGAGCGGGCGGCGATGTACGGCGGGAGCATCGACGCGGGCCCGAAGGCCGGCGGCGGCTTCCAGGTGCTCGCGCGGATCCCGACCGGAGTGACGGTATGACGGACAGGAAGCTGCGGCGATGATTCGAGTGATGGTGGTCGACGACCAGGAACTGGTGCGCACGGGATTCCGGATGGTGCTCGGGGCGCAGCCCGACATCGAGGTCGTCGGTGAGGCGGCGGACGGGGCCGCGGCCATCGAGACGTTGCGCACGACCGAAGCCGACGTTGTGTTGATGGACGTCCGGATGCCCCGCATGGACGGGGTGGAGGCGGCCCGGCTCATCTGCGCGTCCCCCGGCTCGCCGAAGGTCCTCATGCTGACGACCTTCGACCTGGACGAGTACGCCTTCGAGGCCATCAAGGCGGGCGTCTCGGGCTTCCTGCTCAAGGACGTGCCGCCGCCCGAGCTGATCAGCGCCATCCGTTCCGTCCACGCCGGGGACGCCGTGATCGCCCCCAGTACGACCAGGAGGCTGCTCGACCGCGTCGCCGTACATCTGCCGGCGGGCGAGGCCCTGAAGCGGGACGACGACACCCTGACGGCGCGGGAGCGTGAAGTCCTGTACCACGTGGCCCTGGGGCTGTCGAACTCGGAGATCGCCCAGCAGTTGCAGCTGGCGGAGGCGACGGTGAAGACCCACCTCGGCCGGATCCTGGCCAAACTGAGCCTGCGTGACCGTGCTCAGGCCGTCGTCTACGCGTACGAAAGCGGGCTCGTCACGCCCGATCGTTCCCAGGGCTGACTCGGGACTACATCAGAAATCGCAGATCCTCCGTACGGACCCTCAGCAAACGGATCAGAAAGCCCTTCGCACGGCAGAGGTGCACGCATGATCACGAATCTAGGGTTTTCGTATGACCACAATCACGAGTGTCCGGAGCGCCGTGACCGCGCAGGGGCTCACCAAGGTGTACGGCACGGGCGACGCAGCCGTGCACGCCCTGCGCGGAATCGACGTCGGGTTCGCCACCGAGGCGTTCACCGCGATCATGGGCCCGTCGGGCTCCGGCAAGTCGACGCTGATGCACTGCCTCGCCGGACTCGACTCGGTGACGGACGGCCACGTCTCCATCGGCGACATCGAGATCACCCGGCTGAACGACAAGCGGCTCACGCTGCTGCGGCGCGAGCGCGTCGGCTTCATCTTCCAGGCGTTCAATCTGCTGCCCACCCTGACCGCCGAGCAGAACATCCTGCTGCCGTTGCAGATCGCCGGGCGGCAGGCCGACCAGGCCCTGTTCGACCGCGTGATCGACACGGTCGGCCTCCGCGACCGGTTGCGGCACAAGCCGAGCCAGCTGTCCGGCGGCCAGCAGCAGCGGGTCGCGGTCGCGCGGGCGCTCATCAGCAAACCCCAAGTGATCTTCGCGGACGAGCCGACCGGAAACCTCGATTCGCGTAGCGGCGCGGAGGTCCTGGCGTTCCTGCGCACCTCGGTGCGGGAACTCGGGCAGACGATCGTGATGGTGACCCACGATCCCGTCGCGGCGTCCTACGCCGACAGGGTCGTGTTCCTCCGCGACGGGCTGCTGGTGCGCGAGATCGAGCAGCCGACGCCGCAGACGGTCCTCGACACGCTCGTGGCGCTGGAGGCCTGACCCGTGTTCAGGACCACCATCATGGGCCTGCTGGCGCACCGGCTCCGGCTGGTGCTCACCTCGCTGGCCATCATCCTCGGCGTGGGCTTCATCGCCGGGACCTTCGTGCTCACCGACACGATCGACGCCGGCTTCAGCCAGTCCTTCACCGCCGCCGCCGACAAGATCGACGTCGCGGTGCGCTCCAAGGACGACCCGCTTCCCCCGAGCCTGCTCGCCAAGATCGGATCAGTCGCCGGCGTCAAGGACGCACAACCCGTCGTGTCCGGCGAGGCGCCCCTCATCGGCAAGGACGGCAAGACCGTCGGCGAACTCGTCACCGCCGGGGTGTCGTTCCCCTCGTACCGGCTGGACGTCACCAGCGGCAAGGCGCCGGCGTCGGACGGCGAGGCCCTGGTCGACACGAGCACGGCGAGGACGCAGGGCTTCCGGATCGGGGACACCATCGGCGTCCTCGACCAGAAGAACGTCCGGCACGACTTCCGGCTCGTCGGCACCTTCGACGTCGGCGTCGACCAGTCCCTCGCCGCCCGCGGCGCGGTCGCCTACACCCCGGCGACCGCGATGCGGATGACGGGAGCGACGGGCTACGCCGAGATCGACGTCACCACCGCGGGCCCGTCCAGGGAGAGTCTCCGTACGGCCGTCGCCGCGGTCGCCGGGTCCGGCGCCAAGGTCCAGACCGGGGAGGAGGTCGCCTCCGACCTGGCGGCGTCCAACGGCGCGAGCACCGAGTATCTGAAGGTCGGCCTGCTGATGTTCGGATTCATCGCGCTGCTGGTCGCGGGCCTGGTGATCTATAACACCTTCGGAATCCTGGTCGCCCAGCGCATGCGCGAGCTGGCGCTGCTGCGATGCATCGGGGCGACCCGTCGTCAGGTCTTCGGCTCGATCATGTTGGAGTCGGCCATCGTCGGACTGGTCTCCTCGATCCTCGGCCTGGCCGCCGGGCTCGGCATGGGATGGCTCGCCGTGTTCCTGCTGGGGACCTACCAACCGGACGTGGAGGTCCCCACGGGCACCGTGACGTTGTCGCCGCAGACCATCGTCATCGGCCTGGCGACCGGCCTGATCATGACGGTCGTCGCGGCCCTGCTCCCGGCCCGCCAGGCCACCAAGGTCGCGCCCGTCGCGGCCCTGCGCACGCAGACCGAGGAGCACACGTTCCGCGCCGGCGTCGTACGGATCGTCTTCGCCGTGCTGTTCGGGCTGGCCGCCGCGGGACTGACGTACATGGGCGTGACCGCGAAGCCCGACGAGACGGCGCTCATGACCGTGATGGCGGGCGGCGTGCTGGCCTTCTTCACCGTGCTGATCCTCGGGCCGGTGGTCGTCACACCGCTGAGCGGGCTGGCCGGCTGGCTGCCCGGGCGGCTGTTCGGGGTGCCGGGCCGCCTGGCCACGGAGAACTCACGCCGCAACCCGAAGCGGTCGGCCACGACGACGATCGCCCTCACCATCGGCGTCACTCTCATGACGTTCATGGCCGTCCTCACCGCGACCATGCGGGCCACCGCCGACCAGGAGCTCGACTCGCAGTTCCCCGCCGACTACCGGGTCGCCGCGCAGACCGGCGACATCCCCCACGCGGTCGCGGAGGCGTTGCGCGGGCACTCGGAGTTGGCCACCGTGGCGGAGTTCAGGGAGGTCGACGGCAAGCTCGACGACGAGGACTATCCCATCGGGACGGTGACGTCGTCGGTGCTCGAGACCGCTGTGCGGCCGAAGGCGACGTCGGGCTCCGCCGACGGCTTCAAGCCGGGAACGGTCATGATCGCCGACTACGTGGCCAAGCAGCTCAAGATCAAGGTGGGCGACGACGTCAGGGTTGGAACCGCGAAGAACGCCACCCCGCTTCGTGTGGTCGCCATCCTCGACTCGCAGTCGTTGCTGCCGTCGATCACCGTGCCGGAGCAGTTCTTCGACGAGCGCTTCGGGAAGACGGACGACAACCAGATCCTGATCACCGCGGCCGACGGCGCCGACCTGGACAAGGCACGGGCGATCGTGGACAACGCGACCCAGCCGTACCCGGCGGTGAAGGTCGCCAGCTCCACCGAGATCCGCGGTCAGTTCGACGAGGCGATCAACGGCATATTGTCGGTCGTCACCGGCCTGCTCGGCCTCGCGATCGTCATCTCGCTGCTGGGCATCGCGAACACGTTGTCGTTGTCGGTTCACGAGCGGACGCGCGAGTCGGCGCTGCTGCGCGCCCTCGGCCTGAAGCGCGGGCAACTGCGCGGCATGCTCACCGTCGAGGCGCTGATCCTCGGTCTGGTCGGCGCCCTCGTCGGCACCGTCCTCGGCATCGTGTACGGCTGGGCCGCGACGACGACGATCTCGGAGTCGGTGAGCTTCCGGCTGCCCGTCGGGCAGGTCGCGTTGTTCATCGCGGCGTCCGGGCTTGCCGGAGTGCTGGCGGCCGTCCTTCCCGCCAGGCGCGCGGCGCGGACGTCCATCGTGGGCTCCCTCGCGAGCGACTGAGCCCGCTCACAGCCGGCCGTACGCCGAGGGTAGGGCGTGCGCGGTCACGCACGCATGATCACGCAGGTGGGGGGAGGGGGGTGGGCCACTGCTCGGCCACGTCGTTCGGGCCGAGCAGTGGCCGTATCACGATGTCACCCGTCGTGCCGTCGATGACGACGCAGCCGCCCCCCACCGTCTCGGGGGGAACACTCGGGTCCTCGGGCTCGTCGTCCGCGATCCAGGCTACGTAGCCGCCGTCGAAGGCGAGCATCTCCGCCTCGGATCCGCGATCACCGAAATAGCGCTCCGCCAGCTCCCGCGCCTGGTCGGGCGAGACCATCAAAGGCGCTGCCCTTCCCGGTCGATGACCACGCAGAAGACCCCGGTGACGACCTCGTACGGCGGTTCGACCGCCATGTGACCCCGCTGCGCGTCGATCCACAGGACCTCGTCCCGGCAGTTCACGGCGTTCCATGCGTGGCTCCCACCACCCGGCCAGCGGGTGATGAGCATCGCGCTCGCCCCGTGACCTCCGAAGACCAGGCGCTGCGCGATGGCCACGTAGGCGCGACGGCCGTGCCCGACATACTCGAACCGATGCCCCAGCCACTGCTCGGCGCGGGCCACTCCCCCGGTCTCACCGGTCAGAAGCGGCTTTCCCCCCGCGTCGAACTCAGGCTGACGACGTGCGGCCACGACCGGTTCCCCGTGCCAGGTCGACATGACGGCGAGCGCGCAGTCGACGGCGTTCGTCGACCGGAACGGGTCCTCCGTCGGCCCCTCCGCGTTGATCAGACGGATCCACGTGCCCCGGGGATCGGGGAACCGGCCGCTGACCGCTTGGACGAGACTCGCCTGGGCGAGGATCTCCTCGGTCCCCGGCCTCGACTCCGCGAGCCCGCCCGGCTTGCCGTACGGACGCGTCGTCTCCAGTCGCGGCGGCCTGCGGGCACTATCGAACCAGTCAGGCTCGAGATCCGTGCCCGCGTCGTCCCGGACCCGGGATCCGGCTGGTCCCCGCATAGGACCCTGCTCCCACCCCGGGACGGCCGACTGCGGCGGGACGTCCGACACCGTCGGGACCTCTGACCGCGGCGGGACGTCTGGGTGCGGCGGGACCTCTGACCGCGCCGGGCTCTGGCCCCATTCCGGGCGCTCTCCCCAAACCGGAATCCCGGCATCGGGTGCGGCGGTCTCAGCGACCACGCCTTCGGCCGACGCGACCGGCGACAGGTCCGCCAGGCCCTCCCCGCCGGAGGCGGGCGCAGGCGGCAGTGCCGAAACAGGTGCGGGTGTCGAAACCGGTGCGGGTGCGGGTGCCTCAACCCGGACCCCGGCAACGGCCTCGACCGACGCTTCAACAGGTGCCGGAACCGATGTCTCAGCCGGCACTTCGAGCTGTGCGCCGGCCTGCGTCCCGTGCTGTGCTTCGACCTGTGCTCCCGGCTGTGTTCCCGGCTGTACGGCCGCGTCGGCGATCGCCTCACTCGCCGGATCGGCTGCGAACGCGGCCCCCTCCAGTGCGTGGGTGGCGGTGTCGCCCGTGGCATCCGCAACTGGGGCGACGGCGCCCTCGGCCGCGTCCTCCACAACACCGTCGTTCAGACCGTCATTCAGACCACCGTTCAGACCGGCATTCGGGCCGTCGGCCAGGCTGTCGCCCGGGGCCTCGCTCAGGCCGTTCGGCGTGCCGCCCAGCAGGGGATTGGACGTCCCCTTCACCAGGCCGTTCCGCGCACCCTTCGCCAAACCGTTGAGCAGGCCGCTCAGCAGCCCGGTCGACGTGCCGTTCGAAGTGCCGTTGGACATCCCGTTGGCCAGGCCGTTCGCCATGCTCTTCGCCGAAGCGTTCACCATGCCACCGGCCACGCTGTTCGCCGGGCCGTCCGCCAGGACGACCGCACGCACCTCGGCGTGACGGTTCTCCTGGACTCGACCTTCCGTGCAGAGATCGTCCACGTGGCGATCGTCGAGGTGCCGGTTCTCCCCGGACGCCGGAGTCTCCGCGGCCCTCTCGTAATCGCGCCACCTACGCCCGTCTGCGCTCACGATCGGGTTGTAGACACCGGTCGGCAACCGCCACCGGGCATGCCTGCGAGCCATCTCCTGAGTCACGTGCTGCGGCCCCCTCCCTGACACGTAATCAGGGTGCCGATGGTAGGGGCGGCCTCACCGCCGTCACAGCGGCTTTCCCAAGTCCAGAAGGATCGCCGGCGGCCTTCAGCAGGGTTCGTCCGGGTTCATCCGACCAGAATGCCGATGGCGTGGTAGCCCGTCGCGCCATCGGGAGCGGGCGGAGCATAATTCGGCGTCTGGGTGTAGCCGCTCGCATCGGTCGCGCGGACCGTGATGACCCGCTTTCCGGGGGTGAGGTCCGTCTCGATCGACCACTGCCTCCAGGTGTCCGGGCCGTTCACCTCGGCGAGCTTCGCCTCCCGCCACTCGCCTCCGTCCACCTGGACCTCCACCGCGGAGATCCCCTTGTGCTGGGCCCAGGCGACTCCGGCGATTATGGTCGGGCCGTGCGGGACGGCGTCGCCGTCTCGGGGGACGTCGATCCGGGACTCCGTCTTGATCGGGCCCCGCGGAGACCAGCCGCGTGGCGTCCAGTAGGCCTCGTCCTGGTCGAACCGTGTCACCTTGATCTCGGTGATCCACTTCGTGGCGGACACGTAGCCGTACAGGCCGGGGACGACCTGACGGACGGGGAACCCGTGCGCGGCCGGCAGCACCTCGCCGTTCATCGCGACCGCGAGCAGCGCGTCCCTGCCGTCCATGACGACGTCGACGGGGGTGCCGCAGGTGAAGCCGTCCTGCGAGACGCTCAGCAGCATGTCGGCGTCCGACCTGATCCCCGCGTCGCGGAGCACATCGGCCAGGCGCGCGCCGAGCCAGCGGGCGTTGCCCACGTACGGCCCGCCGACGTCGTTGGACACACAGGTCAGCGTGACGTCCGCCTCCATCAGCGGACGCCTGAGCAGGTCGTCGAAGGTGAGCTCGACCGGCTTGTCGACCAGTCCGTGGATCTTCAGCGTCCAGTCGGTCGGATCGACCGAGGGGACGACCAGGGCGGTGTCCACCCGATAGAAGTCACGGTTGGGCGTGACGAAGGGCGACAGATCCTTGAGGTGCAGGTCCGCACCCGCCGGGATCGGCTTCGCCGCGACGGCCGGCCGGGGCAACGTCTTCGCGACCGTCCTCCTGGCGAGGTCCACGTCCTTGGAGGCCCCGAGCAGGCGCCCGCCGAACCCGGCGACTCCGGCGACTCCCACCCCCACGGCCACGCCGGTCAGCAGGCGCCGGCGGTCGAACGTGTAGAGGGCGTCGCCTGCCCGCATCACGGGCGGCATCTCCGCTGGATGCGGGACCGGCTCACCCCCGCCCGGCTCGTCTGCGTCCCGCTCATCCTCGCCCGGCTCTCCCTCGTCCGCGTACGGCGGATATTCCGAGTACTCGGGGTCGGTCGTCCACGCCGACGTGCCGGCAGCGGCGGGATACTCCTCCGGAAGGTCGTCCCAGTCGTTCAGCTCCACCCGGCGGAACAGCAGGGAGAGCGCCCACGCTCCCGCGCCTACACCGATGAGGGACGGCAGGATGTCGAACGGCCCCGAGTCGGGCCTGGTGGCCGCGGCCCCCGCTCCGACGAGGCCGAACAGCAGCAGCCCCGTCATGCCGTAGCCGACCCTCCGGCGGGAGAGCACGCCGAGACCCGCGGCGATCAGAGCCAGGACCACGACGATGCCGCTGATCAGGACCAACTTGTCGTTCGACCCGAAGTTCCTGATGGCCCAGTCCTTGAGCGCGGGCGGGGTCCGGTCGACCGCCGCGCCGCCGACCGCGATCACCGGTGACGCACTCGCGTTGGTCAGTCCGGCCGCGAGTTGGGCCACGCCGAGCGCCACCGCTCCCGCGACGACCCCGATCACGGCCGCCACCCACTTGGGCAGGCGAGAACCGCCGTCGTCCTTGTTCACAGTCGAACGCTACGCCCCACTCGTGCCGGAAGGTCTTACGGGTGGATTACAGGACGACCGATTCGATGACCGGCACGAGGGCGCGAAAAGCCCGGCCACGATGGCTGATCGCGTCCTTCTCTCCCGCTGACATCTCCGCGGTCGTACGGCTCTCGCCATCCGGAACGAAGATCGGATCGTAACCGAAGCCGTTGGCTCCCCTGGGCTCACGGATGACGTGGCCGTGCATGGCCCCCTCCACCACGTGCTCCTCGCCCGAAGGCAGCGCGAGCGCGGCCGTACAGGCGAAGTGGCCCTGGCGGCGGCCGTCGGGGACGTCCGAGATCTGGGCCAGGAGCAGCCACAGGTTGGCGACGTCGTCACCATGCGTGCCGGACCAGCGGGCGGAGAAGATCCCCGGCATGCCGTTCAGGGCGTCGACGCAGAGCCCGGAGTCGTCGGCGACGGCGAGCAGGCCGCTCTCCCTCGCTACGGCGTGCGCCTTGAGCAGCGCGTTCTCGGCGAACGTCAGGCCCGTTTCGGCCACGTCGGCGATGTCCGGGAAGTCCTCGAGCCCCACGAGTTCGATCGGCAGGCTGGACTCCTCCAGGATCCTGCGGAGCTCCACGATCTTGCCGGCGTTCCTGGTCGCCAGAACCACCTTGTTCATTCGGTCGCCACCGCGAGCGCCTCGGCCTGCAGGCGGGTCAGCTCCGCGCAGCCGCCGGCGGCCAGGTCGAGCAGGCCGCTCAGCATCACCCGGTCGAAGGGCGCACCCTCGGCGGTGCCCTGCACCTCGACGAAGTCTCCGGCGCCGGTCATCACCACGTTCATGTCGGTCTCGGCCTTGACGTCCTCGGTGTAGCAGAGGTCGAGCAGCGGCTCCGAGCCGAGGACGCCGACGGAGACCGCCGCGACCGAGGTGACCAGCGGGTCTCCCGGGCACATCTTGCGCTTGCGCATCCAGGCCACGGCGTCGGCGAGCGCGACGTAGGCCCCGGTGATCGCGGCCGTCCGCGTGCCGCCGTCGGCCTGCAGCACGTCGCAGTCGAGGATGATCGAGTTCTCCCCCAGCGCCTTGTAGTCCACGCAGGCCCGCAGCGAGCGGCCGATCAGCCGCGAGATCTCGTGGGTCCTGCCACCGATCTTGCCGCGGACCGACTCACGGTCACCGCGCGTGTTGGTGGCGCGGGGCAACATGGCGTACTCGGCCGTCACCCAGCCGAGGCCGCTGCCCTTGCGCCATCGGGGCACGCCGCTCTCCACGGAGGCGGCGCACAACACCCGCGTGCCGCCGAACTCGACGAGCACGGAACCCTCGGCGTGCGCGAGCCAGTTCCGCGTGATGGTCACGGGGCGAAGCTGATCGGGACGACGTCCATCTGAACGAGCCATAGGGGTCACCCTAGGTCATAGACGGCGCCACTCCGAGCCAGCTCCATCCTGCCGGCGAAGCCGCCGCGCGAGGCGTCGTCCAGCACCCTCTTCTGGTCGTTCCAGGGGACGAGATGGGTGAGGACCAGCGTCTGCGCCCCGGCCCGGGCCGCGTGTTCCGCCGCCTGCCGACCGCTGAGATGGAGACCGGGTGTGAGGCCTGGGCCGTCGACGAAGGATGCCTCACACAGCAGCACGTCGGCGTCGTGTGCCAGCTTGACGAGCTCGGCGGACTCGCCGGTGTCCGCGGAGTAGGCCACGGAACGGCCGCCGTGGGTGACACGGAAGCCGTAGGTCTCGACGGGATGGTTCATCGGAGCGGCCGTCACCTCGAAGGGGCCGATCTCCCGTGTGCCGGGCGAGAGCCGCGCGAAGTCGAAGGACTTCTCCATGACCGGTTCGTCGGGCATGCCGTACGCGGCGTTGAGCCGCTGGGCCGCCCCCGCCGGAGCGTGGACGGGCACCCGGGGCAGCGGCCCGGCCGGCGAGTAGGTGCGGACGACGTGGTAGGAGCACATGTCGAGGCAGTGGTCGGCATGCAGGTGCGACAAGCAGATGGCGTCCACGTCGTAGATCCCCGCGTAGCGCTGCAGGACCCCCAGCGAACCGTTGCCGAAGTCGAGCAGCATCCGGAATCCCTCGGCCTCCAGCAGATAGCACGACGAGGGGCCCTCCGGGCCGGGGAAACTCCCCGAACACCCGATGATCGTCAACTTCACGCCGACCTCCCAATGTCGGACTCGTCGCCGACCGCCGCGAGCTCGACCGCCTGGATCTCCGGCCCGAGGAACCGCTGTCCGAGATGCTCGAACAGAGCGGTGTCACCCGTGGCCCCGAAGCGGTGGAGCGGATCGTCCGCTCCACCGGCCAGCCCCCGGTCGTGCAGGATGCGATAGACGTCCTTGGCGGTCTCCTCGGCGCTCGACACGAGGGTGACCGTGTCTCCCGCGACGTAGGACAGCGCGCCCGTCAGAAGCGGGTAGTGCGTGCAGCCCAGGATGAGGGTGTCGCAGCCCGCGTCCTGGATGGGCTTCAGATAACCGCGGATCACATCGATGAGCTCCTCGCTCATCGTCTCGCCCCGCTCGACGAAGTCCACGAGGAGCGGAGCCGCGACCCCCACCAGTTCGACGTGCGGCGCGGCGGCGAAGGCGTCGTGGTAGGCCATCGATTCGATCGTAGCCCGCGTGCCGATCACGCCGACTCTGCCGTTCCTTGTCGCCCGCACGGCCCGGCGGGTGGCGGGCTGGATCACCTCGACGACCGGGACCCCGTAACGCTCCCTGGCGTCCCTGAGCACGGCGGCGCTGGCGCTGTTGCAGGCGATCACCAGCATCTTGACGTCGTGCTCGACCAGGTGGTCCATGACCTCGAGGGCATACCTCCGGACCTGGGCGATGCGCTTGGGCCCGTAGGGCTGCCGCGCCGTGTCGGCCACGTAGAAGATCGATTCGTGGGGCAGCTGGTCGAGGATCGCCCGGGCGACGGTCAGACCGCCGACGCCACTGTCGAAGATCCCGATCGCCCCACTGTTGTCCGGCACACTTCCCAAGGTTAGGGGATCATGCACGACCACTCACGGTAAGAATCCTCACAACCTCCCCCCACCCCCCTTCCCCGGCGTGATCATGCACAGATTCGGTGGCGGCACCGCTGACCTGCCACGATCCCGGCCGTGATCATGCACAGGTTCGGAGAAAACGGCCTCACCAGCGGAAACACTCGGCGTGATCATGCAAACAGGCGCGGAATCCGAACCGGCGCGGCCGGGCCGTACGGAGGAGTCAGCCTCGTCCCACCCTCGCGAGCTGGCGAGATTGAGCCACCAGACGACCCGCCGAGTCCCACACCTCGACGTCCTCGTCGAACCAGCCGTCGCTGATCAGCCTTCCGCTGCCCAAGAGGGTCAGCCATCCGGGGGCCGGCAGCGCGCGCAGGTGCCACGTCAACTCCACCGTGGGCGCCCACCCCCGCGCCCCCGCCGAGAACACCACTGGCGGCAGCGCGTCGACGGCGAGCGCGAGCACGAACGGATCGGGATCCTGCGTCTCCGCCATCCGGAAATAGGCCCGCGACTCCGGCCTGCCGGTGGGCTCTCCGGCGAGCCATCCGATCGTCGGCGGATCGAATCGCAACTCCATCTGCGCGTTCAGGTTCATGTTCGATTCGGGCTTGGGGTCCGGAAGTTTTGTACAGTCGGACAAATCTGGCATGGGGCTCGCCGGCCCGTCCGCCCATTCCGGAGTGGCGGCTGGATCCAATGTGGCCGTCGTCACCAGGGTGTCGATGAAGGACCGGCCGTCCTGCACCAGCGTCGCCCGGGTCATCGTGGCCGTCCTGCCCGACTTGAGCCGCTCGATCCTGACCGTGGCCGGCCCGGGCACCGCGGCCCGGAGGAACTGGGCGCTCGTCGACACCGGGTGCGCGTGCGGCGACTCGTCGACCACCGCCCGCAGAACGGTCGCCAGCAGGTAGCCCCCGTTCAGCGGCCCGCCGATCGAATATCCGCCATCAAGACACACGTCATAGGTGGTGTCGTCGACCCGGATCGCCTGCGTCGCCTCGTCGAACTTGGTCACAACGCTCCTCGCACGAAAAACTCAACCGAACCTTGTTCTAGTGAGTACTTTAGCGGAGGTACACGCCTTGTCACGGATATGTGACGCAATCAACTTTGTGACCAAGATTTCTCCAATTCATTGGCATAATTAGCAGATCATCCGACAAATGCATACGGGGCGTGAACTATGTCTGCCGAAACTCCTCCGGGGGCTTCATTCCCGGAGAGTCCGGACCCTGATCGGACCATCGAACACCGGACGCCACAGCCCGGACAGGCGACCGCGAACGACGCGCACACCCGGCAACTGCCGTACGGCCAGGCCGAGGAGCTCGGGTTCAACGCTCCCGACGGGACCGAAGGCGCACCGGCCAAGCGCGGCCGCGGCTGGCTGCTCGCAGCCATCTCCGCCATCGTCGTCGTCATCCTCGGTGGTGGCGGCGTATGGGCGTTCTCGCAGCTGAGCGGTGGAGGAACTCAGCCGCAGGAGGTGCTGCCCGGCAACGCCATCGCCTACGTACGGCTGGACCTCGACCCCGCGGCCAACCAGAAGCTGGCCCTGCTGACCATCGCGAGGAAGTTCCCGGGGATCAAGGACTCCCTGAGCGACGACGATCCGCGCAAGGCCCTTTTCGAGGCCATCAAGGGCGACTCCCCCGACCTGGCGAAGGTCGACTACGCCAAGGACGTCGAGCCCTGGCTCGGCGACCGCGCGGGCCTGGCCGTACTGTCCTCCGGCGCCGGCAAGGAGCCCGACGTCGCGGCGGCCGTACAGGTGAAGGACGAGGCCGCGGCGCGGGACGGCATCGCCAAGCTGGCCCCCGGCGACGAATACGGCCTCGCGTTCCGCGACGGTTACGCGATCTTGGCCAAGACGCAGGCGGCGGCCGACGGGTACGCCAAGGCGGCGCCGCTGTCGCAGAACGCCCAGTTCAGCGATGACACCTCTGCCGTCGGAGAGCCCGGCGTGATGTCGTTCTGGATGGATCTCGGCGAGCTGGCCGACATGTCGGGCGCCGCCGCCACCGCGGCCCCGACGGCGCTGGAATCGATCAAGGACATGCGGTTCGCCGGCGCTCTCCGCTTCGACGGCGACTACGCCGAGCTGACGGGGATCACCCGGGGCGGTGCCGCCAACACCCTCAAGGGGCAGCCGGTAAAGATCGCGGAGCTGCCGGCCTCGACCGTGGGCGCCATCTCGCTCTCCGGCCTCGGTGACGGGTTCGCGACGCAGTGGCCCAAGATCCAGCAGGCGGCGGAGGCGACCCCTGACGGCCAGACCATCACGAAGAGCCTCGAGCAGTTCCAGCAGCTCTACGGCATCTCGGTCCCTGACGACATCGTGACGCTGCTCGGCAAGAGCCTCACGATCGCACTCGACCAGGAGGGCCTCGACGCCCAGCAGCCGAACGTCGGAGCGGTCCTCACGACCGATCCGGTCAAGGCGCAGGCGGTCGTGACCAAGCTGGAGGCGCTCCTCGCCGGGTCCGGCACCCCGTTGCAGCTCGCCAAGAAGCCCGGCGACGGGCAGCTGGTGGTGGCGAGCACGCAGACATACGCGGACAAGCTGGGCACGAAGGGGACACTCGGCGAGAGCGAGAGCTTCAAGCTGGCCGTTCCGGACGCGGACGCGGCGAACTACGCCGTGTACGTCGACCTCGACAAGCTCGAACCGCTCTACCTCAGCGGCCTGAAGGGCGAGGAGAAGTCCAACGTCCAGGTGCTTCGCGCGATCGGGCTGAGCGGGAACTACACGGACGGTACCAGCATGACCCTGCGCGTCCTGTTCAACTGATCGTTCAGCTGTCCCGGGAACGCCGCGACCCCGGCATGTGACCCGATCACATGCCGGGGTCGTCCGCTTTCATGAGCCTGCTTTCATGAGCCTGCTTTCATAAGCCTGCTTTCATAAGCCTGCGCATGATCACGAAAGGCGAAAGCCCAGGTCGTGGCCGACTTTGCCGAATCCGCGCATGATCACGCTCGATGAAAGGCCAGGTCAAGGGCCGTTCCACCGAATGTGTGCATGATCACGCCCAGAGTTGGCCGTCGAGGCGGTCTTCGGCTTCGTCGAGGGTGCCTTCGTAGGCTCCGGTGGACAGGTACTTCCAGCCCCCGTCGGCGACGATGAAGGCGATGTCCGCCCGCTCCCCCGCCTGTACGGCCTTGCGCGCCAGCCCGAGCGCGGCGTGCAGGGCACACCCCGTCGAGATGCCGGCGAAGATGCCCTCGACGGCCAGCAGCTCCCGCGTCCTGCGCAGGGCGTCGGCCGCCGTCACCGAGTAGCGGGTGGTCAGGACGGACTCGTCGTACAACTCGGGGATGAAGCCCTCGTCCACGTTGCGCAGGCCGTACACCAACTCGCCGTACCTCGGCTCGGCGGCGACGATCTGCACCCCGGGGACGTGCTCGCGCAGGAAGCGCCCGACGCCCATCAGGGTGCCCGTGGTGCCGAGTCCGGCCACGAAGTGCGTCACCGTCGGAAGGTCCTCGAGGATCTCCGGGCCGGTCGACTCGTAGTGGGACCGCCAGTTGGCCGGATTGCCGTACTGGTAGAGCATCACCCAGTCGGGATGCTCCGCCGCCAGGCCCTTGGCGACCCGGACGGCCTCGTTCGACCCCCCCGCCGCCGGCGAGGAGATGATCTCCGCGCCGTACATGCGAAGGAGTTGCCGGCGTTCCTCCGAGGTGTTCTCCGGCATGACGCAGATGAGCCGGTATCCCTTGAGGCGGGCCGACATCGCGAGGGAGATGCCGGTGTTGCCCGAGGTCGGCTCGAGGATCGTGCACCCGGGCGTGAGCAGGCCGTCCTTCTCCGCCTGCTCGATCATCCACAGGGCGGGCCGGTCCTTGATCGACCCGGTGGGGTTCCGGTCCTCGAGCTTGGCCCAGACCCGCACGTCATCGGACGGCGAGAGCCGGGGAAGCCCGACGAGCGGCGTGCGCCCCACCGAGTCGACCAGCGAATCGAAGCGCATGGCGCGCGGCCCTAGCGGGCGCCGCCGGCCACGGCGGGCAGCACCGTCACGGTGTCGCCGTCGGCGACCGGCGTGCCGAGCCCGCCGAGGAAGCGGACGTCCTCGTCGTTCAGGTAGACGTTGACGAAGCGGCGCAGGCCGGCGTCGTCCACCAGGCGCTCTTTGAGGCCCGGGTGACGCGCCTCCAGGTCGCCGATCAGCTCGGCGAGCGTGGCGCCCTTCGCGTCCACGGCCTTGGCGCCGTCCGTGTAGTTACGCAGGATGGTCGGAATGCGAACCTCGATGGCCATCGCGGCTCAGTCTCCTTGGTCAGTGGTCGTCATGATGTTGGACACCCACCTGATTGGAACATGGTCAGGCGGAGCGGGATTCCGTCCGGGACGGATTCTCAGCGACAGTCGTAGACGACGACGGAGGGGGTGTGCGCGAAAAGGAACCTCTGCAGGGCAGCGCGGGACGACACGGTACGGATGTCGTCGCGAGGCATGCGGCAAGTCTAGCCGTAGGCCTCGACGATCTTGACGTCCTCCTCGGTCACGACGCCGTCGACGATCCGGTAGGAGCGGAACTGCGGCTCGTCGTAGGCCGTGGAGACCAGGACGTAGTGCGTGTCCGGCTCGGAGGCGTAGCTGATGTCCGTACGCGAGGGATAGGCCTCGGTCGCGGTGTGCGAGTGGTAGATCACCACCGGCACCTCGTCACGATCGTCCATGTCGCG
This sequence comes from Planotetraspora silvatica, assembly GCF_016863315.1. Lineage (GTDB taxonomy): Bacteria > Actinomycetota > Actinomycetes > Streptosporangiales > Streptosporangiaceae > Planotetraspora > Planotetraspora silvatica. The sequence continues at coordinate 118,074 of NZ_BOOQ01000013.1, forward strand.
CCAGACGCGGAACTGCTCATGGGAGTCGAACCGGTAGAACGTCGGGGAACGCTCGGCGTTGTCCATCTGGATGAACCGCTCGGGGCGGTCGGACCCCTCAGGCCCGGCCACGACGCCGCAGGCCTCGTCCGGATGGTCCGCGCGGGCGTGAGCCACGATGGCGTCGACCAGCTCACGGGAAATCGTCAGCATGCCGGGAAAACTACCAAAGGGCCCGGACAAGGGTGTCCTGAAGGTAGGTCAGCCAGTCGTAGGTCACGAACGCCGGATAACGCGGATCGTCCTCGGACATGCCTGCGATCTCCTCGTGGACCTCCTCCGTCACCTCCAGCCGGACGCCGAGCGCGAGCCGCACATCGTTGATCGCGCGCAACCAGGCCATGGCCTGGTCGGCGGTGAGCTGCACCTTCCCGGGCTCGACCGTCTCCAGCAACGTCGCGGCGTCGGCCCGCTTCCCGTCGCGCAGCGTCGCCTCGGTGTAGCGGCGGAACTCACCCGCCGCCTTGTCGTCGTCCGCGTACGCCGCGGGGAACAGCCGGGCCAGCACCGGATCCGACGGCGTCTCGGGCGACCCGATGCCCAGAGCCCGCTCGAGGGGGTCGTCGCCCGTCGCGCCGGGCTCCACAAGATCGAGAACCTGGGATACCAGGGAGACGAGGAGCGAGACCTCGCCGGCGTCGAGTTTGACGGACACGCCCTTGCCCGACGACTTGAAACCCGTGCTCATCGGCCCGGCCCTCGCCCGCATGACTGCCCGCACCGATGCCCGCACGATCGCCCGGACCGATGCCTGCCCGCATGAACGCTCGACGCGCCGCCCACGTCAGGAGTCCCGCTGGACGGTGGCCCACAGGCCGTAGGAATGCAGAATCTGGACGTCGCGCTCCATCTCCTCGCGCGCGCCGCTGGCGACGACGGCCCTGCCCTTGTGGTGAACGTCCATCATCAGCTTCTCCGCCTTCTCCCGCGGATAGCCGAACACCGCTTGGAAGACATATGTGACGTACGACATTAAATTCACCGGGTCGTTCCAGACGATCGTCAGCCAAGGCAAGTCTGGCCGCACGTCCGTCGACGGACGCTCGACCTCGGCCGGAGCGGTACTACCCACAGGACCATCCTGCACCACGCCGGTCGTAGTCTTCGACACGTGCGCACGACCATGGGCTCCGCCCTGCTGACCGACCAGTACGAGCTGACGATGCTCCAGGCCGCCCTGGCCGATGGTGCGGCACATCGGAGGGCGGTCTTCGAGGTGTTCGCCCGGCGGCTGCCCGGAGGGCGCCGATACGGGGTGGTTTCGGGGATCGGCCGCTTCCTCGACGCGCTGGAGGACTTCCGGTTCGAGGAATCAGATCTCGGCTACCTCCGGGCCGCGGGCATCGTCGACGAGCCGACTCTGGCGTTTCTCGCCGATTACCGGTTCTCCGGACATGTGTACGGCTACCGCGAGGGCGAGGCCTACTTCCCCGGCTCACCGATCATGGTGGTGGAGGGCACGTTCGCCGAGGCGGTGCTGCTGGAGACCATCGTCCTGTCGATCCTTAACCACGACTGCGCGATCGCGTCCGCCGCGTCGCGGATGGCCCACGCGGCCGGCGACAGGCCGCTGATCGAGATGGGCTCCCGGCGCACCCACGAGATCGCCGCCGTCGCCGCGGCCAGATCCGCCTATCTGTGCGGCTTCTCCTCGACCTCCAACCTCAGGGCGGGCCGCATGTACGGCGTGCCGACGGCGGGAACGGCGGCCCACGCGTTCATCCTGCTCCACGACTCGGAGGAGGACGCCTTCCGCGCCCAGCTGCAGTCCCTCGGAATGGACACCACCCTGCTGGTGGACACCTACGACGTGGCGAAGGCCGTACGGACCGCCGTGGAGCTCGCGGGACGCGACCTGGGCGCCGTGCGGATCGACTCCGGCGACCTGGGAGCGGCGGCCCTGGACGTGCGGCGGGCTCTCGACGCGTATGGCGCGGAGGACACCAGGATCATCGTGACCGGCGACCTGGACGAGTTCTCGATCGCCGGACTCGCCGCGGCCCCCGTCGACGGCTACGGCGTGGGCACCGCCCTGGTCACCGGGTCCGGATGCCCGACGGCCAACCTCGTCTACAAGCTGGTCGCCCGGGAGGACGCCTCGGGCCGGTTGCAGCCGGTGGCCAAGCGGTCCGTCGGCAAGCCGAGCAAGGGCGGCCGCAAGTGGGCCTACCGGGAGACGTCCGGCGGGACGGCCACCGCGGAGATCGTCACGGGCGCGCCGATGGAGTCCGTCGGCAGGCCCCTGCTGGCCGAGCTGGTCACGAAGGGCCGGGTCGTCGGCCGGGAACCCCTGGAGGCCGCCCGCGAACGACACCGCGCCACGCTGGCCGAGCTGCCTCCGGCCGCCCACAGCCTCTCGCCCGGCGACCCCGCCGTCCCCACCGTCTTCAGCTGATCTCAGCTGATCACACCGAGGCCGGCGCGCGCGAGTGACGCCGGTGCCCCCCTCGCCGTGAGGAGACCGAATGAGAACCGCGCTCGTCGTCGTGGACGTCCAGAACGACTTCTGCGAAGGCGGCAGCCTCGCCGTGAACGGCGGCGCCGAGGTGGCCGCCGCGATCACCCGGCACACGAGGCGGCACGCCTATGACCACGTCGTGGCCACCGGTGATCGGCATGTCGACCCGGGAAGCCACTTCTCGGCCGAACCCGACTACGTGGACACCTGGCCCGCCCACTGCGTCGCGGGCACCGCTGGAGCCGACTTCCATCCCGCCTTCGACACCGCGGCCGTGGAGACGGTCTTCAGCAAGGGCGCGCACGAGGGCGCCTACAGCGGATTCGAAGGAGTCGACCCGTCGGGCGTCGGCCTCCGCGAGTGGCTCGGCCGGCACGACGTGGAGGCCCTGGACGTCGTCGGCATCGCCACCGACCACTGCGTCAGGGCGACCGCGCTCGACGGTGTGCGGAACGGCTTCGCCGTGCGGGTCCTGCTCGACCTCACCGCCGGCGTCGCCAGGGAGACCACCGACCGCGCCCTGAGAGAGCTCGAGAAGGCTGGGGTCGAGCTCGTCGGCACCCCTGTGGTGCGCCCCTGACCCCGGCCGTATGCGTCCCACGCCCCGCCGACACTCCGGTCATGGGACGTTCAATGCCTTCACCACGATGCGTCATGGGTGTATTACGTAGAGCGACATCTCCTCGTGATTGGCAGCCTCGATGTTCGCGTTCGTGCTCGGCCTCTCCTGGCTCATCCTGACTCCGGTGTGCGTCTGGCTGCTCTTCGGCCGCGGCCACCGCGGGCTCGCCCGCGGGGCGGCGGCCCTGACCCTCGCGGGGTTACAGGCGGGCACGTTGCTGATGGGGTTCCTCGAGGAGCCTCCCGCGTCCGTGGCGTCGCACCCGCTCGCCCGCCCGGCCGTCTCTCCCTCCCACGCCGGCTCCCCCTCCCACGCCGCCTCTCGTGACGGCGCCGCCGCCACGCCGCTGGCATCGGTCACCGCCCGCCCCTGCCCCGTCCACGCCCTCACCCCCGGGTCCGTACGGCTCTCGCGTCGCGGCACCGAGGTGGACGGCATGACGGTCTACTGGGCCGCCACCCCCCATGAATGCGGCACGGCCTCCGTGGCCCTGCGGCCCGCCGGACGGCGGTTGCGGATCTGGCTGGAGGAAGGCACCGCGGAACACCACGAGGGAGCTCGAGCGCTCCCCGTCACGGTGGCGGGCGGCCAGGCGTCGCTCGACCTCCGGCTCAGCCCGCCGCTGCGTCCCCGCCCGCACTACGTGGCGATCGACGCCCGCACCGGCCATCGCATCCCGCTCAAGCCGGGGACCCCCGCGTCTTCCGGGACGTAGAAGGGACGTAGAAGGGACGCAGCAGGGACGAGAAAGGACGCGGAAAGAAGCGGCGAAGCCGGGCCTCGCGGGGCCCGGCTTCTCTCACTTGCGCTGCATGGCCCACTTGCGGATCATCGCTATCCGCTCGCGTATCTGCTCGGCGGAGGCCTGGGCGATGGCCGGACCTCCACAGGCCCTGCGCAGCTCTGCGTGGATCACACCGTGCGGCTGCCCGGTGCGGTGGTTCCACGCGCCCACGAGCCCGTTCAGCTCCTTGCGCAGTTCGTGCAGCAGCTCATGCGGGGCGAGCACCGGCTCGGACTCCGAGACGGGCTTCACCTTCCGCCTGGCGGCCTGCTGATCGGCCTGGCGCTTGCGCAGCAGTGACGCGACCTGGTCCGGCTCGAGCAGCCCGGGAAGGCCGAGGAAGTCCTCCTCCTCGGGCGACCCCGGAGCCGCGGCGGTGCCGAACTCGCCGCCGTCGAACAACACCCGGTCAAAGGTGGCCGAGGCCTCCAGCGTCTGAAAGGGCAGCTCGTCGCCCAGGGCGTCCGGCTGCTTCTTCTCCTGCTGCGCCTGCTCCAGGAGCAGGTCGTCGAGCCCGTCCTCGTCGCGCTGGCGGCCGAGCACGTGGTCGCGCTCGGCCTCCATCTCGGAGGCGAGGCCCATGAGCAGGGGCACCGACGGCAGGAACACCGAGGCGGTCTCCCCGCGTTTGCGGGCCCGGACGAAGCGGCCCACCGCCTGCGCGAAGAACAGCGGGGTCGAGATGCTCGTGGCGTAGACGCCGACGGCCAGGCGCGGGATGTCGACGCCCTCGGAGACCATCCGGACCGCGACCAGCCAGCGCGCCTCGGAGGTGGCGAAATCCTTGATCTTCTTTGAGGCGCCGGGGTCGTCGGAGAGCACGACCTGCGCGCCCTCACCGGTGACGGTCCTGATGTGCCGGGCGTAGGCGCGAGCCGACTCGTGGTCGGTGGCGATGACCAGGCCGCCCGCGTCGGGCATGCCCCGCCTGACCTCGGTGAGCCGCCGGTCGGCCGCCTGGATGACCTGGCGGATCCAGTCACCCTTGGGATCGAGCGCGGCCCGCCAGGCCTGGGAGAGCTGGTCCTTGGTGAGGGGGGTGCCGAGCGTGGCCGTGATCTCGTCACCCGCCCGCGTGCGCCACTTCATCTCGCCCGAGTAGGCCAGGAAGATCACGGGCCGGACGACGCCGTCCGCGAGAGCGGGGCCGTACCCGTAGGAGTAGTCGGAGGCGCTCCGCAACGTGCCCTCGCCGTCCTCGACGTAGGAGACGAAGGGGATCGGGCTGTCGTCGGACCGGAACGGCGTGCCCGTCAGGCCCAGTCGCCGCGTCGCGGGCTCGAACGCCTCCCGGACGCCGTCGCCCCACGACTTGGCGTCGCCCGCGTGGTGGATCTCATCGAAGATGACGAGCGTCTTGCGTGCCTCCGTGCGCGCCCTGTGCAGGGCGGGATGCATCGCGACCTGGGCGTAGGTGATGGCGACGCCGAGGTAGTCGCGGGAGGTGGCGCCCTGGCTGTTCTTGAACTCGGGGTCGATGCCGATGCCGACCTTGGCGGCGGCGTCGGCCCACTGGCGCTTCAGGTGCTCGGTGGGCGTGACGATCGTGATGGCCTTGATGGCCCCACGGGTGAGCAGCTCGCTGGCGATCCGCAGGGCGTAGGTCGTCTTGCCCGCCCCCGGCGTGGCGACCGTCAGGAAGTCTCTCGGCTCGCGCTGGAGGTAGAGGTCGAAGGCCTCCTGCTGCCAGGCGCGCAACTTCGTGGCGGTGCCCCAGGCGGCGCGATCAGGGTAGGAAGGGGAGAGATGGGACGCGGCCGAAACGCTCAACGACGCCTCCCCGCGCTCGTCAGGACAATGGTGTATCTATCGGTTCGCTCCCTCACAGTGACCTCAGGGTAGTCGGACCCACCGACAAGACGTGCCGAGCCGACGAGATTCGAGCCACCGCACGCCTCCTGTGGTATGGGCGTCCGCGCAGATCAGTGCACGCCCGTCATGACCGTCTCGATGTCCGCACGTGAGCGGGGATCGTCGGGGTGGGCGAGACCCAGCAGCACCGTGCTCTTGCCGTCGGGGCGGGTGAGCAACGTCACTCTCATGAAGGCCGGCTGGTTCACGACGTCGCGATACTCCGCCCGGACGGCCCGCGTGTGGCCGGGCCGTCCGCCGATCGTGATGTCGCGGTCGTCCACCACTTCGACCTTGTCGCCGTGGAGCAGCAGCTTGGCGTAGAGGCTGCTCAGATCGAGGACGGCGGGGCCGAGGCCGTCCGGCTCCACGTGCGCCTCCGGCCTGGCCATGACCGTGGCCAGGTCGCCTCGGGCGGCGACGGAGGTGAAGCCGGTCACCGGCGCGACCACCCCCTCGGTCCACTCCGGCGGCAGCGAGTAGGACACCCCGGCGAGCGGGTCGGCGACCATGGCCGGAGGCGCGGTCTCGCTGCGATTGAGGATCACGAACACCACCCCGCCGATCACGACGGCGGCGACGGCCACGGCGGCTCCGGCGACGAGGAGGCGTTGCAGCCACCGCGGCATTCGGCGGGGCGGTTCGACGGGCGTGCCGTACCAGACGGCCGAGGGCGGGAGGTCGTTGTCAGGCGCGGGCGCGTCGTCGGCGGGCGCGGGCATGAGCGTGGGTGTGAGCGGGGGCATGGGCTTGGGCGTGTCGTCGTCGGCGGGCGGCCATACGCGGCGCGACCACTGATCGTTCACGAAGCCTCCCGGAGCCGGAGGAGCCGGGCGCACGTGGAACCGAGCCGGTGAGCGCCGGATCGATCACGAGCGACCCACGACACCATGAGCGCTGCTGTGGCAGTTACTCACAGAGACGGTGCCTCGTCAACGAAAATCCGGGCATTGCTATCGGATCTAGACAGGTGGGGCGGTTGGCCTGCGATAGAGGTCCCACATCTGCCGCATCCGGACCGCCTGGCCCGCGGTGAAGTTGGTCATGCACCGGTCCTGGGCGTAGTCCATGAAGTTGTGGACGGGGTCCTGCCCCGGCTCCGTGCAGGTGTCCTTGCTAGGCGGGCAGCCCGTGGTCGGGTACGCCTCGGGCGGGGTGTCGTCGACCGCGTCCCCCGGCGCGGAGCAGCCGTTCTCGAAGGTGTGCAGCAGGCCGAGCCAGTGGCCGATCTCGTGGACGGCGGTGAAGCCCTTATCGAAGTTGCGCAACGGGCCTCCCGGCACGCTGCGCCAGTCGATGACCACACCGTCCAGTTGCGGCTCGCCCTGGTACCAGTACGGGTAGGTCGCGTAGCCGAGGACCAGCTCGCCGAGCTGTGCGATGTAGAGGTTGAGCGTCTCCGGACCGCCCACGCGCAGCTTCGTCTTGATGGCCGCCTCGTTGCCCAGCGGGTCGCGGAACCAGTCCTTGTTCAGTGTGTGGGTGATGCCGGTGAGCACGAAGCGCACCCCGGTGTCGACGCCGCCGAGCCTGCCGCCGTAGGCCGCGTTCAGCGTGTCGACCTGCCGCTTGACGCCCGCGTCCGACAGCCCGAGCACACCGTCCTTGATCACATGCACCCAGAGGGGCACCATGATCTCGCCCGTGGCCGGCGCCCGGCGCATGCCGCCGGACTCCTCGAGCCGGCGACGCAGGTCTGCGGACATCCGGGCGATCTCATCCGGCCCCGGTTCGCGCGGCTCGACCGCGTGGGTGAGGCCCTCGGCTCCGGGACGAAGGGCCGCGCCTTCGGACGGCTCGCCGACCGGGCACTCCGCCCCGGCCCTCACCTCAGCCGGGTCCGGCCGGCTGTCGGCGCGGGCCGCGGCAGGGGGACCGCCGCCCAGCGTGAACAGGCATGCCATGAGGACGGCTGTCGCACACCGGGCCATTCGCTCCCCCGATCTTGCTGGTCAGGAGCCTGACGTTAGCCGTCTCGGGGGCGATCATTTCGTTTCGACACTCAGTCGTCGGAAGGTTTGCCCTTGGGCAGTCCTTCGTAGATCTCCTTGCATTCCGGGCAGACCGGATACTTCTTGGGATCCCGGCTGGGCACCCACACCTTGCCGCAGAGAGCCCGGACAGGAGCACCCGTCACGTAGCTCTCAGTGATCTTGTTCTTGTCGGCGTAGTGCGAGAAGCGCTCGTGGTCGCCGTCGCCGTGTGACACGCGCGGCGCGACATCGCTCTCGGGAAGAATTTTCGTGCTGGTCACGAACACCGAGTCTACTGAGCCGGTGACGCCCTGACGCCGGGCCCGCACAACGATCCAGGGACGGGTACGGCTCCCGCCCGGGAATGGGCGGGAGCCGTACTGCCGGAAGTGGAGCCGTACTGCCGGAACAGGCGCCGTCAGCCCACGTGGACGGGGGCGCCCTCGGTCTTGCGGCCGGCCTTGACGAACAGCGCCAGGATCGCCGCGATCACGGCGACGGCCGTGCTCACGACGAAGCCGAGGTGCAGTCCGTCCATGAACGACAGGTGCGAGGCGTTGGTGATGACACTCGCGGCCGGGCCGGGGAGGGCGGGAAACGCCATGCCGACCGACGCCGCCGACTTGAGCCCCTCCAACTGCTCGGGCGGGAGGGCCTCGGCCACCGGGCCGAGGTAGCCGGGCAGCACGCTCGACACCTTGGCCGCCACGATCGCACCGAGGACGGCGGTGCCGAGGGCGCCGCCGACCTGCATCGCGGAGTTCTGCACGCCGCCCGCGACACCGCTGAGCTCCTCGGGCGCGTTGCCGACGATGATCTCGGTGGCTCCCACGAAGACCGGGGACAGGCCGAAGGCCAGCAGGACGAAGGGGATCGCGCTGTCCATGAACTGCGCCTCGACGCTGAGCCGCGACATCAGGAACATCGCGACGGCCGTGATCAGCATGCCGCCCGCGATGGTGACGCGGGGGCCCAGCTTGCCGATGAGGATTCCGGCGATGGGAGAGGCCACGATCATGCCGGCGCTCATGGGCAACATCCGCAGGCCCGACTGCAGCGGGGAGAGCCCGTGCACGCCCTGGAAGAAGAACGTGAGGAAGAACATCGCCCCGAACATCGAGAACGCCATGAGGATCATCAGCCCGGTACCGATGGAGACCGAGATGTTGCGGAACAGGCTCAGCGGCAGCAACGGCTCCGCGGCCCGGGCCTGCCAGAACAGGAACACCGCGCCGACGACGACGGCCGCGGCGAGGAAGCCGATGGTCTTCGGGTCGCCCCAGCCCCACTCGGGCGCCTTGATGATGGACCAGACCAGCGAGAACATCGTGGCGGACAGCAGCAGCACCCCGAGCCAGTCGACCCTGGACAACAGCTTCGTCCTGCCGCCCCTGAGGACCCACAGGCCGAACGCCAGCGCCGCCACGCCGACGGGCACGTTGATGAAGAAGACGGACTGCCAGCTCACGTTCTCGACGAGCAGCCCGCCGATGATCGGGCCTCCCGCGCTGGACAGCCCGATGATGGCGCCCCAGGCGCCCATCGCCATGTTCAGCCGCTCACCGGGGAAGGCGAGCCTCAGGAGGGCGAGCGCGGCCGGCTGGAGCAGCGCGCCGAACAGGCCCTGCAGGACACGGAAGGCGATCAGCATCCCGATCGAGGAGGTCAGTCCGATCGCCAGCGAGGTCAGGGCGAAGCCCGCGACACCGATGAGGAAGACCTTCTTGTGGCCGAACAGGTCGCCGAGTTTACCGGCGGTGATGAGGAAGACCGCCAGCGCGAGCAGGTAACCACTGGTGATCCATTGCAGGTCGGACAGTGACGCTCCGAGATCCTCGGCGATGCGCGGGTTGGCGATCGCCACGACAGTGCCGTCGAGCATCACCATGATGACGCCGAGCGAAACGGCCAGCAGCGTCAGCCACGGATGCGCCTCCCCGCCGCCGTCACGGGTATCAGGTGGTACGGCTACCGCTTGAGCCATGAATGAGTCCCCCTTGGAAAGGCCAACGGTCCGGTCTCAGGCAACGATGCGTAATTTATGTCACAGCATGACAGATGACAAATCCTTTTATCCGACATACGGTGACATCTGACAGCATGTGAACTACCAGTTTCGAGCAGGTGACAACCGTGGGTCTGCGCGAGCGCAAGAAGGTGCAGACGCGAAACGCCTTGATCGACGCGGCTCTCGAGCTCTTCCTCACGCAGGGCTACGACGCCACGACGATCGACCAGATCGCGGCGCGGGTCGACGTGTCGCCGCGCACGTTCTTCCGGTACTTCTCGTCGAAGGAGGAGGTCGCGCTCTCCCCGCCCGCCGACAGCCAGGAGATCTTCCTGGCCGAGTTCGCGGGCCGCCCGGAGAGCGAGTCTCCGTACACGGCACTCAGCCAGGCGATGCGCGCCATGATCGGCACACTGCGGGACAGGGATCCCGCGGAGGCCGAGCGGTTCATGAAGTCGCGGCAACTGGTGGAGGAGACGCCCCACCTGCTCGCCGGCCAGATGCGCCTGCTCATGGACAACCAGAAGAGGCTCGTCGCCGAGGTCGCCCGCAGACAGGGTACCGACGCCGGGGACCTGTTACCCCAGTTCGTCGTGTCGATCTTCACCGGCCTCGGGATGGTCTGCCACACCAGTGGCCCACAGGGGTTCGACATCATGGCCAAGCGCCTCGATGACGTGCTGAAACTGGCCGACCGTTCCCTTCGCCCGGGCTGGGATCTGGCCACGATGACCGTTCCGTCCCCTGCGGCCGGCTGAAGCGACCGCCGCGACGCGACTTCGCTCACGCGATCAGAGCAGGATGCGCGCGGACGGCCGCCGGATCTCAGTTCTGCTGGGGGTCCTCGGGGAAGGTGGCGACGAGGGCGAGATCACCCTGCTGCCTCCGCAGGACATTCCGCCAGAGCGCGCCCGGATCGGAGTTGAAGGTGTCGCCCGGCTCGGAGTCCACGACGTACCAGGCGCCCTCTTCGAGCTCCGCCTGCAGCTGACCGCCGGTCCAGCCCGCGTATCCGGCGAAGATCCGCATCTGCGAGATCTCCCCCGCGAGGATCTCGGGGGGCGCGTCGAGGTCGACCGTGCCCAGGCGGGACATCGTGGACCTGCCCTGCAGCCGCCGCCAGCCCAGCGGCTCCTCGCCGCTCAGCACCGCGGCCAGGGCGAGGGCGCTGTCGGTCTGGACCGGCCCGCCCTCGAAGAGCACAGGGGGGCCGGTGACGAGCGGGTCCCATGAGGGGAGGACCTGCGTCACCGCGACCTCGCTCGGCCTGTTGATGACCACTCCCAGCGTGCCGCCGTCCTCGTCGTGCTCCAGGACGAGGACGACGCTGCGCCGGAAGTTGGGGTCGTCGAGCAGAGGCGTCGCCACGAGGAGCCGGCCGACGTAGATCGCTTCCGCCATACCTCCCATGATGAAGGAGGAATGGCGATTCGCGCACGCCACCCCCGACTCAGCCTGGGGCGTCACCCACCGTACGGCCGGTGTCGCCGCAAGTGGTCGCCGATCAGGCCTCGGTGAACCCCCGTGCCTTTCCGCCGGCCGACTCACGTACGGCTGCCGCCACCGCGTTGGCCACGTCCGGGTGGAAGACGCTGGGGATGATGTAGTTCGGCCCCAGTTCCTCGCTGGTCACGACGGCCGCGAGCGCCTTGGCCGCCGCCAGCAGCATCTCCTGGGAGACGCCGTTGGCCTGCGCGTCGAGCAGGCCGCGGAAGACGCCCGGGAAGGACAGGACGTTGTTGATCTGGTTCGGGTAGTCGGACCGGCCGGTGGCCACCACCGCCGCGTACTCGCGGGCGTCGTCGGGCGACACCTCCGGCTCGGGGTTGGCCAGCGCGAAGACCACCGCGCCCTCCGCCATCGCGGCGACGTCGTCGGCGGTGAGGATGCCCGGCGCGGACACCCCGATGAAGACGTCGGCGCCCTTGACCGCGCCGCGCAGGTCGCCCGCGTACCCGTCCGCGTTGGTGTGCTCGGCGATCCAGCGCAGCGAGTCGTCCAGGTCGTCCCGCCCGAGATGGACCGCGCCAAGGTAGTCGCAGACGACCACGTTGCGGGCGCCGGCCGCCAGCAGCAGGCGCAGCACGGCGGTGCCGGCGGCACCGGCGCCGGCCAGCGCGATCCGGACGTCCGCGAGCTCCTTGCGCACGACCTTCAGCGCGTTGGTCAGTGCGGCGAGCACCACGATCGCGGTGCCGTGCTGGTCGTCGTGGAACACCGGGATGTCGAGCAACTCGCGGAGCCTGCGCTCCACCTCGAAGCAGCGCGGCGCGGAGATGTCCTCGAGGTTGATGCCGCCGAACCCGGGAGCGATCACCTGGACCGTCCGCACGATCTCGTCGACGTCCTGCGTGTCGAGGCAGATCGGCCAGGCGTCGATGCCCGCGAAGCGCTTGAACAGCGCGGCCTTGCCCTCCATCACCGGGAGCGCGGCCGCCGGGCCGATGTTGCCGAGACCGAGGACGGCCGAGCCGTCGGTGACCACGGCGACGGAGTTGCGCTTGATGGTCAGGCGGCGGGCGTCCTCCGGGTTGCGCGCGATGGCCAGGCTGACGCGTGCCACACCTGGCGTGTACGCCATGGACAGCTCGTCGCGGTTGCGCAAGGGGACCTTCGACTGCATCTCGATCTTGCCGCCGAGGTGCATGAGGAAGGTGCGGTCGGACACCTTGTGAATGGTGACCCCCTCGACCGCGCCCAGGCTGTCCACGATCGCCTGGGCATGATCGGTGTCCCTGGCGGCGCAGGTCACGTCGATGCGAAGCTTCTCGTGGCCGGCGTTGGTCACGTCGAGGGCGGTCACCACCCCGCCGGCGTTCTCCACCGCGTGGGTGAGCAGGCTTACCGCCTTGCCCCCCGCCGGGACCTCAAGGCGAACAGTGATCGAGTAGGAAACGCTTGGCACGGTGGCCACGGCAATCCGCTCCTTTGCGGGGGTCTTTCCGACCGTACGCGCTCGGTGCGGGCGTGTTGCCGGCTCGGGCGAATCGCTTGCCCGGCTGCCGCACCCGGCTCGACGGCATCGTGGATGTATTCCATCGTGCCATCCCCGGACAGGTGATTCAGCCCACAGCCGAGGCGGCGGCCACGATCAACTCCACGCACGTGGTCACCGGGATGACGGTGCTGTCCAGAACCATGTGGTACAGCCCGGGATCAGCGGGGTCGCTCCGATAGAACTGCCGGACGTACGCCCTGCGCGCCCGGTCGTTGTCGTTCACGACCCTCTTGGCCTCCTGCTCCGGTATGCCGGAGTACGCCGCCGTCTGCAGGACGCGCCGCCGTAGCGGGCCGTCGAGCCGGACGTGCAGGGCACCCGGGTGATCGGCGAGCACGATCGCGCCGGCCCTGCCCAGGATCACGCCGCCGTGGACGCGGGCGATCTCGCGGATGACCTGTTCCGTCCGGGCGGCGAACTCGTCGGGCGTCAGCGGCATCCCGGCGGGAACGTAGAGCTCCACGCCGCCGAGCGTCACCGTCGGCAGCCGCATCATGCCGGTCAGGAGCCTGCCGAAGCCGCTCTCCGCCCGGTCGTCGTGCGCCAGCGCCTCCTCCAGCGTCACGCCGAGCTCACTGGCGACGGCGCTGGGAATCGCCCGGTCGACGAACGGCACGCCGAGCCGATCGGCCACCGCCGGCCCGATGACGCTGCCGCCGGTGCCGTACGTCGCGGAGATGGTGACGACCCGCACGTCCCTCCTATGCCCGCGTGGTGGGCGGGCGACCTCTCAGGAAGGTCTCAGAAGAGCGCGTTGGCGAGGTTCCGCCGCGCCTTGGAGACCGAGGGGTCCTCTGCCGGCAGCGCGTCGAAGAGGCTGAGGAGGTGACGCCTGGCCTTGTCGCGGTCGGCGCCGTTCGTGCGCCGGACGAGCGCGACGAGCCGGTCGAAGGCGTCGTCCACCTTCCCGTCGAGCGTCTCGAGGTCGGCGGCCTGGATGTGCACGTCGACGTCGGCCGGGTCCGCGGTGGCACGGCGCATGACGTCGGCCGCGTCGAGGTCCTGGGTCCGGCGAAGGAGGCCGACCCCGGCGAGGCCGATCTTCGCGGCCTCGTCGTCCGGCGACTTCGCGCGCAGGCGCTCGTAGGCCGCGGCCGCCGCGTCGAGATCGCCCTTGTCCATGGCCTCGTCGGCCGCGAGGAGGTCCGGGTCGACCCGCTCGGCCTCGCCGCCCTCCTCCTGTTCGGGGGCGGCCTCGGCGAGCTCGACACCGAGCTGCTCGAAGACCTGCGCCAGCGCCTGCCTCAGCTGCGCCTCGGGCAGCGGCCCCTCGAACAGGGGCATGAGCTGGCCCTGGAACGCCAGGTAGACGGTGGGGATCGCCCGCATGCGCAACGCCTGGGCGAGGTCGGGGTTCGCCTCGACGTCGACGCGGGCGAGCAGCCACGCGCCGGCGGCCTCGGCGGCCAGCTTCTCCAGCGTGTAGCTGAACTGCTGAACCTGTTCCGCTCTCGGCACCGTCGCCTCGACGATCACCGGGACGCTCATCGAGCGCTCCACGACGTCGGAGTTGAAGGTGGCCGAGGTCGCCTCGATCACGTCCGGGGTCGCTCCTGGCCCTTCGGCCTCGCGCCGTGCCTGCGCTTCCAGAGCCTGCTTACGCGCGCCGAGGTCCACGGCGCCGTACAGGGATCCAGGTCGAGAGAAGTCCGCTGCCATACCCCCAATCCTGCCGTACGCGCGCGCCTGATCCGTGCCAACCCCCGCCTCCTTGGACGACGGGCGCACGGCGGTCAGCCCACCGGGCGCTGGATCGGCTGCCGCTCGGTCCGGTAGATGAGGGTGGTCTCCAGGTGGAAGATCTCCGGACGGATCAGGATGCGTTCCAGGATCAGCCGGTGCAGATGATCGGCGTCGGGCACCGCGACGTGCACCAGGAGGTCCTCGGGCCCGGCCACGTGGAACAGGGCGATCGTCTCGGGAAGGCCGAGTATGAAGGCGCGCAGCGGGTCGACGAGCTGGCTGGTGTGCGGGCGCACCTGCAGCGCGAGCATCGCCTGGAGTGATCGGCCGAGCGCCTTGGCGTCCACTTCCGCGCGAAAGCCCGTGATCACCCCACGCCTCCGCAGGCCGCGCACCCGCTCCAGCGCCGTGGAGGGGGCGACGCCCACCCGCTCCGCGAGGTCCTTGTTGGGCAGCCGTGCGTCGTTCTGCAGCTCTGCCAGAATCGCCCTGTCGATCGAATCCAGTTCGCTGCTCATGGGGTATCTCACTTCTGAATTCGGCGTCTATGGCGTTCCGCCGTCCGATGTAGTCATTATCCTGCCATGGAGTCGAATATGACGTGGGACGTGAAAGAGTTCGCCGAGGCCGCTGAGGTGACGGTGGACGAGCTGGCCGCCTATGTGGACCAGAGCCAGCGGGGCATGGCGCCGGTTCTGCGCCGCCGGCCTCCGCGTGAGCTGGCGGACAAGCTGGAGCTGGCCCGGTGGATCCGAGAGGGGGGCATGACGCCCGAGGACTACCGGCGGTTCCTCGGCGACTATCTCCGCGAGGGCACGCGGCTGCACCACCCCGCCTACCTCGGCCACCAGAGCGCCGTTCCCGACTTCCCCGCGGCGCTCGCCGACTTCGTCCACGGCGCGACCAACAACCCGATGGCGATCTACGAGATGGGCGCCTCGGCCGCGACGGTCGAGTTCGAGGTGCTGCGCTGGATGCTCGCCAAGGTCGGTTTCCGCGACGGCGGCGGCGTGCTGACGCACGGGGGTTCCCTGGCCAACCTGACCGGGATGCTCGCCGCGCGGGCCGCCGTAGCGCCGGACGCCTGGGCCGACGGCGTCCCGGCGGACCTCGTCCTGCTGGCACCGCCGTCCGCGCACTACTCGATCACCCGGGCCGCCGCGATCCTCGGCCTGGGCGAGCGGGCCGTCGTTCCGCTGGAGGTCGACGGCCTCGGCCGGATCGACGTCACCCGCCTGCCCGCCGTACTGGAACAGGTGCGCCGGTCGGGGCGGCGGCCGATGGCCCTGGTCGCCGGAGCGTGCGCCACCGGCACCGGCCTTTACGACGATCTCCGGGCGATCGGGGAGTTCTGCGCGGAGAACGGCATCTGGTACCACGTTGACGGCGCGCACGGGGCCTCAGCCCTGCTCAGCGACGGCCACCGGCATCTGCTCGACGGCATCGAACTGGCCGACTCGGTCATCTGGGACGCCCACAAGATGTTGCGGACCTCGAGCCTCGCCGCCGCGGTGCTCGTGCGCCGGGAGCCCGACCTGGACGCGGCCTTCCAGCAGCAGGCGAGTTACCTCTTCTACGGCGACCAGGGATTCGACCTGGTCGGCAGGGCCGTCGAGTGCACCAAGGCCGAACTCGGGCTGAAGATCTTCCTCAACCTCGCATGGCGGGGCGAGCGGGGCATGGGCGAATACGTGGCGCGGCAGTACGAGACGGCCCACAGGTTCTGGGAGCTGGCCAGGAACCGGCCCGGTTTCGTGTTCCCCTACGAGCCGGAGAGCAACATCGTCTGCTTCCGGTACGGCACGGCCGACCAGGCGGCCATCCGCGAACGGCTGATGGCCGACGGCACGTTCCACCTGACCTCAGCCGAGATCGGCGGGGTCCGCCACCTCCGGGTGACCGTGATGGCCCCGGCGACCGACGACCAAACCCTGGAGTCCCTCCTCGACCACATCACCCCCCTCTTTTCCGCGTGATCATGCACAGGTTCGGCGGCATGCCGTACGAGCTGGCCAAACCCCGTCCGTGATCATGCACAGGTTCGCGTTCATGGCTCGAGAGCTGGGCGAATCCAGTTCGTGATCATGCACAGGTTCGGTCGCACGCCGCACGACCTCGGGAAACTTTCACCGTGATCATGCGCAGGTTCGCGGACATGTCGCCCAACCTCGGGAAACCCCTCCCGTGATCATGCACTGGGCTCCGCCGTGCATGATCACGGGAACGAAAGCAGCAGGCCACACGGCCGACTACAGAATCTGCGCATGATCACGAACTGGAAAGCGGCAGGTTGGCCATGCGATCAACGAATCCGTGCATGATCACGGGCAACATTCGCGCTGGTCATTGGCCATTCCCAAGAACCCGTGCATGATCACGGACAAGGTGGCCGCTGGTCGGCGGCCACCTTTCCGAACCTGTGCATGATCACGGCGATGGGGGGCGGGCGGGGTGGGGGGTTAGAAACGGGCGGGTTCTGAGTAGGTGCCCCATTCGGCGCGGAGGGCGTCGCAGATCTCCCCCAGGGTCGCCTCGGCCCGGGCGGCGTCGAGCATGGGCGGGATCATGTTGTCGCTCGTCCTCGAAGCGGCCGTGAGCGCCGCCAGAGCCGCGTCGACGGCCGCCTGGTCCCGGGCGCCGCGGCGTTCCGCGAGAACGCGCCGCTGTTCGACCTCGACCTCATGGCTGATCCGGAGGATCTCCAGGGGCTCCTCGACCGACGCGGTGTGGCAGTTGACCCCGACGATCCGCTTGTCCCCCTTCTCCAGCTTCCGCTGGTAGTCGAAGGCCGCCTCGGCGATCTCCGACATGAACCAGCCGTCCTCGATGCCTCGGAGGATCCCGGACGTCATCGTCCCGTCAGACCCCATATCCCGAATTTTCGTGAAAATGGCTTCGGCCTCGGCCTCCAGCCTGTCGGTCAGCTCCTCGACGTACCAGGAGCCGCCCAGAGGATCGACGACGTTGACGACCTCGGTCTCCTCCATGATGACCTGCTGCGTCCGCAGGGCGATCTCCGCGGCCTTCTGGGACGGCAGCGCGAGCACCTCGTCCAGCGCGTTGGTGTGCAGGGAGTTGGTCCCGCCGAGCACCGCCGCCAGCGCCTCCACCGCCGTGCGGACGATGTTGTTGTCGGGCTGTTGCGCGGTCAGCGAGACGCCTGCGGTCTGGGTGTGGAAGCGCAGCCACTGGGCCTTCTCGGTCCGCGCGCCGTACACGTCTCGCATCCACCGGGCCCAGATCCGCCGGGCGGCCCTGAACTTGGCGATCTCCTCGAAGAAGTCGATGTGCGCGTCGAAGAAGAACGACAATCCCGGAGCGAAGGCGTCGACGTCGAGCCCGCGCGACAGGCCGAGCTCGACGTAGCCGAACCCGTCCGCGAGGGTGAAAGCCAGCTCCTGCGCCGCCGTGGACCCGGCCTCCCGGATGTGGTAGCCGGAGACCGACAGCGGCTTGTACGCGGGGATCTCGGCGGCGCAGAACTCCATGAGGTCGCCGATCAGCCGCAGATGGGGCTCGGGGGAGAACAGCCACTCCTTCTGCGCGATGTACTCCTTGAAGATGTCCGTCTGGAGGGTTCCGTTCAGCTTGCCCGTCGGCACGCCCTGCCTCTCGGCCGCGACGACGTACATGCAGAAGATCGGTACGGCCGGCCCGCTGATGGTCATCGAGGTGGTGACGTCACCGAGCGGGATGCCGTCGAACAGCTGGTCCATGTCCAGTGCCGAGTCGATGGCGACACCGCAGTGCCCCACCTCCCCGAGGGAGTGCGAGTCGTCGGAGTCGCGGCCCATCAGCGTCGGCATGTCGAACGCGACGGACAGACCTCCTCCTCCGGCGCCGAGGATCATCTTGTAGCGCTCGTTGGTCTGCTGGGCGTTGCCGAACCCGGCGAACTGCCGGATCGTCCATGGCCGCCCCCGGTAGCCGGTCGGATGGAGGCCCCGGGTGAACGGGAACTCGCCGGGCCAGCCGATGCGCGCGAATCGCGGATCGCTGGAGGTGGGCCCGTAAACGGGGTCGACCTCCAGGCCGGAAAGGGTCCGGAACTCCCCTGCCCGCTTGAAGGCGGCGTCGTACCGTGCCTGCCAGCGGGCCCGGCCGGCCTCGGTGTCGGCGTCGCGCGCGTGCTTCGGGTCCATACGGCCTCCAAAGTGTCGGATCCCAAAGAAAATACTAGGACGTCCTAGTACCCTTTCCAACGCCGCGTCGCCCCTTACGGAAGGTGACCTGACGGTTCCCCTTCGCATGCCGTCATGTCACACGTTGGTCGCAAATTGCCACGGATCTTTGACAAACAGATGAAATCTTCAACCATGGCTAGGGCCCTCTCAAAGTCCACACGGAGGTGGATGTGAAGCGCGTCACAGTAGTCGTCGCAGCGACCGCGGTCGTAGCGGCGACCTTGACGGCCCCGGCTCAAGCGGTCCAGACCACGCGATCCGCAGCCGCGGCCCAAAAGGCCACGACCGAATACGTCGTCCTGTACAAGGAAGGCGCCAACGCCGCACAAGCCCAGAAGGCGATCGAGGCGGCGGGCGGCACGCTCGTCAAGGTCAATTCCGAAGTCGGCGTCGCCACAGTCAGCACCACCAACGCCGGCTTCGTCGGCGCGATCAAGAACAACGCGGTCATCGGAGGTGTCGCCCGCAACCGCACGATCGGCAGCGTGCCCGCCGACTCCGCGGTCACGCGGAAGGCCGCCCAGAACAAGGCGGTCGAACGGGAAGGCCGCGGTCACGGCTCCCCGTCCAAGGGGCACACGAGCACCAAGGACGAGCCGCTGTCCGACCTTCAGTGGGACATGAAGCAGATCCAGGCGGACAAGGCCCACAAGTACGAGCAGGGCGACAAGGGCGTCCTCGTCGGCGTCCTCGACACCGGCATCGACGGGTCCCACCCCGACATCGCGCCCAACTTCAGCAAGAAGCTGAGCCGCAACTTCACCGTCGACCTTCCCGCCGACGCCAACGGCACCGTGATCGACGGGCCGTGCGCGAGTGACCCGGACGGCTCCTGCAACGACCCCAACGACGTGGACGAGGACGGGCACGGCACGCACGTCGCCTCCTCGATCGCCTCCCCCATCAACGGCCTCGGCATCTCCGGCGTCGCACCCAAGGTCACCCTGGTGAACCTGCGGGCGGGCCAGGACTCGGGCTACTTCTTCGTCCAGCCCACCATCGACGCCCTCACCTACGCCGGTGACATCGGCGTCGACGTGGTCAACATGAGCTACTACATCGACCCGTGGCTGTTCAACTGCGCCAACAACCCGGCCGACTCGCCCGACGAGCAGCTGGAGCAGCGGACGATCGTCACGGCGGTCCAGCGGGCACTGAACTACGCGAACAAGCGCGGCGTGACCCTGGTGTCCGCGGCCGGCAACGGAGCGACCGACTACACGAAGACGATCTCCGACGCCTCCAGCCCGGACTTCGCCCAGGTCGCCGGTCAGCAGCCGCGCAGCCGCACGATCCCGCCGAGCTGCATCTCGATGCCGAGCGAGGGCGAGCACGTGATCTCCGTGTCGTCGACCGGCATCAGCACCCGCAAGGCGTACTACTCCGACTACGGCAACGGCTACATCGACGTGGCCTCGCCGGGCGGCGACGCCTACGACACCCCCGGCAACACCAGGGACATCACCAAGACGACGCTCTCGGCCTACCCGAAGGCCCTCGCCGTCGCCAACGAGGAGATCGACGCGAACGGCGACCCGACGGTCGACTACGTGGTCAAGGACTGCAAGGGCTCCGTCTGCGCCTACTACCAGTACCTCCAGGGCACCTCGATGGCCTCCCCCAGGGCGGTCGGCGTCGTGGCGCTGATCGTCAGCAAGTACGGCCACCGCGACTACCGGCACGGCGGCCTGACGCTCGACCCGAGCGTCGTCGAGGGCATCCTCAAGGGCACGGCCACCAAGAAGGCCTGCCCGACGCCGGCCGCCTTCACCTACACCCGGATCCTGCCGACCGGTGGCACCGCCACCGCGACGCACACGTGTGAGGGCTCGGTGTCCGGCAACGGCTTCTACGGCAAGGGCATCGTCAACGCCCTCCACGCCGTTGGGCACTGACCGCGCACCCTCCGCATGACACCGACGGCCATCGCCTCCGGGCGGTGGCCGTCACCGTCTCGGTCCCCCGAGCCGACCGCCGCGAGGAACACGATGGCCAGGAACCGACGGCCTCCAAGGCGCCCCGAGCCCGGCTAGCCGGAGGCGAGGCGACCAAACACAGGAGTTAGACGCTGAAGTCCCCTGCGGCGACTCGGAGCGTCTTGAGGAGGTCGAACATCTCCCCCAGGTCGGCGTCGCCGTACATGCCCATGCCGAAGCCCGCCTCCATGAGGTCGGCGGTGGCCCGGCTCACCACGTCACGGCCCTCGTCGGTGATGTGGGCCAGGACGCCGCGCCCGTCCTTGGGATTGCGCATCCGCTTGACCAGTCCGGCCCGCTCGAGCCGGTCGACGGTGTTCGTCACGCTGGTCGGATGGACCATGAGACGCTCGCCGATCTTGGACAGGGGCAGGGCGCCGGCACGGCTGAACGTGAGCAGCACCAGCGCCTCGTAACGGGCGAAGGTCAGGTCGTACGGCTTCAGCAGCGTGTCCAGTTGCGCCAGCAGGATCTGGTGGGCTCGCATGATCGACGTCACGGCGGCCATGGCGGACGACGGGCCGAACTTCTCGCGCCAGGTCTCCGCGGCACGTTCGATCGGGTCGAACGGCAGGTTGAGCGGCCGTGAACCGCTGAGCGGGAGCTGGCTTGAACTGGGCGGAAGGGGCACAGCGATATACGGTATCGCGACGGCTTTCGTGATCGACCCGCGCACGTAGCGTAACTGAATTCATTCCTTGACCCCAGAACTCCCTCCCTCAGGGTCACGCTCCGTTATGGTTGCGACGTCAAAAGGTGAGGCGGCGGCAAACCCGGTGGCCCGGGGAGCCCGGTCTGCTAACGCGGACCGTGGCGAGGCCGATGGAAGACCAGTGCCGGGGGGAACGGCGCGGTCCCACGCCCCGCTCACACAGGCACGGGGGGTGCTTGATGGGCAGCATGCCTGTCCCGGCGCGTAGCACGCGCCGTATATCGACGATGGTGCGGCCAGGGGCCGCGCCGGGCCGTGGGTAACCACAGAGGCGTTTCACGCGAGGAGCTCAAGCACGGCACGGTCGTCACGGTGACCGTGTTGCTGGCGCTCGGGCTCGTCGTCGCGTGGAGCGCCTTGATACCCGGCTTCATGAGCTGGGACGACATCGTGATGGCGGTCATCGGCTCGCTCCGGTTGACCGGCCCGGTCGCCGCCGCGTTCGCGGCGTGGGTGGCGGTGCGCAAGCATCGCGCCAGCAACGGCCGTGCCATCACTCCGTGGCGGGCGGTGAAGGCGCCGCTCGCGATCCTCGTGGTCGTGACCGGCTCGTTCGGCACCACGGTCCTGGTGCTCGGGCTGCGTGCCGGCCTGGGCGAGCAACCGGGACGCCTGGTGCCCAGCGGCCTGGCCATGTGCGTCGCCTCGCTGGCCCTCTACGTGGTGGTGGGCTGGATCATCGGCTGGCTGCTCCCTCTCGTCGCCACACCGGCGATCGCCGGGCTCGGCACCTATGTGCTGTTCACCTGGCTGGCCGGCAACTTCACCTGGGCCGACAGGCTCGCTCCCGCGACGCGGGAGCCGTACGACCTGTTCGAGGGGATGAGCGCGACCGCCTTCACCGACCAGACGTTGTGGCTGCTCGGCCTGAGCACCGCGTTCCTGCTCGGGTGGGTGGCGCTCGTCACCAGGCGCATGCTCGCGCTCGCCGCGGCCGTGATGGCCGTCATGGCCGCCGGTACGGGGGCCGCCCGGCTGGTCACCGAACCCCAGACCGTGGCCGCGAGCGAGCGCCTGGTCTACAGCTGCCAGGAGTGGCCGATCACGGTGTGCGTGCATCCCTCGATGCGCGCCGGCCTCACCGAGTTGGTGAGCACGTTCACGACGATCGCCGCCAGGCTGGCGGGCACCCCGGCCGCCTTCAACCGGGTCGAGCAGCACTCCCCCGACGACGGCGACCAGGCGGACCCGGGGGTGGCCTTCATCCATGTCGACGACCTGAACGACGGGTACGCGGACCGTGCGGCGGGCGAGTTCCTCGACCGGCTGGCCAAGCCGTGCCCCGGGACGGTCACCGCCGGCTACCGGGCGATCGTCATCTCCTGGTTGCGCAACGAGCCGCTGTCGGCGGGGCCGCTGCCCGAGCACCGGTACGCCGCGGTGTGGTTCTCCGAACTCACCGAGACCCAGCGGCGCGACTGGCTGCGCATGTTCTATTCGGACTTCGTGTCGTGCGGGCTGCAGAGCCGGCACTTCGGCGGCGGGGCGAGGCAGGCGGACCCGAACATGACCGGATACCCGGTCAACGCCGGCGCGGATTTCGCGCCCGTGTATCCGGTGGCCCCGAGCCCCGGCTACCCGTCCGCTGCGCCCGTCGTGCCGTCGCCTTCCGGACCGGCCGGGCAGATTCCCGGCGTGGTCCTCACCCCCGGCACGGTCCCCGGAGCGGGCCCGGGAACGGTGCCCGGATCGATCCCGGGAGCCGGGAGCGGGACGGGTCAGGGCACCGGGCCGGACACCGGCGCGGGGACCGGCCCGGACGGCGGCGCCTCTCCCGAGCCCGGGCCCGGCGCGTCTCCGGGTCCCGGGACCCTGCCCGACGCCCCCGACGGCTCGGGCCCCGACGGCTCCGGCTCCGGCTCCGGGCAGGACTCTCCCCGGCGTGACGGCACCGATACGCCCGGCTCCCGGCCAGGTCAGGACCCGGGTTCGGCCGGGACGGACCGGGCCGGGGGCCAGGACTCCCGGCGCGGCACCGACTTCCGCCCCGGCCAGGAGCGGCTTCCCGGCGACGGCACCGCGTTGTCACCCGTGGGTGCCTCCGACGGCTTCCGCGGGCACCGCCGTCACCACGATTTCCAGCAGTGAGCCGGCCAGGTCAACCGGTTCCCCGACGGCCTCGGCGGCGATGGCGTGGATGTGAGATCGGGCGAATAAGGGGAAGATGTCCTCCCGTGGACCGTCAGACCCGACCCCTCCCCACGCCGGACACCGACGAACCCGTCCCCCGGCGCCCACGCAGAGGCTGGCGCTTGCTCGCCGGCTTCCTCTTCGTCATCCTCCTGGTCGTCGTGGGTGCACGACTGACCTGGTCGTGGCTGAACCCGCTCGGGGAGGAGACCATCGACCGCAGCAGCCCGGTGCTGCTGAAGTCGATCCAGAACCTCAGCCGATACGAGGCGGCGACGGGCAACTTCCAGGTCATCGTGGACCTGGAGAAGGACGCCAACTTCCTGCCCGACGCCATCAAGGGAACCCGGACTCTGTTCGTGGGCGTGGGCAGCGTGGACGCCTACGTCGACTTCTCCGGACTCTCCAAGGACGCCATCACCGTCTCCCCCGACGGGAAGACCGTGACCGTACGGCTCCCGCACGCCCAGTTGGAGAAACCGAATCTGGACAACCAGCAGTCCCACGTGTTCGCCCAGCAACGAGGCCTGTTCGACCGCGTGTCGGATTTCCTGTCCTCCTCGCCGGCGAACCAGCAGGAGCTCTACGTGCTGGCCGAGCAGAAGATCGCCGACACCGCGACCTCGAGCGACCTGCGCAACCGGGCCGACCAGAACACCAAGGCGACGCTGGAGGGCATGCTGAAGGCCCTCGGCTTCACCACCGTGGTCATCCAGTACGGCGACGAGACGTGACCCGTGGAGCCCGCGATCATGCTCGCGGGCTCCCCTGTCCGCCGGGACCATTCCCCGGGCGGCCCTGTACGGCGAGGCTCGCGAGAGCCGTACAGGGAGCCTGAAGGGGGCGGTCAGCCGAGGGCGGCGATGAGGTCGTCCGCGGCCGAGTAGGGATCGACGGCGCCCGCGAGCAGGCGCTCGGCGAGCCCGTCGAGCCGGTCCACGTGCGGATCGGCGAGCCTGGACCTGATCTGAGCGAGCGCGATCGCCTCGATCTCGTCCCTGGCGCGGGCCAGCCGCCGGCGGCGGAACTCGCCCGACTCCTCCAAGTGGGCGGCGTGCTTGTCGAGGGCGTCGAGCAACTCCTCGGCGCCCTCGCCCTTCGCCGCCACCGTGGGGACGATCGGGGGCCGCCACGGCGCGGTCGCGAGCGCCACCATGTTCCGCAGGTCGCGCACGGTCGCCTGGAGTCCGTCGCGGTCGGCCTTGTTGACGACGAACACGTCGGCGATCTCGAGGATCCCCGCCTTCGCCGCCTGGATGCCGTCGCCCATCCCCGGAGCCAGCAGCACGAGCGTCGTGTCGGCCAGCCGGGCGACGTCGACCTCGGCCTGGCCGACTCCCACCGTCTCGATGAGGATGACGTCGCATCCGGCGGCGTCGAGGACGCGCAGCGCCTGCGGCGTGGCCCACGCGAGCCCGCCCAGGTGGCCCCGGCTGGCCATGCTGCGGATGAAGACGTCGGGGTCGGTCGCGTGGTCCTGCATCCGCACGCGGT
Source organism: Planotetraspora silvatica (assembly GCF_016863315.1). Lineage (GTDB taxonomy): Bacteria > Actinomycetota > Actinomycetes > Streptosporangiales > Streptosporangiaceae > Planotetraspora > Planotetraspora silvatica. The sequence continues at coordinate 142,986 of NZ_BOOQ01000013.1, forward strand.
CGCCGAGCAGCGCGCCGCCGGTGAACGGGCTCGAGGGGTCCACGGCGAGGACGCCCACCCGGCTGCCGCGGGCGCGGAAGGCCCGGATGAGCATGCCCGTCGTCGTGGACTTCCCGACGCCGGGCGCGCCCGTCAGGCCGATCACCCTCGCGGTGTACGGCTTGCGCGCCCCCGTCGCGAGCTCGGCCATGACCTCGCGGAGCGTCGCGGCGCGCTCGGGGGCGGCCACGGCGTTCTCGACCAGGGAGAGCAGGCGGGCGACCGCGCGCGGCCGGCCGCGTCGCGCGTCGGCGGCGAGCTCGCGGACGTCCATGTTCAGCTTCCGTCGCGACCGGAGGGAACGCGGATGATCAGGGCGTCGCCCTGGCCGCCGCCGCCGCACAGACCCGCGGCGCCCAGCCCGCCGCCGCGCCGCCTGAGCTCGTGCGCGAGGGCCAGCACGATGCGCGCGCCGGACGCGCCGATCGGATGGCCGAGGGCGATGCCGCCGCCGTTGACGTTGACCTTGTCGAGCGGGATGTCCAGCTCCTTCGCCGACTGGAGCACGACCTGGGCGAACGCCTCGTTGATCTCGACCAGGTCGAGATCGCCCGTGGTCAGCCCCTGCTTGCCGAGGGCCTGCTTGATGGCGTTGGCGGGCTGGGACTGCAGCGAGTTGTCCGGTCCGGCCACGTTCCCGTGCGCACCGATCTCGGCCAGCCAGTCGAGGCCCAGTTCCTCGGCCTTGGCCCGGGACATGACCACCACGGCCACGGCGCCGTCGGAGATCTGGGAGGCGGAACCCGCGGTGATCGTGCCGTCCTTCGTGAACGCGGGGCGCAGACGGGCGAGACCCTCCACGGTGGTGTCGGGACGGATGCCCTCGTCCGCCGAGAACAGGATCGGCTCTCCCTTGCGCTGCGGCAGGGAGACGGGGACGATCTCGTCGTCGAACAGGCCGTTCTTGGTCGCCTGGGCGGCGAGCTGATGCGACCGGGCGGAGAACTCGTCCTGCTCCTGCCGGGTCAGGCCGAGCCGCGCGTTGTGGTGCTCGGTCGACTCACCCATCGCCACCTGGTCGAACGCGTCGGTCAGCCCATCGAGCGCCATCGAGTCGAGCACGCCGGCGTTGCCGTACTTGACGCCCTTGCGCAGGCCGGGCAGCAAGTGGGGCGCGTTGGTCATCGACTCCATGCCGCCCGCGACGACGATGTCGAACTCCCCCGCCCGGATGAGCTGGTCGGCCAGGGCGATGGCGTCAAGGCCCGACAGGCACACCTTGTTGATGGTGAGCGAGGGCACCGTCATGGGTATGCCCGCCTTCACGGCGGCCTGCCGTGAAGGAATCTGACCGGCCCCGGCCTGGAGAACCTGCCCCATGATCACGTATTGCACCTGGCCGGGAGCCACGCCCGCACGTGCCAGGGCCGCCTCGATGGCGAGGCCGCCGAGGTCGACGGCGGAAAGGTCGGCGAGCGAGCCCAGGAGCCTTCCGATGGGCGTGCGCGCTCCGGCGACGATGACGGAACCAGACATTTGAGGGGCCTCCATCACGAGATCAGGGCGACGGTGCCACCATACCCAGCAGGCGCCGGACGACCGCGAGAGCGGCCGCCGTTGAACGACACACGAAACGGAGTCCCCAAATGTTGCTCAGGATCGATCATGTGGGAATCGCCTGCCACAATCTGAGCGAGAAGATCGAATTCTACGAGTCGGTGTTCGGCCTGACCGTCGTGAGCCGGGAGATCAACGAGGAGCAGGGCGTTCGCGAGGCCATGCTGCACGTGGCGGACGGCGATCAGGGCGCTTCCTATGTGCAGTTGCTGGAGCCGCTCCACCCCGACACAGCGGTGGGCAAGTTCCTGGCCAAGCGTGGCGAGGGCGTGCACCATGTCGGATACGGAGTGACGGACATCACCAAAGCGCTCGCGGAAATCTCCGCGAAAGGCGTTCGTTTGCTCGACGAAAGAGCGCGGCACGGATCGATGGGCGCCTCCATCGCTTTTCTCCATCCGAAAGACATCGGAGGGGTGCTCACCGAACTGGTGGAGACATCCAGACACTGATCCAAACGTAAGAAACGTTCATACGTAACAAGTAGCGCAGAAAGTCGGAGAGGGCCGCCAAGGCAGCGGTAGCGGAGTACGCTGGCGTACCACCGGAGGTGGATGCCCGTGGGCTCCCCGCCTCGGATGTCCGAACCCCCCGTCCGGCCCGTGTAGCCGTCTCGACAACCAGGATCGAGCCTCATGCAGTCCGACATCGACGCCCAGCTCAATAATTTCTTCGAAGACGCCCCTTCTCGGGAATTCGACGTGGTGCTGAGGGGCTATGACCGGCACCAGGTCCACGACCACTTGAAGACGCTCGACACCGAGCTGCGTCAGGCCAAGGAGCAGGTGACAGGTCTGCAGCGCGACCTGTCCGACTCGCAGCGACAGTTGCAGGAGCAGGAGCGCCCGACCTATTCCGGTCTGGGCGCCCGCATCGAGCAGTTGCTGCGCCTGGCGGAAGAGCAGGCCACCGAGCTCGTACAGGCGGCCAGGTCCGAGGCGAACGAGATCAAGGCCGCGGCACGGGTGGACGCAGCCGACCTGCGCGCTGCCGCGGAGAACGAGGCCGCCGAGAAGCGCGCTCTCGCCAACCGCGAGGCCGAGGACATGCGGAGCACCGCCGAGCGTGACGCCGAGGAGATCCGCTCCACCGCGAAGCGTGAGTCCGACGAGCTGACCTCGACCACCGAGCGCGAGGTCGCCAAGCTGCGCGCCACCGCCGACCACGAGGTCGCGGAGAAGCGCGCCGACGCCGAGCGTGAGATCGCCAAGCTGCGCACCACGACCGAGCGCGAGGTCGCCCAGCTCCGTGCGTCCACCAAGCGTGAGCGCGACGAGGTGCTGACCACGGCCAAGCGCCAGGCGGACGAGATGCGCGCGCAGGCTCAGCGCGTCCTCGAGGAGTCCGAGGCCAAGCGGGCCCAGGACGAGGCCGAGTTCGAGATCCAGCTCGCCGCCCGCCGCGAAGACGCGGAGCGGCAGGAGGCCGAGCGGCACGCCACCGCGCAGGCCAACACGCAGAAGCTGGTCGCCGAGGCCGAGCAGCGGGCCGCGACCGCCGAGCAGCGGGCCACCAAGGCCACGCAGCAGGCCGACCAGACCCGTCGCGAGGCGGACACGCACGCCAAGCAGTTGCTCGCCAACGCCCGCAAGAACGCCGACCAGGTCGTGGCCGAGGCGAAGTCGAGCTCCGAGTCGATCGTGAGCGACGCCAAGAGTGAGGCGGAGCGGACCCGCACCTCGATGCAGCGGCAGGTCGACGAGCTCACGCGCCAGCGCGACAGCATCACCAGCCACCTCGCCCAGCTGCGTCAGCTGCTCGGCGGCGCGGCGCTGCCGGGCATGGAGCCCGAGCCCGCCCCGGTCACCGCGGCTCCGCCGAAGCCGGCCCTGTCGGCCGCGCCCCCGGTGAGCGAGAAGCCGATCGTGGCGGCCAAGCCGGTCGAGCCCGCGCCCAAGGCGGACGACGACGCCGAATGGTGGCAGGAGTAACGGTCGGCGCATTCGGGGAGTTGCGACGGCTATCTGAGCAGGGCCCGGTGGGAACGATCCCGCCGGGCCCTGTCCGTTCGCGCGCGTCTCAGCGGAGGGACCGGACGAACTCCGCGACGACGGCGTTGAAGGCCTCAGGCTGTTCGATCGCGGACAGGTGCCCGGCCTTCTCGATGACCGCCAGCTTCGCCTCAGGCACTGCCTGAGCCATCGCCTCGGCGTCGGAGGGCGGGGACAGCTCGTCCTCGTCGCCCACGACGACCAGGACCGGCACGTCCAGGGCCCGCAACGTCTCGAAGGAGTCGGGCCGCCCGGCCATCGCCCGCTGGGCCCAGGCCACGGCTCCAGGCGGGGCCGCCTGCACCAGGCCGCGGACCCGCCCGACGACCATCCCCCTGCGCTGTTTGGTGGTCGTGCCGATCAGCGTGGGCAGGACGTCGTCCAGCAGCACGCCCGCGCCGCCGTTGAGCACAGCCGCGGCGATCCTCTCCCGGTTGGCCCGCGCCGCCTCCGTGTCCGCGCTCGCCTTCGTGTCGGCGAATATCGCGCCCATCAGCCGGTCCGGATGCCGGCGGCACAGCGCCATCGTCACATAGCCGCCCATCGACAGTCCTCCGACCACCGCCCGCTCGACGCCTTCGTCGTCGAGCAGCCGTGCCACGTCGTCGGCCATCGCGTCGACGGAAGGGTCCTCGTCGCCCAGCCGCGAGCCGCCGAAGCCGCGCAGATCTGGAGTGATCACCCTGCATTCGCCTGCCAGAGCCTCACGCTGCGCAAGCCACATCGCCGATGAGAGCGGGAAGGCATGGAGCAGCACGAGGGGCATGCCACTTCCTGCCGATCGCGAGTAAAGCTGCATCACGTCAACGTAACGCGCGATCGGCCGCTTGCCACCCTCCCCGCACCGAATCGCCCCCGACGCGGTCAGACGACGACGGTCAGAGGGCCAGGTCCAGGCGAGGCGGTGCGGCGGGGCGGATCAGACGGCGGTGGGCAGCGGAGCGGCCGACGGGTTGACCCGCTTGACGATCTCGTTCAGCACGATCCGCACGTACGGCTCGCCCACCCACAGGTGCTTGGCCCCCTCGACCCCGACGACCTCGGCCTGGGGGACCCGGCTGAAACGGCGCGTGGCCTCCTCCGGCTGGAGGTAGTCGTCGAACTCCGGCACGAGGGCGATCAGAGGACGGTCGAACTCGGCCCAGGCGTCGAGATCGGCGTCGGTGGCCCGGTGCAGCGGGGGCGACAACAGGATGGCGCCTTGGACGAGGGGATCCCTCCCCCACTTCAGGGCCAACTCGGTGCCGAACGACCAGCCGACCAGCCAGGGACGCGGCAGGTCGTGGAAGTCCGCGTACTCCAGCGCCGCGGCCACGTCGTACCGCTCGCCCTCTCCCCCGTCGAACGCCCCCTGCGACGTGCCGCGGTCGGAGGTCGTCCCACGGGTGTTGAAGCGCAACACGGCGAGGTCGGCGAGAGCCGGCAGCCGATAGGACGCCTTGCGCAGGACATGGCTGTCCATCATGCCGCCGTGCGTGGGAAGCGGGTGCAGGCATATCAGGGTGGCGGCGGGCGGACCGCCCTCCGGAAGCGCGAGCTCTCCCACCAGGGTCAGACCGTCGGCCGTGTTCAGCTCGATGTCCTCCCGCTTGGCGGGCAGGACCGTCGACGCCCTGATGTCCATCCCGACCCCAACCCCTCCATCGTGATCATGCACAAGTTCTCCCACAGTATCCCTGACCACCCAATTCTCCCGCCGTGATCATGCACAGGCTCGCCGCCATCCCCCGTGACCAGCCCACACCCCCCGCGTGATCATGCACTGGTTCGCCGCCACCCCGCGCGACCAGGCCGTACACCATCCGTGATCATGCACACGTTCGGGCACAACCCCGCCGGCCAGCGCATACTCCGTACGTGATCATGCAAATGCGGCACCCTCAGTAACGACTGCGGCCGGGGCCCCGGTTGGCCCGGTTACGCCAGCACGCCGTATGCCAGTGCCGCCGCTCGTCCTCGCCTCCGGGCCAGGCGGGCCAGCTCACGATGTGCGGCACACCGGACCGGATCTCCTGCTCGCAGCCGGGGCATCGATAGGCCTTGCCGAGGGCCGGGCCGGACACGTTCCGCACCACCCAGTCGCCGTCCGGCGAGGTCTCCACCCGGTCCACACCGGGAACCGCCTCGACCGGCCGACCGGCCCCGCGGCCGTCAGGGCGATCGAACGGGCCGCGGCGGCGGGCACGACGCGGGCTCACGGCGTCAGTCCTCCTCGAGGGGATGTGTCCTGCAAGCGATCACCTGACACAGGACAGAACGGCATATCATCCCGCATTCTTCCAGGCCCGCTTCAGCGCGCGTACGCGCGGAATCCCGGCACACCGGCCGTCACGAGCTGGTCGAGGAGCGGCGCGGGAGCGAACGACGGCTCGCGATACTCGGCGTAGAGCGCGCGCAGGCCGTCCCTGACCCGCTCCAGCCCGATGGCGTCGAGCATCTCGAACGGCCCGGCGGGATAGCCGCAGCCCAGCCTCATCGCGTCGTCGATGTCCGCGGCCGTCGCGTAGCCCGAGTCCAGCATGCGGACGGCGTCGTTGAGATAGGGATAGAGCAGCGCGTTGACGACCAGTTCGGCCCGATCGCCGCACCGCACCGGCGTGCGCCTGAGCACGGTCACCAGATCCTGTACGGCTCCCGCCACATCCTCGGACGTGAGGACGGTCGAGGCCACCTCGGCCACGCGGTCGCCCACCAGGTGCAGGCCGACGAGCCGTTCGGGATGCGGGAGCCGTACGGCGAGTTCGATGACGGGCCGGTCCGAGAGCGCGACGACCACGTCGGCGTCGGCCACCGGGGTGAGATCGGACCTTTCTGCCACGGTCGCCTTGAATCCGGCGGCGTCGAGGTCGGCGACCAGGCCGGCGACCTCGGGCCCGCTGCCGACGATGCCCACCATCGACACGACGGCCCTGGGCCCGGGCTCGTGGGCGGCGGGGGTGGGAGCGGCGTAGGAGTAGAAACCCCGGCCCGTCTTCCGGCCGAGCAGCCCCGCGGTGACGAACTCGCGCAGGACGGGGGCCGGTGCGTGGCGGCGGTCCCGGCTCTCGCGGAACAACACCTCGCACACCTCGTACGACGTGTCGAGACCGATGAGGTCGAGCAGCGTGAAGGGGCCCATCGGAAGGCCGAGACCGAGCTTCACGGCCGCGTCGATGTCGTCCCGGCCGGCGAGGCCTGATTCGAGCAGGCCGCAGGCGTGGTTGAGGTAGCCGAGCAGCAGCCGGTTGACCACGAAGCCCGCCCGGTCGCCGACCGTCACCGGCGTCTTGCCGAGCCGCCGGGCGAGGTCGGCGATCTCGGCGGCCAGGCCGTCCTCGGTCACGACGGTGCTGATCACCTCGACCAGCTTCATGACCGGTGCGGGGTTGAAGAAGTGCATGCCGACCACCTGCGCGGGGCGCGAGGTCGTGGCGGCGATGGCGGTCACCGAGAGCGAGGAGGTGTTGGTGGCGAGCACCGCGGACGGCTTGCAGATCCGGTCGAGATCCGAGAACAGGCCCCGCTTGTACTCCATGATCTCGGGGATCGCCTCGATGACGAGATCGGCGTCCGCCAGATCCTCACGGGAGGTGGTGAAGGTGATCCGGCCGAGGAGGGCGGCCTGCTGCTCGGCGGTCATCCTGCCCTTCGCGACGGCCCTGGACGTGGAGGTCGAAAGATGCCCGCGGCCTCTCCCGAGTGCCTCCTCGTCGGCCTCGACGCCGATCACTCGCATCCCCGCGCGGGCGAACACCTCCGCGATGCCCGCGCCCATCGTCCCGAGCCCGACGACTCCGACCGTCTCGAACGTCCGTGTCATGGAGTCAGTTTTCCAGAGGGCCTCGTCACAGCCGCAAGCCCGGTAGGGTTGGCGCCCATGCGGCTCGTCATCGCGCGGTGCAGCGTGGACTACGTGGGAAGACTGACGGCCCATCTCCCGATGGCGCCCCGGCTCATCCTGATCAAGGCGGACGGCTCGGTCTCCATTCATGCGGACGACCGGGCCTTCAAACCGCTCAACTGGATGAATCCGCCGTGCAAGATCCGCGAGGAGAACATCGACGGATCGGTCACCTGGTCGGTGATCCACGGAAAGACCGGCGAGAAGCTCGTGCTGACGATCGAGGAGATCCTCCACGACTCGAGCCACGAGCTCGGCATCGATCCCGGCCTGCAGAAGGACGGCGTCGAGGCCCATCTCCAGGAGTTGCTCGCCGAGCACATCACCACCCTCGGCGAGGGCTGGTCGCTGGTCCGCCGCGAGTACATGACGGCGATCGGCCCTGTGGACATCCTGTGCCGCGACCACCTGGGCGGCAGCGTCGCCATCGAGATCAAGCGGCGAGGCGACATCGACGGCGTGGAGCAGCTGACGCGCTACCTGGAGCTGCTCAACCGGGATCCGCGGCTGGCGCCGGTCAAGGGCGTCTTCGCCGCCCAGGAGATCAAGCCCCAGGCCCGGGTGCTCGCCGCGGACCGCGGCATCGACTGCGTCATCCTCGACTACGACGGCCTGCGCGGCATCGAGCCGGAGAACCCCACCCTGTTCTGACGCGCCGTCTGGGTTATTCTGGGGTCCGGCGTTGATCCGACGCCCAACCTCCTTCGGCCCTCCCCGGCAGGGCCGCCCGGTGGAGGCAAAGGGGACTCGCTGCCTCGGATCGCTGGTCATCCGCCCGCCACTGGGTTCCTCGCCGGGGGTCGAGCCTTCGTGGTGTCGAGGGTCTGATGACAGCGAACAAGCACTTCAAGCGTCGTGTCCGTGAACGCGCCCGCCGTACCGGAGAGTCCTACACCGCTGCCCTCAGGCACCTGCGACGCGTCGACGCCGAGGAGCGGCACATGGAATGGCAGCGCATAGAAAAGCCCGAGTTCGGCTACGCCGTACATGTCCCCGAGGACTGGGATGAACGGCCACCGAACCTGAAGAACAGCCCAATGGAGACCGCCAGGTTCGGCCAGCCGACCGATCGCAGGCGCAGCGTCATCGTCTTCCGGGGGTTCCCACGGCCGGGCTCGACCGCGGTCGACGCGGCCGAACTGGTCCAGCCGATCCTGGAATCAGCGGGATTCCGCGACTTCCAGATCACCGACGTGGAGATCGCAGGACGCGCGGCCGCCCGGCTCGACTGCGCCAGGCACGACGCCGGCCGGGTCTGGGCCGTCCGTGAATACTTCGTCGTCCACGACGACGTGCGGTTCTGCCTCGGCTGCGGGTCGTCCGTACCGGAAGAGGACGATCTCCTCTTCACGGCCATCGCCGAGCGGTTCGAGATCCTCGAGGCCTGACGGTCGAAGCCTCCCGGCCGGCGTCTCACCCGCCGCCGGCCGGGCCGCGCGGCCGTTCCCTCCCCGCGAACGACCGGCGAATCATCCGATCGGAGGTGACGCGACAGCCGTAGATCAACGAACCTATAGGCATGAAACACGCCATACAGGTGCGAGGGTTGACGAAGCTCTACAGCGGCGTCGAAGCGGTCGCCGGGATCGATCTGGAGATCGAACACGGCGAGGTGTTCGCCATCCTCGGCCCCAACGGAGCGGGCAAGTCGACGACGGTCGAGATCCTCGAGGGTTACCGGAAGCGGGACTCCGGCGAGGTGAGCGTGCTCGGCGCCGATCCCGGACGGCCCACCCGGCAGTGGCGCTCCCGGATCGGCATCGTCCTGCAGACGAACGCGGACGCTCCCGAGCTGACCGTCCGCGAGATCATGCGGCTCTACGCGACGTACTACCCGGACTCCCGTGACCCGGATGAGGTCATCGAGATGGTGGGGCTCACCGAGAGCGCGGGCAAACGCATCCGCCAGCTATCCGGCGGGCAGCGGCGGCGGGTCGACGTGGCCCTCGGCGTCGTCGGCCGACCCCAACTGCTGTTCCTGGACGAGCCGACGACGGGCTTCGACCCCGAGTCACGCCGTCGTTTCTGGGATCTGATCTCGGGCCTGGCCCATGGCGGCACCACGATCGTGCTGACCACCCACTATCTCGAAGAGGCCGAGACACTGGCCGACCGCGTCGCGGTGATCTCCCGAGGGAAGATCGTCGCGGAGGGAGATCCGTCGACCCTGGGCGGCCGTGCGACGGCCAAGGCCCGCGTGACCTGGGCGGACGGTTCCATTGAGACCGACACCCCGACGGAGACCGTGCTGGAGCTCAGTCAGCGCTTCGACGGCGAGATCCCCGAGCTGGCCGTCACCCGTCCCTCGCTCGAGGACATCTACCTCCGCCTGATCGAGCCCTCCTGACCCGGACTCCGCCCATCGGCTGCCGGCTCGGCCGGCGCACAGACTCATCCCTCACCACCCCACCGAGGTCCCCCATGGCTGAAGCAGTCGAAACCACCCACGCACCGCCCGCCGCCGTCACCTCCGCGCCGATGCCGTCCATCGTCACGGTGAGCCTGGCCCGTGCGGCGGCGGAGACGAAGATGTTCTTCCGGGAGAAGGACGCGGTCGTCTTCACGTTCGCCTTCCCGATCATCCTGCTCGTCCTGTTCGGCTCCATCTTCGCCGGCGAACTGGAAGGCACAGGAGTCACCGTCTCCCAGCTGTACACCGCAGGCCTGATCGGCGCGGGCGTCATGGGGGCGGGCTTCCAGAACCTCGGCATCGGCATAGCGACCGAGCGCCAGGACGGCACGCTCAAGCGGCTGGCGGGCACGCCGATGCCGCCCAGTGCCTACTTCGTCGGCAAGGTACTCGTCGTACTGCTCATCGCAGTCCTCGAAGTGGCCATCCTGCTGGCCATCGGCGTCACGCTGTACGACCTAGACCTGCCCTCCGAGGCATCGAGGTGGCTGACGTTCGCCTGGGTGTTCGTGCTCGGCGTCTCGGGCTCGGCGCTGCTGGGCATCGCGGCGAGCAGCCTGCCGAGATCGGCCAAGAGCGCCGCGGCCGTGATCAGCATGCCCTTCGTGGTCCTGCAGTTCGTCTCCGGCGTCTTCATCCCCTTCACCGCGATGCCTCAGTGGTTGATGAACATCGCATCGGTCTTCCCGCTGAAGTGGATGTGCCAGGGCTTCCGTTCGGTCTTCCTGGGGGACGGCGGAGCCGCCTTGGAAGCCGCTAAGTCGTACGAACTCGATCGCGTCGCCCTGGTCCTCGCCGCGTGGCTGATCGGTGGCGTCGTGTTGTGCCTGACGACGTTCCGCTGGAAGAGCCGCCGCGACGGATGATCACAGACGGCCGGGCCACGATGGGTGGTCGCAGCGACGCGATCCAGCCATGACAGAGTGTCCGGTCGATCCGGCTGTCAAGCCTTCTGGCCACCTCGGCATATGCGGAAGGTGCCCGTTTCATGGCACTTCCGTATAAAGGATCTTGCCTTCATAATGGAAGATTCCGGGGGGCATGACGGCGCGAGGTGGAACATTGACGGGACGTGACTACCGGGGCATGTCTGCCGCGGAGCGGCTCGCCGACCGAAGGGAACGGCTCATAACGGCGGCCTACACGCTCTTCGCACATCCCGGGTTCCACGCCACGACCATTGAGAAGTTGTGCACCACCGCGCGCATCTCGAACCGGGCCTTCTACGAGTGCTTCTCGAGCCGCGAGGATCTGATGCGCGCGGTCTACGACCGGTGTGTGGAGGAGACCCTCACATCCGTCAACCAGGCGATCGACAAGGCGCCGCCGACGTTGGACGAGCGGATCGTCGCCGGCATCGCGGAGTACGTTCGGTTCGTCACCAAGGACGTCCGGCGTGCTCGGGTGATGCATTTAGAGGTCCGCCGGGCCGGGAGCGTGCTCACCGCCGCCCGGCAGCACACGGTCAAGGCCTTCTCGGAGATCATCGAAGGCGTCGTTCAGGACGTGCCGCATCGCCTCCCCCTCGAAACGCACCTGCTCTCCCTCGGCCTGATCGGAGCCATCACGGAGTTGCTGATCGAGTGGGTGCTCGCCAACCCCGCCCCACCGACCGACAAGGTGATCGACGCCGCCGTGCACATCTTCCGCTGCGCCTTCGGCGTCTGAACCGTACGGCCACGGCCCGCCCGAGGACCCGGACGGCGAGCGGCCGCCGCCTGGCTGGTTACGCTGAACGACATGACGCGAGCCGATGACGACAAGCCGGTCGTGCTGTCGAAGATCTACACCAGGACGGGCGACGACGGGACGACGACTCTCGGCGACATGAGCCGGACCCACAAGACCGACCCCCGCCTCGCGGCCTACGCCGACGTGGAGGAGGCCAACGCCGCTCTCGGCGTCGCCATCGCCGTCGGCGGCTTCTCCACGGAGGTCCGCGGCCTCCCTGACGACGTCGTCGCGGTGCTGACCCGGGTGCAGAACGAGCTCTTCGACGTGGGGGCGGACCTCTGCACGCCGGTGACGGAGAACCCGGAGTTCCCTCCGTTGCGTGTGGAGGAGTCCTACATCGTGTGGCTCGAGGAGCAGTGCGACCGGTTCAACGCGTCGCTGAAACCACTGCGCAGTTTCATCCTGCCCGGAGGCGCCCCCGCCACCGCGTTCCTCCACGTCGCCCGCACGGTCGTACGGCGGGCGGAGCGGACGGCCTGGTCGGCGCTCGAGGCTCACGACGACGTCAACCCGCTGACGGCGAAGTACCTGAACCGGCTCTCCGACCTGCTGTTCATCCTCTGCCGGATCGTGGCGGAGGGCGACGAGATCCTCTGGAAACCCGGCGGCACGCGCTGAGGTGTGTCTGATTGCGCTGTGTCCCCTTGCAGGACCCTGAAGCTCGAAGAACACGAAGACTGACCTGCGGTGGGCAACCGTCATGTGAGGGGCGCGGCGGCGTCTGGACTGAGGAGAGAGCGGGGAGCGAGGTACGAGCGACCCCGAACGACGAGGGAAGACATCGCCTCTAAGGCGCCGCGAACCCGCCGAGCCGGAGGCGAGGCAATCAAGCGCAGCGCAATTTACACAGCGTCGAGGTGGGCGCTGGGCGGGGCCGACTCCAGCCAGGCGAGGAAGCCGGTCAGCGCGTCCTCGCTCATCGCGAGCGAGAGCGGCCCCCGCTCAGCCGAGCACACGACCGTCCAGTACCCCGCGGGGCCTTCGCCCGTCGTCAGCCGCCGCCGGCTGGAAACAGTAAGGCCGCGCCTCGCAATCGCGTGGCGCGGCCTCAGTCGCAGTCCGATGAAGGGGATCCAGTGGAGCTCTCCTCCGACGTAGCGGGCTACCCCGCTTTGCCAGCCCGTGTCCCCCCGGCGTACCCGACAGACGACAGTGCCCCGGCTTCGAGCCAGGGCAATACCGCGAAACAGGAGGAGTGCGGCCACGGAGCAGACGCCCAGAAGAATCGTCAGCGCCGCCATCGCCGCCCCCCTTACAAGATCAGACCTCTTCGCCGGCCGCACGCAGCCGGGCCGCGGCACGCTTGGCTTCAAGCCGTGCGTCCGCGTCTTCTTGATCGGCCTCGATCGAGGCCTGGGCACGCTGCAGGGCGTCCTTCGCGGCCGCGACGTCGACCTCGGAGCCGAGCTCCGCCGCCTCCGCCAGGACCGACACGTCGTTGTCCGCGACAGACAGGAAGCCGCCGTGCACCGCCGCGACGAGGTCGCCCTCGCCGTCGCGCTTGACGCGCAAGACCCCGCCCTCGACGAGGACGCCGAGAACAGGAGCGTGTCCCGGCATAATACCGATCTCGCCGTCGACGGTCTTGGCAATCACCATGTCGGCTTCGCCCGACCAGATCTCACGTTCCGGCGATACGACGCCTACGCGAAGCTTTGCCACTTCTCAGCTCCTCCTTCCAAGGAGACAGGAGACGCCGGCACGGCCTGCCGTACCGGCGTCTCAGGCGACTAGCGCTCGAGGTCCTTCGCCTTCGCGATGGCCTGCTCGATGCCGCCGACCATGAAGAACGCCTGCTCGGGCAGGTGGTCGTACTCACCCGCGCAGAGGCCCTTGAAGGAGGCGATGGTCTCGTCCAGCGGCACGAACTCGCCGGGCTGCCCGGTGAACGCCTCGGCGGCGTACATCGGGTGGGACAGGAATCGCTCGATCCGGCGGGCCCGCTGGACGGTGACCTTGTCCTCTTCGGAGAGCTCGTCGATGCCGAGGATCGCGATGATGTCCTGCAGTTCCTTGTACTTCTGCAGGATCCGCTTGGTCTCCTGGGCCACCGCGTAGTGCTCGTCCCCGATGACCACGGGGTCGAGGATTCGCGAGGAGGAGTCGAGCGGGTCCACCGCGGGGTAGATGCCCTTCTCCGAAATGGGCCGCGAGAGCACGGTCTGCGCGTCGAGGTGCGCGAACGCGTTGTGCGGCGCCGGGTCGGTGATGTCGTCGGCGGGCACGTAGATCGCCTGCATGGAGGTGATCGAGTGTCCACGCGTCGAGGTGATGCGCTCCTGGAGCACGCCCATCTCGTCGGCCAGGGTGGGCTGGTAACCCACCGCGGACGGCATGCGGCCGAGGAGGGTGGAGACCTCCGAGCCCGCCTGGGTGAACCGGAAGATGTTGTCGATGAACAGCAGAACGTCCTGCTTCTGCACGTCGCGGAAGTACTCCGCCATCGTCAGAGCGGACAGGGCGACGCGCAGACGCGTGCCCGGCGGCTCGTCCATCTGGCCGAAGACGAGCGCGGTGTCCTTGAGGACGTTCGCCTCCTCCATCTCCAGCCAGAGGTCGTTGCCCTCACGGGTGCGCTCGCCGACGCCCGCGAACACCGAGGTGCCCGAGAACTTCAGCGCGACGCGGCGGATCATCTCCTGGATGAGGACGGTCTTGCCGACGCCCGCGCCGCCGAACAGGCCGATCTTGCCACCCTTGACGTACGGCGTGAGCAGGTCGATGACCTTGATGCCCGTGGGCAGCATCTCCGTACGCGCCTCGAGCTGGTCGAACGGCGGCGACGGGCGGTGGATGCCCCACTTCTCGGTGACCTCGAGCGAGGCCTTGGGCACGTCGAGCGGCTCGCCCAGGGCGTTCCACACGTGGCCCTTGACGATGTCGCCCACCGGCACCGAGATCGGCGCCCCGGTGTCGGAGACGGCCGCGCCGCGGACGAGACCGTCGGTCGGCTGCATCGAGATGGCCCGGACCATGTTGTCGCCCAGGTGCTGGGCGACCTCGAGGGTCAGGACCTTGGTCTCCTCGCCGAGCGTGACGTCAACGGTGAGGGCGTTGTAGATGTCGGGCATGTCGTCGACGGAGAACTCCACGTCGACGACAGGACCGGTGACGCGGGCGACACGGCCCACGCTGGTCTCAACAGTCTGTGCGGTCATATCACTCTTTCCCCGCTGCGGCGTCAGCGAGCGCGTTCGCGCCACCGACGATCTCGCTGATTTCCTGGGTGATCTCAGCCTGGCGAGCCTGGTTCATCTGGCGGGTGAACACGGAGATGAGCTCGTTGGCGTTGTCGGTGGCGGACTTCATCGCCCGGCGCCGGGCGGCGTGCTCGGAGGCAGCCGACTGGAGCAGCGCGTTGAAGATCCGCGATTCGATGTAGCGCGGCAGAAGGGAGTCGAGCACGTCACCAGCCGTGGGCTCGAACTCGTAGTACGGCATCACGGTCTCCGGCGTCGCCTCGGCCTCCTCGACCTCGAGCGGCAGGATCCGCTTGACGACGACCTCCTGCGTCAACATCGAGACGAACTCGGTGTAGACGATGTGGATCTCGTCGATGCCGTCGTCCTGCTTGAACGAGGAGATGAGCGCGTCGGCGATCTCCTTGGCGTGGCCGTACGACGGGTTGTCGGAGAACCCGTCCCACTCGCCGGACATCTCGCGGCTGCGGAACCGGTGCCACGTGATGCCCTTACGACCCACCACGAAGGGCTTCACCTGAAGGCCGCGCCCGGACAGGTGCGCCTTCAGCGCCTCCGCCTCACGCAGCACGTTGGCGTTGAAGCCACCGCAGAAACCCCGGTCACTGGTCACGATGAGCACGCCGGCCATGGCCGGCTGCTCCTTCGCGACGGTCAGCGGGTGGTCCACGCTGGAGGTGTTCGACAGGACCGCGGACACCGCGTGCGTGATCTCACGCTCGTACGGCACGGCCGCGTGCATCCGCTGCTGCGCCTTGACGATGCGCGACGAGGCGATCAGCTCCTGCGCGCGGGTGATCTTCGCCGTGGACTTGACCGACTTGATCCGCCGCCGCAGCAGTCTCAGCTGGGCACCCATACGCTACTTCTTCTCGGTCTTGCGGACGTGCTTCACGATCGTCTCCTGGCGGACCTCGTCCGCCGCGAGCGCCTCAACCGGGACGTCCTTGACCAGGAGCTCTCCGCTCGAGGTCGTGAAGCCCTTCTTGAACTCGCCGATCGCGTCCTTGAGCGTGGTGACCGTGTCGTCGGACAGGTCCTTGGTCTCGCGGAGGCTGTCGAGCACACCCTTGTACTGGCTGGACAGGTAGTCCAGGAACTCGCTCTCGAAGCGCCGGATGTCCTCGATCGGCACGTCGTCGAGCTCGCCGGTCGTGCCGGACCACACCGAGACGACCTGCTTCTCGACGGGGAACGGGCTGTACTGCGACTGCTTGAGCAGCTCCACCAGACGGCTGCCCCGCTCCAGCTGGGCGCGGGATGCCGCGTCCAGGTCGGAGGCGAAGGCGGCGAAGGCCTCGAGGTCGCGGTACTGCGACAGCGACAGACGCAGCGTGCCGGCGACCTTCCGCATCGCCTTGATCTGCGCCGATCCGCCGACTCGGGACACCGAGACACCGACGTTGATGGCGGGACGGACGCCCGCGTTGAACAGGTCGGTCTCCAGGAAGCACTGACCGTCGGTGATGGAGATGACGTTGGTCGGGATGAACGCCGAGACGTCGTTGCCCTTCGTCTCGACGATCGGCAGACCCGTCATCGACCCGGCGCCCATGTCGTCGGAGAGCTTGGCGCAGCGCTCCAGCAGACGCGAGTGCAAGTAGAAGACGTCGCCGGGGAACGCCTCGCGGCCCGGCGGACGACGAAGCAGCAGGGAGACCGAGCGGTACGCGTCCGCCTGCTTCGTGAGGTCGTCGAAGATGATGAGGACGTGCTTGCCCTGGTACATCCAGTGCTGCCCGATGGCGGAACCGGTGTAGGGGGCGACGTACTTGAAGCCCGCCGGGTCGGACGCCGGGGCGGCGACGATGGTGGTGTACTCCATCGCCCCCTGCTCTTCGAGGCGACCCTTGACCTGCGCGATCGTCGAGCCCTTCTGGCCGACCGCGACGTAGATGCAGCGGACCTGCTTGTCAGGGTCGCCGGAGAGCCAGTTCTCCTTCTGGTTCAGGATCGTGTCGACGGCGATCGCGGTCTTACCGGTACCGCGGTCACCGATGATCAGCTGGCGCTGCCCGCGGCCGATCGGCGTCATGGCGTCGATCGCCTTGAGGCCGGTCTGCAGCGGCTGCTTCACCGGCTGGCGCTGGACCACGGAGGGGGCCTGGAGTTCGAGGGCGCGGCGGCCCTCGGCCTCGATGGCGCCCTTGCCGTCCAGCGGGTTGCCCAGGGGGTCGACGACGCGACCCAGGAAGTTGTCGCCGACGGGGACCGACAGGATCTCGCCGGTACGGCGAACCTGCTGTCCCTCCTCGACCTTGCTGAAGTCGCCCAGGATGACCACACCGATCTCCCGGACGTCCAGGTTCAACGCCAGGCCACGCGTGCCGTCCTCGAACTCGACCAGCTCATTGGCCATCGCCGAGGGCAGGCCGGAGACATGGGCGATGCCGTCGCCTGCGTCGGCGACGGTCCCGATCTCCTCGCGCGCGGCACCTTCCGGCTCGTACGCCTGGACGAAGCGCTCAAGCGCGTCCCGGATCTCGTCCGGCCGGATCGTAAGCTCCGCCATCTCTCTTTCGTCTCCCTATTCGCCTTAGCCGGCCAACCGGCGGCGGACTTCTTCGATACGTCCAGCGATGGTGGTGTCGATGAGGTCGTCTCCGATCCTGATGGAGAACCCTCCGAGCACCTCCGGGTCCACTTCGACGTTCAAGTGGACGTCGCGCCCGTACGTGGCTCGCAACGAGGCGGCGAGCCGCTGCTTCTGCGCCTCCGAAAGCGGAACGGCACTGCGGACGACACCGACCAGGCGCTCGCGCGTCCTGGCGACGATCCAGCCGAACTCCTCCAGAGCCGTCTCCAGGCTACGTCCCCGCTGGTGGACGACCAGTTGCGTCACCAGACGGAGAGTGGAGGGCGCGACCTTGTCGCCGATCAGGCCGGCGAGGAGCTCCTGCTTGCGCTCCCCCGGAATCGCGGCGTCGACCAGCGCGCGCCGCAACGTGGGGTTGGCCGACAGGATCCGTCCGAAGCGGAACAGCTCGTCCTCGACCTCGTCGAGTTTGCCCGCCGACTCGGCCTCGGCCGCGGCGGCCGTGACCCCGATGCGCTCGACGGCGTCGGGGAGGTCGCCGGACCTCGACCACTTGGCACGGACCGCGGCGACCGCGACCTCAAGCGCGGCCTCACTGACCTTGCCCTGGAGCAGGCCACGGACGGCCTGCTCCTTCTGCTCCGCGGGGCGCGAGGCGTCCGACAGGTTCCGGCGAAGCCCGTGCTCGCGGTCGAGCAGATCGGTGACGGCGAACAGCTCGTCGGCGAGCGTGCCGAGGTCGGCGGACGCCGCGACGGCGTTGAACCGCTCCTCGACCTCCGCCAGCGCGGCCCTGCTCAGACCCCTCATCTGTCACTCACCGCTTCTCGTCCGGCCACGCCGGCAACATGCTCCGGCGAGGCGAAGCGCACCGAACCGGCTCGGGCCGACATCAGCGGACCGCTTCCGGACGGGCCTCGATCTCCTCGAGGAACCGGTCGATGGTGCGGCGCTGGCGGGCTTCGTCCTCCAGCGACTCACCGACGATGCGGCCCGCGAGCTCGACCGACAACCGGCCGATCTCGGCGCGCAGCTGGGCGACCGCCTGCTGCCTGTCGGCCTCGATCTGCGCGTGAGCGGCCTCGACGAGGCGACGCGCCTCGGCCTGGGCCTCCTCGCGGAGCTCGGCCTTGATCTGGGCGCCCTGCTCGCGCGCCTCTTCCCGCAACCGGGACGCCTCCTGGCGGGCCTCCGCCAACTGGGTCCGGTACTGCTCCAGGGTCTGCTGAGCTTCGGCCTGAAGGTCCTCGGCCTTCTTGATCCCGCCCTCGATCACCTCGGTCCGCTCAGCCAGCGTCTTCTGGATGCGCGGGGTGAGGATCTTACCGACGACGATGAAGACGACGAGGAAGGCGAAGCTGCCGACGACCAGCTCCGCGGCATGCGGAAGCAGCGGGTTCTGCGCTTCCTCAGCCGCCAGGAGCGTAGCTGCCATAGTCATGGGTGCAGCCTTCCGTCAGAGTGTTACGTCAGCTCTTGGGGTAGATGAAGGGGGCGACGAGGCCGATCAGGGCCAGGGCCTCGGTCAGAACGAAGCCCAGCAGCATGTTCTGACGGATGAGGCCGTACGCCTCGGGCTGGCGCGCGATGGCCTGCACGCCCTGACCGAAGATGATGCCCACGCCGATGCCGGGGCCGATGGCGGCAAGACCGTAACCGATGGCGCCGATGTTGCCGGTGACCTCAGCGAGAACGCTCATTGCTGTTTTCCTTTACTGGTCGGCCGGTGAGTTCTTTCACCGGTCTGGACTACGTCAGAGTTGGTTCTCAGTGATCCGAGTGCAGCGAGCCGCCGATGTACATCGCGGCGAGCAACGTGAAGAGGAACGCCTGCAGAAACTGGATGAAGATCTCGAAGCCGGTCATGGCGATGGTCATGACCACGCCCAGGACGCCGAGACCGGCGCCGAGCGGGGTGAGCTTCTCGAAGAGGAACCAGAATCCGACGGCGCTGAAGAAGGCCAGGATGAGGTGTCCCGCGAACATGTTCGCGAAGAGTCGTACGGCGTGCGTGAACGGCGCGATGATCAGGTTCGACATGAACTCGATCGGCGCCAGCAGCACGTAGATCGGCTTCGGCAGTCCCGGCGGGAACATCATGTTCTTGAAATAGCCGCCCAGGCCCTGATGCTTGATGCCGAGGTATACCTTGATCACATAGATCACGATCGCGAACACCGCGGGGAAGGCGATGTGCGACGCGATCGGGATCTGGATCAGCGGGACGACACCGAAGAAGTTCCACAGCAGGATCAGGAAGAACAAGCTGAGGAGCAACGGCATCCAGCGCTCGGCGTCCTTGCCGAGGAACGGCCGGGCGACCTGGTCACGGACGAACTCGTAACCCTTCTCGCCGATGTTCTGCATCCCCCGCGGCACGAGCTGCGGCTTGGCGAACGCGCTCCAGGCGAAGGCGACCACCAGGAGGGCGCCGACGACGGCGAAGACCGTCGGCTTGGTCAGCCAGGCCGGTGCTCCGTCGTAGAGCGGGGGGAAGTCGAAGATCGACGGCCCCGGCGCCTGGAAGTCTTCGGCAAGGACGATTGAGGGGGTCACGTGACCACCTCGGTTACCTGCTCGGACTGTGATATCCGAGACATGCTGTGGTTGTTCGTCCGCTCGCTACGCTCGCGCACGGGCGTTCCCTTCAACGTGATTGATCAACAGAAGAGCGTGGGAAGCCGGCAGCCTTCAGCGGCCGTACTTCAGGTACACGAGGTAGACCGCGAGTACCGCGCCGAGAATGACACCTATGGGGATGAACGCGTGCACACCGGACCACTTGGCCAGCAACCAGCCGAGACCGCCCCAAACCAGGATCCCCGACAGCAGATAGCTCGGGACCGACCAGGCGGCGTCGGCGAAGTCGCGGCCGTCGCTCTCGGGCCTGCGCTCCTGTTCGCTCATCGCGCGCACGACGATAGCAGGAGCCGGGGGGACTAGTCATATCGGGCTGACCCGCAAGCTTGATCATCTCGAGCCCCGGCCGGGAACCTGGGCGTCGGGCTCGACGTACAACATCTTCAGCTTCAGGAATCCGCGCATCTCACCGACGGTCCACGTCAGGGTGCACGCGATGACGCTCAGAGCGAACGCTCGGGAGTTGAAGGCGGTGGTCCCCTGGAAGGCGGTGAGCATCGCCATGATCGCGAGCACCTTCACGACGTATCCCACGACGGCCGCGGCCATCATGGCCACGGGCGAGACCCGCCCGGCCCACGAGACGACGACCAGGCCGAGGGTGAAGAAGACCGCGACCAGGACAAGGCCGATGCCGGCTCCCAGCGCTCCCTTGACTCCGGTCAGAACCGCCGCCAGAACGACGGCGAGAAGACCCACTGCGAGGGTCGGCACGGCGGCGCCCTTGAGCACGCGCACGTCGTTGGCCTGCATCGGAACTCCATCATCGGTTGTCAAACGAGCGATTGCTACCTCTAGGGACGCAGTGCGGCGCGTCCCTGTTAGTGAAAGCTATCACAAGCTCCGCGGGGCCGCCTTTACCTGCCCTTTCAGGAGACTGTGCCAGTGGTCACGTTTGCCGGGCGGGCAGGCGGCTGGGGAGGCGACTGGTGTTGAGCCGGCGACCGGCCGGGCATCTGGGGCTGGTTCGGCACCTGGGGCCGGCCCGCGACCAGGACGTCCGCGGGAGGCGAGATTCGGGACTGATTGGGGATCTGGGCCGTGCCGTCGGACTGCGGATAGGGGTGGGACCGGACCGGCGCCCTGTGCTCGGCCACGTCCGGAAGTTCGGGGATCACGATCTGCGTCGCCGCCTTGCGCTGGCGGAGTTCCTCGCGCTGGCGCCGCCACCTGGGCAGTCCCATCAGTACGAGCACGCCGACCGCGAGCAGGATCGTGAGCGGGAACACGATGAGCGGCACTCCGCCGATCGACAGGCCGACGATGGTGAAGGCGAACAGGAACGTCCACGCGTACATGATCAGAACACTGCGGCGATGCGAGTGCCCGATGTCGAGCAGCCGGTGGTGCAGGTGGCCGCGATCGGGCGCGAAGGGCGACCGGCCGGCGGACGTGCGGCGGACGACCGCCAGGATGAGGTCCGCCAGGGGCAGCACCATGACGGCGATCGGCAGGATCAGGGGCAGCAGGACGGGGAACCTGTTGATCCCGACCGCGCTCGGCTCGACCGAAGACGTGATGGTGATCAGCGACGTCGCCAGGAGCAGGCCGATCAGCATGGAGCCCGTGTCGCCCATGAAGATCTTGGCCGGATTGAAGTTGTGCGGCAGGAAGCCCAGGCACATCCCGATCAGGATGGCGGCGATCGCGGCCGTCATGTTGATCCGGGAGCCGCCGCTCGTCTGGGAGAGCGCGACGGAATAGGCGAACGTCGCCATGGCGGCGATGCCCACGATGCCGGCGGCCAGGCCGTCCAGGCCGTCGACGAAGTTCACCGCATTGATCACGACGACCACGACCATGATCGTGATGACCGTGCGGAGCGTGGTGTCGAGGCCGGTGGATCCGCCGAGGAACTGAGGGAGCGGGAGCCACGGGAGGTACATCCCGAAGTAGACCAGCAGGCCGCCCGCCCCGATCTGACCGCCGAGCTTGACGAGGGAGTCCATCCCCAGCCAGTCGTCCAGAAAGCCGGTCACGACGATCAGGCCGCCGGCTAGGAACAGGGCCGTGGTCGTCTGGCCGTTGCCGAACGCGTCGCCCACATAGGGCAGATGGTTGGCCACCAGCAGGCCCGCGCCCAGCCCGCCGAACATCGCCAGACCCCCCAGCCGGGGGGTGGGCACCTTGTGCACGTCTCGTTCCCGCACTTCGGGAGCCGCGCCGATGCGCACGGCGAAGGCTCTGACCGGGGGCACGAGCAGGAAGGTGACCGATGCCGCCACGAGCGCCAAGAGGAGATATTCGCGCACGGACCTAGTTTCCTGTATGGGAGAACCGCATGTGACGAGAAATCAGCACAGACCGCCTCATTCTTCACGGGGATATGCCGGATGCGTGGCGGTCAGCACCTTTACCCGTTGGAGCACCGACGTTACCGCACCGGGATCGCGGACGGCGTGGGCGACGAGGGACGCGATCTCCTTCATTTCCCCCACGCCCATCCCCTGCGTGGTCACGCAGGGGGTGCCGGCCCGGACGCCGGAGGTCACGGTGGGCGGCTCGGGATCGTAGGGGATCACGTTGCGGTTGAGCGTGATCCCGGCGGCGGCGCAGCGACGCTCGGCCTCGGCGCCGCTCACCCCCAGGTCACGCAGATCGATGAGGGTGAGGTGGGTGTCCGTGCCACCGGACACCGGCCGCATCCCCTCGGCCGCCAGCCCTTCGGCCAGCGCGGCCGCGTTCTCGACGGTCATGGCCGCGTAGCGCTTGAAGTCCGGCCTGAGCGCCTCGCCGAACGCCACCGCCTTGGCCGCGATCACATGCATGAGCGGCCCGCCCTGCGTGAAGGGGAACACCGCGCGGTCGATCCGCTGCGTCAGCTCCTCCGTGCACAGCAGCCCGCCCCCGCGCGGCCCGCGCAGCGTCTTATGCGTGGTGAAGGACACGACGTCCGCGTACGGCACGGCCGACGGGATCGCCTCCCCCGCCATCAGACCGATCGTGTGGGCCGCGTCGACGAACAGCCAGGCGCCGATCTCGTCGGCGATCCCGCGGAAGATCGAGTAGTCGATCAACCGCGGATACGACGTGGCGCCACAGATGATCATCTTGGGGCTGTGCCGGATCGCGAGTTCGCGCACCTCGTCGTAGTCGATGAGTTCCGTGTCGCGGCGGACGCCGTAGGAGACGACGTCGAACCACCGGCCGGAGAAGTTGACGTGGGAGCCGTGCGTGAGATGGCCGCCGTGCTGGAGGGCCATCGCCAGAACCGTGTCCCCCGGCTGGAGCAGCGCCGCGTACGCCGCGAGGTTCGCCGAGGCGCCGCTGTGCGGCTGGACGTTGGCGTGGTCGGCCTTGAACAGGGCCTTCGCCCGGTCGATGGCCAGGCTTTCCGCCCGGTCGACCACCTCGCACCCGCCGTAGTACCTGCGGCCTGGATAGCCCTCGGCGTACTTGTCGGTGAGGCTCGACCCGAGCGCCGCCATCACCGCGCCGGAGGCGAGATTCTCACTGGCGATCAACTGGAGGCCGCCGCGCAGCCTGGCCACCTCGTCCAGCAGGACCTGGGCGACCTCTGGATCCTCCCGCGCCAGCTGGGAGAAATCCGGCCCGTAGAACGGCTCCGACTTGTCCATTGAAATCCGCCCGTATACCGGGGACGACACTCCTCTCAATGTAAACCCCGTGTCGCGAACGGGTTCTCGACGAGCGGTCCTTTGCCCAAGCTGTAGGTAACGGAGATCAGGAGAATGCGTGCGGAGCCCCCACGCCGCCGGGGACCCAGCGGGGGGTGTCGGCGGCCTCGTCGCTGATCGAGGTGAGCACCGCCTGGCGGTACATCCCCAGCCGGCCGCGCCATTCGGCCAGGTCGTGGACGTAACGCTCCGCGACGGGCGCGTCCCAGACGTCCCTGCTCCTGGCCCGCTCGTACGGCTTGTCCAGCGCGCCGGTCAGCCGGTCCATCAGCGGGACCACCTGCAGCCACAGGTCCACGAGCCGCTGGTACTCCGGGTTGAACACCCACGCGGTCGGCTGGCCGCCGGGGCTGAGCAGGTCGGTCCCCGAGGGGGTCGGCGGCATCTCGCCGGGCTGCATCGGAACCGGTGCGGGCGGGTCGACGTACGTCACGATCGTGCCTCCCATGCGCTCTCGCCCTCGCGTGCCTTCATGACAGATCACCCCAGGGCCGCTCCCGCACGTCCGCCGGCCCCGGGGAGCGGTGACGACCGGTTGCGGACGGGCCGGCCTGCCCGTCCTCGGCGTACGGCTCCGCCCGCGTGTGCCTCCCGTGCGGCTCCGCCTGCACCGGCATCCACCGGCCGTTCGGATCGGCGTCCGTGGGCGCCCACCCCTCCCCCGCCTGCGTGGCCAGGCCGGGAACCGAGATGGGCCCGGTCTCGGGGCGGCGATCGACGAGCACCCACAACATGTCGTCGCCTGCCCTGCCGGTGGGATAGGAGACCACGTCGACCGGCTGGACCGCGGACGGCAACGGGAGGCCCTGCCAGGTCCCGGCAGCGGACGCCGTACGGGGATCGACTCCCGCCTCCACGGGAGGCCGCTGATCGAGGCCTCCCGGACCGGTGAGCGGGCCATCGGGCACCGGCGCTCCCAGCACCAGGTACGGCTCACGCACGGTGACGGGATTCCGGGTGGCGTCCGCCGGGTCGAACGCGGCGGCCGGATCCCGCCCCAGTCCGGCCGTCATGCCCGCGGGTGTTGTCGCGGTCCGGGGGCCGGAGCCGGCGGGGCCGGTCGCGTCGGGGCTTCCCGGCGTTCCCGCCAGATCCGGCGAACCCGGCCTCTGGGGGCGGAGGTCGTGGGACCTGTCATCGTGAGGGGACCTGGCCGGGCCTGTATAGGGCCTACGGCGGTGTTTCCCGGAATCTGAGACACGACCATTCGGCGTGCCCGTCCATCCGCTCTGAGGGCCGTCGTGCCCGCCGGACCCGGATTGGCCGGGCGGGCAGACCCCTGGCTTCGAGTCCCCAGGCTTCGAGTCACCCGGCTTGGAATCTCCGGGCGGGGATCCGCCGTGCACGCCGTCACCCGGGATGGGGCCCAGCTTCGTGGGATCGTGCTTGGACCTCGGCCTGACGGGCTCGCGCTTCTCGGGCTTCTCGGGCTTCTCGGGGGGACGCGTGACCGGCTCACGCTTGGGCCCTGCGCCCTTCCCCGTCTCACGAGGGCCGTCATCGGTGACGGCCCTCTTCGGAGCGGTCGACGAGATGATCGCCACCAGGGCCTCATGCCCGACCTGCCGCCGCTGCTTCTCCTGCTTTTCGAGGAGGGCCAGGCGGTCGGTGACGTCTTTCACCATCCCCCGGCACGCGTCGGCGACCTCCGCCGGGTGGTGCGTCGCCTGGACCGCGACGCCGGCTCCCCGGGTCAGCTGCGCGATCCGCGCGTCGAGGGTGTCCAGTCGCTTCGCGGCCCGCTGGAGATCTGCCAGCATCTCGCGGACGAGCTTCGGATCCATCCCATCGAGCTTGGCCATGGGCATGCCTCCGCAGAGTTACCGGCAGAGATATCGGCGCACCTCACGGTAGCCCGGAAGGCCGCGTCACAACCCCGCCGATAGCCAGACGGCATGATTCGCCCCGCACGTCGCAGGGACCACATGGCCGTACGAACTGGAGGGCTCAGTCCTCCGTGGCGAGGTACCCGACGACTCCGCGGAGCTTGTCGACGGGGATCGCGCCCTTGCGGAGGATCCGCGGCACGGCGGTGGTGAGGTCGAGGATCGTGGACGGCACGTTGTCGGAGCACGGGCCGCCGTCGAGGTACACGGAGACCGAGTCTCCCAGTTGCTCCTCGGCGTCGGCGGCGGTGGTCGCCGGTGCGGCGCCCGACCGGTTCGCGCTGGAGACCGCCATCGGACCCGTCTCCTTGAGGAGATCGAGGGCCACGGGGTGCAGCGGCATGCGGACGGCGACCGTCCCCCTCGTGTCGCCGAGATCCCACGACAACGACCGGTTGGCGCGCAGGATGAGTGTCAGGGGGCCGGGCCAGAAGGCGTCGGCGAGGTCCTGCCCGTACGTGCCGAGGCTCTCGACCAGGGCGTTGGCGGCCCGGACCGTGCCGACGAGCACGGGAACGGGCATGTCCCTGCCGCGCCCCTTGGCCTCGAGGAGTGCGGTTACGGCGGAGTGGGTGAAGGCGTCCGCGCCGATGCCGTAGACGGTGTCGGTGGGGATGACCACCAGTTCGCCCCGCCGTACGACCGAGGCGGCGTCGATAAGCCCCGAGGCCCGTTCACCCTGATTGGCACAGTCATACCGTCGACTCACATGCTTATCCTGCCACGTGCCCCACCCCACTCCTCCCCGCGATCACGCGTGAGGCAGCCGGGAGGCCCGTTCCCGGCGGTCCGGAGAGGTCAGTCCTGGTTCAGGCGGGCGGTGACGAAGCGGTCGCGGCCGGTCAGGTCCTGGCGGAGCCGCACGTCACGCCAGCCCTTCTCCTCGGGGAACAGCCAGTACACCGAGTTCCCCTGCTCGTCCGCGTGCTCGACCGCGACGAATCCGCCGGGCCGCAGGAGCCGCCGGGCCGTCCGCTCCACCGCCCTGACCTCGTCGAGGCCGTCGTCCCCGGAGCCGTAGAGGGCGCGGGACGGGTCGTAGTCGCGCACTTCAGGATCACGCGGGATCGCGCCCGGCGGGATGTACGGCGGATTGGAGATCACCAGGTCGACGCGCCCGTTGAGTTCCGGCAGGCAGTCGGCGAGGTCCTCCGGGTGGAGCGAGGTCCGGCCCTGGCCGTGCTCGAGGATGTTCCGCTTGGCCCAGCCGTACGCCACCGGGTCGATCTCGACGGCGTGCACCTGTGCGAGCGCGACCTCCTGGGCTATCGACAGCGCGATCGCCCCCGAACCGGTGCCGAGATCCACGACGACCGGCGAGGTGACGTCCATCTCCCGCAGGCGGTCGATGGCCCAGCCCGCCACGACCTCGGTCTCCGGCCGGGGCACGAAGACCCCTGGACCGACCTCGAGCGACAGGTAGCGGAAGTAGGCGCGGCCGGTGATGTGCTGGAGCGGCTCGCGGGCCTCCCTTCGGGCGATGCCCTCCCAGAAGAGTGCGTCGAAGTCGGCGTCCTTGACCGTGTGCAGCGTTCCACGCGACACACCATGGACAAAAGCCGCAATTTCCTCGGCGTCCGTGCGCGGTGACGGAACGCCCGCCTCAGCGAGCCGGGCGGTGGCGTGGGCGATCTCGTCGAACAGGAAGGTCATGGTCTCTTACGGCATGGGCTCACGGGCGGTCTGGGAACGAGACGCCTCTACGACGAATGAGCAGCGAGCTTCTCCGACAGTTCAGCGTCCAGCAATGCCTGTATCACCGCATCGAGATCGCCGTCCAGGACTTGGTCGAGGTTGTAGGCCTTGAAGCCCACGCGATGATCGGAGATGCGGTTCTCCGGATAGTTGTAGGTCCTGATCCGCTCGGAACGGTCGACCGTGCGGATCTGCGACTTGCGCTCCGCCATGGCGGCGGCCTCGGCCTCCTCCTGGGCGATCGCGAGCAGCCGCGCACGCAGGATGCGCAGCGCCGACTCCTTGTTCTGGAGCTGGCTCTTCTCGTTCTGGCAGGAGACGACCACGCCGGTCGGGAGATGGGTGATCCGGACCGCCGAGTCGGTCGTGTTGACGCTCTGACCGCCGGGACCGCTGGACCTGAAGACGTCGATGCGCAGGTCGTTCGCATCGATCTGGACGTCGACGTCCTCGGCCTCGGGATAGACGAGCACCCCGGCCGCCGACGTGTGGATGCGGCCCTGCGACTCGGTCACCGGCACCCGCTGGACACGATGGACGCCGCCCTCGAACTTGAGCCGGGACCAGACGCCCTCCTTGCCCTTGATCGCGACCGTGACGTCCTTGTAGCCGCCCAGGTCCGAGTGCTGCGCGTCGATGACCTCGGTCTTGTAGCCGACCCGTTCCGCGAACCTCAGGTACATCCGCAGGAGGTCCCCGGCGAACAGCGCGGACTCCTGCCCGCCCTCACCCGCCTTGATCTCCATGATGATGTCCTTGTCATCGTTGGGGTCACGCGGGACGAGCAGGTGCGTCAGCCTCTCCTCCAGAGCCGGGATGCGGCTCTCGAGCTCGGCCGCCTCCTCCGCGAAGGCCTGATCCTCCGCCGCCAGTTCCCGGGCCGCGGACAGGTCCTCCCGGACGCTCTCCAGCTCGCGGTAGGTCCCGACGATGGGCGTCAGGACCGCGTAGCGCTTCCCGTACGTCCTGGCCTTCGCCTGGTCGGCGTGCACGGCGGGATCGGCGAGCCGCTGCTCAAGGTCCGCGTACTCACTGATGATCTCATCGAGGTTCACCGCACACTCCTTCAACTCAGGAATTCGCCCGTAATCGCCAAGGACGCCGGCTCCGGCGCGCTCTTGATCGACCGAGCGCGCCCGAACCGGCGTCCTGAAAGAGCTACTTGCTCTGGGCCTTCTTCCCGAAGCGCGCCTCGAAGCGCGCCACCCGGCCACCGGTGTCGAGGATCTTCTGCTTGCCCGTGTAGAACGGGTGGCAGGCCGAGCAGACGTCAGCGTGGATCACGCCGCTCGTCGCGGTGCTGCGCGTGGTGAAGGAGCTCCCGCAGGCGCAGGTCACGGTGGTGACCACGTACTCCGGGTGGATGTCGGGCTTCATGTCTGTTTCCTAACGCTCAGTGCGGTCGCCGGGTCGCTTTGCCTGGACGGCTTGCGCGCATCGGCACACTCATATGCGCGCGGCGGGAACCGGTACCGCTGCGGTTCGGGTTCCAGTGTGCCAGATCCTGCAACCTTCCCAGGCCATCGGCTATTCCTCGCACGCCGTACGTGACGACGCCCCGGGCGGCGGACCGCCCAGGGCGTCGATCATGTGAGAACTAGTCGCGGTCGTTGCTGACCGTGGTCTTCTGGACCTGGAGCAGGAACTCGGCGTTCGACTTGGTCTCCTTCATCTTCTCGAGAAGGAGTTCCAGAGCCTGCTGCATGTCCAGGGCGTGCAGCACGCGCCGCAGCTTCCAGACGATCGCCAGCTCGTCCCTGCCCATGAGGATCTCTTCCTTACGGGTGCTGGACGCGTCGACGTCCACCGCGGGGAAGATCCGCTTGTCGGCGAGGGACCGGTTGAGCTTGAGCTCCATGTTGCCGGTGCCCTTGAACTCCTCGAAGATGACCTCGTCCATCTTGGACCCGGTCTCGACGAGGGCCGTGGCGAGGATCGTCAGCGAGCCGCCGTTCTCGATGTTGCGGGCGGCGCCGAAGAAGCGCTTCGGCGGGTAGAGCGCCGTGGAGTCGACACCACCGGACAGGATTCGGCCGCTCGCGGGCGCCGCGAGGTTGTAGGCGCGGCCCAGGCGGGTGATCGAGTCGAGCAGGACGACCACGTCGTGACCGAGCTCCACCAGACGCTTGGCGCGCTCGATGGCGAGCTCGGCGACGGTGGTGTGGTCCTCGGCCGGACGGTCGAAGGTCGAGTGGATGACCTCGCCCTTGACCGACCGCTGCATGTCGGTGACCTCTTCCGGACGCTCGTCGACCAGGACGACCATCAGGTGGCACTCGGGGTTGTTGTGCATGATCGCGTTGGCGATCGTCTGCAGCACCATCGTCTTGCCCGCCTTCGGCGGGGAGACGATCAGACCACGCTGGCCCTTGCCGATCGGCGACACCAGGTCGATGATCCGCGTGGTCAGGATGTTCGGCTCGGTCTCCAGACGCAGGCGGTCCTGCGGGTAGAGCGGCGTCAGCTTGTTGAAGTCGGGCCGCTGACGCGCCTGCTCCGGCTCCATGCCGTTGACCGTGTCGAGCCGGACCAGCGCGTTGAACTTCTCGCGGCGCTCGCCGTCGCGCGGCTGGCGGACCGCGCCGGTGACGACGTCGCCCTTGCGCAGGCCGTTGCGGCGGATCTGGGCGAGCGAGACGTAGACGTCGTTGGAGCCCGGCAGGTAGCCGCTCGTCCGGACGAACGCGTAGTTGTCCAGGATGTCGAGGATTCCGGCGATCGGGATGAGGACGTCGTCCTCGCTGAGCACGGGTTCGTTGCTGTCGAAACGGTCGCGCCCGCGACGGTTGCGCTCGCGGAACCGGCCGCGGCGGCCACGGGGGTCGTCACCCTGCTGGTCGCCCCTGTCTCCACCGCGATCCTGCTGGTCGCCACGGTTCCCGCGATCACCGCGGTCACCGCGGCTCTGCTGGTCGCCGCGCTCTCCGCGACCCTGCTGGTCACGGCCGGGCAGGTCGTTGCGGCCCTGCTGGTCACGGCCACGGCTCTGGCCCTCGCCCGCGTCAGCGGCGACGCGCTGGTCGGCACGGCCGTCACGGTCGCCCCTGCGGTCGCCCCGCTCCCCGCGGTCGCGGTTGCGCCGCTCACGGCGGTCGCCCCGCTCACCACGAGCCTCGCGGCCCTCGCCCTGGGCGGCGTCGGCCTGCGGGTCGGCAGCGGAACCGGATGCGTTGTTCAGGGTCTCGGCCGGAGCGACGACGGCCGTGGACGTCGGAGCGCTGTCCACGCGCTCCACCGAAACACGGTCCTCACGGGTCACGACGGCGGGCGCGGCGGCCACGAGGTCGCCGGCCGGGGCCGCGACGGGCTCAGCGGCGGGCGCGGCGGAGCGGGAACGTTCCCGACGACCGCGAGTGGGGCGCTCGGCGACGACGGCGGTCTCCACCGGCGCCTTCGGCTCAGCGGAGGTGTCCCCCGATCCGCCCTGCTTCTCCTGGATGGCCGCGATGAGCTGGCTCTTGCGCATCCGGCCGGTCCCGCTGATCCCGAGGCCGCTGGCCATGGCCTGCAGTTCGGGAAGCACCATGCCGGCCAGGCCGGTGCCGGAGCGACGGCGCTGTCGGGCCGGAGCGGAATTGGGGGTGTCGCCGGCGGTCTTGCCGTCGGAGAGGAGTTCGGTGGTGTCGCTCAACTAAAGGTCCTTCCCAGGGGTCGGGCGCCAGACTTTTGCGTCCATGCGTCCCGGTGGTGCGACCCGGCGGGACAGACCGGGTCGGAATTCGCGAATCTCATGTGTCCATGACCCTCGGGACTCGCGAGCGGTAGGTGCCCGGGGATCAGCCCCCGGATTGTCGCCACCGACCAGGTGTCTTGGTGGTACGAACTCGCATGTCTCCGAGAACCCCGCCTCTGGTCATGCCACCCGGAGGTGTGCCGACTGGAGGTAACGGTTTCAGGGAAATCGCCCTGCCCACGTCGAAGGACGCGAGGCGAAGTGCAGCGATGTGCGAATGACAAGCACGCACCCAACACGGGGGCACCTGGTGCGGCTATCAGCCTAACATCACCAGCGCGCACAGCTATTCCCTGAAGGTCGAAGAGGCATCAGCGTGTCTCGGGAAACAGAACGCCCGCACCAACCGTGTCGATGTTCATTGGCTGGATTAGCCACTCCGTACCCACTTCTGGTGCGATCAAATCCTGCGTATCCCGTGTCGAAAACACGAGGATGGTGGGGCCCGCCCCCGAGACCACGGCGGGCACGCCCGCCGCTCGAAGCCGCCGCACCAGAGCCGCGGTCCGCGGCATCGCGGGAGCACGGTAGTCCTGGTGGAGCCGGTCCTCGGTGGCCGCCATGAGCAGGCCGGATTCCGGTCTCTGGGTGAGCGCCGCCACGAGCAGCGCCGCCCGTCCCGCGTTCGCCGCCGCATCGGAGTGCGGGACGTCCTTCGGAAGCAGGCCCCGCGCCTCCTCCGTCGACAGACGGAACGCGGGGACGAGCACGACCGGCCGCACATCCTCGTGCGGTTCCAGTTTGACCATACGCGCAGGTCCGGACAGCTCCGACCACGCGATCGTCAGCCCACCCGCCAGACACGGGGCGACGTTGTCCGGATGCCCCTCGAGCTCCGTGGCCAGCGCGAAGACGTCGGCGTCCGTCAGATCGCCGGCGCCCGCCGCCCACTCGTCTCGCGGGCCTGCCGTACCGGCCAGGGCCCGGGCCGCGAGGATGCCCGCGCAGATCGCGGCCGAGGAGGACCCGAGGCCGCGGGCGTGCGGGATGCGGTTGAGGCAACGGAGTCCGATGCCCGCCGGCTGCGCGGCGCCCATGCGGTCGAACGCGGCACGCATGGTCCTGACGATCAGGTGACCTTCGCCCTGGTCGAGTTCGCCGGCGCCCTCACCCTCGACGTGGACGCGTACGCCCTCGTCGGCGAGCAACGTGGCCTCCACCTCGTCGTGCAGGTCGAGCGCGAGACCGAGGCTGTCGAAGCCGGGACCGAGGTTGGCGCTGGTCGCCGGGACCCGCACGACGACGCGGGGACGATCGTTGGCTGTTGTCATTCATCACCTGAGCCGATGTGCATGATCACGAGCAGTATCTTGGCTGGCCGGACTGACATTTCACGAACCCGCGCATGATCACGACGAGGATTCCCCGCGGCGCCGGCGGGCCGATGCGAGGACCTGTGCGTGACCACGCGGGATGACGGGCGCGTCAGGCCAGTTCGAGGGCGGAGGCGGCCGCGAAGGCGTCGACGGGGATCGTCACCGGCGTCGGAGCACCGGAGATCGCCCAGTCGGGGTCCTTCAGGCCGTTGCCGGTCACCGTGCACACCACGCGCTGCCCGGGCACGAGCATCCCCTGCTCATGCGCCTGCAGCAGGCCTGCCACGCTCGCGGCCGAGGCGAGCTCCACGAACACGCCCTCCTCCTGGGCCAGCAGCTTGTACGCCGCGGCGATCTGGCGGTCGGTGACGGCCTGGATGGCCCCGCCCGACTCGTCGCGGGCGGCCTCGGCCAGGCGCCACGACGCCGGGTTGCCGATCCTGATGGCGGTGGCGATCGTATGCGGATGGGTGACGGGGGCGCCGCTGACCAGGGGCGCCGCCCCGCTGGCCTGGAATCCCAGCATTCTGGGCCGCCTCGTGGCGATGCCCTCCTCGGCGTACTCCTTGTAGCCCATCCAGTAGGCCGAGATGTTGCCCGCGTTGCCGACGGGGATGCAGTGGACGTCGGGCGCGTCGCCGAGTTGGTCCACGATCTCGAAGGCGGCGGTCTTCTGACCCTGGAGCCGGTGCGGGTTGACCGAGTTCACCAGGGCGATCGGGTAGTTCTCCGCCAGCTTCCTGGTCATCTCCAGGCAGTCGTCGAACGAGCCCTCCACCTGGAGCAGCCGGGCGCCGTGGACCAGCGCCTGGGCCAGCTTGCCCATCGCGATCTTTCCGCGCGGCACGAGGACCGCGCAGGTCAGCCCGGCCCGTACGGCATACGCGGCCGCGGAGGCGCTGGTGTTGCCCGTGGAGGCGCAGATGACCGCCTTGGCGCCTTCCTCGAGTGCCTTGCTGATCGCCACGGTCATGCCGCGGTCCTTGAAGCTCCCTGTCGGGTTGAGGCCCTCGACCTTGAGATGGACGTCGCATCCGGTCATCTGGGAGACGCGCCGGGCCGGCACGAGAGGCGTTCCGCCCTCGAAGAGGGTGACCACCGGCGTCGTCGCGGACACGGGAAGCCGGTCACGGTACTCCTCGATGAGGCCACGCCAAGCCCTGGACATGATTACTCCCTCCACGCGCTGCGTACGCGTGCAACCTGGGGTATTGGCCACCGAGTCTACGGCCTCCCGCTCGCCATGTGGGAAACATTGTCCAATTACTGGACAGATCGAGCGTCCCCGGCCGGACGCGCGCGATCGATGGTCACCGACGACCTCCTGGTGTACTGCCGCCTTGCCCGGATGAGCCCGAGATTCACGGCTCATGGGCGGTCGCTCGCTCAAAGTTGGCACCCAACCTGGTCAAAGGCGGATTGCGATGCGCACGCCCACTCCATCCGATCCTTGGCCGATCATGGGAGACGCCTGTCCTCGACATCGGCCGTGGTCTTGAGGGCTCGGGAGGGCATCGCCGCCGGCCGGGGCACCGAGGCCTGCCTGCGGACACGCCGTATCGACCACGTCGGAAACGAGTCGAGCCAGAACTCGTGGGTGCGTGCAGAATGCGAACCTCGGCGTCAGGAAAGGCCGGGATCACACGGGACGATCCTGATCGGGGACCTGTGCGTCCCCACCTTCACCGGGAGGATGGGGACGCTGCGATCACGCCCGGTTCTGCTCGCGGCCTCGCTCCGCGATGAACCTCGTCAGTGCCTGCTTGTCGCCGCGGTGCTCGAGGTCGGGCCCGAGGAGCGCCTCGATGACGCCGCGCGAGTTGAAGGGCATGAGGGTGCGGTGGGACAGGTCGCACTCCTGCATACGCAGGGACCCCCACTTGATCATTCGGCACTCGATGTAGTACAGATCGTGCCAGTCCAGCTCACCGGCGGCGTCCACGCTGAGGCCCGAGTAGGCGCTGAACCGCTCGAACGCGCTGTGAACCAGGGGAAGCTCCCCGAAGGGTGTGGGCGAGTAAAGATACGTCAGCCGGCCTACATCGGGCACACCGCTGCGCTTCTTGTAGAACCCGGTCCCCGCTTCGGCGACCATCGACTTCAGCTGGATGGTCGCAGGCGGGAGTTGCTCGGCATAGGCAACCGCCAGCCGCCGGAACTGGGGCGTGTAACGCATCGTGCGGAAGTAATCCTTCTCGAACGCCGGCATGGGCGCGAAATCCTCTGGCGCCTTGTCGTGCAGGTCGATGAGGTGGTGGCTCAAGCCATACTCGCGGGCGACGCGCGCGGCCGCCTCGGCGTCGTCCGCCATCACCTTCGTCGGGGCCGGGACGTTCAGGTACGTCCAGGTCCGCGCGAAAGCCGGCGAGAGGTGGGGCCAGGCAGCCGCAAGGGTGGTCCGGGAGTCTCTGCCACCGGTCAAGGACAACCCGATGTGCCGGGAGAGCGTGCACAACAACCGCACGTGCTCGCTGAAGACCTCGCTGAAAACCTTGAACGCACGATCGGGGTCACGCTCGAGAGTCGTGTCGGGGAAGGGGTAGAACCGCTCGTGCCGAGGCGTCTGCCCGGCCCGGACACGCAACACGTGGTTGGGCAGCACGGGCAGCACTCCGATGAAGGGCGTCTCGATGCCGGGCCAGTAGATCGTGCCCTTGGTCTTCATCTCATTGGCTTGCCTCATCAGCGCCCGGTAGGGCTCGTTGACGGGCGCGCCGACCACCTCTCCCGCCAGATGCGCATGGCTGGAGAACACGGTGCCGCTCGCGTCGTGGTGCCAGAAGACGGGCTGGGTCGCGGCGTAGTCGGGCACCACGACCAGCTCGCCGTCACGGTAGAGCAGGACCGTCGCCCGCCCACCCAGGTAGGCCACATAGCGGACCGCGCGGTCCACACCCGACGTCAGAGCCGACAGGACCGACTGGGCGATCTCGGCGGAGTCGGCGGTGCCGGCGTCGATGTCGACGGCGTCACCGAGGATCGCGACCTCGGCGCTCCCGTTGGCGGCGGTGACCCAGCGAGTGACGGGATGACGATGGACGGTGAAGCGCCCCACCCGCCCGGACCGCCACCCGGGCAGGTCCCGCAACTCGATCGCATGGTCGGCGGCGACATACCCGTGGCGAAAGGCGTGCGACATGGTTCATATTGTGGCGGAGTAGCGGAGTCCGTAAGACATCAGACGCCGATAATTCACGGCATATCGGGCGGCGTTCATGCGGGGCGATTTCACCGTCGGATCGCTGACGACCGGGTATGACACCGTGTGATCAGTGGAGGGCGGGCGTGCTCGCGAGCCCGGTCCTGATCACCTCGGAGACCGGCAGCACCTCGATGCCTCGTTCCGCGATGCCATCCATGATCACGTCGAAGTCACCCCGCGTCACCTGTGCCGTGGCCGTCGGCTCGTGGTCGACGATGCGGTGGAAGACGAGGATGAGCCAGGATCCAGGTCGCCGGCAGCGGTCGAGCGCCCCGCCCGCGGTCAGCATGGTGGACGGGTTCGCCTGGCCCGTCGCCAAGGAACTGATCGAGGACAACGCCCGCAACCGGAACGGCAGCGCCGGCGGCGACGTCTCCGCGAGGATGTTCATCTTCGTCCCGACGCCCGAAAGGATGGTGCGGCCGGTGGCGAAGTGACCGGGCACGAGCTGTTCCGCCGGCGTCCCGTCGACCGTGGCGTCGAAACTGCCGCCTGGATAGGCGA
Source organism: Planotetraspora silvatica (assembly GCF_016863315.1). Taxonomy (GTDB): domain Bacteria; phylum Actinomycetota; class Actinomycetes; order Streptosporangiales; family Streptosporangiaceae; genus Planotetraspora; species Planotetraspora silvatica. The sequence continues at coordinate 178,947 of NZ_BOOQ01000013.1, forward strand.
ACGAGTCGCCCTGGAACTCGTTCGCGACCAGCCACTTCCTCATGTCTCGCAGATCCGCCTCTACATCGGCCGCGGTCAGCTTCGGGTAGCGGGCGTCGTGCGCGACCTTCGCGTACGCGTGTCCGGCGACCTCCCACCCGTACACGTCCTGAAGGTCGTGAAGTTGTCCCAGGGTGACACGGCCGGGGGCCCCGACGGCATCGGCGATCACGTACTGGGTGCCGCGGAATCCGTGTTCGGCCATCTTGTGCCGGGTCATGCTGTACGTCGACTCGTTCCCGTCATCGAACGTGATCGAGACCACACCGCGGGGGAAGAGGGCGGTCACGTCATCGGTGATCTCGATCGACTGCAGGCGCGCCGTGACCTGGCCTGTTCCGTCATCACTCATCTGCATCCGAAGGTCGGTGAATCCGGACGTCACCGAGGGCACGCCGGTCGCTCCGATCTCGTACGCCCCTGCCGCCGCGTTGACCTCAGCCCACGAGAGAGTGACGAACACCCACTCGCCGGCCTGGACGAGCCGCGACGATCGGGTGGTGGCGTTGAAGCGCCATCTGTAGTGGTTGGCCAGCCTGTCCGTACCGACGAGGAAGTCCAGCCGGGACAGATGCGCGACGTCGTCGACCTTCAACTGGAGCCGGATCAGTTTGCCCGTGAGGTCCAGTGGTGCTCCGCCGAAACGCTCGAGACGGGCCGCCCCCTTGCCGCTCCCGTTGCTCGTCCAGCTGACGGCCTGGACACCTCGCACGAAGTCGGTCGAGTCGTCGAGGTTCGAGGAACTGACGGACCCGCTCACCGACCATCCATGACCAGGCTGGAAGGACGTGATGATCGTGTTCACTGGGTTCAATGGCCTACTCATCGAAAATCGTCATCCGGTTTCTGGCGCCTGCCATGTCGCGGTCTGAGGCGTGCTGACGATACATGACCATGCCGACGGCGGATCGAGGCGAGCACCGTCACGATCTAGCAGGCTCAGTGCCTGTGGCGCAGAGAAGCGGAGGGCGCACCGGCGGTGTCCACCGGCCGTCGCGTGCTTCTTATTTCGTGGGGATGTCCACATCCGAGTATCCGAATGACCGTTATATTCGATAACGTACGTGCGCTCGGTTGACACAACCCAGACGAAGCCTTCACCTGTCGTCAGTCATCCGCGATGACCATCTCCCATGAGGATCGCTTCGTCATGTCCGGGCTGGATCGACCTGCTCCCGCCCCATTGAAACCGTCACGAACCCACGAGGCCCCGAACCGTGTCCCCTGCCTCCCCATCGCGGTTGCTCGATGACTATCTCTCCATCGCTCGCCGCCGGGGCCGAGGCGCCCTGCCGGCGACCGCCCTGCGCACGAGATCGCTAGCTTCAAGGGAGCTTCTGGCCCACGCCGCTCTCGGCCCCTCTGGCTCCCTCGCCGAACTGCTCGCTCTGGCACGGCACGAGGTTCACGATCCCGAAGGAGCACGGCCCGACGAGATCGTCCCCGATGCCAGTGCTCTGCCTGATCTGGCGCGAGTGATCGCACTGCAGAACATCCTGCCCTCCGATCTGGCGGATGCTCTGGCCCTGTACGACCTCACCCTCGGGTTGCTCGGACCCGACGCGGTCCCGCCCGACCACCAGGCTCTGCACGCGCAGCTCGCGTACCAGCTCGGCCGCGTTTCCCGCGCATCGAAGCTCCTGGGAACGTACCAGGGTCTCTCGGAGCACGCTCGCGGTGATCTCGTCCTCGACATCGCGAACCCCTTCACCGACAAGCCCGGCGCAGGCGGTGACGACTGGCTGCGATCCTTCCAGGACCTGTTTCCCGAACCACGCCCGAGCCTCGCCGATCGCCCGGGTGAGAGCCCCTTCGACCGTCTGACCGCCACCGTCGAGGAGAAGGTGCACGCTCCGGAGCGGGTGACCATCGTCGTCACCGCGTTCAAACCGGACATCGGCCTGTTCACCGCGGTGCGTTCTCTGATCGAGCAGTCGTGGGCCAACCTGGAGATCCTCATCGTGGACGACGCGTCGCCCGCGGAGTTCGATCCGCTTCTCCACGAGTGCACGCGGCTCGACGAGCGCGTCAGGTTGATCAAGATGGAGAAGAACGGCGGGACCTACGCCGCGCGGAACGCGGCGCTGGACGGGGCGACCGGTGACTTCATCACCTTCCAGGACTCCGACGACTGGTCCCATCCCCGGCGCATCGAGAGGCAGGTCGGCCCGCTACTCGACGACGACTCGCTCGTCGCCACGATCTCCGACGGCATCCGGGTGGGAGACGACCTCGTACTCACGAGTCCCGGGCGGCAGCCCCGGGTCATGAACACCTCTTCGATGATGTTCCGCAGGGAGATGGTCCGGGAGCGCATCGGCTACTTCGACAGCGTGCGGAAGGCCGCTGACAGCGAATATCTGAAGCGAATGGAGACGATCTTCAGCCCCCAGGCGGTGCTGCGGCTGGGATCCGACCTGTACGCCTTGATCCGGCTGTCGCCCAACTCGTTGTCCCGTGCCGAGATCCGCGCCGGCTGGATGTCGCCCGCCAGGGTCGCCTACCGGGGCGCCTACGAGCTGTGGCACCACCAGATCAGGGACGGCAAGACCGACGGACACATGCCGAGAGCGCTCACGTCCCGTCCTTTCCCCGCACCCGTGACCTTGAGGCTCTCCCCCGCGGCCGGCCCCACCCCCGAGCGCTACGACGTGGTCTTCCTCAACGACTGGAAGCAGTTCGGCGTGATCCAGAAGGCCGTTCTCGCCGAGATCAACACACTCACCCATCACGGCATGCGGGTCGGTGTGATGCAGATGGAGTCCCTGCGCTCGATGACCGCGGCCAGGAAATACGTATGCCCGGAGATCCAGCAGCTCATCAATGACGGGGTCGTCGACCAGATCCTGCTGGCCGACCCCGTAGAGACCAAACTGGTCGTGACCCGCCAGCCTTCCGTTCTGCAGTTCGCCGACCGATCGGCCAGCGGCGTCAGGGCGGAAGGCGTACTGATCATCGCCGACGCCGTCCCCTACGGGCCGGGCGGCACCGCCTACCAGTACTCGCCGCAAAGTTGCACGGAGGCCGCCCGCGTCCTCTTCGGGGCCGAACCTCGATGGTGCCCGCAGAAGCGGTCCATCCGCGCCTTCCTCGAGGCCGAACCGAACGTCTCGGTGACGGCGTTCGATTACCCCGAAGGCATGGACGTCGATGAGTGGAGCCTCGCGCGAAACGGCTTCCGCTCCGACCTGCCGGTCGCCGGCCGGCGTTTGAAGGGCGATCCGACCGAGAAACTGAAGGATCATCCCGATCTGCTCCAGGCATATCCCGACTCGCCGAATATCGATCTCCGCATCATGGGTGGGCGGAAATACACGCGGGCGCTCCTCGGGAAGTCCCGCGTCCCCTCGAACTGGCTCGTCTACGAAAACGATGAAGTCGACGCCAGAAGCTTCATGTACCAGATCGACTTCTATATCCATTTTGCGACCGACATGGCGGATGATGCCGACCAGATGATCCTTACGGCTCTGGCGTCCGGTTGCGTGCTGATCCTCCCGAAACACCTTTCCGATGTTTTCGGGAACGCGGCCGTCTACTGCGCGCCCGAGGACGTGGAGAAGACCCTGCGGCACTACTACAAGGCGCCCGCCAAGTTCCTCGAGCAGAGCAGGCGTGGCAGGCGATGGGTCCGGGAGAACCACGGCCAGGAGGCCTACACGCGACTGATCTCGTCGCTGGTCGACCAGCCGGCCACGATCGGGGCGCTGATTCCCTCCCCGGCTTCCTGACGCCGCAAGCACACAATCCCGGTTCGTCCGCCTCGTTCGGCGTGTGCGCGATCCGTCTCGACAGCGGGACGGATGGATCCAGACGCCGACCAGGTGGAAGGATGCAGGGCAATAGGTACATAAAGAGGCCGCGCACTATCCGTACGAGCGGAGTTCGCACGGGCCGCTGGACGGGCGACGCCTCAGAGACACGCGACCGAAGCATGCCACCACATAAGCGACCTTGGAAGGTTGAACCGGGTGTCGAATACCGCTGACCCTCATGAGCAACCGGCGAGCGCGGTCCGGCGCATGAAGGACACGCCGAAGCCGTACATCCTCAAACTGGCGGCCGCCGTGCTGCTGGGGACGGCCATCGCGATCACCGCCGTTCTCGGGTATCCGGAGTTGGCGACCGCGTTGATGGGAGTGGTACTCGGCGCCTTGTGCGTCTCCGTACTGCGAATGGGACCGCGGGTCGGGCAGCAGATCCGCACACAGACGCTCGAGAGCAGGAAGCTCACCCAGCGCATCGAGGCGACGCAGCGGCAGGTACTCGCCGCGGCGAAGGACGAGCGGGCGGCCGAGCGAACCCAGGCGCTCATCACCAAACTGGACGACCGGCTGGACACGAACCTCGCCACCCAGCGCCGCGTGCTCGCCGCCCTGGAGAACGAGCGGCTCGCGGGAGCGGACCGGCAGCAGGAGTTGCTGACCGGACTCGAGAAGACGCAGAGCAAGATCGAGGAATCGATCACGTCGATGGGGAGAATCGGCGACAAGATCGCCTCCGGGCAGCGGCGTATCGACCAGAACCTCATCAATCTCCGCTGGGAGTTGGTGCGCGAGAACGAGGCGCTCCTCCAACTGTTCGACAGGTTCGAGCCGCGCGCGCCCATGCCTCCGTCCGGCGGCTGGGCGCTGAACCCGACCGGGCTGCTGGAACTCCTGTTCCTCGTCGAGCGGAGACAACCCCGGCTCGTCGTCGAACTCGGTGGCGGAACGTCCTCGATCTGGATCGCCTACGCCCTCGAGAAGACCGGCGGTCGTGTCATCTCGATGGACCACGATCATGAGTACGCCGCGCGTACCAGGCTCATGCTGCAGTTGCACGGTCTCGATCACGTGGTGGAGGTCCGGGATGCTCCGCTGTCCCCGTTCGACATCGGCGGCGAGACCTTCAACTGGTACGGCCTGGACGCGTTCCAGGGCGTGGACGACATCGAGCTTCTCCTCGTCGACGGGCCGCCTCGCGCTGTCGGGCCCATCGCGCGGTACCCGGCCCTCCAGGCCCTCGCGCCGAAGCTGGCATCGAGGTCCACCGTCATCCTCGACGACGCGAACAGGCCGGAGGAACAGGAGGTCGCCAGGCGCTGGGCCGAGGAGGTCCCCGGCCTGACACGGGAGACCGCGATCTTCGACCGGCAGGCGATCTTCAGCTACGAGCGGCCGACCGCGGAGTGACCACGCCGTGACGCCGTCGAGCCGCCCCGAAAGCCGGGCGGCCCGGTGGAGCCGGCGGGCACCCGCTCGCCGGCTCCACCATCGGGCCGTGCGGCGTAGGCCGCTCAGGCCCCAATGATCATTTACGCTGGGTCTGGTCGCCGAGAAGGCCCTGGAGGCGACGCAGACTGCCCCGGGCGACCCGCTTGAGAGGACCGCGCTTGAGTGCGCTGACCTGCCTGCGCAGGGTCCCGACCTCGCGGCGCAACTGGACGGCGGTGGCGCGCCAGCGCTTGGACTCCTCACGCCACTCGGTGACCTTGCCCTGGAGCCGCTCGACCTCCTTGGTCAGCCTCTCCAGTTCGCCGCCCTCCTCGGTCTGACGCCGCACACGGTAGGCGGTCCGGCCGTCGACGAGAGGATTCGCGTCGGCCGCCGGGACGATTCCGTAGGTCTCGGCGTCCACCCACATCGACCCGTAGACCTGGTCCACCACCTCGTCACGGTCCTCATCCTCGCCCGCCACCATCTCGGCGCGGGCGAAGGCCGCCGTGCGTTCCAGGCGCGCGGCGAGGACGCCGTCAGACGTCTCCGCCAGCAGCACGGACACCAAGCCGATGCTGCGGGTCATGGCCGCCTCGACCAGCGCGGCCACCGAGTCCTCACCGGGCACCCAGCCCGGCGGCAGGCGCAACACGAACGGCGCCAGGCCCGCCCGGCCGCCGAGACGCACCCGGGGCTCGTGAGTGTAGAGGCCCTTGATCAGAACCTTGTCGAGATGGGGATCCTTGAGCGGCGCACGGCGCTCGGGTTCGAGTGCGTCCCACGACCCCGGGAGCACGACCGACACGTCAGGCAGGGTTCCCCCCAGCACGGCGTCGACGGTCGCGCGGACGTCGTCGTACGTGGCGCCCTCGGTGTCGACCTCCACCTCGACGTACGGCACGAGCCACTGCCGGGCCGGGTGCGGCCGGAGCCACCGGTAGTGCGGGACCCGATCGGGCAGGAACGCGTGGCTGGCGCGGTTGACCGATTCCGATTCCCGCATCCGCATCGTGGGACCGAGGTGGTAGCCGATGGACAGGGGCTCGGGAATGAACACCGCTCCCGCCTGCGACAACCGGTATCCCATCTCGGAGTCCTGTCCGAGGAACAGGTTCTCGTCCATCGGGCCCGCCGCCTCGATCAGCTTGGCGTTGACCGACGTGGACCCGCCGACGTGCAGGCCGAACGCACGCTGCGCCGCGGAACGGAGCCCGTCGGTGCTCTCGACCATCTTGACGATCCACGCGTGCGGCTCGGTCGGCTCGAACAGCTTCGCCCGTTCTCTCACCGTGACGACGTCCGCGGGCGTGGGCAGCGGCACGGTCGTGAACCGCAGGTAGCTGGTGACCGACAGGTAGGGCGCGAGGTGGTGCCAGCGCATGTGGGCCTCGATGGCCACCCGGTCCAGCACGACGTCGGAGTCGAGCCAGTGGATGACGTCTCCCCTGGCCGCTCGCAGGCCCGTGTTGCGGGCGGTGGCCCTTCCCGGGGTCTCGCAAAGGATCAGCCGGGTGTTCGGGTGGCGGATCTCAGGCAGACGGAGGGGCGGCACGCTCCCGTTGTCGACGACGATGACCTCGACCAAGTCGGCCGGATAGGTCTGCTCGGAGAGGCCGGCCAGCGTGAGGTCGAGCTTCTCCTGGCTGTTGTACGCGGGAATGATCACACTCATCCGCATGCTGGGCGTCCACGTCCCCAGCTCGGGCGGCGTCAGGATCGAATAATCGTTCGCACGGACGCGGGGAACCGCGGGAGTTCCGACGGCCGACGCCGGGGTTTCCGCCTGCGTCGCAAGGGTTGTCGGGGGGCGATTCACGATCCCTCCAGGATCTGAGTCGGGCGGAACCCGCGCCACTGGTTGGCCGAAGACCGTAAGAACTGGGAGAGCGGCTGCAGCCACGTGTGCTGTTCGGTCAATCCCCGCAGGAGCATGTAGCCGAGCCCGTGGGTCCGGTAGACGGTGCCACCCGACTCGCCCACGGTCGCGAGCAACGCGCTGTCGACGGCTCGCGGCAGTGGCCGGAAGCCGCCGAGCTCCTTCAGCGCGGTACGCTCCATCATGATCGTCCCGCCGGCCACCAGGTTCGTGGTGATCTCAGAGATGAACTTGGCCCTGCGGATCGTGACGTTCAGCGGTTCGAGGTAGAAGAACTCGGCTGACATGCCGACCAGATCGGCCCCCGAGTACGCCTTGGCGAGCAGCAGGTCCGACAGATGGTCCTGGCCGTACCAGTCGTCGTCGTCCCACTTCGCGACGTAGTCGCCGCCTGCCCGCTCGATCGCCGTGTTGAGGACGTCGCCGAACACCGTCTCGCCGTCGATCTCCATGATCTCGATCGGGAACGGGAACTCCCGTGCGGCCTCCCGTACGGCGTCGGCGGGGAACCCGTGGGCGGCGTAGACGACCTCGAGGTCGACGTCCCGCTGCTGGGCGATCTGCTTCAACGCGAAGGCCGCCATCCACGGCCGCCTGCTGGGCAGGATGACGCTGACCGAACCCGGGCGGCGCGAATGATCCGTGCGCCTGAGTCCGTGGCGGCGGAGCCGTACGCTGTGCTCCTCACGCCGCAGCTCGGCGATCGAGACGCCTGAGCTGTCCTTCTCCGGCTCCAGCCACCGGCCGTCGAGGACCAACGCTCCCAGCGGGTCGTCGGCGAGCCACCTGGGGACCACGGACGAGTGCAGCGGAATGCCGGCGGCCGCGAGTTGCAGGATCACGTCCAAGGGGACGGCGGAGGACGGCCAGAGGACGCGGACCCCGAGGAGGTTGCGCAGGCCGTCCACATCCGTCTCGGTCAACCCCTGCGGAACGGGTGTACTCGCGACGATCCACTGGCTCCCGTCCCACCGGGCCTCCGCCATGCTCGTGCCCGAGGCACGGAGGAAGCCCTTGGGGCTGATCATGAAACCTCCACTGTGCACCACTGTCGAATGCGCCCAACAAAAACCGCATTCTGGCACACCAGGCCCGCAATCCGCTCTTTCCGGATCGACTTACGTGAAGCCGGGCCATATGGCGTCGTTGACCCCCTCGTAGATCAGGGAGTGTCGTCGCCTTCCACGCGCATCACGCTCGCCACCGCCCGCACGATGTCGAGGTCCTGCAGGTCTTCGATCGTCGCGGAAAGGGCGGCGTCGTTCGCCCGATGGGTCACCAGGACGAGCTGGGCGTCGTCCCCCCGGCCCTCCTGCCTGACCGTCTGGATCGAGACGTCGTGCGTGGAGAAGATGTCGGCGACCCGGGCGAGCACGCCGGGCTTGTCCGCCACGTCCAGCGAGACGTGGTACCGCGTGATCGTGTCGCCCATCGGGTGGACCTTCAGGTCGGCGTACGTCGATTCCTCGGGCCCGCGGGTGTCGGCGATGCGGTTGCGGGCGACCGCCACGATGTCCCCGAGGACCGCCGAGGCCGTCGGGGCGCCGCCGGCGCCCGCGCCGTAGAACATCAGCCGTCCGGCCGACTGCGCCTCCACGAACACCGCGTTGTACGCCTCCCGGACGCCCGCGAGGGGATGGGTCCTCGGGATCATCGCGGGATGGACCCTGACGCCGATCGAGCCGCCGTCGTCGGAACGTGCGCAGATGGCCAGGAGCTTGATGACGTACCCCATGCCCTTGGCCGAGGCGACGTCAGCGGCGGTGATCTCCGTGATGCCCTCGCGGTGGACGTCCGCCGCCGTCACCCGGCTGTGGAAGGCGATGCCCGCGAGGATGGCGGCCTTGGCCGCGGCGTCGAAGCCCTCGACGTCGGCCGTGGGATCGGCCTCCGCGTACCCGAGCGCCTGGGCCTCCTCCAGGGCGTCGGTGAACGACGCGCCCGAGGAGTCCATCTTGTCGAGGATGTAGTTGGTCGTGCCGTTCACGATGCCGAGCACGCGGTGGACGTGGTCACCGGCCATCGACTCGCGCAACGGGCGCAGCAGCGGGATCGCGCCCGCCACGCTCGCCTCGAAGTACAGGTCGGCCCCGTTCTTCCTGGCCGCGGCGTGGATGGTCGCACCGTCCTCGGCCAGCAGGGCCTTGTTGGCGGTCACCACGGACTTGCCGTGGGACATCGCGGCGAGGATCAGCGACCTGGCCGGCTCGATCCCGCCGATCACCTCGACGACGATGTCCACGTCGTCGCGGGTCACCAGTGCCTCGGCGTCGGTCGTGAGCAGCGCGGGGTCGATCTCCGTGTCCCGCCTGCGGCCCAGCCGCCGTACGGCGACGCCCGCCAGTTCCAGGGGGGCGCCGACCCGGGCGGCGAGGTCGTCGGCCTGCTCGCCCAGCAGCCGCACGACCTGCGACCCGACGACGCCACAGCCCAGCAGCGCCACCCTGAGCGCCGGTTTGGCGTTAGTCACGAGCCCTCCTCGTCTCGCCGCGTGGTCCCGCGCCGATTCCGGTCACAGCTGCCCCCGCAACAGATCTTCCACGGTCTCCCCACGCACGATCACGCGGGACCGGCCCCCGGACACCGCGACCACCGCGGGCTTGGGGAGGTAGTTGTAGTTGTTCGCGAGGGAGCGGCAGTACGCGCCGGTGGCCGCCACCGCGATCAGATCGCCCGGCACGAGGTCCTCGGGCAGCCACAGGTCACGAACGATCATGTCACCGCTCTCGCAGTGCTTGCCGACCAGGCGGGACAACATCGGCCCCGCCTCGGTGTCACGCGAGGCCATGACGGCCGTGTAGTCCGCTCCGTAGAGCGCGGTCCTGATGTTGTCGCTCATGCCGCCGTCGACGCTCACGTATGTCCGCAGGCCCTCGACGTCCTTGACCGTGCCGACCTCGTAGAGCGTCACACCGGCGAGCCCGGCGATCGCCCGGCCCGGCTCCACCGTGAGGCGCGGCACGGGCAGCCCCGCCGCCTGGCAGGTCTTGGTGACGATCTCGTGCAGGCTGTCGGCGACGACCTTGATGTCCGGCGCGTCGTCCCCCTGGACGTAGGGGATGCCGTAGCCGCCGCCGAGGTCGAGCTCCGGCAGGACCACTCCGTGCTCGTTCTTGACGTCGACGAGGAGCGTGGCCAGGCGGCGGGCGGCGACCTCGAAGCCCGCGGTGTCGGTGATCTGCGATCCGATGTGCGAGTGCAGGCCCACCAGCTCGAGTTGCGGCAGTGCGAGGATGCGCCGCACGGCCTCCGCCGCCGCGCCGCTGCTGAGCGACAGGCCGAACTTCTGATCGTCGTGGGCGGTCGCGATGAACTCGTGGGTGTGCGCCTCGACGCCCACAGTCACCCGGATCATGACCTTGGGCCGCCGGCCGTGCCGTTCCGCGAGGAAGCCGAGCCGGGCGATCTCCTCATAGGAGTCGACCACGATGTGCCCGACTCCCACCTCGACCGCGCGCTCCAGTTCGGCGAGCGACTTGTTGTTGCCGTGCATCGTGATCCGCTCGGGCGGGAACCCGACGCTGAGCGCGACCGCGAGCTCGCCGGCGCTGCACACGTCCAGGCCCAGGCCCTCCTGGTCGATCCAGCGCGCGACCTCGCGGCACAGGAACGCCTTGCCCGCGTAGTGGACCTCGCCGCCGTGGAAGGCGGCCTTGTGGTCGCGGCAACGGGAGCGGAAGTCCTCCTCGTCGATCACGTACAGAGGCGTGCCGTGTTCTTTCGCCAGGTCCCGGACGTCTACACCGCCGATTGTGATCACACCACCGGTCCGGCCGGACGTTCGCGGCCAGATCGCGGGGTCGAGGGCGTTGAGATCGGCCGGCGCATGAGGAGGTCGCTCCTCTGGCAGCACTTCGGCGTGCCTGTCACCGGCGGGATGGGCGAATCGACTCACCCGAACGAGGCTATCCGACCACGCAGCCCCTGCGAGACGGCCGCCCACGTGGCGAGACGGGCTCACAGGACACTCCAGGAGCATCCATCACAATCTGCTCGGCAGCTCACCGTAAAGATCCACCAGAACGGCCTGGACGGCTCTCGCCAGCCAGATCCGGGCGGTGTGCACCTCGCCCGAAGGACTGTCTCCCATCGGGACGGCGGGAGCGTGTTCGTGCGCGTCGTGGTAGGCCAGCGCGAGCCGTTCGGCGTAGACCTCCCACGCCGGGTCGCGGCCGGCCGTACGGCTGGGCAGTTCCGCGAGCACGCGCAGGACCGCCCGGTCACGGGGGTCGTCCAGCGCCTCGGGCCGGAAGCCCTCCCACGGGACGCCGAGATCACCGGCCCACCTGAGCACGGCCGACGCGCGCGCGTGCGCGAACCGCACGACGAAACCGGGGTTCTCCCATGTCCTGGGGAAATCCGGAAGACCGGAGAGGGGAACGCGAGGCGTTCCCGGGGACCCCGCCGTCACGATCTCTCGGGCGATCTCGCCGGGGACGGCCAGCACGATCTCCAGAAAGGCGTTGGGCCGGACCCGCACGCCGGCGACGCCCCCACGACCACGCAACCCCTGCGCGATCTCCTCCGCCACCTCCCCCGGCGGGCGGCCGCGGGCGGCACGCAGGGCGGCCGCGGACACCACGAGGGCCTCGCGTTCCCACGATCCCTGGGGCGCGGGCGGTGTGCCCAGGAGCAGGCCGAGCCGGGCGGGTGTCACGCCGTTCACCCTAGGCCGCCCGGGGCCCGGCGGCACGTTCCCGGGTGGCACTCCGTGATCAGCCGGAAACAGGTAAAAAGTTCCCCTTACCAGGAAGTAAGCAATTACGGTCAGGCGTTATGCAGTGGTAGGTTTGGTCAAATAAGGCCAAACAAGACGGCGTGAGCTTCAAGGCTCGGGCGTGATCTGGCCGCACGCCCCATTCTTTTCCTCAAGTGAGACCAGATGAACGCTGCTTCGCCACGCCCAGAGCCGGTTCCGCCGGTGTCTGCAGCCGATATGGCCGGCGACCTGATGCCGGATGCCGAGATCGATATGTCCAGGGATCTCAAGCCTATGGATGAAATCACGGAGTACACGAAGCAGGACCCCTACTGGTACAAGCAGGCGGTCTTCTACGAAGTGCTGGTCCGCGGATTCCGGGACTCCAACGGTGACGGCACCGGTGACCTGCGCGGGCTGATCGAGAAGCTCGACTACCTCCAGTGGCTGGGGATCGACTGCGTCTGGCTCCTGCCGCTGTACGACTCGCCCCTGCGTGACGGCGGGTACGACATCTCCGACTACCTCAAGATCCTGCCCGAGTTCGGCGACCTGGGCGACTTCGTCGAGATGATCGAGCAGGCGCACACACGCGGCCTTCGGGTCATCACCGACCTGGTCATGAACCACACGAGTGACAGGCACCCGTGGTTCCAGGCTTCCAGGGAGGACCCGGACGGTCCGTACGGCGATTTCTACGTCTGGTCCGACGACCCCACGAAGTACGGCGACGCGCCGATCATCTTCGTCGGGGCCGAGGAGTCGAACTGGACCTACGACCCGGTGCGCGGCCAGTACTACTGGCATCGGTTCTTCCACCACCAGCCGGACCTCAACTACGACAACCCGGCCGTCCAGAACGCGATGATGGAGGTCATCCGGTTCTGGCTGGACCTCGGCGTCGACGGTTTCCGGCTCGACGCCGTGCCGTACCTCTTCGAGCGTGAGGGCACCTCGTGCTCCGGCCTGCCCGAGACGCACGATTACCTGCGGCGCATCCGGGCCGAGGTCGACCGGCTCTACCCCGACCGCGTGCTGCTGGCCGAGGCGAACGGCTGGCCCGAGGACGTGGCGGAGTACTTCGGCGACCCCACGACCGGTGGCGACGAGTGCCACATGGCGTTCCACTTCCCGCTGATGCCGCGCATCTTCATGGCCGTGCGCCGGCAGAGCAGGGAGCCGATCTCGGAGATCATGTCCCGCACGCCGAAGCTGCCCGAGAGCGGGCAGTGGGGAATCTTCCTGCGCAACCACGACGAGCTGACGCTCGAGAGCGTGACCGAGGAAGACCGCGACTACATGCACGCCGAGTACGCCAAGGATCCGCGGATGCGGGCCTACCTCGGCATCCGGCGCCGGCTCGCCCCCCTGCTCGACAACGACCGGGACCAGATCGAGCTGTTCATCGCTCTGCTGCTCAGCATGCCGGGCTCACCGGTCATGTACTACGGCGACGAGATCGGCATGGGCGACAACATCTGGCTGGACGACCGCGACGCGGTCCGCACGCCGATGCAGTGGAGCCCCGACCGGAACGCCGGCTTCTCCGCGGCCGATCCCGGACGGCTCTACCTGCCGGCCGTCATGGACCCCGTCTACGGCTACCAGGCCGTCAACGTCGAGGCGCAGCTGAAGAGCGAGTCGTCGCTGCTCCACTTCACCCGGCGGATGTTGCAGATCCGGCGCGAGCACCCCATCTTCGGCACCGGCGGCTACAGCGAGCTGTGGTCGTCCAACCCCAGCGTGCTGGCCTACATCAGGGAGGAGGGCGACGACCGGGTCCTGTGCGTCAACAACCTCTCCAAGTTCGCGCAGCCGGTCGAGCTCGACCTTCGCCGGTTCAGCGGCCTGACGCCGATCGAGTGCCGCGGCGGCGTGCCCTTCCCCGCGATCGGCGAGCTCCCCTACCTGCTCACCCTTCCCCCGCACGGTTTCTACTGGCTGTCGATCCAGCAGGGGTCGTGAGCCCGCGCTGAGCCGGCCCCTGGGCTCAGCGCGGCCGGTTCCTGCGCTCAGTGGGCCGGCGCCGAGCCGGCCCCTGGGCTCAGCGGGCGGCGACGGGCACCCGCGCCCGGGCGGCCCTTCGCGCGGGGATCAGGGCGACCAGCAGCGTCGCCCCGATCGCCACGAGCAGGGCGCCGGCGAACATCCCCGGTGTGGGGGCGCGGCCGATGCCCGCCCCCACTCCGCTGCCGCGTCCCTCCAGGTCGATCAGCCCCTTCGACAGGAACGCCCCCGCGGAGCCGCCCAGCACCACCCCGGCCATCGCGAGCAGCCCGGTCCCCGTCACGAGCGTGGCCATGACCTGACGCGGGGTCAGCCCCATCGCCTTAAGCACGGCCAGGTCGAGCAGGTGGTCACGCAGGCCGAGCGCGCTCGCCGTCAGCAGATTCGCCAGGCCGATCAGGGCCAGGACGGCGACCAGCGCGACGATGATCACGCGGATGATCGACAGCCGGTCGGCCGGATTGACCGCCTGGTCCACCTCGAGGGACTGCGCCTGCAGCCGCGTGCGCACCTCTCCGGGGTCGGCGCCGGGCCGCAGGACGAGGCTGTAGAACTGCGGCGGCGTCGCGTCCTTGGCCGCCAGGCTGTCGATGCCGAACGAGAGGACCTCGCCGTCCTGCTCCGGCTCGATGACCCTGCCGACGATCTTGACGATGAGCGGCGTGCCGCCGATGGTCATGCGGACCCGGTCGCCGATGCGCAGTCCGAGCAGGTCGAGCAGGCCCTGCCCGGCCACGGCCTCGCCCCGGTCCCGGAACATCCTGCCCTCCGCCACCGGGAACGGATACGGATCGGAGGACATGCCCAGCGCCCGGGTGCGCACCGTCCTGGTCTGCCAGGGCACGAGGGCGTCCAGTTCCACCCCCGGATAGGCGGTGACGACGTCGGGGTCGGCCATCGCCCGGCCGAGCGCCTCATTCGCCGTCAGGTCCCCCGGCCGTACGGACAGGGCGGCGGCCTGGCCGACCTGCTCGGGATGGCGGATGAACCCGTCGAGCGTGGCCCAGCAGCCGAGCCCGATGGTGATCATCATCATGGGGATGGCCACGCCGGTCAGCGTGAGAACGGCGGAGGCCGGACGGGTGAACGCGTCCCTGGCCCCGAGGACGAGCGCGGGCGGGAGCCGTACGAGGAGGGCGACCCTGGCCAGCCGCGACAGGCGGCCGTGCGGAGGCGCCGCCGGAGCCGCGGGGATCGGCGGTGTCCCACCGCCCCGCCAGGCGGGCAGCCAGACCGCGACCAGGACCACCAGCGCCGTGCCCACCACGATCGCCGCGAGCGGCCCGGAGGAGAGCGGCACGACCACGGTGTCGGAGAGCGCGTAGGCCGTGATGACCCGCCCGGCGACGAGGCCCAGCGCGATGCCGACCAGCCCCAGCGTGCCGTGCTCGGCGACGAGCATGCGGGTCACCTGTCCCCGGGTGAACCCGAGCGACTTCAGCGTGGCGATGTCGCGAAGCTGGGTGAGCACCCGCCCGCCGGTGGCGTTGGCGAGGGCGAGGGCGGCGGCGACCAGTCCGGCGAGGCCGAACAGCGCCAGCAGCAGGCCGAGCAGCCGGTTGTCGAGCGCCATGGAGGCCCGGACCTCGCGCCAGGTGGACACTCGCTGGACCTGGTTGCGCAGCGTGATGACGGCCTGCTGGACCACGATGTCGGTGTATCCGGCGTCGGCCAGCCGCAGCCCCGTCACGGTCTCGGTGCGGCCGGGCGCCGGTTCGACCAGGGTGAGGGTCTGGGAGAGGGTCCAGGCGAGCCCAGGGGTCCACTCGGGATAGAAGCCCTGGTCGCCGCTCTCGGCCAGCCCCGCCACGGTGAGCGTGTGCGTGGCGCCGTTCAGTCCTGTGACGGGGAACGAGCTGCCGGGATGGAGCCCGAGCGCCCTGGCGAACGACTGCTCCACCACGACGCCGTCGGGATAGCGCGTGTCGAGCCAGCGGCCCTCTCTCAGGAGGGGCCGGGCGACGGAGGGGAAGGCGGCCGGCGTCTCCTGGAGGGCGATCGGGACCTTCCTGCCGTGGTCCACGAGCGTGGCGGGGGCGCTGCGATAAGGCCCGGCCACGTCGGTGACCCCGCCCAGTGCCCGCAGCGCCGGGACGTTCGGTGTGCCCTTGGTGTGGATCCAGACGTGGGCGCCGCGCCCTCGCTCGAACAGGCCCCGCCAGGGGTTGGTGCCGTCCTCAAGGAGCGTGGCCGCGGTGATCAGTGCCGTGACGATCCCCGCGACCGCGATGACGGTCAGCAGAGCCTGTCCCCGCCGCGCCCGGAGATCGGCCCGCACCCACCTGACCTCAGCCCGCACACCCACCCCAACCTCCCCCGTGATCATGCACGGATTCGTGGATAGGCGCCCGACCTGGGCCTTCCCCGGTCGTGATCATGCATAGATTCGTGGTCATGGCCACCGACCAGCACCTCCACTCGCCGTGATCATGCACAGGTTCGGCGCCGTACGGTCCGACCTGCGGTTGCACGGTTCGTGATCATGCACGCTTTCGGAATCATGCTTCCCGACCTGGAGCGATGCCGTCCGTGATCATGTACGTGCTCATCGGCGTTCATCCGTGCAACTCCACGATGTCGCCTGCCGTACCGGCCGGACGGCGCTGAAGCCGGGCGATGGGCGCGTCGTCGACGATCTGGCCGTCGAGGAGGCTGACGACGCGATCCGCCATGCTCGCGACCCTGGCGTCATGGGTGACCAGCACGATCGTCTGGCCCTGCCGATGGACCTTGCCCAGCAACTTGAGGACGTCGCGGGTGTTGCGGCTGTCGAGGTTGCCGGTCGGTTCGTCGGCGAGGAGCAGCCGCGGGTGGTTCGCGAGGGCCCGGGCGAGCGCGACGCGCTGCTGCTCGCCGCCGGAGAGCTGACCGGGCGCGGCGCCCGCGCGCTCCTCGAGGCCGAGCTCCGCCAGCAGGTATTCGCGCCGTTCCCGAGCATGCCTCGGCGTGGCCCCGCCGAGCAGGGCGGGCAACTCCACGTTGTCGGCCACGGTCATGTTGGCGACGAGATTGAAGAACTGGAAGACGAACCCGACCTTCTGCCGCCGGAGCACCGCCCATCCGCTCTCTGAGAGCGTGTCGGCACGCTTGCCGTCCAGCCAGATCTCGCCACTGGTCCGCGTCTCCAGTCCACCGAGCATGTGGACGAAGGTGGATTTTCCCGACCCCGACGGGCCCATGATCGCGACGAACTCTCCCGGTTCGACGACGAGGTCGACACCCCGTACGGCCGGCACCGGCAGGCCTCCGGTCTGATAGATCTTCACGAGGCCGACCGCCTTGATCACCGGGGTCGTGGTCACCGTACCCCTCCTTCGTGCATGATCACGAAGGGAATCTCCGCAGGTCGAGCGGCATGATCACGAATGTGTGCATGATCACGACCAGAAAAGGCCCAGGTCAGGCGCCTATCCACGAATCCGTGCATGATCACGGCGGAGGTGGGGGTGAGAGTGGGGGGTGGGGGGAGCATCAGGTCAGGTCCTCCTGGCAGCGTTCGAGCCAGTCCAGGTCGGCTTGGAGGTGGAGCATTGCGCCCTCGATGAGAAGGCGGGCGACACGGTTCCCCGGGTCCGTGCGCTCGGCCAGCTCGTCGAGGTCTCTCATCAACGACAAATAGTGCCTGCGCTGCCGGTTGACCAGTGCCATCCGGTCGGCGATGCCCGTCAAGGGGGCCAGGACGAGCTTCATGAAGAACTCGTCCCGCACCCGCGGGCCCTCGGTCGGCTCGTCGACCCAGGCCTCCAGCGCCTCGCGGCCGGCGGCGGTCAGGTAGTAGACCTTCTTGTTGGGCCGGTTCGACTGCTCGACGTCGACGGCCCGGACGAACCCGTCCTTCTCCAGACGCCCCAGCGTCACGTAGATCTGGCCGATGTTGGGTGAGGGGTAGGCGCTGCCGAACGTCACCTCGAGCGCTTGTTTCAGCTCGTACCCGTGGGCAGGTTCCTTTGCCAGAAGTGCCAGCAACGGCAGCCGCACGCGCCCACCCCCATGCCAGTCGAGATGCCGTCGAGATGTTGCCGCGAAGCCCCCCGGGCGGCCACCGAAGCAGTTACCGGAGCGTTACGGACCAAGCCGTTGACTCCCACATTAACGCTATGCATAACATGCATGCACCTACCTAACACGTATGTAACTACGACTTAATACGGAGGTCACGTGATCCGCCGAGCCGTCGCACTCCTGACCACCCTGCTGGTGGCCGGGTGCGCGGGGCTGGCGGACTCCGCCGGCCGCACGTCACAGGGCACGAGCGGCACCGGTCCGATCACCTTCGCCACCGGCCGCGACACCACCGCCTACCTCCGGCCGCTGCTCGACCGGTGGAACCAGACCCATCCGGCGGAGCCGGTGACCCTGCTGGAGCTCCCCGAGGCGGCTGACGAGCAACGCGCCCAGATGGTGGCCAACCTCCAGGCCCACAGCGACGTCTACGACGTCCTCGGGCTCGACGTCGTCTGGACGGCCGAGTTCGCCGACGCCGGGTGGATCGTGCCGCTCGACCGGAGCGTGTTCCCGCTGGACAAGATGCTCAAGGGGGTGGCGGACACCGCGATCTACCGCGACAGGCTGTGGGCCGCGCCGTACACGAGTAACGCCGGGCTGCTCTACTACCGCTCCGACATCCTCAAGAAGGAGCATCTCAAGCCACCGAGAACGTGGGCCGAGCTCCGCGACCAGGCCTCCCGCCTAAGCGCCAAGTACCACATAGGCGGATATGCCGGTCAGTTCCTTCCGTATGAGGGCCTGACCGTCAACTTCGCGGAAGCCGTACAGTCCGCCGGCGGCCAGATCCTCGACCCCGACGGGCGCCGCGTGACGATGGACCTCGGGGCCACGCGCACCGCGCTCGACTTCCTGGTCGGCGGCGTCGAGGAGGGCTGGATCCCGCAGGAGGCGCTCTCCTACAAGGAGGAGGAGTCCCGGCTCGCGTTCCAGGAGGGCCGGCTGGTCTTCGCCCGCAACTGGCCCCACGCGTACGGCCCCGCGACCCATTCCGGCCTCGCGGGCAAGTTCGAGGTGACCCGCCTGCCTGGGCTGACCGGACCGGGATCGAGCTCGCTGGGCGGGCTCAATCTCGCGATCAGCGCCTACTCCAAGCGGCAGAAGACGGCTCTCGACTTCATCCGCTACTTCACGGGTCCCGAGATCCAGCGCCTCGTCCTGACCGAGGGCTCCTTCCCCCCGGTCTGGGCCGAGCTCTACGACGACCCCGCCCTGATCAAGCGCTTCCCCTACCTGCCCGTCCTGAAAGAGGCGATCCTGTCCGCCCGTCCGCGGCCGGTGACCCCCAACTACAACCAGGTCAGCCTGGTGATCTCCAGCGCCGTGTCCGGCGCGCTCAACCTCAGCAAACCCGTCGATGAAACCGTCGCCGATCTGAAACAGCAGCTCGGCGAGGTCGTCCAGCCCGGAGGCTAGATCATGCGCAAACTCCCCCTGACGGTGGCGGTGCTCGCCCTCGCGGCGGCCGCCTGCGGTGGCAACACCACTCCCGAACCCGCGCAGAGCGGCGGCGGCACCACCGCCGCCGCCAAGCCGCTCGACGGCGTCAAGATCGAAGTGGCCGCGAAGTGGACCGGCGACGAGCAGGCCAACTTCGAGAAGGTCCTGAAGGCGTTCCAGGCCAAGACGGGCGCGACCGTCACCTACGCCTCGACCGGTGAGGACACCGGGGCGTACCTGGGTCCGCGCATCGAGGGCGGCAACCCGCCTGACGTCGCGATCCTGCCCCAGCCGGGCCTGGTCCAGCAGTACGCCGACCAGAAGGCGCTCAAGCCCCTGTCGCCCGAGGTCCAGGCGCAGATCGACCAGAACTACACGCCGTACTGGAAGGAACTCGGCTCGGTCGGCGGCCAGGTGTACGGCGTGCTCGTCAAGGCGGCCCACAAGTCGCTCATCTGGTACCGGCAGACCGCCTTCGACGACGCGGGCGCCCAGCCGGCGACGTCGTGGGACGACCTGATCGGCAAGACCGCTCAGACGCTGGCCGACTCGGGCACCGCGCCGTTCGCGTTGTGCGGCGCGTCCGGCTGGACGCTCACCGACCTGTTCGAGAACGTCTACCTCTCCTCCGCGGGACCGGAGAACTACGACAAGCTGGCCAAGCACGAGATCCCGTGGACCGACCCCTCGGTCGCCACCGCGCTGACGAAGATGGGGCAGATCTTCGGCAAGAAGGAGTTCGTGCTCGGCGGCGCGTCCGGCGCGCTGCAGACCGACTTCCCGACCTGCGCCACCCAGGTCTACGGGCAGAAGAAGGCCGCGATGGTCATCGAGGCCGACTTCGTCGCGGTGACCGCCGCCGAGTCCGGCGCGAAGGTCGGCGAGGAGGCCAAGATCATGCCGTTCCCCAAGGCCGGCGACACTGATCCCGTCATCCTCGGCGGCGACACCGCGGTGGTCCTGAAGGACTCCAAGGGCGCGCAGGCGCTGCTGGAGTTCCTGGCCTCCAAGGAGGGCGGCGAGGTCTGGGCCAAGCAGCCCGGCTACCTGTCCCCCAACCGCAACGTGTCCCCCGACAACTACCCCGACGAGCTGACCAAGCAGCTCGCCCAGACGATCATCTCCGCGGGTGAGTCCGTCCGGTACGACATGTCGGACCTCGCGCCCAGCGCCTTCGGCGGCACGGACGGCAAGGGCGAGTGGAAGGACCTGCAGGACTTCCTGCGCAACCCCTCCGACGTGAAGGGCGCCCAGGAGAAGCTCGAGGCGGACGCCGCCAAGGCCTTCACGAAATAGGGAGACGCGGCCGTGACCGAACGGTTGAACGGCCCGCAGGCCCCCGGCGACGACATCCCCGCCGCCGGGGCCACCTCCGGTCCGATTGAGACCCGATCCGCGCCGGCTCCGGCCACGCGCGTGGACAGCAGCACCCCCCATCGGCTCGGACCCTCGCCGAGGATGGCGGTGTTCTTCCTCCTGCCCGCCGTTCTCCTCCTGGGCGCGTGGGTGGTCTACCCGATCATCTACTCGATCTTCAGGAGCCTGTTCGACTCCACCGGGGACCGCTTCGTCGGTCTCGGGAACTACGGCTCGATCTTCACGGACTCCGCCACGCTGACCACGATCAGAAACAACGTGATCTGGGTCGTGGTGGCTCCGCTGATCGTCACCGTCCTCGGCCTGATCTTCGCGGTGCTGACCGAGCGCATCCGCTGGGCGACGGCCTTCAAGCTCATCCTGTTCATGCCGATGGCCGTCTCCCTCCTCGCGGCCGGAGTCATCTTCCGTCTCGTCTACGAGCAGGACCCGGACAAGGGCGTGGCCAACGCGGTGATCACCGCCGTCCACGACACGTTCTCCTCCAGCGCGGGGTATCCCGGAGCACGGCCGCGTGAGAACGACCAGGCGCCCGCGGCCGTCCAGGGCGGCGCCGTCGTGACCAAGCAGCAGGTGCAGGCCGGTCAGCCGGTGCTCATCCCGCTGGTCGGCCTGAGCCCCGACGTCGTCAAGGACGCGGCGCCCGCGAAGGCCGCCCCGGCCGGCGGGGTGAGCGGCACGGTCTGGCTCGACGTCGTGCGCGGAGGCGGCGGCACCCTCAACCAGATCGACCCGCAGGAGAAGGGGCTGGCCGGGATCACCGTCGAGGCGGTCGCCGGCGGCGCGGTCAAGGGCACCGCCGAGACGACCGCCGACGGCAGCTTCCACTTCGCCGGGCTGCCCGCCGGCTCCTATGTCGTACGGCTCCCGCAGTCGAACTTCCAGGCGCCCTTCAACGGCATCACCTGGCTCGGCCCCGGCCTGATCACGCCCGCGATCATCGGCGCGTACATCTGGGTGTGGGCCGGCTTCGCCATGGTGCTGATCGCGGCCGGGTTGTCGGCGATCCCCCGCGACGCGCTGGAGGCGGCCCGGATCGACGGCGCGACCGAGTGGCAGGTGTTCCGGCGAATCACCGTGCCCCTGCTCACCCCGGTGCTGCTCGTCGTCTTCGTCACGATGATCATCAACGTGCTGAAGGTGTTCGACCTGGTGTTCATCATCGCGCCGGGTTCGGTGCAACCGCAGGCCAACGTGATCGCGCTCGAGATGTGGCGGGTGTCGTTCGGCGGCGGCGGCAACCAGGGCATGGGCAGCGCCCTCGCCATCTTCCTGCTGGTGCTGGTCCTGCCGTTCATGATCTTCAACATCCGCCGGTTCAGGAGGGACGAGCGATGACAACCCTGACCGAACCGGGGTCGGCGCAGCGGATCGAGCGCGGCCTCCTCGGGCGAGTGGTCGACCGGCTCGGCGGCGGCGTGGTCCAGGTGCTCCTCGTCCTGGTCGCGGTGTTCTGGCTCGTCCCGACGCTGGGCCTGCTGGTGGTGTCGCTGCGCGGCGAGGTGGAGAACAACGCGTCCGGCTGGTGGACCCTGTTCACCAAACCCGCCCAGGTCACCTTCGAGAATTACGGGAACCTGCTGGCGGCCGGCTTCAGCTCGTCGTTCTGGAACACCGTGTTCATCACGGTCCCCGCGACGTTGCTGGTCATCGGCATCGCGGCGATGGCGGCGTACGCCTTCGCCTGGATAGAGTTCCCCGGCAGGGACGCCGTGTTCCTCGTCGTCGTCGCCCTGCTGGTGGTGCCGGTCCAGATCGCCCTCATCCCAATCGCCAAGATGTACGGATTTCTCGGGATATTTGGATCGATCGCGGCAGTCGTGCTGTTCCACGTGGCGTTCGGCCTGCCGTTCGCCATCTTCCTGCTGCGCAACTTCTTCGCGGGCATCCCCCGGGAACTGCTCGAGGCGGCGCGGATGGACGGCGCTCAGGAGTGGCGGATCTTCGCGACCGTGGTGTTCCCGCTGGCCAAACCAGCGATCGCGTCGCTCGGCATCTTCCAGTTCCTGTGGGTCTGGAACGACCTGCTCGTCTCGCTGGTATTCGCCGACACCGAGAACCAGCCGATGACCAAGGCGCTGCAATCTCAGATGCGACAGTTCGGCACCAACGTGGACATCCTCGCGCCAGGCGCCTTCCTGTCGCTCATCATCCCGCTGGTTCTGTTCTTCGCTTTCCAGCGGTACTTCGTCCAGGGAATGCTCGCGGGATCGGTGAAATAACTCCCGCCGATCGGCGTGGGCGCACAGAAAGGGCCCGGACGCGCGCTTCACGGGGGGAAAAGCGCGCATCCGGGCTAGGCCCCATTCTGTACGGCCAGAGCAGCTGATGTCACCGCATTGGCAAGTTTGTCCTCGATCTCATGCCAACTCCTGATATTTCGCCGACTTCCGCCCACGTTGTGCCGGCGAAGACGTAGGGGACGGCATGGCCCCGGACATCGGATGCCCGCTTCACGGGGGTAAGCGGGCATCCGATCTTTGCCGCCGGATGCCTTGCCCACCCGGGAAAGCCGATAGAGTTCGCGACCATGGCAGGGCGTCCGTTGCACGAAGTAGTGGAAGCCGGATGGGCCACGGCCCTCGAACCCGTCGCCGAGCGGATCACCGCAATGGGCGACTTCCTCCGGCAGGAGATAACGGAAGGGCGACAGTACCTTCCCGCGGGGGGCAACGTCCTCCGCGCGTTCCAGCAGCCTCTCAGCGAGGTCCGTGTGCTGATCGTGGGACAGGACCCCTATCCCACGCCCGGCCACCCGGTCGGCCTGAGCTTCTCGGTCGCGTCGGATGTCCGGCCGCTCCCCGGGAGCCTGGTCAACATCTACAAGGAGTACATGGCCGACCTCGACTACCCCCCGCCGACCAACGGCGACCTCACCCCGTGGACCGAGCAGGGCGTGCTCCTGCTCAACAGGGTCCTGACGGTGATGCCGGGCAAGCCCGCGTCCCATCGGGGCAAGGGCTGGGAGGAAGTCACCGAGCAGGCCATCAAGGCGCTCGTCACCCGGGGCGGCCCCCTCGTGGCCATCCTGTGGGGACGCGACGCCCGCAATCTGCGGCCGATGCTCGGCCAGGTGCCGTGCATCGAGTCGGCCCATCCCAGTCCCCTCTCCGCGCGCAGCGGTTTCTTCGGCTCCCGGCCGTTCAGCAGGGCGAACCAGTTGCTCGCCGAGCAGGGCGCCGCACCCGTCGAGTGGAAGCTGCCCTGACCGGCGGCCGATAGGATCTCCACCATGAGCGATACAACGGACACGGGACGCTATCTGCGTCTCACCGTCGACCTCGTCGTCGAGGTCATGGACGTGGGCGCCCTCCAGGCGGCGGCACTCGCGGAGATCCGCGACCCCGAGACGGAGCTGGACCAGGACGAGCGCCAAGAGCAGATCGAGCTGGTCAACACCGACGACACGGGCGCGGCGGCCCTGCAGTGGCTGATCGAGCCGGACCATGTTCTGGGTCTGGTCGAGCACCTCAACGACATCGAGCCGCGAGAGGCCATGCTCGGCGTCGAGCCGTCCGACGGCGTCCTCGAGGACGAGGGTGACGAGGACGACCACGACCATCACGACCACGACGGTCACCAGCACTGACCCGCCCGCCAGGGCTCACACAGGTTCGAGGCGGTGAAGGGGTCCGGCCGGGAACTCGATGACGATCGGGTCTCCGGGCCGCACCTCACCGCCCTCTATGACGATCCCCATGATCCCGGCCTTCCTGACCAGGCCTCCGTCCTCATCCCGGCCCAGAACCGCTTTCAGCAATCCGTCCTGGAAGCCGTCGAGCTGCAGGCAGGGATTGCGCAGGCCGGTGATCTCCACCACAGCCGTTTCACCGAGATGAAGTCGCGCGCCCACGGGCAGTCCGAGCAGGTCCAGGCCGCGCGTGGTGACGTTCTCCCCCATGTCCCCCGCCCGTACGGCGAAGCCCGCGGAACGCAGCTCGTCGTGCAGCTCCTCATGGACCAGATGCACCTGCCGGAGGTTGGGCAGGCTGGGGTCGCGGGCGACCCGGGACCGGTGCTTGACCGTCACTCCCATGTGCGCGTCGCCCTCCACGCCCAGCCCGGCCAGCAAACGGATGACGTCCTGGTTGGGTTTGCTGAACGTGTGAGTCCCGCTGAGGCTCACCGCCACCACTGCCGCATCGCCCGGCATCCGCTCCTCCTCACGACGAAGACAAGCATCGCCCCCCGGGCCGCCGAGACGCGAACGGATATCGCCCGGTCAGCCGGACAACAGCTGTTCCCGCCGTTCGATGAGCGCATCACGTTCCCGGGTCCGCCGCTCAAGATGCACATCGGGCTCGGAAAGTGCCGCCGGCTTGCAATAGCGTCTGCGAGGCTTCATCCGGGCGTCATGCGGCCCGGAGCCCGGGCGTACGGCACAACCATTCGCTGACGGTCCCCTCGAAATCCGCCGGCGGACCGACCCGCAGGCATGACCTGTCGGCCGCGTCGCGCGTCAGCCGTACGCGAAAGGGCTCACGCCCGAGTTCGGGAGCGCCGGAGACGACGGCGAAATCGGCGCCGTCGACCTGCAGATGATCGTCGATCGTCCGGCACCGGGCGCCCGGATTGCCGCCGACCCAGGCGAGATGGGCGGTGAACAGCCGCTCTGCGACGGTGCGGAGCACGTTGACCGTGCAGAGGCGGTGGGCGCACGCCGCGCCGTCCAGCATGACCTCCGGCAGCCCGAACCGCGCGAGGCCTCGTGTCGTCACCCGCAGGCAGGCGCAGACTTCGGTGCCTGCCGGATCCCAGGGCGGGCACGAGCGGTCGTCGTCGATCTCGATGGCCCAGCCCAGCCAGTCGTCGCCCAGCCGGAAGTCCTGGCGCTCGCCCGGGCATGCGGCGCAGTGGTAGACGGCGGAGCCGGTCAGCCTGTCCACGATCACTCCGTGATAGGCCTCCGCCACACCGCGCGCCGCCGCGCGGGCGACCTGGGCGGCCTCCGGCTGCGCCTCGACCGGCGCGGTGCTGGAGACCACGACATGGTGACGCGCCCTGGCGACCCGTCTCAGGTCGTCGTCCTTGAGGCCCGTCCGCCGCCAGATCGAACGGTCGGCCCTGACCGCCTCCAGTTCCAGCCGCGGCGTGCCGAGCACCTCCATCGCTCTCTTCCGGTGCGGCTTGCCCATGCGCCACGGGACGATCGACGACAACTCCACGGGCGCACGGTCCACGGCCACGACGAACACCGACGTCGTCTCCGCCGGAACGGAATAGGTGATCTGCATGGGTCCTCCTGGGAATCTCGGAAGCCCCACCATGGATGAACGGCCCGCGCCGCCTCCCACCAGAATCTGGTTCTGTGGAAAACGCTCATCGTCCACAGGGGACCGCGGGACTCGATCCCGGACATCACGGCGGCCCCGGTCCTGGGCCGCACGGAGTGCGAACAACAGGACCAGGGCCGCTACCACTGGCGAGTCCCGGGCACGGCTCACCGCCACCAGGCGATGCCGGCGAGGTCGTCACCGTCTCCCAGCTGTCACCGCCCCGCCGCCCCCACAGGACGGTGGAGCCGTGACGGTGAGGACCGGATCAGTTCTCGGCCTCCGCCTCCGACTTGGAGTCGCCGTCCTGCTTCTGCATGGGGGTGGCCTGGGTCTCGCTCTTCTGGAACGGCGTCACCAGCAGGGTGAAGTCGCGCAGCAGGTACTGGCGCTGGTGCTGGTGCTCGCGCTCGTGCTGCCACGCACGGATGTTGTTCCAGTTGCGGTTGTGGTTGCGGTCGCCCCGGCCCCAGCCGCCTCCGCCGCAGCCGCCGCCGCAGCCCATGACGGTGGCGGCGTTCGCGGTGCCGGCGGTGACAGCGGTACCGAGGGCGACGGCCCCGCCGGTCAGCGCGGCGCTGATGGCGAGAACCCCCACGAGGCTCTTGACGTTAGACATTTGCATTTCCCCCCAAGAATGAGCAATTACCCTATGATTCGACTCTTTCCAAATAGCTTGGAAAGTATTCTTCTAGCAGGACCCGACAGCTTATCTCTGCAATGTCTTATTCTCCGCGACAGATAGGGGGCAAACGATGATCGGCGGCTTTTGCCTCCCACCCATGCATTTATTGACGACATTAAGCAAATACTGATCGCCTTATCACGAATGTCTTTTATGTCCCAATCGGAGATATCCCGATATAGGCGCCATTTGCGCCTTTAATCAAGGGGCCGGCAAGAGACACCGGCGCACGACGGCGCCCATCGATCGACAACAGGCGATCAGAAAGGAAGCCGACGGCGTCAGAGCAGGTCACACACCGCCAAAGCGCCTGCGCGCCGGGCGGGAGGTGCGCACCGGGCAGCACTTCCGCGACGACATTCGAATCAGTGCCACGGAGCTTGACACCGCCCGGGAAGGCCGGATCGAGGGACGGCCACCGGAAGACCGCCATCGAAGAAAGGCCGGTCGCGTCACCGATGTCCACGGCCGGCGATCACAGATCCCCTGCCGACATGATTCGACCGTGGTTTCCGGCCGATTACGCGCCCGAATTGAGCGGCTGACGCCCGTCCTACAGTTCGTTGAAGGGCCCGGCGTAGACGAACGCACCGCGAATCGACGGGTGATACGCGGTGAGCGGCCGGACCTGGAAGTGCGGTCCCCACTCGGCCACCGGCGGGACGATCCCGTAGTCCTTCGCCGGTCCGAAGCCGAACCGCGGGTAGTAGTCGGCATGGCCGAGCAGCACCACCAGGGGCTCACCGAGCGCGTCGGCCGCTCCGAGCACGGCGTGCATGAGGGCGTGGCCCACGCCCTGACGCTGGACGCTCGGATGCACGCCCAGCGGTCCTAGACCCAGGACGGGCGTGCCGTCGACATGGGCTCGCGAGCACACCACGTGCCCCACGACGTCGCCGTCCCGTCCGGCCGCGACGAACGACAGCGCGGGCAGCCACGCGTCGCAGGCCCGCAACGCGTCCACCAGGTCCGCCTCGACGACCGGACTGCCGGGGTCGGCCGTCGGCGCGAACGCCGCGGCGTGGACGGCGTGGATGGGCGCGACGTCGGCCGCCGTCTCACATCTGATCAGCATCGGTCCAGACTGTTGCGCGCGATCCAGGCCCGTCAATCGAATAACGCCGAATCAGGTCTGGACGATGGCCAGGGCCTGGGCGGGAAGGTAGACGTCGCCGTCCATCAGCCGGATGGCCTCGTCGGAGGCGAGCAGGATCCTCTTGGCGCCCGGCGTGAGCCGTACGGGCACGGGGAGGCCGCCGAAATTGGCCAGGACGCGCAACGATCCGCGTTCCATGACCAGGAAGTGCCGGTCCTCGTCGTGGCGGACCTTCACGCGGTCGAGCCGGGGATCGGCGAGCTCGGGATACGTCTTGCGCAGCGCGATCAGGTCGCGGTACCAGCCGAGCAGCGAGACGGCGCCGTCCTCGGAGAGCTCGCTCCAGTCCAGTTTCGAGCGGAGGAAGGTGGACTCCTCCTGTGGGTCGGGCGCCTTCCAGTCGTAGCCGAACCTCTCGAACTCGATCCGGCGACGCTCTCCCTCGTTCTCGGCCAGCGAGGACTCGAAGTGGTCGGTGAAGAAGTAGAAGGGCGTTCCCGCCCCCCACTCCTCGCCCATGAAGAGCATCGGCGTGAACGGCGAGGCCAGCAGCAACCCGGCGGCGAGCCACAGGTGCTCGGGCTCCATCCGGTCACCCGACGGCCGATTGCCGATCTGGTCGTGGTTCTGCACGCAGCAGACGAACCGGTAGCCGGGCACGCCCGCCGCCGACCGGCCGTGACTGCGGCCCCGGAAGCTCGAATAGGTGCCGTCGTGGAAATATCCGCGGGTGAGCACCTTGGCCAGCGCCGACAACGAGCCGAAGTCGCGGTAGTAGGCCTGGGTCTCCCCCGTGACGGCGGAGTGCAGCGCGTGGTGGACGTCGTCGTTCCACGTCGCGTTCAGGCCGAAGCCGCCGGACTCCCGGGGCGCCATCAGGCGGGGATCGTTCAGGTCCGACTCGGCGATCAGCGTCAGCGGTCTGCCCAGGCTGGTCGACAAGGCCTCCACCTCGGCCGACAGCTCCTCCAGCAAGTGCGTCGCGCGCGAGTCGTGCAGCGCGTGCACGGCATCGAGGCGCAGCCCGTCGATGTGATAGTCGCCCAGCCACTGCAGCGCGTTCTCGACGAAGTAACGCCGAACCTCGTCCGAGCCCGGGCCGTCGAGGTTGACGGCGTCCCCCCAGTAGGAGCCCTTGAAGTCGTGGAAGTACGGCCCGAACTTGGCCAGGTAGTTCCCCGAAGGGCCCAGGTGGTTGTAGACCACGTCGAGGATCACGCCGAGCCCGGCTCGATGGCACGCGTCGACCAGCATCTTCAGCCCGTCGGGCCCGCCGTACTCCTCGTTCACGGCGTAGAGGTCGACGCCGTCGTACCCCCAGTTGCGCCGTCCGGGAACGGGGGCGACCGGCATGATCTCGACGAAGTCGACACCCAGGTCCACGAGGTGGCGCAACCTGTCGATCACGCCGCTGAAGGTGCCCTCCGGGGTGAAGGTGCCGACGTGCAACTCGTAGATGACCGACCCGCGCAGGTCACGGCCGCGCCAGTCCTGGTCGCCCCAGGTGAACCTCGCGTGATCGCAGACCCGGCTCGGACCCTCGACGCCGTACGGCTGCCGCCGCGTCCTGGGGTCGGGGTAGGGCCCGCCGTCGTCGACGTAGAAGGAGTAGTCGGTGCCGTGCTCGTCCCCGGCGGCGGTCCACCACCCGCCGTCGCCCGGAGACATCTCGTGCCTGGTCCCCCCGAACTCGACCTCGACGCGTGCCGCTTGGGGCGCCCAGACCTCGTACATGCCCCTCCAGGTGTCGGGGCGGCCGCGAGGCCGCCGTCCAGCAAAGAGTCTCCCCGTCCCCCGCCGGGATTCACCGTTCCAGGATCGCGACCGGATACCGGGACAGCAGGTGTCCCAGCGGGATCCGGCCGGTGTGCTGCCGCCCTGTGAGCAGATCACGCCATTGCCCTGGCGGCAACATGAGCGTGTCGGCGCCCCAGCCGCCCCGCCGTTCGAGCCCGGCGGGCAGCCGGGTCGCGACGGCCACCGCCCGCTCTCCGCGGGCGAAGGCCACCGCGTGCTCTCCCGCCTCGATCGGCTCGTACGGCGAAGCCGGGTCGAGCCGTCTCCTCAGGTTGAGCGCGGTGGTGGTGACCAGCATCTTCTGGCCGTCCCAGCTGTCGTCGGGGTGAGCGAGGAGCCCCCGCCGCCGCTCGAAGTCGACCGGTCGCCGGTTGTCCGGGTCGACCAGCGAGAAGTCGGTGATCTCCGTGCCCTGGTAGACGTCCGGGATGCCCGGCATCATCAGCTGGACGAGCTTCTGGCCGAGCGAGTTGACCCGGGCGTACCGGTCGACCACGGCGGTGAACGACGCCACGGAGTGACCGCAGACCTCGACGGCCCGCTCCGCGAACTCCCTGATGCCGGCCTCGTACGCGGGGTCGCGGTTCTGCCACGAGATGGCGGTCTTGGCCTCGCGTGCGGCCTTGAGCAGGTAGCCGGTGAACCGCTCGGTCGTGATGGGCCACGACGCCATGAGCGTTTGCCAGGCGAGGTAGTCCAGCCGCGGGTCGAACGCCACGGACGAGGCCCACGAGGCGACGGCGCGGGACCATTCGGCCGGCATCTCCGACAACACGGCGAGCCTGGCCCGGACGTCCTCCGACCGTTTGGTGTCGTGGGTCGACAGCGTGGTCATCGTCGTGGGCGGCAGGCTCGCGCAGAACGCGTGGAACTCGCCGGCCGAGACTCCGAACCTGTCGGGCTCGCCGCCCACCTCGTTGAGGGCGGCCAGGGGATACCACCGGTAGAGCGCGGTGTCCTCCACGCCCTTGGCCATGACCGGGCCGCAGGTCTGCTGGAACCTGGTCACCGCCTCGGCCGGGCCGTACAGGACGAGGTTGGCGGTCTTCCCGACGGCGTCGGGATCGGCGCGCGTGGCCGCCTGCGACGCGGCCGCCTGGACGATCGCGACCGACTCGGCCGACGGCTGCTCGCCGGGGTTCACATAGGCCCGGTAGACGGGCATCGCGGCGAGCAACTCGACGGCGGCGTCGCGCAGACCCGGGTCGCCGAGAGCTCCCACCAGCCGGTCGACCTCGCCCCGGAAGAACAGCTCGATGACGTGCTTCTTCGCCTCGTAGCGCACCGAATCGTAGGAGGCGGGCACGCCCGTGTGCCGGGTGAACGTCTCGACCAGCGAGTCCCGGCCCGCCGGGTCGACGAACAGCCGCGTGATCATGTTGAGCGCGTCGTAGCCCGTGGTGCCGTCGCACGGCCAGTCGGCGGGCAGCCGTTCGTCGTCGATGAGGATCTTCTCCACCCACAGCGGGCCGGGCACGCGCGGGCGGAGCCGTTCGAGGTAGCCGCGCGGGTCGGCCAGGCCGTCGGGGTGGTCGACCCGCAGCCCCTCGATGATCCCCTCGTCGACCAGCGACAACATCAGGGCGTGGGTGGCCTCGAAGACCTCGGGATCCTCCACCCTCAGGCCGATCAGGGAGGAGACGTCGAAGAACCGCCGGTAGCCGGGGCTCTCGCGCCAGTTCACGAGCCGGTAGTGCTGGGCCTCCAGCAACTCCGGCAGCGGGAGGTCCTCCGTGCCCGGGCGGATCGGGAACGCGTGGTCGTAGTAGCGCAGGACGGACCCGTCGGCCACGAGTCCGCCCGGCTCGTCGCCGAGGACCGGGAGGGCGACGGGCCACTGGACGTCGAACCACCGCGCGTACGGGGAGTCCGGGCCGTCCCGCAACGCCGACCAGAGCGGGGCGTTGCCGGACTCGGGCTGCGGCACGGTCATGTGGTTGGGCACGATGTCGGCGATCAGGGGGATGCCGCGCGCCGCGAGGTCGCGCAGGGCGGCGGCTCCCCCGAACTCGGCCCGGATCCGGCCGTGGTCCACGACGTCGTAGCCGTGCTGGGAATCACGGACCGCCTGCAGGATGGGCGACAGATAGAGCCGGCCCGCTCCCAGCTCCCGGAGGTATCCCGTCAGCCGGGCCACCTCCGGGAAGCCGAGATCAGGTGTGAGCTGCACACGGTAGGTCGAGGTCACGGCACCGCCCTTCAACGGGTCCCCGGGGCATGTCCCATAGTGCCCGCCGCCGGGACATCCCCGCCATACACGACGCCGACCGGGCGGCTCCGGCAGGGCACGACTCCGGACATCCGTTCAGCCGCGTCTCCGGACGTCCGGTCAGGCACGGCTCCGGACATCCGGTCACGCACAGCTTCGGGCACCCCTCAGGCCCGTCGGAGGACCCGCACCGACCTGCCCGCCACGGGAACGCCCTCACCCGCCCGGCACATGCGCGACTCCATCGCGCTCGGCATGGCCGTGTCGAGCTCCGTCGCCCAGATCTCCCCGTAGTCCTTGGGGATCGTGAACCTGATGACCTCGGAGTGGGCGTTGAACAGCAGCAGGAACGACTCGTCGGTGATGGGCCTGCCGCGCCGGTCGGGCTCGGTGATCGCGTCGCCGTTGAGGAAGACCGCCAGCGCCTTGGCGTAACCGTTGTGCCAGTCCGCGTCGGCCATCTCGGTCCCCGACGGGGTGAGCCAGGCGATGTCGCTGAGCTCGTCGTGGGATCCTCGCTCCGGCCTGCCGTAGAAGAAGCGGCGGCGGCGGAAGACCGGGTGGTCGTGGCGGAGCCGGGCGAGCCTCCGGGTGAACTCCAGGAGCTGCCTGCTCTCCCCCTTCCTGACCCCGGCCCCCGGTCTGGTGCCCGGGTCGGTCGCCGCCGACCAGTCGACCCAGCTGATCTCGTTGTCCTGGCAGTAGGCGTTGTTGTTGCCGCTCTGGGTGCGTCCCAGCTCGTCTCCGTGTGACAACATCGGCACGCCCTGGGACAGGAACAGCGTGGCCAGGAAGTTGCGCTTCTGCCGTTCGCGCAGCTGCGCCACCGGGCCGGTCGCCGGGCCCTCGACGCCGCAGTTCCAGGAGCGGTTGTCGTCGGCGCCGTCGCGGTTGTCCTCGCCGTTGGCCTCGTTGTGCTTGCCGTTGTACGACACGAGGTCCTGAAGCGTGAAGCCGTCGTGGCAGGTGACGAAGTTGATCGAGGCCGCGGGGCGGCGGCTGTCGTCCTGGTAGAGGTCGCTCGACCCGGTCAGCCGCGAGGCGAACTCGGGCAGCGCGGCGGGTTCGCCCCGCCACAGGTCGCGGATCGTGTCGCGGTAGCGGCCGTTCCACTCCGTCCATCGGGCGGGGAAGTTGCCCACCTGGTAGCCGCCCGGCCCGACGTCCCACGGCTCGGCGATGAGCTTGACCTGGGACAACACCGGGTCCTGCTGGACGAGGTCGAAGAACACGCTCAGCCGGTCGACGTCGTGCAGCTCTCTGGCGAGTGAGGACGCGAGGTCGAAGCGGAAGCCGTCCACATGCATGTCGCTGACCCAGTAGCGCAGCGAGTCCATGATCAGCTGCAGGGCGTGGGGGCTGCGCATCAGCAGGCTGTTCCCCGTGCCCGTCGTGTCCATGTAGTACCTGCGGTCGTCCTCGACCAGCCGGTAGTAGTTGGCGTTGTCGATGCCCCGCATGGACAGGGTCGGGCCGAGGTGGTTGCCCTCGGCCGTGTGGTTGTAGACCACGTCGAGGATCACCTCGATGCCCGCCTCGTGCAGGGCCTTCACCATGGCCTTGAACTCCAGCACCTGCCCGCCGCGCTCACCCGCGCTCGAGTAGGCGCTGTGCGGCGCGAAGAAGCCGACCGTGTTGTAGCCCCAGTAGTTGGACAGGCCGCGCTTCTGCAGCACGTCGTCGGTCACGAACTGATGGATCGGCATCAGCTCGATCGCGGTGACGCCGAGCCCGGTGAGGTGGTCGATGATCTCGGGGTGGCCCAGGGCGGCGTACGTCCCCCGGATCGACTCGGGGATCTTCGGATGGTTGATCGTCAGCCCCCGGACGTGGGCCTCGTAGATCACCGTGTCGTGGTACGGCGTGGCCGGCGGCCGGTCATGGCCCCAGCCGAAGAAGGGATTGATCACGATCGAGCGCGGCATGTACGGCGCGGAGTCGCTGTCGTCACGGCTGTCGGGCTCGCCGAAGCGATAGCCGTACACGGCCTGGTCCCACCGCACCGAGCCCTCGACCGCCTTGGCGTACGGGTCGAGCAGAAGCTTGGCGGGATTGCAGCGCAACCCCTCCGACGGCGTGTACGGCCCGTCCACGCGGTAGCCGTACCGCTGGCCGGGGCCGACTCCCGGCAGGTAGCAGTGGTAGACGAAGCCCTCGACCTCGGTGAGCGGAACCCGCTCCTCTCCCCCCTCGTCGTCGAACAGGCACAGCTCGACACTCTCCGCCACCTCGGTGAAGAGCGCGAAGTTCGTTCCCGCGCCGTCGTATGTGGCACCGAGGGGATAGGGATCCCCCGGCCAGATCTCCCTCACGCGACCTCCTCGCCCGCCGGTCCGGCAGGCGGCCGTTCACACGACCGTTGGCATGACACTCGTTCACAACACATCGTGCCTGCCCACAGGGGGCTCTGACAGTCCCTCCGCGTTAACGTCGCGTATGGGGTGGGGGTACAACACACCCGCCGTGATCATGCACAGGTTCGCCGGCAACCCGGTTGACCTGGGACGACACAGTTCGTGATCATGCACAGATTCGGCGAAACCCAGCCTGACCAGGCCAGGCACAAGTCGTGATCATGCACGGAGGGTCCGGCCATGCCGGTCTCTGCACGCTCAGGCCGTACCGGTCTCAGTGGGTCCGGCCGCGGCGCAGCAGGCGCCGGGGACGCGACTCGGCGGGTCTGCTCTCGGTCCGGAGCCACAGCTGTCGGCCGACCCCGCCCTACGGCCGGGAGCCGGAGAGCTCGCGACGGCTCTGCGGTCGGCGAGCAAGCTCGCCCGCTGCCGACCTGCGGCGTCAGTCGTGAGGCCTGCCGGTCCGGTCAGCCCCGCTATCGAGCCGTAACCGAGATCTTGCCGTCCAGCTTGCGCAGTGTTGACCAAACCGGATAGGTCATACCCCCATGACCGGATTCAAGAAATTCCTGATGCGCGGCAACCTCGTGGAGCTCGCGGTCGCCGTCGTCATCGGCGCGGCCTTCAGCGGTTTGATCGAGGCCCTCGTGGCCGATGTCATCACCCCCCTCATCGCCGCGGCGACGGGCGGCAGCCAGCCCGACTTCGCGAAGTACACGTTCACGGTGAACGGCTCGGTGTTCAAGTACGGCGACTTCGTCAACCACGCGTTGTCGTTCCTCATCGTCGCCGCCGTCATCTACTGGCTCGTCGTCATGCCGATGACCCGGCTCCTCAGCCTCTTCACGAAGGACAAGGAGGCGACCGAGAAGCAGTGCCCCGAGTGCCTGAGCGACATCCCCGTCGCCGCGCGCCGCTGCGCCTTCTGCACCGCCGAGCTCACCGTCTCCGCCCCCATCCACCCCGGCAGGCACTCCGCCTGATCTCCCCCACCACGGCCGCGCCCGGCTGAACGGGCGAGCCGAGCACCCCCTCGTACGTGCCCCTCATTCGCGCATCTCGCCCAATGCGGTGGGCGCGGACGGCCTCACAACGTTCCCCGTGCTCGGCTCGCTCAGGTCGCTCTCATCTGCGCGCGCTGTCGGGCGACCCCTGGTCCGGGCTGCCGGGTGGTTCGAGCAGGTTCAACCGCCCGATGCCCTCGCAGGTACGGCAGGGCCCGCCCGAACCCGTCGCTCCGGTCGCGGCACAGGAGAAGCAGGCGATGAGGGCGGCGAAGCGCCTGTCGCGATAGGTGTGCGAATGCCAGGCTCGCTCGATCTGCCATCGTTGAACCCAGGCGAACGCGTCGATCTCCGCGAACGCCGCCTCGCTGAGCGCCCAGGTGTATGCGATGACGCGTAACCGCAATCCCACCTCGGGGCGATTGCGGACGCCGCTGCGGTCACGGTTCACGAAGAATCATCCTTTGCCGAGCAGCAGTCGGGGTGGTCTTCTCCGGTGAGCCGGCATCGGCCCAGGGTCAGCTTGAGATTCGCTCGCCGGATTGATTCACGCCCTTCCTCCGGTGACCCCTTCCGGGATCCACAGTGGTGAGGTGCGGCTTCGCTTCCAGTTTCGCCGGGCGGTCACACCTGGACAAGTGTCGCTGGCAATTGCCACCGGAATATACCTATGACGGATACCTCCGTACTTTGCCAAAGGCGGGTACCTTTGGTGCTTACCGTCACCACTCCCAGGACACGTCTGTCTCCTGGGGTGCGAGCCCCGGCGGTGCCAGGAATGAGGTCCGCGTCGATGGCAAGCCCCAACCCCACCTTGCGTCGCCGCCAGCTCGCCAATCGCCTGAGAGAACTCCGTCAGAACAGCGGGCTGACCATCGACGAGGTGGCACAGGAGTTGCTCTGCTCGCCGGCCAAGATCAGCAGACTGGAGACCGCGCAGCGCGGCGTCAGCCAGCGTGACGTGCGCGACCTGTGCCGCATCTACGGGTCGGCCGACCCGGCCCTCATCGACGCCCTGATGACGCTCGCCCGCGAGGCGCGGCAACCGGGCTGGTGGACGGACTACGAAGACCTGGATCTGACGCCCTTCATCGGCCTGGAGGCCGACGCCTCGGCCATCACGGAGCACACGACCTGTCTGATCCCCGGGCTCATGCAGACGGAGGAGTACGCCCGCGCGACCCTTCAGGGACTGCTGCCCCGCATCCGGCGGGAGGTCCTCGAAGAGAGAGTCGACGCCAGGCTGAGAAGGCAGAGACTGGTCATGCAGGAGAACCCGCCCGACTACTGGGTCCTGCTGGACGAGTCGGTCCTGCGGCGTCATGTCGGCGGCCGGGGCGTGATGCGCGCACAACTTGAACGCGCGATCGAAATCGCCGACCTGCCTCATGTCACCCTTCAGGTCATCCCGTTCAGCGTGGGGGCCTATATGGGCCTCGACAATTCCTTCGTCCTTCTGGAAATCGCGGACTCCGCCGTCTCCGATGTGGTGTGCATCGAAGGGGTGATGGGCCTCACCTATCTGGAGAGACCGGCTGAGCTGGAGAAATACCGAGAGGTGCTGGATCACCTACGAGCCTCGGCACTCGACCCACGAGCCTCACTTGCGCTGATCACGGAAGCGGCCAAGATGTACGCAGAGTGATTACGGTTGCCGGCCTTTTATGGGCCGGCCCAGCCAAGGAGAGACAATGAGGTCCTCGCGCCCTGCGCACTTCTCTGGCCTTGATTGGCGTGCCGCCAGCAAGTGCACCGGCGGAAATTGCGTTGAAGTCGCCACGATGGGCGAGATGATCGCCGTCCGGGACTCCAAGAACCCCGAGGGGGCTGTGCTCGTGTACACGGCCACCGAGTGGAACGAGTTCGCGGCGAACGTGCGGAAGGGTCAGTACGACCACCTCGTGTGATCGGCTGCCTCGGAGATTCTGAGATGCATCTCCGGTGCATCTCAGAGTCTCATTTTGAAATCCCCCAAAAATCGCAAATATGGATTTTTCCCCCAAAATACAGCAGTCGGCATCCCCCGAAATTGTGATCTAAAGCACCTACTGGAATAAGTGACCCAGACTCGCCAAGATAGTCAAATCAGGACACAAGATTTACAATCGGGCGTGATGACATCTCGCGAGGGACCTCGTCGGCCTCCCGGAGAGGATGCACATGGGGATGGAGCCCACTTTCCACCGCGCCGTATGGCACTCCAATTGCACAGGCGGCAGCTGTGTCGAGGTGGCTTTCCAGAACGGCTCGATCGGCGTGCGGGACGGCAAGAGCGGCGATGAGAGCGCCGTTCTCGTGTTCACCGTCGCCGAATGGGAGAGCTTCCTGGAAGGCGTACAGAAGGGCGACTTCTCGGTCGCCAGTCTCACCGGCTGATCAACGTTCAGGCGCCAACGGGGGCACCGGCGTGGACGCCATCTCATGACCGATCCGCCTGCCCTGGGCGACCCAGGCGGGCCGTAGACAGCGGAAAGGCGCATCCCGGCCGGGATGCGCCTTCGGCGTGCGCCGACCTGACGCCCGCTGAGCGTGGCGTCCGGGAGGCGGGTGGTGACCCGCCCCCCGGAGCTCAGAGGGCTCCGTCCCAGTGGGTCATGACCACGGGGACGGGGCCGGAGGCGCGATGACCGGCGGGCGGTCGTCGCAGGTGATGGTGTTCGGCAGCTCCCAGGGGGCGAGCCAGGGGCCGGTGGTGCCGCCGCCGTCGTTGC
Source organism: Planotetraspora silvatica (assembly GCF_016863315.1). GTDB lineage: Bacteria > Actinomycetota > Actinomycetes > Streptosporangiales > Streptosporangiaceae > Planotetraspora > Planotetraspora silvatica. The sequence goes on from NZ_BOOQ01000013.1 coordinate 216,717, forward strand.
CGCCGAAGTCCGTCAGCGAGAACTCCGAGCCGGCGGGGGTGAAGTTGAACGACCCGCAGTTGTTGACGCCCACCGCGCCGACGTTGCGGGCGTCCACGTTCTGGAAGGTCGCCGTCCCCTTCACGCGGGCGCTGACCACCGAGGTGCCGGTGCCGTCGACCCTGATGTCCTTGAAGTGGACGTTCGTGATCGAGTACAGGTCCTTCACCGGGAAGTCGCTGACGAGCATGATCGCGTTGTAGGTGTTGTCGAGGAAGTGGTCCCCCACGACCTGGATGTCCGCGTCGATGTTCTTCTCCAGCGCGTACAGCCAGATCGCCCCGAGGCCGACGTTCCAGTTCAGCTCGTACGTGCCGGCGCGGACCGTGGTGTTGTCGGTGATCCACAGGTGCCCGGCGAACGCCTCGGCGCCGAAGCGGGAGCCCGCGTGGATGGCGCTGCCCTCGCGGATCGGGTCGGCGATCAGGTTGCCCGAGACTGTGTTGTCCGTGCCGCCGTAGATGGCGATGCCGTTCGCTAGCACCGGCGTCTGCACGGTGTTGTGGTCGAACGTGTTGTTGGCGTCGGAGGTCTTCTCCGACCACATGGCGAGGGCGTCGTCACCCGTGTTGCGGATGAAGTTGTTCTTCACGAGCGAGTTCGTGACGCCGGTGTGGAAGTTCAGGCCGTCGGCGATCTGGTCGACGATGACGTTGTTCGTGACCTTCGTGTTCTTCATCGGACCGTCGAACCACAGGCCCACCTTGGTGTGGCGGATGTAGAGGCCGTCGATGGTCGAGTCGCTCATCGCGCCGCCGATGCCGTTCACCTGGTCGGTGTCGATGCGCTCGCGGACGTCGCCCTCGATCGCGAAGCCGGACAGGTGGACGTTCCTGCTGCCGCCGGCCGACGCGTCCTTGCCGTAGAACCCGACACCGGTGTGCACGGAACCGTCGGGGGCCGGCGTGCTCAGCGCCACCTCACGGCCCTTGATGATCGTGTACCAGCTGCCGGCGCCCTCGATCGTCACGTCGTCGACGATGATGTGGCGATTCACCTGGTAGGTGCCCGGCGGGACGTAGACCTTCAGGTGGGTGCGCTTCGCGAACGCGATCGCCTTGTCGAACGCGCCGGCGGAGTCGCGCTTGCCGAACGGGTCGGCGCCGAACGCCAGCACGTTCGCCGCGACCAGGCTGACCTTCGGCGCGCCGACGAGCTGCGAGTCGAACACGTCGATGACCGTCCACGCGGCCTTCGCTCCGGCGGGAACCGACAGCCGCACCTTGTCGCCCGCGCGGTACTTCTGGCCGAGCAGCAGACGCTGCTCGTCGTAGAAGTGGTTCGGGCGGAACGGCTTGGTGATCGTCGGGGTGGGCGTCGTGGCGTTGGGCACGCACGCGCACTCGGTGATCCACCAGTCGGGGTGCAGCAGGTCCGCGTTCGGGTCGTTCGTGAACGGATACTGGTTGTACAGCCACGCGTACTGCGACGTCAGGGTCATGGTGGTGCGGTTCTTGCCGTTCACCGTGACGTCGAGCGGCGAGGTGATGCCGCCGCCCCCCGGCGCGTCGGGGATGCTGTACCGCACGTTGATCGCGTTGGCCGCGCTCGGCAACGTGAACTCGACGTACTGCCCGGGCGTGAGTTTGACCGCTTTACGGCCGGACGCCTCCGCGGGCAACGTGTACGCGGTGCGATCCGGGCCGATGACCGAGCCGTTCGTCGTGGCGTTCTCCGCCTCCTGCTCGGCGAAGTCGACGCTCGCGCCCCGGCCCGCGACGAGCGACGGGGCGAGGGCGGCGCGCGTCACGACGGGGGACGCCGAGGCGGAGGCGGGAGCCGACAGTGCTACGAGACCGGTGGCCGCGAGGGCCCCCGACAAGAGCGACACGGATAAGAGGGATCTGAGCATGGGGGGTGTGACCTACCTTCAGGAGGAAAGCCAGGCGGTGGTGTCGGTGGGCAGAAGATCACCGTCAAGGGGTCCGCTCGTCAGCAGGATCGACTCGTGCGGCGGGAGCCGTACCGGCTGGGAGCCGAGGTTGACCACGCAGATCAGGCCGGAGTCGCGAGTGAAGGCCAGGACGCCGTCCCCCAGGGGCAGCCAGGCCATCACACCGTCTCCGAGCCGCTCGCGGCGGATGCCCAGAGCAGCGCGGTAGAGGGACAACATCGATTCGGGGTCGGCCAGCTGGTCCTCGACCGTCATCGTGCTCCAGCCCGCGGGCTGCGGCAGCCAGGACACACCCGTGCTGAAGCCGAACGGCGGCTCGCCGCCCGACCACGGCAGCGGGACCCGGCAACCGTCGCGGCCGGGATCGGTGTGTCCCGATCGGGCCCAGATCGGGTCCTCGCGCAGGTCGTCGGGGATGTCCTCGACCTCCCACAGGCCGAGTTCCTCACCCTGGTAGACGTAGACGCTGCCCGGCAGGGCCATCGCCAGGAGCGCGGCCGCCCGTGCCCGCCGGGTGCCCAGCTCGAAGTCGGACGGCATGCCGTGCTTGCGGTCGCCGTGGTCGAAGGACGTGTCCGCCCTGCCGAACCGGGTCGCGGGCCGGGTCACGTCGTGGTTCGACAACACCCAGGTCGCCGGGGCGCCGATCGGCACGTGGGTGGCCAGCGTCATGTCGATGACGTCGCGCAGGGCGGCCGGCTCCCAGGGGCTCGCCAGGAACGCGAAGTTGAACGCGGTGTGCATCTCGTCGGGACGCAGGTAGAGGGCGAACCGCTCCTGGTCGGGCAGCCAGACCTCGCCGATCAGGACCCGCTGTCCGTACTCGTCCGCGATGCGGCGCCACTCACGGTAGATCTCGTGGACGCCGTCGTGGTCGGTGTAGGACTCCTCGACGCTGTCCAGGTCCTTGACGAGCACGGCCGCGGAATCGATGCGGATGCCGTCGACGCCCCGGTCGAACCAGAAGCGCAGCACGTCGAGGAACTCCTCCCGCACGGCGGGGTTGTTCCAGTTGAAGTCGGGCTGCTCGGGCGCGAACAGGTGGAGGTACCACTCGCCGTCGGGGACCTGGGTCCACGCCGGCCCACCGAAGATCGACTTCCAGCCGTTCGGCGGGCCGTCGCCGTTTCCAGGACGGAACCAGAACCGCTCCCGAGCCTCCGAACCGGGACCGGCCTCCAGCGCCTCCTGGAACCAGACCATCTGGTCGGAGCCGTGGTTGGGGACGACGTCGACGATGGTGCGGATGCCGAGGTCGTGCGCCTCCTCGATGAGCTTCTCCGCCTCGGCCAGCGTGCCGAAGACCGGCTCGATGTTCCGGTAGTCGGCCACGTCGTAGCCGCCGTCGGCCATCGGCGACGGGTACCACGGATTCAGCCAGATGGCGTCCACACCGAGCTTGGAAAGATACGGGAGACGTGCCCGCAGCCCTGCCAGGTCACCTGTGCCGTCGCCGTTACCGTCGGCGAAACTGCGCAGGTAGACCTGGTAGATCGAGGCACCCCTCCACCATCCGTCGGGATTCTGGATCGTCCCCGGGGACGTGCTGCCGGGCATGCTGAATACAGCTCCTTACGGGTGAAGGGCGTCAGCCCTTGAGGCTTCCGGCGGTGAGACCGGCCATGATGTGGCGCTGGAAGATGAAGAAGACGACGATGGTCGGGATGCTCGCGATCACCAGCGAGGCGACCAGCACGTTCTGCGGCATCTGCGAGGACAGCGAGGCGATGCCGATGCTGATGGACATCTTGTCGCTGTCCGGCAGGACCAGCAGCGGCCAGACGAAGTCCCGCCAGACGTTCACCACGGTGAGGATGGAGACCACGCCGAGGATCGGGCGGGAGATCGGCATCACCACCGACCACAGGATGCGGCCGGGCGACGCGCCGTCGATCTCGGCGGCTTCCAGCAGTTCTCTGGGGATCGAGTCGAAGAACCGCTTGAGCAGGAAGACGTTGAACCCGTTCGCCGCGGCCGGCAGCCAGATCGCCCACGGGGTGTTGAGCAGGTCCCAGTGGAAGAACGGCACGTCCTTCACGGTGAGGTATGCCGGCAGCATGATGACCAGCGGCGGGATCATCAGCGTCGCCAGCATCAGGGCCAGGACGACCTTGCCGAGCACCGGGCGGAGCTTGGACAGGGCGTAGGCCGCCGAGACGTCGAACGCGAGGGTCAGCAGCCAGGCGCCGCCCGCGTAGAGAGCCGTGTTGCCGAGCAGCCTGCCCAGTTCCAGCAGATCCCATGCCTGCCGGTAGCCGTCCAGCGAGAAGTGGGTCGGCAGGAAGGTCGGCGGGATGGCGTTGAGTTCCTCCGTCGACTTCATCGCGCCGGTGATCATCCAGTAGAGCGGGAAGACGAACGCGGCGGTGAAGCTGACGACCGTGATCACCAGCACGATCCAGTAGATGATCCGGCCGTGGGTCGTGTTGAGCTGGTGTGGCGAGACGGCGGTGCGGAACTGCGTGTTGATCGGCTTACGCGGGCGCCGTTGCCGGCCTCCGCCGCGCTCCTCCCCGCCGGGAGTGAGCGGCGATTGCGCGGAACGACCCGGCGTGACGATGGCGTTGGACATGGTCGCTCCCCTCACACCGTGTTGTCGCGCGAGATGCGCAGGTAGATGGCGGAGAACACCATGAGCACGAGCATCAGCATCAGGCCGAGGGCGTTGCCCGCGTTCAGGCTGCCGAAGTTGAAGGCGTACTGATACATGAGATAGACGACGGTGACCGTCGAGTTCTCGGGGCCGCCGCCGGTGAGCAGATAGGGCTCGATGAAGACCTGCATGGTCGCCACGATCTGCAGCAGCAGCATCACCAGCAGGATCAGCTTGGTCTGCGGGATCGTGATGTGTCTGATCCGCTTGAAGAGGCCGGCGCCGTCCAACTCGGCGGCCTCGTACAGTTCGCTCGGGATGGTCTGCAGGGCGGCGAGGTAGATCAGGGTGCCGCTGCCCATGTTCATCCAGGTGGAGACGATGACCAGCGAGATCAGGGCGGTGCCGCTCGAGTTGAGCCACTGGAGCCCGGGCAGGTGGAAGAAGCTGAGGACCTGGTTGAACAGTCCGTAGTCAGGGTTGTAGAACCACTGGAACAGCAGGACGCCCACCGCGGGCGGCAGCATGACCGGCAGGTAGACGACGAAGCGCAGGTAGGCGCGCGCGTGGCGTAATTCGTTGAGGACGATCGCGGTGATGAAGGGAATCACGTAGCCGCACAGCAGTGCGAGCAGCGTGAACATCGCGGTGTTGATCCACGCGGGCGCGAAGGCCGGGTCGCTGAAGACGGTGCGGAAGTTCTTCAGCCCCACCCATTCGGGCGCGTCCACGAAGTTCGTCTTCTGGAAGCTGAGGATGACCTGCCGGACCATCGGATACCAGGAGAAGAACGCGAAACAGATCAGAGCGCCGCAGAGGAATCCATAGGCGGTCAGATTGCGTCGCACGGCACGCCGCAGCTTCGTGGGCTGCCGCCGCCTGCGGTTCGTTACCGGGATACTCGCTGTGGTCATCGTTGTGATTCCGATCTCGACGTGCTTGCCGGGGCGCCGGCCGTGGCCAGATGACGGCCACGGGCGGCGCCCCGGATTATCGAACGGTCAGCTCTTCGAGGCGAGCATGGAGTTGACCTTCGCCTCGGCGTCGGACAGGAGCTGGTCGACGTTGGCGTCCTTCCTGGTGAGGACGGCCGACATCGGGGTGTCGAGAATCGCGTAGATCTCCTGGGCGTACGGCCCCGGCTCCGGCTTCGGCGCGATGCCCTTGGAGCCTTCGACCCATCCGGCGAACTGTGCGGCGTCGATGTTGGCGTTGGCCGCGCGCAGGTCGGTGACCGCCTTGCCCGATGCCGTGTCCGCGCCGTAGAGGTCGGGGTAGGGCTGACCGACGGTCAGGTCCTGGCTCTTGGCCCGCACGTAGTCGAGCTGGCCCTTGCCCGGGGTGAGGAACTCGAACTCGATCCACTTGAGCCCGGCCCTGATCTGGTCCGGGGTGGCCTTCGGGTTGATCATGTAGCCGGCGCCGCCGTTGAGCAGGGCCGTGGCCTCGGGCTGAGCGGTGACGGAGTAGTTCTCGAACTTGCCGCCGAAGTCGTTGCGGAGCGAGATGAGCACGTCGGGCGCGCCCAGCATCATGCCCATCTTGCCGCCGGCCATGGCCTTCATGAGCGCCGGCCACTCGATGTACAGCTGGGAACCCATGCTGTTGTCGGTCCAGCGCATCTGCTGGAGGTTCTGCAGCACGGCCTTGCCTTCGGGCGTGTTGAAGGCGGCCTTCTTGCCGTCGTCGCTGATGACCGAGCCGCCGCGACCGTAGAGCGAGGCGGTGAAGTGCCAGCCACCGGTGTTGCCGCCGCTGTACTCGCCGTACCCGACGTAACCGGGACCGAGCGCCGCGATCTTCTTGGCGGCGGCCTGCACCTCGGCCCAGGTCTTGGGCGGGTTGTTCGGGTCGAGGCCGGCCTTGGTGAAGACGTCCTTGTTGTAGACCAGGCCCATGCCGTAACCGTCGGTCGGCAGGCCGTAGACCTTGCCGTCCTTCTTGAACAGGTCGAGCGAGCTGTTGTAGTCCGGGTACGTCTTCAGCTCGTTGACGTACGAGGAGATGTCGGCGGCCTGCCCGCTCTCGATGAGGCGGCCCACGTTGGGGAAGTTGACGTAGAAGACCGTCTCGAGGTCGCCGCTGGCCAGCTTGGGCTCGAAGGTCTTCGGCTCGTAGCAGGGGAAGGCGTCGGTGACCTTGGAGATCGTGATGTTCGGGTACAGCTTCTGGAAGGCGGCCACGTCCTCTTCGAAGGTCGTGCGCTGCACCTTGTTCGTCTTCGGCGGCTCACAGTTGACGCTGATCGACACCGGGGCGTTGGGGTTGGCGGACGGCGCGGCGGACTTGCTTGGGCCAGCGCCGTCGTCGCTACTGCCACAGCCCGCCGCCGTCAGGGCCAAGCCCGCGGCCAGAACTATTGAGAGGTTGCGGGGTTTCATGATTGTTCCCTCCTGGAACGGCGAACCACGACCCGTTTTGGAGCTAGCCGTCTCGGGGGCATGGGGGGCGCCTCCGATCCAGCTCGGTTGCGAGAAACATACAGAGACATGCAGAACGCAGCAATACTCTGTCATTCATGATGCAAAAAAGTGACAGTGAACCCAGCGAAACCTCAACGCATGATCGTTGTCACACTCCGTGAAACGACGGAGCCCCTGGACACAAGGGGTCCAGGGGCTCCGAAAGGGTACGTCTACTCGATCACGGGGGCCAGACGCTGCGGGGATCTGCCTGCCGCCGAGGCCGGGGACGACGCGGTTCGCCCGGCCGGCAAGCCCGACAAGTCCGTACGCGGCACGGGCGCGGTCGAGGACCTGACCACCAGCTCAGGCTCGAAGAGCAACTCGGTCGCGGGGACGCTTGCGGCGTCGATCTGCGCCACCAGCAGCTCGACGGCCGCCCTGCCCATGGCGTCGATCGGCTGGCGGACCGTGGTCAGCGGCGGATCGATGCAGTTCATGAGCGCCGAGTCGTCGTAGCCGATGACCGAGAACTCCTCGGGTACGGCACGGCCCGCGCGGCGGGCGGCCCGGATGGCCCCGAGGGCCAGGACGTCGCTCGCGCAGATCACGCCGGTGACGCCCGCCCGGATGAGCTTGGCCGCTCCCGCGTGCCCGCCCTCGACGGAGAACATGGTGTGTTCGACCTGGTCAGCGAGCAGTTCGAGGTCGTTGGCGTCGGCGAACGCGCGAAAGGCGGCCAGCTTGCGCCGCGACGGCTCGTGGTCGGGAGTGCCGAGGAGCATGCCGATCCGGCGATGGCCGAGAGCGAGCAGGTGCCCGAGCGCCATCTCGGCGGCCGCGGCGTCGTCGCAGGACACCTGGGGGAAACCGAGGTGGTCCACGGCCGCGTTGACCAGCACCGTTGGCAGCTTCCGCTCCAGTACGCGCTCGTAGTGGTCGTGGGGCGCGTCGCCCTGGGCGTACTGGCCGCCGGCGAAGACGATGCCCGAGACGTGCTGCTGGAGGAGCAGGTCGACGTAGTCCGACTCCGACACCCCGCCGACCGTCCGGGTGCACAACACCGCGGTGAACCCCTGCTGGGCGAGGGCGCCGCCGACGATCTCGGCGAAGGCGGGGAAGATCGGGTTCTGCAGCTCGGGAAGGACCAGGCCGACCAGACGGCCCCTGTCCCCGCGCAGTTGGGTCGGCCGCTCGTATCCGAGCACGTCGAGCGCGGTCAGCACGGCCTCGCGAGTGGTCTCGGAGACGCCGGGCTTGCCGTTGAGCACGCGGCTCACGGTCGCCTCGCTCACGCCGACCTTCTTGGCCACTTCCGCAAGCCGTCGAGTCATAGGCGCAACTATACGACAAATCGCGCAAGCATTTTCATGAGCTTGCGCAGCCGATCAGGACCCCTCACCAGCAGTCAAGAAAATCTGACCTGCGGAGGATCGTTCCATCAGGCCGTTCACCTGCAGGTTGGTCACCGACGTAACTGTGGTGTGATATTGCGACTTCTCGTCGAAATATTGCAGTTGCGTGTTCGTGAACCTAATGTGTGGGCCACCTCACCATGTTGCAGAGGTCGACGGTTCAGCGTCCCCGTCGTCCCTCGCGGATCTTCATGCAGAAAGGGTCACTCATGAAACGATCCGGAGCCGCCATCGCGGTGGCCGGGGCGCTGATCGCCCTTGGGAGCGTGGTCACGTTCCCGAGTTCCTCCTCGGCGGCGGTGTCGCCCTCGCCCTTCTCCGTTCCCGGCCGCGGCGCGACCGTGCCCTTCACCGAGATCGAAGCCGAGTCCGCCACGACGAACGGTGAAGTGATCGGTTCCGACCGGGTGTACACGCGCCTGCCGTCGGAGGCGTCGGGCCGCCGCGCCGTACGGCTCGACGCGGCGGGCGAGTACGTCGAGTTCACCCTGCCCAAGGCCGCCAACGCGATGACGGTGCGGTACAGCGTGCCGGACAGTTCGGCCGGCACGGGCATCACCGCCCCCGTCGACCTGCGCGTCAACGGGACCAAGCTGAAGGACCTGTCGTTCACCTCGAAGTACGGCTGGTACTACGGCGGCTACCCGTTCGGCAACCAGCCGGGCAACCAGCCCCACCACTTCTACGACGAGACCCGCACCATGTTCGGCTCGACCCTGGCGGCCGGCACCAAGGTCAGGATCCAGGTGGTCTCCACCTCGGCCTCCCCCTGGTTCGTGGTGGACCTCGCCGACTTCGAGTTGGTGCCCGACCCGATCCCCCAGCCCGCCGGATCGTTGTCGGTCGACGACTTCGGCGCCGTCCGCAACGGCACGACCGACTCCACCGCCGCGTTCCAGGCGGCCGTCGACGCCGGAAAGGCCCAGGGCAAGGCCGTCTACATCCCCGCGGGCACCTACACGCTCTGGGACCACGTGGTCGTGGACGGCGTGACGCTCCGCGGCGCCGGCCCCTGGTACAGCGTGCTCACCGGCCGCAACCCCACCCAGCGCAACCGCGCCGCCGGCATCTACGGCAAGTACGTCAGCGGCGGCGGATACACCGGTCCCATCCGGTCCCACGAGGCGGGCGGCCCGAGCCGGGGCGTCACCCTGAGGGACTTCGCCATCATCGGTGAGATCACCGAGCGGGTGGACGACGACCAGGTGAACGCCCTCGGCGGCGCGATGACCGACTCCGTGGTGGACAACCTCTGGATCCAGCACACCAAGGTCGGGGCCTGGATGGACGGCCCGATGAACAACTTCACCATCAAGAACAGTCGCATCCTCGACCAGACCGCCGACGGCGTGAACTTCCACACCGGCGTCACGAACTCCACGGTGACCAACACCTTCGTGCGCAACAGCGGCGACGACGGCCTGGCGATGTGGCCCGACCGGGTGGCGAACGTCAACAACTCCTTCACCTTCAACACCGTGGTCGCGCCGGTCCTCGCCAACAACATCGTCACCTACGGCGGCAGGGACATAAAGATCACCGACAACGTGGTGAGCGACACGGTCACCAACGGCGGCGGCATCCACATCGCCAACCGCTATCCGGGCGTCAACTCCGGCCAGGGCACCGCGGTCGCCGGCACCATCACGGCCGCGCGCAACACCCTGATCCGGGCCGGCAACAGCGACTTCAACTGGAACTTCGGCGTCGGCGCCATCTGGTTCGACGGGCTCAACGAACCCGTCAACGCGACCATCAACGTGACCGACACCGACATCATCGACAGCTCGTACGAGGCCATCCAGTTCATCGAGGGCACCACCAGCACCGTCAACTTCTCCAATGTGAAGATCGACGGCACCGGGACCTACATGATCCAGGCGCAGTCGGGCGCGACGACCACGTTCAACAACGTGACGGCCGCCCACATCGGCGCGGGGACCGCGATCCACAACTGCGTGGGCACCGCGTTCTCCCCCGGGTACGGCACGGGCAACTCCGGCTGGAGTCCGTCCTCGACCACCTGCACCGGTCAGTGGCCGACGCCGAACTACATCTACGACGGCACCGGCACCCCGCCGCCGGACACCCCCACCCCGACTCCCCCGGTGACCCCGACCCCCACGCCGACTCCGACTCCGACTCCGCCCACCTGTTCCGTCGGGACCGGTGACCTGGCCCGGGGCAAGCCCGCCACCGCGTCCACCAGCACTCAGTCGTTCGGCCCGGCGAACGCGGTGGACGGCGACGCGAACAGCTACTGGGAGTCGGCAAACAACAGCTTCCCGCAGTCGATCACCGTCGACCTGTGCGGCGTCGCGTCCGTGAACCGGGTCGCGCTGAAGTTGCCGCCGAGCTCGGCGTGGGCCACCCGCACCCAGACCCTGTCCGTTCAGGGCAGCACCGACGGGTCGAACTTCACGACGCTCGCCGCGTCGGCGGGACGCACCTTCGACCCCGCGAGCGGCAACACGGTGGACATCTCGTTCAACGCGGCCAACGCCCGCTACGTCCGGATCACCGTCACGGGCAACACGGGCTGGCCGGCCGGGCAACTCTCGGCGCTCGAGGTCTACGGGTCCGGATCGACCCCGCCGCCCGTCACCCCCACCCCGACCCCGACTCCCACCCCCACGCCCACTCCTCCTGCCGGAGGGAACCTGGCCGGGGGCAGGCCGATCAGCGCGAGCAGCCACTCGGACGTCTACGTGGCCGGCAACGCCGACGACCGCAACGCGAACACCTACTGGGAGTCGGCCAACAACGCCTTCCCCCAGACGCTGACCGTCGACCTCGGCTCCGCCACCAGCGTCAGCAAGGTCGTGCTCAAGCTGCCGCCCGCCGCCGCCTGGGCCACCCGCACCCAGACGTTGTCCCTCCAGGGCAGCACCGACGGCTCGGCCTACAGCACGATCACAGGATCCACCGGCTACACGTTCAACCCCGCCAGCGGCAACACCGCGACGATCACCTTCCCGGCGACCAGCAGGCGCTACCTGCGGCTGAACATCACCGGTAACACCGGCTGGCCCGCCGGCCAGATCTCCGAGTTCGAGGCGTACGCCTCGTAGTCGGAACGGAAGCCCGTTGGAGGAGTGGACGCCTCCTTCAACGGGAGGCCCGGAGAAGGAGTGGACGCCTCCTTCTCCGGGTTCCGTTCTCGCCGTGCCCATCCATTCTCATCCGGATTCGCCGGAACGCTCAGGGCGTGAGAGCTCCCATTCGCCCCGTCGACGACCGGACGACGAGCTCGGGCTCGAAGAGAAGCTCCCCTGTCGCCACGGGCGCGCCGTCGATCTGGCTGACCAGCAACTCCACGACGGCCCTGCCCATCGCCTCGATCGGCTGCCGGATGGTGGTCAGCGGTGGGTCGACACAGTTCATCAGTGCCGAGTCGTCGTAACCGATGACCGAGACGTCGCCGGGAACGCGCATCCCCTCGCGCCGGGCCGCCCTGATCGCGCCGAGCGCGAGCGGGTCACTGCCGCAGATGATGCCGGTGACCTGCTGTCGCAGCAGCTTCACCGCCGCGGCGTGGCCGCCCTCCAGCGAGTGCATGGTGTGCTCGACCCACTGGCCGCCCTGCCCACGGAACGCGTCGAGCTTGCGGATCGACGGCATGTGATCCGGCGGGCCCACGATCAGGCCGATGCGCTCATGGCCCAGCGCGCGCAGGTGCGCCATGGACTGCTCCACCGCGATCGTGTCGTCGCAGGAGACGCGCGGGAACTCCCAGTGGTCGGCCGCCGCGTTCACCATCACGGTCGGCAGGCGCCGGTCGATCAGCCGGAGATAGTGCTCGTGCACGACGCCCGACTGCGTGTAGAGCCCGCCGGCGAAGACCACGCCCGAGACCTGCTGCTGGAGCAGCAGGTCGACGTAGTCGGCCTCGGAGACCCCGCCGACGGTCCGCGTGCACAACACCGGCGTGAATCCCTGCTGGGCGAGCGCGCCACCGACGACCTCCGCGAACGCGGGGAAGATCGGGTTCTGCAGCTCGGGCAGGACGAGCCCGACCAGCCGGGCACGCTCGCCGCGCAGCTGGGTCGGCCGTTCGTATCCCAGCACGTCGAGGGCGGTCAGCACCGCTTCACGGGTGGCCTCGGAGACCCCCGCCTTGCCATTGAGGACGCGGCTCACCGTGGCCTCGCTGACCCCCACTTTTTTCGCAACTTCGGCAAGCCGTCGCGTCATGGGCGCAAGCATACGACGGCTAATGCCGTGCCTTTGCGATCACTTGCGTTGTCAAGTCCGGTAAAACGCATTGTGTGGCCCGCGCCGTACGGCCGGACCAGGCATTCGAACCCGGACAGAGCTTGCGGAGCCCTGCCGTCCCGATTCAGTAGTCCAGCCCCCAGTCGTGCGGTCCCAGCACATAGGCATCGCCTCTGCGGAGCAGCCGGCCCCCGCGAGTCAGCGCCTCGAGTCCGTTCCACACGGTCTCCTCGGGCAGCCGCACCATCCTGGCGATCTCCCTGACCGTGGCCGCCCGCCCGTCCACGTCCATCGAGGCGACGGCCTCGTAGACGCCGATCTCGATGGCGGACATCTCCTGGACGTCGCCCAATCGCTCGTTGTCACCCATCAGCGCGACCTCGCTCCACTACGCAGTCGTCCGGCGTCGATGTGGCGCTCGGGGAACCGTTTGAGGTACTCGCCCTCGAGTTCCTCCGTCCGGGAGGTGTGGTGCTGGAGGGCGTCGTCAGAGCCGTGGAGCAGCGTGTCGGTCCGGGTGTCGTGCAGGCTTCGCAACTCACGGAACAGATCGTCGTCGGCGAGTTGCCGCGGATCGACTCCCATGGTCATGACGTCCTCCTCATCTGGCGCCAGACTCGCATCCGGCGATCCCGGCCATCGCCGTATGCCGGTCTCCTGCCCTGTCAAATTGGACCCATTCATCCGATTTGACGACCTTTATTGGGAAAAGGACATCTAAAAATGGCGTACGGCTTGCGCCATATCGAGCGCAAGCCGTACGGGTCAGGTGTGTCAGAGGTCAGGACAGGTCGAACTCGCCGCCCTTCACGCCGTCAACGAACGCGTCCCACTCGCCCGCAGTGAACATCAGTTTGGGACCCTCGGGGTTCTTCGAGTCGCGCACGGCGACGCCTTGGCGCAGGAGGGCCACTTCGACACACTGGTTGCCCACGGTGTTGGAACGAGCCGCCTTCCGCCAGATCGCACCGGCCAGGTCCTCCGCTGGGTGGATGCCCTTCATCGTCCTGCCATCTCCTTCTCGACCGCATCGATCTTCTCTAGGGACTTCTCCGGGCCGAGCGCGGCGGCGCGAAGATGATCGAAGACCTGGACATACCTGCGGACCTCTTCCTGGCTCTCCAGGTAGAGCTCGCCGCCCATGTTCTCCAGGAACACCACGTCGGAATCCTCGGGGTCGGGGAAGGCGAGGATCGCCAGTGAGCTGCCCATGCCGAGGTAGGCGCCCGCCTCGAAGGGGAGCACCTGGAGGGTGACGTTCGGCTGGACGGCGATCTCCGACAGCCTGCGCAGTTGCTCGGCCATGACGGGCGGCCCCCCGACGGGCCGCCGGAGCGCGGCCTCGTCGAGGACGACCCACAGATCCAGACCATCGGGCATGGTGAGGCGCCGTTGCCGCTCCATGCGGACCGTGATCCGCCTCTCGATCTCCGCCGGGTCCTTCACCAGCGCGGCCCCCACGACCGCACGGGCGTAGGACTCGGTCTCCAGCAGCCCGGGGATGAGCAGGGGCTCGTAGTTGCGGACCGAGGCGGCCTCCGCCTCGAGCCCGACGTACGGTCCGGGGAGGACGTCCCCGAACGCGTGCCACCAGCCGCGCCGGCCGGCCTCCCGAGCGAGCTCGAGGAGGGCCTGCCGTTCCGTGCCTCTCACCTGGTAGAGATCGAGCAGGTCCCGAATGGTCCGGCCCTGGGGCCGGGTGTGTCCGGTCTCGATCCGGTACACCGTGGAACTCGCCACCCCGAGGCGGCTCGCCACATCCTCTCTGCTGAGCCTCGACTCACCTCGCAGGCGTGTCAGCTCACCGGCGAGCCGGCGAAGCCGGACCGTCGGGGTGCGTCCTACCCCCATGAGACGACATCTCCCTACGAAAGGAACTTTGCAATAGTGCATTCGCAGTATTGCGTGGCGGAATTCCAAAGTGCAGGATGAATGCAGTCTGGCACGGACCGCACTGCCGCATTGGCTGACGGGTACACAGGGAGTTATCACAGGATGACAATTCTCAACCTCCCGGGGAGAACCGCGATCTCGCGCCCCTTCTCTGGAGATCCGTCACAGGCGGGAGCGGCCCGGCGCTTCGTCGCGGGCCATCTGGGAGACGGTCATCCCTGCAGGGACGACGCGGTCCAGCTGATCGGAGAGCTCATCGCGGAGTGCCTGCGGCACGCGGCCGCCTGCAGGAGCAGGTCCGGCTACGCGGTGGCGGTCCGGGCCACCCCGGAGACCGCCCAGGTCACGCTCGCGACGCAGGCCTGCGGATGCTGGACCTCGCCAGCCCGCACGCCGGGCCGGGGCGTGCACCTCGTCGATCTGTTCACCGAGCGCTGGGGCGTCTCGGCCACCCGCACGGGGGTCTCGGTCTGGTTCGAGCTCGGGCCCGCGGACACGCGGGGCCTCCAGGAGCAGCCGGTCGACGCCCACGTCAGGTACTCGATCTAGGCCGGCCCGCCTGTCGATGATTCCTCGGCCCGCTGGCGGGTAGTCGGGCGCCATATCGTGCAATGAAGGGGACGATATGGCGCAGATCACCACCGACATTCCCGCGCGACTCGACCGCCTGCCCTGGGCCCGCTGGCACTGGCTCGTCCTCGCGGGCCTCGGCACCGTGTGGGTCCTCGACGGGCTCGAGGTCACCATCGTCGGCGTCATCGGTCCCCGGATCACCCAGACGGCCAGCGGGCTCGGGCTGACCGACAGCCAGGTGGGGCTGGCCGCCGGCGTGTACGTCGCCGGAGCCTGCCTGGGCGCCCTCATCTTCGGCCACCTGACCGACCGGTTCGGCCGCAAGAAGCTCTTCCTCGTCACGCTCGCCGTCTATCTCGTCGCCACCGTGGCGACGGCGTTCTCCACCGAGGCCTGGTACTTCTTCCTTTGCCGGTTCTTCACGGGAGCCGGCATCGGCGGCGAGTACGCCGCGATCAACTCGGCGATCGACGAGTTGATCCCCGCGCGGGTACGGGGGACGGTCGACCTGGTCGTCAACGGCTCCTTCTGGCTGGGCACCACAGTGGGCGCCGCGATCGCCATCCCCCTGCTCGATCCGGGCGTGCTCCCCATCGACGTGGGCTGGCGCGTGCTCTTCGGCCTCGGCGCGGTGCTCGGGATCGGCATCCTGCTGATCAGGCGGATGGTGCCGGAGAGTCCCCGGTGGCTGGCCATCCACGGCCGCGAACGGGAGGCCGAGGACATCGTCGGGGACATCGAGAGACAGGTCCGCGAGGAGAGCGGCAGGGATCTGGAGCCGCCCGCCGGTGAGATCAGGATCACCCAGCGCACCCACACCCCGCTGACCGAGGTGGCCGCCACGTTGCTGCGCCGCTACCCGAAGCGGACGGTCGTCGGGCTGGCGCTCTTCGTCGGGCAGGCCTTCCTGTACAACGCGGTCTTCTTCACCTATGCGCTCGTGCTCGCCACGTTCTTCAAGGTCCCCGCAGGCAGCACGCCCTGGTACCTGATCCCCGTGGCCATCGGCAACTTCCTCGGGCCGGTGCTGCTCGGCAGGTTTTTCGACTCGGTGGGCCGCCGGGCACTGATCGCGGGCTCCTACATCGTCTCCGGCCTGCTCCTGCTGGGCACGGCGGCGCTCTTCCACAGCGGGGTCCTCTCGGCGGGGACGCTGACCGCCTGCTGGCTGGTGGTGTTCTTCTTCGCGTCGGCGGGAGCGAGTTCGGCCTACCTGACGGTCTCGGAGATCTTCCCAATGGAGACCAGGGCCCTCGCGATCGCCCTGTTCTACGCGGTCGGGACGGGGCTCGGCGGCATCATCGGCCCCGTGCTCTTCGGCCGCCTGGTGGAGAGCGGATCGGTGGGCAACGTCGCGCTGGGCTACGTGGTCGGCGCGGTCCTGATGATGGGCGCCGGCGCGGTCGAATGGTTCATGGGGGTGGAGGCGGCCAGGCGATCGCTGGAGGACATCGCGCAACCCTTGAGCGTCCAGGAGGAGCGGGTGGCGGGATGACAGCCCGAGCGGTGGGTATCACCCTGTCTGATGCCATAAGGGGCAACATGTCATACATTCGGGGGAATTATGGCTGAGGCGCCGAAGAAGAAGCACGCCAAGTCCACGGCGAAGGCGAAAAAGACGGCCATCAAGGAAGCCCGCTCGATCAAACAGGCCAAGAGGGACAGGCGGACCACGGAAGCAGGCGAGTGACCGGCGCGATCCGTGTCCGCCCGGCGGATGTGCCCGCGTGCCCTGCTCGCGGGCATTCCGCGTCCGCCGCAAGGGGTCGCCTACGGGCATCGCCACACATATGACATTCATCCTGATAAATACAGGATCACCCCCACTGCTTGCTTTCAGGAGCTTCGGGCAGAGTTGAGGGCGTGGAAACCACGACCCTCCGCCCCCCTCAGCACCGGGTGAGCCGCACCGCCCGGTGGTACTGGGCCGCCCGCGCCGCCTTCGGCTGGCTGGTCCTCATCGCCGTCCAGGTCATCTGGCTGGTCGCGGACGGCGACGACGTCGGCCTTCGCCTGGCCGCGCTCGTCGCCACCGTGATCGTCGCGGTGACGCACGTCACCGTCATGCCGCTGTGGCGCTACAACGTCCACCGGTGGGAGACCACCCCCGAGGCCGTCTACACCCAGTCGGGCTGGTTCAAGCAGGAGTGGCGGATCGCGCCCGTTTCCCGCATCCAGACCGTCGACAGCGCCCGGGGCCCGTTCGAGCAGTTGTTCAGGCTGGCCAACGTCACCGTCACGACCGCCTCCGCCGCCGGGCCGGTCCGCATCAGCGGGCTCGACCGCGAGACGGCGCAACGGCTCGTCGACGAGCTCACCGCGAACGCGCAGGCCACCGCGGGTGATGCCACATGACGAGCACGACAGGCGCCGAGTGGCGGCGGCTGAGCCCCCGGATGCTGGTGGTCCACCCGATCCAGGAGGTCGTCCGGCTCGCCCCGGCGCTCATCGGCCTGCTCGTGGCCGGATCGAGCAGCGGCGGCCACGGCCCCCTCTGGAGCCTCGCGGGCCTGGTGGTCGCGGTCCTGTTCGGCACGCTGCGCTGGTTCACGACCACCTACCGCATCACGCCCGAGCACGTCCAGGTACGCAAGGGTCTGGTGCATCGCAAGGTGCTGACCGTGCCCCGCGACCGGGTCCGCACGGTCGACGTCACCGCCAACATCCTGCACCGCGTGCTCGGCCTGGCCAGGGTCGAGGTGGGCACCGGCCGGTCCGACAGGAAGGGCGGCGGCGAGCTCAAGCTCGACGCGCTCGGCGCCCGTGAGGCCGCGGGCCTGCGCGGGGAGCTTCTGCACCGCGAGAGCCGTACGGCCGGCGCACCCGGGGAAACTGCCATGGGGACCGCCATGGACACCGCCGGGTACACGCCCGAGAGCGCGGGCACGCCCGCGGCCGCCGTGCCTGCCCCGCGGCAGGCCGGCGTCGAGACGGAACTCGCCGCTCTGCGGCCCGAGTGGATCCGGTTCGGGCCCTTCACCCTCTCCGGGCTCATCACCGTGGGCATCATCGCCGGTTTCGTCTCCCGGCTCGCGTCCGAGGGCAACGTGAATCTGGGGCAGATCGCACCGGTCAAGAGCACGCTGGGCTGGTTCGGATCTCTCTCCCTGCCGTTGGAGATCGCGGCGGGCGTCCTCATCCTGGCCGTCTTCGTCATGATCGCCTCGACGCTCGGCTACATCCTCGCCTTCTGGGGATTCCGGCTGACCCGCCATTCCAGCGGGACGCTGCACGTCAACCGGGGTCTCATCACCACGAGAGCGACGACCATCGAGGAGCGGCGCCTGCGCGGCCTCGAGGTCAGCGAGCCCCTGCTGCTGCGTGCCGTACGAGGCGCACGGCTGATCGCCGTGACGACCGGGCTGCGGGTCGGCCAGGGCGCGCAGCGGGGCGGCTCGATGCTCCTGCCGCCCGCCCCCCTGCGGGAGGCACAGTCCGTGGCCACGCGGGTGCTCGGCGGCGACGCCGCCACGGTCTCCGGGCCGCTGGTCCAGCACGGGCCAGCGGCCGCACGGCGCAGGTTCACCAGGTCCCTCGGCGTGGTCGTCGCGTGGATCGTGGTCTGCCTCGTGTTGTGGGAGTGGTCGGACCTGCCTGCCTGGACCTGGGTGGCCGGGCTCGCCCTGCTGCCGGTCACCGCGCTGATCGCGGCGGACCGGTACCGGAACCTCGGGCACGCCCTCGTGGCCGGCCACCTGGTCACCCGATGGGGTTCCCTCGTCCGCAGGCGCGTGGTCCTGGAGTACGACGGGATCATCGGCTGGAACGTCGAGCGTTCGTTCTTCCAGCGTCGTGCCGGGCTCGTCACCCTGACCGCGACCACCGCCGCGGGCCGCCAGGGATACCGCGTGCAGGACGTCGGACTGGGCGAGGCCCTCCGGCTCGCGTCGGCAGGCTCGCCCGGCCTGCTCGATCCGTTCCTGTCAGGCGGAAGGCCCTCGTCACGGCACGAGACGCAGGTCCCAGGCGAACCGCGCGTCCCAGGCGAACCGCGCGTCCCGGGCGGGCCGTCGGACATCGCGCATCCCCTCATCTCCGGCTGAACGTCACATACCATGACGGCGCCGCCCTCTCGCCGGAGCTGGGATGACAGGCTCCGGAGCCCGGCGGACCGCACCAGTGCTGGAGGAGCCCGATGACCCGTTACGGCCCCATGTTCGGCCCCGACGTCACCTTTCTCGGGGTCGGACGATGCGACCTGGACGACGCGGAGACCTACGCCGGGGCGGACGTCGTCATCGTCGGCGCGCCCTTCGACGGCGGGACGTCGCACCGTCCGGGCGCGCGCTTCGGGCCGAGCGCCATCCGGCAGGCGTGCTACCTCCCGCACGACGGCTCCCGGCCGAGCCTCGCCCTCCGCGTGGACGCGCTCCAGGATCTCCGGGTGCTGGACGCCGGCGACGTGGAGACCTACGCCGGTGACATCGAGGGCAGCCTGCGCGCGATCGAGGACGCGGTCGCCCGAGTCGCGGCCTCGGGCGCGATCCCCATCGTGCTCGGCGGCGATCACACGGTGGCTCTGCCCGACGCCACCGGCGTGGCCCGTCACCACGGTTTCGGCCGGATCTCCATGCTGCACTTCGACGCCCACGCGGACACGGGGGACGTCGAGTTCGGGCATCTGCACGGCCACGGCCAGCCGATGCGCCGCCTGATCGAGTCCGGGGCCGTCCGCGGCGACCGGTTCCTCCAGATCGGCCTGCGGGGGTACTGGCCGGGGCCCGACGTCCTCGACTGGATGGCCGGGCAGAAGATGCGCTCCTACGAGATGACCGAGGTCGTCGCCCGGGGTCTGGACACGTGCCTCACCGAGGCCTACGGCATCGCGCTCGACGACTGCGACGGCGTCTACCTCTCGGTCGACGTCGACGTCTGCGATCCCGGGCACGCCCCGGGGACGGGCACCCCCGAGCCTGGCGGCCTGTCCGCCCGGCAACTGCTCGACGCCGTCCGGAGGACCTGTTACGAACTTCCGGTCGTGGGCGTCGAGATCGTCGAGGTCGCGCCGCCGTACGACCATGCGGAGATCACCGCCTACCTGGGGAACCGCGTCGTCCTCGAGGCGCTGTCCGCCATGGCCCGCCGCCGCAAGGACGCCGCGGAGGGCACCCGCTGGGACCCCGCCCGCCCTCTGCTCGACGGCCGCTGACTCGTCCGGAAACGGTTGCTTTGCGCGAACCCGTGCCGCACACTACTCGCATGATCGGCGACCGGCTGATCACGCTACGTCGATCTGACCGGCGTGCGTAGGGGTGTGCACCGGGGGCGTGTGGCGCTCCTGGCCGTCGTCGTCTCCTCCATGATGCTGACCGTGCTCGGCCGCCTCTGGTACCTGCAGGTCGTCTCGGGTCCGTACTACGCGAGGGCGGCGGCTGACTCACGCCTGCGCACGGTGCCCCTGCCCGCGCCGTGGGGCCGGATCCTCGCCGCCGACGGCCGCCCGCTGACCGCGGACGCCCTCGTCGGCCGCGGTGGGCTGGAGACGTGGTACCGCGCCGACCTGGCGGGCCGTGCCGGCGTCCGCGAACTGGCCGTGGACAGCAGGGGAACGGTCACCCGGGTCCTGGGCGAACGCGGGCCTCAACCGGGGAACACGCTGACGACCAGCGTCGATCCGCGGATCCAGCGCCTGGCCGAGCAGGCGCTCGCCGTCGTCGCCGCGAAGGCGGGACGGGAGTCCACGGGCGCGGTGGTCGTGCTGGAGACCTCGACCGGGCGCGTGATCGCCCTCGCCGGCCACGCGGGCCGGGAGACGCACGGCGGCGCCATGGGGCTGGACACCGAGAGCCTCTCCGGAGCCTCCGGAGCGCTGATCGCGCAGCGGGCGCCCGGGTCCGCGCATGCGATCACCGCTGCGGGAGCGGCGGCGGCGTTCGGCTTCGGGCGACGCACCGGGATCGACTTACCGAACGAGGCGACGGGCTACATTCCGGACTCCGTGCATCCGGAGCACGGCCCGGCCGCCGGCCAGGGAGAGGTCCTGGTCACCCCGCTCCAACTCGCCACGGCCTATGCCGCCGCCGTCAACGGCGGGACGCTCTTCAGCCCCCGCCTGGCCATGGCCGTGGTGCGGCCCGACGGCACGGTGGTGCGCACGATCGCCCCGCCCGCCGCCGGCCGGGTGGCGGCCTCCCCCGAGACCATGCGCGGCATCCGGCACACCCTCGCCGCGATCTCGTCCCGGGGCTCGGCCCTCGACGTGCACGGCGGGCCGGGCACATCCTGGTCCGCGTGCTACGTCCCCGCCGAGACCCCCCGGTATGTCGTGGTCGTGGTGTCGTCACGGGCCGGAGGCCACGCGGCCGACTCGGCGGCGCGGACCATGCGCGAGGGCATCCCCCGGCTCAGCACGACCCGCGGGACATGACGCCCCTCCCGGCGTGGTCGGCGCCGTTCGCCGCGCGCACGCCCATGGACCCGGGATTGCTGGTCCCGTCGGCCGCCCTCGCGGGCATCGGCCTGCTCCTCGTGGGCTCGGCCACCCGGGCCGATCCCGGCTCGGTCTTCGTCCAGCGGCAGGCGTTCAGCGTCTGCCTCGGGCTCGCCCTCATGTGGCTCGTGTCCCGGTCGGAGCCACGGGTCCTGCGGGCGTACGTCCCGGTGGTCTACCTGCTCGGGATCGCCGGCCTGGTCGCCGTGCTCACCCCGCTCGGCCGTACGGTCAACGGTTCGCAAGCGTGGATCGTGCTCGGCCCCGGGCTCGGGTTCCAGCCGTCCGAGTTCGCCAAGGTGGCGACGATCCTCGCGCTCGCCGGCGTGCTGGGCGGGCGGGGCGATTCCGGGCGGCCGGGCGGCCGGGCCGTGCTCCTCGCCCTCGCGCTGACGGCCGCGCCGGTGCTTCTGATCGCCATGGAACCCGACTTCGGCACGGCGCTCGTCTTCTGCGCCGTGACCATCGGCATGATCACACTGTCCGGGGCGCGGATGCGCTGGCTCGCCGGGCTGGCCGCGCTGAGCGGTCTCGGCCTCGTCCTGATGTGGCGACTCGCCCTCCTGCGGCCCTACCAGCTGCGACGGTTGTCGGTCCTCCTCGATCCCGAGGCCGATCCGCTGGGCTCGGGTTATCACGCCACCCAGGCGCGCATCGCTGTCGGCTCGGGCGAGGTGTTCGGGACGGGCCTGTTCCGGGGCGGGCAGACCGCGGGCCACTTCGTCCCCGAGCAGCACACCGACTTCATCTTCACGGTGGCCGGTGAGGAACTCGGCTTCCTCGGCGCCGCCTCCATCGTGCTGCTGGTGACCCTGCTGCTCTTGCGAGGCCTGTGGATCACGGCCTCCAGCGCCTCGTCGTACGGCACGGTGCTCGCCGGCGGGGTGATCTGCTGGCTGGCCTTCCAGGCGTTCGTGAACATGGGCATGACGATCGGCATCGTGCCGATCACGGGCCTGCCGCTCCCCTTCGTCTCCTACGGAGGCTCCGCCATCGTCGCGGCCTTCGCGGCCGTCGGCCTGCTGGACGCCGTCAACCGGACTCGTGAGGCCGTGCCGTAGGGCAGGCTTGGGGGAATGCGGAGCAAGCTGGGCAGCCGGGTGGCGGAGGCGGCGGAGATCGCGCTGGCCACCCGGAAGCATGTGACGGCCCTCGACGTGCTGACCGGTCTGCGCTGGCTGCGCGGCCGCGATGTGGACACCTGGCGGCAGGGACGGGCCGGCGACCTGGAACGGCTGGCGGCCGTGGACGCCTCCCGCATGGCGGAGGCGATCGCGCACCTGCGCGAGTGGGCGGTCGACGGCGGCCTCGTCGCCAACGAGGCGGCCTACACCTCCGCGGGCCGGGACCGGCGGCCACTGCGCTTCACGACCGCGGGCGGCGAGGAACTCGAGCGCTCGTTCCGCGTCCACTGGGTGTCGCCGGACATGACCGAGGCGGCCCGCCGCCGCCTCGAGGAACGGCAGAACCGGGCCCCTGACCTCGTGGCCGTCGCGCCGGTCGAGTCGTGGACCTGCGCGGGCTGCGCGGCCACGACGCGCGTGGACACCGCGGCGCGAACGACGGAGCCCGCAGGGGATCGTACGGCGGACCTGACCGGATTCATGATCACAGAAGCGGACCAGCCGTTCTGCCTGACGTGCGCGGACATGGATCACCTGCTCTTCCTCCCCGCGGGCGACGCCGCGCTCAGCCGCCGGGCCAAGAAGGGCAGCGGCCTGTCGGCCGTCGTCGTCCGGTACAACCGGCGGCGCAAGCGCTACGAGCGGCTCGGCATCCTCGTCGAGGAGGCGGCGCTCGCGCTGGCCGAGGAGCAGTGCTTCGCCGACGAGGAGGTACGGCTCCGCCGCCGCGAGCGCGACCGGGAGCGGCGGGCGGGCGAGGACGTGACGTTCCAGGCGGCCATGGCCGGGGAGATCCGCCGCCTGTTCCCCGGGTGCCCGCCGGATCGGGCGGAGGCCGTCGCCCTCCATGCCGGGCAGCGCGGCAGCGGCCGGGTCGGCAGGACGGCGGCCGCCCGCGTCTTCGACGAGAACGCGATCACTCTCGCGGTGGTCGCGAGCGTGCGCCATCTGGACACCGACTACGACCGCCTGCTGATGTCCGGCGTCCCCCGGATGGAGGCCCGTGACCGGATCCGTGCCCGCGTCGAGGAGGTCCTGGCCGGCTGGCGGAGCGCTTCACGACGTTAGGCGCCGTCTCAGCGGACGCGGCCGACCATCCTCGCGTACATCCGGCCGGGGCTCGGGACCGACGACTGGTCGAGGAAGCCCGGCAACATGGGCAGGTCGACCGCGAAGGGCTGCAACCGCTGATAGAGCGTGTAGGCGTCGGAAGGCCGGTCGTCCGGGTGCTTCTCCAGCAGTTCGGCGATCAGCCGGTCCAGCTCCGGCGGCACACCGGTGACGCGCGGCGGGCGCTCCTTGACCTGCTTGTCGAACACCGCGTACTCCGTGGGCCCGGTGAACAGCTGCCTTCCGGTGAGCATCTCGTGCAGGACGCAGCCGAGCGCGTAGAGGTCGCTCTTCTGGTCGGCCACGCCGCGCTCGATCTGCTCAGGCGACATGTACGCCGGAGTGCCCAGGATCTGGCCGACCCGGGTGAACTGGGCGGAGTCGCCCTCGCGGAGGATCGCGAGCCCGAAGTCGAGCACCTTGACGCTGCCGTCCGGGCAGAGCATGAGATTGGTCGGCTTGAGGTCACGGTGGCAGATGGACAGCGCGTGCGCCGCGGTGAGCACCGCGCACGCCTGGGCCGCGATCGCCGCCGCCCAGGGGACGGGGAGCGGGCCGTGCTCGCTGACGAGGTCGGCGACCGTCACCCCCTCGATGAACTGCATGACCTGGAAGAGCCGCTGCTCGTGGGTCCCGAAGTCGTACAGCACCGGCGCACCGGGATGGTCGAGCCGCGCGAGGATCCGGGCCTCGCGGATGAAGCGGCGCTCCAACTCGTCGTCGGGCCCGCCCGGCAGGCGGAGGAACTTGACCGCCACCCTCCGGTCGAGCCGCCGGTCGTGACCGCCGTAGACGGCTCCCATGCCGCCCTGGCCCAGGGGCAGGTCGTCAAGCTCGTAACGGTCGCCGATGACCATGCACCCTCCAGTCGGCCTGTCCGGGGGCAAAGCTACACCTTTCAACTACCAGGTCGGAGGTGACCCGCGGCGAGCCCTTCCACCCCCAGCCGCACGAGCGCCTCCCCCGCCGCGGCCGCCTCCCGCAGACCGTCCTCCAGGGAGAGAAGCCGCCGGAAGGCCTGGCCGTACCGGGTCTGTTCGGCGAGGGGCAGGCGCGGCACCCGCGCCCGTCGTGCGTCGACGCGGCTGGACCCGAGGTGCGGCCGCCCGGCGGTGGCGAACCTGAGGAACCCGGCGAGGAACTCCGGGTCGATTCGCGTGCGATCCACCCGGTAGAGCGCGAGCTGGGGGCCCAGCACGGCTCCTCCATCGCCGATCACCCGTGCCGTGACGGCGGAGCCCACCACGTCGCCGTCGGCGATCGTCACCAGGCCGTCCTCCGGGGCGGCCCAGCCCGTGGGCGGGCCGCCGCTCGCCAGATCGTCGGCCGTGAGCACGGGGAAGGCGCCCTCCCGGTCGCCGTCCGGGTCGGCCGCCTTCAACGTCGAGTGCCGTACGGTCACCAGACCGGCCCTGACCAACTCGGCGAGTGTCGTAGGCGGCGAGTCCCATCCGGCCGGGGCGTCGCCGGGCACGTCCAGATCGCCCAGGCCCTCGGTCACCGCGGCCACGAGCGCCTCCGCGACGTCTCTGAAACGGCCGCGGGCCGAGGGGAAGCCGCTCGCGTCGCCTCGCGAGGCGAGGTGCCGCGCGGGGCTGAGGTCGACCTCGTCGTCGAGGAGGTCGACGATCCCGACCGCACGACTCTCGCCCGGCGGCTCGGCCCCGGCCAGGTAGGCGTCCCAGGCGGGCTCCACGAGCGACAGGTCGTCGCCCGCCATCGTCAGCAGGATGGTCGCGGGTTGCCGCTCGCCGGGTTCGGGACGGCGCAGCAGCCACAGGTCGGGGCCGCCCGCGGCCAGGGAGAAGACGGCGCGCACGGCGCCGGCGCGCAACAAGTTGGCCCGGATGCGCCTGCCCGAGCGGCGGCTCGCGGCGGCCGCGGGCATCAGGACGGCCACCAGGCCGCCGGGCCGGACGTGGGCGAGGCAGTGCTGCACCCAGGCGAGCTCGGACTCACCGCGCGGCGGCATGCCGTACGTCCAGCGCGGATCGCCCACCAGGTCCTCGTGACCCCACGCCCGCTCGTTGAACGGCGGATCGCAGACGACGGCGTCGGCGCCCCCCTCGGGGAAGCCGTCGTCCCTGAGGGAGTCCCCCGCGACGATCCGCGCACGCTCCCCGCGCAGCAGCAGCCGCAGTGTGGCGAGCAGCGCCACCGTCTCCCCCGCGTCCTGGCCCAGAAGCTCTGTGACGCGCTGGGGCTCACGGGCCTCGTGAGTCTCCTGTACGGCTTCGCCCAGTGCCATGGCGCCGGGGCCGGGCACCGTGGGATCCTGGCTCCGCGGCCGGGGTTCCTGGCCGGGCAGAGTGCGGTCCCCAGGCGCGACAGGCTCGTCCACCGGCTCACCGCCGGACGGCGCGGCGTCGCTCCGTCCCCGCCTCGCCCCCTTGACCGCGAGGAGAAGAGTGCCCATGCCGCAGGCCGGGTCGAGAACCGATCCCCCCTCGGAGCAGGCCAGCCGGGCCATCAGCTCCGCCACGTCCGCCCGTGTGACCGAGAGCCGGCGGCTGTGGGCCTCCACGTAGCGCTCGCAGAGGAGCTCGAAGGCCGTGGCGGGCCCATGCGCGGCGGCCAGTTCCGTGAGCGGTCCGATCAGCCCGGCGTCCAGGCTGCTGCGCGCTTCGGGTCCGGCCGGCAGGTCGGGGGTCGCGGCGGCGACGGCGGCGGCCAGCCGTACGGGCAGGTCGGGACCCGCGGCGAGCCGACGGAGGCCGTCGGGGTCCCGGAGCGTGTAGAGCAGGAACGCCCCCATGCGGCCGAGCAGGTCCCCCAGGTGCAGGTCGTCGGCCGACATCCTGAGCCGCTGCCATACTCTGTCGGCGACGGACACCTCGAATGTCTTGCCGTTACGCCTGAGCCAGGCCTCGACCTCCGGCAGGGCGAACAGCGGGCTGGAGGTCGTCCCGCCGACGGGCTCGGGGAAGTCGTCGTAGCGGCGGCGCCAGTTGCTCACCGCAGCCCGCCCGACGTCGGCCATCCGCGCGATGTCACCCGCGTTAACCGTCTCATCGAGGCTCATACGGCCCAGAATATCTACGCTTGTGAAGTGATTCAACCAATGATTTACTCGAAACCATGACGCACAACCGCATTCGGTATGCCGCGGGATCGGACATCGGGCGGTCCCGGACGAAGAACGAGGACTCGGTGTACGCGAGCGAGCACCTGCTCGCCATCGCCGACGGCATGGGCGGGCACGGCCACGGGGACGTCGCCAGCGCGGCGGCCATCGAGGCGCTGTCCGCCGTCGACGGCGGCGCTCCGCCCGAGGACCTCATCACCACGCTGGAGAGCGGCGTGCGCGAAGCGGCCCGCAGGCTCAGCGAACTGGCCGAGCACGATCCCACGCTGGAGCGGATGGGAACCACGATCACCGCGATGTTGTGGGACGGCGAGAGCCGGTTCGCGGTGGCGCACGTCGGCGACTCCCGGGCGTACATGTTGCGGGACGGCGGTCTCTACCAGATCACCCGCGATCACACCCTCGTGCAGTCGCTGGTCGACGACGGGCACATGAGCCCCGACCAGGCGGCCAAGCATCCGAACCGGTCACTGCTGTTGCGTGCGCTGGAGACGAGCGGCCTGGCCGACCCCGACCTGTCCCTGCGCGACGCGCATCCGGGAGACCGTTATCTGCTCTGCTCGGACGGGCTGACCGCCGTGCTGGAGCCGGAGACGCTTCACCAGGTGCTGACCGCGATCGACGAGCCCGCCGAGGCCGTCCGCCGCCTGATCGAGCTCGCCAACGAGGGGGGCGGGCCCGACAACATCACGTGCATCGTCGCCGACGTCGCCTTCGACAACCAGAACGGCGACGGCCCGCAGCCCACCCCGTGATCAGCTCTGCGTGATCAGCGCTGTGTGAGCAGCTCTGCGTGCACCCGCGATGTACGGCCGGCCCCGGCGGCGGCCGTACGAGCGAGTGCACCTTCGCCTGGCCGTTTCACCCGTGCAGTTTTGCCCCTATTTTGTCATTGATCCGTTACTTTCAGTAATCAATGCGGAATATCACCGCATTAAGGGATCTCGCCAATTCGGGGGCACGATCACCGGGCGGAGGGAGTGCACATGCTCGGCACCTGGGCGTCGGAGAGGAAGACCGCGCGGTCCGGCTGGCTGGACTTCGCCTCCGTCCTGACCTTGCTGGTGGGCGTCTACAACGTGATCGAAGGCCTGACCGCGCTGATCCGGCCCGAGTACTTCCTGGTGACGACTGAGAAGATCCTGGTCTTCAACTTCGCCGCATGGGGATGGATCATGCTGCTCCTCGGCCTCGTGCAGATCGCCGTGGGCCTGGGCATCGCCGTCGGCCGGCCGTGGGCGAGGATGGCCGGCATCGCCCTCGCGT
The DNA here is from genome assembly GCF_016863315.1 of Planotetraspora silvatica. Lineage (GTDB taxonomy): Bacteria > Actinomycetota > Actinomycetes > Streptosporangiales > Streptosporangiaceae > Planotetraspora > Planotetraspora silvatica. Next base: position 244,756 of record NZ_BOOQ01000013.1, read on the forward strand.
TCCTCATCGCCATCGTGCACCTGGCCTTCCTCTCGGCCTATCCCGTGTGGTCCATCGTCTCCATCGCTATGTGCGTGCTCGTCATCTATGGCCTGATCGTGGCGCCGAGGAACGCCACGGCCTGAGGCCGCGCGGACCCCGCAGGCCCGGCCTCCCCGCTCACGTGTTGCGGGCGCGGAAGGCGGCGGTCTTGACACGGTTCTGGCACGCGGTCGAGCAGAACCTGCGCGTCCCGTTGCGCGAGACGTCGACGTAGACCCGGTCGCAGTGCGGCGCCGTACAGACCCCGAGCCTGTCGAACAGGTCGCCGCCCAGCACGACGGCGAGCGCCGTCGCGCAACTCGCCGCCCAGTCGCCGGCGCGGGTGCCGCCGGTCCCGTGGAAGTGCAGGTGCCAGGGCTCACCGTCGTGCCGGTCGAGATGCGGGCGGGCGTCCGTCTCCTTCAGCAGCGTGTTGACCTGCCGCGCGGCCTCGTCCGCGTCGCCGCGCGCCACGGACTCGAAGACCACGCGCAGCGCCGCCGCGACGTCGGTCAGTTCGGCCGCCTCCTCGGCGGTCACCTCGGCGTAATGCCGCCCGCCGATCCGCAGGGCCTGCGTGGCGGCGGCCGCCTGCTCCTCGCCGCCCGGCGCGAGGTGGGGCCTGCCGCGGGCCTCGCCGGCGGTCAGCGCGTTGACCAGCCCGACGGCGACCGCCACGACGCCATCGGTGTGACTGTTGAAGTTCACTTGACCAGTTACCGACTCTCGCTCTATGTTGTGACTGCCAAAAGCATATAAGACAGTTACAAGGAGAACGGCATGCTGACCTTCGACGTGGCACGGGACTGGATCGACCGCTGGGACCGCCAGCAGGAGGGCTACCTCCCCGACCGCGAGGAGAGGTTCACCGCGCTGATCGACGCCGTCGAGGCGGGGATCGGCCGGCCCGACCCGCTGGTGATCGACCTCGGATGCGGCCCTGGCTCCCTGTCGGCCCGGTTGCTTCACCGCCTTCCCCAGGCCACCGTCGTCGCCGTCGACACCGACCCGCTGCTGCTGTCGCTCGGCCGGGCGCGTTACGGCGGCACCACCGGGCTGCGCTTCGCCGACCTCGACCTGCGGACACCGGGATGGACCGCGGGCCTGGGGCTCGATCGCCCCGCGGACGTCGCCGTGAGCACGACGGCGCTGCACTGGCTGCCCGAACATCACCTGCGCACCGTTTACCGGGAACTCGCCGGCGTCCTGCGGCCGGGCGGCCTGTTCCTCAACGGCGACCATCTCGGCGTCGACGACACGACTCCCGGCATCGGCCGGCTCGAGGTCGCGGTCCACCAAATGGAGGAGCGACGGCGCTTCGCCGAGGGACGCCCCGAGGACTGGCGGCAGTGGTGGGACGCGATCGCCGCCGATCCCGCGCTGGCGGACGCCAACGCCGCCCGCGGCAGCCGGACCTCCGCCGCGAACCATGACGGATCGGAGTCCGCACACCTTTCCACCCATGTGGGGGCGCTGCGGGAGGCGGGCTTCGGCGAGATCGGCACGCTGTGGCAGCGCGGCAACGACCGTCTGCTGTGCGCGATCCGGTCGTGACCGCCCGGAGCTGAGCCGGTTTGCCGGGTGCTCCCCCGGGGAGACGGCACCTATGACTCCGGTGGTCGTCCTCACGGTCAACGCCGGCTCCTTGAGCCTGCGACTCCATCTGATCCGAGACGGTCGGGTGCTCCGCGTCGCGCACAGCGAGCACAGTCCCGACCCCGCGAAGGCAGAGCGCACGATCGCGGACTTCCTCGGCGGTTCGGGCGAGCAGGACGGCGGCCGGATGACCGTGGGGCTCGTCGGGCACCGGCTCGTGCACGGCGGCGACGCCGTGCTCGCTCCGGCGGTCGTCGACGACGGCGTGCTGAAGGCGGTACGCAGGTTCGCCGACCTGGCGCCGTTGCACGTGCCGCCCGCGTTGGCGCTCGTGGAGGCGGCCCGGCGCGTGCTCCCCTCGGTGCCGCATGTGTTGTGCCCGGACACGGCCTTCCACGCGGGGCTACCGGCGGCGGCCGCGACCTATCCCCTCCCTTCCGAGTGGCGCCGGCGGTACGGCCTGCGCAGGTTCGGCTTCCATGGGCTGTCCTACGCCCGTGCCACCGGCCGGGCGGCCGAGTTGCTCGGCCGCCCTGTCGGCGAGTTGCAGATGGTCGCCGCCCATCTCGGCGGCGGGTCGTCGGTGTGCGCGGTGCGGGAAGGACGCAGCGTGGACACCTCCATGGGCTTCACGCCGCTGGAGGGCGTGCCGATGAGCACGCGGTCGGGCAGCGTCGATCCGGGCATGCTGCTCTGGCTTCTCGCGGACTCGCGCCTGTCCCTCGATGAGCTCAGGGACGGCCTCGAGCACGGTTCCGGGCTGCTCGGGCTGTCGGACGGACTTTCCGGCGACACCCGCGAACTGGTCGCCTCTCCGGAACCCGCCGCCGCGCTGGCCCTGGAGGTGTTCGCCCACCGGGTCGGCAGGGAGATCGCGGCGGCCGCGACCAGCCTCGACCGGCTCGACGCGCTGGTCTTCACCGGCGAGATCGGCTGGGACCAGCCCGAGGTGCGCGACGCCGTGTGCCGCAGGCTCGCATTGCTCGGCCTCGAGTCGCCGGTCCGCGGGAACCTCGACGCCGACGGGTTCGTCAGCGCACCGGGCGCACGGGTACCCGTCGTGGTGGTCGAGACCCGTGAAGAATTGCAGGTCGCCCGCGAGGCACTGGCCGCAGTCGGACAGGCGCCCTGACGTGAGGCGCGTCTGACACGCCAGCTCGTAGAATCCGCAAATATGCGCCTCTATACCGTTGATTCGTTCAGCGACCGGCCCTTCCGCGGCAATCCCGCCGGGGTATGTCTCCTCGACACCCCCGCGCCGGACGAGTGGATGCAGGCCGTCGCCGCCGAGATGCGCCACTCCGAGACGGCCTTCGTCCTCGACCAGGACGGCGGGCCGCGCTCTCTGCGCTGGTTCACGCCCACGGTCGAGGTCGCCCTCTGCGGGCACGCCACGCTCGCCACGGCCCACGTCCTGTACTCCCTCGGAGCCTCGGGACGGCTGGAGTTCTCCACCCTGAGCGGCGTCCTGACCACAGACCAGGCCGGCGACCAGGCAGGAGACGGTCTCATCACGATGGACTTCCCGGCCTCCCGGCCCACGGAGGCGCAGGCTCCCGAGGGCCTGGTGGAGTCCCTCGGGGTGAAACCCCTCTGGGTGGGGCGCAGTCAATTCGACTTCCTGGTGGAGGTCGAGAACGCCGATGTCGTACGGTCGCTGACGCCGGATCTCGACCTGCTGAGCACCGTCGAGACCCGGGGCGTCATGGTGACCGCTCCCGGGGACGACGGGGAGGCCGACTTCGTCTCCCGTTTCTTCGGCCCCCGGGCGGGCGTCCCCGAGGACCCGGTCACCGGATCCGCCCACTGCGTGCTCTCGCCGTACTGGTCGGAGAGGTTCGGCCGCGACACCCTCGTCGGCGCGCAACTCTCCGAGCGGGGCGGAATCGTGCGCACCACCCTGCGCGGGGACCGCGTCGAGCTCGCCGGCCGTGCCGTGACCATCTGGTCCGGCAATCTCACCGTCCCCCTGCCGTGATCATGCACAGGTTCGACGGCATCACCCCTGGCCTGCGCGAACATCGGGCGTGATCATGCACACATTCGGTGATCATGGCGCTGACCCGGCCATTCACACTTCGTGATCACGCATGGGCCGTCCGGTTCAGGCCCGCCTCGATGTGGTTCACGGCCGTGATGGCGCCGTACGCCAGCAGGCGCACGAGGTCGGCGTCGCCGTCCGGGGTGACGGTCCGCGTGGCGGATCGCCACGCGGCCACGTCCGCGTCGGCGATCCGGTACGGCGCGACCGCGGCGAGCAGGGCGAGCCGGGCGGCGGGACGATCGGCCCCCGGCAGAGAGGCCGTCTGATCGGACGGCCATCCGCCCGCCAGAGGCGGATGCGCGCCGTCCCACTCCCGGACCTGGGCCTCGACGACGCGGCGGGCCTCGGGACCGAGCAACTCCCCGCCACTCCCGGCAGCGGCGCGCAGGGCGGCGAACGCGGTGGCTATCGCGGAGCCGCTCGGCGAGCCCGCCGTCCATGCGGGCGCCCTGTCGAGCGAGGATCTCGATCCGTCCGGCGAGCCCGAGCCGGTCAAGGGGCCCGAGCCGTCCGGATGGCCCCCGAGCAGCGGCAGGCTCCGGCCCGGCGTCTGCCGCCGCCGCGTCGCGCCGGCCACCGCACGCCCGCCGGCCCGGCGCACGAGCCGCCACCGCTGGACGCCGCCGGGCAGCAGGTCGTCGGTCAGAAGCGCCGACACCATGCGGTTGATGAAGTGGAAGGCCAGCGCGGTCCCGATGTACTCGGCCGCGAGGCCGGCGGGGAAGGGCGGCTCAGCGGAATCGGCCGCGTCGGCCGCGTCGGCCTCGCGGGACGTGCGGGTGGCCATGGCCCAGGCGAGCAACCGCGCGTGCCGGGGGTCGGCGGGCGTGCCACCGCGCGCGACCGTCTCCGCGAGCTCGTGGGCGCCGGTCGCGTGGAGCAGCATCGTGTGCGCGTCGACGCAGAAGGGACATCGGTTGGCCAGCGACACGGCGACGGCCACGACCTCCTTGTCCATCCTGGAGGCGTCGCCGGCGACCAGGGACTCACGCAGCATGGCCCACGTGGCGGCAAGCAGATCCGGCGCGGGCGACAGGGTCATGAACAGCGGCATGCGGGCGAGGCCGAAGTCCTCGGCCAACTGGCGGTAGACGCCGGCGACCTGACCGGTCGCCGCTCCCGTCGTGATCGGGGTGATGTATCGGAACGGCATGGGCATGGCGGGTCTCCAGTGGCTGCGGGACGGTGCGATCGGTGCGAACGGCGCATACGTGCGGCGACGGTTCGCCGGCGGCGCCGTGGCCCTGGTCTCTCGCCCTCGGCTCGCCGGCGTCCTCATCGATGCTGCTCGCCGGACGGCCGCAAGTCGTCGGACGAGGGGAGGCCGTCGCCGTCACTCCCTCACCTTCCTCGGCGGGGGGACGTACTCCACGGGAAGTAGCGCCGGGTCGGTCCCGTGGGAGGAGGACCGGAGTCCCGGAGGGGGATTATGGTGCGTTCATGAACGGTGATCGCGGCTTACGTGCCCATGCACCGGACCTCGCGCTCGCCGTCGCGGTCGGGGCTCTGCTGGCGATCGGTGGCGCGATCATTCCCTCGCAGGTGGTCGGGACTTCGGACCTGCTCGGGTACGCCGCCACCGTCGTGGGGGCCCTGGGTCTCGCCGTCTGCCGCCGCGCCCCTGTCGCGGCACTGGCCGTCACCTCCGTCGGCATGCTGGCCTACCTCCTGCAGTGGGGCGCGACGACGTCCGCGGCCTTCCCCGTGCTGATCACCGTCTTCTTCGCCGTGCAGGCCGGCCACCGCGTGCCGGCCATCGTCACCAGTGCGATCTTCCTGGGCGGCAGTCTGGCGATCGCCCTGTCGTCCACCACGGCGCCGGGGACGGCGCCGCCGGTCCTCCGCGACATCGCCGACCGCACGGGCCTGCTCCTCGGCTGGTTCGTGGCCGCCAACGTGGCGGGAGTGGTCACCCGGCACCGCCAGGCGTATCTGCAGCAGGTGGAGCAGCGGGCGATTGAGGCCGAGCGGACGCGCGAGGAGACCGCCCTGCGCCGCGCCGGAGAGGAACGTCTACGGATCGCCCGCGAGCTGCACGACTCGCTGACGCACAGCATCTCCATCATCAAGGTCCAGTCGGGCGTGGCCGTTCACCTCGCGCGCAAACGCGGCGAGGAGGTGCCCGACGCTCTGGTGGCCATTCAGGAGGCCAGCGGCGAGGCGATGCGCGAGCTGCGGGCGACGCTCGAGGTGTTGCGCGTCCCCGGCGACGAGACGGCGGGGGGCGGGGTGAACCGGCTCGCCGAACTGGCCGAGCGCGCCCGGTCGACCGGCGTGCCCACCGACCTCGAGATCAGCGGGGCCCCTCGGCCGCTGCCCCCTGACGTCGACCGCGCGGTCTACCGCATCGTCCAGGAATCCCTCACCAACATCACCCGGCACGCGGGCCCCGCGACGGCCTGCATCCGGGTCCGCTACACCCCGGACGACCTGGTCGTACAGGTCGACGACGACGGGCAGGCGAAGCCGGGGACCGCCCCGGCGCCCGGCTTCGGGCTGACCGGCATGCGCGAACGGGTCGACGCGCTCGGCGGGAGGCTCCGGGCGGAGCCGCGCGCCGAAGGTGGTTTCAGCGTCCGCGCGGAGATTCCCCTGCCCCTTCCACAACAGACCGGCGCTCAGCCCGACTCAATACAGCAGAACGACATACAGCAGAACGGCACGCGACTGGACGGCCCTCGGCGGAATGGCACACGACTGAACGGCACGCGGCCTCAGGCGCCGGTCGGCGAGGGAACGGCGTGAACCGCGCGATCCGTGTGCTCCTCGTCGACGACCAGGCGCTCATCCGCGCCGGGTTCCGCGCGCTGCTCGACGCCGAGGACGACATCGAGGTGGTCGGCGAGGCCCGCGACGGCCACCAGGGCGTGGCGCTGGCGGAACAGCACCTGCCGGACGTCGCCCTGGTCGACGTCCAGATGCCCGGGATGGACGGCATCGAGACCACCCGCCGGATCGCCGCCGACCCCCGTCTGGAAGGCGTGCGCGTGGTGATCCTCACCAACTACGGCCTGGACGACTACGTCTTCCAGGCCCTGCGCGCCGGCGCGAGCGGGTTCCTGCTCAAGGACACCGAGCCGGCGGAATTGCTGAGGGCCGTCCGGGTCGCCTCCCTCGGCGAGGCGCTCCTGTCCCCCGCCGTCACCCGCAGGCTCATCAGCGAGTACGTCTCCCGCCCGCCGGACACCATCAGGCCGTCGGCCCTGGAGGTCCTCACCAACCGTGAGCGTGAGGTCGTCGCACTGGTCGCGCGCGGGCTCACCAACGACGACATCGCCGGGCGCATGGTGATCAGCCCGTACACCGCCAAGACCCACGTCAGCAGGGCCATGACCAAGCTCGGGGCACGCGACCGGGCGCAGCTCGTCGTGTTCGCCTACGAGTCGGGCCTCATCACCGCGCGAGACTCTCACTGACGGGGTCCGTCAGCAGGTCCTCCAGGACGCGGGCCAGGGCGGCGACCCCGGCCAGGCAGTCGGCCCGCTCGGCCTGCTCCTCCGGGGAGTGTGAGACGCCCGTTGGGTTGCGCACGAACAACATGGCCGTCGGAACGGCGGAGGCGAGGATGCCCGCGTCGTGACCCGCGCCCGTGGGCAGGACGGGAGCCCCGCCGAGCAATCCCGCCAGACGGTCCCTGAGCGGGCCGTCGAAGTCCACCACCGGCGTGTACGACTCGCGGGTCACCTCCGCCCCCGAGGCGCGGGTGATCTCCGCCACGAGCGCGTCGAGGACGCCGGGGTCGGCGGCCCGGGAGTCCAGCCACGCGGTGACCCGCGACGCGATGGCGTTGGTGCCGTTGGGCTCCACCGCGACCTTCCCGAAGGTGGCGAGCGCGCCGGCACGACGCGCCCGCTCCTGGGCGTCCAGGACGGCGGCGGCGAACACCGGCATCGGGTCGCGGCGGTCCTCCATGCGCGTCGTGCCCGCGTGGTTCGCCTGGCCGTGGAAGTCGAACCGCCAGCGGCCGTGCGGCCAGATCGCGGAGGCCACCCCGATCGGGGCCTCGCCCAGATTCCGGCCCTGCTCGACATGGAGCTCCACGAAGGCGGCGATCCTCGACAGCCGTTCCTCATCACGCCCGAGCGCAGAAGGGTCCCGGCCGGCCCTCTCCATGGCGGTCGCCAGGCTCACGCCGCCGTCGTCCGTGAGGGCCCGGGCCCGGCCGGGATCGAGCACCCCGGTCATGAGCCGCGACCCGACGCAGGCCACACCGAACCTGGCGCCCTCCTCGTCGCCGAAGTTGACGATCCCCAGCGGACGCGATCCGGTCGCGTCGTGCTCCCGCAGCAGATCGAGCGCCGCGAAGGCCGACACCACCCCGAGGGGCCCGTCGAACGCCCCGCCGTCCGGCACCGAGTCGAGGTGGGAGCCGGTGACGACGGCGCCGCCGGCGGCCGGGTCCCCCGACCAGGCCCACTGGTTGCCGTTGCCGTCGACCTCGTAGGCGAGCCCTCTGGCGCGCGCCTGCTCCTCGAACCAGGCGCGGCACTCGGCGTCGGCGGCCGTCCACGCGTGGCGGCGGTAGCCGCCGCTCCCGCCGTGCCGCCCCACCGGGAGCAGCTCCGCCCACATGCGGCGGAAGCCGTCCTCGGCCTGCGCCGAGGCCTCCTCCGGATCGATCACTCGCCCTCGCTCATCGGGATCCGCACGCCGCGCTCCTGCGCGACCTCGGCCGCACGGTCGTAACCGGCGTCGACGTGCCGGATGACGCCCATCCCCGGGTCGTTGGTCAGGACCCGCCGGATCTTCTCTCCGGCCAGAGCCGTGCCGTCGGCGACCGTGACCTGGCCCGCGTGGATCGATCGGCCGATCCCGACGCCTCCGCCGTGGTGGATGGACACCCATGACGCGCCGGACGCGACGTTGACCATCGCGTTGAGCAGCGGCCAGTCGGCGATCGCGTCGGAGCCGTCGAGCATGGCCTCGGTCTCCCGGTACGGCGAGGCCACGCTGCCGGCGTCGAGATGATCGCGGCCGATCACGATCGGGGCCTGGAGCTCGCCCGAGGCGACCATGTCGTTGAACCGCTCACCGGCTCTGTCCCGCTCGCCGTACCCCAGCCAGCAGATCCGGGCGGGCAGCCCCTGGAACTTGACCCGCTCGCCCGCCATCCTGATCCAGCGGGCCAGCGGCTCGTTGTCGGGGAAGAGCTCCAGGATCGCCTTGTCGGTCTTCGCGATGTCCTCGGCCTCGCCCGACAGGGCCGCCCAGCGGAACGGGCCCTTGCCCTCGCAGAACAGCGGCCGGATGTAGGCGGGCACGAAACCGGGGAAGTCGAAGGCCCGGCCGTAGCCGGCGAGCTCCGCCTCGCCGCGGATGGAGTTGCCGTAGTCGAAGACCTCCGCACCCGCGTCCTGGAAGCCCACCATGGCCGCCACGTGCCTGGCCATCGACGCGCGGGCCCTTTCCGTGAAGCCCTCGGGGTCCTTGGCCGCCTCGTCCGCCATGTCCTCGAACGCCATGCCGACCGGCAGGTAGCTCAGCGGGTCGTGCGCGGACGTCTGGTCGGTCACGACGTCGATCTCCGCGCTGCGGGCAAGCAGCTCCGGTACGGCCACCGCGGCGTTGGCCTCGACCCCGATCGACAACGGGCGGCGCAGGTCGCGTGCCTCATAGGCGAGGCGCAGTGCCTCGTCGAGGTTCGCGGCCCGGACGTCGAGGTAGCCGTGCTCGATGCGCCGGTCGATCGAGCGCGGATCACAGTCGACGCAGATCGCCACGCCGCCGTTCATCGTGACCGCGAGCGGCTGGGCGCCGCCCATGCCCCCGAGCCCGGCGGTGAGCGTGATCGTGCCGGCCAGCGATCCGCCGAACCTCTTGGCGGCGACGGCCGCGAACGTCTCGTAGGTGCCCTGCAGGATGCCCTGCGTGCCGATGTAGATCCACGATCCCGCGGTCATCTGGCCGTACATGGTCAGGCCGAGCTGCTCCAGCCGCCTGAACTCGGGCCAGGTCGCCCAGTCGCCGACCAGGTTGGAGTTCGCGAGGAGCACGCGGGGCGCCCACTCATGGGTGGTCATCACCCCCACCGGACGGCCGGACTGCACAAGCAGCGTCTCGTCGGCCCGCAGCGTGGCGAGGGTGCGGACGATCGCGTCGAACGACCGCCAGTCACGGGCCGCCCTGCCGGTCCCTCCGTAGACCACGAGCTTGTCGGGATGCTCGGCGACCTCCGGGTCGAGGTTGTTCATCAACATCCGCAGGGCGGCCTCCTGCTGCCATCCCTGAGTGTTCAGCGACGTGCCCCGCGGCGCCCTTACCGGGCGTGGACCGCTCTGCTCCATGTTCACGACCTCCTCGACGGCCATCACGTACGGCCGGCATGTTCATTCATATCCAAGACAGCGGCCGGACCGCGAGAGCGGGTCAGGCCCCTTCGGCCAGCCACTCCTGCACCTGCTTGCGCGCATGGTGCAACCGGGACTTCAGGGTGCCCAGCGGGATCTCGAGCCGCTCGACGATCTCGGAGTACTCCATCTCGCCGATGTCGCGGTAGACCAGCGGGGCCACCAGATGGGGGCTCTCGCGCTCGAGCCTCTCCAGGGCCTCAAGCAGGTCGAGGCGCGAGCCGGCGATCACGCTGGTGGTGCGCGGGTCGGGACGGAGATTCTCCTCGGAGGTGATGTGCTCCTCCCCGGCCCGCCTCTTGAGCTCCCGGTACTTCTGGCGTGAGCAGTTCGCGATCACGGTGTACAGCCAGGTGTTGAACTTGCTACGCCCCTCGAAGGTGTGGATCTTCCTCGCCACCAGCAGCAGCACGTCCTGCGCGGCCTCCTCCGCGTCCTCCCGGTACGGCAGGAAGCGGCCGCAGCGCCGTACGACATCGGGCTGGATGCGCCGGAGCAGAAGATCAAGCGAGGCGGCGTCGCCCGCTGCCGCCTGCGCGGCGAGGGCGTCCGTCTCCGATGCGGGCGGCACGGGGGCGACTCCTTCTGTGACTTCCTGTTACTTCGGCTTGCTTTGTCTTGCTTCGTCTGCTTCGTCCCAGGCTTCAGCCGACTCGTCCGGCGCTCCTGCCGCCGGTTCGCCGGGGGGTGGCTATGGGGTGGTTCGATGGGCGGCGCGTCGGGCGAGCGGAGAACCCGGGCATGATATACGGCATGCCCCCTCCCCCGCAGATAGGCCGCTACCGGCTGGAACGACGTCTGGGCTCCGGCGCGTTCGCCACCGTGTGGCTGGCCCACGACGATCTGCTGGACGCGCCCGTCGCGGTCAAGGTCATGGCGGAGAACTGGGCCTACCGCATGGACATCCGGGAGCGGTTCCTCTCCGAGGCCCGGCTGCTGCGCCGGGCCGCGTCCAGCGGCGTTGTGCAGGTCTTCGACATCGGCCAGCTTCCGGACGAGCGGCCGTATTTCGTGATGGAACACGCTGACCGCGGCACGCTGGAAGACCGGCTGGCCGACGGCCCGATGCCCCTGGTGGAGGCGCTGCGGCTGGCGGCGGAGACCGCTCACGGAGTGGCCGCCCTCCATGAGGCGGGGATCGTGCACCGGGACATCAAGCCGTCCAACGTGCTGATCAGGAGCGTGGCGGGTGGCCGCGAGCGGGTGCTGGTGGCCGATCTCGGGCTGGCCAAGAGCCTCGCGCAGGCCTCCGGTCTCACCATGGCCGCGGGATCGGCCGGCTACATGGCCCCCGAACAGGCTGAACCGAGCGCGGGTATCGACGCGCGGGCCGACGTGTACGGCCTGGGAGCGCTCGTCTACCACCTGGTCACGGGAAGCGTCCCCGGATCCCCCGGGAAGGTCGTCCCCGCCGGTGACCTACGCCCTGACCTGCCGGAAGGCGTCCAGCAGACCATCCAGCGCGCCATGGAACCCGACAGGGAGCGGCGGTGGCCGACCGCGGCGAGCCTGGCGGCCGAGCTTGAGGCCCAGCTCAGCGGGCTGGTCGGCGCGCCGGCTGGGCAGCCACTCGGCGCACCCGTCGGCGAGCCGGCCGATGTGCCCGCCCACGACCCTGCCGACGCGCCCGCCCATGGACAGGGTGATGAGCAGGGCCGCACGCGATTCCTCGATCTCCACGGTGAAGCAGGCGTCACGCGACTGGGCGGTGATCAGCACGCGGAGCAGGTCGTCACGGAGATCGGTCAGGAGGCGGCCCGGCGATACAACGGGCAGAGTGACGAGCCGGCCGACGGGTCAGGCACGGGACAGACCCACGAGCCGAGCGCGCGACCGGCCGACGAGCCGAGCGCGCTGCAGACCGGCGAACCGCGTGCGCTGCGGGCCGGACGACCGGCCGCGCCGCCACGACGCCGGGGCCGGCGGGCTCCGCTGGCCGCCGCGCTCGCCGCCGCCGTGCTGGTGCTCGCCGGGGCGGGCGTCATCACCTACCTCACGTCCTCCAGCCCCCCCGCGGGTCTGGTGGAAGTGAGCGACGCCACCGGGCGCATCAAGCTGAAGGTGCCCGCGGCATGGGGACGTCAGGTGGTCACCGCGGGCTGGAACCCGAAGAGCCTGGGACTGACCGGGGCCCAGGAGCCCGGCCTCACCGTGGCTGACGATCTGAAAAACTGGCAGGACCTGAAGGCCCAGGTCAGCGGCGTTCTCGTGGGGCTCACCGAGCAGGCCGCCCTGGCCGGCCGGATGACGACGATCACCCACGACGGCTGCCGGTACGACGGCGACCGGCCGTACGCGGATGGCGGGTGGAGAGGCCAGGTGCGGCGCTGGACCGACTGCGCGTCCGGCAGCCTCGAAGAGATCTACCTGACCAGAGCGGGCAAGGGCGCTCCCTGGGTGTACGTGCAGATCCGCCAGCACGACGGCGCGGACGCGACCGACCAGATCATCCGCGGCCTCGAGGTCAAAGGATGACGCGGCGATCCGCGAGAACTTTTGGCGCCCGGGTCCCCATCTCACCGGGTGAAGACCGTTCGCACATGACCCAGGAAACGAGGAAGACGTGGCTGACCATCGGGAACCCGGCACCGAGCGGCGCGTGAGGTCGATGCTCCCGAGCGTGGCTGTGCCGCGAGCCGTGTTGTACACGCTGACCGCGGCCGCCTCCATCGCCGTGCTGGCCGGATGCACGAGCGTCACCCACGCCTCCGGCGCGCAGAGCCCGCAGACGCTCCCGGGGTCGGCTCAGCCCGCGGACGCGGGTTCCACAGACGACGCGCCCGCCGCGCCTGAGACGCCCGCCACACCCGAGGCACCCTCCCCGCCATCCGTCGACCCGGCCCAGAAGCCGAGCCCCCCGGCGAAGCCGCCGGCGGTTCCCGCCTGCGCCACGAGCCAGCTGAAGATCACCCAGAAGGCGCCGGACGTGGGGGCAGGTCAGCTGAACATGGTGCTGATCTTCACCAACGCGTCCAAGACCACCTGCAGCCTCAGCGGCTATCCCGGCGTCTCGTACGTCGCGGAGGACGGCGTCCAGTCGGGCAACGCCGCCGAGCGCAGCGGAGGCTCCGCGACCACCGTGATGCTCAAGCCCGGCGCCGCGGCGATCTCCAAGCTGCACGACAGCAACGGCGTCGGCGGATACGACCCGAAGCAGTGCGCGCTCTCCCCCGCCCAGGGCCTGCGGATCTATCCGCCGAACCAGAAGGCCGCGGTGTTCCTCCCCTGGAAGACCTCGCACTGCGCCGGCAAGACCATCCACTCACTGACCGTCAGCCCCGTCGCGGGCTGACAATCAGCTGGCCTCCCGAGACGGGAACTGGCACTGTGACGACGGTGTCAGAGAGCGTGAGACTCCCCCGTTCCGTCGATGAGGCGATCGCCGCCGAGCAGGCCGGCGAGAGATTGCGTTACATGTTCTTCTGGGGTCACCAGCCCGCTCCGGACGGAAGCGCCGGAGCCGGGTGCCTCAGCCAGTGGTGGCCCGTGGACTTCACCGAGGACGGCCACGTCTTCCGGTCGGCCGAGCACTACATGATGGCGCACAAGGCGTGGCTGTTCGGCGACGAGGAGACGGCGACCGCGATCCTCGCGGCGGACCATCCCGCCGAGGCTCAGAAGCTGGGCCGTAAGGTGCGCGGGTTCGACGACGCGACGTGGGTCGCGCACCGGTTCGCGATCGTGACGCGGGGCAACGTCGCCAAGTTCGGGCAGCATCCCGAGCTTGGCGCGTTCCTGCTCCGCACACGCGCCAGAGTCCTGGTCGAGGCCAGCCCGCGCGACCGGATCTGGGGCATCGGGCTCGGCGCGGCCAACGAACTGGCGGCCTCTCCCGCCACCTGGCGGGGCCTGAACCTGCTCGGTTTCGCCCTCATGGAGGCCAGAGACGCGCTCGAAGCCTCGACCTGACGATCAGCCGAGTCACTCGATTCGGACGATGTACACCAGGGGCTGCTCGTCCAAGATGAGATGCACGCCCAATCCGAATCCGCCGAACGTGCGGGTGAGAATGTTGGACTTCGGATTATCCGGATTGAGTGGCCGGCCGCTCCAAGGATCCACCTCCAGAACGGCGCGCAGCTCGAGGAACACGTTGATCGCCGTCGCCGGAAGGGCCTCGGCCTGCTGCTGGGCAACAGGATCGAGGTCGACGGTGTACACCTACTCTCCCGCCTCGATCCTGCGGCGCAGACGAGCCTCGAACACGTCGTCCCAGGTGACGCCACCGATGGGCTCACCGGCTTCCGCCCGGCGCTGGATCTCCTGTGCCTGCTCCGTCATGACCGCGTAGGCGAGAGGATCCGCCTTGAGCACCGCCTGCCGCCACCAGGACTCCACGCACTCGTGGAGCGGAGTCAAATCCAGTTCGTCTGCCGCGCTCCGGAGGGCTTCGCGATACTCACGGTCGAAGGCGTCCAGAGCTTCCACGGGGAGGGCTGCACGGATGGCACGAGGACTGCGATCTTCTCGAAGCGACGCACGGATCTCGGCGGGCGTGCGCCTGTGGTGTGGCTCGTGAGGTTGTGCCGTCATGACCAGCTCCCCTCCCTCGACCAGAGGATACCGAGGCGGACGCTCCTGGTTCGTGGACGAACCCGGACCGGTGGATAACTCTCCACCTCACACAACGCCCGGTCAGGTGGGGAGGCGGATGAACGCCGGCGGGACATGGTCCACCAGCCACACCCCGTTGTCGCTGCGGTAGAAGACATGCCCAGCGGCGTGCATCGAGCCCGAGTCGACCGACAGGACGACGGGCCTGCCCCGGCGGGCGCCCACGCGGGTGGCGGTCTCCCGGTCGGGCGACAGGTGCACGTGGTGCCGGTTCATCGGGCGCAACCCGTCGGCCGTGATCGACGGCAGGACGGCGGCCACCGTGCCGTGGAAGAGATACGCGGGCGGCTCGATCGGCGGCAGGTCCAGGTCGACGGCCACCGAGTGCCCCTGGTTCGCGCGGATCCGGCCGTCAACGATCGAGAACCGCTGCTTGTCGTTGTCCGCGACCACCTCGGCGAGCTCGGTCTCCGAGACCGGGAACCCGTGCGCGGCGACCGCCCGCAGCAGGTCGTCGACGTCCACCCAGCCGTGGGGATCGAGCGTGATGCCGATCCGGTCCGGCTGGTGCCGTAGGTGTTTGGAGAGATATTTCGAGACCTTCTTCAGTCTTTGTTCGTCCATCAGCTCGCAGTGTGCCGCACGCCTCGCGTGCCGCGCACCTGGTTTCGACGTGCCTCGGAAACGGCGGTGCCGCCGGGAGGTGGACTCCCGGCGGCACCTGTCTCCGTATGGCCTCCAGAGGTCTACGGGTTCTGGACGATGGTGAAGGTGGAGGTCGTGTTCTTGATGTTCTGAGCGTTGTTGCTCATCGTCAGGTGGTTGAACGTCGCGGAGCCGACCGCCGGTCCCTGGCCCGCCTCCGGCATCTCGTTGACCCAGATGCCGAATCCGGACTTGGCGTCGAAGGCGTCTCCGCTCTTCTGCGCACCCGTGATCGAGACGTTCGTGAGGATCGTGTCGGTGACGGGGTTCTGCGGCTGGTTCCCGACGTAGTTCGTCTGGAACATGATGCCGCTGTAGGTCGGGTCCACGATGTCCACGTTGCTCACGCGGATGCCCTGGAACACCTTGGAGGCCGAGAAGATCCAGATTCCGGGGAAGGTCTGCGCGCCCCAGAAGTGGCCACCCGCGCGGACGATCGAGATGTTGTCGAACGTCGTGGGCGGGCTGGCGCCGAACCCGTTCATCGGGTACCCGAAGTCGAGCGAGCTGATCGTGATGCCCGAGTAGGTCAGGGTGTCGGCGATGTAGATGTTCTTGAACGTGTTGGCGTATCCGCCGTAGACCGCGACACCGGCCGCACGCCAGGGCAGGATCGCCGTCAGGTTCTCGTAGACGTTGTTTATCTCGTCGGCGCCTCCCGCGTCGATGGCCGAGAACAGCGCGAAGCTGTCATCGCCGGTCGTGCGAGCCTCGTTGTTGCTCACGAGGTTGCCGGTGCTCCCGTTGGTCATGTTGACGCCGTCCGCGAACGTGTCACGGATGCGGGAGTTCTTGATCGTGACGTTGTCGGTGTTCGCGCCCCAGTACATGCAGACCGTGTGCTCGACCCAGACGTTGTCGATCGTCATGTTCGCGACGTTGGACCAGTTGAACACCTTGCCGGGGCCGTCGATGCGGGTGACGTAGTTGCCGAAGTAGGCGAAGCCGGAGAACGACGAGCCGTTCGCCGACGACTGCGCGTCGAAGCCGACGTCGGTGTTGTCCTGCGTCGTGGGCGCGTAGAACCGCGTGTACCAGGGGCCCGCTCCGACGATCTTGAGGGCCTTGCCGTACACGTTGAACTTGCCCGTCGTCTGGTAGTCGCCGGTAGGCAGGTACACGCCGACGAGGTTGGCGTCCTGGCGCGCCCTGTCGAGCGCGTTCTGCACGTCCTGGTGGGAGAAACCGGTCGGCACCGCGTAGTGGGCGGCGTCGGGGTTGGCGATCGGCGAGACCTGCTCGAGGTCGATGAAGTCGATCGCGTAGTTGGTGGTGTTGGCGGCGTCCTTCTGCAGCCTGATCGTGCTGCCGGCCGGGACGGTGGTCCCGAGCAGGACGTTGGCCTCGTCGTAGATGTGACGCGGCCCCGCTGCCGGCGAGTTCTGCGGCCCGGTCTCGTTGCCGTACAGCCAGGCGTACTTGGACGTCAGGTTGATGGGCTTGAGGAAGGTGCCGTTGACGTAGATGTTCAGCGTCGAGTTGATGCCGCCGCCGCCCGCGGAGTCCGGGATGGAGAAGCGGGTGACGAGGGTGTTGGTGCTCGCCTTGGTGGTGAACTCGACGTAGCTGCCGGTGCTGTTCAGCGTGACGGCCCTGCGGCCGGACGCCTCACCCGCGAGGGTGCCGATGTCCCTGCTCGGGCCGACGACCTGCGCGCCGCCGCCGACGACGCCGCTCTCCGCCTCGTAGGTGTCGTACGGCATGTTCGCGCCGCGGCCGACGAAGAACGGCTGGGAGAGGGTGTTGTTGCCCTGCTTGACCGGCAGTTCGTTGGTGTCGTTGGCCAGCACGGTCTTGACGGTGTACTTGCCGTTGGCGGCCGTCCACGTCCCGAGGTTGACGGGGCTCGTGGTCGCGCCGGCGGCGATCGCACCGCTGTAGGAGCCGGTCAGCGTCCTGACGACGGTGCCGGAGTCGTTGGTGACGGTGAGGGTGATCGCGTGGGCGCCACCCGCCGAGGCCACGGTGCCCTGGTTCTTGAGGGCGACGGAGAAGGTGACGACGTTGCCACTCGCCGGGTTGCTGGGGGTCCAGCTCGCCGTCGGGACCAGGTCGGAGCTGTCGACCGGCCTGACGACCACCGAGGTCGAACTGGCGAAGGAGTTGTTGGTCTCGTTCTGCTCGATGACGCTGTTGGCCTCGTCGACCTTGGCGCTCAGGGCGTAGGTGCCGGCGTCACGGGGACCGATGTTCGCGGTGACCGTGGTGGACGCTCCTGCGGCGAGTGCGCCGACGGAAGCGGTGCCGACCTTCGTGGTGCCGAAGTAGAAGTTGACGTTCGTCGCGCCGGAGTTCGCGGATCCCTGGTTCTTGACGGTCGCCGACAGGGTGACGGCGTCGGTCTCGACCGGGTTGGCGGGCGACGACGACAGGCCCGTGACCGTGAGGTCCGGGTTCGGGGCCGGAGTGCCGAAGACCTGGAACTCGGCGGCCTGACCGGCGGGGGCGCCGGCGTTGGAGGTGATCTTGAGCTGGACGTCGGCGACCCTGGCGCTGACCGGGATCGTCACCGAGTTGCCGGAGCCGGGGTTGAAGACGTACGGCGTCGCGCCGGACAGGCTGGTGAAGCCGGTCGCGCTCTGCTCGCGGCCCAGGATCTCGATCGTCTGCGTGCGCTGGCCCCACGCGTTGTCGGGGTTGAGCTTGATCACGACCCGGTTGATGTCGGCGTTGGCGCCGAGCGGCACGGTCAGCGTGCTGGGGTAGGCGCCGCTCGCGCCTTCCCAGTAGGTGGCCACGTTGTCGTCGACGGCGTTGCCCGGCACGAACGTGAAGACCGAGCCCGACGCGGTGACCGACTTGCCGACGGCCAGGTTGGTGCCGCCGCCGGTGCCACCGGAGCCGTTGCGCGTGACGGTGTTGCTGTTCCCCGACTGCTTGCCGGAGGCGTCCTTGGCCTTGACGTAGTAGGACACCGTGGCCGTGGTCGGCTGGGTGTCGGTGTAGGTCAGGACGTTGCCCGCGACGCTCCCGCGGAGCGCGTTGTTGGCGTAGACGTCGTAGCCGGTCACGCCCACGTCGTCGGTGGACGCGCCCCAGGTCAGCTTGATCTGGCCGGAGGCGGGCTCGGTGTAGGACAGGTTCGACGGCGCGCTCGGCGGCGTGACGTCACCACCCGTGACCGGGCCGTAGACCTCGAACTCGGAGATCTGGCCGGCGGGCCAGCCGGTGTTGCCGGTGATGTTCAGCCGGATGTACCGCGCGGTCGTCGCGGTGAAGTTGATCGTCACGGTGTTGCCGGTGGCGGGGTTGAAGGTGTAGCCCGCGGAGCCGACGGTCGTGGTGGCCGGGGGGGACGAGGTCCCGGTCAGGACCGACAGGGTCTCGGTACGGGTGGCCCACGCGCTCGGCGCGGGAACCTTCAGGACGACCTGGTTGACGCTGACGGCGGACCCGAGGTCCACCTGGATCCACTGCGGGAAGGCGTTGTTGGCGCTCTCCCAGTAGGTGTTCTGGTTGCCGTCGTTGGCGTTGCCCGCGCCGTAGACGTCGGCGAAGCTGCTCGCCGTCACAGTCTTTCCCGCCGCCAGGTTGGGGCCCGCGGCCGAGGCCGGAAGTACCGGTCCGGCGAGGACGAGCAGGCTGGTCGCCAGCATCGCCCCTATCAGCCGTAACCCTAATTTCTTGCTTTTCATTGCGTTTCTCTATCTCTCGTCTGGAACGACAGGGAGTGGCGTGGAGACCGCGATCTCCACGCGCGACGCACATGGCCGAGCCGGTCAGCGTGACTCCAGGGGGCGCCGAACGCCCTCCGGCCGCTGTGAGCTGGCGGCGAGCGTGCGGGCACTGCCAATGCCGACATCACCGAAGGCCTCTCCGTGGATGGGCCGGGGCGGATGCACGGACGCAGTGCTTTCCTGCCGCAAGTTGCGAAAAATTGCAGAGAAACTAACAGGGCTTTGATGGGATCTTGCACCGGACTGGCCAAATGTTACATACGTGCTACGGAGTCGTCAACGGTTAGGCAGGACCGATGTCAACACAGCTCACAAGGGGGGAGACGACCTCGGCCGAAACGACTTCGCGACCCGCCAGGCCACACGCGGAACGAAGCCCCTGCGCGATGGCCGCGCGCGACACGTGCGCTCACTCGGCCCGAAATTTCGCCTGATTCACTATTTCGGCGGAATTATGCGCACGCCTTGAAGGGACTAATTCGTCCGGCCGAATTCCGGCGGCGGACCATCCTGGCTGGACGCCGCCCAGACCATCACGTTCTCGATGTGCCAGAGCATCGCCGCGGCGACGTCCCCCCAGCCGGTGTCCTCGTGCCACGCGAGGGTGAGCAACGCTCCGGAGACCCGGTGCTGGACCGTGAGGATGTACCGCGAGCCGCCGGGACGGGGCGGGGAGAAACGCACGACCCCCTGATGGGCCGGATCCCCGAAAGGGAAGCTGTCCCTCCCCCACGACCTGCTGTTGGCCGCGCTGCCGACCAGCGCGTTGTCGATGTAGTTGAACCGCGCGGAACTCGCGCCGGTGCCCCGCAGACTCCCGAGCACGTCGTCCTCGAGGGGCCCGGCCACACCGGGATCGAAATTGGCGAAGCGGTGGCCCTGAAGTTGCCGGGCGGCGCATACGGCGAGCCTCTCGCGGTAGGCGCCCGCACGAGGGCCTGGCACGACGACCGGGACGGGCATGACGGCCTTGCGCACCGACCCCTGGAGGCCCGCGGAGAGCCGGTTGGCGGACAGGGCGAAGACCCCGGCCGCGGGAGCCTCCTCCGCCTCGCACACCGCGGCCCCGAACGCGAGGAGGTAGCCGGTCGAGACCGACGTCCCGGCCGTCGCGGCGATGGTCTCCGCGGCCTCGGCAGCACGGCGCGAGGCCAGCCTGCACGTGTGCAGCACCGGGAAGTCGTCGCGCTTCACGGCCTTCGGCGACCAGTCCCCGAGCGAGTCCCTGAGCGTGACCAGTTGCCGCCGCCAGTGAGTGCGGGCCCGCTCCTGGTAGCGCGTCCCGCCGGGCCCCTCCTCCCACAGGGCCGTGTCGAGGGGTTGCTCGACGCTCTCCAGCGGACCGCCGAACGGCTCCCGCCCCTTCGCCCTGGCCTTGATCGCCCGTTCCAGGTCGCGGCAGAGCACGCGCATGCCCCACCCGTCGACGGCGGAGTGGTCGACCACCACGCCGATGCGCCGGACGCGACCGCCGGTGGTGAGCAGGACGAACAGGACCGGCCACTGTTCGTGCAGCCGGAACGACGTGCGCGTGGCCGCCTGGAATGCCTCGCCGGCGGGGTCGTCGGGGACCACGCGGATCACCTCGGCCAGGCCCTCGCCGACCGGGCAGACGTCCTGCCGGCTCGCTCGCACGATGAGCGAGCGCAGGCCTTCGTGCCGGACGAGCAGGTCGGCGATGCCGGCCGTGACGTCTGCCTGAGTGAGGTCGTGACCGGGCAGGACGGCGCTGAAGTTGGCCTCGAACGACCATTCGCTGTCGGAGTCGGCGCCGAGGTCTTCGAACCATTCACGCTGGGCCCAGTTGAGGCGCCCACCTCGTTCAACGGTCATTGACATGTCGCCCTCCCCGTTCGCAAGCGATGGGAGATTATTATCGGGATATTGCAAGGATGTATATAACCATGTCAGTCTTTCACCGGGATTATTGCGGCTTGCGCACCTGATATTGCGACACGCCGTCAAACGATCTCGCCGACCTGCCATTTCGCGGCTGCTCAGAACCCCTGCCGCGCGCCGTATCCAGGACGGGGATCCTGGCCGATCGGGGGAGCCTGCCATTCACGACACGAGAGAGCCTCAAACTCAGGCGGACGGGGTGGCGGATGTCGCAGAACGGGGAGAAGATCTCGTCGAGCAGGTGCGCCGGATCTGGGAGGAGGTCCTGGGGATCTCCCCCATCGCCACCGACGACGACCTCTTCGATCTAGGAGGGCACTCGCTGACCATCACCCAGATCATCGCGAGGATGCGCAAGCGACTCGGTGTCGAGGTGCCTCTGGACGTGTTCTTCGACGAGCCCACCATCGCGGGGGTGGTCGATGCGGTCCGGAACGGATGACCCGCGGCCCGGGCGGTCCGCCCGGGCATGACCCGCCACCCGACCCGCACGCTCAGGTCCACGCGCATGCTCAGGTCCATTCACATGCTCAGCTCCACACGCACCCTCAGGTCCACGCGCACTCTCAGGCCCGCAGGCATGCCGGACTCCGACCGTATGTTCACGTCCACTGGCACGCACAGGTTCACCGGCACGCTCAGGGAGGCGTCGCGATGACCGGGTTGACCCTCGCCCAGGAACGGCTGTGGATCCTCCACCGCCTCAACCCCGACGACGCCTCCTACAACCTGCCGATGATGTTGCGGGTTCGGGGCGCGCTGAACACCGAGGCACTCGAACGCGCACTCGCGGTCGTCCTCGATCGGCACGAGATGTTGCGCTGCCGGTTCGCCGAGCACGGCGGCACGCCGGTGCGGGTCCCCACGGACCCCGCCCGGGTCGAGCTCGCCCACTGCGCGGGCCTCGAGGAGGCCCGCGTGTTCGCGGGGGAGGTGGCCGGCCGGCCCTTCGACCTCGAACGCGGGCCGATGATCCGCATGGCCCTGCTCACGATTGCCCCCGAGGACCACATCCTGGTCATCGTCGTCCATCACATCGTGGCGGACGGCTGGTCGCTCCAGGTGCTGCGGCGGGACATCTCGGACGTGTACGCGGCGTTCGACGCCGGCAAGCCGTCGCCGCTGGCACCCCTGCCGATGACCTACGACGACCACGTGCGCCGCCGGCACGAGAACACCGGTGACGAGGCGTCGACGGCCTACTGGACTTCGACGCTGTCCGGCTCCCAGCCGCTGGAACTGCCCACCGACCGCCCCCGGCCCCCGGTGCGTTCGGGCCGCGGCGACCACATCGACTTCGACGTGCCCGCCGACCTGCTCGCCCGGCTCGAGCGAGTCGCCCGCGCGGAACGCTGCACGCTCTTCATGGTGCTGCTGACGGCCTTTCAGGTGCTGCTCGCCCGGCACAGCGGCCGGCAGGACATCTGCGTCGGAACCCCCACGAGCGGCAGGGACCTCGTCGAGGAAGAGGTGATGGTCGGCTACTTCGCCCAGACGCTGGTCCTGCGCGGCGATCTCAGCGGCGACCCGTCCTTCCGCGAACTCCTGCGGGTGACCCGGGGCCGCGTCCTGGGAGCGCTCGCGCACGCCGACGTCCCGCTGGAGCGGATCGTCACCGAGTTGCGGGTCGAGCGCGACCCGAGCAGGACACCGCTCTTCCAGGCGATGTTCAACTTCCTGCGTGAGGAGCACGAGGGGCCGGGGCTCGGAGACACGCGAATCGAGCCCTTCGACCATCCCTTCGCGCAGTCCAGGACCGACATCTCCCTGGACATCGTCCAGAAACCCTCGGGCACCGCGGCCATGCTCACCTTCGACGACGCGCTGTTCACGCGGGCGAGCGCCGAGCGGATGCACCGGCACCTGCTGACGCTGCTCGCCGACATCGCCGCCCGTCCCGGCGCGCGGATCGGCGATCTGGAGCTGATCGACGAGGACGAACGGGCCGACCTGCTCGGCCGGTGGAACGACACCGCGGTCCCGTCCACACCCGCCTCGGTGCTCAAGCGGTTCGACGCGCAGGTCGCCCGCACGCCCCACGCGGTCGCGGTCGCCTGCGAGGGCCGCGAGCTCACCTACGCGGAGCTCGACGCGCGCTCCCACCGGATCGCCGCCCTGCTCTCCGGGCTCGATCAGGACGAACCAGGTCGGCACGGGCCCGATCAGCACGGGCCCGATCAGCACGGGCCCGATCAGAATGGACCGGGTGCTCGTGGCGGTCTGGTGGCCGTCTGCCTGCGCCGCTCCCCCGACATGATCGCGGCGCTTTTCGCCGTATGGCGGGCGGGCGCGGCCTACCTGCCGATCGACCCCGAGCATCCGCGGAACCGGATCGCCCTCGTCCTGGACGACTCGCGGGCCACCGCCGTGCTCACGGATCGCACCCTCGCCGGCCTGTTCCCCGAAGACCGCGTGCTGCTCATCGAGGATGTCGCCGGCGGCGAGGATGCGGGTGAGGACACCGCCGCGGGCGCACGCGAGGAGGCGCGGGAACCGGCCGACCTGGAACGGGCCGCCTACGTGCTCTACACGTCGGGCTCGACCGGGCGGCCCAAGGGAGTGGCGGTGCCCCATCGGGCTCTGGCGCGCTTCCTCGACGCGATGGCCGAGATCCTCGGCGAGCAGGAGGGGCGCACCTGGCTCGCGCTCACCTCGCTCTCCTTCGACATCTCCGCCCTGGAGATCTTCCTGCCGCTGACGCGCGGCGGCCGGGTCGAGATCGCCCCTGACCACCTGCTGCGCGACGGCCCCGCGCTGACCCGGCTGATCGACACGGCGGGCGTCACGAACGTCCAGGCCACGCCGTCCGGCTGGCGCATGCTCGCCGAGGCCGGGCTCCGCGACACGCGACTGGACGCGCTCGTCGGCGGCGAGGCGCTCCCCCTCCCCCTCGCCGGCGATCTGCGCGGACGGGTGCGCAGGCTCGTCAACATGTACGGCCCGACCGAGACCACGATCTGGTCGTCGTTCTGGAAGGTGCCGGAACACCCGGAGGAGGTCACGATCGGCGGCCCGATCGCGGGCACCCGGCTGCACGTGCTGGACGAGCGTCGCATGCTGGCGCCGGTCGGGGTGCCGGGCGAGTTGTGCATCGCGGGTGACGGCGTGGCCATCGGTTACCTCGGCCGCCCGTCGCTCACCGCCGAGCGGTTCGTGCCGGACCCGTACGGGCCGCCCGGCTCACGCCTCTACCGCACAGGCGACAGGGTCAGGCGGCTCCCCGACGGACGCGTCGTCTTCCTGGGCCGCGACGACGGCCAGGTGAAGCTCCGCGGCCACCGCGTCGAACTCGGGGAGATCGAGGCCGTCCTCGAGGCGCATCCGGGCGTCCGCGCCGCGGCCGTCGTCGTCAGGAACGACGCGCTGGTGGCCTTCGTTGTGGGCGACGCCCCCGATCTGGCGGCCCACGCGGCGGCGGCGCTGCCGCCGTACATGGTCCCGGCGGTGGTCGTGGACATGGACGCCCTGCCGCTCACGCCGAACGGCAAGGTGGACCGGCTCGCCCTGCCCTCGGCGGTCGCGGTGCGCCCGGCGGCAGCGCCCTCGCGGACCCCTCCGCGCACGTGGGCGGAGCGGCGGGTCGCCGCGGTCTTCGCCGAGGTGCTGGGAGTCGAGGAGGTCGGCGTCGAGGACGACTTCTTCGCGCTCGGCGGCCACTCGCTGCTGGCCGCCAAGGTCGTCGCCCGGATGGACGCCGTGCCGATCCGCGAGCTGTTCGACCACCCCACCGTCGCCGGCTTCGCCGCGCGCCTGGCCGACGGCGCGGGCCCCGCGCCGCTCCATCGCAGGCCGAAGGGCGTGGTGGTCCCGCTGTCGCGCGCGCAGGAACGCCTGTGGTTCCTGCAGCGGCTGGATCCGGGTGACGCGTCCTACAACATGTACAACGTCTGGCGGCTGCGCGGCGCCCTCGACGCCGAGGCCCTCCAGGATGCGCTGCGCGATCTGGCGGCGAGGCACGAGACGTTGCGGACCAGCTATCCGGAGGCGGACGGCAGGCCGGTCACCGCCGTGTCGCCCGAGGCGGGCCCCGACGTCGAGCACCTCACCGCCGCCTCCGCCGCCGAGGCCGGACGACTCGTCGCCGAACGCACCAACGCCCCGTTCGACCTGGCCGCCGCGCCGCCGTTCCGGGTGAGCCTGCTCAGGCTCGCCGACGACGACCACGTGTTCTGCCTCGTCCTGCACCACATCGCGGGAGACGGCTGGTCGCTGAACATTCTCAGGGAGGAGCTGGAACTCCTCTACACCGCCCGGCGCGGCGGCGTCGCCGCGGGCCTCGCCGAACCGCCGATCCAGTTCGGCGACGTCGTGCACGGCCTCTCCGGCCAGGACGACGGCCCGGAGATCGCCTACTGGCGCGAGCGGCTGGCCGACCCGCCGACCCTCGAGTTGCCGACCGACCGTCCCCGGCCTGCCGTTCCCGAGCACCGGGGCGCCTTCCACGGCCTGCGCCTCGCCGCCGGACCGACGGCCGCCCTGGAGCGGGTGGCGGGCGAGCACCGCGCGACGTTGTTCATGGTCCTGCTCGCGGCCTATCAGGTCCTGCTCGCCGGGCACACCGGCAAGCGCGATCTGCTGGTCGGCTCGACCTTCGCCGGACGGGACCGGGTGGAGTTGGAGCGGCTCGTCGGCTACTTCGCCAACACGCTGGTGCTCCGCGGCGACCTGTCGGGAGACCCCTCCTTCGACGACCTGCTCGCCCGCACCCGTGACACCGTGCTGGAGGCGATGGCACATCAGCGGCTGCCGTTCGAGGAGATCGCGGCCGAGACCGGCAGGGAGCGCGGGCCACACCTGGACGCGATCTTCCGGACCATGCTCATCCTGCACAGCCAGGACGAGACCGAGACCGCGGGGACCTTCGCGGACCTGGACCTGGAGTTCTTCGACTCCGGTTACCGGCAGGCCAAGTTCGACCTCATGCTGGAGGCGTGGCGGGACGGCGAGGGACTGACCCTCTCCTTCGGGTACGACAGCGACCTGTTCGACCCCGGCACGGTCGCCCGGCTGGCCGAACGCTTCACCGTCCTGTGTGAGGCCGTCGCCGCCGACCACCGCCGCCCCCTCTCCCGCCTTCCGCTGCTGACCCCGGCCGACGAGGCGCTGGTGGCCGAGTTCGAGGCCCAGGAGGCCGGTGTCACCGGCGGCCCGCTCGTCCCCGGGCTGATCGGGGCTGTGACGGAGGTGACGCCCGACGCGGTGGCGTTGAGCTGCGGCGACGAGGCGGTCACCTACGCACAGCTCGACCGCCGGGTGGGCGCGCTCGCGTCCCGCCTGCGCACCAAGGGCGTGGGAACTGAGAGCGTCGTCGGCGTCTGCCTCGATCGCTCCGCCGACGCCGTCGTGAGCCTGCTCGCCGTCTGGCGGGCGGGCGGCGCGTACCTGCCGATCGACCCCGATCTCCCCGCGGGACGGATCGACTGGCTGCTGTCCGACAGCGGCGCCACGCTCGTGATCACCCGGCATGAGGGGCTCTCCGGTGAGATCCCGGTGCTCCATCCCGGTGAGGCCGGAGACGGCCCATCGGACGACGGCGTCCGGCCGGCGCCCGATGAGGCGGCCTACGTGATCTACACCTCGGGTTCGACGGGACTGCCCAAGGGCGTGGTGGTCGAGCACGGCGCCCTCGCGGCACGGGTGGCGTGGATGCGCGCGGACTACGGGCTCGGGCCCGGCGACCGCGTCGTCCAGTTCGCCTCACTCGGATTCGACACCCACGCCGAGGAGGTCTACCCGGCGCTCGCGACCGGCGCGACGGTGGAACTGCTCCCCGACGGAGCCCTCAGCCTGCCCGAACTGCTCGCCGGGCCTCGCGGGCGGGACGTCACGGTGCTCGACCTGCCGACGGCGTACTGGCACCGGCTGGTGGACCAGATCGACGACATGACCTGGCCGGACCGCCTGCGGCTGGTGATCCTCGGCGGGGAGCAGGTCCACGCCGCGGCGGTGGCGCGATGGCGGGAGCGCTTCGGCGACCGGGTCCGGCTCGTCAACACCTACGGGCCGACCGAGGCCACGATCATCGCGACCGCGGCCGACCTCGGCGCCGCGGAGGCCGTGCCGTCGAACGGGCGCCCGCCGATCGGGGTGCCCATCGGCGGGGCGCGCGCCGCCGTCGTGGACGAACACGGGCGGCGGGTGCCGCCCGGTGCCGCCGGCGAGTTGCTGCTCGGCGGAGCGGGGCTCGCCCGCGGTTATCTCGGCCGCCCCGACCTGACCGCCGAGAGGTTCGTGACCGGCCCCGACGGCGGGCGCGCCTACCGCACCGGCGATCTGGTCCGCTGGCGCGCCGACGGACGGCTGGAGTTCCTCGGCCGGGCCGACGACCAGCTGAAGGTGCGCGGCTTCCGCATCGAACCCGGTGAGATCGAGGGCCGCCTGGCCGCCCTCCCCGACGTGCGTGAGGCGGCGGTGGCCGCCCACGACGGCGCCCTCGTCGCCTACGTCACCGGGACGGCCGACCCCGACGCGCTGCGGCGGCACCTGGCGGAGACGCTCCCGCCCTACATGGTGCCGGACGTCTGGGTGCGGCTCGACGAGCTGCCCATGACCCCGAACGGCAAGGTCGACCGGCGGGCGCTCGCCCCGCCGGACCAGCCCGCGGAGCGGCCGTTCGTCGCGCCGGAGACCGACGCCGAGTTCCTGGTGGCCGAGGTCTGGGAGGAGGTCCTGCGCGTCGACCGGGTCGGCGTGCACGACGACTTCTTCGCCCTCGGCGGCCACTCCCTGCTCGCCGTCCAGGTCGCGGCCCGGCTTCGCGCCAGCGCGGAGGTCGACGTGCCCATCCGCGAGCTCTTCGCCCACCGCACGGTGGCCGCTCTGGCCGTACTGGTCGAAGAACTTGTCATGCGAGAGCTGTCCGAGCTCAGCGACGACGAGGTCGCCCGGCTCCTGGAGACGGAGGCCTGATGACTGTCGAGGATTCCCGCAGGGCCCTCGCGGCCCGACGACTGCGCCGCAGGGCGGCCACGCCGACCGTGCCGGCGCGCCCGCCCGGGGAGGAACCGCCGCTGTCGTTCGCCCAGGAACGACTGTGGTTCATGGAGCAGTACACCCCCGGCAGCCGTGCCTACGTCATCCCGGTCGCCCGGCGGTTCCGGCGTGAGCTCGACGCCGAACGCCTGCGGGAGGCGCTGCGTCAGGTGGTCGAGCGGCACGAGACGCTGCGGACGCGCTTCCCCGCGACCGCCGACGGCGCTCCCGCCCTCGAGGTCGTCCCTTCCGGAAGCGCCGAACTCGTCGTCGAGCTCACCCTGGCCGAGGCCGACGACGAGGAGGCCGCCCGCGCGCTGGTCGACGAGTTACAGGCACGCCCGTTCGACCTGGCCGGCGGCCCGCCGATCCGCGCCCTCCTCGTACGGCTCGCGCCCGACGACCATGTCCTGGGGCTCGCCGTCCACCACATCGCGGCGGACGGCTGGTCGGTGAACATCCTCCTCGGCGAGCTCATGGCGCTGTACGAGGGCCGGGTCGTGCCCGACCTCACGGTCCAGTACGGCGACTACGCCCTGTGGCAGCGCGGTCTGCCGACGACGGGCCTCGACCACTGGCGCGAGCGGCTGGCCGGCGTCGAGGCACTCGCGCTGCCCACCGACCGGCCGCGTCCCCCGGAGGTGACGTACGGCGGGGCGAGTCACCCGGTGCGGATCGACGCCGACCTGGCCCAAGGGCTGCGCAGGCTCGGCGAGGACCACGGCGCCTCCCTCTACATGGTGCTGCTGGCCGGGTTCTCCGCGCTGCTCGGGAGATACGCCGGTCAGGACGACGTGACCGTCGGATCCCCCGTCGCGGGCAGACCGGCCGCCGAGCTGGAGAAGCTCGTCGGCTGCTTCGTGAACATGCTGGCCATGCGGTCGGACCTGTCGGGCGACCCGTCGTTCGCCGAGCTCCTGCTGCGCGTGCGGGAGACCGCGCTCGACGCCTTCACCCACCAGGACGTGCCCTTCGAGCAGCTCGTCTCGGCGCTCAACGTGACCAGGGACGTGTCGCGGTCTCCGCTCTTCCAGGTCATCCTCGCCATGCAGAACTACGACTCGGCGGGCGCGGACGCCGAGGGCTTCGACCTCAAGTCATGGGCGACGCGCTTCGACCTGGAGCTCTATTTCGCCGACGACGGCGACGAGCTGTCCGGCTCCGTCATCTACAACACCGACCTGTTCGGCCCGGCGACCGTCGAGCGGCTCTGCCGGCACCTGGTGGCATTGCTGCGCGCGGCGGTGGACGACCCGGCCAGGCCGCTGTCGGCACTGGACCTCCTCGACGCGGGCGAGCGGGCGGCGCTGGATTCGTGGAACGACACGAAGGCGGACCACGGCCCGCCCGCCACGCTGCTCGAACTGGTCGAGGCACAGGTCGCCCGAACTCCGGAGGCGCCCGCGGTGACGTTCGAGGGCGTCACGTTCACCTACGCCGAGATCGACGAGCGGGCGTCACGCGTCGCGGCGGCCCTTCGGGCGCACGGCGTCACTGCGGGCTCCCGGGTCGGCGTGTGCGCCGAACGCTCGCCCGAGCTCGTCGCGGGCCTGCTCGGCGTGCTGAAGGCCGGCGGCGCCTACGTGCCTCTCGACCCCGAATATCCGGCCGAGCGGCTCGCCTTCATGGCGGCCGACGGCGCCCTGTCCGCCGTCCTCACCTTCGGCGCGTCCGACGGTCTCACCGCCCTCGCCTCCACACTCGGGGCAGCCCTTACCGGCTGCTCGTTGCTGCCCCTCGACGACGTGGGCGAACCCTCCTCGGAGGGTCCCGCGGCGGAGCCCCCGTGGCGGGCCGGTCCCCTCGACGCCGCGTACGTGATCTACACCTCCGGGTCGACCGGCAGGCCCAAGGGTGTGCCGAACACGCATCGGGGCATCGTCAACCGGTTGCGATGGATGCAGGACCGGTTCGGGTTGACGTCCGGCGACGTGGTGTTGCAGAAGACGCCGGCCGGCTTCGACGTCTCCGTGTGGGAGTTCTTCTGGCCCCTGATGGTGGGCGCTCGGCTCGTCCTCGCCCGCCCCGGCGGGCACAAGGACGCGGCCTACCTGCGCGACCTGATCGTCGCCGAGGGCGTCACCACGCTGCACTTCGTGCCGTCCATGCTGGCGATGTTCCTGGCCGAGGAGGGCGTCGCCGCCTGCGGCACGCTCGAACGGGTCATCTGCTCCGGCGAGGAGCTGCCCGCCGACCTCGCCCGCCGCTGCGTCGAGACGCTGCCCGCCGAGCTGCACAACCTGTACGGCCCCACCGAGGCCGCCGTCGACGTCTCCGCCTGGCACTGCACGGCGGAGGCGCTGCGTGATCTGGCCAGGGTGCCGATCGGCGCGCCGGTCGCCAACACCACGCTCCACGTCCTCGGGCCGGGCATGCGGCGGGTTCCCGTCGGCATGCCGGGCGAGCTCCACATCGGCGGCGCGCAGGTGTCGCTCGGCTACCTCGGCAGACCCGGCCTGACCGCGGAGCGGTTCGTCCCCGACCCCTTCGGGGAGCCGGGAGCCCGCCTGTACCGCACGGGCGACCAGGCCCGCTGGCGCCCGGACGGCACGCTGGAGTTCCTCGGCCGGCTTGACACCCAGGTGAAGCTGCGCGGCCTGCGCATCGAGCTCGGCGAGATCGAGACGGTGCTGCGCGAACAGCCGGGTGTCGCCGACGCGGCGGTCATCGTGCGTGAGGACCGGCCGGGAGACCAGCGGCTGGTCGCCTACGTCGTCGGCACGACACCCGAAAAGACGGTCCTGAAGCGGGTGCTGCCCGACTACATGGTCCCCGCCGCGTTCGTCGAACTCGACCTGCTGCCGCTGTCCCCCAACGGCAAGCTCGACAGGAGCGCGCTGCCCGCGCCCGCGCGGCAGGGGCCCACGGCCTCCGAACCCCCGTCCACCCCGACCGAGCTGGCGGTGGCGGCGATCTGGACGGAGATCCTCGACCTCGACCGGGTCGGGGCCGACGACGACTTCTTCGATCTGGGCGGCCACTCCCTGCTGGCCACGCAGCTCGTCACACGGCTGCGCCGCATGGCGGCCGAGACGGGCGGGGGCGGGGTGAGCGTCATGGACGTCTTCAAGAACCCCACGGTCCGCGAGCTCGCCGCCCTCGTCGACACCCCCGCCGACCAGCGGGCGCCCCGCGGGCTGCTGCACGAGCTCACGCCCCGCCGTACGGCCGAGCTGAGCTTCGTCTGCGTGCCGTACGGCGGGGGAAGCGCGGTGGTCTACCAGCCGCTCGCCGACGCCCTCCCGGAGCGGTACTCCCTCTGGGCGGTGGCGATCCCCGGGCACGACGTCGGGCTCGACGAGGAACATCTGCCGTTCGAGGAGCTGGCCGCCCGCTGCGTGGCCGAGATCCAGGAGAAGGTGCGCGGCCCGATCGCGTTGTACGGCCACTGCGGCGTGGGCTCGGCGCTGATCATCGACATCGCCCGGAGGCTGGAGCAGGCCGGGCGGACGGTCGAGATCGTCTACATCGGCGCGATGTTCCCGTTCGCCCGCCCCAAGGGACGCGTCGCCACCACCCTGTCCAAGATCGCCAGGATGGAGGCGCTGCGCGGAGACCGGGGCTACGCGAACTGGCTCACCGGTCTGGGCGTCGACCTCAGCGACCTGGATCCCGCGCAGGCCCGCTCGATCATCCAGAACATGCGCGAGGACTCCACGGCGGCCGAGGACTACTACACGCGCCTGTTCGACGAGGGCACCGATCGCCTGCGCGCCCCGATCGTCACCATCGCCGGCGGCAAGGACCCGACAACGGACTACTACCAGGAGCGCTACCGCGAGTGGCACTTCCTGACCGACACCTCCGCCGTGGTGGTGCTGGAGGAGGCCGGCCACTTCTTCCTGAAGTACCGCGCGGCCGAGCTCGCCGAGATCGTGACGCTGCCGCTGCTCACCGAGCAGCCGCCGCCGCGGGAGACCTGGCGGCTGCACGAGGTGTCCCGCGGGAACGCCATCGAGGGCACCGTCTCCCACGGCCACTCCACCGGGCCGGAGCCCAGCATGCGCAGGTTCGCCGCCGTGGCCGGCGGGCAGCTCGTGTCGATCACCGGCTCGGCTCTCACCGAGTTCGCCATCCCGATCTGGATCTACCTGACCACCGGGTCCGTCGCACGCTTCGCGCTGTTCACCGTGCTGGGGCTGGTCCCCGGCCTGGTGGTCTCGCCGCTCGCCGGAGCGATCGTCGACCGGTACGACCGCCGGAAGGTGATGCTCGGAGGCGACATCGCGGCCGGCGGCGTGCAACTCATGCTCGGGCTCCTGGCCTGGACCGGCAACCTGCAGGTCTGGCATCTGTACCCGTCGATCGTGTTCCTGTCGCTCGCTCTGACGTTCCAGCGGCTGGCGTACGGCTCGGCCATCCCGCAGCTGGTGCCCAAGCGCTATCTGGGGCACGCGACGGGCATCGGCCAGCTCGGCGGCGGGCTCGCCCAGCTCCTCACCCCGCTTCTCGCGGTCGGCCTGCTGTCGGCCATCGGCCTCGGCGGCATCCTCGCCCTCGACGTCGCCAGCTACGCGGTCGCCATCACGCTCATCGTGTTCGTGCGGTTCCCCACCTCGATGGCCTGGCGCCGCAAGGAGTCGCTCACCGCCGAAATCGCGAACGGCTTCCGCTACGTCTGGGGCAACCGCGACTTCCGCAAGATGTTGTCGTTCTTCGCGATCCTCAACCTCCCGCTCTCTCCCCTGTTCCTGATGATCTCGCCGCTCGTCCTGTCGTTCGCCACGCTCAGCGAGGTCGGCACGGTCTCCTTCCTGTCCGGCCTGGGAGTCACGATCGGCGGGCTGGCGATGTCGATGTGGGGCGGGCCGCGCCATCTCCGGATGCGCGGCGTGCTGCTGTCGACGCTCGTCCTGTCCGCCTTCTGCTTCGTCACGGGCCTGCGGGCGGAGCTGTGGGTGGTCGCCGCCGGCGCCTTCGGCATGGCGCTGTGGCTCACGTTGCTCAACGGCATCTACACCACGATCGTCCAGGTCAAGGTGCCACAGCGGTTGCACGGCCGGGTCTTCGCCCTGAACACGATGATCGCCTGGTCCACCCTGCCCGTCGGCTTCGGTCTCATCGCGCCGTACGGCACGGACCTGTTCGAGCCGCTGCTGGCGCCTGGAGGCGCGCTCGCGCCCACGGTCGGCGCGGTCATCGGGACGGGCGAGGGGCGCGGCATCGGGTTCATGTATCTGCTGTTCGCCGTGCTCATGGCGGTGATCGCGCTGGTGGCGCTGCGCTGGCTGGCCGGATTCGACGACCGGGTCCCCGACGCCGTCGCCGACGACCTCATCGGCCTGGAAAGCGTCAGCTCCGCGAGCACGGCCAAGGAGACCGGCTCCGGCGCTCGCGGCGGAACCGACGGCGTCCCCCGCCCCTCCGACGCCTCACTTGTGAGCGTCCGATCTCGAGGAGAGAGATGAACCATCGCGTCGTCGTCAACCGCGACGGCCAGTACTCGATCTGGCCGTCGGAGACGGATCTGCCCGCCGGGTGGGCGGCCGAGGGGCCCGCAGGCTCGCGGCAGGAGTGCCTGGAGTGGATCGACACGATCTGGACCGACATGCGTCCCTACCGGAGCCGCCTGCGGGAATCGCTGGCGGCCGCTCTGGAGAAGGCGTCGGACGGGCAGCTGACGGCAGCCGAGGTGCTGAGAGCGGACACGTCGTTCGTCGCGATGGGCGTGACGTCGCTCACCATGGTGCGACTGATCGACGTGATCGAGACGGAGCTCGACGTCATCGTGGACATGGACCACGACCCGCGCGTGCTGGAGGACCTCGGCTCCCTGGTCGACCACATCGCGGGGCAACGGCTGTCATCCGGCACGAGCGACGGCGATCCGGCGTCCGGTTCCTGATCGGCGGCCTCGCGGAGTGGTCTCTCAGCGGGCCGGTCCCTGCTCGGCGCCTCGCCGGGCGGTCTCCCGGGCATGCTTCCGGCAGGCTTCAGGACTGGAACGTTCCGCCTGAAACGTGGTCGAATGGATCAGCACCACCGGGCCGTTCACACCTTCGCGATAATCTGCCGCAATGACATACTTTTTCCTCTTATGTCTGATACTTGCACCCTTTGTTTTTCTGTTGCTGGCCATTCGGCTGTCCTGGCGCGCCGTCCGTGCGCTCAAACGGCGGAGACTGCCGGGGCCGACACATGACTCGTCGCTGAGGGCGGCCGTCGAGGTGGCCGCGATGTCGGTGATAGGCGCGGGCCTGTGCTGGACGGCGGGTGTGGGATCCGGTTTCTACCTTCTCGACCCCGATGAGATCTGCGACAGATCGCGGCTCTCCGTCCCCGCTGCGGGTTCGGACGTCGTCACCATCGAGGAGCACCTGTCGCTGCCCGTGCGGCAGACCTGCGTGTGGGCCGACGGCGTCCGCTACGACCTCGTCCCCTCGTGGGTGAATCCGATGATCGCCGTATTCCTCGTGGTGCTGGCCCTGAGCCTGGTGGTGTGCGTCGCCGGTCTCGTGACGCACCGGCGGCGTCTGCGGGCCGTACCGGAATGACACGGAATGACCTGGAAAGACGGGAGCCGGGAACCGCTCAGTGCGCGACTCGGATGCCGAGGGTCTGAGCGAGCATCGGCGCCAGGTCGAGCAGTTGCACGCCGCTGATCGTCGCGCCGGCCAGCGCGTCGTACCCGTCCTTGATCCCCAAGCCGGTCGCCTGGGTGAAGTCGACCTTGCTCATCCGCGCCTTGTCGAACCTCGCGTCCTCGATCAGCGAGCCGGGGAAGGTCACATCGGTGAGCGTCGCGCCGGCGAAATCGACCTCGGCCATCCTGCAGTTCACGAACGACACCTCCCGCAGCGTCGCGCCGCGGAAGTTGAGCGAGTCGAGCTTGCAGTCGTGGAACACGACGCGGGTCAACTCCGCGCCGAACAACTGGATCCCCGCGAGCGCGCTCGCGATCACCTCGGCGTCCAGCCAGGTCGTCTCGCCGAAGTCGGAGCCCACCCATCTCACGCTGTGCATCCACACGTCAGCGAAACGCACCCGGCGGTATCGGCCACTCGTGAAGGTCACCCCGGAGAACGCGCACTCGATGAACCGGGCGTCACCGGCGTCCGTCTCATCGAAGGCGTTCCCGTCGAACAGAGCGGTGTCGTAGTCCCCGGAGGGGACCAGGCGCCCCGCGTGCGGTTCGAGGTGCGATGCGAACGGCAGGTCGGCACGTTCACGCGGTCGCGGCATGACCTACCTCCGTGCGGTCGGCGAAGACGTGGGTCGATCGTAGTGACCGGCCGCGCCGGAGGTGATCGCGGGGGCTGCCTGTACGGCAGGCCGCCGAGGGGTCACTGTGCGGATTCGAGGCTCTCCACGATGGTCTTGGTCAGCTTCACCCCTGCCGCACCCTTGTCCTTGCCGCTGGAGTTGTACAGCGTGGTCACCACGGCGTTGCCCACCCGGGCGGCGACGAGCGTGGTGCCGCCCTGCCAGGCCGGGGAGGTCTGGACCGCCTTGATCGCCTCGTCGCCCATGCCGGGGACGGCGGACCTCACGATCTTGACCTTGGCCGTCATCCCATCCGATTTGTCGGTGAAGGAGGCACACGTGCCGAATGCCTTCCGGAGCGCCGACATCACCTTCTTGGCGTTGTCGCCGTGGAAGGTGTCGATCTCCTGCGCGAACTGCCCGCCCTGGCCGGGGCCTGTGTAGTCGTTCTGCGCGAAGCCGGCGCCCTCGATCCCGGAGGCCCGGATCCATGCGGTCTGCAAGAGGATCCCGCACACCTTGCTCCGCGCCACGGCGCCGGTCGAGTCCTCCGTGAGGATGTCGCCGGAGTTGCGCGCGCCGTCGGAGTTGAGCTTGAAGCCCTTCGGCATCGCGTCGGCGGCGAGCAGCATCGCGTTCAACTCGGCGCCTGTGAGGACTTTCTGGGCCGGCGCCTTAGCCGGGGGCGCGGCCGGGTTCTCGCTGCCGGCGGTGCCCCCGCAACCGCCTGCAGCGAGAACGACCAGGCCGGCGGCCGCGAGGATCGCGCCCATCCGGAGGGGGGTGTCGGCGAAGGTCTTCATTTCGGGTTCTCCAGACGTACGACCGCCGTTGACGAGATCAACTGAGCGCTTTATTCGTTGCTGTGATTGCCTAGCCAAGCAGATGTGCATTCAATTTACAACTCTCCCGCTTGTTCCTTCAATGTGTGCTTACGGGTAGGCTTCCCGGCATCCGACGCGAATTGAGGACCGGATACAGCGGGACGAGCGCCGGAGCGGGAGAGGGGCCGAGCGTGCAGGATGAAGCGACGGTGAGCGCCACGGACATCGCCCGGCTCGCAGGAGTCGGCCGGGCGGCGGTGAGCAACTGGCGTCGCAGGCATCCCGACTTCCCGCAGCCCGTCGGCGGCACGCCGATCAGTCCCGTCTTCGCCCTGCCCGAGGTGGAGACGTGGCTTCGCGACCAGGGCAAGCTCCGGGAGCTTCCGGTCGAGGAGTGGGCCTGGCAACAACTGCGCGCGGAAGCCGGCGACGATCTGCAACTGGGCGGGGTGCTCGCCGCCGCGGGAGACGCGCTGGTCAAGGAACATGCCGGCGAGACGATTCCCGGCCCGTCCGCGGCGCCGTCCGCCGCGCTGTCCCCGGGGAGCGGCGCGGCCGAGGCGGTGGCCGACCTGGCGGCCGAGTGGGGGGCGTCCCCGGCGTTCGAGTTCCTCCTGGGCCGCTACTGGGAGGCGCAGGGCCGTCGCGCCTCCGCCACTCCCCCGGATGTCGCCGCGGTGATGGCGGCGCTCGCCGGTGACGCCGCGACCGTCCTCGATCCGGCCTGCGGGACCGGCGAACTACTCGTGGCCGCCGCCGAGAACGGCGCCGCGCGACGACTGCTCGGGCAGGACGCCGACTCCGGCACCACTGCCCTGGCCACCGTACGGCTGGCCCTGCGGCACGACGACGCGGCCATCCGCACAGGGGACTCCCTGCGCGCCGACGGCTTCCCGGACGTGCTGGCCGACGCGGTGTTGTGCGACCCGCCCTTCCACGTTCGGACCTGGGGACACGAGGAACTGACCGCGGACCCGCGTTGGGAGTACGGCCTGCCTCCCCGCCTGGAGCCCGAACTGGCCTGGGTTCAGCACGCACTGGCCCACGTGGCTCCCGGCGGACGGGCCGTGGTCCTGATGCCCGCGGTGGTGGCGGGCCGCAGATCTGGCCGCAGGATCCGGGCCCAACTGCTGCGCACGGGGGCGCTGCGCGCCGTCATAGCGCTCTCCGCGGCCCAGCACGTGTGGGTGCTGCAGCGCCCGGAGGGAGGCACACCGGCCACCCTCCTCATGATCGACGACGCCGACCAGGAGACGATCGTCTCTACCTGGGAGACCTACCGGAACGACCCGGAGCACGACGAGCCGGGAGTCAGCCGGGCCGTGCCGATCATCGACCTCCTCGACGAGGACGTGGACCTCACCCCGGCCCCTCACCTGTCCGCAACCGGATCGGAGCGGACGGCGGAGCGGTTCCTGGAGACCCACGACCGGCTGGCCACGCTGCTCGAGAGGCTCGGCGGGCTGCTGCCTGCCGTACGTC
Organism: Planotetraspora silvatica; assembly: GCF_016863315.1. GTDB lineage: Bacteria > Actinomycetota > Actinomycetes > Streptosporangiales > Streptosporangiaceae > Planotetraspora > Planotetraspora silvatica. Next base: position 282,080 of record NZ_BOOQ01000013.1, read on the forward strand.
CGTCGGCGGATCAGGAGGGGTCGCCGTCCGTCCTGGTCGCCGAGCTCGCCCGAATCGGATATCTCGCGATTCACCAGGCGCCGCTGCGCAGGGACCAGGAAGAGGTCACCGGCGACGGGCAACCACTGCTCACCGCCGAGGACGTCATCGAGGGGCGGCCCGCCTCGGCCCGGGCGACGCCCGCGGACGGCCGCTGGATCGCCACCCGTGCCGGTGACATCGTGATCGCGGCGGCCGCCCACCGCTTCGCGGCCCGGGTCGTGGAGGGCGACGGCGCCCTGCTCGGTCCGCAACTGACCTTGCTGCGGGTCGACCCGGAACGGCTCGACCCGTACTTCCTCGCCGGAGTGCTGGGCAGTTCCGCCAACGCGCGCACGTCGACCGTACAGACGACGGGGACCACCGGCCGGGTGGACATCCGGCGCGCGCGGATGCCCCGGCTGCCGATCGAAGAGCAGCGCCGCTACGGCGTCGCGTTCCGGCGGATGGCGGAGTTCGAGTCCGCGCTGCGGTCCACCGTCGCCCTCGGGGAGGAGATGGCCCGGCTCCTGGCCGACGGAACGGCCGACGGAACGCTCGTCCCGGCTCCGGGCGAGGTCCCCGTCCACTGGCCGTCGATCTGACGGTCGCGCGGCGTGTAGCGCGCCGTGTGAAGCGCGCCGTGTGAAGCGCGCCGTGTGAAGCGTGCCGTGTGAAGCGTGTCGCGTGTCGCGTGAGGGGTTCGCGCCCGTTCGCCGGACGGGTCTCGACGGCTGGGTGAACGGTGAGTGACGTCACCGCGGAGCGCGATACCTTCTGTGCAGGCTTCGGGCGATTCGCCCGGCCGCGCGCCTCGGCGGCCGCGACGAAGCCGTGCTGGACGACGCCTCTGCGGTGAGGAGACGGAACGTGGGGCACCACACGGTTCTGGCCGGACGCTACGTACTGCTGACGCCGATCGGCCGCGGCGGCATGGGCCAGGTCTGGGAAGGGCAGGACCAGCGGCTCGGACGCCGGGTCGCGGTCAAGATCCTCACTCGTGAAGTCCTGGCGGACCGCGCCGAGCCGAACGACCTGGTGCGCAGGTTCGCCCGCGAGGCGGCCGTCATGGCGGGTCTGCAGCACCCCGGTGTCCCCGCCGTGTACGACGCGGGAACCTACGACGGCGGGCTCTTCCTCGTCCTGGAACTGATCGACGGCTGCACACTCGGCGACCTCATCGCGGAGCAGGGGCCGCTCCCCGTCGCCTGGGCGGCCGGCATCGCGGCCCAGATGGCGGCGGTGCTCACCTCGGCCCACGAACGCGGGTTCGTCCACAGGGACGTGAAGCCGCAGAACGTCATGCTCACCCGGGACGGAACCGTCAAGGTCCTCGACTTCGGCGTCGCCGCCGTGCTCGACCAGGCCGGGATGTTACGGATCACGAGCACGGGAGAGACCATCGGCACTCTCGCGTACATGGCGCCCGAGCAGTTGCACAGCCGGGACGCGACCCCGCGCACCGACCTCTACGCCCTGGGCTGCGTCCTGTACGAGATGCTCGCCGGCGCGCCACTGTTCGAGGCGACCTCGCCTGGCGCCCTCATCCACAAGCATCTCTCGCAGGATCCCGCGCCCCTGCTCCGCGAGGACGTGCACCCCGAGCTGGAGACGCTGGTCATGCAGTTGCTGGAGAAGGAACCGGCGGAGCGTCCCGCGGACGCCGAGGAGACCTACGACCGGCTCCTGCCGTACGTGGCGAAACCGGGGCCGCTCGGCGACGTCGACCCGGTCGCGAACGGGCAGAGCGGCATGCACCTCTACTCGCGCGTGCTCGTCCGGCTCTCCGGGGCGGCGGGCGCTCCGCACGCCGGGAGTGTGTACGACGCGGGTTCACCGGGCTCTGGGTACACCGGCCCCCCGTGGCCCGAGCCGGACGGAGTCCGTCCGGCTCCCGGGGGGTGGAGATCCTCCAGGACGACGCGCGATCCGTACGGCATGGGCTCCCGCTGGTACGGGACCGAACCGTCCGTCCCCCGCGGCGCCGGCTGGACGTTCACGCACAGCCTGTGGATCGTCCCGACCCTGCTGTTCGGCGTGGGCGCCTGGATGTCCTTCGCGTACATCGCGGCCCGCCACCGGCGGTTGTCCTGGCTGATCGTCGCGGCCGTCTATCTCGTGCTGCCGATCACCGCGTTCGCGCTGATCGACACCGGGCCGGAGCCGAAGACCCCGTTGGAGGACGACCCTCTCCAGACCACGATCGGCGTGGTCCTGATCCTCCTGCTGTGGCCCGCCGGATTCATCCACGCCCTCTGGGTCAACGTGACCGTCCGGTTGCCGCTGCGCGGGCGCATGGAGGATGAACTGCGACGGCGCTGAACGGCCGGACGGCAGCCCTCATCCGGCTGAGCGGCGCCGTGGCCCTGATGCCGAGTTCGCATCAGCGGCCGTCGAGCCGGCGTCGATTCCATGGCCGAACCGGTTGGCGACCCACGCGAGGATGTCCGGCATCGCGCCGTCGTCGATGCCGACGGTCTGGCCGGGGTAGGTGTCGTGCTCCAGGCCGGGATAAGTGCGGTAGTCGACCGCCGATCCGCTACGGCGGAGCGTTTCGGCCACCTCGTCGGTCATCCAGGCGGGGATGACGGTGTCGGCCTGGCCCTGCAGCAGCAGAACGGGGCCGGCCACGCGCTGGGCGCCGGTGCTGTTGGTCTCCAGGAAGCGGGCGAAACGCGGGTCTGTCAGGTATCCGGGGCGTACCAGGTCCGGCCCGGTCAGGTCGCCGAAGACGGCGCTCACCACGCCCAGGCAGCCGGTACGGGTGGTCTCCAGGCGGCTGACCGCCTCGGCGGTGAGCAGCCGCCTGGGGTCGATTCCCGGATCGCTGACGTGTGCGCCGGCGGCGATCAGGGCGATGAAGGCGCCCAGCCCCGGCCCGGTGGCTGCGTGTTCGGCGATCTTGTCCAAGCTCGCGGCCGGGGAGGTCACCACGGCGCCGCGATAGCCGTCCACAGGATGCCGTACCTGGCGTTCGGCGACGGCGAGCGCGGCGGCGCCGCCCTGGGAGTGCCCCCACAACACCCAACTGCGCGACAGGCCCGGTACGGCACGGCGGGCGGCCTGCAGCGCGTACACGACATCGTCCGCGGCCGCGGTCTTGTCGCCGAGCGCGTGCGCGCCGTCGGTGCCCAGCCCGGCGTAGTCGGGTGCGACGACGGCATAACCCCGGTCCAGGAAACGCGCCATCTGGTCACCGTGGTAGAGGTCGCGCATCAGGGACGGGGCGCAGTCACGGGCCATGCCGCTGGTGCCGTGGGCGTCCACGACGACCGGCCACCCGCCGTGGGGGGAGGTACCGGACGGGACCAGCACGACAGCCGATGCGGCCACGTCCCGGCCACCGGCGGTACGAGAGTGATACAGCAGGCGGGTGACGCGGGCCCCGGCGGGCACGGTGTAGCCGGTTGCGGGCTGCTGCCGGATCAGGGTGCCGGCCGGTGCCCGGCGCAACGGGCTGGGTGGGTCATAAAAGGCGGTACGGGGAAGCGCGTTGGCGCGCTGCTGCGCCCAGGCGCCCTGGCACCAGTCGTCGCAGACCACATCGGCACGGGCGGGGGTCACAGTGGCGGTCACCGGTGCCATGACGGCCACGGCGACGAGCAGCGCGTTCAGCAGAGTCTTCATCAGGAGTGTTCCTTCGGATCGATGCTCACGCGTGGATCGATGCTCACGCGGCCTGGGCCGTTGTGTCTGTCAGTTCGGCGGCGAAACCTTCGCTCGCCGAGGCGTAGCGGGGCCGCCAGTCCAGGTGCAGCCGGGCGCGGGTGTTGGCGGCACCGCGCAGCTGGTTCATGAACGCCACGCCCCAGCTGCCGACCGCCAGCCGGGCCAGCGCGGCGGGTGCCTTCTTCGGCGCCGGAGCGCCCAGGACGGCGGCCAGTTCCGGCAGCCATTCCCACAGCGGCGCGGGGTGGTCGTCGACGATGTTCAGCACGCCGGTGACCTGGGGCTTGTCCAGCGCGGCGACCACGGCGCCCGCCACGTCGTGGGCGTGGGTGAAGGAGAACACCGCGTTTCCGCCGCCGACCAGCGGCACCTTCCCGGCACGCGCCTGCCGGACGAACGAGCCGTCGGCGGCGTAGATCGAGCCGGGCCCGTACAGGTGGCCCAGCCGCAGGACCAGCCCGCCCGCCTGGGTGGTCAGGTGTTCCAGCTCGGTCAGCGCGTCCAGCACCGGCCCGAACTGCTTGGGCGTGCCGGTCCGCCAGAGCGGGGCGTCCTCATCGGCGAACCCTTCTCCGGGCTGATAGCCGTAGGCCAGGCCCTGGCTGATGTGCCGCGCTCCGGGAGCCGCCTCGATCAGGTTCCGGGTGCCCTCGGTGCGCAGCCGGTTGGTCGACGCGAAATCCCGGGCCAGATGCTTCGGGTCGATCTCGGCCGGGATCGCGGTGAGCATGTTCACCACCGCATCCGGCGCCGCCTGCCGTACCGCCCGGCGCAGCCCGTCCCGGTCCAATGCGTCGGCGACCACCACTCCCGCACCCGCCGCCTCCAACCCGGCGGTGTCGCCTTCTGGTCGGGTCAGAGCCAGCACCTCGTGCCCCACGGCGGTCAGCAGCGGAATCATCTGCTTCCCGATCACTCCGGTGGCTCCCGCGACGAGAACTCGCATGATCACTCCTTGGTCCGTCCCGGCGGTCGCGCCGGAAGGCGTCGTTTACGGCAACCAGACGGGCCAGTCCTCCTCGGCGTGACAACCAGGGAAGTGACACGCATCACAATCGCTGGGAAGCGCTCCTCGGCACCCTCCAAGCAGGCTCTGCCTGGGCGGCATCAGGAACATGGGGCACGCCATGGTCGGTGAGCCGGCGTTAGATTCCAAGGATGTTGCTGACGATCCTGGGCGGATGCGGTGCGTGGCCGGGGGCGGGCCAGGCCTGCAGCGGTTACCTCGTGGAGCACGACGGATTCAGGCTCCTCGTCGATCCTGGATATGCGACGGTGCCGCGACTGCTGGAACGGATCACCGCCGATCAGGTCGACGCGGTGTTCATCAGTCACGGGCATCCCGATCACTGCGCCGACCTGAACCCGCTGTTACGGGCGCGTGCGTTGCCTGATGACCCGCCTGCGCCCCTGCCGGTGTACTCGCTGCCCGGCGCCCTGGACGCGGTGCTCGCGCTGGACCGCCCGGGGATGCTGACCGGCGCCTATGTCCTGCACGAGTTCACCGCAGGTGACCGGTTCGACATCGGCCCGTTCCACGCGCAGACCCGTCTGCTGCCGCACTCGGTGCCCAATGCCGGCATACGGCTGACAACGGGCGAGCGCGTGCTCGCGTACACCGGTGACACCGGTCCGAGCCCCGAGGTGGTGAATCTGGCGCGCGGAGCCGACGTGCTTCTGGCCGAGGCCACCTATGCGGACCTAATCCCGGAGGATTCGCGGCGCCATCTGTCGAGCGCCCGCCAGGCAGGCCGGCAAGCCAGGGAAGCAGGCGCCCGGCACCTGTTGCTGACTCATCTGCAGCCGGGCACAGACGCCACAGCCGCGCGAGCCGCCGCTGGAGCCGAATACGACGGCGAGATCGACATTGCCGCTTCCGGTCTCGAGGTCGATCTTTCCTGAGCACGGATTCTTCGAACCGCGTTTACGCCGATGTGGCAGCGAGTGTCAATGAGAACGGGCGGGGCTCCATGAGATTGGAGACCCGCCCGTTTCGGTGGTCTGGTTCAACGGTCTGTCCGCAAGTCGGACCCATATTCGGGCTGACCCGGCTTGTGTGCCCCCTGCAAGATTCGAACTTGCGCTCCCGGCTCCGGAGGCCGGTGCTCTATCCCCTGAGCTAAGGGGGCTCAACAACGTGACAAGGCTACCAGCACTCGCGGGGCGATCTCACCACGATATGAGGCCCTCAGGGGCTCCCCCACATTCAGATCCTCAAAACGACACGTGAACCCCCGCGCAGGGGTTAGCTTGGCGGCCGTGGGTGAGCTTATGGGGCGAGTGCTGGTCGTGGACGACGACGAGGTCATCCGGCAGCTGATCGCGGTCAACCTGACCTTGGAAGGGTTCGAGGTCGAGACCGCGTATGACGGACAGGACTGCCTGGATCGTGTCCATGACGTCGATCCGGACGTCATCACCCTCGACGTCATGATGCCGCGCCTGGACGGCTGGGAGACCGCGACCAGGCTGCGGACCGATCAGAGCACCCGCCACATCAAGGTCGTCCTGATCACCGCCCGCGCGCAGGAGGACGACAGACGGCGGGGCCTCGGCATCGGCGTCGACGCCTACCTCACCAAGCCGTTCGACCCGGCCGAGCTGATCGAGCTCGTGCGTGACCTCGCCAAGGGCGCCGGCCCGGCCGAGTGACGAGTCGCATTCCGGCAATCAGCACTTGAGATGCCTTTACCGGCAATACGGTGAATAAGGCGATTAATAGGGTAAGCCCGCAACAAAGGGACTGAGGCAGCCGACCATCGCATCCCGGCGGCTGACCCTGCGATCCCGTTTCTCTGCACGCCCTTCGAGCCGGCTTCGAGCAGCTTCAGGACCAGTTTCAAGCCAGCTTCAGGACCAGTTTCGAACCAGTCGAGTCAGCTCACGTCGGCAGAGGCCATTCCAGCTCGATTCAGCTCCGCACACCTCCGAGCATCTGAGCACGTCTGCACATCTCACTGCACATCTCGCTGCACATCTCTCTGCACATCTCTGAGCCTCGGAGCAGTCTGAGCACTCTGAACACCTCTGGATGCGAACCGCACAGGTCAGTGGCGTACAGGTCAGTGGCGTACAGGGCTGTGGCCGTGAGCCGGTGACCGAATCAGCGACGGGGAGGGAACCTCGATGCCTGAGCCCGGAATCCGCCCACCTGAATTCCCTGGGAGACGGCCCACGCGGCGGAAAGCGCCGCACAAGCTCATCCTCGGAGTCGCCACGGCTCTCGTCGTCGCCACGGGCGTGGGCGTGGCGGCCGCGGGCAACCTGGCGAGCCAGGCCCAGCCGACTCCCAGCCCGTCCGGCATGGAGACGGGAGGCCCAGGAGGCCCGTCCGAGCCGGCTACCGGCGCTCCCACCCCCGGCGCCCCGGGCGCGACCTCCGGACCGTCCCAGCAGATGCAGGGCCCGTTCAACGCCATCCATGGCCAGCTCGTGGTCCCGAAGCAGGGAGGCGGCTACCAGACCGTCACCACGCAGACCGGCGTCGTGACCTCGATCCAGCAGAACTCCGTCTCGGTCAAGAGCGAGGACGGCTTCGCCCGTACCTACTCGATCGATGCCAACACCCGCATCTGCGCCGGGCGCGAAGGGCTCAGCGGGGTCAAGTCGGGACACAAGGTCTGGGTGATCAGCGCCGCCCAGGGCAACTCGTCCACGGCGATCCTTCTCGCGGACCTGACGCAGCCTCCGTGGCCCCCGTGGGCCGGCGGCGCGGTGACGTCACCGCAGCCCACCACGCCGGTGCCGTCCGGTTTCGAGTCCGGGGCGCCCTCGGAGTCACCGGCTCCGGGTGAGTCCGTGCCGGTCGAGCCCACGGAGGAGCCGACCGACTGACGCCACCCACCGCCACCGTCACCGTCACCGTCACCACCACTGTCACCGCCGCCGAACGCGGAAGGAGCACAGAAGGAGCACGGGAGGGATGGAGCGGCCTGCGCGGGGAGGATGAGTACCCGCGCAGGTCGCTCGTCCATGATGATCCCCGATTCCGTTTCGGATTCCCCGCCCGACCCCTCCATGTCGCCCGGGCGAGGCTCGCCGCGGGGTACCGCGCACCCGGAACACGGCTCCCGGTGCGGGAACGCTGTCAGCATCGATGGGGCTGGATCCGCGTAGTCCCCGTGTAGACCCGGCTTCAACAGATAGAAAATCTTTCTGCAAGATTTGAGAGCGCTCTCCATCCGCCGTCCCCTCGCCTGTCGTGGGCGCCCGGTGGGCGGGACTGCCCTGACGTGCGCGTTCACCCGGCCGGCAGCCCGATGACGCGCCCGGAAAGACCCGGATCAGTCGAGTTTGAGGGGATCTGCAACCTGCGGCCGCACGGCCTCCAGGGCTCCCGTACACGGCCGGCTCGGCCGACAGCGTCGTGACCATCTCGTATGGTCACTCCAGGAGAATCTCAAGCGGGCCCCAGGTCCCGCACGAACAATCGGGATCGTCGGGCACCGGCTTCGGGACGCGTTGGCGCGTTCCCGGGGACGCGCTCCGTGGTATCCGGGAGGGTCGTCACATGCAACGGTCGGCAGGGGGGCGCATGAAGCGACCGACTCTGGAGGCGGTCGCCGCACGGGCAGGGGTCTCCCGCGCCACCGTCTCCCGGGTCGTCAACGGTCAGATGACCGTGACCCCGCAGATCAGGGATGCGGTGATGCGCGCCGTCGACGAGCTCGGCTACGTGCCCAACTCCGCGGCGCGCAGTCTGGTGACCCAGCGGACCGACTCGATCGCGCTGGTCGTCTCCGAGCCGTCGACCCGGGTGTTCTCCGACGACCCGATGTTCTCCACGGTCATCAGGTCGGCCAGCCTGGAGCTCGAGGCCTCCGACAAGCAGGTCGTGCTCATGTTGGCCGGCTCTCCCGAGAGCCACTCCAGGATCGAGCGTTACATCGCCAGCGGCCACGTCGACGGGGTCATGCTGATCTCGATGCACGGCGCCGACCCCCTACCCGCCGCCATCGCGCGCATGGGCGTCCCCACCGTCTCGTACGGCAGGCCCGCCGTTCCCGTGCCCCTGCCGTACGTCGACAACGACAACATCGGCGGCGCGGAGAAGGCCGTCCGGCACCTGCTCGATCGGGGACGCCGGCGCATCGCCACCATCGCCGGGCCGCAGGACATGATCGGTGGCCAGGACCGGCTGACCGGCTACCGCAACGCGCTGCGCGACTCCGACCGCCGCTCGATCGTGGCGATCGGGGACTTCACCCGCGAGTCGGGCGCGATCGCCATGCGGCAGCTTCTCGAGGACGACCCGGGCCTGGACGCCGTGTTCATCGGCAACGACCTCATGGCCATCGGAGCCCTGCAGTCGTTGCGGCTGTCCGGCCGGCGCGTCCCTGACGACGTGGCGGTGGTCGGCTTCGACGACATCGAGGCCGCCCGTTACACCGAACCACCGCTGACCACGGTCAGGCACCCGATCATCGAGCAGGCCAACGCGATGGTGCGGCTGCTGCTCGGCCTGTTCCAGGGCGGTCCGGCGGATCCGGTGATCCTCCCCACCGAGCTCGTGGTCCGCGAGTCGGCCTGAGCGGGGCCCTTCCCCCAGCTGTGGCTCCGGCCCGGTCAGGCGAGCGCCGCCGGGATGTGGTCGAGAACCTCGAGCGAGGCCAGGCCGTACGCGTGGAAGTCGACGGCCTGCGCCCCGGCGGCCCTGGCCGCGCGGACCTTGGCGGCCAGCCGGTCGGCGGAGTCGCTGTCGGGCACGCCCGGCCTGAGCACGGCCCGCAGCTCACGGTCCTTGCCGATCGACCTCTGGTAGGCCCCGATGTCGTCGGCCACCCGGGCTGCGTCCCTGGCGTAGGCCGGCACCGCGAACGACGGCACGAGGTCGCCTAATGCGACCACGTCCACGCCGATCTGCCACGCGTCATGGGCCGCGAGTCCCGCCGACGGCAGGCCGTCCGCATGTCCCTTCAGGGCGCCGGTGGCGTCCACGAAGGTCAGCTTCGAGCCCTCGGCCGTGACGGCGTCCGAGACCTCGGCCACCAGTGAGGTCACGCTCTCCGACCTCGCCCGGGCGTAGGCGACCACTTCCGGTCCCGCGTACGCCGTGAGGGCCGCCCGGGTCACCTCTCCCTGCGCGGGCGGGTCGCCGCCCAGGACGCCCGCGACGATCCGGCCGCATTCCTCGCGCGCGACCTCGCCGTTCACGCCGAGGTCCACCGCGCGCCGCATGCAGTGGCGGCAGAAGCACAGCCCGAACAGGAACGTGTCCATGGGCCCGAGGGGCACGAAGCTGCGCTCGTGGTGGTAGCCGTGCGCGAACGTGCCGAAGTGCAGCGATTCGGCCACGACGCTGTCCACGCCCTGGCGGGCGACCGACCTCGCGAGCGCCACCGCGTACAGCCGGGCGTCGGGATGGGACGGGCACAGGTCGGCGGGCGACCCCCGGTCGCCGAAGCAGTTCTGCACGGTGACGTCGAGATTCGTCATCCCGATGGCCGAGTTGTGCAGGAAGACCGTCCAGCCGCGAAGCTTGAGGCCGCGCTCGGTGCATGCCCGGCGGATCTCGGCCAGCGGTTCGTCCTGGGCGCCCTCCTGCATCGGAGGGACCAGCCGCAGCCCGCCGAAGACGTCTTCCGGCGGGAGGAAGTGCACGCCGTCCCGGCGGACCGTCAGCCGGGAGGAGCCGTGCGGTGTGACGTCCCTCGCCTGGTGGTAGGCCGCGGCGATGGTCACGCCTCCCACGCCGTAGGCCGAGACGCGGTCCAGGACCTTGTCCACACCCTCGCCCCGGAAGTCCTCGACAAAGGCGTAAAGCGAGCTCTCCATCCTCATCGACCCTTCTCAGCGGCGCTTATCGGCCCTTGTGGGCGACGAAGTCGATTTCGACGAGGATGTCCATCAGATCCGAGCCGACCGTCGTCCGGACGGGATACGGCTGGGTGAAGTAGGACTTGTAGACCTCGTTGTAGGCCGCGAAGTCCTCCTTGAGGTTCTGCAGGTGGACCGTCGCCTTCACCACGTCGTCGAAGCCCAGTCCGTGGGCCTCCAGCACCGCGCCGAGGTTCCGCATGGTGCGGTGGGTCTGGGCGGCCACGTCGCCGCCGACGACCTCCCCGGTCTCCGGGTCGAGCGGGCCCATCCCCGAGGTGTAGACGAATTCCCCGACGACGAGACCTTGCGAGTACGCCCCGATCGGCGCAGCCCCCTCGGCCGTGCGGATCTCCTGTTTGCCACCCATGTTCACAACTCCTAGAAGTACGTCTTGATCAAATCAATCACGACATAGTCGTCGTCGACCACCGGGATGACCCGCCACTTGTCGAAGGCGGTGCAGGGATGGGAGATGCCGAACGACACCAGATCGCCCGGCCGCAAGCCCGACCCCGGCTCGATCGACAGATACGCGTGCTGGTCCTGGACCTTCGTGACCCTCATCCCGCCCGGCGTCCCGTCCAGCGCGGCGCCCTGCGTCCCGCCCTGTGTAGCGGCCTTTGCGGTTTCCTGCGTCCTGTCTTGCGCGGCGTCCTGCATCTTGTCCTGCGCGGCGTCATGGGCCGGCTCGCCGGCCGCCGTGGGACCGCCTCGCCGTACGGCACGGACGGACGGCAGATCGAGGTCGTAGGGGACGTCCCGCTTGCCCATTCCGACGAGCGCGAGGCCCGGCTCCGGCACCGACAAAACCTGCGCCCATACCTCCAGAGCGGCGTGGAGCTCACCCTCGAGGACGACCCCCGCCACATCGGAACCGCTCCGGTTGTACGGCGTGCGTTCCCCGTAGAAGCCCTCGTCGTGTGCGACGTAGGCCCCGCTTCGCAGGATGACGAGGGCGCCGGTCCCGGAATCCGCCCGTGTGAGGGGCGCCAACTCCTCGGCGACCAGGTCGAACCATGCGCTCCCGCCCGCGGAGACCACCATCCGGCCCTCTGCTAGCGGGGCGACTGCCTTCGCCGCCTCCGCGAACTCGCGCAGGAACGCCCGGACCTCCTCCTCGCCCGGCTGGGTCCCCTCGTAGCAGGCCACTCCGGCGAGCTGCACGCCGCGAGCCTCCCGGGCCGCCTCGGCGACCTTGAGCAGCTCCGGCAGGCCGCGGCAGCCTGTCCGCCCGCCCTGATGCCCGAGCTCGACCAGGACACGGAACGGCACGGCCCCGGCATGCTCGTCGAGGAGCCGGACGCCTTCCACCGAGTCGACGAAGCAGAGGAACTCGAAATGCTCCAGTTCCCCCGCCAGCCAGCGAAGCGCGCCCGCGTCGAATATCTCGTTGGCGAGCAACACGCGTGGCACGCCGACACGACGATAGACCAGCACCTGCGCGGCGGTGGCCGCGCTGATCCCCCACGCTCCCGCGTCGAGTTGCGCCTGGAAGAGCGCCGGCGCCATGGTCGTCTTCCCGTGGGGAGCGAGGGCCAGGCCGCGGTCGCGCGCGAAGCGGGCGAGAGTGGCGATGTTGTGGTCCAGGGCCGAGCGCTTCGCGACCATGATCGGCCAAGTGAACGAGCCGTCGAACAACGAACGTCCGGCCCCGGCGAACTCCCCCGTCGCGACCGGACCGCCGGGTTGGAGGAACCCGCGTGTCCGCCAGTCGACGATCACGTCAGTCGTCTCGAGGCGATCGACGACGTTCACATCGCCCCCTGTTGGTCGTCCGGTTCCGCCCTCCGGTTTCTCCCGGTGCAGACCGCCTCGCTGGATCGTACTCGACCGTTCGGCCGATGCCTGATCCGGCGGAGTCGCAGGCCCTCGCCGTACAGTCCGCGGCCGGCGGGCATGATCGGCGGGCGTGACCGGCACATGGTGATCAGGCCGGGCGGAGTGCGCGGCCCGGGGTCTCGCCGGTGAGCCGGCCGCCGCGAAGGACGGGGACGCCTGAGACCAGCACGTCGTCGACGCCCACGGCGAGCGCGCGCGGGTTCTCGTAGGTCGCGGTGTCGGCGACCCGCAGGGGGTCGACGATGATCAGGTCGGCGATCTGGCCACGCCGCACCAGACCGCGGTCCGGCAACCCGAAGCGGCGGGCCGGGTGCGAGGCCAGATGGACGGCCGCCTGCTCCCAGGTGAGGTCGCCGAGCTCGCGGACGTGCCTGCCGAGGTAGCGCGCGAAGGCGCCGAAGCCCCGCGGGTGCGGGTGGCCGCCCACGTAGATGCCGTCCGATCCACCGGTGTGGGCAGGATCTTGGAGGATCTCGCGCACGGACCGCTCCCCCTCCGGCCCTTCGTCCGGGCGGGCCGCGACACAGCCCGCCTCGAGACGGGTCTCCATCAGCAGGATCCGGCAGAACTCCGCGGGCTCCATCCCCTGATTCGCCGCGGCCGCCGGGAGGGTCATCCCTTCCGCCCATTCGAATCCCGGCGCGTGGGACAGGGTGATCCGGGGCCACAGATCCCCGAGCCCGGCCCATTCACGTGCCAGCCGTACATGCTCGGACCCTAGGAGGGAGACGGCATGGTCCGTGTCCGCGGCGGGAACCCACGCGGGAAGCGTGACCATCGCCAGGATGGTGCTGCTCCGCAGGTAGGGATAGCTGTCGAAGCTGAGGTCCACTCCCCGGCGGCGCGCGTCCTCCACCAGGGGCAGCAGAGTCGAGGCGGGGCCGTGGTAGTGCGACACGTGCACGGCGGCGCGCGAGCGTTCGGCGATCGCCACGACCTCGGCCATCCCCGTCGGAGCCGAGGCGCCGTAACCACGCATGTGTGTCACGTACGGCAACGCCCCGAGCGCCTGGCAGAGGTGGGCCAGCTCGTCGGCGTCCGCGTACCGGCCGGGGACGTATTCGAGCCCGGTCGACAGGCCCGCCGCGCCCTCGGACAGGCCCGTCTCGATCACCGCCCGCATGGCACACAGTTCGCCGGGGTCGGCGGCACGCTCCGCCGGCCCCATGACGTCGAAACGGATCGTCCCGTGAGGCAGGAGGTAGGCCGTGTTCAGCGCGGTGGCCCGGTCGTAGCCCGCCAGCAGTTCCGCCACGCTGACCGGGCCGTCGATCCCCGGATGGGCGCCGTTGACGGCCGCGAAGTATCGCCTCGCGTAGTCGAGCGCGGCCACCGACCTCGTCGGCGCGAACGACAGACCGTCCTGGCCGAGGACGAGGGTGGTCACGCCCTGACGCAGGGCGGCGAGCTGGATCTCCTGGTCGAAGACGACCGCGTCGCCGTGGGCATGGCAGTCGATCAGGCCGGGGAGCACATACCTCCCGGAGGCGTCGATGACCGTCTCGGCCTCGATTGGGGTCGCACTCGCGGTTACGGCTGCGCGCGCCGTTACGGCCGCACTTGCGGCTGCGGCCGTGGTTTCGGCTTCGGTGGTTTCGGCTTCGGTGGTTTCGGCTTCGGTTGTGGTTTCGCTCAGCCTGCCGAGCGCCCGTACGTGCCCGCCGACGATGCCGACATCCGCTCTGAAGGCCGGCGCGCCGGTCCCGTCGACAACCCAGCCACCCGTGATCAGGACATCGAAGGTCACGAGTTCGATTGAATCACTGACCGGTACACACGTGTTCCGCGCCCGCAGCCGGATGGTGGTGCGGCTCATGTTCGACGTGGCCTGTCAGGCGCGTTCGAGGCGCCGCCGGGCGTACGGCCGGTCGTCGGGCTGGTCATGCGGCTCGGGGCGGCGCGGCGGCGGTGGCGG
>NZ_BOOQ01000014.1 GCF_016863315.1 Planotetraspora silvatica
GAACAACACATTCGAACACTTGCACGAATCATTTCACGGAAGAGAATGGCCATCAATACATACCGGCAAGTAATTAGAGAATTCTTTCGTCATGAAAATTCATTATTCGAGTAGTAAATGGGCCATTGAAATAAAAGGGACAATTGTCGGAAATGATCTGGTCGTCGTGGCGTCCCAGCAGCGGCTCAGCGGCGCGGGTACGCGTCAGGTATGCACCGGCTGCGCGACAGCCACGCGGCGGCTCAGTCGTGGCAGGCACCGACCACTGCTACGGTTTCGGGTGGCGGAGGGAGGCAGCGACGGTGCTGGTGGTCCACGGAACATGGATCGGCGGCAGGCTGGCCCTCTGGGCGGAGGACGCATCGGGCGGGACACCACCCGCCAAGACCGCAAAGGCGTCATCCCTCAATACGCAGCCACCCGAGACGCCGCCCCTCAAGGCGCAGTCCTCCAAGACAGCGCCACACGAAACACAGCCACACGAAACGCAGCCACACGTAACACAGCCGCTCGAAACACAGCCGCTCGAAACACAGCCGCTCGAAACACAGCCGCTCGAAACACTGGCTTCAAAGGCACGGGCTCCCCAGACCCAGCCGGCCGCAATACGGCCGTCCACGACACACGCACGGCAGGCTGAGACAGTCGGACCGCCTGCCACTGCCTCACGTACGGCCGTGCGTGCACATCCCTTCGCCGCCGCCGCGGACGGGCTTTTCACCGAACTGCCGCTCTGGGGTGACGCCACGGCGACGGTCTGCGCCAAAGCGACCGCGGCCGAGCTGACCATGCTGCTGCCGAGCTCCGCCAGGAGCCCGCTCCCATCCCCGGAGTCCGGGCTGAACGTCGGCGCCCGCCAGCCCAGGATCAGCCTGTGGCGTGTGCCCGCGCTGCTGGTCGAGCCGGCCGCCGCGCTCGATCTGCTCGACGCGGTCGATGAGATCGCCCAGCTTCCCGCCGCCGCGTACGAACCGGGCGAGTCGCTCGACGGCGCGCCGATTCCCGGTGCCTCGCTGCGCTACCTGGCCGTGGTCGCCGCGAACGTCCGCGACATGGTCCGCCGAGGCCGGATCCTGCCGCAGCTCGTCACCGAGGGGGACGGCTACGCGGCACGCTGGCGGCCGGTGCTGACCGGGGCCGACGGGGTGCGCTTCAGGGAGCTGGCGGCCGCGATGCCTCCGGTCTGCCGGGCCGCCGGCGACGAGTGGCCCTCCGCCCATGTGCTCGGCGAGGCCTTCGCCGGGCTCGCCGACTCCGCCGTACGGCAGGCCCTTCCCGAGCGCCTTCTCGGGGGGCATCGCCCGGGGACGCGAAGCCCGCTGCCGGACCGCTGGATCGTCGCGCTCACCGGCGATGACGGCGCCCTGCCCGGCGTGACCGCACTCCAGGCCGAGCAACTGTCCCGGCCACTCCAGACGTGGCTGAACCAGGCCCAGCGGGCGGACGGCCCCTTCCGCGTGTGCTTCCGGCTCGCGGAACCGGCAGAACCCCCGACGGAGCCGCCCGCAACAGAACCGTCCACAGCAGAGCCGCCCGCAACAGAACCGTCCACAGCAGAGCCGCCCGTGACCGAGCCGTCCACGACACCGGCGACGGAGCCGCCCGCGACCGAGGACGGCGAGCTCTGGCAGGTCGAGTTCGCCCTCCAGGGCTCGGACGACCCGAGCCTGTACCTGCCCGCGGAGCTCCTGTGGGCGGGCGAGACCGTACCGGGCCTCGTCGGACGCCCGGAGGAGACGCTGCTCGCGGGCCTCGGCAGGGCCGCCCGTCTCTATCCCAAGATCGACGAAGCCCTCGGCGGAACACGCCCGTCAGGGGTCCGGCTCGACATGGCGGGCGCCTTCTACTTCCTCCGCCACGCGGCTCCCCTCCTCCAGGCGGCGGGATTCGGGGTCCAGCTGCCCGCCTGGGCGGGGAAGTCGCGCCTGGGCCTCAAGATGACCACCAGGTCGCAGCGATCCGGGCCGGGGGCGGCCTCGGATCAGGGCTTCGGCCTCCAGCAGCTCGTGGACTTCCGGGTCGATCTGGCCATCGGCGACGAGACGATCACCGAGGAGCAGCTCGCCGAGCTCGCCCGGCTGAAGGTGCCGCTGGTCCGCGTGAGAGGACGCTGGGTCGAGCTGGACGACCGCCAGCTCGGCGCCGCCCTCAGGGCGGTCGAGCGGCGCCGTTCCGGCGAGATGACGGTCGCGGAGGTGATCCGGGAGGTCGTCCACGGAGGCGAGGACGACCTGCCCATGGTCGTGGACGCCGACGGAATGCTCGGCGATCTGCTGTCCGGCGAGGCCGACCGCCGCCTGACGCCGGTCGCCACACCCGCGGACTTCCACGGCAGTCTGCGTCCTTACCAGGAACGCGGCCTGTCCTGGCTCGCCTTCATGTCCGGCGTCGGGCTCGGCGCCGTCCTCGCCGACGACATGGGGCTCGGCAAGACCGCCCAGACGCTGTCCCTGCTGCTGGAGGAGCGGGCCGGCGGCGCCGAGCCTGCGCCGACGCTGCTGGTCTGCCCCATGTCCCTGCTGAGCAACTGGCAGAAGGAGGCCGCGAGGTTCGCCCCCTCCCTCGACGTCTACCTCCACCACGGCTCGTCCCGGTCGCGCGAGGAGGAGCTCGCCGAGCGGGTCGGCGGGGCCGACCTGGTCCTCACGACGTACGGCACGGCGCTGCGTGACCGGGAGGCGCTCGCCGGGCTCACCTGGGGCAGGATCGTCTGCGACGAGGCCCAGGCCATCAAGAACAGCGCCGCCAGGCAGGCCCAGGCCGTACGGTCCCTGCCCGCCAGGACGCGACTGGCGCTGACCGGAACGCCGGTCGAGAACCACCTGGCGGAGCTCTGGTCGATCATGGAGTTCTGCAACCCGGGCCTGCTCGGGTCGGCCGCGGCGTTCCGGAGCCGCTACCAGGAGCCGATCGAACGGCATGGCGACGAGGCCGCGACGGCCGCCCTCCGGCGGGCCACCGGGCCGTTCGTGTTGCGCCGCCTCAAGACCGACAAGACGATCATCTCCGACCTGCCGGACAAGCTCGAGATGAAGATCTGGTGCACCCTCACGCCCGAGCAGGCGACCCTCTACCAGGCGGTCGTCGAGGACATGATGGGCAAGATCACCAGCTCCGAGGGAATCGAGCGCCGGGGAAACGTCCTGGCCACGATGACCAAGCTCAAGCAGGTCTGCAACCACCCGGCCCACCTGCTCAAGGACGGCTCCCGGCTGGCCGGCCGCTCGGGGAAGCTCGCCCGGCTGGAGGAGCTGGCCGAGGAGATCGTCGCCGAAGGCGACAAGGCCCTGGTCTTCACCCAGTACGCCGAGTTCGGCACGCTGCTCCAGCCGTACCTGGCGGCGCATCTGGACCGGCCGGTGCTCTGGCTGCACGGCGGGCTGCCGAAGGCCCGCCGCGACGCGCTCGTCGAGCGGTTCCAGGAGGACGACGAGCCCATGGTCTTCCTGCTGTCGCTCAAGGCGGCGGGCACCGGGCTGAACCTGACCGCGGCCAACCACGTCGTGCATGTGGACCGCTGGTGGAACCCCGCCGTGGAGGACCAGGCGACCGACCGGGCGTTCCGCATCGGGCAGACCAAGAACGTCCAGGTCAGGAAGTTCATCTGCGTGGGAACGCTGGAGGAGCGGATCGACGAGATGATCGAGCGCAAGAAGGCCCTGGCCGAGAGCGTCGTCGGCGCCGGCGAGGACTGGATCGCGAACCTGTCGACCGAGGAGCTGCGGGAGCTGTTCCGCCTGTCCCCCGAGGCGGTGAGCTGATGGATTCACCCGAGCAGCCGCTCGAGGGCCTGCGAGCCCGCTCCAGGCGCGGGACCATGGGCGAGCGATGGTGGTCGCGGCGGTTCATCGACATCCTGGAGACCATCTGCGACAAGGGCCGGCTCAGCCGGGGACGCTCCTACGCCCGTTCCGGCCGGGTGCTCGAGCTCGGCATCGCTCCGGGCCACGTCGGGGCGCGCGTGCAGGGGTCGCGGCCCGCGCCGTACGACGTGGACGTCCGGATCACGGCCTACGGGGACGGCGAGTGGGAGGTCCTGACCGAGGCCCTCGCCGCACGCGCGCTGTACCGGGCCAAACTGCTCGCCGGGGAGATGCCGCCGGAGATCGAGGACGTGTTCGGCGACTGCGGCCTGCCGTTGTTCCCGGACGAGCAGGGCCTGGAGATGGAGTGCTCCTGCCCGGACTGGGGCTTCCCCTGCAAGCACCTGTCGGCGGTGTTGTATCTGCTCGCCGAGCGGTTCGACGACGACCCGTTCCTGGTGCTGGCCTGGCGCGGCATGCCGAAGGAGTCGCTGCTCGACGACCTCAGGGAGGTCACGGACGACGTGCCGTTCGCCGAGCGGCTGAGCTCCTTCTACGAGCCCGGCATGTCGCCGGCCCGGTTGCGGCACCAGCCGTCGCGGGCCTCCGCTCCCGCGGACATCCTGCTCCGCACGCTCGACCCGCCTCCGGTCAAGACGAGGCACATCCCCATCACCGACCTGCTGCGCCCGGCCTACCGGCGGCTCACCGATCCACGAAGTCCCGGGGAACCATCACCCTGACGCCGTTCGGAATCGTCTTGATCACCAGGGGGGTGCGCAGCCGCACCTCGCCGTCGATGTCGGCGGCCATCGGCGGATCGGTCTCCACGAGGATCTCGCTGCCGGTGACGAACGGGCCTCCGGCGAGGCTGCGCCACCGGCCGGTGGTGGCCCGGACGAGGGTCTCGCCGATCAGCCGCAGCCGCTTGCCGGACCCGAGCTGGTAGGCGACGAGCATGCGGTTGTCGATCCCGGCGTCCCTGGCGATCTGCCAGCCGCCGTGGAAGCGGCCGTTGGCGATGTTGAGCTGATGGGTGAGCAGTTCGTGCCGCCTGCCGTCCGCGGTGATGTAGGCGCGGAACGGCTGGTGCCCGGGGAGGATCCGCATCGCGGTCAGCGGGTAGGCGGACCGGCCCATGATGCGCTTGAGCCAGGGCCGGACGGTCCCGGCGACCTCGACGGAGACGCCGAAGCTGGCGAGGTTGGCGAACGGCCGGTCGCCGCACAGGCCGAGGTCGATGTCGGCCACCTTGCCCTCGGTCAGGACGCGTACCGCTCCCGGGAGGTCGAGCGGCAGGCCGAGGCTGCGGGCGAAGTTGTTGGTCGTGCCGAGAGGGAGGGCCCCGAGGGCGACGTCCCGGCCGGCGACGTGCCTGATCGTGCTGCTCAGCGTGCCGTCGCCGCCGCCGGCGATCAGCAGGTCGGGGTTCCCGGCGAGCGCGCGCTCGACGATGTCACGGAGCCGGGAGGGGTCCGTGATCGGATGCACGCCGGTGAGCCGGAAGTTCGCGGCCTCGATGAGGCGTAAGACCTCGGCGTAGTGACGCCGGCCTCTTCTGGACCTGGTGTTCACCACCAGCGCGGCCCGCCGGTGCTCGTGGATGGCCGCCGTGTGGTCCGCCTTGCTCCGCATGATCACATCGTAGGCAGATCCGGAGGGTGCCGCGCGGGGAGCGTGCCCGGCGGCGGGGGCCGCCGGGCACGCGTGACGCTGTTTCCTCTGTTACTTCTTCTGTTACTTCTGCAACTACTCGGGCTGCTACTTCTTCGGCGGCGTGACCTGGACGATCACACCGAGGTCGGCGGGCAGCGGGCTGACCAGCTTGATCTGTACGCCGAGCTGCTTGCCCTCGTCACCGGGGTTTCCGGAGCCGAGGATGCTGCCGATGTCCGCGCCGTAGTAGTCCTTCGCCGGAGAGCCGTCGGGGTTGACGACCCGGGTGGTGTACGCCTGGTTGTCCTTGGACGGCACGACCGTGGAGGCGTCGCGCATCCGGTAGAACAGCGAGCCGTTCCGGACCTCGATGCCGGGGTACCAGCCCTTGGCGTCGGTGAACGTCTTCACCGCGGGCAGCTTGCCGTACGAGGTGCAGTACTGCGTGAACGGCGCGCCCTCGATGCACTCCTTGAACGGGTAGGTCCCGTCGAAGTTGAACGCCGCGTTGGAGGACTGCGGCCGCGAGGGCAGGTTCTTCAGCGCGGACGTGTCGATCGTGGCCGCCTCGCCCGTACGGCGGAGCGGCTCGAAGTGCGAGTCCACGAGGAGCAGTTCACCCTTCGGTCCCACCGACGGCAGGTCGAAGGAGGAGTCCACCACGTTGTTGTTCGCACGGGACGCGTCGCGGTACCAGACCAGCAGGCCGGGCGCGTTGTACTTGATCTTCTCGACCTTCCAGGCGCCGTCGCGCTGGTAGGTGGTGTCGTAGGCGTACGACAGGCCCTTGTCGAAGCCGTCGAGGTTCCGCCACTCGGCCAGGTAGTACTGGGCGGATTCGAGCTGGCCGGAGTGGGTCACGAACCCGGCGCCCGTGGTGTCGGTGAAGGTGCCCGTGGTGGCGGTCCACCCGTTGGCGCCGCTCTCGACGTCGTCGCTCCACGCCGTCGCCGCGCCGTTGGTGAGCGAGAAGTCGTCGTTGAACCAGCCGCGCTCCTCGGCCGCCGCGTCCGTGGCGTAGCGCAGGCGGACCTGCACGGACTTGCCGGCGTACGGGGCGAGGTCGGCGTAGAGCTGGGTCCAGCCGCCGCTCTCACCGGTGATGCCGTACTTCTTGCCGCCGTAGTCGACCAGGCGGTGGTTCGGGTCGGCGTAGTCGTCGCCGGTGGAGGCGAGGGTGCCGTCCTGGTGGTAGACCTTCTGCTCCGTCCAGGTCGTGCCGCCGTCGGCGGAGACCTCGAAGAAGCCGTAGTCCCAGTCCTGCTCGATGCCGTAGTCGGTCCACCAGCGGAACTTCTCGTCGGTGCCGGCGGGCACGCTCAGCGTGCGGGTCAGGCGGGTGTCCGCCCAGCTCTGGTCGCTGTTGGACCACCACAGGTTCGACCCGCTGTGCGGGGTGGACATGACGACGTGCTTGTCCGGGAGGTTGATCCGCAGACCGTCCTCTGTGCCCTTCGGCGTCCGGGAGGTCTGGCCGACCACCTGGAGGCTCTCCCGGTCACCCGGGTTGATGATCTTCGGGTTGGCCCAGCCGAGCACCCACTTGTCCCAGATGCCCATGTGGGTCGGCAGCGACTGGAAGATCGGCCCGGAGTGCGAGCCGCTGGACATGAGGTCCCAGAAGTCGATGTCGGAGTCGCCTGTGCCCGAGGTGTCGTAGAGGTCGGGCAGGCCCAGGTCGTGGCCGTACTCGTGGGCGAAGACGCCGACGCCCGCGTCCTCCGGCTGGAGGATGTAGTTGGAGATCTTCACGCTCGTGCCGGGCACGGTGTAGCCGCCGGTCACGTCGCTGGAGTGCGCCCAGAGGGAGAACGTGCCCTCGGCGCCGCCGCCGCCGGACTTGTCCTCACCGGCGTGGATGAGCACCAGGTGGTCGATCACGCCGTCGGGCTCGTCGAAGTCGCCGTCACCGTCGGCGTCGGAGACGTCTTCCTTGTCGTAGTCCGCCCAGTTGAACGACGGGTTCTGCGCGGCCAGCGCGTTCACCGCGTCAATGGGGAGCTGAGCGGCTCCGCGCGGGTTGTCGGGGTGGCCGGCCATGTCCTGCGGGAAGGTGCCGCACTGGCCCGCGCCGTACCAGGCCTCGGAGTGGGGGACCTTGATCCAGCCGACCGCCTGGCCGGTGACCGTGTAGGCGCCCTTCGACAGCTCCTCGTACATGTTCTTCATCGTGGAGCCGGCGATGTCGATGCCCTTCTTGCCGTCCCTGGGGTCGGTCAAGTCGGGGCGGACCCGCTTGGTGATCCCCTTGGACGTGTAGAGCATGTCGTTGTAGTGGACCGTGTTGAAGTCGGAGACCCACATCGAGTTGTTGTCCTTGCCGCCGCCGGCCGCGGTGGCAGGGTTCTGGATCTTGTTGTGCAGCGGCCCGTTGAGCTTGGTGCCGGGGGGCTCGGTCACACAGTCGTTGACGTCGTCGATCGTCTTGGGGTGCGACCAGCCGGAGAAGTCGTCGTTCGCCGTGTCGTTGAACTCGACGAGCAGTGTGAGGAGTTCGGCCTTCTTGGTCGTCTTCGCCTTCTTGTAGATGAAGTCGAAGGGGTTCTTCCCGGTCCGCAGCGCCTGCTTCTCGTGCTTGGCCAGCACGCGCGCGGCCACCGGGTTGCCCATGGCGAACTTGTGGTCGATCTCCGTCGCCGTCTGGCCGGCCCGCTTGGCGGCCTTGGACGGCACCCTCTCGTCGATCGTGGTGACGTCGCCCTGCACGCGCGGAGGCGCGTAGTTGATGTAGTGATCCTTGGCCGAAGGCTGGTACGACGCGGTGGACTCAGCCGCTCCGGTGGTGGCAAGGCCCGCGGCCGCGAGCCCCAGCGCAGGAACGATGGCGGCTAAGCGCCGAAATCTCTTGGACAACAAGATCCCTTTCCCGCCCGGGGTTCTCCGGACGCCGTTCAGGGCACGCCGGATAGGCGCACTGGACGGACCATAAAGAGAAGGTAAATTCGGGTAAAGAGCCTTCACCGAAGGTTGTCAAACCGTGATCTTTGGAGAAATGGGCGTTACCGCCGTTTTGTCGACCGGCCGTACAGTCCAGATGTGAAGGACCACAACGCCGACCCCGTAACCGACCTCGTCACCGGTCTCGTCGCCGCGCTGCCCGAGGGGCGGGTGCTGACCGACCCGGACGTCACCGAGTCGTACGCGAGGGACCGCACGTTCGTCCCGCCGGGGAAGGCGCTCGGCGTCGTCCTCGCGCAGTCGCGTGACGACGTGGTCGCCACGCTGCGCTGGGCGAGTGAGCACCGCGTGCCCGTGGTTCCGCGCGGGGCGGGAAGCGGCCTCGCCGGCGGGGCGACCGCCGTCGACGGATGCGTCATCCTGTCGCTGGCCAGGATGACGCGGATCCGCGAGCTGTCCCCGGCGGACGAGATCGCGGTCGTCGAACCCGGTGTGATCACCGCCGACCTCGACCGGGCCGCCCGGGAGCACGGGCTGATGTACGCGCCCGACCCGTCTTCGTACGAGATCTCCACGATCGGCGGCAACCTGGCCACGAACGCGGGCGGCCTGCGCTGCGTGAAGTACGGCGTGACCCGCGACTCGACGCTGGGACTGGAGGTCGTCCTCGCGGACGGCAGGGTGCTCGACACCGGGCGGCGGACGGTGAAGGGCGTCACCGGATACGACCTGACGGGCCTGTTCGTCGGCTCGGAGGGAACGCTGGGTGTGATCACCGCGGCCACCTTGCGGCTGCGGCGCGCCCCCGTCCAGGTCGCCACCGTCGCCGCGGAGTTCACCTCGTTGCGGGACGCCGCCTCCGCCGTCTCGGCGATCATCGCGGCCGGCTGCCGGCCCTCGATGCTGGAACTGATGGACAGGACCACCCTGGAGGCCATCGACGCCTGGAAGAACATCGGCCTGGAGCCCGCGACGCGGGCCATGCTCATCGCCCAGGCCGAGGGCTCGCCGGACGAGATGGCCGCCCTGTGCGATTCCGCCTCGTTCGTCGCGGAGGCGTCGACGCCCGAGGAGGCCGCGGAACTGGTCGGCGTCCGGCGGCTCGCCTACGAGGCCAAGGAGCGCCTCGGGCAGTGCCTCGTCGAGGACGTGTGCGTGCCCCGCTCGCGACTGCCCGAGATGATCTCCGCGGTGGAGGAGGCCGCGAAGCGACACGGTGTGACCATCGCGACGGTGGCGCACGCCGGGGACGGCAACCTGCACCCCGTGTTCATCTTCGACCGAGGCCTGGCGGAGCCGCCGCCTGAGGTCTGGGCGGCGGCCGATGAGATCTTCCGCGGGGCGCTCGACCTGGGCGGGACGCTGACGGGCGAGCACGGCGTGGGCCTGATCAAGCGCCGGTGGCTCGGGCTGGAGATCGGGCCCGTCGCCGCCGAACTCCACCTGGGGATCAAGCAGGTGTTCGACCCGCTGAACATCCTCAATCCGGGAAAGGCCATCTGAATCGGTCCAATCCCGGGTAAGGTACCTGACGTGATCGTCAAGTCCGAGCCGCCGATCACCGGGCGGGGCCGCCGTACGCGCACGGCCCTGGTCCGGGCGGGACGCGAGGCGTTCGAGGAGCATCCGTACGACAACGTGCGGGTGGACGACGTGTGCACACGGGCGGGCGTCTCGCACGGCACCTTCTACACCTACTTCGGTTCGAAGGAAGCCCTGTTCCGCGAGGTCGCGGAGGCGGTCGTCGGCGAGATGTTCGCGGCGAGCGTCGTCGGCCCGGCCGTCCCCGGCGATCCGTACGCCAGGGTCGAGGCCGCCAACCGGCTCTACCTGCGGGCGTGGGCGGGCAACTCGCGCCTGATGCGCATGCTGGAGCAGGCCGCGATGGACGACGAGAGCTTCCGCGGCCTGCTGCTGGAACTGCGCGAGATGTTCGTGCGGCGCGGCGCGGACGGCCTGCGGCGCCTCCAGGAGGAGGGGCTGGCCGACCCCGCGCTCGACCCGCGGCTGACGGCCGTCATGCTGGGCGGGATGGTCGAGCACTTCGCCCACGTGTGGCTGGATCTCGGGGAATCGTGCGACGAGAAGACGGCGGTGGACATGTTGACGACGTTGTGGACCAGAGCGATCCGACTCGAGGAGGGGCAGGTCCCCCGATGACCGTCGTCAGCAGCAGGCTGGACCCCTCCGGCCCCGAGTACGGCTCCCGCCGCGAGGCCATGCTGGCCAAGCTCGCCGACCTGGACGCCGAGCACGCCAAGGCGGTGGCCGGCGGCGGGCCGAAGTACGTCGAGCGGCACAGGGAGCGGGGCAAGCTGCTCGCGCGTGAGCGGATCGAGTTGCTCGTCGACCCCGACTCCCCCTTCCTGGAGTTGTCCCCCCTCGCGGCGTGGGGCTCCGACTTCCCCGTGGGCGCGAGCGTGGTGACCGGGATCGGCGTCATCGAGGGCGTCGAGTGCGTGATCACCGCCAACGACCCGACCGTCCGCGGCGGCTCGTCCAATCCGTGGACCCTCCGCAAGACCCTGCGGGCCGCGGACATCGCGCTGCGGAACCGCATGCCGTTCGTCAACCTGGTGGAGTCGGGGGGAGCCGACCTTCCGACGCAGAAGGAGATCTTCATCCCCGGCGGCCGGATATTTCGTGATCTGACCAGGCTGTCGGCGGCCGGGATCCCCACCATCGCGCTGGTCTTCGGCAACTCCACGGCCGGCGGGGCCTACGTCCCCGGCATGAGCGACTACGTCGTCATGGTCAGGGAGCAGGCCAAGGTCTTCCTGGGCGGGCCGCCCCTGGTGAAGATGGCTACCGGCGAGGAGTCCGACGACGAGTCGCTCGGCGGCGCGGAGATGCACGCGCGGACCTCCGGCCTGGCCGACTACCTCGCGGCCGACGAGCACGACGCCCTCCGCCTGGGCCGCCGGATCGTCAGGCGGCTCGACTGGCGCAAGGCCGGCCGGCTCCCCGGCCCCGCGGCCGAGCCGCTCCTCGACGAGGACGAGTTGCTGGGGATCGTCCCCGAGGATCTGAAGATCCCCTTCGACCCGCGCGAGGTCATCGCCCGGGTGGTGGACGGCAGCGACTTCGACGAGTTCAAGCCGCTCTACGGCGCGAGCCTGGTGACCGGATGGGCGTCGGTGCACGGGCACCCGGTCGGGATCCTCGCCAACGCGCGCGGCGTCCTGTTCGGCGAGGAGGCCGAGAAGGCGGCGCAGTTCATCCAGCTCGCGAACCAGTCGCGCACCCCTCTGGTGTTCCTGCAGAACACGACGGGCTACATGGTCGGCAAGGACTACGAGCAGGGCGGCATCATCAAGCAGGGCGCGATGATGATCAACGCCGTGTCCAACTCGACCGTGCCGCACATCACGATCGTCATGGGGGCCTCCTACGGCGCGGGCAACTACGGGATGTGCGGGCGGGCCTACGACCCCCGGTTCCTGTTCTCGTGGCCGAGCGCCAAGTCGGCCGTCATGGGCCCGGCGCAGCTGGCCGGCGTCCTGTCGATCGTGGGCCGGGCCGCCGCGGAGGCGCGCGGCCAGGCCTACGACGAGGAGGCCGACGTGGCGATGCGGCAGATGGTGGAGGCGCAGATCGAGGCCGAGTCGCTGCCGTTCTTCCTGTCCGGCAGGCTCTACGACGACGGCGTGATCGACCCCCGGGACACCAGGACCGTGCTCGGGATATGCCTGTCCGCGGTCGGCAACGCGCCCGCCGCCGAACCCGCCGGCTACGGCGTCTTCCGGATGTGAAGGGGTGGTGGGGATGATCCGGCGATTGCTGGTGGCCAACCGGGGAGAGATCGCTCGCCGGGTCTTCAGGACCTGCCGCGAGCTGGGCGTGGAGACGGTCGCCGTCTACTCCGACGCCGACGCGTCCGCGCCGCACGTGGCCGAGGCCGACCATGCCGTACGGCTCGGCGACCCGAGGGCGTACCTGGACCCGGGGCGGATCGTCGAGGCCGCCCGGCAGTCGGGGGCCGACGCGGTGCACCCCGGTTACGGCTTCCTGTCGGAGAACGCGCCGTTCGCCCAGGCCGTCCTGGACGCGGGCCTGACGTGGGTCGGGCCCGCTCCCGAGGCCATCGCCGCGATGGGGTCCAAGATCGAGGCGAAGGCGATGATGATCGAGGCCGGGGTCCCGGTGCTCGCCGGTGTGACCGTCACGCCTGACGAGCTTCCCGCGCTCGACCTCCCCCTGCTCGTGAAGGCCTCGGCGGGAGGCGGCGGCCGGGGCATGCGCGTCGTCCGCGACGCCGCCGAGCTGCCCGCCGCCGTCGAGTCGGCCCAGCGGGAGGCGCTGGCGGCGTTCGGGGACGGCACCGTGTTCGCCGAGCCGCTCCTCGAGGGCGCCCGGCACATCGAGGTGCAGATCCTCGCCGACTCCCACGGCACCGTCTGGGCGCTGGGCGAACGGGAGTGCTCGATCCAGCGCCGCCACCAGAAGGTCATCGAGGAGGCGCCCTCCCCCGCCGTCTCCCCCGAGCTGCGCAGGGAGCTGTGCGACACGGCCATCAGGGCGGCGAAGGCGATCGGCTACGTGGGAGCGGGAACGGTGGAGTTCCTGCTCGGGGAGAACGGCTTCTTCTTCCTGGAGATGAACACGCGACTCCAGGTCGAGCACCCGGTGACCGAGTGCGTCTACGGGGTGGACCTCGTCAGGCTCCAGCTGGAGATCGCCGAGGGCGCCCAGCTGGCGGGGCTGCCGCCGAGCCCGGTGGGCCACGCCATCGAGGTGCGCCTGTACGCCGAGGACCCCGCGCGAGGCTGGCTCCCGCAGAGCGGCGTGCTGCGCCGCTTCGACGTCCCGGAGGTGGACGCCGAGTTCCGGCTGGGCGGAAGGCTCCGGCTCGACTCGGGGGTGGTGGCCGGAGACGAGGTCGGCGTCCACTACGACCCCATGCTCGCCAAGATCATCTCCTACGGCGAGACCCGCGCGGAGGCCGCCCGGAGGCTGGCGTCCGCGCTCGCCCGGACGAAGATCCACGGGCTCACGACGAACCGTGACCTGCTGGTCTCGGTCCTTCGGCATCCCGACTTCCTGTCGGGCGCCCTCGACACCGGCTTCCTCGACCGGAACGCGGTGACCGCCCCCCTCGCGGACGCGGCAGCCGTACGGATCTCGGGACTCGCCGCGGCGCTCGCGCAGGCCTCGGCCAACCGCGCCGCCGCCCGGGTGCTGGGCGGCCTGCCCAGCGGCTGGCGCAACGTCGTCTCCCGGCCCCAGAGCGCTGCCTTCCTGACCGAGGGCGGCGAGACGGTCGAGATCGCCTACCGGTTCACCCGCGGCGGCCTCGCGGCGGAGGGCTTCGACGGCGTCACGCTGGTGTCCGCGGCCCCCGACCGGGTGGTGCTCGAGTCGGGAGGCCTCCGGCACGCGTTCGACGTGGCCGCCTATCCGGGGCTCGTGCACGTCGACTCCCCCCTCGGTCCCGTACGGCTGGCACCGGTCGAGCGGCTGCCCGAGCCGGTCGAACAGGTCGTGCCCGGCTCGCTGCTGGCCCCCATGCCGGGGACGGTGCTGCGGGTCGAGGTCGAGCAGGGCGACACGGTGACGGCGGGCCAGCCGGTGATCGTGCTCGAGGCCATGAAGATGGAACATCAGATCGTGTCCTCGGCCTCCGGCACGTTGTCCGTCCTGAACGTCGCGCCCGGCCGGCAGGTAGAAGCGGGAGCCGTACTCGCCGTGATCGAGGAAGCCGCGGAGCAGGTGCCCGCAGACCCCGTGCCCCCAGGCCCCGTGCCCGTAGACCCCGCATCCCCAGGCCCCGTGCTCCCCGACCCGGTGCCCGCGGAACCGGCGGCCGTGGGAGCTGTGGAAGCTGCGGGAACCGTGGAACCCGTGGGAGCTGCGGAACCCGTCGAACCCGCGCAGCCGGTGGAACCCCCGGTGGCCGAACCTGCCGGGGAGCAGTGATGGAGCCCGTGATGGAGCCGCTCGTACGCTGCGAGGAGGCGGGCGGCGTGGCCACGATCACCCTCGACTCGCCGCACAACCGCAACGCCCTGTCGTCCCGGCTTCTCCAGGAGTTGGACGACGCGCTGACGTGGGCGATCGCCGAGCCGGACGTGCGCGTCACGGTGCTGACGGGCGCCGGGCCCGTGTTCTGCTCCGGCGCCGACCTGAAGGAGCAGCGCGGCGCCGCGCCGGTCACCACGTCCTTCCCCGAGATCATGAGCCTGATCTGGGAGAGCCCCAAGCCGGTCGTCTGCCGGCTGAACGGCACGGCCCGCGCGGGCGGCCTCGGGCTCGTGGCCGCGTGCGACTTCGCCGTCGCGCCGGACACGGCGTCGTTCGCGTTCAGCGAGGTACGGCTGGGCGTGGTCCCGGCGATGATCTCGGTGACCACTCTGCGCAGGCTCGATCCGCGGGCCGCGGCGGAGTACTTCCTGACGGGCGAGGTCTTCGGCGCCACCCGTGCGGCCGAGATCGGCCTGCTGACGCGTGCCGTGCCGGAGGAGGATCTCGACGCCACGGTGGCGCACTACGCGGACATGTTGCTGCGCGGCGCGCCGGAGGCCCTGGCCATCACCAAGAGGCTCGTCCGGGAGGTGCCGGGGATGCCCGTCGACGAGGGGTTCCGCCAGATGGCCGAGTTGTCGGCCCGGCGTTTCACCTCGGAGGAGGGCCAGGAGGGCATCCGCGCGTTCATGGAGAAGCGGCCCGCCTCCTGGGTGCCGGACGGCCGGAGCTGAGCCGGATATGACTCTGCGCATCGCCAACTGCAGCGGCTTCTACGGCGACCGCCTGTCGGCCGCGCGGGAGATGGTCGAGGGCGGCCCGATCGACGTGCTCACCGGCGACTGGCTGGCCGAGCTGACCATGATGATCCTCGCGGGCAACCGGCTCAAGGGGCGTCCCGGCTACGCCCGCACCTTCCTCACGCAGATGGAGCAGGTCCTCGGCACCTGCCTCGACCGGGGCATCAAGGTCGTCTCGAACGCGGGCGGCCTCGACCCGCGGGCCTGCGCCGAGGCCGTGTCCGAGCTGGCCGGGCGTCTGGGCCTGCGGGCGTCGGTCGCCCACGTGACCGGCGACGACCTCATGCCGCTGCGCGGGCCGGTCGTCGACGCCGACACCGGCGAGACCCTCGCGGCCGCACCGATCACCGCGAACGCCTACCTCGGCGGCCGGCCCATCGCGGTGGCGCTGGAGCACGGCGCCGACGTCGTGGTGACCGGGCGCGTCACCGACGCCGCCCTGGTGACGGGCCCCGGGATGTGGTGGCACGGCTGGGAGCCCGGCGACCTCGACGCGCTGGCGGGATCGGTGGTCGCGGGGCACATCATCGAGTGCGGCTGCCAGGCGACCGGCGGCAACTACGCGTTCTTCGGCGAGGTGCCCGATCTGGCGCACTGCGGGTTCCCGATCGCGGAGTTGCGGGCCGACGGGTCCTGCGTGATCACCAAGCATCCCGGCACGGGCGGCCTGGTGTCGGTGGGCACCGTCACGGCCCAGCTGCTCTACGAGATCGGCTCGCCGCGGTATCTCGGGCCGGACGCGACGGCCAGGTTCGACACGATCCGGCTGGAGCAGGAGGGCCCCGACCGCGTGCTCGTCTCCGGCGTGCGCGGGGAGGCCCCGCCCGCCACGCTGAAGGTCGCGGTCAACCACCTCGGCGGCTACCGCAACACGATGACGCTCGTGCTCACCGGGCTCGGCGTCGAGGACAAGGCGCGGGTCGCGCAGGAGGCCGTCTGGGCCCGCGTGCCCAGGGAGTCCTTCGACGAGGTCCACGTCGAGCTGACCCCGATGCTCCCGCCGGCCGGCGGCGCGGGCACCGCCCTGCTCCGCATCACGGTGATGGACGCCGACAAGGGGAAGGCAGGCCGGGCGTTCTCCTCGGCCGTGGTGGAGACCGGGCTGGCGGGGTATCCGGGTTTCTACGGCCTCACTCCCCCGGGCGACGCCTCGCCGTACGGCGTGTACACGCCGTCGTCCGTCGCCGCGGACGCCGTGCGGGCCGTGGTGACCGTGGACGGCACGCGGATCGAGGTCCCCCACGTGGCCGCGCCCGGGGACGAGGCGCCCGAGCCCGCGGGGCAGGAGGAGCCGGGCCGGGCCGGCGCGGGGGACGCGCCCGCCGGCGGCCCGGTGCGGCCGCTCGGGACGGTGGCCGGTGCCCGCTCCGGCGACAAGGGCGGCAACGCCAACCTGGGCGTCTGGGTCCGTACGGCCGAGCAGTACGCGTGGCTGAGCTCCTTCCTCACCGTGGACAGGCTCAGGGAGCTGCTGCCGGAGACCGGCGACCTGCCGATCGAGCGGTTCGCGCTGCCGAACCTGCTCGCGCTCAACTTCGTCGTGCGGGGTCTGCTGGGGCGCGGCGTCGCGGCCAGTCCCCTGCTCGACGCCCAAGCGAAGGCGCTGGGTGAACGGCTGAGAGCGGTTGCTGTACCCATTCCCCCATTTATCGACGCCCCCAAAAACGACATTTCCTGAAATATGGGAGCAGGAGCAACGGGGCTCGTCCTACCATTGCGCGCAATTGCTCTTCTTGGCGCTCACATGCGGGGGTACTGCCATGCGACTGCGGTTTCTCGGTTCCACCTCGGAGTCCGGGGCGTGTCCCTCGCTGTACGAGACCGACCGCGGCACGGTCGTCGTCCAGGGTCTCGAGCTGGTCGACCACGACGCCCGGGCCGACCTGCTCCACGTACTCGACGGGGAGACGGCCGTCGAGGTCCCGCGCGAGCTCCTGGTCGAGATCGCCAGGCGCGTGCTCGGCTGATCACGGCGCTGATCACCAATAGGGACTTCCCTATGGCTTGATCCTCCGGGCCGGGGCTACCTTTGAGCGCACCACGGCCGGAGGTGGGAGTGAGCGGTTTCCAGCAGGCCCGCGTCGACCTGGGGGTCCATCTGCGGCAATTGCGCGAGGCCGCCCACCTGTCGGGAAAGGATCTGGCCGAACGGCTGGGGTGGCAGCCGTCCAAGGTCTCCCGCATCGAGAACGCCCGGCAGACCGCCACGGAGGACGACGTGGTCGTCTGGGCTCAGGCAGTACAGGCCGGGCCCGAGACGTTCGACGGCCTGATCGAGCAGGCGGTCGGGCTGCAGGCCCACCAGGACACGTGGCGGCAGCGGCACAAGAGCGGGCTGGCCGCGCTCCAGGAGGACGTCAAGGACCTGGAGTCCCGCACCCGGCTGCTGCGCGCGTTCGAACCCGGCCTGGTGATCGGGCTTCTGCAGACCGCCGAGTACGCGAGGCACATCTTCAGCAAGGTCCGCCGCCTCTACGAGACGACCGACGACGTCGACGCCGCGATCCGGGTCAGGATGCAGCGGCAGGAGATCCTCTACGACCCGGGCCGCCGGTTCCGCTTCGTCATGCCGGAGTCGGCGCTGCGTTATCGTCTGGCGCCGCTCGACGTGATGCGCGGCCAGCTCGACCGGCTGCTCGCGGTCACGACCCTCCCGAACGTCGAGTTCGGGATCATCCCGTTCGAGGCGCCGTTGCCGTCGGCGCTCGTCAACTCGTTCTACATCTACAACGACTCCACGGTGGGAGTGGCGACGAGGACCAAGGATCTGTTGCTGCGCGACCCCGACGACGTGGCGTTCTACGCCCAGGCGTTCGAGGAGCTCTGCGAGGTGGCGTCGTTCCACGAGGCCGCCAGGGCCGTCATCGTCGGTGTCATCGACGAGGGCCTGGGGCAGCACCGCGAGCACGCCCGGGATCACGCCCGGGATCACAGCCGGGAGCGGATACGGGAACAATCACCGGGCTGATCGTGGCAATTGCTTGATGGCCGCTCCCGGAGCGTGCAATCCTGTCCCTCTGAACGGGAGGTGACGGGCGATGGTCGACACGGTTACCGGCATCGAGGAGTTCGCCGCCGCCGCTCGCCGGCACATCGACCTGTCGGTCCGGGTGATGGCCGGCACGCCTCCCCGGGTCGAGGTCCGCAACCGCTTCAGCGAGACGCTGCACGAGACGGTGACCTGCTCCGACGAGGGCGCCTTCGTCACCTCGTGGGCTTACCGGCTGGGGACGGTGGACGACGTTCCGGACGCCGCCGCCCGGCTGGCCTATCTCATGGCCGCCCTGCCCGCCTAGTCTCACCCGAGCCGGTAGAGCGTGCCGCCGGCCGGCCCGCCGTACTCCTGGGGGTTCACCGGGGTTCCGCTCCCCGTGACCCAGTCGGTGAGGTCGGCGCTCATGCCGGCCCCCCGGCCCCTTCCCGTGAGCCGCGGGCCGATCCTGTCGCCGACCAGGACGTATTTGAGCAGGCCCGCGGAGGCGTATTCCTTCAGCTTGTCGAGGGTCATCGCGGGATCGCGGCCGTTGAACCCTCCCATCGCGAGGACGGGCCTCCCCGTGGACAGGATGATCGACGAGGCGTTGCGCGCCTGGCCGACCGCCAGCAGCCAGGTGGCGTCGCCCTGGTTGCGCTCCAGATAGTCGATCATCTCGTCGGCGACGCTTCCGTTCCGCCTCGTCCAGGGGGTGAGAGCGCGCGACAGGACGCCCTCCTGCCGCGTGGCGCCCGGCCAGAACGCACGCCGGTTCGCCGGGCCGGCCGTCGGATCGCCTCCGCGCACCGAGACGGTCAGCGGAGTCAGGGCGTAGGAGGCCGGCCCGGCGAGACAGGCGAACAGTCCGGCGAGCGAGGTCGCCACGAGGAGCCGCCGCCTGCCGGGCCGTATGAGCAGGATCCGCCGCGCCACCATGACCAGGCCCACCACGGCGACCGCCGTCGCGGCCGCGACGGCCCAGGCCAGCCACGGCACGAAGTCGGGCGTACGGCGGAGCACCACGAACGACCAGCCGCCGGTGAGGGCCACCCCCGCGGGCAGCACCCATCTCCAGGCGGGCGACTCGCGCAGGGCCTGCCAGAGCAGGACGGCCCCGATGCCGGTCAGCGCCGAGACCGCCGGCGCCATCGCGGTCGTGTAGTAGGGGTGGAAGGTGCCGTGGGAGAAGCTGAAGACGACGAAGTGGACCACGAGCCAGCCGCCCCACAGGACCAGCGCCGCCTGGACGGGCGAGCGGTGGTAGGCCAGAAGGAGGCCCGCCACGAGGGCGAGGGCCGCGAACGGCAGCAGCCAGGAGATCTGCCCGGCCATGGACTCGTTGAAGAGCCGCCCGGCGCCGGACGTCCCGCCCCAGCCGCCCGCGGAGACGTCCGGTGCGCCCGGTGCGCCCGGGAACCAGCCGGTCTCGCCGCCGCGGCCCACGATCCGGCCGATGCCGTTGTATCCGATGACGAGGTCCCAGACGCTGTTGTCCGTGCTGCCCCCGATGTAGGGCCGGGAGGAGGCGGGCCACAGGTCGACCAGGACCATCCACCAGACGCTGGAGACCACCAGGACGGCCCCGGCCGTGAGCAGGTGCCGTACCCGCCGGGCCAGTCCGCCCGGGGCCACGTACAGGTACGCGAGGCAGAGCGCGGGCACCGCGAGGTAGGCCTGCAACATCTTGGCGTTGAACGCCAGTCCCGCGAAGGCGGCCGCCAGCAGGAGGGGCCGCAGGCGGCCCGTCCGCACCGCCTCCAGGCAGAACCACGCCGCCGTGACGAGCAGCAGCACGAGGATCGTGTCGGGGTTGTTGTCGCGCGTGATGGCCACGGTGATCGGCGTCAGCGTCATCACCAGAG
Source organism: Planotetraspora silvatica (assembly GCF_016863315.1). Classification (GTDB taxonomy): domain Bacteria; phylum Actinomycetota; class Actinomycetes; order Streptosporangiales; family Streptosporangiaceae; genus Planotetraspora; species Planotetraspora silvatica. The sequence continues at coordinate 19,955 of NZ_BOOQ01000014.1, forward strand.
CCGCGATCAGCGCAGCCACGCGGGCCTGGGCCCCGGTGAGCGAGCGCAGCACCGCCGAGTGGACCAGCGCGACCGAGACCACTCCGGCGACGGCCTGCGGCAGGAGCATGCTCCACGGGCCGAAGCCGAAGATCCGCGTGGACAGGCCCATCACCCACAGGGCGAGCGGCGGCTTGTCGACGGTGATGAACGACCCGGCGTCGAGCGCGCCGAAGAAGAACGCCTTCCAGCTCCGGGTCCCGGAGTAGACCGCAGCGGCGTAGTACTCGTTCGCGTAGCCGTTGCGGCCCAGCGCCCACGTGTAGAGCACCGCCGCGAGGGCGAGGACACCCCACAGGGCCGGCCGCGCCCAGCGTGTCGTCCCGGCCGTCCTGGTCGTCCCGGTCATCCCGGTCATGCGGGTCGTCATCGTGTTCCCCTCCCGATGGGCCTGCGGGTGGCCCAGCGGCAAGTGTCACGACGACCGGACCGCCGCGGCGGGAGGCGACGCCGTCAGCAGGAAGAGTCCTTACGGGGATATGGGGTGAGATTCAGTCGAGAACAGGCGGCAATCAGGTGAGAACGGCCATTGCCGCGTTGTGCCCGGGGATTCCACTCACGCCGCCGCCCCTGCGGGCTCCGGCGGCGCACAGCAGGACGCGTGGATGCTGGGTCTCGACGCCCCAGGGCCCCTCGTCGGCCGACTCGGCGAACGGCCAGGACAGGTCGCGGTGGAAGATGTGGCCTCCGGGGAGCCCGGCGTCCCGCTCCAGATCGGCGGGCGTCTTGGCCTCCAGGCACGGCTCGCCGGAAGGGGTGCGGAGCAGGCAGTCCTCGATCGGCTCCGCGAGCACGGAGTCGACGGACGCGATGGTCCGGCGCAACGCCTCGTGCCGCGCCCGCGGATCCTGGAAGAGCCGGGCGGGCATGTGCAGCCCGAACAGCGTCATCGTCTGCGCGCCCGACTCCCGCAGCGACTCCCCCAGGATCGACGGATCGGTGAGCGAGTGGCAGTAGACCTCGACGGGCGGCAGGTCGGGGATCCGGCCCGCGGCCGCCTGCGCGTAGGCGGCGGCGAGCTGGTCGCGGCTCTCGTTGATGTGGAAGGTACCGCTGAAGGCCTCCGCGGGGCCGACGGCGGGGTCCTTCAGGCGGGGCAGCCGCGACAGCACCATGTTGACCTTGAGCTGGGCGCCTTCCGGCGTCTGGACGTGCTCCCCGAGGAGCCGGGCGAGCACGGCGGGCGGCAGGGCGGCCAGCACACGGCCGCCTGTGACCACGTGCTCGGCTCCGTCGGTGAAGGTGACCTCGCCGGTGTCCGGGTCGATCGCCAGCACCTCGGCGCCGGTGCGGATCTCCGCGCCCTCGCGGACGGCGATCTCGGCGAGTGAGGTGGTGACCGCGCCCATCCCGCCGACGGGGACGTTCCAGTCGCCGGTCCCGTCCCCGATGACGTGGTAAAGGAAGCAGCGGTTGGCCAGCAGGTCGGCGTCGGGGTCGGCGAAGGTGCCGATGAGGGCGTCGGTGAGGACCACCCCGCGGACGGTGTCGTCGGCGAACCGCTCGTCGACGACCGCGCCGATCGGGCGCTCGAACAGGTCACGCCAGGCCTCGTCGTCGCCGACGATGCCGCGCAGCGCCGTACGGTCCCGGAGCGGCTCCAGGAGGGTGGGGGCGACGCGCCCGGCCACGTGGGCCGTCATCCGGTAGAAGCGCCGCCACGCCTCGAGGTCCTCGGTTCCGCCCGTGACCGCGGCGAAGGAGGCGGCCGTACGGCCGGCGTCGCCGTTGTCGACGAGGAGCCCGGTGTCGCCGACCGGGGTGTAGGAGGCGAAGCGCCGGTGGCGCAGCTCCACCCCGAGCCCGAGGTCCTTGACGATCTTCGTCGGCAGCAGGCTGACCAGGTAGGAGTAGCGCGACAACCGCGCGTCGACGCCGGGGAAGGCCCGCGCGGAGACGGCGAGGCCGCCGACGTGCCCGAGCCGTTCGAGGACGAGCACCCGCCGGCCGGCCCTGGCCAGGTAGGCGGCGGCGACCAGGCCGTTGTGCCCGGCGCCGGCGATGACGACGTCGTAGCGCGAGCTAGGCGACATGGCGGGCACAATATCCCGAAGCGGACATATTCCGCCAACCCCACACAGGAGAGTCATGCGCATAACCGATGAGGTCGCCGAGGCCATCGCCGAGGGCCGGCCTGTCGTGGCCCTGGAGTCCACCATCATCTCCCACGGGCTGCCCCAGCCCCGGAACCTGCAGGTCGCCGTCGAACTCGAGGAGACCGTCCGCGAGGCGGGAGCCGTACCGGCCACGATCGCGGTCCTCGACGGCGTCCCGCGGATCGGCCTCGACAAGGAGGGCCTGGAGCGGATCGCGACCGAGCCCGGCCTGCGCAAGCTCGGTTTCCGCGACCTCGCGCCGGCCGCCGCGCTGCGGCTCAGCGGTGCGACCACGGTGTCGGGGACGTCGTTCCTGGCGGCGCGTGCGGGCATCCGGGTCTTCGCCACCGGAGGTCTCGGCGGCGTCCACCGCGACTGGACCACCGTCCAGGACGAGTCGGCCGACCTCGACACGCTGAGCCGTACGCGGATCACGGTCGTCTGCGCCGGCGTGAAGTCGATCCTCGACGTTCCCGCCACGCTGCAGCGGCTGGAGACCCGGCAGGTCACCGTCGTCGGTTACCAGACCGAGGAGTTCCCCGGCTTCTACCTGCACACCTCGGGCGAACCGGTCGACTGGCGGATCGAGACGCCGGCGGACGCCGCCGGGATCATGCGGGCGCAGGACGCCCTCGGCGGCCCGGAGACGGCGCTGATCGTCGCCAACCCGGTGCCCGTCGCCGACCAGCTCGACCCGGCCCTGCACGACCGCGTGCTCGCCGAGGCGCTGGCCGCGGCCGACGCCCAGGGGGTCACCGGCCAGGCCATCACGCCGTTCCTGCTGGAGTACCTCGTGAACGGCACGGGCGGGGCGTCGCTGGAGGCCAACCTGGCCGCCGTCCGCGGCAACGCCGGCCTCGCGGGGCGGATCGCGGCCGCCTTCAGCCGGGAGGGCTAGTGGAGGGCCTGCTCGTGATCGGCGACGTCGTCACCGATGTCGTGGCGCTGCACGAGCGGCCGCTCGCCACCGGCACGGACACGGCCGCCGACATCGTGCTGCGCCCGGGCGGCTCGGGGGCGAACACCGCCTCCTGGGCCGCCGTCCTCGGGGCGGACACCCGCTTCCTGGGACGGGCCGGCTACGACACCGGCGACTGGCACATCGCCGAACTGGTCAAGGCGGGGGTCCGCCCGCACGTGCGGGTGGACCCCGACCGGCCGACCGCGATCGTGATCGCGATGGTCGACGCGACCGGTGAGCGGTCGATGCTCACCAACCGGGGCGCGGGCGGCCACATCTCCGTGGCCGACTGGGCGACCTCGTTGCTCGACGGCGTACGGCACCTGCACGTCTCGGGGTACACGCTGTTCGCCGAACCCGGCCTGGAGCTCGCGCGGCTCGCGATGCGCGAGGCGGCGCAGCGCGGTGTCACCGTGAGCGTGGATCCGGCGTCGACGGGTCCTCTGCGCGCCTTCGGCGTCGAGCGCTTCCTCAGCGAGACCTCACCCGCGGGGATCGTCATCCCCAACCTGGAGGAGGCACTCGTGCTCACCGGGCAGTCCGTCCCGGAGGCCGCGGCGGAGATCCTCAGCGCCCGGTACGGCACGGCGGTCGTGAAGCTGGGCTCCGGAGGCGCGCTTCTCGGGGTGGGCGGCCGGGTGGTCGACAGGGCGCCCGCGGCCGCCGCCGATCTCGTGGACTCGACCGGTGCGGGAGACGCCTTCGCGGCCGGGTTCCTGGCCGCGCTGCTCGCCGGAATCTCTCCGGCCGAGGCTCTGAAAAAAGGTTGTGAGGCGGGTGCGGCGGCGGTCTCCGAGGTGGGAGGCCGACCAGGCGCTGGGAACTTTACCCGATTGACACCAATTGCTCGCTTCCAGCGTAAGCTGCCTCAGTAGCAACACGCGTCACTCTCGGGAGGGTGCGGTCTAACAGATGGACGCCGAGTCAACGATCTGCCTGAGCGATATGGTTCCCGCCTTGCGCTGGAGCCGTCCTCAGCAGGTGGCCGAAATTCTGGCCGATCCTCGCCTGCCTGGCGGCTGGTGGGCCTCCGTCGCGTTGAAGCGCGCTCTGGAGGCGACCGGTGTTGACTGGCTGTGCGAGCGGCTCGCCCGGCTGGCCGTGAGCCGCTGGGATCATCTGACCCTCACCGATCTGCTTCCGGCTCTCCAGGTCCATCCGGTGGACCTGGCCCTGCCGGGCTGGCCGGAGCCGGTTCAGGCCGCCGTCAAGGGTGCGGGCGGCTGGTTCCGCCTGCGCAGGCTGACCCCGCACGACCTCCAGTCGCCGTCGGCGCCGGCGGCGCCGGAGGCCGTGCTGGCGACGCTCTTCCGCGAGATCTTCAGCCATCCGCTGATCCACCCGGCGCCCGAGGCGGCGGTGCAGGCGGCTGTCCGGCCCTCCCTGCAGACCCCGGCTCAGGTCCCGGTTCAAACCCCCGCGCAGGCGCCTTCGCAGCAGCGGCGGCCGGAACCCAACGGATCCCTGGTGCCGGGCCCGCGTGCTCCGCTGGCCCCGGCCCAGCAGGCACCGATTCAGCAAGCGGTCCAGCAACCACCGATTCAGCAGGCACCGGTCCAGCAGCCGCTCGCTCCGCAAGCACTCACTCAGCAGGCATCGGTTCAGCAGGCGCCGGTCCAGCAACCACCGGCCCAGCAAGCGGTCCAGCAGGCACCGGCCCCGGCGCCCTCTGCCCAGGCACAGCCGGTTCCCGCTCCCCCCGCACCGGTCGAGGCGCCCGCCCCCACGGCGGCGCTGTTGAGCCCGCCGCCCCTGCCCCCGTCGCTGGCGAGCGAGCACCCGATGGTGGGGGTCGTCGACGGGCTGTTCCGCGAGTGGGACCCGCTGGCCCGGGCCGTCGCGGTCCAGCGGCTGTTCGCGGCCGAGCCCGTCAGCCTCCGCACGCTCGCGCACGAGCTCAACGTCGACCGCGAGACGTTGTCGCAGGCCCAGCGCGCCGCCGAGGAGCGGGTGCTGCACTGGCTGCGCTCCCCCGACTCGACGGCGCTGACCGGCCATCTGTTCGGGCTGACCGAGTGGCTGGGCGCGGCCGCCACGCAGGACCAACTGATCGCCGCCGACCCCTCCCACCCGATCGAGGTGCCCGCGTTGGGCACGCCGCTCTGGCGGGTCCTGGTCACGCTCATGCCCGACCGCCGTCTCCAGGACGGATGGCTGGTGGTGGGCGACCTCGCCGGCCTGCGTGACAAGTCGCGGCAGATCCTGGCGGGCAGCCCCCCGGACGCCGACGTCGTCCAGGTGCTGGGCCAGCTCGGCATCCGGGCCCATTCGGCCAGGGCGTGGCTGGACTCGATTCCCCCGGCCTCCGACCCGCGCGCGTTCGCACCGCCCGCGCCGATGGAGCAGCCTCAGCCGCTACCCCGCCGTACACCGGGCGCGAACGGCCACCAGCTTCAGCGTGGCGGGGTTCCCATCCCGTCACAGGCGAACAACGGACCGGACGCGGCCACCGCTCTGGCGGCGCTCAACGCGCTGACGGCCCAGCCTCCGCGGCCGCACCTCGTCCCCGGGCCGCGCGCCACCCCGAGCCCGGCCTCGGACCCGCGCCGCTGGCAGCGCATCGACGTGACGAGCGGCCATCTCCGGGGCGAGCCGGTGGCCGTTCCCGAGGGGTACGCCACCCAGCTGGGGATGCGGCCGGGCACCCTGCTGTCGGTCACCGGACCTGGGGACAACGCCGTCGTCCTGGTCTGGCGGGACAGGCAGCCGATGTTCGACTCGCTCCAGCCGGTGCTGATGCGGCTCAACGCGCGGCCGGGCGACGCGGTCTACGTCACCGTGGACGGCTACCGCCTGGACGCCCAGCTCACTTCGTGACCGTCAGCATCTTCCGGTAGTAGGTCGCCGACACCTCGAACCCGAGCGCGCCGTAGAACTCCGCGGCGCGCCGGGTCGCGAGGGCGACGTATCCGGCGTCGCGGGAGCGGGCCCAGGTCTCGAACTCCTCCAGCAGCATGCGGCCGATGCCGTGCCGCCGGTAGGCGCTCTCTAGCATCGCCTCCTCGACCCAGGCGACCCTTCCGTTGGCGAAGAGCGTCAGATGGGTGAACCCCAGCAGGTAGCCCCGTACCGTCCCTTCGACGGTGGCCACGAGCAGCAGGGCGTCCTCGTTCTCCAGCAGTTGCGGGAACGCGTCGTCGAACGCCTGCCGCTCCGGCCGGAAGGTCAGCGCGAACTCACGGGCGAGCGCGAATATCTGGTCGGCATCGGTCTTCTCGGCCTGCCGAAGCTTGAGATCACCAGATGTCATGAAAAGGACTCTAAGCCACGGGCGGAAAATGTCGGCACCGCCTGGCAGCCTGTCGGCTGTGGCCGAACCATTGAAGGAAATGATCAACGTTGGGTCCGTGCGCCGGCTCGCCGACGGGGTGGCGGCGGCGTGGGCGCCGTTCCGGGGCGACGACTTCGTGTCCGCCGCCACGACCGGTCTCGGCGGACTGGAGTTGAAGGACCGCGTCCGGCACGTCGCGCAGGCACTGGACGGCGCCCTTCCGCTGCCGTTTCCCGAGGCGGCCGCCGCGCTCCGGGAGGCGACGGCACGCGTCCGGCTGGACATGTGGAGCGGCTGGCCGGCGACCGACTACGTCGGCACGCGCGGCCTCGACCACCTGGACGAGGCGATGACCACTCTGGCGGCCCTCACCCCGTACGCCACCGGCGAGTTCGCGGTCCGCCCCTTCCTCGACCGCCACCGGGACGACGCCCTGAAGATCTTGTACGGCTGGGCCGGGTCGGCGGACGAGCACCTGCGGCGACTCGCCTCGGAGGGGTCACGCCCGCGGCTGCCGTGGGGGTCACGGGTCCGCTGGCTGATGTCGCCGGGGCCCACCCTGCCCATCCTCGACCTGCTCCGCGACGATCCGAGCGAATACGTCCGGCGCTCGGTGGCCAACCACGTCAACGATCTCGCGAAGGATCACCCCGAGGTGGCGATCGACCTGCTGGGCCGCTGGCGGGCCGAGGGGGGCTCCCATGTCGAGCGGGTCGTCCGTCATGCCGTGCGCGGCCTGATCCGCTCCGGGCATCCGGAGGCGCTGTCGCTGATGGGCGCCGTCCCCGGCAGCGGGGCGGTCGAGTCGCTGGCCCTCGACGGCACCGAGGTGGCGGTGGGCGAGCGACTGCCGTTCACGGTCACGGTCCGCGCCGACTCCCCCGGCCCCGTGGTGCTCAAGTACGCCGTGCGCCGAGACGGTTCACGGAGGATCTTCCACCTCGGCGAGCGCGTCGCCACCGCTTCGGGGCAGCGCTTCACGGTGACCAGATCCCATTCGTTCCGGCCGGTCACGACCAGGACCGAGCCTCCCGGTCCCCGCGTGCTCGAGATCGTCGTCAACGGCGCCGTCCGGGCGAGCGCCGGCTTCACCCTCGTCGAGGGCTAGTCGAAGTCGGTGCAGGTCGCGTACCAGTCGCCCATCAGGTGGTCGGCGGTGGAGACCGGGAGGTCCTTCACCCGGCCGCCCGGCGCGTAGGCGAACCCGCACTGCGTCAGCATCCCGCCCGCGCCGTCCACGGCGAAGATCACAGCGCTCCCGGACCGCTGGACGCCACTGATGGGAAGCACTCCGGCGAACCTGTCCACGGAAATGTAATCCTCGTTCGGAAGCGACTCGGCGTATTCGAGCAGTGCCGGTTCGGAGATGAGCAAGGCGGCGCGCGCCGGAACACCGATGATCACGAGGGCGGCGGTCAGGGCGCCGATGACGGGCGGCCAGGCGTTCAATCTGGCGGCCCGGGTGGCGGGTCCGACGAGCAGAATCAGCCACCACACTCCCGCGAACAACCAGGCCCCGAAAGCGGCCAGAACGCCGAGAAGATAACCATCCGGAGGGACGAAGGCGAGCAGCGTCAGCACCGCCGCGAATGTCGCCGGGCCGGTGAACCACAACCACCGCCGTCGCACGGCTCCCGGGTCCGGCCGGGTCTCAGGCACCTCATTGATCGTCACGGGCCGACCTTAGATCATCCGGAAACCCCCACGAGGATGAATTCGTCTAGCAGGCAAACGACCCATAACGGTCCCATCTGAAACACTCGTCCTGCGAGATGACATCGAAGGAGGCCGGGATGCGCATCGACCTTGACGGCATCGGCATCAATGTGACCGACACCGGGCAGGGCCCGGCGGTCCTGCTACTACACGGCTGGCCTGACACCCATGACCTGTGGCGTCACCAGGTGGCCGCCCTCACGGCGGCCGGATACCGGACGATCGTCCCGGACCTTCGCGGGCTCGGCGACTCCGACAAGCCCGGCAGCGTCGAGGACTACCGGATGATGCGGCTGGTCGGCGACCAGGCGGCGCTACTGGATCATCTTCAGGTGCCGAAGGTTCACCTCGTCGCCCACGACTGGGGTGCGGCGATCGCGTGGGCCATGGCCGCGCTGATGCCCGAGCGCGTCGCCAGCCTCACCTGCATGTCGGTCGGCCATCCCACGGCGTTCGCCGCAGCGGGCTTGGCCCAGCGGCAGAAGTCCTGGTACATGCTGCTGTTCCAGTTCCCCGGGATCGCCGAGCGCTGGCTCTCCCAGGACGATTTCCGCAACCTCCGCGAGTGGGCGCACCACCCTGACCACGAGGCGGTGGTGGCCCGGCTGCGCGTTCCCGAGGCGTTGACTGCGAGCCTCGGCCTGTACCGCGCGAACGTGCCCCCGGAATCGCTGGTCGCCCCGCCCCCCGAACTGCCGCCGATCCAGGCTCCCACCATGGGTGTGTGGGGCACCGAGGACCTCGCGCTCGTCGAGGACGGCATGACCGGCTCGGCGGCGTTCGTGGCCGGCCCGTGGCGCTATGAGCGGGTCGAAGGAGCCGGGCACTGGCTGCAACTGGACGCGCCCGACCGGGTCAACCGCCTCCTGCTCGACTTCCTGAACGGACAATGATCGGCGTGGGGAACAGCGCCTAGAGCGTGTAAATCAAATCTTGACGCCCGCTCGACGTAAAGGCTACGTTTACACGTATGGACGAGCGGCTCGGTGAACTCGCCGAACAGGTGGCGCGAAGCGCCCGGCATCTGGCCGAGGTGGCGAAGCAAGAGTCGGGGGCACCCGGCGAGCTGGCCACCGTAAGGCTGGCGCAGCAGCTGGACGCGCTGTCGGGTGTGACGTTGCGGGTCTGCGTGGAGCGGGCCCGGGCAGCGGGCCACACCTGGCAGGAGCTCGGCGATCTCCTCGGAGTCAGCCGGCAGGCCGCGTTCCAGCGTTTCGGTAAACCCATCGACCCCCGAACGGGAGCACCCATGAGCAACACTGCACAGACCGACGCGGCCGGCCGCGCCACCGCCCTGCTCGCCGACTGGACCGAAGGCCGGTACGAGCAGGTCGTCGCGGACTTCGACGCCACGATGAGCGCGGCCCTGTCCGCCACGGAGCTGGCGGCCGCCTGGGCACAGGTCGTCGGCACGGTCGGGACCCTGGAAAGGACCGACGAGCCGCTGGTCCGCGCCCAGGGCGACCTGACCGTGGTGGACATCCCGCTGGAGTTCGAGGCCGGTGAGATGAAGGCCCGTGTCACCTTCAACGCGGACCGGACCGTCGGCGGCCTGTTCATCCTCAATCCCGACGTCCCCTGATCTACCTCGTTGGCGCCGGCATGGGCCGGCCGTGAAACCGCGAGTCGTTCCGTGGCGCACATACGACGCCGTCGTGATCAGCGGCCGATCGCTTGCCGGGTAAACATGAGGAAAGGTCCATATTCCGACCATGGAAGGGCCGTGGTCATGACACTTCCCTGGAACGTCAAACGCCGGTTCACCGAAGCGATCAACACGCACGACGTGCAGCGAGTGGTCGAGTTCTTCAGCCCGGACGCCGTCTTCGTCTCGCCGTCAGGCGTGGCGGAGGGACGCGAGCAGATCGCCTGGGTCTACGAGCAGTTCTTCAAGGGCTTCCCGGACTTTCGCCTGATCCCCTGGTATGAGGTCTTCGACTGCGATGAGCCCATGGTCGCGGAATGGACGGTCACCGGCACCCACACGGGCCCCTTCCTTCTCCCCGACGGGCGCGTGATCGAAGCAACCGGCCGGCGCATCACCATCCGTGGTTCATGCGCCTCCTTCATCGAGAACGGCAAGATCACCACACACCGGGAGTACTTCGATCAGCTGGAGCTGTACACCCAGCTCGGCTTGTGCCTGACGGAGCCCAGCACCGTCTCCTAGGCACCCAGTCCGAGTTCGCGGGCGATGAGCATGCGCTGGACCTCGCTGGTGCCCTCGCCGATCTCGAGGATCTTGGCGTCACGGTAGAAGCGCCCGACCGGGAACTCGTTCATGAAGCCGTAGCCGCCGAAGATCTGGGTGGCGTCCCGCGCGTTGTCCATCGCCGCGTTCGACGAGACGAGCTTGGCGATCGCGGCCTCCTTCTTGAACGGCAGGCCGGCCAGCATCCGCTCGGCAGCGTGGTAGTAGGCGAGCCTGGCCGTGTGGACCCGCGCCTCCATGTCGGCGATCTTGAACTGGATGGCCTGGTAGCGGCCGATCGCGTTGCCGAAGGCCGTGCGTTCTCCGACGTACCTGACCGATTCGTCCACGCAGCCCTGCGCGAGGCCCACGGAGAGGGCGGCGATGGCGACGCGCCCCTCGTCCAGGGTCTGCAGGAACTGGGCGTACCCCCGGCCGCGCTCGCCGAGCAGGTTCTCCTCGGGCACCCGGCAGCCCGAGAAGGACAGCTCGCGGGTGTCGGAGGCGGACCAGCCGACCTTGGAGTACTTCTTGGACACCGTGAAGCCCGGCGTGCCGGAGGGCACGAGGATGGTCGAGATCTCCGGCTTGGCACCGTTCCTGCCGGTGATCGCGGCCACGCCCACCACTCCGGTGATGTCCGTCCCCGAGTTGGTGATGAACGCCTTGGTCCCGTCGATCACCCATTCGCCCCCGTCGAGCACGGCGGTGGTCCGCATGCCCCCGGGGACGTCCGTTCCGCCGCCGGGCTCGGTCAGGCCGAAGGCCCCGAGCATCTCCCCCGAGGCCAGTTTGGGGAGCCAGTGTTCCTTCTGCTCGGCCGTACCGAACCGGAGAATCGGCATCGCGCCGAGCGAGACCGCCGCCTCCAGCGTGATCGCCACGGAGGAGTCGACCCTGGCGAGCTCCTCGAGCGCCAGGCAGAGGGCGAAGTAGTCGCCGCCCATGCCGCCGTACTCCTCGGGGACGGGCAGGCCGAACAGTCCCATCGCGCCCATCTTGCGGACGATGTCGTAGGGGAACTCGCACCGCTCGTAGTAGTCCCCGATGACGGGGGCGACCACCTCCCGGGCGAAGGCCTCGACCGTCTTGCGCAGCTCGATGTACTCGTCGCCCAGCATCTAGATCTCCTTCGCGAGCGCCTGGACGACCCGGGACGGGCTCGGACGGCCGAGCTTCCCGGCGAGCCACAGGCTGGTTGCGGTCAGTGAACGGAGGTCGACCCCGGTCTCGATGCCGAGACCGTCGAGCATCCAGACCAGGTCCTCGGTCGCGAGGTTGCCGGTGGCGCTCTTGGCGTACGGGCAGCCGCCGATGCCGCCCGTCGAGGCGTCCACCGTGGTCACCCCCATGCGCAGCGCGGTGAGCGTGTTGGCCAGGGCCTGGCCGTAGGTGTCGTGGAAGTGGACCGCGAGCCGTTCGGGGCCGACGCCCTCGGCGCCGAACGCCTCCAGCAGCGCGGTGACGTGGGCGGGCGTGCCGACGCCGATCGTGTCGCCGAGTGACAGCTCATAACAGCCGAGGTCGAGCAGCCTCCGCCCCACCCGGACCACCTGAGCGGGCGCGACCTGGCCCTCCCACGGGTCGGCGAAACACATGGAGACGTACGCCCTGACGCGCAGGCCGTGTTCCAACGCCCGCGCGACCACCGGCTCGAACATCTCGAACTGGGAGTCCAGGGATCTGTTGAGGTTGCGCCGCGCGAAGGTCTCCGTCGCGCTGCCGAAGATCGCGATCTCGGTGACCCCGTGTTCCAGCGCCCGGTCCAGGCCCCGTTCGTTGGGCACCAGCACCGGGTAGCGCACGCCGGGGACGCGGCGCAGCCCGTCCAGGAGCTCGGCCGCGTCGGCCAGCTGCGGAACCCACGTGGGGTGGACGAAGCTGGTGGCCTCGATCGTGGTCAGGCCGGCGTCGGCCAGCCGGCCGATGAACTCCCGCTTCACCTCGACCGGTACGACGACGTCCTCGTTCTGGAGGCCGTCCCTGGGCCCGACCTCGTAGATCGTCACTCGCATGCCGTCACCCTCGCCAGCACGGCGTCGAGCTCGACGGTCTGACCCGGCCGGGCGCGCAGCTCGGCGAGCACTCCGTCGAGTGGCGCGGTCACGGTGTGTTCCATCTTCATCGCCTCCACGATGAGCAGCGCCTGGCCCGCGGTCACCGGGTCGCCTTCGGCCGCCTTCACCACCAGCACGGTTCCGGGCATTGGACTGCGGACCACGCCGTCCGCGGCGTGGGCGCCACCGGGCCGGTCGCCCGGGTCGCCGGGCTGGTGCCGGGCGAACGGCCAGGCCCGGCCGTCCCTCCCGAGCCAGACGGTGTCGCGGTCGTCCGCGGTCACGTAGCGCCGGGTGGTGCCGGCCACGGTCACGGCCGCCTCCCCGGCCCCCAGCTCGATCCTGCCGCGCCCAAGTGAACGACCATTAACTTCGATCTCCGCGTCGTCCGCCGGCCCGCGCACCCTCGCGTACCGGTGGTCGGTCCAGGCGCGCTCCCCCAGCCGCCAGCCGTCCGCCACGTCCCACGGATCGCCCGTGGGGTCGCCGGCGGCGCGCGAGTGGAAGACGAGCGCGGCCGCCGCCAGTACCTCGTCGGGCACCGGACCTCCGGCGAGGTCGCCGAGGTGCCGCTCGACGAGGCCCGTGTCCAGGCGTCCCGCCACCACGTCGGGATGGGTCAGCAGGGCCCGCAGGAAGGCGATGTTGGTGGTCACGCCGAGGATCGCGGTCGATGCCAAGGCCCGGTCCAGCGTCCTCAGGGCGTCCTTCCTGCCGGGGGCCCACGCCACGATCTTCGACAACATCGGGTCGTAGTCGCTGCCCACGGCCATCCCCTCGGCCAGCCCGGAGTCGACCCTGACGTCCGTGGGCTCGCGCAGGGCGAGCACGCGGCCTCCCGTGGGCAGGAAGTCGCGCGAGGGGTCCTCGGCGTAGACCCGCGCCTCGACGGCGTGGCCCTCCAGGCGGACGGCGTCCTGGCCGAACGGCAACGGCTCCCCCGCGGCGATCCTGAGCTGGAGTTCGACGAGGTCGAGGCCGGTCACCATCTCGGTCACCGGATGCTCGACCTGCAGCCGGGTGTTCATCTCCATGAAGAAGAACTCGAACGGCCCGGACCGTCCGGGGACGATGAACTCCACCGTGCCCGCTCCGACGTAACCGACCGACCTGGCGGCCTCGACCGCGGCGGCGCCCATCCGCTCCCGCGTCTCGGCGTCGAGCAGGGGGGACGGCGCCTCCTCGATGATCTTCTGATGGCGCCGCTGCAGGCTGCACTCGCGCTCGCCCAAGTGGACGGCGTGGCCGTGGGCGTCGGCCATGACCTGGATCTCGATGTGCCGGGGGGTCTCCACGTATCGCTCGACGAGCAGCGTGCCGTCCCCGAACGCGGCTGTCGCCGTACGCCGGGCGGATTCGACCGCGTCCGGAAGATCGGCCGCGGCCCTGACCAGCAGCATGCCCTTGCCCCCGCCACCCGCGGAGGGCTTGATCAGCGCGGGGAAGCGGTCCCACTCGAGAAGATCGTCGTCCGGCTCCGCGGCACCGGGCACCACCGGCACCCCGGCCCGCGAGACGGTCGCCTTGGCCTTGATCTTGTCGCCCATGGCCTCGATCGCGGCGGGCGGCGGGCCGACGAACACCAGGCCCGCCTCGGCGCACCGCCGCGCGAAGTCCGCGTTCTCGGCGAGGAACCCGTAACCGGGGTGCACCGCCTGCGCCCCCGTCGCGAGGGCGGCCTCGATGATCCCGTCCGCGTCGAGGTAACCCCGCGGGAGCCGTACGGCGAGGTCGGCCGCCCGGACGTGGGGGGCGTCGCGGTCGGCGTCGCCGTACACGGCGACGGAGCGGACGGCCATGGCCCGCAACGTCCGGATGATCCGGACGGCGATCTCGCCGCGGTTGGCGATCAGCACGCTGTCGAACATCATGCGCTCACATCCGGAAGACGCCGTAGCCGACGGGGTCGAGCGGCGCGTTGGCGGCGGCGCCGAGCGCCAGGCCGAGGACGGTCCGGGTGTCCGCGGGGTCGATCACACCGTCGTCCCAGATCCTGGCCGTCGAGTAATAAGGGTTGCCCTGGTGCTCGTACTGCGCGCGGATCTCGTCCGCGTCGGCGTTCCCCACCGTGGACAGGACGGTGGCCGCCTGCTCGCCGCCCATGACGGAGATCCGGGCGTTCGGCCACATCCACAGGAACCTCGGCGAGTACGCCCGGCCCGCCATCGCGTAGTTGCCCGCGCCGAACGAGCCGCCGATGATCACGGTGAACTTCGGGACCCGCGCGCAGGCCACGGCGGTGACCATCTTCGCGCCGTGCTTGGCGATCCCCCCGGCCTCGTAGGCCCTGCCGACCATGAACCCGCTGATGTTCTGCAGGAAGACGAGCGGGATGCTGCGCCGGTCGCACAACTCGATGAAGTGCGCGCCCTTCAGCGCGGACTCGCTGAACAGGATGCCGTTGTTGGCGACGATCCCCACCGGGTGGCCGTGGATCCGGGCGAAGCCGGTGACCAGGGTGGGACCGTACTCGGCCTTGAACTCCAGGAAGCGGCTGCCGTCGACGACGCGGGCGATGACGTCCCGCACGTCGTAGGGCGTCCGGGTGTCCTGCGGGACGATCCCGTACAGCTCACGCGGATCGTGGGCCGGAGGCTCCCCGGGGGCGACCTCCCACGGCGGGGCCGAACGCGGGCCGAGCGTGGCGACGATGTCCCTGACGATCTTCAGGGCGTGGGGATCGTCCTCGGCGAGGTGGTCGGTGACGCCGCTGACGCGCGCGTGGACGTCGCCGCCGCCCAGTTCCTCGGCGGTGACGGTCTCGCCCGTGGCGGCCTTCACCAGCGGCGGGCCGCCGAGGAAGATCGTGCCCTGGCCGCGGACGATCACGGCCTCGTCGCTCATCGCGGGCACGTAGGCGCCTCCCGCCGTGCACGACCCGAGGACCGCGGCGATCTGCGGAATACCCCGCGCCGACATCGTGGCCTGGTTGTAGAAGATCCGCCCGAAATGCTCCCGATCGGGGAAGACCTCGTCCTGCCTGGGGAGGAACGCCCCGCCCGAGTCGACCAGGTAGACGCAGGGCAGGTTGTTGTGCAGGGCCACCTCCTGCGCGCGGAGGTGCTTCTTGACGGTGACCGGGTAGTACGTCCCGCCCTTGACGGTGGCGTCGTTGGCCACGACCACGCACTCACGGCCGGAGATCCGCCCGATTCCCGTGATGATCCCCGCGGCGGGCGCCTGGTCGTCGTAGAGGCCGGTGGCGGCGAGCGGGGACAACTCCAGGAACCGCGCGCCCGGGTCGAGCAGCGTGTCCACCCGGTCCCTCGGCAGCAGCTTGCCCCGCTGGACATGCCGCTCGCGGGACCGCTCGGGACCGCCCAGGGCGGCCGCCGCCAGCCGGTCGCGCAGATCGGCGACGAGGCCCTCGTTCGCCTCCGCGTTCCGCTTGTACGGCTCGGCGCCCGGGTCGCACGTGCTCTCCAGCACCGGCCAGGCACTCATGCTCATGCTCGGATGTTAGTCATCATTAACTGGCTTCGTCTACCATGGGGTGTCGTGACCACCGCACGAATCCCTACCCGCAATCGGCGTGCCGAGATCCTCGGCGCGGCGGCCGCCCTGTTCGCGGCGCGGGGCTTCCACGGGGTGTCCATCGAGGACATCGGCTCGGCCGTGGGGATCTCCGGACCGGCGCTCTACCGCCATTTCAGCGGCAAGGACGCGCTGCTCCGTGAGATGTTGCTCGACATCAGCGAGCGGCTGCACGAACAGGGCGCCCGGCTCGCGACCGCGCCCCCGACGGCGGAGGCCGCGCTCGACGCGCTGCTGGGCGGCCACATCGAGTTCGCGCTCGGCAATCCCGAGCTCATCCGGGTCCACGAGCGGGAGCTCGACAACGTGCCGGAACCGGCCCGCCGGGCGATCCGGCGACTCCAGCGGCTCTACGTCGAGGAGTGGGTGACGGTCCTCAGCGAGCTGCACCCCTCCTGCGAGCCGGCCCGCCTGCGCGCCGCCACCCACGCGGTCTTCGGCCTGCTCAACTCGACACCCCGGAGCGCCGGAGAGCTCCCGCCCGAGGCGATGGCCGCCGTCCTGCACGAGATGGCGCGCGCCGCCTTCGCCGCCCTGCCCTGAACGGGCGTCAGGCGAGCATTTTGCGAGCCGCGTCCTCGATGTCGGACTCCGAGAGGAGCACGGTGCCGGACGCGTCGCCCAGCGGGACGAAGCTGTCGCGCGAGGTCACCCGGGCGATCTTCCCGGTGAAGCCGTTGTCGATGAGCGCGGCGATCACGCTCTCGGAGACGCCGCCGCTGCGCCGGGTCTCGTCGGCGATCAGGACCTTCCCGGTGAGCTCCGCCGAGTGCATCAGGTCCTCGACGGGCAGGGGGGACAGCCAGCGCAGATCGAGGACCCGGCAGCCCTTCTCCTCGGCCGTGAGCTTCACGGCCGCCCGCAGACTCATCCGCACGCCGTTGCCGAACGTGACGATCGTGAGGTCGCGGCCGTCGCCGTACGAGCGCGCGCGGCCGATGGGCACATGGGTCTCGGTCCATCTGGCGGGCGGCGCGTACGACGCGAGCCATCCGCCGTCGCCCTCGTCGAAGAGGTCGCGGGTGTGGTAGAGCGCGATCGGCTCCAGGAAGACGCAGACGCTCCCGTCGGCGCGGGCGGCGGCGAGGCAGGTGCGCAGCATGGCCGCCGCGTCGTCCGGCCGGGCCGGCGACGCGACGACGACGCCGGGGATGTCGCGCAGGGCGGCGATCGAGTTGTCGTTGTGGAAGTGCCCGCCGAAGCCCTTCTGGTAGGCGTAGGCGGCCACGCGGAGCACCATGGGGTTGCGGAACGCCCCCTGCGAGAAGAACTGCAGCGTGGCGGCCTCTCCCCGGATCTGGTCGAGCGCGTTGTGCAGGTAGGCCAGATATTGGACCTCGGGCACGGGCAGCAGGCCGGACAGCCCGGAGCCGAGCGCGAGGCCGAGGATCGCCTGCTCGTCCAGCAGCGTGTCGAAGACCCGCTCGGAGCCGAACTTCCGCAGCAGGCCGCGGGTCACGCCGTACACGCCGCCCTTTCTGGCGACGTCCTCGCCGAACACCATGACACCCGGATCCAGCGCCATCATGTCCGCGAGGGTCCTGTTGACGGACTGCGCGAGCGTGAGCTTGCCCTCCAGTTCGGGGAGCGTGCCGAACGTCCGGTCCCGCACCTCGGTGAGCGCGGCCCTGGCGATCTCGGCGGCGACGGCCTCGGGGTCGCGCGGGGCGAGCGGGGCCATCACCTCCTCCGCGGTGGTGAGGCGGGGCCGGCGGGTGCACTCCATCGCCAGCTTGACGATGTGCTCCCGTTCGGCCTCGTAGCGGGCCAGCAACTCGTCGGGTTCGGCGAGGCCGCCCTCGACGAGCAGCCGGGCCGTGGCCACCAGGGGGTCGCGCTCCAGGTCGAGGGCGATCTCCTTGCGGGTGCGGTAGCCGATCTCCACGTCGGAGCCCGCGTGGCCCATCAGCCGGACGGTCCGCATGCGCAGGAAGGCGGGCGAACGGGTCGACCGCACGTGCTCGGCCGCCTCGCGAGCCTTGTCGTAGACGTCCGCCAGGTCGCAGCCGTCCGCGTCGAAGTACTCGAGCAGGGGGTGCCGGGCCTGCTCGATCCAGTCCGGGGGCGTCTTCACGCTGATGCCGAGGCCGTTGTCCTCACAGACGAACAGCACGGGGAGCTGGAGCCCGCGGAACCGGCTGTAGGCCGCGGTGTTGAACCCGCTGAGCGCGGAGGCGTGGTTGGCGGAGGCGTCACCGAAGCTGCAGACGGCGATGGCGTCCTGCGGCCACCCCGACGAGACGCCGAGGGTCCTGGCGCGCTCGATGGCGAAGCCGACGCCGACCGCGCGCGGGAGGTGGCTGGCGATCGTGGACGTCTGCGGGATCACCGCGAGGTCGTGGTGGCCGAACACCTTGTGCCGGCCGCCCGCGATCGGCTCCTCCACCGACGCGGCGAGGCCGAGGAGAACGTCGCGCAGTCCCTCCTCGGCCAGCCGCCCGGCCTGAGCGGAGCGGGTCAGGTAGAACGCGCCCGACCGGTAGTGCAGGAGCGCGGGGTCGGACACGCGGAGGGCCGCGGCCACGGCCGCGTTCCCCTCGTGCCCCGCCGACCCGATCGTGTAGAACCCCTCACCGCGCTCGCGCAGCACCCGCGCGGCGATGTCGAGGAGCCTGCTTGCCAGCTGCACCTCGAAAAGCTCGCGGCACCGCATGCCGATAAGGGTCGTTCCCGGTCGCACCGGCAGGCTCGGATCCCTGGGGGATCCCGGCGTCAGAGCACCGACGGCCTCGGCGAAATGAGTTTCCACAGCGTCCCGCACCACAAGCCCGATTATGTCGCAGGATGCACGCTCCGTCCCGCACAGTGATGAGTCCGTTCAGATCTCCTTCACTCCGCGCGCCTGAACTGGGTGATCGCCACACCGAGCAGGGCGACGCCGATGGCGGCGACTAGGCCGATCTCCACGATGACGGGCAGCCGCCAGCCGAACCAGGTCACTCCGGGGTTGAGCATCGCGTTGACCTGTGCGGGCACGTCCAGCCGGCCGAACACCGCCTGCCGCATCGGGTCGACGGCGTAGGTCAGCGGGTTGACCGTGGTCAGGACGTGCAGCCACGAGGGCAGGTTGGCCAGGGGGAACATGGCGCCCGACAGGAACATCATCGGCATGATGGCCATCTGCATGACCCCGAAGAACGACTGCATGTTGCGCATCCGGGCGGCGAGCAGCACGCCGAAGGCCGTGATCGAGAAGGCCGCGAGGAACATCTCCCCCAGCAGGGTGACGAGCAGGATCGGCGAGTACGGCACGCCGACGAGACCGGCGAGGGCGAGGATGATGACGCCCTGCGCGGTGGCGACGACGGCGCCGCCGAGGCACTTGCCGATCACGATCGCGCCCCGGCTCACGGGTGCGACGAGCATCTCGCGCAGGAAGCCGAACTCGCGGTCCCAGACGATCGAGCCGGCGGAGAACATCGCCGTCATGATCACGGTCATCGAGATCATGCCCGGATACATGAACGTGCGGTAGTCGATGCCCGGGATCACCCCGCGCACCAGCGTGCCCAGCCCGGTTCCCATGACGAACAGCCACAGGATCGGCTGGATCAGCATCGTGATCATGCGGGTGCGGTCGTTCGCGAACCGCAGCAGCTCCCGGTGGAGCACCACCTTGATCGCACGGACGTCGTGCGAGCCGGTCCTCGGGATGACGCGCACCCCGACCACTTCGGCGGTCATCGATTCACCTTCCTCGAGCCATCGCACGCATCCACGCGTTGCCGTCGCCGGACTCGGCGTCGCGGATGGTGGAGCCGGTGTAGGACATGAAGACGTCGTCGAGCGACGGGCGGGACACGCTGACCGACCGGATCGGCAGCCCGAGATCGGCGAACAGTCGCGGCACGAACGACTCCCCGGACGCGACGGCGAAGGTCACCTGGCCCTCGTGGACGGCGGCGTCGATGTCGAAGCGGTCCTTGAGCAGCGCGATCGTCTTGTCGTCGTCACCCGTCTGGAGCTGGACCCGGTCCTTGCCGATGCTCGCCTTGAGCGCCTCCGGAGAGTCGATCACCACGATCTCCCCGTGGTCGATGATCGCGATCCGGTCGCAGAACTCGGCTTCCTCCATGTAGTGCGTCGTCATGAAGATCGTGATGTCCTCAGTCAGGCGCAATTTGTTGATATATCCCCAGATGGCGGACCGGGTCTGCGGGTCGAGCCCCACAGTGGGCTCGTCGAGGAACAGCACACGCGGCGAGTGCAGCAGGCCGCGGGCGATCTCCAGCCGGCGCTTCATGCCGCCGGAGAAGGTCATGACCTTGCTGTCCTTGCGGTCCCACAGGGCGACCATCTCCATGACCTGCCTGAGCCGGTCGTCGAGCGCCGATCTGGGCACGCCGTACAGCTCGGCGTGGAAGCGCAGGTTCTGCTCGGCGGTGAGGTATCCGTCCAGCGTCGGGTCCTGGAAGACCAGCCCGATGTTCTGGCGGACCTGGTCGCGCTGGGTCACGACGTCGTGCCCGGCCACCGTCGCGGTGCCGCCCGTGGGGTTGATCAGCGTGCAGAGCATGCTGATCGTCGTCGTCTTGCCCGCGCCGTTCGGCCCGAGGAAGCCGAACACCTCGCCAGGGGCGACCTCGAAGTCGACCCCCTTCACCGCCTCGACCTTTCCGTAGGTCTTCTTCAGGCCTTTCACGGCCACCGCGGCATCCATCACTCGCCCTCCGAAAGGATCCTGAACATCGCCTGACGGGTGCTCCGGAGAAGCTTTTTCGTCTCGGCGACCTGCCGGTCGTCCGCCACGTGCGTGAGGTGCACGAACGCCTCGCCGAGATGGCCCCACAACAGGCGCAGCTCGTGGCGGTCCTCGGGGAGGCTGCGGGCCACGTCTGCCCACGGCTCGGCGCCCTCGTCCGCGTTGTCGCGGCCCTTGTCCGTCAGCCGATAGGTGCGGCTGCCGCCCGACTCCTCGCCCCGGACGAGGCCCTCGTCCTCCAGTTGCTGGAGCGCGGGGTAGACCGAACCGGGGCTCGGCCGCCATACGCCGCCGCTGCGCCGGGAGATCTCCTCGATCATCTGGTAGCCGTTGCGCGGCTCCTCGGTGAGGAGCCTGAGCAGGGCGATCCTGACGTCGCCGCGCCGTACCCGTGGCGCGAAATGCGGCGGCACGGGGGGTGCGGGGGGCATCGGCGGCAGCGGGGGAAGCCCGGGGTGCGGCGGGAACGGGGCGTTCATCCAGTGCGGGTGCTCGTCTTCGTACATCTCCTACTCCTCAACTATCGAGATAGCGTAAAGATATATCTAGATAGTTGACAGAGCAAGGCACTTTTTACTGTGCCTTGGGAGTTCAGAGCCAGTCGCGGCGTTTGAAGACGAAGTAGAGGGTCAGGCAGACGACGCCCATGAGCACGACGGCGAACGGGTAACCGACGACCCAGTGCAGTTCGGGCATGTGGTCGAAGTTCATGCCGTAGATGGTGCCGACCAGCGTCGGCGCGAACAGGATGGCCGCCCACGCCGAGATCTTCTTCACCTCGTCGCCCTGGGCGATGCTGGCGGCGGTGAGCTTGGTCATCTCCTCGTTCTGGGCCTGGCTGACCAGCGTCGAATTGACGATCAGGATGTCCTGGAGCATCTGCCGGAACACCGACACCCGCTCGGTCACGGTGATGGCGTGGTCGGACACGTCACGGAGGTAGCTCTGCAGTTCCTCGTCCACGCCGTACTTGGGCGAGGCGGCGATGAACCCGTCGAGCATGCCCACCAGGGGGCTGGTCGCGCGCTGGAACTCGATGACCTCGCGGGACAGCGCGTAGATGCGCCGGGGCGCGGCCGGGTCCCCGCCGAAGACCTGGACCTCGATCTCGTCGATGTCGTTCTGCAGCCCGGCGACCACGGGCGCGTACCCGTCCACGACCGCGTCGAGGATCGCGTACAGCACGGCCTGCGGACCCTGGCGCAGGAGGTCGGGGTTCGACTCCATCCGGCGGCGCACCCTCGACAGGTCGGGCGCCTCGCTGTGCCGTACGGTCAGGACGAAGTCGGAGCCGATGAAGACGTGCAGCTCACCGAACTCGACCTTCTCCTCCTGGTCGAGGTAGCGCGCCGCCCTGAGCACCACGAAGAGGGTCTCTCCGTAGCGGTCGGCCTTGGGCCGCTGGTGGGCGACGATGGCGTCCTCGATCGCCAGCTCGTGCAGGCCGAACTCCTCGGAGGCCTTCACCAGCTCCGAGTCCTCCGGCCGGTAGAGGCCGATCCACGCCATCGCGCCGGGCCTGGACCGCAGCGCGGTGATCGCGGCGGCCAGCGACGGGGGCGAGTCCACCCGTCTGCCGCCGACGTAGATCGCGTTGTCGACCACGCTCTCCCGGGTCGCCGCCTGTTCGCCCGACCGGGGATCCATCGAATGCTCGGGGGAATTTTCCGCCTTCATTCGCATCAATCCACGTAATCCACGTATTCCACGCTCAGCCACACATAGACGGTAGAGCCTCGAACCCACGAAGTGCCCGGAGGCCGTACGATTCCCCGCGGAGGTGGCCCACCTGAACGCCCTCTGGAACGAGCTGACCGCGACACAGGTCGCGCCCCCGCTCTGGCTGATCGTCCTGTCCGGCTGCGTCGCGCTCGCGGTCATCGCCTACCGGCCGTCGTGGCACGTCTCCCGCGGGCTGATCACGATCGCGCACGAGGGAGGCCACGCGCTGATGGCCGTGCTGACCCGGCGGAAGCTGCAGGGCATCCGGCTGCATTCGGACACCTCGGGCGTGACGCTCACCCGGGGCAACCCGAGAGGGGTCGGGATGGTGGCGACCGCGGCCGCGGGATACGTCGCCCCTTCGCTGCTCGGGTTCGGGGCCGCCTGGCTCGTCGCGGACGGCTACATCACGTTGCTCCTGTGGGCGGTGCTCCTGCTGCTCGCGTGCATGCTGTTCAAGATCAGGAACCTCTACGGCGCGGCGGCGTTGCTCGCCGTGGGCGGGGCCGTGTTCACTCTGTCGTGGTTCGCGCCCCCGACCGCCCAGGCCGTGTCGGCGTACGGAGCGGTCTGGTTCCTGCTGCTGGGCGGCATGCGCCCGATTCTCGAGCTGCAGAGCAAACGGCGCAGGGGGCGGGCGCCCGACTCCGACGCCGACCAGCTCGCCCGGCTCACCCGCATTCCCGGCACCTTCTGGGTGTTGCTGTTCCTGCTCGTCTCCGCGGTCTCTCTCGTGACCGGCACCTATCTCCTCGCGGTCCGGTGGATCCCCGTCGCCTGACGGCGTCCCTCACGCGAGCGTCGAGCCTGCCCTGCCCTTGACCACCCGCAGCTGAACGGGCACGCGGACGCGCAACTCGGCGACGTGGCTGACGATGCC
This sequence comes from Planotetraspora silvatica, assembly GCF_016863315.1. GTDB lineage: Bacteria > Actinomycetota > Actinomycetes > Streptosporangiales > Streptosporangiaceae > Planotetraspora > Planotetraspora silvatica. The sequence goes on from NZ_BOOQ01000014.1 coordinate 43,124, forward strand.
GACCGCCCGGCCGCCTTCGCGAAGGCCGTCGAGGATGTCGAGCACGTCGTCGAGCGTCTCCTCGTCGAGCGTGCCGAAGCCCTCGTCCACGAACAGGGTGCCGATCTCCGCGCCGCCCGCCTCGGCCGTCACGACGTCGGCCAGCCCCAGCGCGAGGGCGAGGGAGGTGATGAAGCTCTCCCCGCCGGACAGCGTGGCCGGGTCCCGGTCGACGCCGGTCCACGCGTCGAGGACGCGCAGGCCGAGCCCGCCGCCCGACCGGCCCCGGTCGCCCGCGGCCCGGCGGAGGTCGTGCTGGAGCAGGTAGCGCCCCGACGACATGTGCTCGAGCCGCTCGTTGGCGGCCTCGACCACCTGCCTGAGCCGCTCGCCGAGCACGAACGACGACAGGCGCATGTGCCACTGGTTGTCGGCGGACGTCCCGCCCGCGAGCTCGGCGAGCCGGCGGGCGAGCCGGTGCCGCTCGGCGGCCGGACGGTAGCGGGCGAGGGCCTCGCCCAGCTCCCCCGCGAGGGCCGTGAGCCGGAACGCCGTCTCGCCGGCGAGATCCCTGGCCGAGGTGCGGGCGGCGTGCTCCCGGTCGGCCCGGTCATGCTCGCTCTCCAGGGTCACGAGGTCCGGCGCGGGTTCGGCCGCCGCGGCGACGAGCTCGGGATCGGCGAGCAGCCGGCCGACGGCCACCTGCTCACCGTCGAGGAACCTGAGGCGTTCGGCCATCGCCTCCAGATCGGCCGGCGCGCGCACCGCCGCCCCGGCGTGCTCGAGCCCGGCGAACCCCGCGTCGGTCGCGGCGTCGGCGGCCCGCTCGAGCGCCGCCCGGCGTTCGAGGTCCGCCGTGGCGGCGGCGCGGGCCGCCTCGCCGGCGTCCCCGAGGAGGGCGGCCTCGTCGACGAGTCGGTCGAGCCGGGCCGCGAGTGACGCGTCGCCACCTCGCGCGGCGTCCACCAGCGCGGCGAGCCTGCCTTCGTCCGCGGTCAGTTGCTCGTCACGTGCCCGGGTGTCCGCCGCCTCGATCGCGATCTCCTGGGCCTGGACCGTCAGATCCTCCAGCTCGGCCGCCAGCCGGGCGGCCCTGTCCGCCAGCTCGGGCTCCCGGCCCGCGACCTGCTCGGCGCGCCGCAGGCTACGCTCCGCCTCGTCGAGGTCGCCGCCGTCGCCGGCGAGGCGTTCCTTCTCCTCCAGCAACGCGCCGAGCACCGTCGTGGTCTCGGCGACGCGGCGGCCCGCCAGGGCCACCTGGTCACGGATCTCGGCGGCGAGCCGCGAGGACCACTCGGCGCACCTCTCCTCCGCCGCCTCGCGGGCCTGGCGGGCGATCTCGAAGGCGTCCTGGGCCGCCTGCTCGTCGTCGCCGCTCAACGCCCGGCCGGCGGCTTCGGCCGGCGCGGGGTGGTCGGCCGACCCGCACACCACGCACGGCTCCCCCTCGACGAGGGACGCCGCCAGCTCGGCGGCCATGCCCTCGATCCGGGCACGGCGCACCTCCTGCAGCCGGTCGCGCGCGGCCTGCGCCCCGTCCACCGCGACGCGCCTGGCATGCTCGGCCGCGTCGAGCTCGCGGGCCAGCCGCGCGGCGGCCGCCAGCGCCGGAACCCCCAGCTGGCGGGTCTGGGAGGCGGCGAGGATCTCCTTCTCGCTCTCCGTGAGAGCCGCGAGCTCGGCCTCCAGCACGCCGATCCGCCGGGTCACCTCGGCGGCACGCGCCGCGGTGTCCCTGGCGGCCGCCAGGCCCGGGATGCCCGCCGCCGCCAGTCGCGCCTCGTCGAGGAGCCTGCCGGCCTCGCGCCGACCCTCGGGCAATGCGGCGAGCCGGACGGCGAGGACCGCCTCACGCTCCTCGAGAGTGGTGAGCCTGCGCCTGCCGGCGCCGAGATCGGCGCGCACCTGCCGCAGGCGGGTCTCCTCGGGGAGGAGTTGCCGCACACGGGCGACCTCGTCGAGGCGCTCCCGTTCCATGGCAGCCAGGCGCTCCTCACCGGGCGGCTCCTCCCCCGGCAGCGCCCGGCTCGTGGCGTCGGCGGCCAGCCGCCGGGCCTTGGCCGCGGTCTCGGCCCGCTGCTCCGCCAGGCGGATCAGCGGCAGCACCCGCGCGGCCCTGGCCGCGTCGTCGAGGATCGCCTGGATGTCCACCCGTTCCTCGGCGGCGCCGTCCAGTGCCTCACGTCTGGCGAGCGCGTCCGCGTGCCTGCGCCGGCGGTCGGCCAGCGCCCGGCCGCCGGCGAGCCGGTCCCGGGCGGAGCGCAGGCGGGCCTCGCTCACCGCCCATTCCCCGGCGGCGCGCTCGAAGGCGGCGGCGGCGAGGGCGACCACCGCCTCGGGCTCGTCCTCCGGGACGGGAAGCTCCGCGCCCGCCGCCCCGCGCATGCGGTCCACGACGGACTGGGCCCGCTGCCGGAGCTCCTGCTGATCGCGCCCGGTCCGCGTGCGGTGGTCGGCCAGCCACGCCTCGACGTCGGTGAAGATCTTGACGGAGAACAGCTTCTCGAGGAGCCTGCGGCGGTCGTCGCCGTCCGCCTGCAGGAATCGGGCGAAGTCACCCTGCGGCAACATGGCGACCTGCCAGAACTGCTCGGCGTTCATCCCGAGCAACTCGCCGATCAGGTGACCGGCCTCGTCGGCGCGGGTGCTCCGCCCGATCCACGTGCCGGTGAACTCCTCCACGAGGACCTTGGCCTTCTCTTCGACCAGACCCTCTCCCTTCAGCTTGGGCCGCATCCAGGCGGGCGACCGGGTGACACGCAGGCGCCGCCCCCGGATCGTCACCTCCAGCGTGACGACGGGCCCCCGCCCGGGAGGTGCGTGGTCGCAGCGCAGACTGCGGGCGCTGTCCCGCCGGCCGGGCACCCGGCCGTACAGCGCGTAGCAGACCGCGTCGAGCACGGTCGTCTTGCCCGCGCCCGTCGCCCCGTGGATCAGGAAGAGCCCCGCCTCGCCGAGGGCGTCGAAGTCGACCTCCTCGGCCCCGGGGAAGGACCCGAACGCCTCCAGCACCAACCGGTGCAATCTCACAGGCTCTCCTTGATCCGGGAGGCCTCGACGGCCGCCCCGAGCAGGCGGATCTCCTCGTCGTCGGCCGGCTCGCCGCGGACCTCGCGGACGAAATCGGCCGCCACGTCGATCTCGGCGCGCCCCGCGACGCGGGGCGGCCGGGCGGGCGCGGCCACCGGGCCGTCGGGCTTGAAGGCGAGCGCCAGCGTATGCGGGAAGCGGCGCCGCAGGCGCTCCATGGCCTCGCGCGGACGGACCGGGTCGGTGAGGGTCACCTGGAGCCAGTGGTCCTCGCGGTCCGCGTGACGGGCATCGGTCAGCAGGTCGTCGAGACGGCCGCTCAGCGTGCCGACGGGCCGGGGAACGGGCGCGGGGACGAAGCCGACGCGGGCGTCCCCCGGCCCGCCGGCGTCGAGATCCACCAGCCAGGACCCCTTGCGCTGCCCCGCCTCGGAGAAGGAGTAGGCGATCGGGGACCCCGAGTAGCGGGCGGTCTCGCTCATCACCTGACGGCCGTGCAGATGGCCCAGCGCCACGTAGTCGGCGCCGGCGAAGGCGGCCAGCGGCACGTGGGACACCCCGCCGACGCTGATGTCCCGCTCGCTGTCGCTCGCCTCGCCGCCGGTGACGAACGCGTGGGCGAGCACGACCTTGCGCCGGCCGGACCTGTCGGCGCGGATCCGCTCCATGGCGTGCGTGATCGCGGCCGTGTGGGTGCGCTCGGCCAGCTCCCAGGGGCCCCTGACCAGCTCGGGCTCCAGATAGGGGATGCCGTAGAAGGCCACGTCGCCGATGACGACGGGATCCCAGGCACGCGCCGGGTCGGTCCGCAGGTGCACCCGCTCCATGAGGCCGGCGCCGAAGCCGAGCCGTATGGAGGAGTCGTGGTTGCCGCTGATCAGCACCGTGTGCACACCCTCCGCCTTCAGCCGGGCGAGCGCCTCGTCGCAGAGGGCCACCGCGTCGACGGGCGGCAGCGCCCGATCGTAGACGTCGCCGGAGACCACCACGACGTCGACCCGCTCGGCCCTGACCGTCTCGACGAGGTGCTCCACGAAGGCGGCCTGGGCGCTCAGCAGGCTCTCCCGGTGGAACGACCGGCCGAGATGCCAGTCGGAAGTGTGCAGGACACGCATGTCGCAGGAAGCTAACAGGTCCCTCCGACAAATGCGGCCCCACTGATCCCAAATCCATCCGGGCCATGGAACGAGTAATGACTTAGCCTGGACTCGGTACAGGATGATCCACCGGGGAGCGGCCTCATGAATGTCGGCCGGAGCACGCTGGGTTTCGCGGCGGGTGTGCTGTTGGTCGTGCTGGCGGCGATCGGCTACATGCTGTCTCCTCCGGCGTTCGATCCTCCACCCCTGACCGCCTCTCCAGAGTTCAGCAACCTGCCCGCCCAGCCGGCGTCGGAGACGCGTCCGGTCGCCGCCACGGCGCCGATCAGGACCGAGCACGTCAAGGTGGCCGCCAAGAACGAGACGCTGACGGCCACGATCAAGTCCCCCACGACGCCGGGCAGGCACCCGGCGATGGTGTTCGTCCAGGGCTCGGGATCGGGCAGCGGGTCGGAGTTCACCACCCAGTCGGAGTGGCTCGCCAAGGCGGGCGTCGTGACCCTCTCCTATGACAAGCGCACCGTGGGCTACAACTTCCGGCAGCGTGACTTCTCCCTGCTCGCGGACGACGCGCTGCGCATGTTGCACACGCTGCTGCAACGGTCCGACGTCGATCCCGCCAAGGCCGGGTTATGGGGCGTCAGCGAAGGCGGCTGGGTGGTCCCGATCGCCGCGGCCAGCAGAGACGTGGCGTACGTGGTCCTGGTGTCGTCGCCGAACGTCTCCCCCCTGCGGCAGGTCGCGTGGGCGCTGAACGAGCAGTTGCTGCGCCTGCACGCCCCCTCCGGCGTGCGTGACCTGCTGACCCGCGCGATGGGCGGCGTGGGCTTCGACTTCCTGCGCCACGACGGCGTCCCCGCGCTCCAGGGCATGAAGCAGCCGGTCCTCGCGCTGTACGGCACGACCGATCCCTCCATCCCCTTCGTGGAGAGCACGGAGACGCTGACCGGCGCGCTGCGGACGGCCGGGAACCCCGACTACACGATCCGCTTCCTCGCCGGCGCCGACCACGCCATGCGGATGACCGGCGGCCCCTTCGTCCCCGACTACCTGCCGACCCTGGCCAACTGGATCAGGGACCTCCCCCGTACGGCCAAGCCGTCGGTGCCCATCGCGGGCGCGACTCCCGTGCAGCGGTTCGAGGCGAGCGACGTGCCCGCCGCCCCGTGGTACGGCGGCGTCACGATCCTCTGGCTGACCATCTGCCTGGCCGCCGTCGGCTACGTGGCGGCGCCGGTCACGGAGATGGTCGTGCGGATCCGGGGACGCGACACGCGGCTGCAGGCGCCGTTGGAGCCGGTGGTCGACATCTGGCCCGCGGTCCGGCGCCGGCTGCGGCGGATGGCCTGGACCGGTCTCGGAGAGCTCGCCGCAGTCCTCGCGTTCATCACGCTGATCGTGCTGTTCTCGGTCAACCAGGCGGGCGCGTGGCCCGCCGTACAGGCCGGATGGCTGGTCGTGCGGCTCCTGGCGGTCGTGATGCTCCTGCAGGAGGTCGCCGCGGCCGCGGCGGTGCTGAGCGGCCTGCGGGACGGCTGGGAGCCGACCCGCTGGCAGAAGAGCGTCCTGATCGGCGTCCTCGGCGGCACGGGACTGCTGCTGCTGACCGCCGCCTACTACGGGTTGTACGCCTTCCCCTGGTAGGCGTAGGCCGTCCACCGGTCGATCTCCGCGAACACCTGCTTGCGCACCGGCTCCGCCGACAACACGAGGTCGTGCATGCCGCCGGGCACGCGGACGCAGGTGACGTGCGGGCCGATCCGGGTGGACCAGCGGGCGATCTGCTCGGTGTCGAGGACGATGTCCGCGCCGTGCGCCCCCGGCACGAAGTCGCGGGCCTTGAGGCTCTGCTCGGCGGCCAGCACGAGCACCGGCACGTCCACGCGCAGCCCGGCGTGGAGGCGCCGGTGCGCCCGCCTGATCGCCGCCAGCCACACGGCGTGGACGGAGAAGCCCTCGAGCGGCTTCCACGCGAGGTCGTAGTCCCACTCCCCCTGGTGGTCGCGGTGGAGGCTCGTGCCGTACGCGGTGGCCACGCCGAGCGGGAGCACCGTCTTCGGGGGCAGCTTGGCCAGGACGCCCCCGAGCGCGTCGGCGGCGCCCCTGACGAGAGCGGGCACGTTGAGGTCGAGGAACGGGCTGTTGAGGACGAGTGCGTCGACCAGTCCGCGGCCGCGCGTCCGGTCGGCCCACAGGACGGCGATCAGGCCGCCGGTCGAGTGCGCCATGATCGTCAGCTCGTCGCAGTCCTCCCTGACGATGCGGACGGCCTCGTCGATCTCGGGGAAGTAGTCGGTGACGCTGCCGACGAGGCCCCTGGTCTGGTGCGGCAGCAACGACCGTCCGTACTTCCGCAGGTCGAGGGCGTAGAAGCCGATCCCCTGGGAGACGAAGTGGTCGGCGACGTGCGTCTGGAAGAAGTAGTCGGTGAACCCGTGGAGGTAGAGGACGGCCCGGCGGGACCCCGGAACCGGCCGCCGGACGAGCGTCGCGACGACCTCCCCTTCGCTGTCGCGGCCCATGGGCAGGGTGATGGCCTCGTAATCGGGGCCAAGAATGTCGTCCACGGCGCACATCGTAAACGGCGTCGGTTAACGGACAAGAGGTGGTCAAGCGGAAGACCTCGCGGGCAGGGCCCGGGCAAACCGCGGGTCGCGACTCGCTAGGCGTCGTTCGCCCATCGGTACGTCCGGGGACAGACCGCTTCAATGTGAAAATGCGTTCCTGGGGTGTGTCGTCGAGAAAAGCCGCCGCGCTGATCGGCTGGGTCGCGCTGTCGGCTCTCGTGCCGGGCGCCGCCCACCTCCACGCCGGCTGGCGGCGCACCGGGTTCGCCCTGCTCGGCGGTTACGTGACGCTCGCCGCCTGCCTCGTCGTGGTGTCGGCGGCTGCCGACGCCGGCACGGCGGGACGGGCGATCGCCTGGCTGATCCCGATCACCGTCGGCGCCCTGGTCGGCGCCGTCGCCTGGCTCTGCCTCGTGGTGCACTCGTTCGTGGTGCTCCGCCCGGGAACCCTGCCGCAGGGCGCGCAGGTGGTCACCGGCCTGGCCTCGGGCACGCTGGCCGTCCTGGTCGCCGTGCCGTTCACCGTCGTCGCCGAGTACGCGGCGATCTCGGAACGGACCATCGACACGGTCTTCACTGCGCCGGGGATCCCCGGTGAGCCCGTCAGGCCGGAGGACCCCTGGGCCGGCCGGAGCCGCGTCAACGTGCTCCTGCTCGGCGGAGACGGGGACACCACCCGCGTCGGGATCAGGACCGACAGCATCAACGTGGCCAGCGTGGACGTCCGTACGGGGAAGACCGTGCTGCTGGGTCTGCCGCGCAACCTCGAGCACGTGCGCTTCCCGCCGGGCAGCCCCATGGCGGCGCGCTTCCCGACCGGGTTCCTCCTGCCGGAGTCGCGGCCCGGCTGGCGTGAGGACCTGCTGTATTCGGTGTGGCAGTACGCCGACGACCATCCCGAGCTCTTCGGCGGCCGCACGAACATGGGCCCCCAGGTGCTGAAGGAGACCATCGGTCACATCCTGGGCATCCGGATCGACTGGTACGCGATGGTCAACATCTGGGGCTTCGCCAAGATCATCGATGCCCTCGGCGGGCTGGTGCTCAGCGTCGACAGGGACATCACATACGGCACCTACGGCGAGGGCACGGTCGCCGCGGGGACCCGCCGGCTGAACGGCTCCGACACGCTCTGGTACGCCCGGTCGCGCACCGGCAGCGACGACTACGACCGCATGCACCGTCAGCGCTGCGTGTTCGGCGCGCTGCTCCAGCAGGCGGACCCGGCGGCCGTGCTCAGGCACTTCGGCCAGATGGCCGAGGCCACCGAGGAGATCATCAGCACCGACGTGCCCCGGCCCATGCTGGAGCACCTGGTCCCGCTCGCCTGGAAGGTCAAGCAGGCCGGGGTGACGAGCCTGCAGTTCATGCCTCCGCTGATCAGCACGGTCACCCCCGACTGGGCGCGGATCCGGTCGCTCACCGCGCAGGCCCTGCGCGAGTCGGCCGCCCCCGTCCCCGCGCCGCACCGGCCCGTCGTCGCCGAGCCCGCACCGGCGTTCGCCGCCATCGGTGAGGGCTGCGCCGCGGTGTGACGCCCCTGGCCGGTCCCTCAGACCCGGAAGGACTCCCTGGACAGGCGGCGGACCCTGGCCTCGTCGACGGTGTGGCCGAGGCCCGGCTGGGTGAGGGGGACCGCGACGACGCCGCCGGAGGCGCCGACCGGGGGGACGACGACCTGGGCGCTCTGCGGCGGCTCGGCCACGGCGCTCGGAAGCGTGCACCCCGGCAGGCTGGCCACGGCCACCGTCGCCGCGCGGGCCAGTCCCACGCCGAGACCGCCCATGCAGACGATGTCCCATCCCGCCGCCACCGCCCGGTCGTGCGCGGCGCGCACGGCGCCGAGCGAGCCGAACCGCGACGGGCGCAGCAGCAGCGCGCGACCGGCGTGCAGGCCGACCGCCTCGTCCAGCTCGGCCACCGAGTGGACCTCCACCGCGACCGGCGCGCTCACCCGGTCCTGCAACTCCGCGCTGGTCAGCAGGTCCGCGAACGGACGCTCGATGGCGGCCAGGTCGTAGGAGTCCAGCGCCTCGAGCTGGGAGATCTCGGTGTAGGCGCCGCGGCCGTCCACCGCGATGGCCAGCCCCGGATAGGCGGCCCTGACGGCGCGGACCGGCTCCACGTCCCAGCCGGGGTGGATGTCGATCGTCACGTGGGCGTAGCCCCCGCCGACGTGGCGGTTCACCCGGGCGACCATGCTTTCCAGCGAGCGGTCGGCCTGCACCCGCACGGTGGCGATCAGCGAGGTACGGGTCCCGCCGAGGGCGTGGAACACCGGGACTCCGCTCATCCGTCCCCACAGGTCCCAGCAGGCCATGTCGCCGGCCGCCCCGCCGGGGATCTCCCCGAGCTCGGACGGATGCTCCCAGTCGACGCCGATCAGCGCGGGCAGGGACTTCTCGAGCGGGTTGTCGGGCGACGGCTGGACGATCTCACCCCAGCCGGCCATGCCGCCGTAGTCGGTGAACTTGACCAGGGCGCTCTCCGGACGCCTGCCGTACGGCAGGGTCATCCTGAAGATCTCGAGCTCCCGAACGCGCGGCAATGGAAATCCCCCTTGTTTCAGATCTCCATGGTGCCCGCTCAGCGAGCGTGGTCAAAACGCCCGGCGACGGCGGCACCCGTCCCCGCCATGACGACGAGCAGGCCGAAACACGCCAGATAGACGGCCGGTGTGCCGCCGAACCCCGCGAAAATCGCACCTGTGGCGGCGACGGCGACGATCGAGAACACGGACTCTCCGATGGCGAGGGACGCGGAGTTCCTGCCCTCCTCGCCGGGCGCGGACAACTCGAGGACGAGGACGGACAACGTCGGGTAGACCAGGCCGACGCCGAGCCCGGCGAGGACCCATCCCGCGAACGCGGCGAGCACGGGGACACTCTCGAAGACGGCCAGAGCGGTGACCGCGATCCCGGCCGCGATCAGCGCCGTGCCCACGCGGAGGACGGTCGCCCTGCCGAACGACCCGCGCCCCTGGATCCACGAGCCGAGCGACCAGGCCAGCGCGCCTCCGGTGAGGGCGATGCCCGCCTGAGCCGGGCTGAGCCCCCGCTCGGACGTCAGGGTGAGAGGGACGAAGACCTCGGTGGCGAAGAACGCGCCGGCCGCGAGCCCGCGCAGGGCCACGACGGCCGGCAGGCCGCGCGCCGCCCGCAACGTCCCCGGCGGCAGCAGGCGGGGCAGCGCGAGAGCGAGGAGCACCAGGCCCACGATCGCCAGCGACGAACCGGGCCACGACGTGCCGCTGCCGTACTGGAGGAGGGCCGCGCCCACGGCGGCCACCGCGCCCCACACGAGGGCCGGCACGAAGTCCCGGTTCCCGTCCGCCCCGGCGGGCGGCGCGGTCCCCCGCGGCAGGCCGCGCCACAGGACGAGCGCCGCCGGAGCGGCGAGCACCGGCACGCCCAGGAAGACCCACCGCCAGCTCAGCTGCTCGGCGACGATGCCGGTGATCGCGGGCCCGACCACCGAGGGCAGCACCCAGGCGGCGGCCAGCAGCGAGAAGACCCGGGGGTGCGCCTGGGCCGGATACACCTGGGCGACCAGGACGTAGAGCGCGACGTTGAACAGGCCGCCGCCGAGCCCTTGGATGAACCGGCCCGCGAGGAAAACCTCCATCGTGGGTGCCGTCCCGGCGATGAGGAGGCCGCCCATGAAGGCGGCGACGCCGGTCCACAGAGGCGCACGCGGGCCCTTCGCGTCACTCCAGCGCCCGCCCACGACCGTCGCGATCACTCCCGCGGCCAGGCCGCCGCTGAAGGCCAGGCCGTACAGGTGGTAGCCGTCGAGCTCACGCCCGACGACGGGCATCGCCGTCGCCACGGCGAGGTACTCGAACGCGACCAGCGTGCTCAGCGCGATCATCCCGGCGCTCAGAGCGCGCAGGCGCGGGGAGAACACGGCGGACTCGGTCAACGTGGCGGACATGGCATGGACCTTACGGGTGGCGGCCGGGGGCGGCCATCGGACGTTGGTCGTAGGACCGGCGCTCGATCGCCGCGGCCATCAGCTCGGGGAACGCGTCAGGTGTGCAGGCGAACGCCGGCACCCCCATCTGCGCGAGCGCCGCCGCGTTGTCGTGGTCGTACTGCGGCGTCCCCTCGTCGGACAGGGCGAGCAGGACGATGACCTGGACGCCGGCGTCGGTCATCGCGGCCACCCGGCGCAGCATCTCCTCACGCACGCCGCCCTCATAAAGGTCGCTGATCAGCAGGAAGATCGTGTCCGACGGCCGGGTGACGAGGCCCTGGCAGTAGGCGATCGCCCGGTTGATGTCGGTGCCGCCGCCGAGCTGGGTGCCGAAGAGCACCTCGACCGGATCGTGCAACTGATCGGTGAGGTCGACGACCGCGGTGTCGAAAACCACGAGCGAGGTCCGGAGCGACCGCATCGAGGCGAGGACGGCGCCGAAGACGCTCGCGTAGACCACGGAGGCGGCCATCGACCCGCTCTGGTCGATGCACAGGACGACCTCCCGCTGGACGGCCTGCTGCCTTCGGCCGTAGCCCACGAGCCGGGACGGCACCACCGTGTTCCGTTCGGGCAGGTAGTTCTTCAGGTTGGCCTTGATGGTGCGGTTCCAGTCGATGTCGGCCGCCCGCCTCGGCCGGTGGGTCCTGGCCGAGCGGTCCAGCGCACCGGTGACGGCGGCGCGGGTCCGCCGCTCGAGCCTGGCCTCCAGCTCGGCCACGACTTTCCTGACGACCGCCCGGGCGGACTCCCGCGCCTTGTCGGGCATCACCCGGTTGAGCGACAGGAGCGTCCCGACGAGATGCACGTCGGGCTCGACGGCCTCCAGCATCTCCGGTTCGAGGAGCAGGCGGGTCAGGTTGAGCCGCTCGATCGCGTCCTTCTGCATGACGTGGACGACGGTCGACGGGAAGTACTCCCTGATGTCCCCCAGCCATCTCGCCACCCGGGGCGCGGACGCGCCGAGACCTGCCCCCCGTTCGTAGAGCGCCGCGAGCGCGGCGTCCATGCCGGCGTCGGCGCCCTGCAGGGCGCCCTCAGCCGCGCCTCCGAGCACCAGCCTCCACCGGCGTGCCCGTTCGTCCATCACGCTCTCCCCAGGATTTCCAGAACGGTCCGTACGGCTCCCGCGGCCTGCTCGTCGTCGATGCCGGACACCTCGTGGGCGGGAACGGGGGCGCCGGATCTGACGCGATCGCCGATCATGCGGCGCTCGGGCGCCGCGAAGGCCCCGAAGGTGCGCCTGAGCAGCGGAAGCACGTCGACGAACGCCTCCGCCGGCAGCCCCGTGAGCCAGCCGTCCACGATCGCGAGCAGCCTCGGGTCGTGGACCAGCAGCAGGCCTCCGCCCGACAGGAAGCCCTCCATCCACGCTGCCGCCCGCTCGGGCGGGTTGCCGGAGGACATCGCCCGTGCCATGCGGACGGAGACGTCGTCCACGCTCGCGTCGGCGTCGAAGAGGATGCGCACGATCCGGCCCTCGATGATCCCCGGCAGGCCGGTGCGCCGGGCCAGGTTCGCGAGCGTCGCCTGCCACAGGTCGCTCTCGAGCAGCCCCACCGCGCTGTGGACGCCGTCGATGAGGGCGACCATCTGCCGGGCCGAGTCGTCGTCGAGCCCGGTCAGAGCGGGCGCCAGGCCGGCGCAGATCCGCGCGAGCAGCGAGTCGGTGATCGCGGCCAGCCCGCCGCTCCCGCGGACGTCGCCGTAGCGCTGCGCCCGGACGAGCGCGGGAAGGGCCGCCATGAGATGGGACACCTGCCCGTCGAGCGCCGCCTTGTCCTTGATCGCCTGGAGGATGTCCGGCAGCGCGCCGGCCAGGTCGGCGAACAGGCACCGCTCGACCAGCGAGGTCAGATCGGCCAGGGACGTGCTCTCCTCCGCCGCGAGTTCCCTGGCCCGGGCGGCCGCCGCGCCGTCGACCGTGATTCCCAAGGGAGCGGCCTCGATGAGGGCGATGTCGAACTCGGGATGCCACTCCAGCGTCCACGACTCCTTGAAGGTGCCCTTCCCGCGGGTCTCCCGCGTGGTCCCCCACCGCACGCCGATCATGTTGAGCCGATGCAGCAGGCGGCTGCGCCCGAGGTCGAGCGGCTTGCGCAGGTCGAGGTCGTGCTCGCGCGGGAGAGCCTCGGGCTTGAGGCGCCACCGCCGCTGTTCCTCCCGCAGGTGCCGTTGAAGCGGGACCATCGGGGTCGAGCCCGGCACGCCGCCGAGCCGCTCCCCCACGACCATGCGGCGCTGGATGAGCTCCACGGGCAGGTCGTCGCCCTCGCACAACACGGCCCTGGCGGCCTCCGTCACCTCCGACAACCCCGCGAGAGGCCGGCCGCGGAGCCCGGCCAGGCCCTGCGCGAGCCGTACGGACTCGATCACGTGGGCGGAGGAGACCGGCAGGCCCTCCTCACGCAGGACCGCCGCGGCGCCGGCCAGCCAGCGCTCGACGGGACGGTCGGGAGCCGAGAACAGGTGGTCGTACCAGCCCGGCGAGGCGACGCCCGCGCCGTACCCGCTGCGCGCGGCGAGCCGCCCGTGCGTCCACGGCACCCAGGTCATGTCGACCTTGACCTTGGGGATGCCCCGTAGCAACCGCTCGTCCTCCGCCGCGGACGGCAGGTCGGTCAGCGCGGGGACGTGCCACGCGCCGCAGACGACGGCCACGGACCCGAACCCCTCCTTGAGCGCCTTGCGCAGAGCCCGGCGCATGGCGGCCTCGCGCAGCGCCTCGGTGCCGGACGGCTCGTGTCCCTCCCGGATGGCCGCCATCGCCTCGGCGACCGCGTGGAGGGTCCCGCTCTCCCCGCGATGCTCGACGACGTCGTCCCACCAGCGTTCGGGATCGTCGTAACCCGCGGCCCGGGCGAGTTCCCCGATCGGGTCGAGCCGTACGGCCTCCTCCTCTTCGGGCAGGGCGAGGCTGTGCGCGGCGGGCAGGTCGCAGAAGCGCACCTCGACGCCCGCCTCGCGCGCGTAGGTGATCGCCTGCCATTCGGGTGAGAACACGGCGAACGGCCAGAAGGCGGCCCGTCCCTGCGCGTGCGCCAGGAGCGCGACCGGCGGTTCCATGCCGGGATCGCCCGCCAGCGCGATCAGCGGGTCGGCCTCCGGGGGGCCTTCGATGAGGACGACGTCCGGCTTGAGCCGTTCGAGTTCGGCGCGAACCGCCTTCGCGGAGCCGGGGCCGTGGTGCCGGACGCCCAGGATCGACGGTGCGGCGACGTCAGCCCGCATCGCGGCAGGCCCGGTAGAAGTCGCGCCAGTCGTCGCGGTCGCGGACCACGGCCTCGAGGTACTCCTGCCAGACCACCCGGTCGGCCACCGGGTCCTGGATGACCGCGCCGACGATCCCGCCCGCGATGTCGGCGGGACGCAGCACGCCGTCGCCGAAGTGCGCCGCTAGGGCGATCCCGCTGGTCACCACCGAGATCGCCTCGGCCGTGCTCAGGGTGCCGCTCGGCGACTTGACCTTGGTCCGCCCGTCCGACGTCACTCCGGCGCGGAGCTCGCGGAAGACCGTGACCACGCGGCGGATCTCCTCAATCCCGGCCGGGGTCTCGGGCAGTTCCAGCGAGCGGCCGAGCTGGGCCACCCGCCGGGACACGATCTCCACCTCCTCCTCCGCGCTCGCGGGGACGGGCAGCACGACGGTGTTGAAGCGCCTGCGCAGCGCGCTCGACAGGTCGTTGACCCCCCGGTCCCGGTCGTTGGCCGTGGCGATGACGTTGAATCCCTTGGCCGCCTGGACCTCGTCGTTGAGCTCGGGGATGGGCAGCGTCTTCTCGGACAGGACCGTGATCAGCGCGTCCTGGACGTCGGAGGGCATCCGGGTGAGCTCCTCCACCCGGGCCAGCCGCCCCTCGGCCATCGCCCGCATCACCGGGCTCGGGGTCATCGCCTCGCGGGAGGGACCCTCCGACAGGAGACGGGCGTAGTTCCACCCGTAGCGGATCGCCTCCTCGGCCGTGCCCGCCGTCCCCTGCACGAGCAGGGTGGAGTCGCCGCTGACGGCCGCGGCCAGATGCTCGGAGAGCCAGGTCTTCGCGGTGCCGGGGACGCCCAGCAGGAGCAGCGCCCGGTCGGTCGCGAGAGTGGCCACCGCGACCTCGACGATCCGCCGCGGGCCGATGTACTTGGGCGTGATCTGGTCGCCGTCCCCGAGGATGTAGGTGGTCACCGCCCACGGGGAGAGCCGCCAGCCGGGCGGGCGTGTGCGGTCGTCGCTCTTGGCGAGGATCGCCAGCTCCTCGGCGTACAGGTCTTCCGCGTGGGGACGCAGGACGGTGGTCACGAAAGCTCCTTCGACATGTCATAACGGAACCGCAGGGTGACGGCCAGCTCGGCGATCTCCTGGACGTGGCCGTGCATCGCCGGGTCGAGCCGTTCGCCCGCCAGCCGGATCAGCTCGCCGGCGTTCCACGGCTGCGTCCCGGACGTCTCCACGATCTTCTTGAGTACGGCCTTGGCCAGCCGGGGGCCCCAAGGTCTGGCCACACCGCCCAGCATCATGATCATCTGTCCGTCGACGGGGTGGCGGACGACCAGTTCGGCGGCCCTCGCGGACTGCTCCTCCGGCGGCAGGACCGCCAGGAGGTCCGTCAGCGGCTCGACCTCGAACAGGGCGCGAGCCCACCGCGCGTCGTGCTGCAGGATCGCCGCCCGGGTCCAGCCCATGGCGACCTCCCGGGCCCAGTCGCCGACCTTCAGCTGGACGGCCCTTTCCGGAGGCAGCCCCAGATGACCGGCCCAGAAGGCCAGGGGCGTGCGGGCGACCACCTGCTGCAGCCACCAGCCGCGCTGCGCCGTACCAGCGGGGGGCCGGGGCCTGACGCCGTCACGCTCCATCGTGCTGTCGCACGCCTTCGGCGGATCGGCGCGAAGCCCGCCGCCGTCCTTGACGAGGAACCTGGCGGCCCGTTCGGCCATCCGCAGCGCCAGCCGCGACTCGGGCAGGCGGGTGAGCAGGTCGGCGGCGGCCTGGCGCACCTCTCTCCTCCGGTCGTCGAGCGCCGCCTCCAGGAAGGGCTCGTCGTCCATGCCCAGGTCCTCCGAGAGGAGGAGCACGAACGCGGCCCGGTCTTCCGGCGTCTCCTTGTCCCAGCCCTGTTCCAGCAACTCCCGGGCCTGGGCGGGAGCGGCGGCGCGCAGCGCGGCCAGATAACCTCTACGGTCACCGCTGGTGCCGAACTCCCACAGATCGCCGGAGGGCATGTCCGCCGCCTCGGCCAGCAGGTAGCTCCATGAGGGGTTGAGCTCCGCGAGCCATCGCCCGCGGGCCCCGGTGAGGGCGCCCAGATGCGACCGGATCGACCGGTCGCGCGCGCCGAGGTCGAGCAGCCCGGGAATCAGGTGGGCGGGCACCCGCACGCCGATCACCGCCGCGGCCTCCAGCCACTCGGGCAACAGCCGCGCCTGCTCGCCTCCCAGCATGCGGGCGAGCCGGTCACCGGCGGCGCGCGCGGCGAGCGGACGCGTCTCTTCCGCGGCGGGCGCGGGCGGGCGGCCCTCGCGCGTCCGCCGGCCGGCGCGTGCCCGCACCGCCTGCACGGCCGCCTGGTCCAACACCTCGCCGGGCGACGTGGAACGGCGGTCGGTGCCCACCAACGCCGTGGAGACCAGGTCCTCCCACGTCACGTTCACAGCCGGTGTGTTCACAGCCGTACCACCTGGCCTTCCTCGTCCCATACCGTCAGCGGGCGTAACCCGCGCGGCGTCCATTCGGCGGCGACCGTCACCGGCCGCCCGCCGGACACGGCCAGCAGCCGCCACGGCACGCCGGTCGACGGGTGCAACGGGAGCGCGTTCCCGCTCTCGTCGACGAGGCTCTCCGCGGAGGGGATCACGTCTCCCAGGACGACAGGCCAGGAATCGGCCCAAGGGTCGCCGGCCAGCACCTCGGCGATCCGGCCCGGGACCCGGGAGAGCTTCGTCCCGGCCGGGGGCCCGGCGGTCGCGGGGCCGTACCGCTCGGCGACGAGCGCGCGCACCGGGGACGCGCCGGGGTAGTAGGCCAGGTCGGCGTCGACGGTCGTGCCCGTGACGAGCGACGCGTCCAGTGCCTGGCCGATCGGCGCGAACGACAACACCAGCGCGGCCCTGCCCGTCGCCCTGCCCTGCAGCCAGATCCGGCGCGCGACCAGCCGGTCCTGCTCCTCGTCTCTGGCGCCGACCACGTCCCAGTCGTCTCTGATCCACGGCGACGCGAGCACGTCCTCCCGGGTGATCGGGAACCCGACTCGCGACCGGACGGTCTCCACGAGGCCCGCGGGAAGCCCGTCCGCGCGGCGATACGCGACGGCCAGCAGATGAATCAGGGCGTATTCCTCCAGCAGGAGGCCGGGCCAGTCCTCCTCACGCAGCACGCGGGACAGCCGGGACACGGCGCCGGCGACTCCGGGGGCCTGCGCGTCGACGAGGCGCCTGCCGAGCTCGTCCCAGTCCGCGAGGCCGGTCTGCCGCGCTCCCGCGATCCCGTGCGCGATCTGGTCGGTCAGCCAGCGCTCCAGCTCGGACAGGCCGGCCGTGACCCTGCTCTCCCGCTGGGCGGAGCCGTTCGAGGGCCGGAACCCCTGCGCGGGCTCGCACTCGCGCTTGTCCTGCCGCTCTGCCCGGCTGCGCCGTTGCTCGAGCCATTCGGTCACCCATCCGGCGGGCGCGCCGCCGTCGGGCACCCCGCCCGACGCCCATAACAGCAGGAGCCCGAGCGCGTGCTTGCACGGGAACTTCCTGCTCGGGCAACTGCACTTGTAGGCCGGTTCGGAGAGGTCGACGCACGCCCGATACGGCGTGGCGCCGCTGCCCTTGCACTCTCCCCACACCACGTCGGGAAGAGCACCGCTGCCCGACCATTTCCCCGGCGCGCTGACACCGGCCGCCGCCTTCTGCGACGCCGCGTCAGGTGCGAGGGAGAGCACCTGATCTCGGCTCCACCGTTCGGTCACGCGCCGCACATTAGCCACACCCGCCGACAAATCCCTTCGCCTCCTCACCCGGCGGCGATCACTTCTATCTCCACCAGCCAATCGCTGACGAGCGTCTGCACGACGATGGCGGTGGTGGGGATGAGGCGCCCTCCGAGTCCCGCCACGCGAGCGGCCGCGTTCGCCTCCGCATAGGACGCGTCACGCAGGTAGCTGGTGAGCCTCACGACGTTGTCGACGGTCATGTCGGCCGACGCGAGGATGGCCGTGAGGTTGGACCAGATGAGGCCGAGCTGCTCGTCGAGCGTGGCGCCCGCCGCGCCTGTGGGGTCCAGTCCCATCGTTCCGGAGACGAACAGCAGCCGCTGCGCGCCGCGGACCTCCATCGCGTGCACGTAGTCGCCGGTCGGGGCATAGACCCCGGGCCCCGGGTCGCGAGGGAGGATTTCGAGCTGAGGATCGGCTGTCATGGGTTCGGGATCCTTCCAGGGGTTGATCACCAGTGGGTCACGTGAGATAGGTGTCGCCGGTCCGCGCCGTCCACAGCAGTCGTCCCGGGCGGATCTGCCGGACGCGGACTCCGGGGACGGTGCCCTTGATGCGGTGGTGGCGACGGTGAAGCACGGCGAGGTTGCCATAGGCGGTGGGCCCGCCCTGATCGTAGGCACGGGTGTGGTCCACGTCGGCGGTCCAGGCCGAGTGGTTGCATGACGGTGCCCTGCAGGTCCCGTCGCGGGCTCTGACCTTCAAGTCGAGCCGAGCCGAGGGCCGGTAGCCGGGCTCGGGCGGGGGGATCCTGTCGGCCTCCTCGACGGCTTTCTCAAGAGCACTACCAGGGGCGTCGTGATCGGGGCCTGCTCTGACGGCGATCTCCCCGTGCAGGATGATCTGGCCGTCCACGTCGCGGACGGCGACCCAGCGGCGGGCGTCGCGGGCGAGGTCACGGGCCTGGGCGACCGTGACGAGCCCGAAACCCTGGAGTTCCCCGGGGAGGTCCGCGTCGCCCTTCATCGAGGCGTACGGCACGGCCAGCCAGTGCGTGCGCCGTACCGGGACCTCACCGGCCCGGCCGACCACTTCGTCCAGCCGGGTCGGCCCCTCCGCGCGGACGCCGGCGTCCGGAAGGCCTGCGGCACTCGGAGCGTCGGGCATCGGCTCGGAAGGCCACGGGACCTCCTCGTCATCCGGCGGCCGTTCGCCATCAGAGCCTCGCCCGCCCGGGCCGCCATCGGGGTCGCGGCCGAGAAGGAGGGCGTAGGCCGTGATCAGCCGCAACCGGGCCAGCGGACGGGCGTCGCCCGCCTCTTTGGCCGCGCGGGCCAGCGCGTCGACCCGGTCGGAGGCCGCGAGGGCCCACGCCACCGGGGAGCCCATCAGGGCCAGCGTCGCCGTGCCGTCCTCCTGGTTGCGCCACACCCGCACATGCGCCCGGTTCTCCGCCTCCCGCCGTTTACGCTCGGCCAGCTCGGGATCGGCCTGAAGTGCCAGCCGGTTCACCCGCGCGCGCAACCGGGCCGAGGTCAACTCCCCGGCCACGCCGACCACCTCGGCCTGCACCGCCCGGGCCCGCTCCTCATCGAGCAGCGCGGTCCCCTGCACCAGGGCCAGGACCTTCGGAACGTCCACCACCCCGGCGGCCAGCAACGCCCCCATCTCCGGGAAGCGCGAGCTCAGCGCCCGCCCCAGCGACACCAGGTGCGCCGCCGATCCGGAGGTGACCCGAAGCTTGGCCGCGATCTCCTCCACCACACACGCCTGATTCAGCTCCACGAGGTCCCGGCCGGCGTCCAGCGCCCGCCCGATCTCGTCACGGACCGGCCGGCCGTGCAACTCCGCGGCCGCCATGACCTGCACCGCCTCCGCCCAGGAGGCCAGCCGGCGCGCGGCCGCCAGCACATCGAGCACATGCGCGTCCGGCAACGCGGGCAGGCGCGGGACGGCACGCTCCACGGCGGCCGCAGCCCGTCCGCCCGGGGCGACCCCCGCCACCTCCGCGAACGGCTCCACGCACAACTGCGACCGCGGCGCGGTGCCGGCCGCCCGATCAGCCGCCTCGGCGACCGCGATCAACCACGCCGGAGCCGCGTCCAGCGGATCCTCAGGCCCCGTGGTGCGGTCCGGCCACTCGCCGAGCAGCTCCTCGTCCGCCCACCACGACACGTCCTCGGGCGGAACGACGGTCGTCGCCTGGCCCTCACCGCTCATCCCGCCACCTCCCGCCCCTCGCTCCTCAGCGACCTCAATGATGCATCACGTCATTCGAATGTGCGAACGAATGAATCGACCATATCCACACAAATCCATCACTGATTCGAAGATTTTTTCTAATCGCGACGATCATGCGCACCGCCACCCCGGTCGCACACGTCACCCCGCGGAAAGCAGGCGGAATTCCGTCGGAGCCGCGTGACATACTCGCGACGTGATGGCGAGAACGGGGCGAACGGCTCTGATCGGGCGCTCCGGGGAACTCGACCAGTTGACGGGTGTGCTCGACGCCGCCACTGACGGGCTCGCGGGGGTCGCCCTCGTCGGCGGCGACGCGGGGATCGGCAAGACCCGGCTCATCGCCGAGTTGTGCGACCGCGCCCAGCAGCGGGGTTTCGTCTCGCTCGTCGGTCAGTGCGCCGAGCTCGGCGACGCCTTGCCGTACCTGCCGCTCGCGGACGCTCTCCGCGGAGCCATGGCCGAACCGGACGGCCCGGCCGGACGGGCGATCGCGGCCAGACCCGTCCTGGAGCGCCTCCTGCCGGGAGGAGATCCCGGCTCCGCCGACGTGACGACGGGCGCCCTGGCGCAGCAGCGCCTGTTCGGCTCGGTTCTCGACATGCTCGCCGAGGTCGCCTCGGAGCGTCCTGTGCTCTTCGTGGTCGAGGACCTGCACTGGGCCGACCGTTCCACCCGCGACCTGCTCGTCTTCCTCACCCGCATGCTGCAGCGCGAGCGCGTCTGCCTGGTGGGGACCTACCGGAGCGACGACCTGCACCGGCGTCATCCCCTGCGCCCGGTCCTGGTCCAGCTCCAGCGGCTGCCGCTGGTCACGTCCGTCGAGCTGCGGCCGCTCGGCAACGACGCCATGGCCGAATACCTGGTCGCCCTCGACGAGACCGACATCCGCGTGATCGGCGGCGTGGTGGAACGAGCCGCCGGCAACCCGTTCTTCGCCGAGGAGCTGCTGGCCGCCTCGGCCGACCACACCCGTCTCCCCGGGACGCTGGCCGACCTGCTGCTCGCCCGCGTGGAGTCGCTGCCCGACACGGCGGGGCAGGTGCTCAGGGTCGCCGCCGTCGCCGGCCGCGGGGTCGACCACGACCTGCTCCGCGACGCCACGGGTCTGGACGACCTGCCCCTGGAGGAGGCGCTGCGCGAGATCGTCTCCCGCGGGCTGCTCACGGCCAGCAGGGACGGCTACGCGTTCCGCCACGCCCTGCTCCAGGAGGCCGTCTACGACGACCTGCTCCCCGGTGAGCGGACCCGGCTGCACGCGGCCTTCGCCGAGCTGCTGACCAGGCGGGGAGACTCTCCGGCCGAGCTGGCCCACCACCACCTGGCGAGCCACGACCTTCCCGGCGCGCTCAGGTCCTCCGTCGAGGCGGGACGGCTGGCGGCCGAGCTGGGCGCTCCCGCGGAGGCGCACCAGCACTTCGAGCGGGCCCTCGAGGTGTGGGACAAGGTGACCGACGCCGAGGCGCTCGCCGGCGAGCCGCGGGCGCGGCTCGCGCTGGACAGCGCGGCGGCCGCCGCCGCGAGCGGCGAATACCGGAGGGCGATCTCCCAGCTTCAGCGGTTACGCCGGTTGGCCGACGATCCCGTCCTGATCGCCGAGACCGACGAACGCATGGCCTATTACCGCATCGACTCCGACGACGAGATGCCCGGGCTGGCGGAGACGGCTCGCGAGGCGGTCGACCTGGCGCCCGAGAGCCCTCTGCTGGCCAGGGCCCTCGCCACCTATGCCCGTGTCCTGTGGAAGGCCTACCGGATCGACGAGGCGATCGCCACCGCGACCCGAGCTCTGGCGGTGGCCCGGGCGACCTCGGCACGCGACGCGGAGGTGAGCGCGCTGGTCACGCTGGCCGTCTTCGAGGAGACGAAGGGCACCGCGGAGCGCGCCGCGGAACTGCTCGCCGACGCCACCCGGCAGACGTCCGGCGACCTGTCGATCGACCTGCGCGCACGTTTCACCGAGGCGCGGGTGCAGTACGAACAGGGCCATCTCGACGTGGCTGCCGAGTCCGCGGCGCGCGGCGTCCGGCTGGCCCGCGAGAACGGCCTCATCTGGAGCAACTACGGGACCGATCTGCGATTCCTCCAGTACCTGGTGCACTTCGCCGACGGCGACTGGGACGCGGCGGAACGGCTGGCGGCCGACTTCGGCATCCGGGTGGGCACGAAGGCGGAGGCGGTCCTGTCGTCCTTCGCCCTGTTCGTCGAGGTCGCCCGGGGACGCCCGGCGGCCGCCGAGCGGCTGAAGTGGCTCACCGGCTTCTGGTCCGACGAGCTCGTCAGTTACATGAGCCGGTGCCTGGCGGCCGAGCAGGCGTTGTGGCGCGGCGACCCGGAGACCGCGCTCGAGCACGTCAACGCGGTCCTGGCCATCACTGAGCCGTTCGACCCCGGCCTCATCCGGGTCGCGGCGACCGGCCTGTGGGCCCTCGCCGACCGGCGCGAGGGCGACGATCACGCTCTCGCCGACGACCTGCTCGAACGTGCCCGGTGGGCGGCGGCCAACGGGGCCTCCGGCCCCCGGTCGGGGATCGGCCCGGAAGGCCTCGCCTGGCTGGCCAGAGCCGAGGCCGAGTGGCAGCGCGTCAGGGGCGCGGCCGGCCCGGCCGTCTGGCGCACGGCCACGGAGGCGTTCGGGTTCGGCTTCGTCTACGAGGAGGCCCGCTCCCGGTGGCGGCTGGCGGAGGCCCTGCTCGAAGCGGGCGACCGCGACGCCGCGCACGCCGAGTGGACCGCGGCGTCGGAGGTGGCGGACCGGCTGAGGGCCGAGCCGTTCCGGGCGGCGCTGGCGCAACTGGGCCGCCGCGCCCGGTTCTCCGAGGGGGGCGCCGACTCCGGCGGACCGCTGGCGACGCTGACCGGCCGGGAGCGCGAGGTCCTCGCGCATGTCGCGGCGGGCCTGCCGAACCGGGAGATCGGCGAACGCCTGTTCATCTCGCAGAAGACCGTCAGCGTGCACGTCTCCAACATCCTCGCCAAGCTCGGCGTGGCCAGCCGGACGCAGGCCGCCGCGGTCGCCCACCGGGCCGGGATGGCCAACGACGCGGGCGCCGGAAATACTGTGTAATCAGAACTCCAGGCAGGAAATCATTCCGGAGGTCAACGGTGACTCTGCAGATCGTTTCCGTCATCGGCGGCAAGGACGGCCCGGCAGGCACGCCGTACGCGTCGGTCAACCCCGCACGGCCGGACGAGACGGTCGCGACCGTCCAGTTGGCGGGCGCGGACGTGTTCGCCGACGCCTGCCGTACGGCCGCCGCCGCTCAGCGGGAATGGGCCGCCGTCCCGGCGCCCGTGCGCGGCCGGGTGATCGCGTCGATCGGGCGGCTCGTCGAGGCGAACGTGGAGACGCTCGCGCGGCTGGTCACCCAGGAGATCGGCAAGCCGTACGCCGAGGCGCTCGGCGAGGTCCGGGAGATCGTCGACACCTGCGACTTCTTCCTCGGCGAGGGCCGCCGCCTCTACGGCCAGACGGTCCCGTCCGAGATGCCGGACAAGAGCCTGTTCACCTTCCGCGTGCCGGTCGGCGTCGCGGCGGTCGTCACGGCGGGCAACTTCCCCGTGGCCGTGCCGTCGTGGTATCTCGTGCCGGCCCTGCTTTGCGGCAACGCCGTGGTCTGGAAGCCCGCCGAGTACGCCGCGGCCTCCGCGCACGCCCTCTACCGGCTCTTCACCGCCGCGGGACTGCCGGACGGCGTGCTCAACATCGTCTTCGCCGACGGCGCCCGCACCTACGAGGGGCTCGACAGGGCGCTCGGCGAGGGGACCGTTCACAAGGTCGGCTTCACGGGCTCCACCGCGGTGGGCCGCACCATCGGCGAACTGTGCGGCCGTCACCTCCAGTCCCCCTGCCTCGAGCTCGGCGGCAAGAACCCCATGGTGGTCATGCCCGACGCCGACCTCGACCTCGCCGTCGAGGGCGCGCTGTTCGCCGGCTTCGGCACGGCGGGCCAGCGGTGCACGTCTCTCGGCACGGTGATCGCCCATGAGGACGTCCACGACGAGTTCGTGGCCCGGTTCACGGCGGCCGTACGGGACGCGAAGATCGGCGACCCGAACGGCGACGTGCTCTACGGCCCGATGCTGGACCACAAGTTCGCGGAGCGGTACGAGGAGTACCTGGCCTGGATCGAGCCGCACCACACCGTGCTGCCCGGCCCGACGGGCCGCATGGAGGGCGACGGCCTCTTCTACCATCCGGTGATCGTCGACGGCGTCCGCGCCGGTGACCGGCTCTTCCTGGAGGAGACGTTCGGCCCGATCGTGGGCGTGACGACCTTCTCCACCATGGACGAGGCGATCGAACTGGCCAACAGGCCCGGCTACGGGTTGTCGTCGTCGATCTACACGACCGACCCGCAGGCGGTCTTCCGCTTCAGGGCCGGCGTCTCGGCGGGCATGGTCAGCGTGAACAACTCGACGTCGGGCGCCGAGGCCCATCTGCCGTTCGGCGGGAACGGCAAGTCGGGCAACGGCAGCAGGCAGAGCGGCATGTGGGTGCTCGACCAGTTCACCCGCTGGCAATCGATGAACTGGGACTACTCGGGCCGGCTGCAGAAGGCCCAGATGGACGTGACCGAGATCACGCCCGATCTGGGCTTCCGCCTCTGATCAACCGTTGTCGGGGCCCCGGCGGCCGTCGTAGCCCAGCAGCCGCATCGCCACCTCCGGATCCATGGCCGCGGCGAGCAGTTGGGCCCGTTCGGCCGCGAGGTCCCTGGCCTGCTCGGCGCGCCGCCGTTCCGCCTTGTGCGCGTGGCTGACGGCGATCGCGACGGCGATGCCGCCGGCCAGCGCGACGAACGCGGCGACGAGGACCAGCACGGTGGTCCTGGAGAGCGTTCCGGGGGCGACCGCCTGCGACTGCCCGCCGTTGAAGAACGCCACGCCGAGCAGGGCGAAGACCACGAGGACCACGAGCCCGCCCAGGAGCGCCCACAACAGGCCGGACGACTTCGTCCGGGCGGCGGGAGCGGCGGGCGGCGGCATGGCGGGACCGGCCGGAGGC
>NZ_BOOQ01000015.1 GCF_016863315.1 Planotetraspora silvatica
GGGACCGGCCGGAGGCGGCCCGCCGTTCCAGGGCACGAAGTCCGGCTGGATCACGTACCCGTTGCCGCCGGCGTTCGGCGGGGCGAAGACCGCCGACTGCGTGCTCCCCACCGGTGCCACCGCGGTGGAGGTGGTCACGGCGGCCGGCTCCAGTTCCAGGACCCGGCTCACCGGGACCGGCAACTCGACCTCGACCCGGCTGTGGGTGCGGTGGGCCTCGGCGGCTGCGACGTGGTAGGCCTCGATCTCGTCGTAGAACGGGTCGGAGGTGTAGATCGTGCCGTCGATGAGCGGGCCGCGCGTGCTCTCGATGACCGCGACGACGTCCTCACCGTCGAGCGTCTTGTGCGTCTCCAGGGCGTGGGCGACGCACAGCACCTCACGGCGGTTGTCCCGCAGCAGCGCCTCGGTCCTGGCCAGCAGGCGGACGAGGTTGTGCTCGATGCGCTCGCCCAGCATGTCCGGAACGATGTCGTCGCGCCGCGAGGACGGCTCGTTCCCGGAGCCGGCTCCTCCCTCGCCGGTCTTGGGCTTCTGCACCGGCTTGCCCGCCATGATCTGGAGTTCCTGCAGCGCGGGCAGTGACGAGACGCCGACGCCCATCCCCCAGTAGGACTCCATGAGCCCGGTGACATAGGTGGCGGAGGTCAGGTCCCCGGAGACGCCGGAGGAGTTGTCGTCGGAGAAGAACATGCGCTCACCGGCGAGGGACGCCAGGGAGACCATGACGTCCGCCTCGTACTCCGAGCGCCATCCCGTGAACTGGTCCTCCGGCTTGATGCTGGAGACCATGCCCAGGTAGTCGGCGCCCTTCTCGATCGTCGCGAGGTCGATCTCGAGGTGGTGCCGCGTCCGGTAGGCCACCACCGCGTGGCACGCCTCGTGGACGGCCACCGCGTGCCGCTCGCGCTCGATGTACTCGACGTTCTCGGGCGGGCCGAGTTGCTTGAGCCGCTTGGCGCGCACCACGTCCGACCACTGGATGACCTCGCGGCCGTCCCGGATCGCGTTGATCAGGGACTCGTTGACCAGGTCCTTGATGGTCGCGCCCGTGGCGTACGGCGTTATGGTGGCCAGCTTGTCGATCTGGGCCTCGGTGAGCTGGTGCTGCACCTTGTCGAAGTAGCCCTCGTAGGTGCGGATGCGACCGGCCTTCGACGGATAGCCGACCTTGTAGATGCGGTCGATGCGGCCGGGCCGCAGCAGAGCCTCGTCGAGGGCGTTCGGCATGTTGGTGGCCATCATGACGAGGATCCGGTACTTGGGCGGCGGCTTGGGCCGCATGCCGAGCAGTCGCCGGACGTGCCGGTTGACGATCCCGCGTGGCTTCTTCAGACCGGACAGCTCGGTCAGCAGCGCCTGGAGGGTTCCCGGGTCGCCGCCACCGCCGCCCATCATGTTGCCGCCCATGACGAACCGGTTGCGCCGAGCCGGCTGTCCTTCGTCCTGCTGCCCGTTCATCGACTGCCGCGCGATCATCGAACGGACGTCTTCCGACAGGTAGGAGAAACCGTGGCAGCCGGCCTGCGCGCCGAACCGGCCCTGCCCCTGGGGACCCTGCTGGGCGAGGCTGCCGCGCCGGCCGAGGGAGTCCGCCTCGTCGAAGAAGACGATGACCCCGCCGTACCGCAGCGCGAGCTTGCGCAGCTTGCGGAACAGCGACTTCACCTTCAGGATGCCGATGCCCATGAACATGTTGACGAACGCGCCCGGGTCGACGAAGACGTACGGCCTG
Source organism: Planotetraspora silvatica (assembly GCF_016863315.1). Taxonomy (GTDB): domain Bacteria; phylum Actinomycetota; class Actinomycetes; order Streptosporangiales; family Streptosporangiaceae; genus Planotetraspora; species Planotetraspora silvatica. Next base: position 1,736 of record NZ_BOOQ01000015.1, read on the forward strand.
CCCGTCTCGCCCGCGACGGCCTCGGCCATGAGGGTCTTGCCGGTCCCCGGCGGCCCCCACAGGAGCAGGCCGCTCGGCACGTAGCCGCCCTTGTCCTCGATCTCGTCGGGCCGCTCCAGGAAGACGATGTTCTCCTTGACCCGCTCCACCACGTGGTCCTGGCCCCAGACATCGGAGAACCGCGTCTTGATGTCGTCGGGGAAGTAGGTCTCGACGCCGCCTCGCGACAGCAGCCAGAACATGCCGATGAACTGGAAGGCGATGAAGAAGAACGCGAAGGCCAGTTGCGCGGCGTACGGCAGGGCGCTCCAGAGCAGCTGCGGCGCCTTGAACAACGCCAGTACGGGCGAGGTGTCGAGGACGGCCCCGAGGATCAGGGCGAGGACCACGAGCCAGAACAGCCACTTGAGCATCCGCGCCATGCGGAAGCGGTTCCAGTCGCTGAAGCGCCTCTTGCTCCAGCGGTCGGAGCCGCCGAAGACCTTGTGGGTCCAGAACCGGTGGTAGCCCGCCGACCGCTCGCTGATCAGGAAGTGCGCCTGGCGCAGGACCTCGATCCCCATCAGGACGAAGATCCACGGCCTTTCCCTGGCCGTCACCACGAGGGCGTCGGAGAACGACATGATGCCGGTGAAGGACACCACGTTGTACCAGACGAGGACCAGGTAGATGATGCTGAAGATCAGCAGGAACTTGGCACGGTCCCACAGAGAGATCTTCTTACGGGTCTTGGGGTCCCGGTCGTCGGGTCCCGAGCCGGGCGGGCGCAGCCCCTCGGGGTGGACGTGCGGCGGTGGCGCCGTGTTCATATGAGGGGCTCCTTCATTGGTTGAGAAGTCGCGTGACCTTGAAGGACTGGGCGATCTGGTCGATCTCCTTGGACCGCTGCTGGTAGCACGCCGCCGAGCAGCGGATCAGCAGGGTCGAGATGCGTGAGCCGTCAGCCGACAGGTACGACGTCTCATCGAAGGTCTGCACCCCGTTGGCGAGACGGAAGTTGAAGACGCTCCGCACCCCCCGGACACCGTCCTGGGTGGGCAGCACCTGGTCGCCCAGGAGCTCGAAGTTCTTGAACGGATACTCCGCCGCCGACTCCATCTGCTTGCGCGTGTCGTCCGGTACGGCGACCGGCAGCCCGATGGCGTTGCGCATGGAGTCGAGCGAGACCTGGTTCCGCTGGGACTCGGTGAGCGTCTGGACCTTCGCCATCACGAACGGCTGGTCCTCGGATCCGCCGGTGCCGATCAGGAGATGATCGGCCGAGGGCTCGGCCTGGGCGTCGTAGGCGACGCTCCAGGTGAGCTGCTTCTGGACCTGCGCCGTCGCCGACGACGGGTCGCCGAACAGCTGCCCCTCGAGTGCTGCCTGGTCCACTTTCTTCCACGCCGAGGGAACCTTGAAGTAGGTGCCCCCGTCGGCGTCCTTCACGTAGGTGTACTCGGGTCCGGCGCAGCCGGACAACAACAAGGCGGCCGCAGCCGCCGTTATGACCCCCGATATCGCCCGCGATCTATCCACCTGGGCCCAACCTCCGCTTTGCGGGTCTACGAGGTACTACTGCCCGTTTTCTCAGTATCACTCTCAGCCCAGGTCTCGGACAGACTGGAAAACTTGACCAAATCTTGGCCCGATGCTGGCTGCACTTGTGACACGAGGGGAGGAAACCTTGGTGGAGGAATAGTTGATCCGTCAATAGTTGTTGCGCGGAGCGTATTCGACAGAGGAGACCCGATGCCAGCCATCACCGCAGACACGCTTACGCTTCCCCGCCTCCCCCGGCTGCCCGAGGCGGCCACGACGTGGCGTCCCGTCGCCCGCGTCGTCACGGCGCAGCGCTTCCTCGAGGGAGAGGGCTTCGCCGTCCGGCGCCCGTTCCCCGGCGTGGACCTGTCGCTCGCCGACCCTTTCCTGCTTCTCGACCACATGGGGGCCGTGGAGTACGCCCCCGGTGAGGCGAAGGGCACTCCCTGGCACCCGCACCGCGGCTTCGAGACGGTGACGTACATCATGGACGGCGCCTTCCAGCATCGGGACACGAACGGGGGCGGCGGGCTCATCTCCGATGGCGATACCCAGTGGATGACCGCCGGAAGCGGCCTGCAGCACATCGAGCAGCCCCCGCCGGAACTCGTCGCCAGCGGCGGCCTGTTCCACGGAGTGCAGCTCTGGGTGAACCTGCCGCGCGCCCAGAAGTGGGTGCCGCCGCGCTACCAGGACATCCGCGGGGGCGATGTGAAGCTCCTGGCCAGTGACGACGGCTCGTCCCTCGTCCGGGTCATCGCGGGCTCGCTCGCCGGATACGAGGGCCCGGGGGCGACCTACACCCCCATCACCTACGTCCACGCGACGGTGGCCCCCGGCGCGCGGCTGGCCCTCCCGTGGCCCGCCGACTTCAACGCCATGGTCTACGTCCTGAGCGGCGAGGGGAGCATCGGCCCGGACGACCGGACGCTCCGCGAGGGACAACTCGGCGTGTTCGGCGGCTACAAGGGCACCGCGGGCGCGCTGAGCATGCGCGCGGCGGACAACCAGCCGCTCGCCTCGCGCCAGGGCTGGGAGATCCTCGTGCTCGGCGGCCTGCCGATCCGCGAGCCGGTCGCCCGTTACGGGCCGTTCGTCATGAACACCCGCGAGGAGATCGTCACGGCCTTCGAGGACTTCCAGGCGGGCAGGATGGGCGTGGTCCCCGCGGAGCACGTCCCCCACCGGTCGGCCGTGGACGAGTCCTTGTAAGTCAGAACGTAAGCCAGAACGGCGCAACGTTCATGCAACCGTCCTCTTGCGACAATGCGCTCGCACAGGGCCACCCGGCCATGTAACGCCTGATCCCCCCGAACGCGACATATCCGTGCATGTCTCGAAATTTGGGCCGACGGACGTGGAGTGCCGCATGAGCGACAGCATCGATGACCTCGACCGCCGGGCCAGGAGCCTGGAATTCGGGATGGCGGTCGAGCACACGTTCGCGGAGGTGTGGTCGGGAGACGCGCTGACCATCAGGGATCGGCGCCTGCTGCTCCTGGGCCTGCTCGTGGCCCAGGGGCTGGACGATGTGATCGCGCCGCAGCTGGACGCGGCTCTGCGCACCGGGGAGCTGACGCCGAGTGAGCTGCGCGAGATCGTCGTCTTCCTGACCCACTACGCGGGCTGGCCCCGCGGGGCGAAGTTGAACGCCCAGGTCGAGGACCTGATAGCCAGGTTCATGGCCGCCTGAGGCGGGCTCACAGTCTCTCGACGTTGGGTCCGCGGCAGCGGTTGCGCGTGTCGAAGACGAACTCGCTCGACCGCTGCACGAGGTCGTAGTCGAAGCGGTCGTGGTCGGTGAGGACCACGACCGCGTCGGCCCTGGCCAGCTCCTCGCCGGTCGGCTCCACCAGCTCGATCCCCACCGGCAGCAGGAAGTCGTCGACGTGCGGGTCGGCGGCCCTGACCTCCGCGCCGAGCTTGCACAGGGCCTTGGCCACCTCGATCGCGGGAGACTCGCGGCAGTCGCCCGCGTTCTTCTTGTACGAAAGACCGAGCAGGAGGAACCGGCTGCCCCTGATCGAGCGGTAGCGCTGGTTCAGCGCCAGGCCGAGCCGGTGGACGACGTGTTCCGGCATGTGGTCGTTGATGTCGTTGGCCAGCTCCACGAACCGGAAGTTGTGCCCGAGGCTGCGCTTGACCTTCCACGACAGGTATGACGGGTCGATCGGCAGGCAGTGGCCGCCGACGCCGGGGCCGGGAGTGAAGCGCATGAAGCCGAACGGCTTGGTGGAGGCCGCGTCGACGGCCTCCCACACGTCGATGCCGAGCTGCCTCGCGAAGATCGCCAGCTCGTTGACCAGCGCCACGTTGACGTGCCGGAACGTGTTCTCCAGGAGCTTGCACAGCTCCGCCACCCGGAGCGAGGAGACCGGGACCACCTCGCGGACGATCCGGCTGTAGAACGCCTTGACGTGCTCGAGGGAGACCGCGTCGATGCCGGACACGACCTTCGGCGTGTTGTCCAGCCGCCACCGGGTGTTGCCCGGGTCGATCCGTTCCGGGCTGTACCCGAGGTGGAAGTCCTCCGGCGTCCGCAGGCCCGAGCCGTCCTCGAGCAGCGGTCTGAGGTACTCCTCTGACGTGCCCGGATAGGTGGTGGACTCCAGGATCACGGTCACGCCCGGCCGTAGCAGCGGCGCGATCGACTGGCCGGCGGAGCCGATGTGCCGCAGGTCGGGCACGCCGTCGCGCAGCGGGGTCGGCACCGAGATGACGCAGACGTCGAATCCCTCGGCGTCGGCGTAATCGGTGCTCACGCGGTACCGCCCCGATCCGAGGGCGGCGGCGAGCACACCGTCGGGGACGTCCCCGACGCACGACTCGCCGGCGGCGAGACGCTTGACCCGCCACTCGTCGACGTCGATCCCCACGACGTGGAACCCGGCCTCGATCGCACGCATCGCCAGAGGCAGCCCGACATAGCCCTGCCCCACGACCACCAGCCTGTCTCCCATGCCCCACGACTGTAAGAGCCCGGCTCCACGCCCCCGTTCGGGCGGCCTCCCACTCCGGCAAAGGAATCGCAAGAACATCACCGCGCCGATCATGGAAGGGCGGTCCGAAACGTCCGGCCGATCAAGATTGCGCGCATGGCCGAGATCATCGCCGTCAGACCACCCAGGATCGACCCGCCTCGCCGGCCGTCCGCGGGCGAGCGCCTCGGGTCACGGCTCCTGTGGCCGCGGTGGCTGCCTGCGGCGTCCGCCGCGGTCTTCAGCGTCGCGGTGCTCGTCGCCTACGGCGTATCCGTCCGCGACATCGTCGTCTTCTGCGGCTACGTCGCGCTCTGCCTGGGCCTCCCGGGCGTGCTGATGGTCCGCGCGCTGCTCGGCGGGACGCGGTCACACGCCGAGGAGATCGCCCTGGGCCTGACCCTCGGTTACGCCGTGGAGGTCGCCGCCTACATCGCCGCGCGCGCCGTGGGCGCCCCCCTGCTGGTGCTGGCCTGGCCCGCAGGCGTCGTCGGGGCGTTCCTGGTGCTCCCCCGGCTGCGTGCACACTGGCGGCCCGGGCGGCGGCCGCGCCCTCCCGTCTGGTGGTCGTGGTCGATCGCGCTGGTCGTCGTCTATCTGGTCGCGTGGAGCGCGCGCACGGTCTTCAGGGCCACCCCCGTGACCTGGCCCGGACTCGCGGGCTCGTTTCAGGACATGTCCTACCATCTGGCCCTGATCGGTGAGCTGAAGCACCACGTGCCGCCGACCCTGCCGATGGTCGCCGGAGAGCCCCTCTTCTACCACTGGTTCGTCTACGCGCACCTCGCCGCGGCGAGCTGGATCACCGGGATCGAACCGGTCGTGCTCCTGCTCCGGCTGGCCATGCTGCCGATGCTGGCCGCGCTGATCGTGCTGGTCGGGATGCTCGCGCAGCGGATGACGGGCTCCCGGCCCGCCGCCCTGCTCGCCGTCCTCGGCACGCTGTTCGTGGCGCCGCCGAGCCTCTACCTGGGCACCAACGGGGCGTTCACCTGGGGCGGCGTGCCCGACCTCCTGTGGACCAGCCCGACCCAGACCTTCGGCTCCCTGCTGTTCGTCCCCGTCGTGCTGTTCCTCACCGATCTCCTCGGCCGCCGCGGGCCGGCGCGTGGCCGGTGGCCGCTGCTGGGCGTCCTCCTCCTGGCGCTGTCCGGCGCGAAGGCGACCTACCTGCCCCTGCTCGGCGCGGGCCTCGGCCTGGTGGTCGCGGTCCAGGTGGTGCGGCGCCGGTCGCCGTGGGCCGCAGTCGCGGCGCTCGGCATGACGGCCGTCTGCTTCGGCTACGCACAACTCGTGCTCTTCGGGCACACCAGGCAGGGCATGCTGGTCGAGCCGTTGTACTCCATACGCACCACGTGGGAGGAGCAGACCGGCCTGATCGGCCCGGCCGGGCCCTCCGCGCCCGTCCTGTACGGCATCGCGGCGGTGCTCGCGCTGTGCTGGGGCGTCGCCTGGTCGGGAGCCTTCGGGCTGCTCGCGCGGCCACGCCTGCTCGTCCGGCCCGATCTGGTCCTCATACTCGGGTTCGGCGCGGCGGGGCTGGGGACGTTGTTCCTGCTCGGGCACCCGACGAGGAGCCAGCTCTTCTTCGTGTGGGGGGCGGGCCCGTACATGGTGATCGTCGCCGTCCACGGGCTCGTGGTCCTGCTCCGCCGTGCGCGCCTCAGCAGGCGGACGATGGTCACGGCCGCCGGGGGCGGGATGCTCGCGGCCTACCTGATCCCGGTGATCTGCGGGGTCAGGGTGCCGCTGAGCCCGGGCCGGCAGGACGTCGCCCTGTTCCTCCCGTACGTCGTCTTCGTGGCCGTGGCCCTCGTCGCGGCCGCCGCGCTGTGTCTCGCCCGCGGCCGCGTCCGGGCGTGGGCCGTCATGAGTGTCGCCCTGGCCGCCGTCGGCCTGCCCGCCGACGTCCATGCCCGGGTGCTCGCCGTCGGGCGAGACGTTCCCACGGCCGCGGACCCGGGCGTCGCCGTACCGCAGGGCACGATGACGGCCGCGCGCTGGCTTCGCGCCAATTCCGACCCGGACGACCTGGTCGCCACGAACGCCCACTGCCTGTGGGGACAGGACGAGCCCTGCGACAGCCGCCACTTCTGGGTGTCCGCGCTGTCGGAGCGGCGCGTGCTGGTGGAGGGCTGGGCGTACGCCCCGAAGAACCTCGACACCTGGCTTCCGGGCGAGCAGCCCTTCGAGCGCCCCTTCTGGGACACGGCCCGCATCCAGGCCAACGACGCCGTCTTCACCGCGCCGTCCGCCGCCGCCGTACGGGGACTGCGGGACCGGTACGGCGTCCGCTGGCTGTTCGCCGATGAGCGCCTGCTGCCCCCCGGGTCGGCACTCGGCGAGTTCGCGAGCCTCCGGTTCCGGTCCGGCGAGTACGCCGTCTACCGGATCCCGGGTTAGAAGGAGGCGTCGGGGTCGGCGCCGAGCCGGCTGCCGGTGTCCATCCCCGCCATGAACTCCATGTCCTCCGCGTCGAGTTCGAAGCGGAAGACGTCGGCGTTCTCCCTGACGCGGGAGGGCGTCACGGACTTCGGGATCGCGGCGTTGCCCAGCTGGAGGTGCCACCTGAGCACGATCTGGGCCGTGGTCCTGCCGTGCTTGGCCGCGAGGCCTTCGAGCGTGGGATCGCGCAGGAGGTCCCTGCCCCGGCCGAGGGGGCTGTAGGCCATCGTCGCTATCCCCCGCTCCGCGTGGAAGGCGCGCAGGTCCGCCTGGGCCAGGTTCGGATGGAGCTCGACCTGGTTCACCGCGGGCACGACGTCGGACTCGGCGGCCAGGCGCCCGATCGCGCCGGCGGTGAAGTTCGACACCCCGATCGCGCGGACGCGGCCCTCCGCGTAGAGGCTCTCCAGGGCGTGCCAGGTCTTCACGTACATGTCCCGCCCGGGGCAGGGCCAGTGGATCAGGTAGAGGTCCACGTGACCGAGACCCAGGCGGTCCGCGCTCGCGTCGAACGCCCGCAGCGCCTCGTCGTAGCCGTGGTCGTCGTTCCACACCTTCGTGGTGACGAACACCTCAGCGCGCGGCACACCGGAGGCGCGTACGGCACGGCCCACCGACTCCTCGTTCCCGTAGCGGCTGGCGGTGTCGAGGCAGCGGTAGCCGGCCGCCAGCGCCGCGGCCACCGCCGGGCCGGCGCCGTCCGCGGGCACTCTGCCCACGCCGAAGCCGAGCCGCGGCATGACGACGCCGTTGTTGAGCGTGAGCGTCCGCACGTCCGGCATCCCTGTCACAGGTGGGCGTGCGCGTCCGGCCGGGTCGCCGGCACGCCCGGGCCGGCGAGTTCGCGGACGACGTACGCCGGCCGGCCCATTCCGCTTCCGTGGATGCGCCCGACGTACGCGCCGAGGATCCCGATGGCCGTCAGCTGGACCGCGGAGAAGATCGCGACCATCGAGGCGAGCATGGTGAAGCCCGCCACCTTGGTGTCGCCCGCGGCGAAGCTCCACAGGACCACTCCCGCGAGCGCCAGGCCGACGAAGCCCACGAGGAACCCGAGGTAGCTCGCCGCACGGAGCGGCGCCGTGCTGTAGCCGAGCAGCATGTTGACGGCATGCCGGACCAGCAGGCGCGGGGTGTAGTTCGACCGGCCTGCGTGCCGTTCGCTCATGAGCACCCGGACCGAGCCGACCCGCGTCGTGACCCATGACAGCGCCACGTCGACGGACACGTGCGGCCCGGACAGGTCCCGGAAGCCGTCGCGCAGGGCCGTGCGGAATGCGCGGAACGAACTGATCGTCCGCGCGTGCCGGATCCCCAGGACCGCGGCCATCCCCGCCTTCACGGACCTGGAGGCGAGGCTGCGCGCGAAGCCGTGCTCCTCCTCCCGCGGCACGCCGTACACCACGTCGAGAAGGTCGCCCTCGAGCGCGGCGAGCAGGAGCGGGACCTCCTCGGGCAGGTGCTGGAGGTCGTCGTCCATGGTGACGACCACGTCGAACCGTGCCTCCCTGATGCCCGCGACCAGTGCGTTGTGCTGGCCGTAGTTGCGGGACAGGCGGATCGCCCGCACGGAGTCGAAGCGCCGGGTGAGTGCGGCCGCCGCCTGCCAGGTGTCGTCGGGGCCGCCGTCGACCGCGAGGACGACCTCGTGCCGCGGCGAGATCCCGCGCAACACCGACACGAGCCGGGGAACCAGGACAGGAAGTGTTCTCGCGGAGCGGTAACACGGAATGACGACCGACACTGACATTGATCCCCCGACATGATCCATGGATTCCCGCGAGGCAGTTAGGCTCCTCTCGGTCCGGCCCTATCGAGGAGCTTCAGGTGATTGAAATAGCGACCGCCGCCGCGGGCGACGGGAATTCGAAGACCACACGGTCCGCCCTGCGCGCGGCTCTCAGCCGGGAGCGCATCACATATATGGCGGCCGGCGCCACGACCGCCCTCGTCTATTACGTTTTCCTAGGCCTAGGATTGCTCGTGACTGGAGATCGGGTTCCTTACCTTTTTCTTGTCGCCGCCTGTTATTCGGCCACGGTGCCGGCCGCCTATCCCGTGTACCGGCGGCTGGTCTTCCGCGACGCCGGCGGGTCGTGGCTCACCGGCTGCCTGCGGTTCTACGCCGTGGGGGCGTCCTTTCTCGCGGTGTCGATGACCGGCGTGCCCCTGCTGGTGGAACTCGCCGGATTTCCCGTCCTCGTGGCACAGGGACTCATCATCATCGCGAGTCCTCCATTGACCTACCTAATACACAATAAATGGACTTTTCGCTCCGGGCAGCCGGTCTAATATTGGCAACGTCTCGCATCCTGTTCAACAAAAGCCGACGCGCCGGGGCACATCGATTCCCCATTGGCATAAATTCAGGCCCCGGACCTTCGTGGAAGGACACGGGCGATGAAGGCACTTGTTCTGGCCGGCGGCAAGGGCACCAGGTTGCGCCCGCTGACACATACGTCGGCGAAACAACTGGTGCCCGTCGCCAACAAGCCCGTGCTCAATTACGGGCTCGAGGCGATTCGTGACGCCGGGATAACCAGTGTGGGAATGGTCGTCGGCGACACCGGTTCCGAGATCATGCGAGCCGTCGGGGACGGCTCCGAATTCGGCCTCGACGTGACCTACATCCCGCAGGAGGCCCCGCTCGGACTGGCCCACTGCGTACTGATCGCCGCGGAGTTCCTCGCCGACGAACCGTTCGTCATGTACCTGGGGGACAACCTGCTCGTCGGCGGCATCTCGAGCCTCGTCGAGTCCTTCCGCCACCGACCGTGCGACGCGCAGATCCTGCTCACCAGGGTCGCCGATCCCCGGCTCTTCGGGGTCGCCGAACTCGGCCCCGAGGGGGAGATCGTCGGCGTCCAGGAGAAGCCCCTCGTCCCCCGGAGCGACCTCGCCATCGTCGGCGTCTACTCGTTCTCACCGGCGATCCACCAGGCGGTGCGGGCGGTCAGGCCGTCCGCACGCGGGGAACTGGAGATCACCGATGCCATCCAGTGGCTGATCGATACCGGCCGTTCGGTGCGGTCGCACGTGGTCACCGGTTACTGGAAGGACACCGGGCGGGTCCAGGACCTGCTGGAATGCAACCGCATCGTCCTGGAACTGGTCGAGCAGGACATCCGCGGGACCGTCGACGGCCTGACCGAGATCACCGGCAGGGTGTCCGTCGAGCCCGGAGCGGTGGTGGAGAACTCCGTGCTCCGGGGGCCGATCGTCGTCGGAGCCGACACCAAGATCCTTTCATCGTATGTCGGGCCCTTCACGTCGATCGGCCCGGAGTGCGTCATCCAGGACGCCGAGATCGAGGACTCCATCGTCCTCGGCGGCTCGTCCGTGCACGGCGTCTCCCGCGTCGCCCACTCGCTCATCGGGCGCAACGTCGAGGTCAGCCGTGCCGTGGGCACGCCCAACATCCACCAGCTCGTGGTCGGCGACCACAGCAAGATCCAGGTGCGCGCATGAGGACCACGGAGATCCGCCGCATGGTCGAGATCGAGGAGCGGCACTGGTGGTACCGGGAGCGCCGCGCCCTGCTCGCCCGCGAACTCCGCCGCATCCGGAAGGTCGGAACGGCGCTCGACATCGGCGCCGGCGGCGGGGGCAACACCCGGGTGCTGCTGGCACACGGGTGGCACGCGATGGCCGCGGACTACTCCGAGACGGCGGTCGAGCTCGCCCGCGAGCGCGGTCTCGAGGCGATCCACGCCGACGCGCAGGACCTGCCGCTCCCGCCGATGGCGCTGGACCTCGTCCTCGCGTTCGACGTGCTGGAGCACATCGAGCGCGACGACCTGGCCGTCAGGGAGATGGTGCGCGTGCTCCGCCCGGGCGGCACGGCGCTGATCACGGTGCCCTGCGACATGGCCCTGTGGTCGGCCCACGACGTGGCGTGCCAGCACCAGCGGCGGTACTCCAGGGAGGGACTCGTCTCCCTCCTCACCGGGGAAGGCCTGGTCCTCGACCGCGTACGCAGCTGGAACGTGCTGCTCAGGCCGGTCGCCTCCTGGCGCAGGAGGCGCTGCACCGGCTTCGATCTCGAGGAGACGCCGCGCCTGGTCGACGCGCTGCTCACGGCGGTCGTGCGGACCGAGAGGTTCCTCCCGGTCGGATCGTTGCCCGGCGTCTCCCTCATCGTGCGGGCGCACCGGCCGAGATGAGGACGACGTGAGGATCCTGCAGGTGAGTTACCGCCTGCCGCCTGAACCCGGCGGGCTCGAGCGCCACGTCCAGCGCCTGGCCCGCGAGCAGGTCAGATCCGGGCACGAGGTCCTCGTGGCCCGCAGGAGCGGGCACGCCCCCGAGGGCACGCGCGCGCTGCGGGTGACGCCCACCGGGGCCGGCAGGATCGCGTCGCTCAAGTCCGACGTGCTCGCGTTCGCCGTGGACTGCGCCCGCGCGCTCCGGAAGGCCGGTCCGCTCGACGTCGTCCACCTGCACGGCGACCACCGGGAGGCGCTCGCCATCGGACCGGCCGCGCGGCGCCTGGGGATCCCGGTCGTGCTCACCGTGCACGGGTCGCTGTCGGCGCACCACCGGGCGATCATGCCGCTCGCCTTCCGCCATGTCCGCGGCTTCGTCACCGTGGGGAAGCGGCCGGCGGCCGAACTCGCGAAGGTCGGCGTCCCCGCGACGAGGATCCACCAGATGTCCAGCGGTCTCGATCTGGCCCGGATGGAGCCGTTCCGCGAATCGCACCGGTTCGACCCCGGCCTCATCGTCAGCGTCGGTTCCCTGGAGAAGGTGAAGAACCACGCGCTGACCCTCGACGCCTTCCGCCGGCTGCGGATCCTCCGTCCGCACGCGCGCCTGGTCATCGCGGGGGACGGTCCCGAGCGCCGGCATCTCGAACGGCTCGCGGGGCCGGGGGTGGAGTTCACCGGGCGCCTGACGGAGGACGAGGTGTACGCGCTGGTGAGCCGGGCCCACGCCTTCGTGCTCGCCTCCCGGCGCCTTCCGTCGATCGGAGAGGGAATCCCCACCGCCGCCCTCGAGGCGCTCGCGCTGGGCACCGCCGTCATCCTCTCCTCTGACATCTCGCTCGACCCCGTCGTGACCGACAGGACCGCCTACCGCACCTTCCGGAGCGGATCCGCGCCGGAGTTGCTGGCGCAGATGGCGGCGGCGATCGACGACGACACTCCCCGCGCCGAGGTCGCCGAACGCGGCCGGCGAGCGGTGGCCGGCCTCGACTGGCCGGCGGTCGCCGCCGCGGTCGGCGGCTGGTACGAGCGGTTCGGCATCGGCTTCAGGTGACCGGCCGGTTCAGCCCGCCTGGCCGGCGTCACCTGCACACCTTCACCTCCCTGACGGCGGCGGGCCTCGCCGAGGCCGTCGTGTCCTCGCTCGGCGTCGTCGCCCTGGTGCGGCTCACGGGAACCGAACGGGCCGGGCAGGCGATCTTCGCGCAGTCGGTGGCGGGCGTCTGGTTCCTGCTGTGCGACCCCCGCCTGGAGAACGCCGCCCAGCGGTTCGTCCCCGCCGAGCACCGGGCGACGGGAGGAGGGTCCGCCCTCTTCCTGCGCCTGGTCCGCTGGGACGTGGCCGGCCGTGTGGCGACGACCGTGCTCGGCCTCGCCGCGGTGCCCGTCACGTGGCTGCTGGGCTTCGCCGGGCCGGGCCTGGCGCTCATGCTCGCCCTCGCCGTCGTCGCGCGCGGCCTCACCGGGCCGAACGGCGCGCCCCGCGCGGCGTTCGCGCTGACCGACCGGCTGCGCTCCTTCGGGGTGCTGCGTCTCGCGTGCGCCGGCTTGTCTCTGGCGCTGTCGGTGGCGGGAATGCTCGTGTGGGGCGCGCCGGGCTTCCTGGCCGGGCAGGCGGTGAGCGCGCTGGTGGTCGCCGTGACGCAGATCGTCCTGGCCGTGCGCGCGGTGCGCGCGGCGATGGGCCCGCCCGGCCGGCCGGGTCCGGTTCCCCCGGGCCTCCTGGGCTTCACCGTCAAGGCGTCCGGCGGCACGGCCCTGGCGGAGGTGTCCGACTCCGGCATACTCGCCGTCGCGGGTCTCCTCGGGGGCTCCACGCTCGTGACCCTTCTCAAGATCGCATCTGCTCCCGGGCGGCTCTACGCGTCGATGATCATGCCGGTGGCCTCGATGTTGTACCCGCGGTTGTGCCGGGCCGTCGCGGACGGAGAGGTGAGCACGCGCGGCCGCCGGGACCTCCGGCGGGCCACCCTCCTGCTCGCCGCCGTGGGCACGCTCACGCTGGGCGTCGCCGTCCTCGTCGTCGACGACGTCCTGCGCCTCGTCTACGGGAGCCGGTACGGCGGGCTCGCCGCGGTCGCCGCGGTCCTCGTCGCCGCCGCGTGCGTGAAGGGGCTGGTCTGCTGGTCGAACGTGCTCCCCCTCGCTCTGGGCCGGCCGGGCTGGCGGCTCGCCTACCTGGGGGCGGAGGGGCTCGCCCTGGTCGGGCTCCTCCTGCTCGCCGGCCTCGCCGCGCGGGACGCCGCGGGGACGTCGCTCCTGTTCGCCTGTGGGACGCTGGCCGTCTCCGTCTGCTGCGCGGGCACCTGGCTCACCCTGCTGGGCAGGTTCGCCGACGACGACGCCAAGGAGCCCAAAAGGCCGCTCCGGGCCGGCGTCCGTTCCTGAAAGACACGATCATCTGGCGCGTGTCGGCGTGGCGCGCCCAGGGGCGGCGGTGCTCCTGTGGCCACCATGAAGCAGCTCACCAGGAAGGTCGAGGTCGCCCGGCGGCACGGCGCCGGAAGCGTCTCCAAGGCCCTGACACTCCGGGCCCTGCGGTTTCCCCTGTGGCTGGTGTACCGGCCGGAGAAATGGCATCTGCGTGGATTCCACACGACCAACTACAAGAAGATGGCGGTGGCCCTCGCCCACGAGGTGCCCGCGCCCCTGAACGTGGTCGTCGACGTCGGGTGCGGCCTGGGCGAGATCCTCAACCGGGTGGACGCGCCGCGCCGGATCGGCCTCGACGTCGAGCCCGGGGTCATCTCCTGGGCCCGGCTCCTGCAGCGCTTCACCCGGTCGGACGTCGAGTTCAGGGCCGGGAGCTTCGAGTCGCTCACGCCGGCCGACCCCGAAGTGATCGATCTCGTGATCGCGCTCGGCTGGTTCCACTACATGGCGGACGAGTGGATCGAGGACCGGATGCGCACGCTGCTCGCGACCCGGCGGGTCCGCTACGTCATGGTCGACGAGTTCCCCGCCCAGGCCGGCCGGATCGAGGGGATCTTCGACGACTTCGGCGAGCCCGTACGGCGCTGCCACGACTGGCAGGACGGCAAGACCCTGTTCCTCTACCGCTGCGACGGGTGACCGGCCGATGGGAGACCAGACCTTCCTCATCACCGTCGACGTGGAGGCCGACGACGCGTGGGACCACTCCAGGCCGGTCACCACCGAGAACGCCGCCTGCCTTCCCCGCTTCCAGGCGATGTGCGAACGGCACGGACTGCGGCCCACCTACCTCGCCGACTGGACGATGGCGTGCAGCCCCGTGTTCCAGGCGTTCGGACGGTCGGTCGTGGAGCGCGACGCGGGTGAGATCGGCATGCACCTGCACGCCTGGACCACGCCTCCCTTCGTGCCCCTGACTCAGGACGATCACCGGTGCAAGCCGTTCCTGATCGACTTCCCGGAGACCGTCATGGCGGCGAAGATCGAGACGGCGACGCGTGCGCTGGAGACGGCCTTCGGCCTCTCCCCCACCAGTCACCGGGCCGGCCGGTGGATGCTGGACGCCGCCTACGCGCGCCTGCTCATCGAGCACGGCTACCTGACCGACTGCTCGGTGACTCCGGGCGTCTCCTGGAAGGGCACGTGGGGAGCGCCGGGCGGCGCCGGGCCGCAGGACTACTCGCGGTTCCCCTCCGCTCCGTACTTCGTCGACCCCATGGCCGTCGACCGGCCCGGACGCTCCCCGCTTCTGGAGGTGCCGATGACCATCACCCCCCGCCGGCACCCGCGGCCGGTGGAGACGGCGCGCCGTCTCGTCTCCCGTTCCGGCCTCTCCAGGCGCGTCTGGGGGCGGCTTTTCCCCGAGACCGCGTGGATGCGCCCGAACGGCAGGAACCTGGACGGCATGCTCGGCCTCGCGCGCGCGGCGCGGGAGGACGGACGCGATCACGTCGAGTTCATGCTGCACTCGTCGGAGCTCATGCCGGGCGGCAGCCCGTACTTCGGGAGCGCCCGCGCGGTCGAGGGGCTCTACCGGCACCTCGACGTGCTCTTCGCCCACGTGTCCGGCGAGTTCGAGGGCCGGACGCTGTCGGAGTACCGCGCCCGCTTCACGGTGGGGACTCCGTGACCCGCGTCCACGTCTGCGAGGTGATCAAGACGCTGGACACGGGCGGGGCGGAGGTCCTGCTCGTCGAGCGCCTGCGAGCCGCTCCGCGCAGGGGCAGGCGCTACACCGTCGTGTGCCTGCGGGCCTCGACCGGGGAGCTCATCGGCCGGCTGCGCGCCTCGGGGATCGACGTCGTCGACCTGACCGCGTGCCCGCGCCCGTTCCGTCTCGCCCGCCTCGCGCAGGTGGTCGTCCGCCTCGCGCCCGACGTGGTCAACGTGCACTCGCCGGTTCCCGCGTCGGTGCTGCGGCCGCTCTGCCGTCTGTGGCGCAGGCGGCCCGCCGTGGTCTCGACCGTGCACAGCGTCCGGTTCCGCTGGCCCACGATGCTCCTCGACCGCGCGACGGGATGGCTGGACACCCATACGGTGGCCGTCTCCCCGCAGGTGGCCCGGGGCGCCACCACCTGGGGTTCCCGCCGCCTGTCGACCCGCGTCCACGGCGTCGACGTCGCCAGGCAACGACGCCGTGCCGAGCGGCGGGATGCCATCCGGCGTGAGTGGGACGTGCCCGAGGACGCCTTCCTCATCGTGCACGTGGCCAACTTCCGGCCGGTGAAGAACCACGCCCTGCTGGTCGACGCCGCCGCCGCCGTGACCGCCCGCGATCCCCGCGCCTGTTTCCTGCTCGCCGGATCCGGTCCCCTGCTCGACCGTACGGCCCGCAGGATCGCCGGCCTCGGCCTCACCTCGGTCCGGCTGCTCGGGCCCGTGCCCGACGCGGGCCGCCTGATCGCCTCGGCCGACCTGCTGGTGCTCAGCTCAACCTACGAAGGGCTGCCCGTCGTGGTGATGGAGGCGCTGGCCGCGGGTGTGCCGGTGGTCTCGACGGAGGTCGGCGGCGTCCCCGACCTGGTCAGATCCGGCCACAACGGCTACCTGACGCCGCCCGGCGACGCGGACGCCCTCGCCGCGGGCATCCTGGCCGCGATGCGGCCCGGCGAGCACCGCCGCCTTAGCGACGGCGCGCTCGCCGGATCCGGGCTCGTGGACATCACCCGCGCGGCCCGATGGTTCGACCGCCTGTACGACCGCCTGTCGGGACAGGCCCGCGCGCGGGCGCCTCGGCGGCCGCTTCCGGCAGCCACCGCAGTGTCCGCTCGCCCAGCCACCGCCGGGCGGGCTTCTCGAACACCTCGGTGAGGACGAGGCAGCCCAGGGCGAGCAGGGTGATGAACAGCAACCCCAGCCCCGGGCCGACCTCCGGGGCGCGGAGCCCCACGTAGATCAGCACGGAGTACAGCCAGATGTGCATCACGTAGAGGGCGTACGACGCGCGGCCGAGCTTGTCGCACAGGAGGCCGGTCACGCCGCTCGGCTCCGACCTCGCGCCCAGCAGCACCAGCACGGGGAGCACCACGAGGGCGCAGATCAGCTGCCCCACGTATCCCATCGGGATGAGCGCGAGCACCGGCAGCGCCAGGAGCAGGACGACGGGCCGAACGCGGGGGACGCGCAGGCGCTCGTGGTACCGGTAGATCAGCGCGCCGAGCAGGAACGCGTACATCACCCGGGCGAACCCGCCCGGGATGGTGAGCCACACGATGCCGAGCGCGGTCGACTTGAACGCGACGGCGGCGACGGACAGCAGCACGCCGCAGGCCACGAGTGTCCCGATCGCGAACCTGGTCCGCCGCAGGCGGTGCCACAGCACGACCCAGGTGGCGTTCGCGACGAGCTCGAAGAAGACCGACCACATCACCGGGTTGAGGGGGAACAGGCCGGCGGTGAACGGCGTCGGCAACATCAGCAGCGCGAAGGGGACGGTCAGCAGGAGGCCGGCCCAGCTCCACCCGGAGTCGTCCACGTGCAGGAGGATCGCCAGGAGGGCGTAGACGACGCCCAGGCCGATGCTCAAAATGTAGAGCGGATACAGCCGGACGAACCGGAGCCGCATGAAGGACCGCGCGGTCATGCCGTCGCGCACGCGGTCGTCGTACACGTGGGCGAGGACGAAGCCGCTGAGCCCGAAGAACAGGTCGACCGCGATCTGCGCGGACGGGATCCACGGGCGGAAGTAGTCCGGCATGTGGTGGGCGGCGATGCAGAACGCCGCGACCCCGCGGATCCCGTCCAGCGTCCGGTAGTTCTTGCGCCTCATCGTCAGGTCCTTGCCGTGGTGGTGTGCGGATCGGTCGGGCGGGCGGGGACCCGGTAGACGGCGTAGCCGCCGGAGCGGAACCGCAGGGTCGCGTACGCGCCGATGTCGGCGCCGGGCGGGACGCGGCTCTCGTCGGCCACCAGCCAGGCCACGCCGTACCGGTCGCGCAGGCGCTCGACGGAGGCCGCCGAGGGGGATGTGAAGACGGCGTCGTTGACCCGCAGCCGCTCGCCGTCCCAGAACGGCGACGACAGCAGCGGCGCGCCCGGACGCCATCGCGCCAGGTTGGCCGGCGTGTACGCCCAGCCCTCGACGAGGACGCGCCGCTCGGAGAGCGCGGTCACCCAGAAGTGCCTGCTGTCGCAGGGGGTCTCGCCTCCCCACCGGCAGTGTTCGTTGGTGGCGATCAGGTCGTCGGGCTCGGAGTGCGCGCGCAGCCAGCGCGCCGCCGCCATGGCGCCGGGCGGGGTCGTGACCGGTCCCTCGTCGGCGTCCTCGGCGACGGAGGCCGCCGTACCGTCCACGAGCAGTTGGAGACGGGTCTGCCAGGCGGCGGGTACGGCGGCGGCCGTCATCATGACGAGCACCAGGGTCCACGCGCGGAGCCGCCGCCTGAGCGCGACGACGGTGAGCGCCGCCGCGGCCGCCACGGCAACCAGGAGGAGGTGCGGCAGGTAGAGGGCGCTCTCCGGCTCATCCGGCCCGAGGGGCACGGTGACGGCGCACGCCGTGCGGATGGTGTACGCCACCGCGAGACCCGCGGCGGCCGCGCACCAGATCGCCGGTCGTGGCGTCCTCTCCCGCCGGGCCACCGCGAAGACGCCGTAGGCCGCGAGTATCGCCAGGTAGGGATAGGCCGCCTGCAGGAAGTACCCCTGGTTGAGCGTGGGGCTGCCCAGCGCCAGGATCGCCCCGAGTCCGCCCGCGCCCACGCCGATCATGAGGACCACGCCCGGCCGCCCGAGCGCCCGCGGCCTGCTCAGCAACCCGAGAGCCCCGCACCAGGTCGCCGCCCACGACAACACGTGCAACGACGCGATCCCGAGCACCGACGCCGCCCCCGGAGCCGCCTGGCCGTCCGAACCCGTCAGGTCCCGCCACGCCGGTCCCATGAGGGACAGCGGCTCGACGGAGGTGGCATAGCTTGCTCCGCCGTACAACACGAACTGCGCGTAGGCGAGACAGGCGCCCGCGGCCGCGAGCGCGGTGAGGGCGGGTGCGCGCGGCCGGCGCCGCCGCACGAGGTCCCCCGCGACCACCGCGGAAAGCCCCGCGACGAGCAGCGGCAGGTACGTCGCCTTGGCGCCCATGAGGGCGAGCAGCAGTACGGCGAACAGGAGCCAGGTCCGCACGGCCCGCCCGCGGCCCTCCAGGAGGTCGACGAGGAGCAGGACGACCGGCGCGAACACCAGCGCGCCGAGGGTCTGGGACGGACTCATCCACGGCGTGTGCTGGACGCCGGTCCACAGCAGGAGTCCGTTCGCGTTCAGGTAGAGGCTGGGGATCGCGACGAAGATCGTGCCCACGACCGCCAGCGCGGCGCCCGGCCAGGAGCCGATCACACGGCGGCCGATGGTCCCCACGATGACGACGAACGCCGCCAGCATGGGCAGCGCCGCGAGGCGGAGCAGCAGGACGACGGGGTCCACACCGGTGATCCAGCTCGCCGCCGCGAGGTGCGCGTAGACGAACCAGTGGTAGAGCAGGGGCTCTCCGGCGACCATCGGAAGGGTGGGCGGCATGTGGTGCCGCAACTCGCCGATCAGGGCGAGGTGGAACTGCAGGTCCGGATGGGACGCCGCGAGCGCCGGCCAGGTGAGCGCGGTGCTCCGGAAGAAGGTGAAGGCGCCCCACCCCACCAGGTACACGACCATCAGGCCGATGAACCACGACCAGGCGGCGGGCGCGGGCTTCCGTGCCGGTCGCCTCCAGTGCGGACGCAACCGGGGGACGGCGAGGAAGGCCGCGTACGTCGCGACCGGCCACGCCAGGACCAGCAGGGGTGCGCCCACCGCCCGGGCGGCGACGTATGCGGGGATCTCGACGGCGTAGCCGAGCGTCACCCCGAGGGCGATCTCCTCGGCCAGGGTGAGCGAGCCCCGGTACGACGCCCGGATCAGCAACTGGCCGGGAAACGCGAGGCACAGGAACACGTACGCCGCGAACCGGGCCGTCTCCCCCGGCGAGACGCCGAACCTCACGAGCACGGCGACGGTGAACGCGACGGCGAGCGCCGCGGGCGACCATCGCCAGACGCGGGAACGCCATATGCGGCCTCGCCGGCGTCCGCCCGTTTCCGCCGCCGGCTCCGCCAGTGACGACGTTGTGATCATGCGCGCAAGTTTGACGACGCGAATCCGCCGATCCCGTCCGGACTTTCCTGTGTGGCGATGTCCTTGCCGTTCCTTTGTCTCCCCGGCCGTGTTCTCGACCACGCGACCGCGGCCAAAAGGCTCGTGACCATCACGATGGGCATGCGCTGCCGGAATATCAGGCCGACATTGGCCATGGTGGTGGCATAGGTGATCAGGCCGGGAACGATGAACAGCAGCAGGATCACGAGCATGGCGCGATCGTCGCGCCACAACCGGCGGCCCCCGCGGAACGCGCTGTAGAGAATGAAATACCACACGAGCATGTCGACCTTGCCGAGCTGCAGGACCACGCTGCCGCCCATCCAGGGAAACGGCGCCAGCAACGTGTAGAGCAGTTTCGGGGCGATCGCATTCCAGGCGTTTCCGCCGTCGTCGAAAATCACGCCGGAACCGCCGTCGGCATTGGCGCGGCGGGCGAACTCCGACTGCCCGTATTCCAGCTGCCCCTGCATGATCTCGACCGGTCCCCCGTCGGCGCTCATGACGAAAAGCGCGGCGAGGACGGACACGATGAGGGCGATGTGCAGCGGGCGCGGAAGGGGCGACCTTCTGACCACCGCGGAACTGAGCACCAGCGGCACCGCGCACATCGCCACCATGTACGGCCGGACATACCACAGGGCCCACAACAAGGGCCCGAGGGCGAGGAGTCTGCGCACGTCGAAGCGCTGGGCGTTGGAGGCCGCGAGGGCCAGGCAGGACACGACGAGGAGCACGTTGAGGCCGTCCTTGAAGGTGTCCGACGTGTGCAGGAGGAACGCCGGCATGAAGGCCGTCACGACGAGCAGGAGGAACGCCGCCCGCTCGTCCGCGCCGACGATCAGCGCGAACCGGTACATGACGATGCACAGCAGGCACGCGATGAGCGCCACGACGCCCGTGCACGCGAACGGCGCCGGCCCCCCGCACAGATAGACGACGATCGCGAAGAGATTGCACGGAACGGCCGCGAAGGAAAGGGAGGGAATCTGCTCCGCCGTGACGAACTGGAATCCCTCGTTGCGCCAGTAGGCGGCGACCTCCACGGCCTTCATTTCGTACCAGAAGTTGTCGCCGCCATAGTGGATGAGGGAGCCGCGCAACACCAGGACGTGAACCAGCAATCTGGCGCCGTACGCCAGCAGGAGCACGGGCAGCGCCCGCCGCGCCACCGAGGCGCCCAGAGCGGCGCGAACAATAAGGACGAGGGCCGCCGTCGTGACGACGACGATGAGGAATTGCACGGACATCCGCCCTCGGTCGGCCTTTCAGGAATACGGCGCCAGCGACGCTAGCGCCGTGCCCGCGTGATATCGGCCGGGGCGAACGCCCATGGCACGGCGATTACCTTTTTCTGCGGATTCTTTCCGAGCGCTCCCCCGCGCGATTCACGCCCACCGGCGACTCGATCATGCGCGGGTCGGGATAGGGAAAACATTTCCCCTCCGCCTCCACAGCGCCGGTGAACAGACCAAAGGGCCAGCTAGCTTCTCCAAAGTGACCAAGAAGGAGCTCGCATGAAACCGGACGGCCGGATCCGTGTCATGCAGATCATCGCCCGGATGAATGTCGGCGGCCCGGCCACTCAGGTGTCCGGGCTGTCCGAGCGGCTCAACGCCGCGGAGTTCGACCACCGCCTCTACACGGGTTACGTCGACGGCGGCGAGGGAGACCACCTGCAGTTGCGTCATACGACGATCCCGGTCCACCGGATCCCCGGCCTCGGACGGTCGATCAAGCCCGCCGACGACTACCGCGCCCTGTTCCGCCTCATCAGCGCCATGCGCGAGTTCCGTCCCGACGTCATCCAGACCCGGACCACCAAGGCGGGGGCGCTCGGCCGGGTTGCGGCCCGCATGTCCGGCGTCGACGCGGCACGGGTCCACGTCTTCCACGGCCACCTTCTCCAGGGCTACTTCTCGGGGTTCAAGCGGTCGGTCTACACCCGGTCGGAACGCTTCCTCGCCTCCCTGTCCGACCGGCTGGTCACCGTCGGCGCCCGGGTCCGCGACGATCTCCTGGCGGCCGGCATCGGCAGGCCGGAACAGTACGTCGTGATCCCGCCGGGTGTCCGGCTCGGCCCGGTCCCGGACAGGGCCGAGGCACGCGCGGCACTCGGCATCCCCGCCGACGTCCCCGTCGTGGCGTACGTCGGCAGGCTCACCAAGGTGAAGCGGCCCGACCGGTTCGTCGACGCCGCGAACGCCGTACTCGAGCGGATCCCCGGCTGCCGCTTCCTCGTCTGCGGAAGCGGTGAGCTCAAGGAGGAGATGGAACGGAACGTCCACCCGATCTGGGACTCCTTCCGCCTCCTCGGCTGGCGGCGCGACGTCGAGACCGTGTACGCCGCGGCCGACGTGGTCATGCTGACCTCCGACAACGAGGGCACGCCCCTCGCGCTCGTCGAGGCGGGGATGGCGGGCGTCCCCGTGGTCTCCACCCGGGTCGGCAGCGTCGCCGAGGTCGTCCGCCACGGTTCCACCGGCCTGCTGGCCAATCGGGACGCCGGCGAACTGGCCGCGCACGCGATCCGCCTGCTGTCCGACCCGCATCTCGCCCGCGGCATGGGCGAGGCCGCCAAGGAGTGGACGACGCGCAACTTCGCGGTGGAACGGCTGGTCGCCGACACCGAGGCGCTCTACCGGTCGCTCCATGGCTCGTCGAAACCGCGCCGTGGAGTGAGCAGCCGGTGAAGGTCCTCGTCACGGGGGGCGCGGGGTTCATCGGCGCGAACCTCTGCCGCGCGCTCGCGGTCCGCCCCGAGATCGAACGCGTCACGGTCCTCGACGATCTGAGCAGCGGCGACCCCCGCAATCTCGACGGCGTCGACGTGGACCTCGTGCCGGGCAGCATCCTCGACCAGGGCCTGCTCTCCGGGCTCGTCTCCTCGGCGGGCACGGTGATCCACCTCGCCGCGCGCACATCGGTCCCGCGGTCCATCAAGGACCCCATCGCCGCGCACACCGTGAACGCGACCGGCACCCTCCACGTCCTGGAGGCCTGCCGCTCCGCCGGTCCCCACGTGATCCTCGCGTCCTCGTCGTCGGTCTACGGCGACGTCCTCGAGCCGTACAAGCACGAGGACCTCCCGACCCGCCCGCTCAGCCCGTACGGCGCCAGCAAGCTCGCCACCGAGGCCTACGCGGTCGCGTACGGGCGCAGCTTCGGGCTGCCGGTGCTGCCCTTCCGCTTCTTCAACGTGTACGGGCCGCTGCAATCCGCGGGACACCCCTACGCCGCCGTCGTCCCCGTGTTCCTTTCCGCGGCGCTGCGCGGCCGCCCCCTCCCGATCCACGGTGACGGAACCCAGGCCCGCGACTTCACCTTCGTGCGCTCGGTCACCGACGTCCTGGTGGACGCCACCCTGCGCCGGGTCACGAACCCCACGCCGGTGAACCTCGCGTTCGGCACCCGTGTCTCGCTGCTGGACCTGCGCGACCGGCTCGCGACCGTGCTCGGCCGGGACGTCGGCACCGAGTTCCTGCCGGCCAGGACGGGCGACATCCGCGAGTCCCAGGCGTCCAGCCGGCTGCTGCACGACCTGTTCCCGCAGGTTCGGCCCGTGTCGCTCGACGACGGCCTCCGCATGACCGCCGCCTGGCTGCAGCAGCAGGCCATGAGTTCCCAGCCAGTCTCTTACATGTAATGGGGAGAAGTCGGTGAACACCTCAGCAAGGAGCTACCTGATCACAGGAGGGAGCGGATTCGTCGGGTCACACCTGACCGACGCGCTGCTCGCCCGCGGGGACTCCGTCGTGATCCTCGACAACCTGTCCACGGGACGGCTCACCAACCTCCGGCCGCACCCCCGGCTGCGATTCGTGCAGGGTTCGGTGCTCGACGAGCTCGTGGTCGACGAGCTGGTCCACCAGTGCGAGGTCGTGGTGCACCTCGCCGCCGCGGTCGGCGTCAAGCTGATCGTCGAGCAGCCGCTGCGCTGCCTGACGACCAACATCCGCGGCGCGGAGATCGTCATCGAGGCCGCGCACCGGTACCGCAAGAAGATCATGCTGACGAGCACCAGCGAGATCTACGGCAAGAACTCGTCGGGGCCGCTGCGGGAGGACTCCGACCGTGTGCTCGGCAGCCCCGCCGTCGTGCGGTGGGCCTACAGCACGGCCAAGGCGGTCGAGGAGATCCTCGCCAACGCCTACTTCAAGGAGCGCGGCCTGCCGACGATCGTCGTCCGCCTGTTCAACACGGTGGGCCCGAGGCAGAGCCCGGCCTACGGCATGGTCATCCCCAGGCTCGTACGGCAGGCCCTCAACGGCACGCCCCTGTCCGTCTTCGGCGACGGGACCCAGACCCGGTGCTTCGCGCACGTGGCGGACATCGTCGACGCCCTCCTGGGCCTGCTCGACACCGAGGCGGCCATCGGGCAGACCTTCAACGTGGGCTCCACCGAGGAGGTGAGCATCCTGGAGCTGGCCAAGCTCGTCATCGAGCACACCGGCTCCACCTCCGGGGTCGACCTCGTCCCCTACCACGAGGCCTACGAGCACGGCTTCGAGGACATGACACGCCGGGTGCCGGACACCGCCAAGCTGCGCGCGCTGACGGGATGGACGCCCCGGCGCTCACTCGACGAGATCCTGGCCGAGGTCGTCCAGGAGGCACGCGACGATCTGGTGTCATCCCGGTGAACGCGGTGATCGCCCTCATGGCGGGCCTGGCCGCCTGCCTGCTGAGTGCGGCGACGATGGCTCCGCTGAGACGCCTGGCCCTCCGATGGGGCCTGACCGACCGGCCGGCCGGCCACAAGGCCCACGCCCGGCCGACCGCGTTCCTGGGGGGCGTCGGGATCGCGCTGGGCACCGCCCTGCCGACCGCGGCGGCGCTCGGCTTCAGCGACCTGCGGGTCACCGCGATCCTCCTGGCCGCCCTCGCGGTCGCCGTACTCGGCCTGATCGACGACATCCGGTCGCTCCCCGTGGCGGCGCGGCTCATCGTCGAGTCGGTCGCCGCCGGAGGCGTCGTGGCCTCGGGAGTTCAGATCACCCTCACCGGCCAGTGGATGGACGGCCCGCTGACGGTGATGTGGATCGTCGTGATGACCAACTCCTACAACCTCCTCGACAACATGGACGGCGCGCTGGGCGCGGTGACGGCCGCCACCGCGGTCTTCCTCGTGGGGGCGGCCTTCGTCGCCTCGCAGCCGGCGCTGGCGATCCTGCTGTCCGCGCTGGCCTGCGCCTCCCTCGGCTTCCTCGCCCACAACTGGGCGCCCGCCCGGATGTTCATGGGCGACTCCGGCTCGCTGTTCATCGGCTTCGTCCTGACCTGCTCGACGATCGCCCTGGCGACCGGGCTGACTCCGGGCGCCATCTACGCCGGCCTGCTGCTCCCCGCGTTCGTCGCGGTCGTGGACACCGGCGTCGTCATGGTGTCCCGGGTGCTCGCGGGCCGGCCGCCGCTCAGCGGGGGAACCGACCACGTCACCCACCGCCTCCAGCGGACCGGCCTCGGCAGCCGGGCGATCGCCGTCTCGCTCGCCACGGCGGCGGCGATGACGGGGGCGCTGTCCCTGACGGTCACGCTCGGCTGGTTTCCGCCGCTCGAGACGGCGATCGTCGCGGGCATGACCGCAATCATCCTGATCGGCCTGCTCCAAGGTGTGGACGTCTACACACCGGCCCGGCCGTCCGGGGAGCTCTCAAGAATCAGCCAAAGGCGGCGGTGATCCTGTGGATCTGCTCTATTTCGTTCGGCTCACGCGCAGGAACTGGCCGCTCATCCTCCTGTCGCTGCTCATCGGCCTGGCCGGAGCGCTCGCCGTGACCGCGAGGATGCCTCCCCAGTACGTCGCGACCATCACCATGCTCGTCTCCGGCTACGACAAGGAGGGCAGCCTGTCCGCCGCGATCCAGGCGGGAGCGCTGTCGCAGCAGAGGGTCCAGTCGTACGCGACGCTCATCACGAGCCGCCGGGTCGTCGGCCAGATCACCCGGGAGCAGGACGTCGAGAGCGTCCAGGCCAAGATCCACGCGGAGGCCATCCCCGCCACGGTGCTGCTGCGCGCCACCGTCACCGACAGCAGCGCCGCCCGCGCCGCCCGCCTGGCCAACGACCTCGGCGACACCTTCACTCAGCTGATCAACCAGATCGAACGTCCGACGCAGGACAAACGCCCCAGCGTGAAGGTGAGCGTGGTGGACCGGGCGGAGGTGCCGGACACTCCGGTCAGCCCACGGCCGCTGGTCAACGTCGGGATCGCCGAACTGATCGCTCTCCTCGTCGCGCTCACGGCCCTCGTCCTGCGCGACCTTCTCGACACCACCATCAGAACCTCCGAGGCGCTCCAGGAGACCTCGAGAGGACCGGTCCTCGCGACCATCGGCTACGAGCGGAACGCCAGGAGGTATCCCCTCATCCTGCGCAGCCACGGCCGGTCGACCAGGGCCGAGGCCTTCCGGTCGCTCCGCACCAACCTGCAGTTCATCGGCGTCGACCACCAGCCCCGATCGCTGGTCGTGACCAGTTGCCTGCCCGGTGAGGGCAAGTCCTCGACGTCCACCAACCTGGCGATCACGCTCGCCCAGGCCGGTTGGCGGGTGATCCTGGTGGACGGCGACCTCCGCCGGCCCCGCATCCCGGCCTACCTCGGCATCGAGGGCGCCGCCGGGATCACGGACGTGCTGATCAGCGAGACGCGTCTTGAGGACGTCATCCAGCCCTGGGGCGGGCCCGGACTGTTCGTGCTGCCGAGCGGGCAGGTCCCGCCGAACCCGAGTGAGCTGCTCAGCTCACAGGGGATGCGGAACGTCCTCACCGAGCTCACGTCCCGGTTCGACATCGTGATCATCGACGCCCCGCCGCTGCTCCCCGTCACCGACGGCGCGGCACTCGCGGCGATCTGCGACGGCGCCCTGCTCGTCGCCCGGTACGGCAGGACCCGCAGAGAGCAGTTGACCCGCGCCGTCGACCTGCTGTCCTCCATCAACGCCCGGCTGGTGGGGACGGTGCTGAACTTCGCCCCCGCCAAGAGCCGGAACCACGGTTACGACTACGGCTACGAGGCCGCGGAGGCCAGGACGCCGGTCGACGCCTGACTCTCGGGCACGGCCGCGGTGAGCAGACGGAAGGGGCCGTTGAGCGCTTCGGCGATCCGGCGGCCCGCCTCGCGGTGCCTGCGCCGGGATCGCCCGTTGGGGTCCGGAATGTCGGGCTGGTCCACCAGGATCAGCCCCCGCTGGGCCCGTACCTCGGCGACCAGCGCCCGCATCCGCTCGACCGGATCCGCCAGATGGACGACCCTCCAGG
Organism: Planotetraspora silvatica; assembly: GCF_016863315.1. Taxonomy (GTDB): domain Bacteria; phylum Actinomycetota; class Actinomycetes; order Streptosporangiales; family Streptosporangiaceae; genus Planotetraspora; species Planotetraspora silvatica. The sequence continues at coordinate 28,701 of NZ_BOOQ01000015.1, forward strand.
GATGCACCGCGGCGGCGAGCGCGCCGAACTCCGCGATCGTGAAGGCGTGCGCGGCGGCGGCCGGGTGCATCGCCACCGACTCGGCGCGGTGCCGTACGCCCGCGCCCAGCACGAGGTCGGCGCCGGCCACCAGGTCGGGGGTGAGCCGCCGGGACGCGAAGGCCGCGTGGGGCTCGCCGCCCAGCTTGACGACCGCGCGGCGGGCACGCTCGGTCATCGGCCTGCCCGGCTCCGAGCGGATGCCCGCGCTGGCCACGACGAGGGGCGAGCCGGGCCCGAGCATCGCGCGCGCGAGCCCCTCCGCCATCGGAGACCGGCAGACGTTGCCGGTGCACACGAACAGAATGCGGAACGTCGTCTCGAAGGGCCGGGCGGGCGTCCCTGAGGGGACTCCGCCGTCGGGCCGTGTCGCGGCCATGTCACCGTCCTGGTCGTTGTAGTGGGTCAGTCGCGGGAGGTCGTCGGGGCTCCGGGCATCGCGGCCCATTGGGCGCGTGCGCGGGAGGCGTCGAGGAGGAGCACGGGCTCGGGCCCCATCCATGAGGCGCGGGAGTGCGGCGTCTCGATTCGGGTGCTCCCCGGGCCGACCCGCGCGGCCTGTCCGGCGAGCCGGCGGATGTCCACCGTCGCGTCCACGCTGACCGACCGGGCGAATGCGCGGATCAGCGCGTCCACGCGGAAGGGGTTGGCCAGCAGGCCGATGTCGGTGGCCTTGGCGCCGAGCGCGTGGAGGAAGGCCTGTTGCCACCCGGCCCCGCCGCGGTCGTCGCACGTGTGCCCGCAGGCCGAGCGGCCGCGGACGTATCCCAGCGCCGCATGGCCGGTCAGATGACGGCCGCCGAGGTCGACGCCGCCGAGGATGTCGATCACGTTCCCGAGGCCGGTGAAGTCGAGGATCGCGAAGTGGTCGATCCGCACGCGCATGAGGTGCTCGACGGTCTCGACGAGCAGCGGGGACCCACCCAGGGCGAACACGTCGCCGATCTTCCCGGTGCCGTGACCGGGGATCGGCACCCACGAGTCACGCGGCAGGGACAGCGCCTGCGGCGGCGAGGCGCCGGAGGAGAGCCGGACGAGCATCAGGACGTCGGAGCGCCGCTCGTCGGGCGTCCAGAAGGGGCCGCGCCGGTCGGACCCGACGACCAGCCAGGTCTCCCCCGGTGAGGAATCGGGGGGAAGACGTCTGTTCTCCGGCGGGAACGCGTTCGGGATCCGCGTGATCTCCTGCTCGTAGGAGCGGAGCAGCAGGTAGCCGCCGCCCGCCGTACCCATGAGAAGGGTCAGCGTGACGATTCCGCAGACGGCGGCGATTCTGCGCCACCTGCGCGGCCGCGGCGGGGCCTGGACGCCGTCGTCGCGTCCGGCGGCCTGCCGCGTACCTTCCATGCCCGCGACGCTAGATCTCCTTCGCGTCGCGGCGGACCGCGGCGCTCCGGGCTTTACTCATTTCTGCCGGTACGGCGGAACCCTCCGCCGTACCGGCAGCGGGCGCCTACGCGCCGACGTTGGCCTCGTGGCCGATGGACAGGCCCGAGTCGACGTCGAAGAAGTGCAGGTTGTGCGTGTCGACGACCAGCTCGATGTCCTGGCCGGGACGGACGTGGCTGCGGGCGTTGACGCGGGCGGTCCACAGGGACTTGTCGCCGGCCAGGGGCAGCGCCGCCGCCTCCTCCTCGTCACCGTCGTGCTGAGCGGCCACGGTGTCCTTGTGCTCGACCGGCGGGGCGTCGATCGTGAACAGGACGTTGATCTCGGAGCCGAGCTCCTCGGTGACGTTCGCGCGCACGGGGATGCGCACCCAGCCGGCGGCGTTGCCGTTGGCGGCGACCGAGTCCTCGAAGTCCGACGGGCGGATGCCGAGGATGATCTTCTTGCCGATGTAGCGGTCGAGGCCGGGCTTCTCGTCGAAGGTCGAGTCCGGAACCGGCAGCTTGTAGTCCGCGAAGGCGACGGCCGCGCCGTCGTCGTCCCGGGTGAGCTCGGCGTAGGTGAAGTTCATGGACGGAGAGCCCATGAAGCCGGCGACGAACAGGTTCACCGGGCTGTCGAACAGGTTCTGCGGGGTGTCCACCTGCTGGAGCAGGCCGTCGCGCAGCACGCAGACCCGGTCGCCGAGGGTCATGGCCTCGACCTGGTCGTGGGTGACGTAGACGGTGGTGACGCCGAGGCGCTCGTGAAGCTGGTTCAGCGAGGCGCGCATGGAGACGCGGAGCTTGGCGTCGAGGTTCGACAGCGGCTCGTCCATGAGGAACGCCTGCGGCTCGCGGACGATGGCGCGGCCCATGGCGACACGCTGGCGCTGACCACCGGAGAGCGCGGCGGGCTTGCGCTTGAGGTACTGCTCCAGGCCGAGCATCCGGGCGGCGTCGCCGACGCGCTTCTGGATCTCCGCCTTGGGCATCTTGCGGAGCTTGAGGCCGAACGCGAGGTTCTCCTCGACGGTCATGTGGGGGTACAGCGCGTAGTTCTGGAACACCATCGCGATGTCCCGGTCCTTCGGAGGCAGGTGGTTGACCACCCGGTCCCCGATGGAGATCTCGCCACCGCTGATGTCCTCAAGGCCGGCGATCATCCGCAGGGCGGTGGACTTGCCACATCCCGACGGGCCGACCAGCACCATGAACTCGCCGTCCCTGATCTCAAGGTTCAGGCCGTTGACGGCCTTGACGCCTCCTGCGTAGATCTTGTCGACGTTGCTCAGAACGATTGAAGCCATGCCAGTCCTTCGCGGTTCCCAAACAAGGTACTTGGATACGTTTTCAGGAATCTCACCCGAACTACCGTCTAATGTCAAGGTTTTGGTCCCATAAGGGATGGAAGCATGATGGAATCGTTTCCATGAACATGGCGCAACGCCGTACGACGATCAAGGACGTCGCGGAGGCGGCGGGGGTCGGGGTCGCCACGGTTTCCCGCGTCCTGTCGGGGGGGTCGGCCAGCGCCGAGACGCGCGAACGCGTCCTGGCGACGGCGGCCCGGCTCGACTACCGGCCGAGCGCCCTGGGGCGCAACCTCCGGCAGCAGCGGTCCGGGGGGATCGGGCTTCTCGTCCCGGACATCACCGACAGCTTCTACGCCCGGCTGACCGACGGCGTGCTGTCGTGCGCCCGGTCGTACGGCGAGCCGGTGACGATCGGGGTGACCGGGGACGACCCGGAGCAGGAGGCCGAGCTCATCGGCACGCTCATCGAGCAGAGCATGGACCGGGTCATCGCGGTCCCCTCGGGCGACGGCGAGACGTGGGCGCCCGCGCTGCGCGCCGGCCTGAACGTGGTCTTCGCGGACAGGCAGGTGCGCGACGACGTCCCCGGAGTGGTCGCCGACGACCGCGCCGGGGTCCGCACCGCGGTGGAGTACCTCGTCGGCCTCGGCCACAAGAAGATCGCCTTCCTGGCCCGGCACGGGCAGTCGCAGCGGGTGGCCGCCTTCACCGACACGCTCACCTCGATGGGCGTGCCGGTGGATCCGGAACTCGTCGTCCACGCGCGCGCCAGCCGCGACTCGGCGTACGCGGCCGCCGCGGGGCTGCTGCAGCACCGCGCCGACCTCACGGCGGTGCTGACCGGGGGCAACATGCTCGGCGAGGCCACGGTCCTGGCCGCGCGGGAGCTCCACGTGCGGATCCCGAGGGACGTGTCGCTCGTCATGTTCGACGACGTGCCCTGGGCCGAGCTGTGCTCTCCCCCGCTGACGGTCATCGCACAGCCCGCCCAGGACGTGGGCTACCGCGCCGCCGAGCTGGTCCTGCGGCAGGGACGCCGTCCGCGGACGGTGACCCTGCCGACCGAGCTCATCGTGCGGGCCAGTTGCGGGCCTAGGAGATGACCTTCTCGATCGCCTCGACGACCTCGGGGGACTCCGGCTCGACGCGGGGCCGGAACCTCGCCACGACCTCGCCGTCGGCGGTGAGGAGGAACTTCTCGAAGTTCCACTGAACGTCGCCGGCGGCGCCCTCCGCGTCCGCGGTCGCGGTCAGCCCCGTGTACAGCGGATGCCTGTCGTCGCCGTTGACCTCGGTCTTGTCCAGCAGCGGGAAGTCCACGCCGTAGGTGGTCGAGCAGAACTCCTGGATCTCCTCGGCCGAGCCCGGCTCCTGGCCCATGAACTGGTTGCACGGGACGCCGACGACGGTGAACCCCCGGTCGGCATAGCTCTCCTGAAGCCGGACGAGTCCGGCGTACTGCGGCGTCAGACCACACTTCGAGGCGACGTTGACCACGAGGGCCGCGCGGCCGCCGAGGATTTCACCCAGGGTCGTGGAGGCGCCCTCAAGGGTGTTGACGGGTGTTTCGAGAAGGCTCATGAGCGGACTATACCGAATGATGTTCGGTACCGGACGCGCCGGTGGCGCTCCCGAACATCCAGGTCAAGGGCGGCCGGTCAACGTCATCGCCGTCCCGCGAGACGCCCGCCGCCCGGAACCGAATCGGCAAAGAACCGTCCGCCGCGTGTCGCAGGTGGCGGCCGTGGGCCGGGTCGGCGTACTTCAATCCGCCTAAAGGACCCGTCGCGGTGCCTGCCGGAAGTTGTCTTGGATCCGGTGCAGGCCGAGCGGACGGCCGCGCTCACGCCATGAGCGCGGTACGGCCGGCGATCGCGTGCCACACGCGCCCGCCTTCCGCACGCGACCCGACGACAAGGACCGATTTGGACAGTTTCAGTGTTCTGCGCAACACAGCGGTGGCCGTGATCGCGATCAGCGTGATCGGCGGCGCGAGCGCCACACCGGCGATGGCCGAGCAGTCCACGACCAGCCAGGACGCGCAGACCAGTCAAGGCATCCATGTCGCGACATGGAAGATGCGCGTCACGGTGAAGGCCCGCAAGATTCACCGGGCGCCCGCACCGACGAGGACCCGCAGCAAGGCCTACGCCTTCCGCCTCGTCAGCCGGCGGGCATGGCCGAGCACGCAGTTCGAGTGCCTCGACAGCCTGTGGACCCGGGAGAGCAACTGGGACCACCGGGCCTACAACGCGGGCTCCGGCGCCTACGGGATCCCGCAGGCTCTGCCCGGAAGCAAGATGGGGTACGTCGCCGAGGACTGGCGGTTCAACCCGCAGACCCAGATCCGTTGGGGCCTGCGGTACATCAAGGGCCGGTACGGCTCACCATGCGGCGCCTGGGGTCACTTCCAGTCGCACAACTGGTACTGAGCAGGTCCGGGAACGCCCAGGGGAAGGGACCGTTCCTTCGAGGCGCCCGGGGGTCATCCCCGGGCGCTTCGCCTTCCGGCCTGCTTCCCCGCCCGTACGGACATCGCCTGGACCAGCAACTCCAGCCCGAACTCGAACTCCTCGTCGTGGTCGCACGAGGTCAGGTAGGGCGCCAGCGAGCTCACCTCGGGGAACAGGGCGGGATCGACGTCGACCGTGGTCGCGTCGCCCCGCACGGGCGCGAACGTCGGAGTGACGCCCACCTCCCTGAGCAGCGAGCCGACGATGTAGGCGACGAACATGCGCAACATGCGCACGGCCTCGCTCCCCTCGAACCCCGCGTCGCGCAGCGTGGACAGGGCCCGCTCGACCGGGAGCAGCCCGGCCGTGGAGTGGAGCTGACGGCTGAACACCACCATCGTCGAGCGCGGGTAGTGGTGGGCGATCTGCCGGAACGCCCTCGCCTGGACGCGCACCCGGTCGGTCCAGTGCGCCGACGGGTCGTCGGTGAACTCGATCTTCGACAGGACGCTCTCGGAGATGGCGTCGAGCAGCGCCGCCTTGTTGGGAACGTGGTTGTAGAGCGACATGACTCCGACCCCGAGCCCGGCCGCGATCCTGCGCATGGAGACGGCGTCGGCGCCCTCGCGCTCGATGAGGTCGACGGCGGCGTCGACGATCCTGCTGCGGCTGAGCATGTGGCGATTCTCTCCCACCCCGTTGACGGACGTACAGCGTACGTGCCAGTCTCGAAATCACTACGTACGGTGTACGTCGAGGAGGGCCCCCGTGTCGACCCACGAGCTCTACACCATCCCCGCCGAGCTCTCCACATGGGACGTGGAGATGACCGGTGCCGCGCGGTTCACCTGGGAGTACGACGACGGCAGAGACCGCATGCTCGCCCTGTACCAGAAGGGCAAGGACAAGCAGTGGGACTCCGTCAAACGGATCGACTGGGACATCGAGGTCGATCCGTACGACGTGCTCGGCGTCCCCGACCAGTCGATCTCCATCTACGGCACGCCGCTCTGGGAGCGCATGAGCGAGCAGCAGCGCAAGGACGTCCGGCTGCACAGCGCCTCCTGGCAGTTCTCCCAGTTCCTGCACGGCGAGCAGGGCGCCATGATCTGCTCGGCCCGGATCGTCGAGTCCGTGCCCGATCTCGACTCGAAGTTCTACGCCGCGACGCAGACGATGGACGAGGCGCGGCACGCGGAGACCTACGCCCGCTTCCTCCAGGACAAGGTCGGGCTCGTCTATCCCATCAACCAGCACCTCAAGGCGCTGCTGGACAGCACGCTCGGCGACTCCCGGTGGGACATGCCGTACCTCGGGATGCAGGTGCTGATCGAGGGCCTCGCGCTGGCCGCGTTCGGCGTGATGCGCGACATCACCACCAAGCCGCTGCCCAAGCAGATCCTGGCGTACGTCATGCAGGACGAGGCCAGGCACGTCGCCTTCGGCCGGATGGCCCTGCGGGACTACTACCGCGACCTGTCGGAGGCCGAGCGGCGCGAGCGTGAGGACTTCGTCATCGAGGGCTGCTATCTCATGCGCGACCGCCTCCGCGGCCAGGAGACCTGGGAGACCCTCGGCCTGAGCAAGGACGAGGTGGCCCAGGCCATGGAGGCCACCGACCGGTCGGAGTACCTCAGGCTGTTCCGCTCCCTGCTGTTCAGCCGCATCGTGCCCTGCGTCAAGGACATCGGGCTGTGGAGCCCCCGTCTGCAGAAGGCCTACGCCGACATGGGCGTGCTCGACATGGCGGGGCAGAGCCTCGACGCCCTCATGAAGCAGGACGAGGAGATCGCGGAGAAACTGGACGCGGAGCGTTTCACCCAGGAGGAGTCCGAACGGCACGCCGAGGTGGCCGAGACCATCGAGGCGGCACGCGAAGAGAGCTGACAGTCCCGCCGGCCCGCGGGCGGGACTACACGCGGGACAGGACCAGCGCCAGCGACCCGGCGACCACGCAGAGCACGCCGGCCCACGCGAGGCGCGCGTCCGCCGTGTCGTCCAGCGGGCCGGCCTCGCGCAGCGCCCGCTCGACCCGCCTGTACCGCGCGCCGGTGCGCAGGAGCAGAATCGCTCCGCAGAGCGCGGCGACCGCGAAGGGCGCGATCATCCCCGGTCCTTCGCCGCCGCGCAGGCCCGCTCCGGCCGCGACGAGGCCGGCGACCGCCAGGAGCGTCGCCGTCCTGACCCAGGCCAGCCGCGTCCGCTCGCTGTGCAGTCCGGCGGTCATCGCCCGAGGAGGATCAGGAGAAGGGCGACGACCGCCACCGCGGCGACGCCGTACCCGAAGAGGGGGGCGAGGGCGGGCGGCGGAAGCGGCTGGTCACGGCGCAGAGCCCGCTGGATGTGCCGCCACCGCGGGTAGGCGGTGGCGGCGGAGACGGCGGACAACGACACGAGCACCAGGGCCAGCAGCGTGCGGACCCACGGCACGAAGACGCCCTCGGGCACGACCGCCATGGCGATGCCTCCGGCGCTGAGGGCCAAAGACGTGCTCAGCCAGGTGAGGTACGTGCGTTCGTTGGCCAACGTGAACCTGGGGTCCGGCTCGTGCCCATCCATGGGAACAGGGTAGTTTTGCCCCTTTTCCCCTGGCTTTGCCGGGTTACAGGCAGGCCTCGGTGATCTGCTTCAGGTAGGCGGCGCTGTCGGTGGCCGCCTTCTGGGCGGCGTCGACGGCGGCGTTGGCGTCGTCCACGTTGAGCTTCTGGAGGCTGTCGGACATCCCCTGCAGCGCTTCCTTGAGGGTGGTGTCCCCCGCGTCGTTGGCGAGGTCGTTCAGCTTGGCGGCACCGTCGGAGATCTCCTTCTGCATCGCCTCGGGATCGTTGGCCGCGGCGGTGACCTTGCTGATCGTCTCACTGATCAGCTTGGGCGCCTCGAGACAGGACTGCGCCTTGTCGGCGGCGGAGCATCCGGAGAGCAACAGGACCGAGGCGGCCACGGCGGCAGCGGCGGAGAGGGGGAGGGGTCGCATGGCCAGAACCCTACCCAATCGTAATTTCGGCCGGGCTAGCATCAGCTTTATGGATATCTGTGAGCATTTGCAGTCCGCGGGCGACCCTCCGCCCCTCCCCGCGGAGGGATGCGCCGAGTGCCTGGAGACGGGCGGGCGCTGGGTCCACCTGCGCAAGTGTCTTTCATGCGGCCACGTGGGCTGTTGCGACTCCTCCCCCAGCCGCCACGCGACCGCGCACTTCCACCAGTCCGGGCATCCGGTGATGCGGTCCTACGAACCGGGCGAGGAATGGCGCTGGTGCTTCGTGGACAACGCGCTCGGCTGAACGCCGGGCCGCCGGAGGCCGCGGCCGGGGAGGTCAGCTCCGTTCGAGCGTGGCCTCCTCGAAGTCGAGTTCCTGCATCACCCGGTGGAGCACCTCGTCGTCGATCCGCCGCTCGTCCCTCAGCCGTACGAACACCTCACGCTGGGCGGTGAGCATCTCGCGGCGGAGCCGCCGGTAGGCCGTCGACGGGGTCTCCGCGCCGTCGAGGCCGGTGCCTCCGCCGAGCCTCTCCCATCCCCGCAGCGCCGTACGCTCGGCGCGTGACCGCAACTGCTCGACGACCTCCTCGTGGACGTCGAGGACGCCGTCGGCGATCAGCTCCTCCAGCCGCGCCAGCGCGGCCGCCGACGCGGCCTGCTGGGCGGCCGCCTCCGCGAGGTCGTCGGAGTAGCGCTCCGCGTCGTTGGACACGCCGAGCCGCCTGATCAGCCACGGGAACGACAGGCCCTGCACGATCAGGGTGCCGATGACGACGGCGAACGTCAGGAACAACACCAGGTTGCGCTGAGGGAAGTCCTCCGGCAGACCGAAGGCCGCCGCGAGCGAGACCACCCCGCGCATGCCCGCCCAGCTCGTGAGCACCACGTTGCGCCAGGCGGGCGCCCGCGCCTCCCGCTCGCGCACCCTTCTGATCAGCCTCGGCGCGTAGACGGTGATCGGCACCCACAGCGCCCGGAGCACCACGGCGAGCAGGAACAGGACGACCGCGTACACCCCCACCCGGGTGAGGTTCTCATCCGCAAGCCCCATGAGGATCGGCCGCACCTGCAGGCCGATCAGGGCGAACACGATCGACTCCAGCACGAGATCGGCGACCTTCCACACGGCGCCGGACAGGATGCGGGTGCCGTAGCTCGTGCGGCTCATCTGGTGGCCCAGATAGATTCCGGCGATCACCACGGAGATCACTCCGGACGCGTGCACGGCCTCCGCCGCGATGTAGGCGCCATACGGGACGAGCAGCGAGATCCCGTTGGCGATCAGTGAGTCGCTGAGCCTGCGCAGCAGGGCCGCCACGACGTACGCGATCGCGAGCCCGATCACGATGCCGGCCCCGGCCGAGTAGAGGAACTCCGCGCCGGCGCCGAACAGGTCGGCCGCGGTTCCCGCGACGGCCGCCGCGACGGCCACCCGGTACGCCGTGAGCGCCGTGGCGTCGTTGAACAGGCCTTCCCCGACGAGGATCGTGATCGACTTGCGCGGCAGGCCGAGCTTCCTGCCGACCGCGATGGCGGACACGGCGTCCGTCGGCGCCACGATGGCGCCGAGCGCGAACGCCGCGGCGAGCGGGAGCCGCGGGATCAGCGCGTGCGCGATGAGCCCGATCACGACCGTGTTGAACAGGACGAGCCCGACCGCGAGCAGCCCGACCACCTGCTTCACGGCACGCAGGCGCAGATATGAGCTGTCGAGCGCCGCCGAGTAGAGCATCGGCGGCAGGAACACGGAAAGGACGATCTCCGGGTCCAGCGCATAGCTGGGCATCCCGGGAACGAACGAGGCGACCAGCCCCGCGACGACGAGCAGCAGGGGCGCGGACCACCCCCGTCCTCTCGCGACGGCGGTGACGGCCAGAGCGCCGGCGGGAAGTAACAGGAACTGCGATGCGGTGGAGATGTCCATCAACAGATGAGGTTACTTATATCGGGGGCTCCCGATGACCCGCCGGACTTGTCACCAGACGCGCTGGTCGTCCCGGGGGTCGTCGGGCCGCTGCTCCGGCCGCTGGTCCGGCCGTATGCGCTCGCCCGTGGCGTACATGGGCTCCTGCGGATAGTCCTGGCCGTATTCCTGCTGATAGTCCTGCGGGTACGGCCGGCCCTGGCCGAGGCCGAGCGGGTCGCTCGGGTCGACCCGTCCCTGCGGCTGCGGCGGGTACGGCGGGGTCTGCGGACCCGTGTCGTACTGGTAGCCGGCCTGGCCGGGATGTCCCGCCGCGGGCTGGCCGGGGTGACCTCCGGCGGGCCTGGCCGGGCGACCCGGCTGGCCGGGGTGACCTCCGGCAGGCTGACCTGGACGGCCGGGCTGAACGGGCTGTCCCGGGTGAACGGGCTGGCCCTGCTGGCCGGGGTGATGCCCGGGAGGCGGCGCGCCGTACTGGCGGGGAGGCTCCTCGTAGGGGCCGGGGGCGAACGGCCGGTCGCGGGGCACCTCGCGGGGGGCCTCCCTGGGCGGAGCCCCGCGTGCCACGAGGACGTCGTTCGATCCCATCGGCGGCTGCGGGCCGCTGGGCCCCCCGTACGGGTCGACCGCCGGCCCGCCGTACGGATCCGGTGCGGGGTTTCCGTACGGGTCCGGTGCCTGCCCGCCGTACTGGTCCGGTGCCGGCCGCGAGTACTGGCCGGTGCCCGGGTAGTCCGGGTATTCGGGCTGGGGAGCGGGATAGTCGGAAGGATGTCCGGCGTACTCAGGCTGCCCGGGGTACTCAGGCTGTCCGGGGTATTCGGGCTGGACCGCGTCCTGACGCGCCATGGGGCCGGTGCCGGGATCCTGTCCGTCGTCGACGTACTGGCCGCCCGCCTCCGCGTAGCCGTCGTCGAGACCGTCGATGAGGCGCCCGACGTCATCCATGGGCATCCGGAAACTCCCGGTGCACATCTCGCCGCGCCACAGGCTCAGGACCAGCGTTCCCTCGTGCCAGGTCACCCGGAGAACCCGGTCCTGGCCGCGGGCGTCGAAGAACACCTCACCGAATGATGGCAACGGGACAACTTCCGACATGACAGACATAGTGCCTTTACCTGCCCTTATCCGTCCACTCGACCTCGGGAAACCCTACCGAACGTCTTTCCTATCCTCTTTGTCCCCTACTCGGTAGATCGTCGTTGACCTTGAGAGTGTGACGCCTAGTGTGCCACGGGAGACGATTTCCGGCTCCTGGAACGCCAGGATGCAACCGCCCGCTCACGCCTCGGATGTCGGCGGCAGCGGGTAGCGTTCTCCCGTGCCCAAGGACAGTCGCGACCTCCCGCCCGTCGAGGAACTGCTCACCACCGCGGTGACGGAGCTGGGCGGCTCCGAGCGCCCCGGGCAGGTCAAGATGGCCCAAGCGGTGCGCGACGCCGTCGAGAGCAAGGAGCACCTCGCGGTCCAGGCGGGCACGGGTACCGGCAAGTCGCTCGCCTACCTGGTGCCCGCCATCCGGCACGCCGCGGAGACCGACAACGCCGTCGTGGTGTCGACCGCCACGATCGCCCTGCAGCGCCAGCTCGTCGACCGCGACCTGCCCAGGCTCGCCGACGCGCTCGAGGGCGTGCTCGCCCATCGGCCGGAGTTCGCGATCCTCAAGGGCCGCCGCAACTACCTGTGCCGCCACAAGATGGGCGCGGGCATGCCCGACGACGAGGAGGACCAGCTCTTCGATCCCCGCGAGGTGAGCGCGACCGGGCGGATGGTCCAGCGGATCCAGGAGTGGGCCTCGGAGACCGAGACGGGCGACCGCGACGAGCTCGTCCCCGGCGTCAGCGACCAGGCGTGGCGGCAGTTCTCCGTGCACGCCAAGGAATGCCTCGGCGCGCAGCGCTGCCCGAGCGGCGCGGAGTGCTTCGCCGAGCTGGCCAGGGAGCGTGCCGGCCAGGCCGACGTGGTGGTCACCAACCACGCGCTGCTCGCCATCGACGCCATGGAGGACTTCCCCGTCCTGCCGGAACACGACGTCGTCGTCGTCGACGAGGCCCACGAGCTGGTCGACCGGGTCACGTCGGTGGTCACCGACGAGCTGTCGGAGGGCACGGTGGGCGTCGCCGTCCGCCGCGTCGGAAGGCTGATCGAGCAGGCGCTGGCCGACCGGCTCCAGGAGGCCGGTGAGGACCTCGCGGCCCTGCTCACCGCCGCTCCGCCCGGCCGGGTCGACGACCTGCCGCAGTCGCTGGGGCTGACCCTCGCCCTGGTCCGTGACTCCGCGTACGCCTGCATCAAAGCCCTGGGCCCGCGGAACAAGGACAAGGACGACCCGGAGAACGCCGGCCTGCGCAAGGCGACGTTCACCGCCCTCGACGAGGTGCACGACACCGCCCAGCGCATGCTCGACGCGTTCGGCGGAGACTCCGAGGCCGACCGGGCGGAGGTCGTCTGGCTCGACGAGGGACGCGGCCGGATCCCCCCGACCCTGCGCGTGGCGCCCCTGTCGGTCGGCGGGATGTTGCGCGACAAGCTGTTCGGCGACCGCACGGTCGTCCTCACCAGCGCCACCCTCGCACTGGGCGGCTCCTTCGACGGCATGGCCCGCCAGTGGGGGCTCAGCGGAGACGACTGGACCGGTCTCGACGTCGGGTCGCCCTTCGACCACCCGCGCAGCGGGATCCTCTATGTGGCCAAGCACCTTCCGCAGCCCGGCCGCGACGGCCTGCCCGAGGAGTACCTCACCGAGATCACCGAACTGATCGAGGCCGCGGGCGGGCGCACGCTCGGATTGTTCTCCTCGATGCGGGCCGCGAAGGCCGCCACCGAGGCACTGCGCGAGCGGCTGGACGTGCCGTTGCTCTGCCAGGGCGACGACTCGACCTCGCAGTTGGTCAAGCAGTTCGCCGCCGACCCGGCGACGTGCCTGTTCGGGACGCTGTCCCTGTGGCAGGGCGTGGACGTGCCCGGCCCTTCGCTCACCCTGGTCATCATCGACCGCATCCCGTTCCCCCGGCCCGACGATCCGCTGGCCTCCGCACGGCAGCGGCACGTCGCCGCGACCGGCGGCAACGGCTTCATGGCGGTCGCGGCGACGCACGCGGCGCTGCTCCTGGCGCAGGGGGCGGGCCGCCTCCTGCGGTCGATGAACGACAGGGGCGTCGTGGCGGTGCTCGACCCCCGGCTGGCCACCGCCCGATACGGCGGGTTCCTGCTGGGCTCGCTGCCGCCGTTCTGGCGCACGACCGACCCGGCCAAGGTCCGTGAGGCGCTGACCCGCCTCACGGACGGAGCCTGACCGGGCAGGCGGTCGCTACTTCCCGGTCACTACTTGGTCACCGTGAACATGGCCGACTGGGCCACCGAGACCACTCCGTCGTCGGGCAGAAGCCGCACGACATACCGGCCCGGGGGCAGCGGCCAGGAGGAGTCCGCTCCGATCGACTTCGGTCCGATCTTCGCCTGTCCCTCGATCGCCGAGCCGGTGTAGGTGTACACGAGGTACTCGGAGGTGTCCTGGCACTTGCCTCCCGGGCAGGCGTAGACCGAGACCCAGTCCAGACCCATGCCGGGTGCGTTCGACCAGTCGACCTTGATCGATTCGCCCTGCTTGTAGCTGCTCTTGCCGACCGACACCTTGGTCGGCTCGCCCGCGGGGTAGAGCCAGACCGGCGCCTTGGAGACGACCTTGCCCCGGGAGACGAGGGCGACGGCGTAGGCGCCGCGGCGCAGGCCCTTCGTCGGCAACGTGACCGTTCCGTCGGTCCTGCCTGACTTCGTCGGGCGCGAGGTGACGGCCCGGCCCTTCGCGTCCCGCAGTTCCACCCGCTCGCCCTGCCGTCCGGCGGCGTGGAAGGCGACGGGGAGGTCCTTGCCGATCGTGACCCGGCGGGTGGCCGGTGACACCAGAACCTGAGGCACCGCCGGCACGACGTCCAGCGTGGACACGACTCCCCGGTGGTCGGTCGGCCAGGGCGACACACCCACGCCGACGTCGGGTCCGCCCTTCTCGCCGACCACCGTGCTGTCGATCGTGCGGGTCGGACCGGAGGTCAGCACCCAGTCGATCCGGTCGAACACCTCGTGCGCGTCGGCCTCCGGGCTGCCCGGCGTCCAGGTGAAACCGGGGACGGCGACGGGATCCGGGTGCGCTTCGCGATAGGTGTCCCGCAGCCCCGCAGCCGCCAGAGCGCTGCTGGCCGGCCACTTCACCGCGTAGGGAACGTCTGCGCGCTCGGCCGCGACCGCGGGCGTCCAATCCAGGTGGGAGGGGCTGTTGAAGTCTCCGGTCAGCATGACCGGGATGCCCTTGCGGGCCAGCGCGGGGAGCACCTTGACCAGGTCCTGCACGGCGGGCAGGCGGGTCTTGCGCTCAAGGTCGAGCACCTGCTTCACGGTGCCGCCGTCCCGGACGAGGTACGGGCCGTAGGGGTCGGACGGCAGGTGGGTGTTGGCGACGGCCACGACACGGCCCGGGGCCACCTCGACGTACACGTACAGGCCATTGCTGCCCGGCGGGTCGATGATGGGGAACCGCGACATCACATGGGCCCGGTCGCTGCCGTACCAGCCGAGCGCCGACGCGATCCTCTCGACGTTCCGCTCCGGCTCCTGCACCCCGACGATGTCGGCACGCGCCTGCGTGACGGCGCGTTCGATCTGCACCAGGGTCTGCGGGCACCCGTTCGGCGTCGCGCAGAAATCGCCGGTCTTCAGATCGAGGTCGTCGCCCCCGTAGAAGATGTTGAGCGTCATCACCCGGAGTCGTTCGTGCTCTACGGCACTGTGCCCGCCGGTCGTCGCGACCGCGGACGTCGATCCCAGCGAGAGCATCGCGGCCGCGATCAGCGCCCCGGCGGATACCACCACGCGCCGTCGCTTCAATCGTTTCAAATTCACGGTTCGCTCCTCACTCGTCCCCTCGGCACGCCGGCCACCGGCCGGCACGAGCGGGGCCAACGTTAGGAGCGAACGGGAGGCCACAGCTCCCCATAACCCCTGTCCGCTGGGCGAACTTGCCCTGAACCGCGATCGAACAGCGTCACGAGGGCGTGACGGGATCCCCCACGCGGATCGCGCCGGGGTTCCTGGGCACCAGCCGGACGCCGAACCAGGTCTTGCCGTCCCATCGGCGGTGTCTGGCCAGCGTCCGCAGCGGTTCCTTGCCTTTGACCCACGTGTCCGGGTCGATCGTCGTGACGGCACAGCGGTCGCACGACTCTGAGACGCGGAAATCCACCTCACCGATGCGGACCCCCGCCCAGCCGTCCTCCGCGTACGGCTCCGCACCGTCGACGACCACATTGGGCCGGAACCTGGCGACCGACAGAGGCTGAGGCGGCACCTCCCCCCGTTCTAGGGCGCCTTCGGCGATCCAGTCGTCGAGGCGGCGCAGCGAGGCGGCCGAGGTGAGCAGCAACGGAGCGTCCCAGGCGAAGCTGACGACGTCTCCGGGAAGCCCGCCGTGACGAGCGGAGACCGGCCGCAGGCGAGGGTCGTCCAGCCAGACGAGCCGTGCCGGACAGCCCAGCAACCGGGTGAACCACGCGTGCGCCGCCTCGTCGGCGGCGACGGCCCGGTCGAGACCGGAGAACCCGACGGGCACGGCGGGGCCGGTCGCAGGGGGGACCGTCAGGTCGGGGAGACCCGGAGCGGACAGCGCGAGACCTCCGCCGGCGAGGTCGCGGGCCCGCACCGAGACCATGCGGGAGAACTCACCGAGCCACAGGTTCTCGCCGTCCTCGCCGACCACGGCCCAGCGGCGGTCCCCCTCGAGCCCCCACGGATGTACGAGAGCGCTCTCACGCGACAGTCCCATCGCGGATTTCAATGGATAGATACGGATTCCCGTAAGCTCCATTCCCCGAGCTTACGTCGCGTGAGAGCGCTCTCGCTAGCTGAGCGGAGTCAGACCCGGGCGCTTGGGGTCGAGGTCGTCGCCGGAGGACGTGCCCCGCACGCGGCGGCCGACCCACGGCGCCAGGTGTTCGCGCACCCACTGGACGTCCTCGCGGCGCTTGAGCCTCGCGTCCACCTTCTCGCGCGCCGGCCACGTCATCCGCCAGTCGTCCGACGGGACGCCGAGCACGTCGAGGACCTTCCCCGCGACGATGCGGTGGCCTTCGGCGTTCAGGTGCAGCCTGTCCGCGCTCCACGCCCGCCAGTCCCGCAGTGCCTGCAGCGACCAGATGTCCACCAGGCGGCAGCCGTACAGGTCGGCGATCCCGCGGACGTGCATGAAGAAGATGGCGAACTTGCCGCGTGCCACGCGCATGATCGGCGTGTCCCGGGGGTCCATGCCGGTGAACAGCAGCACCTCGGCGCCGCTGCCGCGCAGGGTCCGCACGGCCGACGCGAGCTTCTTGGCCATCCGGTCGGGGTCGGCGCCCGGCCGGAGCAGGTCGTTCCCGCCCGCGCAGAAGCTGATCAGATCCGGCCGCATCTCGACCGCCTGCGGCACCTGCGACTCGACGATCTGGTCGATGAGCTTGCCGCGGATCGCCAGGTTGGCGTACGCGAACCCGGGTTCCTGCTCGGCCAACCGCTCGGCCACCCGGTCGGCCCACCCGCGGTACCGGGTCACCTGACCTGCGACGACGGGCGGATCGGCGAGGAGGGGGTCGTTCAGGCCTTCGGTGAAACTATCTCCTATTGCGACATATGACCTGTAACTCATCGAACCCCGCCTTGCTCTGCTGTATCAGTCGTTACTCACCAGTATCGGCGATCGCGCGGAGTGCCAGTTCATATGACCGCATGCCGAAACCGGCGATCGTCCCCGTCGCGACGGCCGCCACGACCGAGGTGTGGCGGAACTCCTCCCGGGCGCTGGGGTTGGACAGATGCACCTCGACCAGGGGTGCCGTCCGCTGGGCGATCGCGTCGCGCAACGCGTAGGAGTAATGGGTGAACGCCGCCGGGTTGAGGACGACGGGAGTGCGGGAATCGGCGGCCTCGTGGATCCAGCCGACCAGTTCCGCCTCGTCGTCGGTCTGCCTGACCTCCACCGACAGGCCGAGCTCCCGGCCGGTCTCCCGGCACAGGGCAGACAGGTCGTCGAAGGTCTGCGCGCCGTAGACGTCGGGCTCGCGGCTTCCGAGACGCCCGAGGTTGGGACCGTTCAGCACGAGCACGGCCCTCATCGGCCGACCTCCCGGTAGGCGGCTTCGAGTAGTTCCTCCGACGGGTTCTCCAGGCGCGACACCTTGGCGATCCCGTCGAGCACGACGAAGCGCAACGTGGCCCCGCGGCTCTTCTTGTCGACCCGCATGTGGTCGCGGAGCTCTGGCCACGCCTCCTTGCGGTAGGCCGTGGGCAGCCCGACCGAGGCGAGGATGGAGCGTGTCCGCTCGACGACGTCCCTGCCGATCCGGCCGTCGAGGCGGGAAAGCTCGGCCGCGTACACGAGGCCGATCGCCACGGCCTCCCCGTGCCGGATGTGGAAGTGCTCGACCCGCTCGATCGCGTGGGCCAGGGTGTGACCGTAGTTGAGGATCTCCCGCACGCCGCTCTCGCGCAGGTCGGCGCCCACGACGTCGGCCTTGACCTGGATCTTCCGCTCGATCAGCTGGCGGGTGTGCCCGCCCTCCGGCGTGCAGGCCCCGGCCGGGTCGTCCTCGATCAGCATGAGGATCGTGGGGTCGGCGATGAAGCCGCCCTTGATCACCTCGGCGAGCCCGGCGACGTAGTCCTCGCGGGGCACGCTCACCAGCGTCGCCAGATCGCACAGGACGCCCGCGGGAGGGTGGAAGGAGCCGACGAGGTTCTTGCCCTCGGGGGTGTTGATGCCGGTCTTGCCGCCGACGGCCGCGTCCACCATGCCCAGCAACGTGGTGGGGACCTGCACCACCTGCACGCCGCGCAGCCAGGTCGCGGCCGCGAACCCGGCCAGGTCCGTGGTCGCTCCCCCGCCGACGCCGACGACCGCGTCGGACCGCGTCACGCCGTAACGTCCGAACGCCGACCAGAGCTCGGCCGCGACCTCGACGGACTTGGCCGCCTCGCCGTCGGGGACCGGCAGGGAGAGCACCTCGAGCCCCGCGGTCTCCAGCACCCCGCACACCGGCCGCGCGATCTCGGGGAGGCTGGCCGGGTGGACCACCGCCACCGTCTGGACGCCCGCGGCGAGCAGCCCGGGCAACTCGCCCAGGACGCCGGTGCCGACGACGACGTCGTAGGGGCTGTCCCCCCGCACGGTGATGCGCGTGGCGGTCACAGCGTGGCCGCGATCTCGGCGACGATGTCCGCGGGCTCCCGGTCGTCGGTCTCCACCGTGGTGACGGCCAGCCGCTCGTAGACCGGGCGGCGCTCCTCCATCAGCTTCCTCAGCTGGCTGCGCGGGTTGAGCACCAGCAGGGGCCTGGCGGAGGCGAGGCCGACCCGCTTGACCGCCTGGTCGAGCCCCACCCGCAGGTAGACGACCCGATGACCGGCCAGCAACTCCTGCGTCGGACCGTGCAGGACCGCCCCGCCGCCGAGCGACAGCACGCCGTCGTGGCCCTCCAGCGCGGCCTGTACGGCCACCGCCTCCAGCTCGCGGAACCTGGCCTCGCCGTCCTCGACGAACACGTCGCTCACCGGTTTGCCCGCGACGGCCTCGACGTCGGTGTCGGTGTCGCGGAAGGACAGCCCGAGGCGGTCCGCGAGGAGCAGGCCGATCGTCGACTTGCCGGAACCCGGCGGCCCGATGAGGACCACCGTGGGCTGTTGAGACGCGGAACTCATGATCACAGACCTTATTACTTGATCACCAGAGAAGAGAGGTAACCCGCCAGGTTGCGGGCGACCTCTTCGACCGAGTCGCCGCCGAACTTCTCTACGGCGGCGTCGGCCAGCACGAGTGCGACCATCGCCTCGGCGACGATCGCCGCCGCGGGCACGGCGCACACGTCGGAACGCTCGTGGTGGGCCGTGGCCGCCTCGCCCGTCAGCACGTCGACCGTCGCGAGCGCCCGGGGAACGGTGGAGATCGGCTTCATGGCGGCGCTGACCCGCAGGGGCTCCCCGTTGGTCATGCCGCCCTCGACGCCGCCGGCCCGGTTCGTGATCCGCCGGACGCCGCCGGCGGTGTTCTCGATCTCGTCGTGGGCCCGCGAGCCCGGCCGCCGCGCGGTCTCGAAGCCGTCGCCGACCGCCACGCCCTTGATCGCCTGGATGCCCATCAGCGCACCGGCGAGCCGGGAGTCGAGTCGCCGGTCCCAGTGGGTGTAGCTGCCGAGACCCGGCGGCAGGCCGTAGGCGAGGACCTCGACGACTCCGCCCAGCGTGTCGCCGTCCTTGTGCGCCTTGTCGATCTCGGCCACCATCGCGGCGCTCGCCGCGGGATCCACGCAGCGCACGGGATCGGCGTCGACCGCCGCCATGTCGCCGGGACCGGGGAGGACGCCGGCGGGCGCGGACGCCCCGCCGATGGCCACCACGTGGCTGACGATGTCGACGCCGAGGGCCTGCTTGAGGAAGCTCCGGGCGACCTGGCCGAGTGCCACACGGGCGGCGGTCTCCCGGGCGCTGGCCCGGTCGAGCACCGGGCGCGCGTCGTCGAAGCCGTACTTCTGCATGCCCGCGAGGTCGGCGTGGCCGGGCCGGGGACGCGATCGCGGCGCGTTGCGCGCCTGCCCCTCGAGGAGCTCGGGGTCGACCGGGTCGGCGGCCATCACCGTCTCCCACTTGGGCCACTCCGTGTTGCCCACCCGGATGGCCACGGGCGAGCCGAGCGTGCGGCCGTGCCGTACGCCGCCGGAGATCGTCACCACGTCCTGCTCGAACTTCATCCGCGCGCCGCGGCCGTAGCCGAGGCGGCGGCGGCGCAGCGCCTCGTCGATCTCGGCGGTGGTCACCGCCACTCCCGCGGGCAGTCCCTCCAGGATCGCGAGAAGCTCGGGGCCGTGTGACTCCCCTGCCGTCAACCAGCGCAACATGCTGACAAGTCTTCCATGTGTCACACGCGGGTCAGCACCGCCACGAGGGCCGCGACGAGCATGAACGGCCCGAAGGGGAACTCGGTGCCGCGATTCGCCCGGCGCGTGACCAGGAGGCCGACCGCGTAGATCGCGCCGAGGAAGTGGCCGCCCAGTCCGGCGACGATCGCGGCCTGCGAGCCGAGCGCGCCGGTGAGCAGGCCGACGATCCCGGCGAGCTTGACGTCTCCGAGCCCCAGTCCGGCGGGACGGATGAACCACAGGACGGCGTAGATCCCGGCGAGGACGAGCCCCCAGATCACGGCCGAGGCCAGGTGCCCGGAGGGGAGGAGGAGCGCGAGGATGATCGGGTAGGACGGCAGCGTGATCATGTCGGGCAGCCGGAAGGTCCGCCAGTCGATCACGGCGAGGGCGACCCCGGCCACCACCGCGTAGAGCCACGGTGCGAGGAGCCAGCCGTCGTGGAGCCGCCAGGTGACCAGCCCGGCCGCGAGCGCGGTCACGCCCTCGATCAGGTACGGCCGGCGGGGCAGAGGGACGATCCGGATCGCCCGCGCGAAGGCCTGCCGGGCCTCCTTGCGGTGGTCCTCCACATCGGTGCCGAACCCGTCGGCGACGGCGCGCGCGTACGAACCGGCGATCAGCCCGAGGAACGCCGCGACGGCGACGGGCACGGCCACCTGGACGACCATGACCCCGCCCCTATCCGCGCCGCCTCCGGGACCACCATCGTCGCGGACTGTCCCCCAGCCGCGCCACGGTGGCGCCGGGAAGCGCCTCCACCAGCCGGTCGACGGCCGACGAGTCGCGTCTGGCCTCCTCGATCGTGGCGAGGGCCTGGAGCATCCCGCCCTCGATCACGAAGGGGACGGGCCCGGCGACGTCGACGACCACGGCCGCCGCGTCCTCGTGGCGGGCGGCCTGGCACACCTGGGGAGCGGTCGCCTGGACGGGGCGGGCGTCCGCGCGCCACCTCCGCATCGCCTCGGCCCCCGTGAAGGCGAGAACCGCCTCCCGGCCGTCCTTGCCGACGAGCTTGGGGAGCGCCATCTCGCTCTCCTTCTCCTGCCTCAGCCCGTGCTCCCCCACCTCGGACTCGGTGAGCAGGGCCACGACCGGCACGAGCAGCCTCGCCTCGCCGATGGCCGCGAGCACGTCGGCGGCGGTCGCCGTCCCGGCCTCGAAGCCGGAAAGGGCCGCGGAGACCGACGCGTCCGCGCCGCCGTCGTCGTCAGGTCTGAGAGGCTGCGGAATGGCGGGCACGGCTCACGACCCTACCCAGCGAGGTCGGCTATGGCGATGACGGGGCCGCCTCCCGAGGGGCCCTGGTGGACGGCCGCGACGGAGACGAACACGGCCGGGTCGCCGGTCACGCCGGCCGCGACGCCTCCCACGGTGGCCTTGATCTGCCGGTGCCAGTGCACGTCGGAGTCGTCCAGCATGATGTTGCGCCGTCCGCGGACCCGGCCCGAGGGATCGGCCTCGCACTTCATGAAGACGTTGACCAGGCGGTCGCCCAGGTCGTCGGGGTGGGGGCGCTCGGGAAGCTCGATGCCGGAGTCGCGGATGGCCTCCCAGATGCCGTCGGCGTCCAGGGCGTCCTTCATGACCGAGTGACCCGCCCGGTAGCGGCCGCCGATGCCCCGGACGTTGCCGACCACCACGATCTGGGCCACGTCGAGTTCGACGCCGCTGGAGCACGAGGCGACCGACGAGTAGAGGGACAGGTCCTTGTGGATCTGCTCGGCCGCGGGCATCTCGATCTCCCCCAGGGCGACGGCGATGCCGAGCGCGGTCGTGGAGTTGGAGATGTCCATCGACTTGAGCGTGTCCTCGGTGACGACCGACTGCCCGCGGCGTTTGGCGTCGGTGATCGTCGAAAGCGTGAGCAGCGGGGTCTTGGTCTGCACGTAGTGGACGTCGGCCGGGTCGTCGATTCCGGCGATCTTCATGGCCTCCCGCACTCCGGCGGCCACCTTCTCCACCATGGCGGGCCTGCCGATGTCCTCGGGCAGGATCACCTCGCTCATCGCCACGCCGACGCTGACCCGCGGCTCGTCGGTCGGCACGGCCTTGGCCGGATCGAGGCTCGCGAAGACGGTGGCGTGCGGGCTGAGCACGCCGTCGGTGCCGCCGGACCAGACGAGGGGCACCTGCCTGACCTCGTCCTCCGACCGCGTCCCCTTGGCCACGAGCACCTCGCGGAAGGCCCGGTCGGCGAGGATGCGGGTGTAGTCGTTCACCCCTCCGTTGCCCTCGGTCTTCCCGATCACCGCCAGGACCCGGTCGGCCTCGATGACTCCGTCGTCGATCAGCCTGGCGAGCCCGGACGCGTCGGTGACGCTCTCGATGGCGACTTTCCGTACCTCGATCGGATCCGGCATCTATCTCTCCACCCCTCTGGATACCCTTGTACCGATATTTCCTGATAGCGCCTCGCCGATGTGCTCCAACGAGGTGATCACTGCCCGCCGCCCGCCGTCCTCGGCGAAACGCAGGGCCGCCTCCACCTTCGGCCCCATGCTGCCGCCGGCGAAGTGCCCGGCGGCCTGCAGGACACGGAGCGCGTCCGTGGTGATCTCCTCGATCGGCCGGGCGGACGCCGTGCCGAACCCGATGACCGCGTTCGGCACGTCGGTCGCGATGACCAGGTCCGTCGCGCGCACGGCCCGGGCCAGCGCCGCGGCCGCGAGGTCCTTGTCGATGACGGCCTCGACGCCGTCGAGCGTGCCGTCCGCGCCGCGGATGACGGGCACTCCCCCGCCTCCGGCGGCGACCACCGTGTACCCCGCCTCCATGAGGGCGATCGCGGCGGGCGCGTCGAGGATCTCCACGGGCTGGGGCGAGGCGACGACCCTGCGCCAGCCACGCTCGAACCGCCGCCAGGTCTGGCCCCGGCCCTCGATGCGGCGGGCCTCCGCCTCCTCGAAGTACTGCCCGATGGGCTTCACCGGATCCTGGAACGCGGGATCGTCGCGATCGACCAGCGTCCGGGTCACCACGGTGGCCAGCCGGGCCCGCTCGGGTGCCAGCGCGCGCTCCAGCGCGTTCATCATGAGGGTGCCGATCGTGCCCTGCGTCTGCGCGACGCACCAGTCCAGCGGGACCGGCGGCAGGACATGGGCGGTGAGCTGGTTCTTCAGCAGGATGTTGCCGACCTGCGGGCCGTTGCCGTGGGTGAGCATCACCTCGTGACCGGCCCTGATGAGGCTCGCGACGTGTGTCATCGCCCGCCCGATCGCCCGGTGCTGGTCAGCCGGCGCGGCGCTCCCGTCGGGAGCGGTCATGGCGTTGCCGCCCAGTGCGATCAGTATGCGTCCGCCCACATCGCGAAACTATCCAGCTCACGACCGCCCTACATTGGCGAATATCGCCCATCGAACGCCCATCCTTCGGCAAGCCTTCGCATCTTTGGCCCGGATCTGCCGCAGCGGCGCGAAATGACGGCAGAATCGACTTCGTGCCCCCCGAGAAGCTGGAACCCAACGAAGTCGGCGCGGCCTTCGCCGCCCGCCGCGAGCTCGGCCCCCAGTACGAACTGGAGCTCGCCGAATCGCTCGTCGACAGGGTCAACGCCGTGATCGACTCACGGCTGGCCGAGAAGAAGGGCAAGCGCCCGCCGCTCGACTGGGCGCAGATGACGCTCGGCCTGGGTTCGCTCGCGTTGTCCATCCCCCTGGTGGCTATCGTGTCCTCCGACGGTCCCGGCACGCTCGGGCTCATGCTCGTCTTCGGCGTCATAGCCGTGGTGAACCTGGCCT
This sequence comes from Planotetraspora silvatica, assembly GCF_016863315.1. Classification (GTDB taxonomy): domain Bacteria; phylum Actinomycetota; class Actinomycetes; order Streptosporangiales; family Streptosporangiaceae; genus Planotetraspora; species Planotetraspora silvatica. Next base: position 52,455 of record NZ_BOOQ01000015.1, read on the forward strand.
ACGTGCTCACCCGGGCCCTGCACAACACCCGCGACTGAACGGGCCCGCCCCTTACATGTAATCCCATTTGCGGCTGATGTCGTGGAGCGCTTCCGGCACGTCCTCGGGGGACGGTAGGGCCCGCCCCCGCTGGACGGCACCGGACCGGATCTTGTCCCGCCAGTCGCCGATGCCCTTGACGAACTCCTCGTCCTGCCGTTCGCCGTACCGCAACATGGACGGCTCCCAGTCCACGCCGAGGAACTCGCAGATCCGCCTCAGCTGGGTCTCCGGCTCGTCCGTGAGTTCCTCGTACCGCACGGTCAGGCCCGCCAGTCGGCTCCTGGCGTTCTCCAGGTACGTCATGTAGTTCAAGGTGTGCCGGACGGCCTCCTCCGGGGAACGCCGCTCGGGATCGGCCTCCGCCCAGGACTGGGCGATCGACATCGGGTGCCTGATCAGGAAGATGAACCGCGCCTCCGGCCAGCACGTCGAGATCCGCCGCCAGGCGAAGACGTTGCTCGGCGTCTTCTCCACGAGGATGCGCTTGCCGCTCCTGGCGAGCTCCCGGTGGAGGAGGCGGTCCCAGAGGATGTGCTCGATGTCGCTCTGCGTGTGCCCCAGGGTGTCCATCGCCTGCCGTAACGGCTCGGTGGGGAGGTTGACCGACAGGCGGCGCACGTGCAGTTCGTGGGGTGCGTGGATCTCGGAGTGGCAGTTCAGCATGACGCGCAACAACGTCGACCCCGAGCGCACCGAGGACAACACGAACACGGGGTCGCGCAGGAGGCGGTCGGTGGCACGATCGGCCGGAGGCCGCACGGCGTCGTTGGGCATCCGCATGAACATCTCAGGGATCGAGTCAGGCCGCTTGATCGAGTATCCGGTCAGGCCGACGAGTTTCGAGTTGACCTTGCGTTTCCAATTCATGACCTTGAAACCTTAACGCCCGGTTAAAAACGGTGCCAAGGCAATGCAAGCACTTCACAGGCAGGTGACAGGCACACTTCAGCCAAGACGCTGGAGGCGGGTGACGGCCTCGTCGATGACCTCGTCCTTCTTGCAGAAGGCGAAGCGCACGAAATGCCGCCCGCGTTCCCGGCGGTCGTAGAAGACCTGGGTGGGGATGGCGACCACGCCGGCGAGCTCGGGCAGCCGCATGGCGAACTCGAGGCCGTCGTCGAACCCCAGCGGGCGGATGTCGGTCTGGACGAAGTAGGTGCCGGCGGGGCGGAGCACCTCGAACCCGGCCGTGCGCAATCCCGCCATCAGCCGGTCGCGCTTGGCCTGCAGGGCCGCCCGCTGCGCGGCCACCCATTCCATCTCCTCCCGCAGCGCGAACGCCACGGCCAGCTGCCACGGGGCACTGGAGGTGAAGGTCAGGAACTGCTTGACCGTCTGGACGGCCCGCGTCAGCGAAGGCGGCGCGCAGATCCAGCCGGTCTTCCAGCCGGTCACACTGAAGCTCTTGCCGGCCGACGAGATCATGATCGTTCGCTCCCGCATGCCGGGAAGGGTCGCGAGGGGGACGTGCTCGACGTCGTCGAAGGTCAGGTGCTCGTAGACCTCGTCGGTGATGGCGATCAGGTCGTGTTCCCGGCAGACCGCCGCGATCTCCTCGAGCTCGGCCCGGGTGAAGACGGTCCCCGTGGGGTTGTGCGGAGAGTTGACCAGGACGGCCCTGGTCCGGGGGCCGACGGCGGCGGCCAGTTCCGCGGGGTCGAAGGTGAAGCGGCCCGCGTCGACCCGCAGGGTCACGGGCCTGCGCACGGCTCCCGCGAGCGCGACGGCCGCGCCGTAGGAGTCGTAGAAGGGCTCGAAGACGATCACTTCGTCGCCGGCCTCGCAGACGGCGAGCACGGCGGCCGCGATCGCCTCCGTGGCGCCGACCGTGACCAGGACCTCGGTGCCGGGGTCGTAGGACAGGCCGTACCAGTCCTTACGGTGATCGGAGACGGCCTGCCGCAACTCCGGGACGCCGGGGCCCGGCGGGTACTGGTTCAGTCCGCCCTTGATCGCCTCGACGGCGCGTTCGAGCATGCGGGCGGGCCCGTCGGTGTCGGGGAAGCCCTGGCCCAGATTGATCGAACCCGTGTCCACGGCCAGCTTCGTCATCGTCGCGAAGACGGTCGTGCCGAACTCGCGCATCCGTCCCACCAGCGGCTCTTCCACAGCGGCCACTTTATGCCCGGGCGGCCTCGACCCCATAGCCCGGCCGGACGGTCGTCGCGGCTCCTCCGCGCGAGCTGGAGCCTCTGTGAATTCCGGCAAAAAGACCAATTCGGGCCGATTGGCCGACTTCACGCTTAACGGCTCTAGATGGTGCCGTTTCACCGGGTTACTTTCTAGGGATCGGAACATTTGGCACGTGCCACCCAGTGAAGGACGAGAGGAATGACGCTTTCCGCGACCTTTGTGGTACGGGTCGCTTTCGTGATTCTCGGGCTCTCGGCACTGGCGGCCGGATACATCGGACTGGACATCCTCGCGCCGGTCATGGAGGGACGGCCCCCCACACGTCTCGACATCCTCTACTGGGACCTGCAGCTGTTCGTCTTCGACTCCGCTCCTCTCGGAGGAAACGGGCCTCTGCCGGCCGCGCTGGAATTCGCCCGGTTCGCCGCGCCGGGAGTCACCGTTTACACCCTGGTCGAAGGCGCCCGTCTGCTCCTTTCTTCAGAAATGCGGCGGATACGCGCCCGCGAATCCCGTGACCACGTCGTCGTGTGCGGATCCGGAGCGGTGGCGATCGCCCTGGTCGAGAAACTCCGCCGCACGAGCGAGAGAATCGTGATGATCGGCCCGTCGGCCACCCCTCCCATGAGCGACAACAAGGTCCTGTACGTCAACGGTGACGCCCGGAGCCCTTCGACGCTGCGGGCCGCCGGCGTGCAGCGGGCCTCGGTGCTGTACGCCTGCGAAGCCGACAGCTCCGTCAACACCGCCATCGCACTGGCCGCGCACGGTATGCCCAGGAGTGGTGACCGGCACCCCCTCTCCGCGTACGCGCACATATCCGATCCCGACCTGTGCGCCGCCCTCCGCGCGCGCAGACTCAGCCTCCCCGGTACGCCGCGGCTGCGACTGGACTTCTTCAACCTCGACGAGCTGGCCGCCCGCGTGCTGCTCGAACAGCACCCCATCGTGAACGACCGGCCCATCGTGGTGATCGGGCTCGACGCGTTCGGCCGCAGCCTGCTCACCGAGATCGCCAGGCGACGGCGCCTGCAGGGCTCCCCTCCGCACCGCCTGCCGGTCACGGTGATCGACGCCCACGCGAGCCAGGCCGCACCCGCCCTGTGCCGCAGATTCGAGTTCATCAGCGAGGTGTGCACGCTCACCTGCCACGACGTCTCACCCAGCGACCTGCCGCTGACCGACCTGCTGCCCGGAGAGACGCCTCAGCGGGTGTTCGTCTGCTACGCCGACCAGGACCTGGCGCTCAAGACGGCGCTCACATCCCTTCGGCTGTGGTGTTGCGGGCCCGGCTCCCTGGTCGTGCGGGTCGAGCAGACGGCCACGTTCGGCAGCGCCTTCGACGACGTCCGGCTGCTGGAGGGGCTCTCCGGGGCCCTGCGCATCTTCGCGATCAACGAGGCGGCGGGCGATCCTCAGCTGATCACCGAGGATCTGGTCGAGACCCTCGCGCGCGCGATCCACGACAACTACCTCCTCGTCAACGCGGCCCGCCACACCACCGCCGCCGCGAACGCCTCCATGGTCGGCTGGGACGGGTTGCCTGCGCATCTGAAAGCGGCCAACCGGGCGCAGGCGGAGGACATCGGCCGCAAACTCGCCGGCATCGGCTGCGCGCTCGCCCCGCGGGTCGAACCGGAACTCGCCTTCGCCTTCAAGGACCACGAGATCGAGCGACTCTCGCAGATGGAGCACGAGCGCTGGCTCAAGGACCTGATCGGGAACGGCTGGGCGTGGGGCCCGATGAGGGACCCCGAGCGGAGACGGCATCCCGACCTGGACAGCTGGGACAGGCTGTCGGCGGACGCCAAGGAGAAGGCCCGCGACACCGTGCTGAGCCTGCCGCGGATCCTCGCCGACGCGGGCTTCCAGATCGTCAGAATCTCGTGACCGGCCCCGGGGTCCGTGGTGGACTGGCCGGCATGGACCACTCCCCGGTGACCGGCCGCGTCCGCTCGCTCGACGCGCTCCGCGGACTCGCGATCTGCGGGATCATGCTCGTCAACACCTGGCAGCACACCCTCGCCTACCGGAAGTCGACGTCGATCGACTGGGTGATGGGCAACCTGTTCCAGAGCCGCTTCTATCCGATCTTCGCGTTCCTCTTCGGCATGGGCTTCGCGCTGTTCCTCCAGTCGGCGCGGGCACGGACCGGTCGTCCGCGGCTGGTGCTGCTCCGGCGGCTCGTCGTCCTGGCCCTGCTCGGCGCGGCCCACTGGTGGGTCGAGCCGGGTGAGGTGCTGCTGCCGTACGCGATCCTCGGCGTCACCGTGCTCCTCCCGGCGAGCTTCCTGCCCACACCTCTCGTTCTGCTCGCCGGCACGGGGACGATGGTCGCCGCCATGGTCACGGCCAAGCCGTACGTGCTGATCGCCGCGCTGTTCCTGCTCGGCCTGGCCACGGTCAGGTACGGCCGAGCCGCGCGCCTGGCGTCGCCGGTCGTGTTCGGGACGAGCGCGGTGCTCGCCGTGACGCTGACCTGGTGGTGGAACCATTCGCCGCCCGGCGGCGGGGTCTATCAGGCGGCGGCCCTGTGCGGCGCGGCCGCGTACGGCACCGGCTTCCTGCTGGTCGTCCGGCGGACCGAGGTCTTCGAGGCACTCGGCAGGATGGCGCTGACCAACTACGTGAGCAGCACGGCCGTCATCCTGACCGCGGCGCCGCTGCTGAGATCGGACGGCACGGGAACGGCCGTGGTCGGCGTGACCCTCGCCGCGCTCGTCGCGCAGGCCGCCTTCAGCCGGTGGTGGCTGACGCGCTACCGGTACGGCCCGCTGGAATGGGTCTGGCGATCCCTCACCTGGTGGGAACCGGTCGTCAACCGGCAGACTGGGATCCGTGACCCGTATAGCCCTGTGCCAGATCCCCATCGACCACGATCCGAAGACGAACCTCGAGACCGTTCGTGACGCCCTCGCCCAGGCGGAAGGCGCCGACCTGGCCGTTTTCCCCGAGGCGACGCTCACCCGGTTCGGCAGAGGCGTGGCGGAGGCCGCCGAGCCTCTCGACGGCCCGTTCGTCACCGGGCTCGCCGACGCGGCCAGGGAGCACGGCATCGCCGTCATCGCGGGCGTCTTCGAGCCCGCCGGCGACGGCCGGGTTCACAACACGGCCGTCGCCCTCGACGAGACGGGGCGGCTCGCCGGGGCCTACCGGAAGATCCACCTGTTCGACTCGTTCGGCGCCCGGGAGTCCGAGCTCGTCGCGCCGGGAGACGCGCCCGCCGTCGTGGAGCTGGCGGGGCTCAGGATCGGCCTCATCACCTGCTACGACATCCGATTCCCCGAGCTGGCCCGTGAACTGGTCGACCGGGGCGCCGACGCCTTCGCCGTCATCGCGGCGTGGGGCTCCGGCCCGATGAAGGAGGATCATTGGGTCACTCTGGTCAGGGCGCGGGCGATAGAGAACACGACCTGGACGATCGCCGTCGGCCAGGCTCCGAACCCGGCCGCCCGCGACGGGTTCGGCGTGGGCCGCAGCATGCTGATCGATCCGATGGGCGCCGTACGGCAGGACCTCGGTCCCGGGCCTGCCGTACAGGTCGGGGAGATCGACCCCCGCCTGACCGAAAGCGTGCGAAGGACCCTTCCGTCACTGGAACATCGCCGGCTTGGAATCACCAGCTCGTAAACTTGGGCTCATGAGCGAGCCGGGACACAGGACACAGATGCAAAAGGTGATCCCTCCCAGGCTGCTCGTGCCGTACCTCGGGAGCAAACGGACGATCATCTCGGGGTACGTCTACCGCGTGCAGGACTGCGGTCGTCTCACCACTCCCGGGTCACTCGTGGGAGCCCTCGACCTGGGCTTCGAAGGATCGGAGCTGACGCCGGACGTGCCCGAGCTGTACATCATGCGGTGGTACGCGCGTGACATCGACACCTACGTCGTCCCGTACGGCCCGCACATGGGCGGGGATTGGAGCGATTCACCGCCGTTCACGGGAAACGGGTTCACCACGTCCCGGGAGCATGTGGTGCCCCAGTTCCACACCATGCCGATGCCGATCCCGGCCGGAGCCGAGATCATCCACCTCACCGGCGCGGGGGAACGCTCCTTCGCCGGGTACGACGGCCTGACCTGGCGGCCCGCGTCATGACGGACATCGAACCGGCCGGCCTGGGTTTCGTCGCCGAATACCACACCCAGACCTACGCCGCGGCCATCGGCCCGGAAAGCGACGACGTCGTCCTGTTCAGCGAGTCCGCCGACGAGGGGTTCGTCAAGGTCGGCAGCTACTGGCGGCTGACCGTGAGCCGATCCGACCTCGAGTCGCTCACGCTGCTGCGCACGGTCGGTGCCTTCGGCGGCGAGCCGTGCCTCGTCCTGGACGAGGACGACAGCGGCGACGCCGACGGCCTGCACATCGCCTACACCGGTCACAGCGGGATGAAGGCGGAGGCTCTCGGCTACTGGCTGGTCGACCACGGCGCGTATGAGGTGGTCGTCCCCCGGGATGAGGTGCATTCGATCCGAGTGGAGCGGGTGCCCGTCCCCACCACCGGCGATCAGGACCCCAGCGACCTGTAGCGTGCCAGCCGCGCGGCGAGACGGTCCTGGGCAGGCGTGTCGAGCAGGCCGATGATCTCGTATTCGAGCGTCCGGGCGACCCTGCGGCAGAAAGCGCCGGGCTCGTAGGCCGCGTCAGGGCATTCGGGGACGATCCGGTCGACGATGCCGTCCCGCATCAGGTCCGCGGCCCGGACACCCTGGGCCCGCGCGATCTCGGGGGCGAAGTCGACCGTCCGGTAGAGAATCGCCGAGGCGCCCTCCGGCGGGAGCGGGGACAACCACCCGTGCTGGGCGCACACGACCCGGTCGGCGGGCAGCAGGGCCAGCGCCGCGCCGCCCGCGCCCTCTCCGAGCAGCAGGCACACGGTCGGCGCGTCCAGCATGACGAGGTCGGCCAGCGAACGGGCGATCTCCGCCGCGAGGCCGCCCTCCTCCGCCGCCTTGGACAACGCCGCTCCCGCCGTGTCGATCACCGTCACCAGGGGGAGGCCCAGTTCGGACGCCAGACGCATGCCGCGGCGCGCCACCCGCAGCCCCGCCGGGCCGAGAGGGGCGCCGGCCCGCTGGCGCCTGCGGTCCTGGCCCAGCACGACGGCGGGAGCCGTACCGAACCGGGCGAGAGCGAGCATGAGGCCGGGCTCGTGCTCCCCCGTGCCGGTGCCGTTGAGCGGCGTGACATCGTCCGCGCCCAGTTTGAGCAGGCTCCGAACCCCCGGCCGGTCGTCGCGCCGGGAGCGCATGATCGCCTCCCACGCCTCGGCCGGTTCGCCGGCCTCCTCCGGCTCCGGCCCGCGTTCCAGTCCCCTCCTCGGGGCGCACAACACGGCGAGCGCCCTGATCGCGATCTCCCGCGCGTCCTCCGCGGACACCACGGCGTCGACGAGACCGTGGGCGTACAGGTTCTCCGCGACCTGCACGTCCTCGGGGAACGGATAACCGTAGAGCGACTCGTAGACCCGCGGGCCCAGGAAACCGATGAGCGCCCCCGGCTCCGCCGCGGTCACGTGGCCGAGCGAGCCCCACGACGCGAAGACGCCGCCAGTGGTGGGATGGCGCAGGTAGACGACGTACGGCAGGCCCGCGTCGCGATGACGCGCCACCGCGACGGTGATCTTCACCATCTGGGCGAACGCGAGGGCGCCCTCCTGCATGCGGGTTCCGCCACTGGCCGGAGCGGCGAGCAGGGGCAGCCTCTCGGCGGTGGCCCGCTCGATCGCGCGGACCAGACGCTCGGTGGCGGCGACTCCGATGGATCCGGCGAGGAAGGAGAACTCGCACGCCACGACGGCCACCCGCCGGCCGTCGAGCGTGCCCTCCCCCGTGATCACCGCCTCGTCGTAACCGGTGGCGGCCCGGGCCGCGGCGATCTCATCGGCGTACTGCGACCCGGGGACGGCGCGGTCGGACGGCGGTTCGTCCCACGACTTCCACGACCGGGCGTCGAGCACCCGGACGATGAGGGCGCGCGCGTCCGGGCGTGAGGTCATCGTTCGCGCTCGCGGAGCCAGCTGAGAACGGCGTCGCCGTCCTGACCCAGGGCGGGGGGCGGCGTGTGGTCCCTGACGGTGTCCCCGTCGAAGCGCAGAGGCGGGCCGGGCAGCTCGATCGGGCCGAGCACGGGATGGTCGACGGTCACCACCAGGCCCTGCGAGTGCACCTGGTCCCAGGCGTAGACCTCGTCGATCGAGCGGATTGCGCCGGCGGGCACACCGAGCTCGCCGAGCGTCGCCAGCCAGTGCGCCCTGGTGTGCGCGGCCAGCGCTTTCCCCATGTCGGCGATCAGCTCCTCTCGATGCGCGAACCGATCCCTATTCGTCGCATATTTCGGGATATCTGGATCTATGTCCAGTAGCTGGGCGGTCTTCCGCCACTGACCGTCGTTGGCGACCGCGAGCTGGATCATGCCGTCCGCGCAGTGGAACGCCCCATAAGGCGCGATCGAGGCGTGATGGTTGCCGGAGGCCCGGGGAACCGTCTCCCCGACGGTCCAGGCCGTCCCGTGGTAGGAGTGCACCCCGACCACCGAGGCCAGCAGTGACGTGCGCACCACAGTGCCGCGGCCGGTCCGCTCCCGGTCGTAGAGCGCCGCGACCACGCCGTACGCGCCGTGGACGCCCGCCAGCAGGTCGGCGATCGAGGCTCCGACCCGGTACGGCTCGTCCGGCGACGGACCCGTGAGCGACATGAGACCCGCCTCGCCCTGGGCGATCTGGTCATACCCGGGCCTGCCGCCCTCGGGCCCGTCATGCCCGAACCCCGTGATGGACAGGATGACCAGGCGCGGATTGAGCTCATGCAGACGCTCGACGGGGAAGCCGAGACGGTCGAGGACCCCCGTGCGGAAGTTCTCGACCAGCACGTCGCTCTGCCGTACGAGCCTTTCGACGAGGTCGTGGCCCTCGGCCGACTTCATGTCGACGGTGATCGACTGCTTGTTGCGGTTCGCCGCCAGGTAATAGGTCGAAATATCGTGATCGGGCCCGACGAAAGGCGGGCCCCAGCCTCGCGACTCGTCCCCGGACGGGTGCTCGACCTTGATCACGTGCGCTCCCAGGTCCCCCAGCATCTGCGCTCCATGCGGACCGGCCAGAGCCCGGGACAGGTCGAGCACGACGACGCCGCTGAGAGGTCCCTGGTTACGGAGAGGTCCCTGCACGGTCAGCCTCCACGGAAGACGATTCCGGTTCTTCCGGCAAGACTGCCAGGTGGACCGGATCACTTCCACTGGAGACTCCACCCGCTCACCAGGTGCCCCGTCGCGTCAGCGCGTCGTTCTCACTGCGGTCGCACAGTGAAGGCCCGCACGGCGGGATCTGCCGTGCGGAATCAGGACCGTGGGATCAGTGGGGCGTCTTGTGCCCGCGGAACCGATCCATCAGCCGCTGGAGCCGCTGCTTGTTCCGCGGATCACGGGCCATCGTCTTCGCCTTCTCCGTCATACGCCGGCCCTGCGGACCGCTGAGATATTCCTTGATCCGGTCGAGGAGCTTCGCCATCTGTCCGTTCACCACCCTTGTATCGTTTTGTCATGAGTCGGCTACCCAGGGGTGTCGCCTCAAATCACAAGATCACACCTGACTGCCGCCATACGGTTCACGGCGAATGCCTCGGCGCACCCATCCGTGAGGCGTTACGTTGGTGCGCCTGGGGCGTCGGAGGGGCGATCGGAACATGGGAAACGTGCCACCGGGGACGGGTCCGCTCTCTCCCGGCTTCAGCGGGATCGATCCCGCGCTGCTGGGTGGCTTCGTCACCGAACTCGAGCACGCGCGTGGCGTGATCGGTGAGCGGGCCGAGATGATCCGGCGCATCTTCGCCGCCAACGGCGTGTCGGCGGCGTCTCTCGACCCCATCGGCGAGGCGGAGCGGTGGATCGACGAGAACCTGCCGGAGCTGCGCAGACGCCACCAGATGGCGGAGAACATCGCGCGTCTGCCCGGCTGGAATCCCGGGGCGCCCGGCGGGCTCCTGCCGTACGAGGAGAAGGCGATCCTCCCCGCCGCGGAGGCCCAGCGCCTCGGCCGCCAACTCGCCTCGGACTACCTCGGAATCTCGGACTCGTTCTTCAACCCGGATCGAGACGAGGACTACCGGACGATCGTGTACCGCCTGGTCGAGCACCTTCACGATCCGGAATTCACGGCGGCCTTCTTCGCCGCCCTCGGCCCGCAAGGCACACTGGATCTCCCCATGGTGCTGCGCGAGAACCTCTTCGCTCTTGCCGAGGACGCGACCCTGGGCCCGCCACGGCCTGATGACCTCTGGCTTCGAACGGTGAGCCTGGCATTCGGCACCGCGGTCACCGGGGGATCTCATGTGCCGGGATTCGCTCAAGTGAAGAACGCGATCCTTACTCCGCCCTCACAGGACTGGTTCGGCGCGAGTCTTCTCCTCAGCTCCGGGGCGTTCCCGCCCGAATGGCTGGCCGAGGCGGTCGTGGCGCGTGGTCTCGACGATCCCCGGCATGTCAACGCCGGTTATCTTTACGCACTGGGGAACAACCCCGCCGCCGCGCGCCTGGCCGTCGCGACGGTGACAGGAGGCGACCCGGCCAAGCTGCGCGACTTCCTCACGGCCTTGAACAAGAGCGCGGCCGGGATGTACCAAGAGGCGGGCCGCGGTGACGCGTTCGGACGGATGCTGGCGGCCGCATCAGGCGCGTACGACGAGAAAGACGGCGCACACAGCAGGGAAGCGGCCTTCTTCGCCTACACCGTGATGACAACCCTCGGCAGACTCGAGGTCGGCGAAGAGGTGCGCGTGCATCTGGCCGAGATCGCCGGGGCCTATGCCACAGAAATCACCGAGGGCGCCTACCTCGAAGACGGCAACCGGATGCTTCCCAGCTCCTTCCAACCAGTGGACTCCATGGTGCCCGGGCTGAGGCCCGCATTCCGGCTCAGCCCGGAGGACACCTATCGGTTCATCGCGACATTCGCCAACACGCCGGATAACCGCCGGCCGTTCGACGAGGCCATGGGCGCCCTCACTCAACGTCTTGTCGATGAAGGCGTTCCGGTGATGTTGAAAAGCCGCGACGGAGCCGAATTGGAAGCGGCATTCGCGGCGTTGGGCAACGTCAGCGGTCTCGAGTTGGCCGCTGAGGAGAAATTCGCTCAGGCGGCCGACCAAGCGGCAGAAGAACTCCATGACGACCTCAGCTTCGGGGTCGGCACCACGCTGGGAATCGCGGGAATCGTCATTCCAGGTGGAATGACAGGCGCCGTTCTCTGGACGGCGTTGTCCACCGGTTGGTCGGCTTACGACACCTACGAGCCCAATCAAGAAAGGCAGAGGGATCAAACTCGCGCGGCGTCCACCACACAGATACTCGGACGCCGGCACGCTGTGGCGCAATCCTTGATGGATGCGGGGTTTCCCCCTGACATCTCGCCTGAGGCCTATCAGGCGACCTGCCCACCTGGTGTCGCCATCGCCGACGGCAACGGCCGTCTCCGGCCTTTTCCCGACATTCTCGCATCCGGCGACACAGGTCTTCGCGCATTTGAAGAATGGACCCGACAGAACGGCCTCACGCGCGCGAGTGACATGACCCTGGCAAAGCTGTCCAGCAGATTCGCCGACCGCTTCAACGGTCAGTTGAGTATGACCGCACCACGTGCCCGATTCTTCGAGGAGTAGTTCAGGACACGGGCAGGCAGTCGGTTTCCCCGGCGACGGCGTACAAGCCGTTTCCCGGGGATTGGAAAACCAGAGTCGTCCTCGTGTCGGCGTTCACGGCACGGACCGGCTTTCCAGGAGAATCGGCTGAGACGATTCGATAGTCCGCCACGCGCCCGAGTGCCCCAATCATCAAGGCATTCAGCCCCTCAGGACTGGGGTCGCCAGCGGAATCCCGGCCGGTGGCCGCGAAAGTCTGTTTCGCCATACCGTCACCACACGACACGTTCTTGCCACCCGCGTCCGTGATCGTCACATCCAAGGCGGTTCGCTCATGCAGCACTCCGAGAATGTGATTTTTCAGGGTTTGGCCGGCTTGGGCTGCGGTGGGGCCATCGTCTGAGTCGCAGCCGGTGAGAGCCAGCGGGATCACAACCGCCACGACCACGACCAGACCGCGAAGCCGTACGAGAGCTGAAAGGCCGAGCATTCTCTTCGCCTCCGCGAGTGGCAGTGATCGGGTCCAGCCCACATAATCTCAAGCAGAACCGCTGCGCCACCCCGAATATCCCTACGTCATTCGCAGCAGGAGTCAGGCGTTGCCCCTCGACGACGATCTGGTCCCCAACCCGAGATATCGGGACCTGGAGACGGCGCTCGCGGCCGCACGAGAGCACATTCACGTGCTGGAGACGGCCCTCGACAACGCCTGCGCGACATTCGGCGGCCGGGCGGTGTGGGTGGGACCCACGGCCCGGGCGTTCGGCGACGAGCTCAACGGACGCAGGGCCCGCGTCAGGGCGGCCGCCCGGCACGTCCTCGCCGAACTCGAAGGAGAGCTTCGGGCCACCCCTCGCATGGTCTCCCGGGCGGCCGCTTCGAGCCTGACCGGCTGGTCCTGACCGGTTCAGACGATGTCGACCTCGGCATGCGCCCGTCCGCCGGACAGCCGCGGATAACCGGGCCCGCGGTCGAAGAAGGCGTCCTGCCGCGTCCGCTTGGCCGCCCGCAGCCGCTCCGTCGCCTCGTCATCGATCCGCAGATCGTCGCGTGAGCCGTGCAGGACGACGCCGTAGTCGTCCCGCGCGGCCTCCGGGGAGACCTTCCCGTCGCGGACGTCGGCGGCCACCCGCCCGGCCTCCCGTTCGTACGGCGAGCCCCAACCGCCGCCTCCTGTGGTCCTGACGCGCACGATCTCCCCCTCCTTCACGGGGAAGTCGTCCACCAGGCCCTCCATCTCCTCGCCGTTCACCGTGACGAGAAAGGGACGGCCCGCCCGGCCGCCGTTCACGCCCCAGCACGCGAGGATCGACCGGTCCGCGATCGACATGAACGACGCGTCCCGCAACATGCGGATGTGCTTGTCGTAGCCGAGACCGCCGCGGAACTCCCCCGGGCCGCCGCTGTCGACGGCCAGCCCGAGCCGTTCGACCAGGAACGGCCACCGCGCCTCGGCGAACTCCACGGGGATGTTGCGCGAGTCGGGGACGACGTGGATGGTGTCCTCCCCGTCGGCGTACCAGCGCCCGCCCGAGCCTCCGCCGAGGACCTCGCGCATCAGGTACGGGCCGTCGCCGGACTCGCCGTAGACCCCGGTGTAGCGGATGGTCTCCTGGTCGGCCGGCATGCGCCCGCCGGTCGCCTTGGCGAGCACGCCCGCCAGCACGCCGAGGAGCCGGAGGATCACGAACGTCCTGGCGTTGGTCGGCGCCGGGAAGATCGGGGTCAGCAGCGTGCCCTTCTCCGGGAACACCATCTTGATCAGCGGGACGACGCCCTCGTTGACGTCGAGTTCCGCCATCCGCTCCGGCGTGTCCGCGAGGTTGCGCAGGACCGGGGCGAGCCACTTCTTCAGGAAGACCCCGTCGGCGTAGTCGCCGGCGTGGTTGATCGGCCCCTTGGCCTGGGCGGAGGTCCCGGTGAAGTCGATCGTCAGGGGAACGTCCGCCGCGTGGTCGACGGTCAGGGTGATCCGCTGGGTGTGCAGTCTGGGCTCGTCGACGCCGTCGTGCTCGGCGTAGTCCTCCCAGACGTGCACCCCCTCGGGGATCTTCGACAACAACTCCCTGCGGAAGGTCTCCGTCGTCTTCGCGATGATCGCGTCGAAGCAGGCCTCGACGGCCTCCCGCCCGTAGCGGTCGAAGATCTCCCCCAGCCTCCGGGCGCCCATCAGGCACGCGGAGCACTCGGCGTCCAGGTCGCCCGCGAGCGAGTCGGGCATGCGCGAGTTGCGCGTCATGATCGTGAGTGCCGCACGGTTGGGCACGCCCTGGTCCCAGAGCTTGATCGGGGGGACCATCAGGCCCTCCTCGAACGCGCTGCGCGCGTGGGACGGCATCGAGCCCGGCACCGCCCCGCCGATGTCGTCGTGGTGCCCGAACGCCTGGACGAAGGCCACCACCTCTCCCTGGTGGAACACCGGCACGGTCACGCACAGATCAGGCAGGTGGCCGATCCCGCCTTCCGACAGGTAGACGTCGTTGTGGAAGTAGACGTCGCCCGGCCTCATCGTCCCGATCGGGAAGTCCCGGACGACGGGCTGGACCAGCGCCGAGTAGGACCTGCCGGTCAGCTTGCGCAGCCGTACGTCGTGGATGCCGGCGCGGAAGTCGTGCGCGTCGCGGATCATGGGCGAGCGGGCGGTCCGCGCGATCGAGGTCTCGACCTCCATCTCGACCGACGCGAGCGTCCCCTCCACGATCTCCACCAGAATCGGGTCGACGTCGGTCATCGGTCGCTCACCACCACGAGGTTGCCGTAGTCGTCCATGGTCGCCGTGAAGCCGGGGTGCACCGGCAGGGTCGAGCCGTATTCCTCGATGACCGCGGGGCCGGTCACCACGGCGCCCGCGCGGAGGTCGCCCCGGCGGTAGATCACCGTGCGGCCCCACCGTTCGTAGAACACGTCCCGCGTCGCCACCGGGCTCGGCTCGTCCGGCTGGTACGGCAGGCGCGCGATCTTGGGGCGGGTGATCGGGCCGATGCCGGAGACCCGCAGGTTCACCCATTCGACGGCGTGGCGGGAGTCGTCGCGGTAGCCGTACCCGTAGAGCCGCTGGTGCGCCTCGTGGAACCGGTCCACGACGGCGGCCCGCCAGCCCTCGTCCGGCGGCCCGTCCGGGGCGGGCACCCTGACCTCGTAGGCCTGGCCGTAGTAGCGGAGGTCGGCGCTGCGCGCGTACACGTGACTCGCGAAGCCCTCGCGGTCGAGCGCGGCGGCGGCCTGGCCCTCCAGTTCGGCGAACACGGCCCGCAGCGTCTCCTGCGAGGGGTCGCGGGAGACGTGGGTGCGGACGTAGTCGTTCTTCACGTCCACTGTGAGCAGGCCGAACGCCGACACGTTGCCCGGGTTCGGCGGGACGATCGCCGCGCGGAGGCCGAGGACGTCGATCAGCCGGCAGGCGAGCAGCGGTCCCGAGCCGCCGAACGCGACCATCGGGAAGTCCCGCACGTCGAGGCCGCGTTTGACGGTGATCTGGCGGATCGCGTTCGACTGGTTGAACGCGCTGATCTCGAGGATGCCGGTCGCGCATCGCTCGGGCGACAGTCCGAGCTTGCCCGCCAGCGCCTCGATGCCCGCCCTGGCCGCGGAGACGTCGAGCGGGATCTCGCCGCCGAGGAGGTGGGGAGGCACCCGGCCGAGGAAGACGTGGGCGTCGGTGACGGTGACCTCCGTGCCGCCTCTGCCGTAGCAGAGCGGTCCCGGGTCGGCGCCCGCCGACTTGGGCCCGACCTTCAACGTGCCCTCACGGGAGATCCAGGCGATCGACCCGCCGCCCGCGCCCACGGTCACAATGTCGATCATCGGGATCTTGCAGGGGTACCTGCCGACGTTGCCCTCGGTCGTCAGGGAGGGTTCGCCGTCGACGACCACCGCCACGTCGGTGGACGTGCCGCCGCCGTCGAGCGTGATCACGCCGGGGTGGCCGGCCGTGCCGGCGATCAGGGCGGCGCCGAGGGCGCCCGCCGCGGGCCCGGACAGGACCGTCGTGATCGGCTGGTGGACCACCTCGGACGCCGACAGCACGCCGCCGTTGCTCTTCATCACCGAGAAGGGGCGGCCGAGCCGGTCCGACAGGTTGCCGATGTACCGCCGCATGATCGGTTTGACCGCCGCGTCGACGAGCGTGGTGACCGACCGCTCGTACTCCCGGTACTCCCGCAGGACGTCGCTCGACAACGAGACGACCGCGTCCGGATGCTCACGCTCGATGACCTCGCGCATGCGCCGTTCGTGGTCGGGGTTCGCGTAGGAGTGCAGGAAGCACACGCCGATCGCGGTGACACCGTTGCCGGCGAACCAGCGTGCGGCCTGTACGGCTCCCGCCTCGTCGAACGGCCTGATCTCCCGCCCGAGATGGTCGAGCCGCCCGCCGACGGTGCGCACCCGGTGCACGGGGACGATCCGGGGCGGCTTGACCCAGAAGTAGGAATTGCCGTAACCGTCCGGGACGCTCTGCCGGGCGATCTCCAGGATGAACTCGAAACCCTCGGTCGTGACGAAGCCCAGGTGCGCGGTGCCGTCGGGACGGTCCTCGAGCAACTGGTTGGTGGCCACCGTCGTTCCGTGGACGATCGCGGACACGTCGCCGAGATCGCCCGAGCCGGTATGGAGCTCCAGGACCTTGTGGACACCTGCCATGAACCCATCGGCCGGATTGGCAGGTGTCGAAGGAGTCTTGGTCGTGACGATCTCACCGGTCTCCTCGTCGACCAGGACGACGTCCGTGAACGTGCCCCCGGTGTCGACCCCGATGCGGACGCTACCCATGCTCCAGTGTTTACCGATCGCGACCGGCACCGGGAACCGGCGCACTCTGCCGAAGAAAACTCATCCCGTCGTCAGACCCTGCCACCAGGGACCGGAGAGGCCGGGTCGTGTCTGACAAATCAAGCCCTGCCGCGCGCGGCCGGCATTTGTCGGGCGCTCCTCAGCGGCGCCGGCCCGACCGCCCGAGCAGCCAGCCGATCACCGCGCTTCCCAGCGCGATCCCGGCGCCCATGCCGAACGCGGTCAGCACCGGCCAGACGGGCGTGCCCTTCTGGGCCGCCGGCTCGGGGGAACGGGTGAAGACCTGGGCTCCGGGCGCCGCCGCGGCCGCCTCCCCGGAAACGACCCCGGCACCGGAAACGACCCCGGCACCGGCGGCGGACACGACCTCGGCGCCGGGCACCGCGACGGGTACGGACACCAGATGCCGCTCGACGGCGGTGAAGAACTCGCCGGCCGTCCTCTTCGCCACCGAACCGAGCATGCGCTGGCCGACTCCCCCGATCATGCCGCCCACGACGGCCTCGGCGTCGTAGTCGACGCGGGTCCCGCCCTCCGCGTCGCTGAGCCGTACCTGCACGGTGGCCTCGACCGTTCCGGGAGCCCCCTGGCCGCGTGCCCTGAGCACGAAGCGCTCGGGCTCGTGCTGGTCGGCGAGGGAGACCTCACCCTGATAGACGCCCTTGATCGACGCGACCCCCGCCGCGACCGTCATCTTGTAGGCGTCGCCGCCGATCTCCTCCAGGCGCTCGCAGCCGGGGATCGTCCGCACCAGGACGGCGGGGTCCTGAAGCGCGTCCCAGACCCGCTTGCGCTCGACTGCGAGCAGTGCACTGCCAACGACCTTCATGGGCACCTCCGATGCCGAGCACACTAGACAATCTCCGGGACCGGCGAGTACGGCAAGATCTGCCTCCCCCTCGCGGCGGAGTTACTCAGAAGTTCACACGTCACCCGGTCGTCGCAGCGGTACTCATGCCCAATCGGTCGGTCGGCGTACAGACGGATCACCCGTGTGGCGGATGTCCGTCCCGCCGGGCGAGCCGACCATTGATGGCGTATCTCCGGGATTCACAACATCTGTTCTTCGGGATTCACAACACCTGTGACGTAGATCGCATCGACTCCCGGCACCGCACGCCCTCATTGCTCTACGGCTTGTAGTACTACTAGGAGTAGAACTACAAGCTGTAGAGCTCCGGCACCCGCGAGGGGGACATGGACGCGCTGGACCTGGCACGGTGGCAGTTCGGGGTCACCACCGTCTACCACTTTCTCTTCGTACCCCTGACGATCGGCCTCGGCGTCTTCGTCGCAGGACTGCAGACGGCGTGGTACCGCCGCACACGCAAGGGCGGGGACGGCGAGCACCTGCTGAGGCTCACCAAGTTCTTCGGCAAGCTCTTTCTGATCAACTTCGCGATGGGGGTCGTCACCGGGATCGTGCAGGAGTTCCAGTTCGGGATGAACTGGAGCCAGTACTCGATCTTCGTGGGCGACGTCTTCGGAGCGCCGCTGGCGATGGAGGCGCTGCTCGCGTTCTTCCTGGAGTCGACCTTCCTCGGCCTGTGGATCTTCGGCTGGGAGCGGCTGCCACGCAGGGTGCACCTCGCCTGCCTGTGGGCCGCCGTCATCGGCTCCAACCTGTCCGCGTACTTCATCCTCGCCGCGAACGCGTGGATGAAGCACCCCGTCGGCTACGAGGTGGTCGGCGGCCGGGCCCGGATGACCGACCTGTGGGCCGTGCTGACCAACTCGACGGCGCTCGCCCAGGTGCCCCACGTGGTCGCGGGCGCGTTCGTCGTGGCCGGCGGTTTCGTGATCGCGGTCAGCGGCTACCGGATCCTGCGCGAGGGATCGGGCGGGACGGCCGGCATGTGGCGGACCAGCCTGCGCGGCGCCCTCGTCATGACCGCGATCGCCGGGATCGTGGTGGCCGGCACCGGCGACCAGTCCGCGCGCATGCTCCGTGAGCAGCAGCCGATGAAGCTCGCCGCGGCCGAGGGCCTGCGCCACGACACGGCCGGCGCGCCCTTCAGCGTGGTGCCGGGCCTCGAGGTGCCCGATCTGCTGAGCCTTCTGGCCGCCCACGACCCGCAGGCCGTGGTCCAGGGCATGGACGACGTCCAGCGGCGGTACGCGGCCGCCTTCGGGCCCGCCGACTACACGCCGAACCTGCCGGTGGTCTTCTGGTCGTTCCGCGTGATGATCGTGTTCGGCATGACGACCGTCGGGCTGTCCGTGCTCGGCCTGTGGCTCACCCGCCGGAGACGGCGCACGACGGCGCTCCCGCGCTGGTTCGCCCGCCTCTGCGTGCTCGCGCTGCCCCTGCCCACGGTGGCGATCGTCGCGGGCTGGCTGCTCAGCGAGATCGGCCGCCAGCCCTGGACGGTGCAGGGCGAGCTCATGACCGCGGCCAGCGTGTCGCCCGGCGTCGCCCTGACCGAGGTGGCCGCCACCCTGGCGGGATTCACCCTCCTGTACGGCGTGCTCGCCGTCGCGGAGGGCGTCCTGCTGATGCGCCACGTCAAGGCCGGTCCCGAACCGATGCCGGTCGAACCGGTCCCCTCCGACGAGGCGCGGCTGACGCCGACCCTCATGTACTGAGGAGCATCCCATGACGCTGACGACGTTCTGGTTCATCGTGATCGCGTTCCTCTGGACGGGCTACTTCGTCCTGGAGGGGTTCGACTTCGGCGTGGGCGCGCTGCTTCCGCTGCTGTCCCGGTCCGAGGCGGACCGCCGGCAGGTCCTCACGACGATCGGGCCGGTCTGGGACGGCAACGAGGTCTGGCTGATCACGGCCGTCGGCGCGATGTTCGCCGCCTTCCCCGCGTGGTACGCCCACATGCTCAGCGGCTTCTACCTCCCCCTCTTCCTCGTCATCATCGGGCTCATCGTGCGCGGCGTCGGCCTGGAGTGGCGCGGCAAGGTGACCTCCCGGCGGGAACTGGCGCTCTGCGACGCCGGGATCGTGGCGGGCAGCGTGCTCCCCGCGTTCCTGTGGGGCGCGATCTTCGGGCACATGCTGTACGGCACGGCCGCGGCGGCCGCGGTCGGCGGCGCGCTGTCGCTGGCGATGGCGACGCTCCACGGCGCGGTGTTCGTCGCGCTGCGGACGACGGGGCCCGTCCGGGCCCGCGCCAGAAGGGCCGCGCTCCTGGTGTCGGCGGGTGCGGTCCCCCTCGCGGCGGTCGCGCTGCCGTCCGTGCCCGGGTCGTCCGCCCTGACCGTTCCCGACTGGTCCGCGTCGCCGTTCCTGTGGGCCTCGGCGCTGGCCGCCATGGCCGCCCTGGCGTCGGGCGCCGCACTGATCTGGCGGCGCAGGGAGGGCTGGGCGTTCGCCGCCACCGCGGGCGCGATCGTGTTCACGACGGCCACCCTGTTCGGGGCGCTCTGGCCGGCCCCGATGCCCGGGATCACGGTCACGGAGGCGGCGTCCGCGCCCTACACCCTCACCGTGCTCACCTGGCTCGGCGTGATCGCCCTTCCCGGGGTGATCGCCTACCAGGCGTGGACCTACTGGATCTTCCGCAGGCGCGTCTCCGCCCGCAGCGAGTAGAGGTCGGAGGGGGAGATCGGCATCCTGTCGATCGTGATGCCCTCGGCGTCCTCGATCGCGGCGGCGATGACGGCGGAGACGGGGATCACCCCGGCCTCCCCCGCCCCCTTGACCCCCAGCGGGTTCAGCGGCGAGGGCGTCTCCAGATGCGCGGTCTCGATCCGCGGCACCTCGGTGGCGTAGGGCATCAGGAAGTCCATGAACGAGGCGTTCAGCAGTTGCCCGTGCTCGTCGTAGACCATCTTCTCGTAGAGTGCGCCGCCCACGCCCTGGCCCACTCCCCCGTGGATCTGCCCTTCGACGATCATCGGGTTGATCAGCTTGCCGCAGTCGTGGACGACCACGTACCGGAGGATCTTGATCTCGGCCGTCAGCGGGTCGGTCTCCACGATGGCGGCGTGCATGCCGGACGCGAACGTCGACCGGATCGGCGAGTAGTAGTCCTTGCCCTCCATCCCGGGCTCCTCGCCGTCCGCCACCGGGGGCCGGTCGTCGTCCTGCGCCCCGGCGAACTGCGTGGCCCGCTGGGTCTCCTTGTCGAAGGCGTACCTCAGCGGGTTGGACAGCACCGCGACCGTCGCCAGGGGGATCGACGCCGACGGCGTGCCGGCCACGTGGACGACGCCGTCGGTGATCTCCAGGTCGCGGGGATCGGCCTCGAGGGCGTCCGCGGCGACCTTCAGGGCCTTGTCCCGCACCTTCCTGCAGGCGAGGGCGATGGCGTTGCCGCTCATGACCGCCGCCCGCGAGGCGAACGTCCCCACGGCGTAGCCGAACCGCCGGGTGTCGCCGGTGACGACGGACACCTTCTCGATGGGCACGCCGAGTTCGGTCGCCGCGATCTGCGCGAACACGGTCTCGTGGCCCTGCCCCTGCGAGGTGAGGCCGGTCGAGACGTGCACCCGCCCGTCGGAGGTGATCTGCACGTGGCCGCCTTCGTACGGCCCGACCCCGGTGCCCTCGACGTAGCAGCCGACGCCGATGCCGATGGCCCGCCCCTCGGCGGCGGCCTCGGCCTTCATCGCCGGGAAGGAGTCCCAGCCGATGAGCTCCTTGAGCATCCGCAGTGACTCGGGGTAGTCGCCGCTGTCGTAGATGAGCGGGCGGCCGTCCTGGAAGGTCATGCCCTGGTCGTAGGGGAACTCGCCGGGCTGGATGAAGTTGGCCGTCCGCACCTCGGTCCGGTCCAGGCCGAGGTGGGCCGCGATCCGGTCCATCGTGCGCTCCATGCAGAACACGCCCTGGGGCCTGCCCGCGCCGCGGTACGGCGTGACCTGCACGGTGTTGGTGTAGATCGAGGAGAACTCGACCCGGTAGGCGCCGATCTTGTACGGCCCGACCAGCTGGGTCGAGGTGATGATGGGCACGATGATGCCGTACGGCGTGTAGGCGCCGTGGTCGTGCAGGATGTTGACGTCGAGGCCGAGGACGCGCCCGTCGTCGTCGAAGCCGACCCGCACGTGGTGCACCTGGGCGCGCTCGTGCGCCGAGGAGATGAAATGCTCGCGCCGGTCCTCGGTCCACTTGACCTCGCGGTCGAGCAGGCGGGCCGCCCACGGCACGAGGATCTCCTCCGGCCACGGGTGGACGATCTTGACGCCGAAGCCGCCGCCCACGTCCGGCGCGACGACCTCCACCTTGGGCAGCGGCAGCCCGAGCTTGGCCGCGACGGCCATCCGCACGCTGGTGGAGGTCTGCGTGGAGGAGTAGACGCGCAGCGACTGGTCGTCGGCGTCCCAGCGGGCGTAGACGCCCTTGCCCTCCAGGGGCATGGACGCGCTCCGCTCGATGTCGAGCCGGAACGCGAGCGTGTGGGGGGCGGCCTCGATGGCCTCCCGCGCGGACAGCCCGTCCGGCGACGGCACCTCCTGGACGAGGTGCGCGCCGACGTTGCCGGGCACGTCGGCGTGGACGAGGTTGACCGCCTCCGCGGCCTCCTCGACCCCCACGACCGGCTTGAGGATCTCGTAGTCGACCTCGATGAGCGAGCACGCGTCCTCGGCCACGTAACGGTCGGCGGCCACGACCATGACGACGGGCTCGCCGACGTGCCGCACGATGTCGCGCGCGAGGGCGTGGCCCGTGCGGCCGTGGGTGAGCGCGGGATGCGGGATCAGCAGCGGCAGCGGCTCGGCGAGCAGCCCGGGCAGGTCCTCCCACGTGTAGATCGCGACCAGGCCCTCCACGTCCAGCGCGGCGGAGACGTCGACGTCCCTGATCCTGGCGTGGGCGTGCGGCGACCTGACGAAGGCCGCGGCCAGCGCGTTCGCGCCGAGGTCGTCCAGGAACCGCCCCTGGCCGGTGATCAGCCGGGCGTCCTCGCGCCGCTGGACCCGCTCCCCGAACAGCTTCGTCGTCACCCGGACTCCTCCGCCTGGATCTCCGCGGCGCGATGGACCGCCTTGATGATGTTCTGGTAGCCGGTGCACCGGCACAGGTTGCCGGAGACGGCCTCCAGGACCTCCTCGTCGGTCGGCGTCCGGTTGTCCCGCAGGAAGGCGGTGACCGTGCAGAGGAAGCCGGGAGTGCAGAAGCCGCACTGCAGCCCGTGGCACTCCGAGAAGGCCCGCTGCACCGGGGACAGTTCGCCGCGCTCCGCCAGTCCCTCGACCGTGGTGATCTCGTGGCCGTCGACCGTCACCGCGAACGTCAGGCACGACCGGACCGGCTCGCCGTCCAGCAGCACCGTGCACGCGCCGCACACTCCGTGCTCGCATCCGACGTGCGTGCCGGTGAGACCGAGGTCGTGGCGCAGGCAGTCGGACAACAACCGCCGGGCGGGCACCGCCGCCTCGCGCAGCACGCCGTTGACGGTCAGCGTGATGGCGTGCCGGTGCTCGCCGGTTCGCTCGCTCATGCCCGTCCCTCCCCCGCGTCGTTTGCCCCGCTCCGGGCCGCGTCCTGGGCCGCGCCGCGCAGGGCCCGCGTGACGAGCACCCCGGTGAGGTGCCGCCGGTAGCCGGCCGTCGCGTGGATGTCGCCCTCGGGCTCGATCCGGTCCTGTACGGCTCTCGCGACCTCGTCCCAGTCGACGGACGCCGGGGGGCGCTGGCCGCAGACGCCGGTCACGTCGACCACCACGGGGACCGGGCCGACGCTGACGCACGCCACCCGGGCCGCGATGATCCGGAAGTCCTCGTCCAGCGTGACGGCGGCGGCCACTCCGGCCACGGCGTAGTCGCCGTGGCGCCGGGCCACCTCGCAGAACGCGGTGCCCGACCGCTCGGGCAGCGCGGGGAAGAACGCCGACACCGCCATCTCTCCCGGCAGGCAGGCCGACTCCAGCGGCCCGACGAAGAAGTCCCGGGCGTGCACGTCGCGCTCGCCCCCGAGGCGCGCCAGCCGTACGGAGCCTCCGAGGAGGGCGAGGACGGCGGGCATCTCCGCGGACGGATCGGCGTGGACGAGGCTGCCGACGACGGTCCCGCGATTGCGGATGACGGGATGGGCGACCAGCGCGAGTGCCTGGGCCAGCAGCGGCTGGACGGCGCGCGCGGAGCCGTCGCGTTCCACGGCCGCGTGCCGGGCCAGGGCGCCCACCCGCACACCGGACGCGTCCGCGGATATCGTGGCGAGCTCCGTCAGGCCGTTGATGTCGACGAGGTGCCCGGGCGCGGCCAGCCGCATGTTGAGCAGCGGGATCAGGCTCTGGCCCCCCGCCAGCACCTTGCCGTGCGAGCCGGCCTCGGCGAGGGCCTGGAGCGCCTCGCCGAGACCGGCGGGCCGGTGATAGTCGAAGGGGGGTGGCTTCACGACCGGGGGATCCGCCCGTCAGCCTGCCGTCGCGTCTCGCTCGAATCCGATCTCCCCACCGGAGACCTCCTTGTCCGGACGGCGCGCCATCGCGCGCAGCAGGTGATATCCACCAAGTACCACTATGGTGCCGAGCGTGATGCCGGCTAGCGAGAAATCGTCGGTGATCTGGTGCGTCACGGGGCCCACCGCGAGGATGATCCCCGCTCCGATCGGGACCATGTTGACCGGATCGGAGAAGTCCACCCGGTTCTCGATCCAGATCTTCGCGCCCAGCAGGCCGATCATGCCGTACAGGATGACCGTGATGCCGCCCAGCACGCCTCCGGGCGTGGCGGCGACCAGGGCGCCGAACTTCGGGATGAAGCCGAACAGGATCGCCACGACGGCGGCGATGTAGTAGGCGGCCGTCGAATAGACGCGGGTGGCCGCCATGACGCCGATGTTCTCCGCGTAGGTGGTCGTCGGTGAGCCGCCGACCGCGCTCGCGAGTGCGGTGCCCACACCGTCGCCGATGATGGCCCGGCCGACGAGCGGGTCGACGTCCGTGCCGGTCATCTCGCCGACGGCCTTGACGTGGCCGACGTTCTCCGCGATGAGCGCGATGACGGCGGGCAGGACGAGGACGACCGCCGAGGCCTGGAAGGTCGGCGCGTGGAAGCTGGGCAGGCCGAACCAGTCCGCCGCCGTCACGTTGCCGAAGTTGACGCGGGGATGCGTGTCGATCTGGCCGGTCCCGGCGTTGAGGGCGGTGATGTTCCCCCAGATCTTGTCGACGAGCCAGGACACGGCGAATCCGAAGACCAGGCCGAGCAGGATGCCGATCCGGCCGAGGAAGCCCTTGAACACCACGAGGAACACGCCGGTCGCGCACATCGTGACGAGCGCGATCCACGGATCCTGGGGCCAGTAGATGTCGGCCACCACGTACGCGAGGCCGAGCCCGATCAGCATGACCACCGCGCCGGTCACCACCGGAGGGAAGATCTTGTGGA
This sequence comes from Planotetraspora silvatica, assembly GCF_016863315.1. GTDB lineage: Bacteria > Actinomycetota > Actinomycetes > Streptosporangiales > Streptosporangiaceae > Planotetraspora > Planotetraspora silvatica. The sequence goes on from NZ_BOOQ01000015.1 coordinate 77,343, forward strand.
TGATCTGCACGCCGAGGTAGTGGATGGCCACGCCGACCGCGGCCAGGACCAGGCCGGCCACCAGGATCGCGCCGGTGACCGTCGCGCTGTCGCCCTGGGCCGCGCGGATGGCCGCGACGGCGCCGACGAACGACGCCGACGTCCCGAGATAACTGGGGATCCTGCCCTGCACGATGAGCAGGAAGATGATCGTGGCGACGCCCGACATCATGATCGCGAGGTTCGGGTCCAGACCCATGACGAGCGGGAAGACGAATGTCGCGCCGAACATCGCGATCACGTGCTGGGCGCCGAAGCCCGCCATCCGCGGCCAGCTGAGCCGCTCGTCGGGCTTGACCACCTCGCCCGGCGCGAGGCCTCGTCCCTCACCGTGGACAGTCCATCGAAATGCCATGTGAGCCCCTTCAGCTAAACGGGCCGTGGGCCGGTGGCCACCCCGCAGGCGTCCCGCCGCGGCGTTTCGTGCCGGTCGATCTCGACCGTTTGCCGGGACTGTAAGACCGCTGCGGCCGTTAGACATGGGCATGATCTGCCAAAGCGGGACCCGGTTGACGCCGAAACCTCGCGCACCGTCCGGGAACCGTCTCCGTGCGCTCGGTCGCCGATCAGGGGGAGGCGATCACCCGGATCTCGAAGCCGTCGCCGCTGACGACCTGACCTGCGCGGATCTTGCACGCCTTGCGCAACTCCACGTCGCCGTCCACCAGGACGTTCCCCTCGGCGATGAGATGTTTGGCCGCGCCGCCGCTCTCGGTGACGAAGCAGAATTTCAGCAGGTCGCAGAGGGGGATGTAGTCGCCTCTGAGCTCGAAGGTCTCTCTCACGGCGTCAATATAGGGTCAGATGCCACGCATGCGGAGCACGTGGAGCGCCAGGGTCAGGTTCAGCCTCAGGTGGGCGTCCTCGGTGAAGTTGCCGAGCAGCCGCTCCAGCTTGCCGATCCGGTAGCGGAGCGTGTTGTAGTGGAAGTGCAGCCTGCGTGCCGTCTCGGCGACGTTGAGGTTGGTGTCCAGCAGCACCTGCAGGGTTCTGCGCAGGTCGGCGTTCTCCACGTCGTCGTCCCCCGCGAGCGACCCGAGCGTCTCCCGGACGAACGCGTGGAGTTCGTCGGTGTCGTTCACCAACGACAGCAGCCGGTAGACGCCGAGCTCGTCGAAGTGGGCGACGGCCCCCGACCCGTGGAGCTGACGCCCCACCCTGGCGGCCTTGAGCGCCTGGCCGTAGGCCGCGGGAAGGGAGTCGGTCCCGCCCGAGACCCGGCTGAGCCCGGTCGAGAACGTGCCGTCGGTGATGGCGGCCAGCGCGTCCCTGGCGAGCCGGGGGGCGTCCACGTCGGCTCCGACGATGGCGACGACCTCATGGGAGAAGCCGGCGACCGCGCCCTTCGGGTCGTACTTGCGCACCGCCGCCTGCCAGGCCGCGAGCATGCGGTCCTGCGCCGAGCGCTCGTCGGCGTCCGGGTCGATCTCCGCCACCAGCACGCTCACGGGGCGTTCCAGATTCCAGCCGAAGGCCTGGGCGCGTTCCGCGACCCGCGTCCCGCCCCGGCCGGTGAGCACGTCCCGCAGGAAGTCGGCGCGGTACTTGCTCTCGACGGCGGTGATCGCCTCCTGCCGGGTGATGACGAGGGCCACGACTGTCGCCGCCCGCTCGAGGATCCCGATGTCGCTCGGGGTGAGCGTGCCGGCCGCGCTGAACGCGGCGATCCTGCCGTGGTGGTGGCCTCCGGCCACGACCGGGACCGCCACGTAGTGCCCGTCGGCTCCCGTCACGGGTTCCACCGTCGGCGCGGGCGTCCCCGCTCCCGCGCCGTGCGCCTCCCGCAACATCGTGACCTGTTCGGCGTCGCCCGCGGTGGCCAGGAGCCGGCCGGAGGCGTCGACGGCCGCCACGGCCGCGTGCAGCAGCCCGGCGACCTCGGCCGTCACCTCGCGCATCCCCCCGCCCGCGAGCACGATCTGCACGAGGGCCCGGTGCGCCTCCTCCGTCCGCGCGAGTATCGCCGCGTGCCGGTTGAGGATGTCGGTGAGCACCTGGTTGAGGATGTCGTCGAAGCCGACGTCGTTCGGCAGCAGGATCAGCGGGAAGCCCAGCCTGTCGGCCTGCTCGACCATCTCTCCTGGCAGTTCGTCCAGATAGCGACCGAGTTTGATCGCGAGGGCGGCGAGCCCCCGCTCGTCGAGGTCGGCCACAAGGCGGTCGAGCGACTGCGGCGTGTTCCGAAGCGGATATCCCGTCGTGAGCAGCAACTCGTGCGGCTTCACCCACGCGAGGATGTCGGGGACCTCCATGACGTTCAGCCGCTGGACGATGCGGTCGAGCCCGCTCTTGCCGGCGATCAGCCGGGCGTCCGCCAGGGTCGACACCCCGAGCACCTCGCCCACCGAGACACCGTGGAGGATCGTTCCCGTGCTGGCCAGGCGCATTGCCGGGGGGGCCGGGTCCATCGTCATCATGCGCTCCGGGGTGTCAAGGGCTCACGCCGATTGTGCATGATCGACCCGACTGTCAGGAAGAGCCAAGCATTTGGCGGACTGTTGGCAGCTTTCTCCGTACGGAGCGTGCCAACGTCGTTCTAGCGTCGGCAGGAACTGGCTTGTCGGGAGGTTCGGTGACTGTTGGGACGCGCCCGAAAGCCCGGCGGGCGGCGTCGCCCGCCTTCCGGGGCGTGGGGAGCCACACGTATGTGAGCGGGGCGGCGAGCGCCTCGCTGCGCCCGGCCCTCGAGTCGCCGCGCCGCCCGGCACGCGTGCTCGCGGCCTTCCCGCTCGCCGTCTACCTCGAGGTCAGGAGCGAGACCGAGCCCCACGTCATCACGCTCGTGACCGGGGGGGCCATCCGCCTGCCCAACGCCGTCGTGGTCGGCGACCTGCTGGACGGCATCGCGGCGGGAGACGACGGCTGGGTCGGGGACGGGGTCATCGAGATCGGCGGGCTCGCCATCCGGGTGCGCCGCTGGTGGGACCCCGCGCCGCCGCTCGGCTCCGCCGCCCTCGTACGGCTGTCGCGATCGGCCGGCCTGCTCGGCGAGGTCAGACGGCGGTCGCCGAGGCAGCCGGGGCTGGACCCGGCCGGGGCTCCGAGCCTTCTCGACACCGGCTGCAGGACGGGATCGCTGACCGACGCCATCACGGCGGCCGAGCGCCTGATCGGGCTGGGCCCGGGGCTGACGCCCAGCGGCGACGACATGCTCTCGGGCCTCCTGGTCGCGCTGCGGCATCTCGGCGGGGCGACCGGCACGCCGAGGGCCGTCTGGCTGGCCGACTGGCTGGCGGCGGCCGTCACCTACGACGCCCGCACCCGCACGACTCCGATCTCGGCGACGCTGCTCCACTGCGCCGCGAAAGGCGAGACGAGCCCCGAGGTGACCGGGGTCCTGCGGGCCGTGGCGGGGCGCCAGCCCCTGGAACCGGCGACGCACCGCCTGCTCCACCTGGGTCACACCTCAGGCGCCGACATCGCCTGGGGAATCCAGATCGGCCTGTCCGCCGTCCTGTCCCACGCCGTCCATTCCAACGGGGAGCCTTCTTGAGCGATCTGGTCGAAGTGCGTGCCGGGGTCTACCACGACTCGGTGAGCCTCATGCGGGTGAGTCAGGCCCTCGCGGCCCGTGCCGGCGTCGAGGTGGCCGTCGTGGCGATGGCCACGGAGCTCAACGTGGATCTGGCCCGCGACCTCGGCTTCGCCGTACCGGCCGCGACGGGCGGCGACCTGCTCGTCGCGATCAGAGCCTCGGGGGACGCGCGACTCGAGGAGGCGTCGGCCGAGCTCGACCGGCAGCTCACGGCCAGGGCGCCGGCCGGCGGGACGGACGCCCGGGACGCACCGCCGCGCACCACCCGTTCGGCGAGCAGGGCGTGGGACGCGACGGTGGCCCTCGTGAGCGTTCCCGGCGAGCACGCGTTCGTGGAGGCGGCCGACGCCGTCGAGGCGGGCCTGTCCGTCATGATCTTCAGCGACAACGTCCCGGTGGAGCAGGAGATCCTCCTCAAGGACCGCGCCAGGGACAAGGGCGTGCTCGTGATGGGCCCCGACTGCGGCACCGCCGTGATCGGCGGTGCCGGTCTGGGCTTCGCCAACGTCCTGCGGCCCGGCCGGGTGGGCGTCGTGGCCGCCTCGGGCACCGGCGCGCAGCAGGTGACGAGCCTGCTCGACCAGGCCGGGGTCGGTGTCAGCCACCTCCTCGGGGTCGGCGGCAGGGACCTGTCCGCCCAGGTCGGCGGCCGCTCGACGACGCAGGCGCTGCTGGCCCTCGACGAGGACCCGGCGACCGAGCTGATCGTGCTGGTCTCCAAACCCCCCGCCCCCGAGGTCGCGACTGCCGTACAGGAGCTGAGCCTGTCCAAGCCCGTCGTCCGCGCGCTCCTCGGGCCGGGGCAGGACGACCTGACGACGGCCGTGGAGAAGGTGCTGGGCGCCCTCGGCGTCCCGGTGCCCGAGTGGCCGTCGTGGCCGGCCGGGCCTCCGCCGGTCCCGGGAGGGCCGCTGCGCGGCCTGTATTCCGGGGGCACGCTCTGCACCGAGGCCGCCCTCATCGCGGGCACCGGCGAGTTCACCGACTTCGGCGACGACGAGTACACGCGGGGCCGGGCGCATCCCATGATCGACCCCGCTCTCCGCCTGGAGGCGCTCGCCGCGGTGGAGACGGGCGTCGTCCTGCTCGACGTGGTCCTCGGTCACGGGTCCGATCCCGATCCGTCGGCGTCGCTGGCGCCGGCCGTCGAGAAGGCGTGCGAGCGCGGCGTGGCCGTCGTGGTCGCGCTCGTCGGGACGGAGGGCGACCCCCAGGGCCTGCGCGCCCAGGCCGCCCGCCTGAACGAGGCGGGAGCCGCCGTCTTCACGTCCAACGCCGCCGCGGCCCGCCACGCCCGCCTCCTGATCGGAGCCTCATGACCCTCTCGATGTTGCTCGGCGAGCCGCGCGTGATCTCCGTGGGCGCGGCGGTGCTCGGCGAGGCTCTCGACCAGCAGGCCGTGCCGTGGACGCCGGTCGACTGGCGCCCGCCGCTGCCCGGCACGTCGGACGCCCTGGCCCGCGTGCTGGCCGATCCGCGCCGCGAGCGCGCCAACGCACTCGCCGTGGGGCGGCTGCTGTCGGCCCGCCCCCAACTGGTCGGTGTACGGCGGGCCCGCGACGTCCTCGGGCTGGAGCCCGGCACGTTCTTCCACGCCGGGCCGCCGATCACCTGGGAGCGCGCCTCCGGCCCGATGCGCGGGGCGCTGATCGGGGCGATGTTGTTCGAGGGGCTGGCCTCCTCCCCCGAGGACGCGGAGCGCAGGCTCGCCTCCGGTGAGGGGATCACGCTCGACCCCTGTCACCACCACCGCACGGTCGGCCCGATGGCGGGGGTCGTCAGCCCGTCGATGTGGATGTTCGAGGTCACCGACGCCGAGCACGGGGGCACCGCCTACTGCTCGCTCAACGAGGGCCTGGGCAAGGTGCTGCGGTACGGCGCCTACGGGACCGAGGTGGTCGAGCGGCTGCGCTGGATGGGCGAGGTGCTGGGGCCGGTCCTCCAGGCGACCCTCAGCCGCACCGGCCCACTCGACCTGCGGTCGCTCATCGCCCAGGCTCTGCAGATGGGCGACGAACTCCACAACCGGAACCGGGCGGCCACCTCGCTCCTGGTCCGCGAACTCGCCCCGGCGATCGTCGACGCCGCGCCGGATCGGGCCGCGGAGGTCCTGCGTTTCGTCAATGGAAATGATCATTTCTTCTTGAACGCGGGAATGGCCGCCGCGAAAGTGAGCGCCGACGCGGCACGGAACGTTCCGGGTTCCAGTCTCGTCGTCGCCATGGCACGAAATGGAACGGAATTCGGTATCCAGGTGTCCGGGCTCGGCGATCGCTGGTTCACCGGCCCCGCGGGCGTTCCCGACGGTCTGTACCTCGGCGCGTACGGCCCCGAGGACGCCAACCCGGACATCGGCGACTCGACCATCACCGAGACGTCGGGCCTGGGAGGCTTCGCGATGGCGGCCGCGCCGGCCATCGTGAGGTTCGTCGGCGGCGACGTGTCGGACGCCGTCGCGGCCACGACCTCGATGTACGAGATCACGCTGGCCGAGCATCCGGCCTACCAGATCCCCGGGCTGGGCTTCCGCGGGACACCCGTGGGGATCGACGTCACGCTTGTCGCGAGGACCGGGATTCTGCCCGTGGTGAACACCGGCATAGCGGGCCGCGTGGCCGGAACCGGGCAGGTCGGGGCCGGTCTGGTGAGCCCTCCCGTGGAGGCCTTCACCGCGGCCCTGGAGGCCTTGGTTCTAGCATGAATTCCCATTGAGGCGGCTTTGACCCTAATATCGGTGCCCAACCTCACATATCCAGTGGAATTCGCATGATCCAGTCGGGGGATCTCGCGGATCGATTGATGAATTGGGGACCGTCCTATGTCGACCGATGGCCTGCTCGGTATGGTCCCCCCTATGCCAGAGGGTCAGGGACCCGCGGGAAACGTCCATTCTGAGGCGACCCCGGAAGGGCAGGGACGACTCGTCGGGCGGCGGTACCGCCTGCTGTCCCCGGTCGGCCGCGGCGGCATGGGCATGGTCTGGCACGCCCACGACGTGCTGCTCGATCGCGACGTGGCGGTCAAGGAGCTGATCCTTCCTTACGGGCTCGACCAGTCGGCCACCCAGGTGGCCAACCGCCGCGTGCTCCGGGAGGCGCGTTCGGCCGCCCGGCTGAGTCACCCCGGCATCGTGACCGTTCACGACGTGGTCGAGGAGGACGGCCGGCCCTGGATCGTGATGGAACTCGTCCGCGCGTGGTCCCTGGAGCAGGCCGTACGGCAGAGCGGCCCGCTCCCCGTGATCCAGGCCGCCGAGATCGGCATCCGCGTGCTCGACGCCATCCGGCACGCCCACGCCGCCGGAATCCTCCACCGGGACGTCAAGCCGGGCAACGTGCTGCTCACCGCCGACCGCGTCGTGCTGACCGACTTCGGGATCGCCGCCATCGAGGGCGACGTCACCATCACCCAGACCGGGCTGCTGATGGGCTCCCCCGCCTACATCCCGCCGGAGCGCCTGCAGGGCCGTCCGATCACGCACGCAGCCGACCTGTGGTCGTTCGGCGCCACCCTGTACGCCGCCGTCGAGGGCCGGCCGCCCTACGAGGGAGCCGACGCGGTCGCCGTCCTCGGCGCCGTGCTCACCCAGGAGCCGAACCGGCCGCAGCGGGCGGGCGCGCTGCTCCCCGTGATCGAAGGACTGCTGCGCAAGAACCCGGCCGACCGCATCGCCGCCGCGCAGGTGGCCGAGATGCTGGAGCGGGTGCTGCACAGCAGCGGGGCGGGGCTGCCGGGCCGCGGCGTCTCCTCCCTGTCCATGCCGACCCCCCAGAACCCCACGCCCGCCGGGCTGCTGCCGCCCTTCGACCTCCCGTCGGGACCGCTTCCCTCGCGCATCATCGAGACGCCGTCGGGGCCGGTCCGGGTGCCGTTCGCGCCGGAGGACCTGCCCGGCTCCATGACCGGCCCGCAGCCGGGCGGCGCCACGGGTCCCCACGCGATGCCGGCCTACGACCCCCTGGCCTCCCCCTCGGGGTCGAGCCACGCGCCGGAGCGGTCGCGTGAGGTGATGTGGCCGACGCCGTCGCCCGGCGACCTTCCCGGCGACCTGGCCGCCCGGCCGGGCCGCAACGGCACCGGCGAGCATCGGACCGGCGAGCATCGCACGACCGGGCCCATCCCGCGGGTGTCCTCCACAGGGGCGCACTCCACTGGCGGGCACTCCACCGGTGGGCATTCCGTCACGGGCCCGCAGGGCGCCGGCCGCAGGCGCAGGGACGAGGACGAACCGCGCGAGGAGCGCGACTCCCGTTCGATGGTCCTGATCGCCGTGACGGCCGTGGCGGTCATCGGCCTGGTGGTCACCCTCCTGTTCGTCCTGCTGCCGAGCGGATCGGACGACTCCACGCCGGAGGTCGCCCAGGGCGTGCCGTCCGTGAGCGGGCAGAAGGACCCGTCCGCCCAGGCCGGCGGCCAGGCGCCCAAGGGCTTCACCGAGCACAGCGAGGACGGCGTGTCGGTCGCGGTGCCCAAGGAGTGGACGGTGACCGATCAGGGCGGCTCCGTGACGTACTCGGGCCCGAAGGACAGCGCCCAGCGGATCAAGATCCAGAAGATCAAGGACGGCAGCCTCGCCGCGCTCCAGGCCGCCGAGCAGAACCTGAACGTGAAGGACTATCCCGACTACACCCAGGTCCAGCTCGGCAAGGTCACCTACCGCTATCCGGCGGCCGACTGGGAGTACACCTACACCAACACCAGCCAGGTGACCGTCCACGCCGTCACCCGCTACGTGGAGGCCGAGGGCCAGGGCTACTCCATCACCTTCTCCTCCCCCGACTACGACTGGGGCGAGTCGGCCGCGCCCGTCCGCCAGGCGCTCTGGAACACCTTCACGCCGGCCTGACACGGCTGATCCCCCTGCGCGCCGGCGGTCATTTCGCGTCGGCGTAGCAGGCGACGGCGACCGCCTCCATCGGGAAGCGCACCGGAGTCCGCCCGAACACGAGCCGGGTCGCCTCCTCGGCCGCCTGCCCGACCGCGGCGCGCACCTCGGACGCGAGATCCTCCGGGCAGTGCACCATGACCTCGTCGTGCTGGAAGAACACGAGCCTGGCCGGCTCGGGCAGCAGGCCCCGGAGCACGGCCATGAGCGTGAGCGCCCACTCCGCGGCCGTGGCCTGGACGACGAAGTTCCGGGTGAACCGGCCGCGGTCGCGGGCCGCCCTCACGCCCTCGGGACCGGAGACCAGTTCGCGCCACCGGGCGGAGGGCGGCGGGCTCGTACGGCCGAGCCACGACCTGACCAGCCGTCCGTCCTCCCCCGCCCGGGCCGCGTCCTCCACGAACGCGTACGCCTGGGGGAAGCGCTGCCGCATGACGGCCAGGAGCTTGGGCGCGTCGCCGCTGGTGCCGCCGTACATCGCGGACAGCATGGCGATCTTCGCGGAGTCGCGGACGCCGCCGAACGCCTGGGCCAGGGCGGCGTACAGGTCGATCTCGCCGGCCGCCCGGGCGAGCCCGCCGTCGCCGGCCATCGCCGCGAGCACCCGCGGCTCCAGCTGGGCCGCGTCGGCCACGACCAGCGTCCAGCCCTCGTCGGCCACCACGACCCTGCGCATGACCTTGGGGATCTGCAGCGCCCCGCCGCCGCTCGTGGCCCATCGGCCGCTGACGACGCCGCCCACGACGTACTCCGGGTGGAACCGGTCGTCCCTCACCCACTGGTCGGCCCAGACCCAGCCGTGGAAGCTGTAGAGCCTGGCCAGCTCCTTGTAGGCGAGCAGCGGTCGCGTCCCCGGATGCTCGACCTGCTTGATCACGTGTGATCGCGTGGACGGGATCGTGATGCCCGCGCTCTTGTACGCCTTGACGATCTGCTGCGGGGAGTCGGGGTTCACCGGGTGGCCGAAGGCGGCCGAGACCTCGTCGGCGAGCGCCTGCAGCTTGGCCGGCCGCATCCCGTGGGCCGGCCGCGGGCCGAGCAGTTCCGTCAGCAGGGCGTCGTGGACGTCCTGCCGCCACGGCATGCCGTCGTGGGCCATCTCGGCCGCGATGAGCGCCCCCGCCGACTCGGCCGCCACGAGCAGGCGGAAGCGCCCCGGGTCGGAGGTCAGGGCGATCCGGCGCAACTGGTCGTCGAGCACCTCGGTGACGAGGTCGGCCTCCGCCACGTCGGGACCGTCCTTCGCCGGCTCGAAGAGCGCGACCTGGGCCGCCTCTGCGAGCTCGTGGGCGTCCTCGGGCACCGGAAGGCCGTGGAGCCGCGCATAGGCCGCCGCGGGCTGCCTGGGCTCGCCGTAGCGGCCTTCGGCGGCCAGCAGGAGGCCCTCGGTCAGCGTCACGTCGTGGCAGCGCGACAGCCGTACGCCTCCGGCCAGCAGCGCCGGGTAGACGCGCCGCGCGTCGGCCCACGCCCAGCGCGGACGCCCGGCCTCCAGCTCCCGGACGGCCGACCTCAGGTCGGCGACCCGGGCGGCCTCCCGCCCGGCCGGACGGATCGACCCGCCGCCGTCAGGGTCGGCCGCCACCACTACGTGCACGCCCCAAGAGTGCCAGGCGGCACCGACAACGTCTCAGATCGGGATCTCGACCTCGTCCTCCATCGGCGGATCGATCTCCTGTGGCAGGCAGCCCGTGGCGGCGAAGCACCTGATCTTCAGCCGGTCGGCCGTGACCGACACGTGCAGGAAGCTCTTGAAGAACGGCGGCGTGTCCCAGTCGGACAACTCCGAGATCCACCGGTGGAAGACCCGCCCGACGGGCAGGTGGAAGGGCATCGGCCAGGCGCCGAGCAGGCGCGCGGCCCACCGCATCCGCAGTGTGATCCGCGCGCCGGGAGTGGGCCGGGGCGGAGTGTTGCCCACCTGCCGCGACATGAGCTCGAGTCCCTGCTCGGGCGTGATGTAGAGCCAGCGCATCCGCAGGCGTCTGCTGTAGAGCAGGCTGTAGAACGACAACGAGTCGCCGCGCAGCGGATAGCACTTGAACTCGTCCTCGTGCACGCCGCCGACGTCGACCCGCGGGATCGTGTGCGTGGCGTGCATGAACGCGCCCCCGCCCCCGGAGACGATGTACTGGATGGTCCGGCCGTCCACCCGCACGGGGAAACGCTCGTAGTTGTGGATGTCCCCGCCGATCGCGGCCACGTAGTTGTTCGCCGGGTCGCGGACGACGTCGTCGACCGTGCCCCCGCCCTCGATCGCGCAGGGGTGGTACTCGTTGCGGACGTAGATGGGTTTGCCGGTGACGAGGATCTTGGGCCTGGGGTCGGCGGAGACGCGGCGCAGCCACTCCCCCTGCTCGCGGTCGATGTCGCCCTTGATGCCCGTGTCGATCCCGACGATGACGAGCCTGCCCAGGTCCAGCACCCAGTACGGCGCGGGCAGCGTGGCCCGCTGCCCGGGCAGCGACCGCATCTTCCGCGCCTGCTCCAAGGCGGCCTCGTCGACGGCCTCCGGCTTCTTCCAGAGCAGTCCGCGCACGCCCGCGGGCGACAGCCGGAAACCCTGCCGCTGGACCTCGAGCGGTTTCGCCTCGCAGAAGACCCGCATGAAGCCGCCGATCCCGTCGTACCAGTCGTGGTTGCCGGGGACCGCGTAGATCGGGGCCGGGTAGTCCTGGTAGGGCCGGAAGAACTTGTCCCCGTACTCGTTGCCCGAACCCGTGGGGTAGATCACGTCGCTGGCGATCACCGCGAACGACGTGCCCTCCCCCAGCTTCAGCATCCCGGGGATCACCGCGTACTGCGAGGCGTCGCCCTCGCCGGTGTCACCCATGACCAGGAACGAGAACTCCTCCCCCACCTCGTGCTCGATCCGAAGATCCGGGTCGGCCCCGCTCTCCCGCTGGGCGGCCACCCACCGCCGCCTGACCTCGGGAGAGGGGTCGCCGAAGAGCTGGGCGAGGATCTCGTTGCGCGACCGCCAGAGGGTCGCGGGGTTCAGCCAGGTGAAGGTCTTCCTGCTCGGCCGCAACTTCTCGAACGTGCCGATCTGCTGGCAGTTCCACCCGGCTCCCTCCTCCGAGACCCGTGACGAGACCTGCTTTCCGCGCGCCGCGGCCGCACCGACATCCACCATGGGACAATCTTGACGCTTCCGCGGCAAATGGATCTACGGAATCAGCACACCCGGATTGAGGACGCCCACCGGATCGAGCCTTTCCTTGATCGCGCGCAGGATCTCCACGCCCACCTCTCCGATCTCCGCCCCGTACGGCTCCCGGTGGTCACGCCCGACCCCGTGGTGGTGGGTGATCGTCCCTCCGGCGCGCAGGATGGCCTCGCTCGCCGCGTGCTTGGCCGCCGCCCACTGGCCGATCGGATCCCCGGTCTGGGCGGTGACCACGGTGAAGTACAGCGAGGCGCCGGTGCCGTACACGTGCGAGACGTGGCACATCACCAGCGGCGAGCCGAGGGCGCCCGTGAGGGCCTGCCGTACGGACTCCTGGAGGCGCGGCACCGCGGACCAGAAGCAGGCCGTCTCCAGCGTCTCCACGGTCGCGCCGGCGGCGAGCAGCGAGTCCCGCAGGTACGGCGCGGAGAACCGGCCGTGCGCCCACTTCTCCCCGGGCTCGGGGCCGAGGTGGACGCCGCCCATGCCGGTCAGGACCGCCGCCGCGCGCTCCCCGCGGTACGACACGTCCTCGGGGGCGCCCTCGTAGCCGGCGACGACGAGGCAGCCGGAGCCGGACGGCGAGGTGCCGAGCTCACCCGGCTGGGCCAGGCCCACCATGGTCTCGGTCTCGTCGGACAGCCGCAGGACCGTCGGCGACGGCCCGTCCTGCGTGAGCCGCCGGATCGCCGCGAGCCCGTCCGCGAACGTGGCGAACCGCCAGCCCTCGTAGACCCGCCGTCCGGGAGCCCTGTGGACGCGGAGCCTGAGCGAGGTGATCACTCCGAAGGCGCCCTCGGACCCGAGGATCACCTGCCGCAGGTCCGGGCCCGCCGCGGACTTGGGGGCGCGTCCGGTCTCCAGGGTGCCTCGCGGGGTCGCGACGGTCATCCCGACGACCATGTCGTCGAACCGGCCGTATCCGGCCGACGCCTGCCCGCTCGACCTGGCCGCGGCGAACCCGCCGAGGGTCGCGTACTCGTAGGACTGGGGAAAGTGGCCCAGCGTCAGCCCGTGGGCGGCGAGCAGTTCCTCCGCCTGGGGCGCCCGCAGGCCGGGCTCCATCTCGGCGACCATCGACTCGGCGTCCACCGAGACGAGCCTGTTCAGCCGGGACAGATCCAGGGCCGCCACCCCGGCGAACCCCTCACGCGTGGCGACCAGGCCGCCGACCACCGACGTCCCGCCGCCGTACGGCACGACCGCCACCCGGTGCTCCGCGCACACGCGGAGCACCTCGGCCACCTCGTCATGCGAGCCGGGCAGGACGACGGCGTCCGGCGCGTCCGAGCCGTCCCCCGCCCGCATCAGCAGCAGGTCGGGCGTGGACCTGCCGCGCGTGTGACGGATGCGGGCGTCGTCGTCGGTGCGCACGTGCTCCGGGCCGGTGATCGCCGCGAGCGCGGCCAGGGCGGGGGGCGGCAGGACCGGGGCGGGCAGCCGCACCTCGCCGAAGGTGGCGGCGGGACCGGCGGGCCCGCGGACGCCGAGGAAGTCGGCGAGCAGCCTGCGCACGGGTTCCGGCAGTTCGGCGGCCTTGGCGGGGTCACCCCAGCCGGACCAGAGCATCGGTTCCGCGGGGGTCGAAGGGGTCTCCACGTCGTGCACGCCTCCAGATAGGTTACTCAAGGGTAATGCGCGGCCCTAGGAGCGGTATGGACACTTCGCTGAACGCCACCCGGCGGGCTCGCGAGCTCGCCGAAGTCCGGGACGCCGTCGTGGACGTCCTCGTCGTCGGCCTCGGCGCCACAGGAGCGGGAGCGGCCCTCGACGCCGCGTCGCGCGGCCTGTCGGTCGCCGCGATCGACGCGCACGACATCGCCTTCGGCACGTCCCGATGGAGCTCGAAGCTCATACACGGAGGGCTGCGCTACCTCGCGAAGGGGCAGGTCGGCGTCGCGCACGAGAGCGCCGCCGAGCGCGGCATCCTGATGCGTCACACGGCCCCCCACCTGGTCCGCGCCCAGCCGTACCTGCTGCCGCTCACGCCGGCGGTGCCGCCCGGGCAGGCGGCCATGGTCATGGCCGGCTACCGGCTGGGCGACGCCCTGCGTGCCGCCGCCCGCACGCCGCGCGGCGTGCTGCCCGGCCCGTCCCGGCTGCCCGCCGAGCGGGCGCTCGCGCTCGCACCGCCGCTGAGCCCGCGCGGCCTGCGCGGCGCGCTGCTGTCGTGGGACGGGCGGGTCGTGGACGACGCGCGACTGGTCGTCGCCGTCGCCCGTACGGCCGCGGGTCACGGGGCGCGGATCCTCACCAGGTGCCGCGCGCTCTCCCTCGCCGGAGACGGAGCCCAGGTCCGCGACGAGCTGACCGGCGCCGAGTTCGGCGTCAGGGCCCGCGCGGTGATCAACGCCGCCGGAGTCTGGGCCGGGCAGCTCGTGCCGTCGGTACGGCTGCGCCCCTCCCGCGGCACCCACCTCGTGCTCGCGCCCGAGGTCCTCGGCGGGCTGCGCGCCGGGATGCACGTGCCCATCCCCGGAGAGCGGAACCGCTTCGCGCTCGTCCTCCCCCAGGCCGACGGGCGGGTCTACGTGGGCCTCACGGACGAGCCCGTCGAGGGACCCGTCCCCGACGTCCCCGAGGCCCCGGAGGGCGACGTGGCCTTCCTCCTGGACGTCCTGGGCTCCGTCCTGGCCGAGCCGGTCCGGCGCGAGCAGGTAGCGGGCGCCTACGCCGGTCTGCGCCCACTGGTCGACGCCGGAGGCGGCAGGACGGCCGACGTGTCCCGCAAGCACGCCGTGCTCCGGTCGCCCGACGGCGTGGTCACCGTCGTGGGCGGCAAGCTCACCACCTACCGCCGCATGGCCGAGGACGCCGTCGACGCGGCCTGCCCCGGCGCACCCGCGAGCCGTACGGCACGGCTGCCGCTGATCGGCGCTCCGGGGCCGCGTCCCCCCGAAGACGGGGCACCCGCACGGCTCGTCGAGAGGTACGGCACGGAGGCCTCCGCCGTACAGGCACTGGGCCGGGAGAACCCCGCGCTCGCCGAATCCGTGGCCCTGGAAGTGACCCGGGCGGAACTGGTGTGGGCGGTGAGGCATGAGGGCGCGCTCGACGCGGGCGACCTCCTCGACAGGCGCACGCGGATCGGGCTGGTGGCCGCCGACCGGGAGGCGGCGCTCCCCGCGGCCGAGGAGGCGCTCTCGGATTCATGGGACCCACCCGTCACACCGCTTGACTAGATTAGCTAAGGTAAGACTTACCTAATCGAGCGTGAGGGAGGCGGGACACCCGATGGCCAACGGCTGCGAGCATCCCGCCGGGTGCCACACCGGCGCCGCCCCCGTCCTCGCGAGCGCGACCGTCGGCGCGCGGTTCTGGCTGCTGATCGAGCACTCCGGGCCGTGGGCGGCCTATCTCGACGAGATGACGCTGCCCGACCCGGTGCGCGCGCTGATCGACCGGGCCACGTCGCTGGGCGTCCGGCCGCAGCTGATCCGGCGCCCCGGCCGCCGCACCGCCAGCACCGGCCCACTCCACGTCTTCGTGGCCTCCTCCGCCGGCTCCGAGCCGTGGCTGGCGGAGGGCTTCTTCGAGAACCCCGACGATCTTGACCTGGGCTCGCTCGTGCACGGAGTGGTTCCGGAGTCCTGCATACTGGTGAACGAGCCGATGTTCCTGGTCTGCACGCACGGCAAACGCAATGCCTGTTGCGCCCGACTCGGCCTTCCGCTGGCCCGGTTCCTGGATGGGAACCTGCCCGGAGGGGCCTGGGAGACCAGTCATGTTGGCGGCGATCGATACGCCGCTAACCTCGTATGCTTGCCACACGGGCTTTACTACGGCAGCATGTCTCAAGCTGCTGCGATCGCGGCGGCAAACGCGTACCGGTCCGGCGAGGTCGTCCTCGACCGTTACCGGGGGCGCGCGGGTATCCCTGAGCCATTGCAAGCCGCCGAGCATTTCGTCCGGTCCCACACCGGTGAGTTCTCGGTCGGCGGAGTGGCCGTGGAATCCTCCCGGTCGGAAAGCGACACCACGGTGTGCGTCGTGCGAAGCACGTCACAGCGGGGACTGTCGCGATTTCGGGTAGTGGTCGAACGCGCGGTGTTCACGGCACCGTGCGGGATGACCTGTGCCGACGAGATCTCGACCTACAGGTTGGCCGATTTGAGGCAGCTCACTCCGGCTCTGACCTGAGGCGTCCGCCCGGAGTCGGGAACATCACGGCCGGTCCTCGCGTTGGAAACAGGGACGCCACAAGCGTCCAATGCGGCACACCCTTGAAATACCTCTCACCAAAGGTGGTTTCTCATGTCTCAGGTACGTCGGCAGCTCGCCCGCCCCCGCCCCAGCTGGGGATGGCAGGATGATGCCGCGTGCCGGGGAGAGGACCTTGTGCTGTTCTTCGGTCCTGACGGTGAGCGTCAGCCGGAGCGCGACATCCGTGAGCGCAAGGCCAAGGCCATCTGCGCTCAGTGTCCCGTGCGCGCCGAGTGCCTCGACTACGCCCTGTCCCGTCCCGAGAAGTACGGGACCTGGGGCGGGCTGAACGAGGACGAGCGCGCCTCCGAGCGTCGTCGCCGCATGCGCCGCGCGGCGAGCGCCGGCATCAGCGCTGTCGCCTGAACGCCGTCTTCCCCCTCCCCCGACACGCGTCAGCAGGCCTCCGGGTGTTCCGCCAACCGTCAAGGAACGCGGGACACCCTCAGGTCACGGCCGTTCCCTGAGCAGGTCGAGAACATCGTCGTCGGTCAGCTGGTCGAAGGATTCGTACCACTGCCCGACCGCTCGGAAACCCCACGGAACCGCTAGAACCACGACATTGTCGGCTTCTTTTCGCATTCGCTCCACGGTATCCCCTGCCGCGACCGGAACCGCCAGCGTCGAGGTCCCCCGCCCCGCCTGCCGCACCCGTACGGCCCGCAGCGCCGCCGTCGCGGTTCCCCCCGTCGCCATGCCGTCGTCGACGACGATCACGTCCTTGCCCCGGAGCTCGGGTGCGGGACGCTCACCCCGGTAGACCTTCACCCGCCTGGCCAGCTCGAGCCTCTCCCGGTCCACGACCGGCACGACGTCCTCCGGCTCGAGTCCCAGCTTCTCCAGCAGATCCTGGTGGAACACCGGCTCTCCTCCCTCGGCGATCGCACCGACGCCGAGCTCCGGCTGGCCGGGGCACCCGATCTTCCGCGTCACCAGCACGTCCAGGGGCGCGTCGAGCATGTCCGACACGGGTGCGGCCACCGCCACCCCGCCGCGCGGCAGGGCGAGCACCAAGGGATCCCCCCGGCGCATGCCGTACAGGGCGTGGGCGAGAAGGGCTCCCGCCTGCGCCCTGTCCGCGAACGGGAGCCGGACCCGCATCGGCTTCATAAAATCCTCATACCCGGCAAATCGCGCCAGGCACCTCTATGGGCGGGCCCGGCCCGACCGGCGCATCTCCTTGTGGATGACCTTCCACTTGCGGGTCTCCTCACTCTGGAGACGCGCGTCGGTCCTGCGGGCCATCCAGGCGGCCTCACGCTGGAGCTTGTGCCAGCTCTCCAGCCGCCGCACGGGCAGTTCCCCCGACTCGACCGCCGCCTGTACGGCACAGCCGGGCTCCTCCCCATGGGCGCAGTCGGAGAACCGGCACCGCCCGGCCAACTCCTCGATGTCGGAGAAGACGAGGTCGACGCCGTCGCTCATCTCG
This sequence comes from Planotetraspora silvatica, assembly GCF_016863315.1. Classification (GTDB taxonomy): domain Bacteria; phylum Actinomycetota; class Actinomycetes; order Streptosporangiales; family Streptosporangiaceae; genus Planotetraspora; species Planotetraspora silvatica. The sequence goes on from NZ_BOOQ01000015.1 coordinate 94,603, forward strand.
TACAGGCCGACCCGGCGGATGCCGGGGGTGTCGATGACGAGCCCGCCCCCGGGCAGCGGGATCAGCTCCCGATGGACGGTCGTGTGCCTGCCCCGGCCGTCGGCCGCCCGGACCTGCTGGGTGTCCATCACCTCGCCCTGGGCGAGGGCGTTGACCAGAGTGGACTTGCCCGCCCCCGAGGGACCGAGCACCACCGCGGTCCTGGAGCCGGCGAGATGAGCGCGGACGAGGTCCACGCCGTCGCCGGTCAGCGAGCTGATCGCATGGACGTCCACCCCCGGCACCGAGGACGCGACGTCGGCGAGCAGGTCGTCGAGCCCCATCTCGAACAGGTCGGTCTTGGTGATCAGGACGACGGGCATGCCGCCGCTCTCCCAGGCCAGCGCGACAAGGCGCTCGATCCTGCCGAGATCGGCGAAATCGGTGGAGTGCATCGACGGCTCGGCGACGAACACGACGTCGACGTTGGCGGCCAGTACCTGGCCCTGCCCGTCTCCGGACAGGCCGCCCCTGGACATGCGGCTGACGCCGCCTCGGACGAAGGCCGTGGTGCGGGGAAGTACCTCGTCGAGCTCGTAGCGGCCCTCAGGGAGCCGATGGAGGGCCACCCAGTCACCCACGCAGGGAAGGGCGATCGGGTCGGCCGCGGAGGCCCTGCGGACGTGTGAGCCGTACCGGGCCTGGTGTGTGCCGTCGGCGGCGATGACTTCGGCGGCGCCGCGGTCGACCCGTGCCACCCGGGCGGGAACGGTGCCCGCGGGAAGCTCGGAATAGCGGTCGTCCTGCCAGCCGAGAAGCGAGAGATCGAACAACATTCGGTGAGACACCCTTCGGAAACGGGTGCCTCAGCGAGAAGACTAGGCGGGCACCCGGAGGTTGATGGACGGCATGCTCGTCAGAAAGACCCGCATGATCCTCACCTCCCGAATCTCCGCGGCCGCATGGGAAAGCGGCATTGCCAGAACCCTAACGGAGCTCCCCCACCCCTCCGCAACCCATTTCCCCACCCCTCCGCCGTGATCATGCACAGGTTCGGGAAGAGTGCCTCCCACCTGCACAAACCCCGAGCGTGATCATGCACAGGTTCGGAGATCCGGCGCCGACCTGCGACGACCCCCGCCGTGATCATGCACTGATTCGGTGACACACGCACCGACCAGGCAACTCTCCGAGCGTGATCATGCACAGGTTCAGGGAAAGGGCGCCCGACCTGGGCACTCCAAGCACGTGATCATGCAGGGGCCGAGGGCACACTTGCCGCTTTCATCGGTCACTGCATGATCACGTACGGCAAAGCGCCAGCTCAGCACGGCCTTCCCCGAAGCCGCGCATGATCACGATCGGCCTTCACCCAGGTCAGGACCACTTCTCCCGAAGCCGTGCATGATCACGGCGGGAGTCGCGGCAGCGCGGAGGGCCTTTCTCCGAACCTGTGCATGATCACGCCCCAGGGGTGGCCTGTGCATGATCACGCCCCAGGGCGCGGGGGTGGGTCAGGAGAGGCCGGGGGCGGGGAACTGGGCGGTGAGGTCGCTGACCTCCCGGTGGACCCGCCCGATCACGTCCTCGGCGTCGCCCTTGGCCACGGCCGTGACGACCTCGTCGATCCAGGCGCCGATCTGCCGCATCTCCGCCTCGCCCATGCCCCGCGACGTCACCGACGGCGTGCCGATCCGGATGCCGGAGGGGTCGAACGGCTTGCGCGGGTCGAACGGCACCGTGTTGTAGTTCGTCTCCAGGCCGGCCCGGTCGAGGGCCTTGGCCGCGGGCTTGCCCCCGATCCCCTTGGGCGTGAGGTCCATCAGGATCAGGTGGTTGTCGGTGCCGCCCGAGACGAGGTCGAACCCTCTGCCCGCGAGTTCGTCGGCGAGCGCCTGGGCGTTCTTCACGACCTGCGCGGCGTACGCCTTGAAGTCCGGCTGGGCGGCCTCGTGCAGGGCCACGGCGATGGCGGCCGTCGTGTGGTTGTGCGGTCCGCCCTGCAGACCCGGGAAGACGGCCTTGTTGAGGGCGGTCGCGTGCTCGTCCGAGGTCGCCATCAGCATGGCGCCGCGCGGTCCGCGCAGGGTCTTGTGCGTGGTCGTGGAGATCACGTCGGCGTGGCCGACCGGCGACGGGTGAGCCCCACCGGCGACGAGGCCGGCGATGTGCGCGATGTCGGCCGCGAGGACCGCGCCGACCTCACGGGCGATCTCGGCGAACGCCGGGAAGTCGATCGTGCGCGGGATCGCGGTGCCGCCGCAGAAGATCAGCTTGGGCCGGTGCTCCAGCGCCAGCGCGCGGACCTCGTCCATGTCGATGCGGCCGGTCTCCTTGCGCACGCCGTACCGGACCGAGTTGAACCACTTGCCGGTGGCCGAGACCGACCAGCCGTGGGTGAGGTGGCCGCCGAACGGGAGACCCATGCCGAGCACGGTGTCACCGGGGTTCAGGAACGCCAGGTAGATCGCCAGGTTCGCGGGCGAGCCCGAGTACGGCTGGACGTTGGCGTGGTTCACCCCGAACAGCGACTTGGCCCGTTCCACCGCGATGGTCTCGATCTGGTCGATGACCTGCTGACCCTCGTAGTACCGCTTGCCCGCGTAGCCCTCGGAGTACTTGTTCGTGAGGACCGTTCCCGTGGCCTCGAGAACGGCCCTGGAGACGTAGTTCTCCGACGCGATGAGCTTGACCGTGTCGGCCTGCCGCCGTTCCTCGGCCGTGATGAGCCCGGCGATCTCGGGATCGACGGAGTTCAGCGAGTTCCCAGCCATGGCGCTTCCTTGTCCGTATCGGCGATGACGGCGGCCCAGGCGCACGGCCTCCGCGAGAATGCTCCCCGGTGGTGCCCCACCTTGCGACGCGGCCCCATGGGGACACGCCAGCGCCAGTCGCGACTTCCCTACTTTATCGGGAGTGGTCCGGTACGGCTCACCCTTCCGAAATGGGGATGTCGGGGACGAGCCCGAATCCGGGGATGTCCACGCCGGCCTTCTCCACGTCCTCGGGCACACCGGAGTAGCTCGCGTACACGCGGAGGGAGTCGCCGGACTTCAGCCACTGGTTGGTCCCGGTGACCTTGACTTGTTTCGCGACAAATCCGGCTATGTCCGGGAGTTGGCCGAGCCTCACTCGCACCGCTCGTGCCGGGCGGTGCCGTTGAGGGGCCACAGCCGGTCGACTTCGGCGTTCAGCGTGGCGCCGATCAGCACGGCCAGAGCGGTGATGTACAGCCACAACAGCACGGCGATCGGGGCGGCCAGCGACCCGTAGATGGACAACGGCGTGAACCAGGCGGCCAGCACCTCGCGGAGGACGGTGGCGCAGAGGATCCAGATGATCAGAGCGAGCACGGCTCCCGGCGTCTCCCGCCACCAGCGGGTCCGCCTCGGGATGCTCACGTGGTAGAGCAGCGTGAGCATCAGCACCGACCCGAGGATCACCACCGGCCAGTAGAAGACCGAGACCAGCACGCCGTACCGGCTCAGGGTGTTGGACAGCAGCGTGGGGCCGATCACCAGGGTGGGCATGATGACCAGGCCGATCAGGAGCGCGGCCACGTACAGACCGAACGACAGGACCCGGGTGCGGATGATCCCCCGGGTCTCCCCCAGGCCGTACGCGATGGAGATCAGGTCGACGTAGACGAACAGCGCGCGGGACCCCGACCACAGCGAGAGCAAAAAGCCGACGGAGATGAGCGACACCTGGCCGCCGGTCAGCACGTCGTTGAGCAGGGGCGTGACGACCCGGTCGACGGTGTTGCTGGTGAACAGCAACTCGGCCTGGTCCACGACCCACTGTTTGATCTCCAGGACGGTGGCCTCGCCGAGCATTCCGCTCAGGTGGCCCATGACGCCGAGCAGTCCCAGGACGAAGGGCGGCAGCGACAGCAGGGCGAAGAAGGCCGCCTCACCCGCGAGGCCCGTCACGCGGTAGTTGACGCCCGCCATCGTGGTCGCCTTCAACAGCGCCCAGCCGCTGGTGTCGCGGACCCAGCTCATGCGGGCACGGGCCCGCGCCATCGCGAGGCGTGAGACATGCCTCGGCCTGCGCGTCGAAGCGTCCGTGGACGTCATGGCACCCAACCGTATACACACAGTGAAGATGTCCGCGGCTCAGCGTGATCTTTGAATGCGAACACCGGCTGTTAGAACTGAGGACTACCCGCATCCGGCGTGAATACCGCCACCCGGCTCGCCCCGGGCCCTCTACGCCGTCGTCAGGCCAAGGATAGGGGGTTATTCCGAGCGCCTCGCCAGCGCCGGGGAATAACCGGGGCGCCGCCCCTTGCCCGGCGGCCCGGCGAACGCCTGCGCGATCTTCAGCCATGACGTCGCCGTCGCGCCCGCGGCCTCCAGACGGGTGTCGTCGAGGTGGCAGCGCTGGGTGACCAGCAGGCAGAAGTCGAGGGCAGGACCCCGTACGACGTCCTGGGCGCCCGGCGGCCCGGCGGCCCACGGGGCGCCGTCGGGCAGGGTCAGTTCCACCCGCACGGGATCCGCGGGGAGCGCGAGGCCGCGCACCGCGAAGCCGTACGGCAGGGCACGAACGCCCAGGCTCGCCACGTGCCGCAGCCGGGCGGTCGGCACACGGACGATCCCGAGCGCGTCGGCCACGTCCTGCCCGTGCGCCCATGTCTCCATCAGGCGTGCCGTGGCGGACGACGCCGCCGACATGTCGGGGCCGTACCAGGGAACCCGCAGCCGGGCGTCGGTCCCCGCCAGTTCCCCGATCATGCGGGTGCGGGCCGTGCCGAACCAGCCGAGGAGTTCACGCGGGCTGAGGCCGCGCGCTCCGGCGGCCAGGTCGTCGATCACGCCCGCGCCCCGGGAGAACAGGGCGTCGCGGGCCACGCGGAACCCCTCGGGATCGGTCAGCGAGCGGGTCGCCGCGTCGTCGAACCACGCGAGATGGCTGATCTGGTCCCGTACGGCCCAGCCGGCGGCCGGGGTCGGCAGGTCCCAGGCGGCGGCGTCGAGGTCCTCCACCATGCCGGCGAGGTCGGCCGTCTCGGCTCGGAGGTCGGCGACGAGTTCGGCCATGAGCCCGGATCCTGTGATTCCCATCACATCTCCCGTGACATCCGCGGGTGACACTCGGCTCACGCCAGCGTAACCGGGGGAGAACAATGAAGACATGATCTGCGACGCGTGCAAGGACCGCAGGCACGACGACTGCCGGGGCGGGTCATGGTGCGACTGCCAGCATCAGGAGTCGCCGGACGGCCGGCGGACCGAGCCAGCCGAGAACTGGGTCAGCCAGGGGTGACGACCCGTCTCGCCTGGAAAAATGAAGCAGAGGTTACAGTCCCGCATCGTGGACACGAACTTGGACATCCGGGATCTCCGAGGTATCGTCTAGGACATGCCAGCGGACCCATTGCTCGTCGTGCGACGTCACGTCGATCTTCTGCGCGTCCGTAGTGCCATCTGTATCGACGCCGGCTGACCGCTCCCTCTGTTGACCCGGGGCGCATAGCAGGCGTCTTTTTCATGCCCTCACACTCGATGACGAGGTGGGAGGCGGCCTGCCCAGCGCGTCCCGGACCGTAGTCCGATCAGACCGATCACTCGGAAAAGGACGTGCCCATGAGCACCCCGGCCCGCCCGGCGAACCGCCACCACAAGCGCCCGCGCGGCGAAGGTCAGTGGGCTCTCGGTTACCGTGAGCCGCTGAACAAGAACGAGGAGAACAAGAAGAACGACGACGGGCTCAACGTCCGTCAGCGGATCATCGACGTCTACTCGAAGCGTGGTTTCGACTCGATCGACCCGGCCGACCTCCGGGGGCGGTTCCGCTGGTTCGGCCTGTACACGCAGCGCCGGCCCGGGATCGACGGCGGCAAGACCGCCATCCTCGAGCCCGAGGAGCTCGACGACCGCTACTTCATGCTCCGCGTCCGGATCGACGGCGGCCAGCTCAGCCTGGAGCAGCTCCGGGTGATCGCCGACATCTCCAACGAGTACGGCAGGGGCACGGCCGACATCACCGACCGGCAGAACATCCAGCTCCACTGGATCGAGGTCGAGGCGGTCCCCGACATCTGGGAGCGGCTTGAGGCCGTCGGCCTGTCCACGATGGAGGCCTGCGGCGACACTCCCCGTGTCATCCTGGGCTGCCCTCTCGCGGGCATCGACGCCGACGAGGTGATCGACGGCACCGCCCAGATCCACGAGATCGACGAGCGGTACATCGGGAGCCCGGAGTTCTCCAACCTCCCCCGGAAGTTCAAGACGGCGATCAGCGGGTGCCAGGCGCACTGCACCGTCCATGAGATCAACGACATCGCCTTCGTCGGCGTCGTGAACGAGCGGGGCGAGCAGGGCTTCGACGTCTGGGTGGGCGGCGGCCTGTCGACCAACCCGATGTTCGCCAAGCGTCTCGGCGCGTTCGTCCGGCCCGAGCAGGTCCACGAGGTCTGGGCGGGGGTCTGCGGGATCTTCCGCGACTACGGCTACCGGCGCCTGCGCCACAGGGCCCGGATCAAGTTCCTCATCAACGACTGGGGCGCGGAGAAGTTCCGCGAGGTCCTCGAGACCGAGTACCTCAAGTACGAACTGCCCGACGGTCCCGCCCCCGCGGTGCCGCGCGACGTCCGCCGCGACCATGTCGGCGTCCGCCCCCAGAAGGACGGCAACTTCTACGTGGGGTTCGCCCCCAAGGTCGGCCGGGTCAACGGCGACAAGCTGCACGAGATCGCCGACATCGCCGAGCGCCACGGGGCCACCCGGGTGCGCACGACGGTCGAGCAGAAGATGGTGATCCTCGACGTCGCGCCCGACCAGGTGGACTCGATCGTCACAGACCTCGAGGCGGCCGACCTCCAGGTCAACCCGTCGACCTTCCGCCGGCAGACCATGGCGTGCACGGGGATCGAGTTCTGCAAGCTGGCGATCGTCGAGACCAAGGCCACGGCCGCCGACCTGATCGACGAGCTGGAAAAGCGCCTTCCGGACTTCACCGAGCCGCTGACCATCAACGTCAACGGCTGCCCGAACTCCTGCGCCCGCATCCAGGTCGCCGACATCGGGCTCAAGGGCCAGTTGGTGACCAACGACAAGGGCGAGCAGGTCGAGGGCTTCCAGGTGCATCTGGGCGGCTCCGTGGGCCTCAACCCCAACTTCGGCCGCAAGGTCCGCGGGCTGAAGGCCACCACCGAGGAACTGCCCGACTACGTGGAGCGCGTGGTCCGGAACTTCGAGAAGCAGAAGAACGAGGGCGAGACCTTCAGCGAGTGGGTCCAGCGCGCGGACGAGGCCGACCTCAAGTGAGCGAGAGAGCGGCGCCGTTCTACTGCCCCTACTGCGGCGAGGAAGACCTGGAGCCCTATGTCACCGAGGAGGAGAGCTACGGGTGGTACTGCCGCTCCTGCGCTCGCGCCTTCCGGGTGAAGTTCCTCGGGCTCGGCGTGCGTTCGTGACGAGTCGACCAGTGATCTTAGAGAAATGACGTGTGAGGAGTGGCAATGACCGTCGTGGACATCGAGGCCGGTCTTGAACGGCAGCGGGTGACGCTCGACCTACAGAGCATCGTGGCGTCCGCCGCCGAGTTCCTTGAGGACGCACCCGCCCGGGAGATCATCCGCTGGGCGGCGGCCACGTTCGGCGACCGTCTCTGTCTCACGTCCTCGATGAGCGACGCGCTGCTGATCGACCTGGTCAGCCGCGTCAAGCCCGGCGTGGACGTGTTGTTCATCGACACTGGCTACCACTTCGCCGAGACCATCGGCACGCGCGACGCCGTGCAGCAGGTCTACGACGTCAACGTGATCAACATTCAGCCTTCGCGGACCGTGGCCGAGCAGGATCGCGACCTCGGGCCCCGGTTGTTCGGGCGCAACCCGGATCTGTGCTGCTACCTGCGCAAGGTGGAGCCGCTCAACCGGGCGCTCGAGCCGTACCTGGCCTGGATCTCGGGCATCCGCCGCGACGAGTCCCCCACCCGGGCGGACACCAAGGTCGTCGAGTGGGACGCCAAGCGGCAGATGGTCAAGATCAACCCGATCGCGCGGTGGACGCAGGACGAGGTGGACAACTACATCTCGGACAACGGCGTGCTGATCAACCCGCTTCACTACGACAACTACCCCTCGATCGGCTGCGGCCCGTGCACCCGGCAGGTCGCGCCCGGCGAGGACCCGAGGAGCGGCCGCTGGTCGGGCCTCGGCAAGATCGAGTGCGGCATCCACCTCTGACCCGGGCGTGATCATGCACAGGTTCGGGGAAACGGCGGCCGACCTGCTCCTTCACCGACCGTGATCATGCACGAATTCGTGAAAACACCCGACGACCAGGCGGAACTCCTTTCGTGATCATGCACAGCCGTCCAGCCGACCGAGCACCGCTGATCGCGGTGGCGCACGGGTCCCGCGACCCGCGCGCCGCCGTGACGGTGGAGGCGCTCCTGCATGCCGTACGGCAGCGGGAGCCCGGTCTCGAGGTCAGGACGGCGTATCTGGATCACGCCCCGCCGACGCTGACCGCGGCGCTGTCGGGTCTGGACGAGGCCGTCGTCCTCCCCCTGCTTCTCACCGCGGCCTACCACAGCCGCGTGGACATCCCTGCGGCGCTCCGCGAGGCGTCCGCCCGCCGGCCGAGGCTCCAGGTCGCGTGCGGGGATACCCTCGGACCCCATCCGCTCCTCATCGGGGCGCTCGAGCGCCGGCTTGCCGAGGCCGGAGTGACGCCGGGCGACCCCGGCACCGCCGTGGTCCTCGTGTCCGCCGGTTCCAGCGACCCCCGGGCCAACCTCGTGATCACGCGGATGGCCCGCGAGTGGGCGCGGGCACGTCCGTGGTGGGCGGTCACCGCGGCCTTCGCCTCCGCCGCCGCCCCCTCCCCCGAGCAGGAGGTCGCACGGCTCAGGCGGGCCGGGGCGCCCAGGATCGTGGTGGCCCCCTACCTGCTGGCGCCGGGCCACTTCGCCGACAAGGTCGAGCGGGACACCATGCGTGCCGGAGCCGATGTAGTGGCCGGCGTCCTCGGGCCCGCGCCCGAACTCGTCACCATCGTCCTCGAAAGGTACGGCCAGGCCGTACGGGGCCTGAAGGCCGTCGCGACGGCCTGAAAAGGGCTAGGAGACGGCCTGAAAGGGTCTAGGAGGAGGGGTCGTCGCCACGGCGGAGGTCACGCCAGGCGTCACGATCCTCACGGCGGGACTCCCGCCGGGCCTCACGATCGTCGCGCATGAACTGCCGGCGGAACTCCTGCTCCCCCTGCCTGGCCTCACGCTGCATATGCCGGAACTCCCTGGTGGCGTCCCGGTGGGCCTGCATAATCTCGCGGTGGGCCTGACGGCCGCCGTCGATCGTCTGGCGCAGGTCCGCGCGGAGCTGCTGGCGAACCTCCTTGCGGCGGTCCCACCACCACTCACTCCAGGCGAACCATCCCCGCTTGATCGGATCGGCCAGGGAATCGCCGATGATCTTCACGTCGCCCATGAGGACGAAGGCCTTGACCCTGACGACGGGGGCGTTCTGGCCCGCCGGAGCCTCGGCCACCTGGACCTTCTTGTCGCCCATGATGGTCACGCCGGACAGCTCGACATCGACGCCGTCCGGGACGATGATCTTCACGTCGCCCATGACGCAGGTGGCCGTGATCTCCACCTCACGTGTGCGCACCTCGGCCTGGCGGAGGTCGAGCGTCACGTCGCCCATGACGCTGACGGCGGCGATCTCCTGGTCGATGCGCCAGGTGCCGGTGCGCTTGGCGTCGCCCATGACCGCGACGACCCAGGTCTTCACCTTGCCCGGCGTCTTCATCGGCTGAGGCCGGGGTGCCGGGGCGCCGCCGGGAAGGTCGGCGGTGATCTGTGCCAGCTCCGCGTGCGTCCGGGCCAGGTAGGCGGCCTCCGTCCGCTCGGTCAACTCGGCGAGGGTCAGCCGTCCCTCGACGGAGGCCTCACGGAGTCTCTCGACCGCCTGCTCCCGTTCCGTGTCGGAAGCGCGCATCTCTCCTAGATCGCTCACGCCTCCACGCTATCCCGCACGACGCGATCGACCTATCCTCCCTGGGAAGGAATCACCTCTCCCAGAGGACGAACTTCAGGCACTCTCCGGGCGTTCTCCGGATCCGGCGACGCCGACGGCTCTCTGGACGGCCGCCCCGTGTGATTGTGGAGTTATCCCCCTCGACCCCCGTATTTCATCATCCACTTGAAATGTTGAGATGGTTGATGACGACCCGGACAGGAGGCCCAAGTGACCCACGACGTGATCAACCAGGCACCACCGCTGATCGGGCACGACGTGTCAAGCGACCGCGCGCTGCTCGACGGGCTGGACCGGGAGGGCGCGGACTGGGCGATCGGGGAGCTCCGCCAGATCGGCCTGCTGGCCGGCTCCGCGAAGGCACAGGAGTGGGCGCGGCTGGCCAACGACAACCCGCCGGTGTTGCGGACGCATGACCGGTACGGCCACCGCATCGACGAGGTGGAGTTCCATCCCGCGTGGCACGACCTGATGGCCGTCGCGGTCGAGAACGGCATGCACGCCTCGCCCTGGACCTCCGCCAGGCCGGGCGCCCACGTGGCCAGGGCGGCGAAGTTCTTCACCTGGTCGCAGGTCGAGGCGGGGCACGGCTGCCCGATCTCCATGACGTACGCCGCCGTCGCCGCGCTCCGGCACTCCCCCGACCTCAGAGCCGAGTGGGAGCCCCAGCTTGCCTCGCGGACCTACGACTTCGGGCTCAGGCCCGCGCACGACAAACGCGGCGTGCTGGCCGGCATGGCCATGACCGAGAAGCAGGGCGGCTCCGACGTCCGCGCGAACACCACCAGGGCCGAACGGCTGGGCGACGGCACGTTCGCCCTGACCGGCCACAAGTGGTTCAACTCCGCCCCGATGTGCGACGTCTTCCTCGTCCTGGCCCAGGCCCCCGGCGGCTTGTCGTGCTTCCTGCTGCCCCGGGTGCTCCCGGACGGGTCCCGCAACGCGATGCGCCTGTTGCGGCTGAAGGACAAGCTGGGCAACAGGTCGAACGCCTCAGCCGAGGTGGAGTACGACGGCGCGGTCGCCCACCTCGTGGGCGAGGAAGGCCGGGGCATCCGCACGATCATCGAGATGGTCAACATGACCCGACTCGACTGCGTGATCGGCTCGGCGGCCGGCATGCGGTACGGCCTGACCCAGGCGATCCATCACACCACTCACCGAAAGGCCTTCGGCAAGGCGCTCATCGACCAGCCGCTGATGCGCAACGTGCTCGCGGACCTGGCCCTGGAGTCCGAGGCGGCCACCACGCTGATGATGCGCCTGGCCGGGGCCACCGATCGCGCGGTGCGCGGCGACGCCGCCGAGGGGCTGTTCCGCCGTACGGCTCTGGCCGCGTCGAAGTACTGGATCTGCAAGCGGGCTCCCGTCCACGCCGCCGAGGCGCTCGAGTGCCTGGGCGGCAACGGGTACGTCGAGGAGTCGCAGATGCCGCGGTTGTTCCGCGACTCGCCGCTGAACGGCATCTGGGAGGGCTCGGGCAACGTAGCCGCGCTCGATCTCGTGCGGGCGCTCGCCAAGGAGCCCGAGGGGCTGGAGGCGTTCTTCGCCGAGGTCGCGCTGGCCGGCGACCGCCGGGTGGGCGACGCCGCCGAGCGGGCCCGCAAGACGCTCGCGTCGGCCGGGGAGGGCGACGCCCGGCGCCTCGCCGAGGAGCTCACCCTGGTGCTCCAGGCGTCCCTGCTCGTGCGGCACGCGCCCGCGGCGGTGGCGGACGCGTTCTGCGCCTCCCGCCTGGCGGGTGAGTGGGGGCGGGCCTTCGGCACACTTCCGACGGGCCTCGACCTCGAGGCGATCGTCGAACAGGCATCCTGAACGGCATTTCGCCGTGATCATGCACACTTTCGTGGATCGGCCCCTTGACCTGCGGCTTCGCCGTACGTGATCATGCGCAAATTCGCGATCACGCGGGATGAACAGGCGTTTCGCCGTACATGATCATGCAATGGGCGGGACGCGTGATCGGGTGTCGCATGGGCATGAACCGGCTCCGCATGATCACGTACGGCGAAGCCGCAGGTCCGTATGGCATTGCGCGAATGTGTGCATGATCACGAGCCATATCGCCGCAGGTCACAGGCCACATTCACGAGGATGTGCATGATCACGACTCGGGAATGGCCAGGTCGGTCGGCCTGTCGCCGAACCTGTGCATGATCACGCCCCGGGTTTTGGCTGCTCAGACAACACATCTACGAATCTGTGCATGATCACGGCCGAGAGGGGGGTGGTTGGGTGAGCCTGAGCATGATCACTGCCTGGGGAGGCTCTAAGCTCGCTCATGGATGTGACTTAACCGATGAAGGGACAATCGCCATGGCGACCACTCGTACCGCGACCACGCAGTGGAAGGGCGCTCTCCTCGACGGCTCGGGCGTCGTCTCGCTGGACACCTCCGGCGTCGGCACCTTCGACGTCACCTGGGCTTCGCGGGCCGAGACGGCCAACGGCAAGACCAGCCCCGAAGAGCTGATCGCGGCCGCCCACTCCTCCTGCTTCTCGATGGCCCTGTCCCACGCCCTCGCCGGCGCGGGCACCCCGCCGCAGTCGCTGGAGACCAAGGCGGACGTCACCTTCCAGCCGGGTGAGGGCATCACCGGCATCGTCCTGTCGGTCCGCGGCCAGGTCCCCGGCCTGTCCGCCGAGGACTTCCAGCAGGCCGCCGAGACGGCCAAGGCCAACTGCCCGGTGAGCAAGGCCCTCGCCGGCACGACGATCACGCTGAACGCCGAACTCGTCGGCTGAACATGCCCTGATGGCCGGGCAGAGCCCCCGCCGGACGCGATCCGGTGGGGGCTCTCGCATATCCCCAGACGGACGACACACCCGAACGACGTTCCAACGGCCGTTTCCCGGAAACCTTTTCCGGTGACGATCTACCGAAGACGTCCCCGGCGATGTGCCTGGTGAGGTTTCCTGACGGGGTTCCTGACCACCTCGAGCCTCTCCAGGTGCGCGATCGACCGCGGGAGTGGAGAATGAGGTTACATGCGTGAAGTTTGGCCTGGAGAGCCGTACCCGCTCGGAGCCACCTGGGATGGAGTGGGCACCAGTTTCTCGGTGTTCTCCGAGGTGGCCGAGCGGGTCGAGTTGTGCCTGTTCGACGATCACGGCGAAGAGAGCCGCGTCGACCTCCCCGAGGTCGACGGGTTCGTGTGGCACGGCTACCTGCCGGGGATCATGCCCGGCCAGAGGTACGGCTTCCGCGTGCACGGGCCGTACCGGCCGGGGCACGGCCACCGGAACAACCCGGCCAAGCTCCTGCTCGACCCGTACGGCAAGGCGGTCGAGGGCTCGGTCAAATGGAACGAGTCCCTGTTCTCCTACCACTTCACCGACCCCGCGCGGCTGAACGTCGACGACTCGGCCTCGTACATGCCGAAGAACGTGGTGGTCAATCCGTTCTTCGAATGGGGCAACGACCGGTCGCCCCGCACGCCGTACCACGACACCGTGATCTACGAGGCCCACGTGCGCGGCCTGACCATCCGGCATCCGAAGGTGCCCGAGGAGCAGCGCGGCACCTACGCCGGCCTCGCGCACCCCGCCGTGATCGAGCATCTGCAGTCGATCGGGGTCACCGCCGTCGAGTTGATGCCGGTCCACCAGTTCGTGCCCGAGCACGCGATGGTGGCCCGCGGGCTGACGAACTACTGGGGCTACAACACGATCGCCTACCTCGCCCCGCACAACGCCTACTCCAGCGCGGGGCAGCTCGGTGAGCAGGTCCAGGAGTTCAAGGCGATGGTCCGCGCGCTGCACGAGGCGGGCATCGAGGTCATCCTCGACGTGGTCTACAACCACACCGCCGAGGGCGACCACATGGGCCCGACGCTCGGCTTCCGCGGGATCGACAACGTCGCCTACTACCGGCTGCGCGACGAGGACCGGCGCTACTACCTCGACTACACCGGCTGCGGCAACTCGCTGAACGTCCGCTCGCCCCACGCTCTGCAGCTCATCATGGACTCGCTGCGCTACTGGGTGCTCGAGATGCACGTGGACGGCTTCCGCTTCGACCTCGCCGCCGCGCTCGCCCGCGAGTTGCACGACGTCGACCGGCTGTCGGCGTTCTTCGACCTCATCCAGCAGGACCCGGTGATCTCGCAGGTCAAGCTGATCGCCGAGCCGTGGGATGTCGGCCCTGGCGGGTACCAGGTAGGAAATTTCCCGCCTTTATGGACGGAATGGAACGGGAAATATCGCGACTCCGTCCGAGATTTCTGGCGGGGCAGCTCCCGCACGGTGCCCGAGTTCGCCTCGCGGCTGACCGGATCGAGCGACCTCTACGCCACCAGCGGCCGCCGCCCGGTGGCCTCGATCAACTTCGTGACCTGCCACGACGGCTTCACCCTCACCGACCTGGTCTCCTACAACCGCAAGCACAACGACGCCAACGGCGAGGCCAACCGCGACGGCACCGACGACAACCGCTCGTGGAACTGCGGTGCCGAGGGCCCCGTCGAGGATCCCGGGATCGTACGGCTGCGCAAGCGGCAGCGGCGCAACTTCCTGGCCACGCTGTTCGTCTCCCAGGGCGTCCCGATGATGCTGGCGGGCGACGAGTTCGGCCGGACCCAGGGCGGCAACAACAACGCCTACTGCCAGGACAACGAGACGTCCTGGACCGACTGGTCGCTGCTCAAGCAGGAGGACGACCTGCTCGAGTTCGTCCGCGCACTCGCCGAGTTGCGGCGTGAGCATCCCGTCTTCCGCCGGCGCAGGTTCTTCCACGGCCGCAAGGCGCAGGACGGCACGCGCGACATCGTCTGGCTGACTCCTTCGGGGAAGGAGATGGCCGACTCCGACTGGAACGCGGGTTACGCCAAGTCTCTCGCGGTGTTCCTGAACGGCGAGGCGATCAGCGAGCCGGGCCAGCGCGGGGAGAGGATCAGGGACGACTCGTTCCTGCTGCTGATCAACGCCCACCACGACGAGCTCATGTTCAACCTGCCCGGTGCCGAGTTCGGCCAGGAGTGGCACCTCGTCCTCGACACGGCGGACGAGAGCCCGCGGGAGGAGACGTCCGGGGAGGAGACGTGCCCGGCGGGCGCCAAGGTGCCCGTCACGGCCCGGTCGCTGCAGATCCTGCGCCGCGCCGGCGAGGACTGACGCCCGGCGATGAGTGCGCGGGAGAGGGCGCGGCACTGGCGGCACCCCGGCCTGCCGGGCGTCGACCTGCTCGACGCCCGCTACGTGAGCAAGACCTTCGCCCGGCACACGCACGAGTCGTTCGTCATCGCCGCGATCACCTCGGGCGTCGAGGAGTTCCACCATCGCGACTCGATCGAGCGCGCGGGGCCGGGCCACCTCGCGCTGGTCAATCCCGACACGGTGCACACGGGCCAGGCGGGCGTGCCCGAGGGCTGGACCTACAGCGTGATCTACCCGTCGGCGGCCGTCGTGGGCGAGATCGCCGCGGAGACGACCTCGATCCGCGGGAATCCCGGTTTCGCCGTCGCCGTGGCCCACGACCCGCAGGCCGTCCGCCTGATCACCCAGGTGCTCCGGGCCGCGGACGGCCGGAACGCGCTCGCCGCCGACACGATGCTCCGCCTGGTGGTGGCCCGGCTGCTGCGCTCCAGCGGGACGGCGCTGCCCGCACGCTCTCCGCGTCCGGCGCCCCCGCGCGACGTGTCGCGGGCCCGGGAGATCCTCGAGTCCCGGATGGCCGAGCCTCCGTCCCTGCGGGAACTCGCGGCCCAACTCGGCATCGGCCCGTTCGCGTTGTTGCGGGCCTTCCGCGACGCGTACGGCATGCCGCCCCACGTGTGGCTCACCGACGCGAGAGTGCGGCGTGCCCGGCACCTCCTCGACACCGGGATCGCGCCGGCGGACGTCGCCGCGGCCGTGGGCTTCACGGATCAGCCGCACCTGAACCGGCACTTCACCCGGATCGTCGGCGTGCCGCCCGGCGCCTACAGCCGAGAGCGCAAGAACGTACAAGACTCGCGAAAGGGGCCGCGCCTAGCCTCGGCCGAGTGACCGCATCATCCACGCAGACCGGCCCTCCACCCCCCAAACCGCGAGCCGCGGTCGTCCGGGACGCCCTCGGCGTCGGGATCACCGTCGGCCTGTCCGGCTTCGTCTTCGGCGTCACCTCGTCGGGAGCCGGCCTGAGCGTGGCGCAGACCTGCGCCCTTTCTCTC
This sequence comes from Planotetraspora silvatica, assembly GCF_016863315.1. Lineage (GTDB taxonomy): Bacteria > Actinomycetota > Actinomycetes > Streptosporangiales > Streptosporangiaceae > Planotetraspora > Planotetraspora silvatica. The sequence continues at coordinate 110,725 of NZ_BOOQ01000015.1, forward strand.
CTGGTGTTCACCGGGGCGTCGCAGTTCGCCCTCGTCGGGGCCATCGGCGCGGGCGGCGCCCCGTTCGCCGCGGCGGCGGGCGCCCTCTTCCTCGGGGCGCGCAACGCCTTCTACGGGCTGCGGTTGTCGCAGTTGCTCGCCCTGCCCGCCGCCGTCCGCCCGCTGGCGGCCCAGTGGGTGATCGACGAGACCTCGGCCGTGGCCCTCGCCCAGCCGGACCGGGCCGCCGCCCGCCTGGGTTTCACGGTCACCGGTGTGAGCCTCTACCTCGGATGGAACATCACGACGTTGCTGGGCGCGCTGGGTGCGTCGGCGCTCGGCGATCCGTCGGCATGGGGACTGGACGCGGCAGGTCCTGCGGTCTTCCTGGCACTTCTCGTGTCGATGGTGCGGGGCGGGGACTCGCGCGGGTCGTGGCGACGGATCCGCGAGCGTCCAGAGCCCGTGACGGCCTTCGTCGCCGCCGTCCTCGCGCTGGCGAGCCTGCCGTTCCTGCCTGCCGGAGTGCCCATCCTGGTGGCGGCGCTCGCGGCGCCCGCCGTCCTCGTCGTGAACCGCCGCCGGAGGGACCTGTCATGATCTGGGCCGCCATCGCCCTCGTCGCCGCGGGCTGCTACGCCGTGAAACTCCTCGGGCTGTCCGTGCCCGCAGCCGTCCTGGAACGGCCGATGGTGCGCCGGCTCGCGGCCCTCGTGCCCATCGCGACGCTCGCCGGCCTCATCGCCCTGCAGACGTTCGGTGAGGGACGCACGCTGGTCGTGGACGCCCGCGCGGCCGGGCTCGCCGCCGCGGCGGCGGCTCTGCTCCTGCGGGCGCCGTTCCTCGTGGTCGTGGCGGCCGCCGTGCTCGTCACCGCCGCCGTCAGGGCCCTCACGGGCTGACGCGGCTATCGGGCCAGGATCTCGCCGAGGTCGTACCGGACCGGCCTGTCCAGCTGGTCATAGGTGCAGGAGGACGGGGTGCGGTCCGGGCGCCAGCGGCGGAACTGGGCCGTGTGCCGGAACCGGTCCCCCTCCATGTGGTCGTAGGCCACCTCGATCACCAGGTCGGGCCGCAGCGGGATGAACGACAGGTCCTTCTTCGCGTTCCACCGCGAGACGGCCCCCGGCAGGCGCTGGCCCTCGGAGCCGCCCTGCGCGAACTCGGCCCACGCCCCCCAGGGATGTTCGCTCAGATCGTCCAGCCGGTACGGCGCCAGCTCCGCCACGAGCTCCTCCCGCCGCTTCATGGGGAACGACGCCGCCACGCCCACATGGTGCAGGCGCCCGTCAGGCGAATACAGCCCCAGCAGCAGGGAGCCGACGATCGGGCCGGACTTGTGCTCCCGGTAGCCGGCGACGACGCAGTCGGCCGTGCGCTCGTGCTTCACCTTGAACATGACCCGCTTGTCCGGCGAGTACGGCAGGTCTCCCGGCTTGACCACGATGCCGTCGAGCCCGGCGCCCTCGAACATGTCGAACCACTCGCCGGCCACCCGGTCGTCCTGCGTGACGGGCGTGAGCCGCACCGAGTCGCCGGCCTTGGCGAGGGCTTCCTCGAGCCGGGCTCTGCGCACCGAGAACGGCTCGTCCATCAGGCTCTCGGACCCGAGGGCGAGCAGGTCGAAGGCCACGAACGACGCGGGCGTCTGCTCCGACAGCAGCTTCACCCGCGAGGCCGCCGGATGGATGCGCTGCTGGAGGGTGTCGAAGTCGAGCGACTCGCCGCGGACGATGATGATCTCGCCGTCCACGACGCACCGCGGCGGCAGCTCGTTCTTCACCGCCTCCACCAGCTCGGGGAAGTAGCGCGTGAACGGCCGCTCGTTGCGGCTGCCCAGATAGACCTCGTCGCCGTCGCGGAAGACGATGCAGCGGAAGCCGTCCCACTTCGGCTCGTAGTAGAGCGAGCCGTCCTGGGGCGGCATGCCTTTGACCGCCTTCGCGAGCATCGGCGAGACCGGTGGTTCAACCGGCAGGGCCATCCTGGACCTCCCTGACGTATCTGCAGAAGAGGAAGCCGTCCTCTTCCAGGACCTGGGCGAGCACGAGGGGGATCTGCGACGCCACGCCGTTAAGGATGCGGGCGGCGTCCCCGCCGAGGAGCACGGGGCTGACCGACAGTGACAGCTCGTCGACCAGCCCGGCGGCCGCGAGCTGGGCGTTGAGGCGGGGGCCGCCCTCGCACAGGATCCTGCCGAGCCCTCTGGCGCGCAGCTCGCGCACGGCGAGCGGCATGTCGACCCGGTCGTCTCCGGCGATGACGACGTCGGCGTTCTTGGCCGCCTCCTCACGGCGGTCCTGCGCGGCGGCCTCCGTCGTTATGACGATGGGCCGCGCGTACGGCTCGGCCTCGGTGAACAGCGGACCGCCGAGGTCGAGGTCGAGCCGCCGCGTGACGACGGCGATCGGCGGGGCGGGCGGGCGTCCCTCCCGGAGGGCGGACCACGACTCGCGGGGCCTTGCCGGGCCGTACCCCTCGCTGCGGACGGTCGCCGCTCCCGCGAGGACCACGTCGGACAGACCGCGCATGATGCCGAAGATCCTGCGGTCGCCCTCGCCGGACAGCCCGGCGGACAGGCCCTTCATCCATGCCGCGCCGTCGGCGCTGGCCACCATGTTGAGCCTCAGCCATTCGTCGCGCGGGTAGGCGTAGGAGGCGACGAGATCGGGATCGTCCTCGACATCGGGATGGATACGGCGCACGGTCTCTACATTGGCACACACGGGCGACAGACCGGCAGAGCGGAGACGAGCCGATAACGGTTCGATGTCACGGCGTGTGAGACGTCGCGGAGTTGACGAAAGACCTCACAGAACTGTTCGGAAACCTGTCGGAGGGCCCGTGCAACTCGCCGCGCTCACAGTTTGGCTGGTCTCGACCCTGGCCGGGCTCTACCTCATGATCCGGTGGCTGGCCGACGGCGGTCTGCGGCCCCAGGCCACCAAGGTCACCCGCTATCCCCGCACTCTGATCGTCGGCCACCCGGCCCTCGCCGTCGCCGGGCTCGCCCTCTGGGTGGCCTTCCTCCTCACTCACGACGAGGGCTACGCGTGGGCCGCCCTGGTCGTGATCACAGCGGTCGCGCTGCTCGGTTTCACGATGCTGACGCGCTGGCTGGGCGGCGGGCGTCACGCGCGGGACTCGGGAAGACGCCGCCCGATGGCCGCCATCCTGCTCCACGGGCTCACAGGGCTGTCCACCTTCGTGCTCGTCATGCTGATCACGACGACCATCCGCTGGTAGCGCCGGGCGGGAAGGCGATCTACAGTGCGCGCATGGGCATCGGGCTGACCACCGACCATCGGGATCTCGAGGCCGCCGTACGGCGGTTCGCGGAGCGGCGGGTCTCCGCCAGAGCCGCCGATCACCGGGAGTTCTGGGACGACCTGGCCACGCAGGGGCTGCTCGGCCTGCACCTGCCCGAGGAGCACGGCGGCCAGGGGTTCGGGCCGCCCGAGCTCGCCGTCGTCCTGGAGGTGCTGGGCGAACGCTGCGCCCCAGGCCCCTTCCTGCCCACGATGATCGCGTCCGCGGTCATCGCCGAGTGGGGGACGGAGAAGCTCCGGGCCGAACTGCTCCCCCTGCTCGCCGACGGCTCACTCACCGCCGCCGTGGCGCTTCCGGAGACCTCCCAGGAGGGCCTCGCGCTCGGCGAGCCGGACGCCGGCGTCCTCCTCGTGCCCGTGGACGGCCGCTGGGCGGTCCTCCGCTCGGCTGACGTCACGGTGCGGGCCGTCACCGGCCTCGATCTCACCCGTGGGCTCGTCCACGTGTCCGCGGACGCCGTGAGCGAGGACCGCGTGCTGCCGGGCGTGACCTCCGCGACGGTCCGGGACGTGATCGCCGTGCTCGCCGGCGCCGAGGCCTGCGGAGTGGCGGCGTGGGCCGTCACGACGGCGGCCGAGTACGCCAGGACCCGTGTCCAGTTCGGGCGGCCCATCGGGCAGTTCCAGGGCGTCAAGCACAAATGCGCCGCGATGCTGGTCGCGCTGGAGCAGGCCAGGGCCGCGGTGTGGGACGCGGCCCGTGCCGTCGAGGACGGCCACGGGGCGCGGATCGCGGCGGCGGGGGCGGCCGTCCTCGCTCCGGACGCGGCGGTGCGCTGCGCGGCCGACGCGATCCAGGTGCTCGGCGGCATCGGCTACACCTTCGAGCACGACGCCCACCTCTACTACCGGCGGGCCCTGTCCCTCCGCGCGCTGGTCGGCGATCCCGGGGTGTGGGCCGGGCAGGTGACGCGGCTCGCGATGGCGGGCGACCGCCGGGAGCTCGAACCCGACCTGCCCGACGAGGCCGTGCCGCTGCGGCAGCGGATCCACGCGGAGGCGGCACGGCTCGGCGCGCTGGATCCCGCGGAGCGGCGTACCGGGTTCGCGAGCGGAGGCTGGATGATGCCTCACCTGCCCGAGCCGTGGGGCAGGGCCGCCGCACCGCTGGAGCAGGTGATCATCCAGCAGGAGTTCCGGCATCTCGGCCGCCCCAACCTCGGAATCGCCGCGTGGGCCGTCCCCTCCATCGCCCGGTACGGCACGCGTGAGCAGCAGGACCGGTTCATCCCCGGGACGCTCAGAGGCGAGTTCGTCTGGTGCCAGCTGTTCAGCGAACCGGGAGCCGGCTCCGACCTGGCGTCGTTGTCGACGAAGGCGGTGCGGGCGGAGGGCGGCTGGCTCATCAGCGGCCAGAAGATCTGGACGTCCCTCGCCCAGTACGCCCATTGGGCGATCTGCCTGGCCAGGACCGACCCGGACGCGCCCAAGCACGAGGGGATCACGTACTTCCTGGTGGACATGTCGTCCCCGGGGGTGGAGGTCCGCCCGCTCAAGGAGATCAACGGCGACGAGATCTTCAACCAGGTCTTCCTCGACGACGTCTTCGTGCCGGACTCGCTGGTGGTCGGAGAGCCCGGCCAGGGGTGGCGGGTCGCGCGGGACACCCTGTCGCACGAGCGCGTGTCCCTCGGCGACTCCTGGGGCCCCGGCTCTCAGCACGGCGACATCGTCCGCCATCTCGGCAAGGTCGGAGCGCTGCGGGAATCACAACTCGAGGAGGCGGGCCGCCTCTACGCCGAGGGCCACGCCATCTCCGCCCTCGGCCTGCGGGTCACCCTGGCCCGGCTCGAGGGGACGGACTCCGGCGCCGGCTCCAGCGTCCGCAAATTGCTCGGCATGGGGCAGGCGCAGCGGGTCTCGGAGTTCTGCTGGTCGCTGGATCCCTCGGACCCCCACTGGAGCAGGATGATCCTCACCACGAGGGCCTTCACGATCGGCGGCGGCACGACGGAGGTGCAGCTCAACATCATCGGAGAGCGCGCCCTCGGCCTCCCCCGCGACCCCTGACCTCCTCCCCCGTCACCCCTGACCTCCGGCCCCGGGGGCCCTGGCCGAAACGGCCGGCAGACCAGGTCCGGCTCACCCGCGGGACGCGTCGGCGGCGTCTCGACTCGGAATACCCGATGGCCACGTGAGCTGCCGAGGCGTACGGTGAGTGAGTAATTGATCGCCCCCCGTAAGGAGCGCCGATGGAGGCTTCGTCGGACGGCCGAATCCTGCTCTTCGTCGCCATCGGCATCGCTCTGTTCGTCGCCGGACGCAAGTTCCAGCTCATGCTCAACGCCTGGCGGGACTGGCGGAAGGCGGTCGAGGGCCTCCCCAAGCTCCGTTCCACGGCCTGGGGCGGTGTCGGGACGATGTTCCGGGTCGGCGTCGTCGCGGCCCTGGTGTTCGTGGTCGCGACGATGGTGAACCGCCACATCTGACCGGATCCCGGCCGACGTTCAGCCGGTGGACGGCCTCGCCTTCGACGGCTGGACCCGCTTGGGCTCCCCGGGCATCTTGGGATAGTTCGGCGGGTAGGGCATGTCGCCCCGCTCGTCCGCGGCGTACCACTCCAGCAGCGTGTCGATGCCGAACGCCTGGTCGTCGATCGCGCGGTGGACGTCGCCCAGCTTCGCGAACCGCTCCGGCATGGTCGTGATGTCGAAGTCGCGGGGGTCGCAGCCCTCCAGCTCGTCCCAGGTCACCGGGGCGGAGACCAGGCCGTCGGGGCGGGCGCGGACCGAGTAGGCGCCGACCACCGTGCGGTCCAGGGCGTTCTGGTTGAAGTCGATGAAGATCTTCTCGCCACGCTCCTCCTTCCACCAGGCGGTCGTCGCGAGTTCCGGCAGGCGGCGTTCCACCTCACGGGCGAGGGCGATGCCGGCGTGCCGTACGTCGACGAACGACCAGCGGGGCTCGAGGCGGATGTTGATGTGGATGCCGCGGTTGCCCGACGTCTTCGGGAAACCTTCGACGCCCAGTTCGCCGAGGACCTCCCTGGCGGTGAACGCGACCTTCCTCGCCTCGTCGAACCCCGTCCCCGGCTGCGGGTCGATGTCGATGCGCAGCTCGTCGGGATGCTCCAGGTCGGGCCTGCGCGCGGCCCAAGGATGGAAGTCGATCGTGCCGAGGTTGGCGCACCACGCGAACCCGGCCACCTCGGTCGGGCAGAACGCGTCGGCCGTACGGCCACTGGGGAACCGCACGGAGACGGTCTCGATCCAGTCGGGATGCTTGGGCATCCGCTTCTGGTAGATCGCCTCCGCCTCGACCCCGTCCGGATGCCGTTTCAGATACGTCGGCCGGTCCCGGAGCGCGCGGAGCACGCCGTCGCCGACGCTGATGTAGTACTCCACCAGGTCGCGCTTGGTGGCGCCGGCTGCGGGAAAGTAGATCTTGTCCGGGTTCGTGACCTTGACGGTCCGTCCACCGGCGTCGATTTCGATGTACGGCGATGCCATGGCTCGGACACTACCCCGGAAGAGCCGGGGAGGAGGGTCCGTCCCGGGCTGCCAACGGCGGCCGGACCGGGAGCACCCACGAGCCACCGCGCCCACCCGGCGCGGAGCCCGTGGTCGCGGCGAGCGGACGCTCACGTGGCGAGCGCCGTCGCCGCGACGGGACGGACACGACGGGCCACCCCTGCGGGCGGCATCCTCTTGCCGCCCTGCGGCGCCCAGCACGGGTAGGGCGCTTCGCCGCCAGGACGGCGGGACAGGCCGACCCCCTCCCGGAACGGGTGGACGATCAGCCCCCTCATCAGTGAAGACGCCAAAAGAGCGGCGAAAGGATGCTTCGCCGGAAAGAACTCTTGCGGGAAGATCTCCCGGCTCCGTGTGGTTCTTAGTACGTAATCCCCACAGGGGGCGGCCGCGCTTAGGCTGGTGAACATGGACAAGGTGGTCAAGAGCGACGCCGAGTGGCGGGTGCAGTTGTCTCCCGAGGAGTTCCGCGTCCTCCGGCAGGCGGGGACGGAGCGTCCGTTCACAGGTGAGTACGTCGACACCAAGACGACGGGCGTCTACTCGTGTCGCGCGTGCGGCGCCGAGTTGTTCCGGTCGGACACGAAGTTCGAGTCCCACTGCGGATGGCCGTCGTTCTTCGAGCCGTCGAAGTCGGAGGCCGTGACCCTCATCGAGGACGACTCCCTCGGCATGAGGAGGGTGGAGGTCCGCTGCGCCCGCTGCGACTCCCACCTCGGTCACGTCTTCCACGGCGAGGGCTACGCGACTCCCACGGACGACCGCTACTGCATCAACTCGGTGTCACTGACCCTGCTGCCAGAGAAGTGATCCCTTCCGTACGGCGTGCCCGCCCAGGCGTCACGCCGTACGGCGTCATCGGGGTTCGGGGCTGGTGACGCGGCAGTCGGGATCGTCCGGGCCGAGGACGTTGGCGAGGACCGGGTTCCCGTTCTCCCCGAGATCGGCCTGGACGAAGACGACCCTCGAGGCGTCACCCTCCGCGGCCAGGTACTCCAGGCCCCGCTCGCACAAGGTGATCGCGGCGTCGGAGTCGTCGTCGGCCTCCGGGAGGTCGGTGTAGATCCGGAGATAGCCCCCGGTCGTCCGGATGTCACGGACCAGGGCGGACGTGCGGTCCCTCCACCGGGAGCGGAAATAGGCGACGGCCTTGTCGTCGGTGTAGTCCGACCGCGTCGGCGCCGCCATCTCCACTCCGGCCGCCGTCTCCGGCGCCCCGGATCGCGCGCGGACGCCGACGCGGGCGACCTCCGGCTCATCCGGCTCCGCGGAGGCGGGAGCCGTACGGGATCCGGACGGCCACAGGTGGACGGGACCGGTCGTCACGAGGACGGCCGTCGCGATGACCGCCGCGCCCACACCCCCCTCGACGACCCAGGCCCGGGTCCGGGTCTTACGGCGGCGCCCTCTGGAACGTGCCACGTGCCTCGACACGGCGGCCCTCACCTGCGTAGGGGATTTCCTCCGAGTATGACAAAGATCACAATGTCGCACCGGCGGTTTCCCGGCATCAGGGCAATGCGGCGACGAGTTCGCTCACCGGCTTGCGGGTGCCCGTGTAGAAGGGGATCTCGATCCGGGTGTGCAGCCTGGCCTCGGCCCCGCGCAGGTGGCGCATCAGGTCGACGATGCGGTGGAGTTCGTCGGCCTCGAAGGCGAGCATCCACTCGTAGTCGTTGAGCGCGAAGCAGGCGACGGTGTTGGCCCGGACGTCGGGGTAGTCGCGCGCCATCTTCCCGTGCTCGGCGAGCATCCGCCTGCGGTCGGCGTCGTCCAGCAGATACCACTCCAGGGACCTGACGAACGGGTAGACGCTGACGAAGCCCTTCGGCTCCTCATCGGCCAGGAAGGCCGGGATGTGCGACTTGTTGAACTCGGCGGGCCGGTGCAGGGCCATCGCCGACCAGACGGGCTCGCTGGCCCGGCCGAGCGCGGTACGGCGGAAACGCGTGTAGACCTCCTGGAGGTCCTCCGCGGAGGGCGCGTGCCACCAGAACATGTAGTCGGCGTCGGCCCGGAAGCCGGAGACGTCGTAGCAGCCGCGGGTCACCACGTCCTTGCCCGCCGACTGCCCCAGGAGCTCGCCCACCTCGCCCGCGACGGCCTCGCGGCCGGGCGGGAGCAGGTCACGGAGCCGGAAGACCGACCACATCGTGTAGCGGATTACCTGGTTGAGATCGCGCGCCTTGGGCCGCGCGGTGCCGTCCGTCATGGGGCCCATTCTGCCGTCTCAGCCGTCCGGTTCCTCCTTCGCCCCGGCGGCGGGCCGGGCGTTCAGGTGCTCCAGGACGCGGGCGGCGGCCGTACGGCCCGTGGCGATGCAGGCGGGGATGCCCACTCCGTCGTAGGCGGCTCCGCACAAGGCCAGGCCGGGGTGGGCCGCCACGGCCGCGCGGGCGCGGGCCACACGGTCGAGATGGCCCACGTCGTACTGGGGAAGCGCGCCGCCCCACCGGGTGACCCGGGTGTCGATCGGCAACCCCCGGACTCCCATGACCTCGGTCATCTCGTTCATCGCGAAGGCCACCAGCTCGGCGTCGTCCCGCTGGAGCAGTGCCTCCTCCCCCAGCCGCCCGATCGAGCAGCGCACGAGGACCAGGTTCGGGTCGGCCTCGCCGAGGTGCGGCCACTTGGTGGTGCTGAACGTCACGGCCTTGACCGGCCTGCCCTCGACCGGCGGCACGAGGTAGCCGCTGCCGGAGGGCGGTTCGGGGAAGGCGGATCTCGGATAGGCGAGCGTGACGATCGCCATGCTGGCGTACTCGATCCCGGCCAGCTCCGCCGCCGCCCTCGGCGCCTCCCGCGCCAGCAGCCGCGCGGCGGCGGTGGCGGGCACGGCCAGGATGACGGCGTCGGCCTCGACGACCTCCTCGTCCCTGGTGGGCCCGGTGATCAGCCGCCAGCCGTCCGGAGTGCGCACGAGGTCGCGGACCATCACCCCGGTGCGGACCTCGGCCCCCGACGCCTCGGCCACGGCCGCGGGCAGGCCGCCCAGGCCGCCCTTGAGGGTGGTGAAGACCGGACCGGCGTCCTTGGGCGCCTTGGCCGTGAGATCCCGCGCGGCCTTCAGCAGGGACCGCTCCGTACGGGCCGCCGCCGCGACGCCGGGCATCGTGGCCTCGAGAGAGAGCGTCTCCGCGCGGCCCGCGTAGACCCCGCCGAGCAGCGGCTCGATCATCCGGTCCACGACCTCGCCTCCGACGCGGGCCCTGATGTACGCGGCGACCGAGACGTCGGTCGTGACCAGCGTCGGAGGAAGGATCTGATCCATCGGCACGCGGGCCAGGCCCCCGGGCGTCAGGATGCCCGAGCGGGCGAGCGCCGCCACGTCGGACGGCACGCCCATCACGTGCCCCTTCGGCAGGAGACGAAGGGCACCCCTGGACAGGATGGCCGACGTGGTCGTGCCGGGGCTCACGAGCGCTTCACCAAGCCCGACGTGCCGCGCCAGCTCCTTGCCCTCGGGACGCCGCGCGAGCATGGCCTCGGCCCCGGCGTCGATCTCGACGCCGCCGACCTCCGAGGAGAACAGCTTGCCTCCCGTGCGCGGCGCGCCGTCGAGCACAGTGATCTTCAGCGTCGGATCGCCGCGGTGGAGATGCCACGCGGCGGCGAGGCCGGCGATGCCCGCCCCCACGACGACCACACGCCGGCCAGAGGTCCCGTCCATATGGAGAGAAGTTACCGCTCCGTCCTGATGGTCCCGGCACCGCCGTACAAGGTCACGAGCCGGCCTCCGGACGGTCACCCGGCGAGATCGACACGTGACGGCATCGTGACGCCGGTACCGAAACCGGCTCGTACGGGGGTCCGTCTCAAGAGCATGAGACGAATCCGGTACGGCATCGCGCTCGTCGCGGCGACCGCCTTCCTGATCTCGGGGTGCGCCGCCGGCTCCGAGTCGGGCACGTCAAGCACGGCCGACGGTGTGGCCGCCCCGGCGGCCCCCGAGTCGGTGACCGGTGGAGGCACCGGCCAGGACGCCGCCGGGAATCCCGGCGCCCCCAAGGCCCCGACGGCGGACAACTCCAAGCTCGAGCCCTCGAACAGATCCGTCATCCGCAGGGCGGAATTGACCGTGCAGGCCAAGGACGTGTGGGGCGCCGCCGACAAGGGCCGGCAGATCGTCTCCACGGCCGGCGGCTACGCCTCCGACGAGCAGAGCAGCTCCCAGCCGGGAAACGACATCGCGGTCGTCACCTTCAAGGTCCCCGCGGCCCAGTACCCGGACGTGCTCGCGCAACTCGGCCGTGACCTGGGCAAGCGGGCGTCGCAACGTCAGAGCACGGAGGACGTCACCGGCGAGGTCGCCGACGTCGACAGCCGCGTGAAGTCCGCCAAGTCGTCGCTCGCCCAGTTCCGCCTGCTGCTGTCGAAGGCCACGCAGATCGGCGAGATCATGGAGATCGAGCGGGAGATCTCCAGCAGGGAGTCCGACCTCGAGTCGCTGCAGGCCCGGCAGAGGGCGCTGTCGGCACAGACCGCGATGGCGACCATCACGCTCACGGTGACCCTGCCGCCCACGCCGGCGCAGGCGGCGAAGGCCGCGGAGCCGGATGAGCCGAGCTTCCTCGCGGGGCTCAAGAAGGGCTGGGGGACGCTGGCGGCGTCGACCGAGATCGCCCTCGCCGTGTTGGGGGCGCTGCTCCCGTGGCTGGTCGTGGCCGGCGTCGTCTGGCTGGCCGTGATCGCGGTGATGCGCCGCGTCAGGCGCCGTACGCCGCCGAACCCGGGGCCGGGCACTCCGCCGAAGGGGCCGGGCGGCCCGCCGCCCGTGCCGGCGATGGTGGGCGGACCCATGGGACCGCCTCCCGGCACTCCCGTCGGCCCGCCTCACGGTGGTCAGCCCGGCGGTCAGCCCGGCGGACAACCGGGCGGCCCGCACGTGGGGCCGCCGCCGGCGCGGTGAGGATCAGCGCGCGGACACCTCGTGCACGAGGTCGGTGAGACGCGCCAGCTGGCCGGGGTCGGTGGACGGGAGCACGCCGTGTCCGAGGTTGAACACGTGCCCCTCCGCCACCCGGCCCCGCTCCACCACGTCGCGTGCGCGCTCCTCCACCACCTTCCACGGGGCGAGCAGGATCGCGGGGTCGAGGTTGCCCTGGAGCGCCTTGCCCGCGCCGACCCGCAGGGCGGCCTCGTCGAGCGGCACCCGCCAGTCGACCCCGACCACGTCGGCCCCGGCCTCGCCCATGAGGCCCAGCAGCTCGCCCGTCCCGACGCCGAAGTGGATCCGCGGCACTTCGAGATCGGCCAGCTCGGTGAAGATCCGGCTGGTGTGAGGGAGCACATAGGTGCGGTAGTCCTCAGGGGCGACGGCGCCGACCCAGGAGTCGAACAGCTGCACCGCGGAGGCGCCCGCGGAGGCCTGGACGCGGAGGAACGCCAGGGTGATCGTGGTGAGCCGGTCCATCAGCTCGTGCCACAACTCCGGCTCGCCGTACATCATGGCCTTGGTCCGGTCGTGGTTCTTGGAGGGGCCGCCCTCGATCAGGTAGGACGCGAGCGTGAAGGGCCCTCCCGCGAAACCGATGAGCGGGGTCGCGTCGAGCTCCTTGACGAGCGCCTCCACCGCCTCGGTGATGTAGGGGACGTCGTCCGGCTCCAGGGCCCGCAGGCGCGCGACTCCCGCGTGGTCTCCGATCGGCGACTCCACGACCGGGCCGACGCCGGGCTTGATGTCCAGGTCCACCCCGATGGCCTTCAGCGGCACCACGATGTCGCTGAAGAAGATCGCCGCGTCCACGCCGTACCGGCGGACGGGCTGCATGGTGACCTCCACCACGAGATCCGGCGTGGCGCACGCGGTGAGCATCGCGTGGCCCTCCCTGACGCGCCGGTATTCGGGCAGCGACCGGCCGGCCTGGCGCATGAACCAGACGGGCGTATGCGGGACGGGCTCGCGCCGGCAGGCGCGGAGAAAGGCGGACTCGGCCAGCTGGGGATTCACTCCTCCAGCGTCCCACGCCGGACGACCGCCCGGTGCGCCAACCTCTCACCTGGGGACGGCAACGGGATGATCTTCATTGGACGATCTTCGTCGACCCCGGCATGGCGCGGCACACGGGGCACCAATGATCGGTATGGTGGGCCCACCCCGCCCTGCGAATCCCTTCACAGCTCGGCAAAATGTTCGTCAATCGACCATCCGGCATCGATTCCAATGCCACTTTCGAGACACGCCGAGCGCGTTGCGGGGAAATGTCGGCGGGACGTGCCAACGTCGGAGCAGTCCTGAGCGACCGACACGACCGCGGATCCGACGAGAGGCCCGGAGCGATGACTTCGATGTGGAGTTCCCCCGAACGCCGCACTGAGCACTGTGCCGGCTGCGACGCCGGGCGCACGTTCGAGCACCCACCCTGCCCGGCCTGCGGGGGCGCGTTGCTGGTTGTGACGGCGACGGCTTGACGACCATCCATGCCCCCCATCGCCACCCCCCTGCTTCGCGCCATCCCGAATCCGACCTACTCTTCGGTCATGACCCTCGGTGAACCGCCAGCGCCTCCCGCCGCCTTCCGGCGCGCCCTGGAGACGCTGCGCCCCGCCGAGGTGAGGCCGGAGATCGAGCTGGAGGACATCCCCGCCCCCCAGCGCCTCGCGCCCTATTCGGGAGCGGTCGGAGCCTCCGTGTACCGCGAGGACGACGAGCTCGCCGTCGGCCGCCTGATCATGCTGTTCGACCCGGACGGCCAGCGGGGCTGGGAAGGCCCGTTCCGCCTGGTCGCCTACGTCCGCGCCGACATGGAACCGGAGATCACCTCCGATCCGCTGCTCGGGCCGGTAGCGTGGAGCTGGCTCACCGAGGCGCTCGACTCGCACGGCGCGAACTATGCCGCCGCCGGCGGCACGGTCACGCGCGCGGTGTCGGAGGGGTTCGGCAACAAGGCCGAGGATCCCGTCACCACCGAGCTGGAGCTGCGGGCGTCCTGGTCGCCGCTGGACGAGGACCTGTCCGCACACGTCGCCGCCTGGTGCGACCTGATGTGCCTCGCGGCGGGCATACCGCCGCTGCCCCCCGACGTCGCGGCGCTTCACCCGCGCCCGGCCCGCCGAGAAGATCCGAAAGTTCCTTAACCTGTGACCGAGAACCTGTGACAGAACCCGAAGTCCAGCCCCTGTTGGAGCCGCGAGAAGGTATCCCGCCCGTCATCGAGGACCCGGCGGCGCTCGAGGCTGTCGTGCGCGCGTTCGCCGGGGGCACCGGCCCCGTGGCCGTCGACGCCGAGCGCGCGTCGGGCTACCGCTACAGCGGCCGGGCCTACCTCGTCCAGCTTCGCCGTACGGGCGCGGGCAGCGCACTCATCGACCCGATCGGCTGCCCCGACCTGAGCGGGCTCGACCACGTCCTCGAGGACGCCGAGATCGTGCTGCACGCGGCGACACAGGACCTGCCGTGCCTGTCCGAGCTCGGCTTCCGGCCGCGGCGGCTGTTCGACACCGAACTGGCGGGCAGGCTGCTGGGCTACGAGCGCGTCGGGCTCGGCACGATGGTGGAGGTCGTCCTCGGGTTGCGGCTGGAGAAGGGGCACTCGGCGGCCGACTGGTCGACCCGGCCCCTTCCGGAGGCCTGGCTTCGGTACGCCGCGCTCGACGTCGAGGTGCTGATCGAGCTCCGCGACGCCCTGCACGCGGAACTCGACTCCACCGGCAAGCTCGACTGGGCGCTGGAGGAGTTCGCCTCCATCGTGGCCGCTCCCGGGCACCCTCCGAGGAGTGATCCGTGGCGGCGGACCTCGGGGATACACCGTGTGCGCACGTTGCGCGGCCTCGCCGTCGTGCGCGAGTTGTGGGCGCTCAGGGACGAGATCGCGCGGACCTCCGACCTCGCGCCCGGCCGGGTGCTGCCGGACTCGGCGATCGTGCAGGCCGCGCTCGACCAGCCGCGCACCACCAAGGCGCTGACCGAGATCGCCCCGTTCACGGGCCGCAGCGCCCGGCGGCACCTGCGCGACTGGCTCGGCGCGGTGAACCGGGCACGCGGGCTGGCCGAGTCGGAGCTGCCCCAACCGGTCGGGCAGGGAGACGGCCCGCCTCCCGCCAACCGGTGGGCCGACCGCGACCCCGCGGCCGCGCGGCGGCTCGCGGCGGTTCGCACGGTGGTCGCGGCGCTCGCCGACGCCCACCGCATGCCGATCGAGAACCTGCTCCAGCCGGACGCGGTGCGCCGGCTCGCGTGGGAGCCGCCCGCGGATCTGTCCGAGGAGGCCATCGCCGAGCGGCTGCGCGGGCTCGGAGCCCGGCAGTGGCAGATAACGCTGACCGCTCATCCGATGGCCAAGTCCCTCGAACGCCTGGAGATCAAGGGCGAGGTCTGAGCGGCTCCTCGATTCCTGGGGTGCCCGTGAGCTTTGTCCGGGTCTGACCCCTTGCGTGGTGCCTGTGCCCAGCGATGTTATTCTCGCCGGGAAAGCGCTTTCCCCTCGTCGATCAGGAGTGCCTCGGATGAGCGACCGCGTTCTCGGCGTCGTGATGAGCGGTGTGACCGGGCGGATGGGATACCGCCAGCATCTGGTCCGTTCCGTTCTCGCCATCAACGAACAGGGCGGGGTGGCCCTTTCCGACGGCAGCCGGGTGCGCCTGCGGCCCGTGCTCGTCGGCCGCACCCTCGGCAAACTCGCCGACATCGCCGCCCGGCACGGCGTCGCCGACTACACCACCGACCTGGACGCCGCCCTGGCCGACCCGGCCAACGAGATCTACTTCGACGCCCAGGTGACGCAGGCCCGGGTTCCCGCGACGCTCAAGGCGATCGCGCGGGGCAAGCACGTCTACACCGAGAAGCCGACCGCGGAGACCGTGGCCGACGCCGTACGGCTGGCCGAGGCCGCCCGGGAGGCCGGGGTGAAGAACGGCGTCGTCCAGGACAAGCTGTTCCTGCCTGGGCTACTCAAGCTCAAGCGACTCGTCGACGGCGGGTTCTTCGGGCGGATCCTCTCGGTGCGGGGCGAGTTCGGCTACTGGGTGTTCGAGGGCGACTGGCAGCCGGCGCAGCGGCCCTCGTGGAACTACCGTGCCAAGGACGGCGGGGGCATCGTGCTCGACATGTTCCCCCACTGGGCCTACGTGCTGGAGAACCTGTTCGGCCGGGTCGAGTCGGTGTACGCGCACGTCAGCACCCACATCACCGAGCGCTGGGACGAGAGCGGCAAGCCGTACGAGGCGACCGCGGACGACGCGGCCTACGGCGTCTTCGAGCTTGAAGGCGGGATCGTGGCCCAGATCAACTCCTCCTGGGCGGTCCGGGTGAACCGCGACGAACTGGTGGAGTTCCAGGTGGACGGAACCCACGGCAGCGCGGTCGCCGGGCTGCGGGAGTGCCGGATCCAGCACCGCGCGGGCACGCCCCGGCCGGTGTGGAACCCCGACCTGCCCGTCACCGAGTCCTTCCGCGACCAGTGGCAGCGGGTGCCGGACAACACCGACTTCGACAACGGCTTCAAGATCCAGTGGGAGATGTTCGTCCGGCACGTGCTGGAGGACGCCCCCTTCCCGTACTCGTTCGCCTCCGGCGCCCGTGGCGTGCGGATCGCCGAGCTCGGCCTCCGCTCGCACGCCGAGGGCCGCCGTCTCCAGGTGGAGTCGCTGTGACCGGTCCCGTCATCTCGCTGCCGGGGGTGCGAGAGCCGTACGAACTGGGGGAACCCGTCACCTGGACGCGCCCGAGCGGCCCGCCGGGCCGGCGGGTCGCCTACGCGGCGGCGCACGTGGTCGCGGACGTCCACGGGGGCAACGGTCCCGGACGGCCGGCCGCGGTCGACTGGGACGCCACGCTGCGGTTCCGGCGGCACCTGTGGTCGTACGGCTTCCGCGTCGCGGACGCCATGGACACCGCGCAGCGGAACATGGGCCTCGACTGGGCGGCGACGCGCGAGCTGATCGCCCGCAGCGCGGCCGAGGCCCGTGCGCTGGGCGACCCCGCCGACCTGGTGGCCTGCGGCGCGGGGACCGACCACGCACCGGACGCCGGCTCACTCGATGAGATCACCGCCGCCTATCTCGAGCAGGTGGAGACCGTCCGCGCGGCGGGGGCCGGCGTGATCCTGATGGCCAGCCGGCAACTCGCCCGGGTCGCGCGGGGGCCCGAGGACTACCACACGGTGTACGGCAGGCTGCTCGGCCAGGCGGACCGGCCGGTGATCCTGCACTGGCTGGGCGAGATGTTCGACCCCCTGCTCGCCGGGTATTGGGGGTCGCCCGACGTGGAGACGGCGACCGAGTCGTTCCTCGCCCTCGTCCGCGAGCACGCCCCCAAGGTGGAGGGCGTCAAGGTGTCGCTGCTGGACGAGGACCACGAGGTGCGCCTGCGCGCGGCCCTGCCGGAAGGCGTGCGGCTGTACACGGGGGACGACTTCAACTACCCCTCGCTCATCAGGTCGGGGTCGCACGCACTGCTGGGGATCTTCGACGCCATCGCGCCGGCGGCCGCGGCCGCGCTGGAGGCGCTGGATCGGGCCGAGTCGGCGGAGGACGCGACCGCTCGGGCCCGACATTTCGCCATTTATGAGGAGATATTTGGGCCGACGGTGGCGTTGTCGCGGAAGATCTTCGAGGCTCCGACGTACCACTACAAGACGGGGATCGTCTTCCTCGCCTGGCTGGCGGGGCACCAGGACGACTTCGTCATGGTGAACGGCGCCCAGTCGGCCCGGTCGATCGAACACCTCGCCGAGGTGTTCCGCCTCGCCGACCAGGCCGGCCTGCTCCCCGACCCCGAGTTGGCCGCCCACCGCATGACCACCCTCCTCCCCCAGGCGTGATCATGCACAGGTTCGTGATCATGCCACCCGACCAGGCACTCCCCTGGTCGTGATCATGCACAGATTCGCGTACGGCATGCCCGGCCTGCGGAAACGCCCGCCGTGATCATGCACAGGTTCGGGATCAACCAGCCTGACCTGCGGGAACGCCGATCGTGATCATGCAATGGCCCGGGCGTCCACCGGACCATTGCATGATCACCATTCGCGTCGACACAGCTCGGACGGCTTGATCCCGAATCTGTGCATGATCACCGATTGGATACGCCCAGGCCAGGCGGCCTGATCACGAACCTGTGCATGATCACCACAAAGAAAGGGGCTGGTGAGGGGCCATGTCGACGAACCTGTGCATGATCACGCCGGAGGGGTGGGGGCGGTGAGGCGGTTGGCTTTGAACCAGTGGACGACCCGGCGGTGGTCGGTGGCGGAGGCCGTCGACGGGTGTGTACGGCACGGCCTCGAGGCCATCGGACTGTGGCGGCAGGACGTGGCGGCCCAGGGCCTCGGCGAGACGATCGAGCTCGTCCGGAACGCGGGCCTGCGCGTGTCGTCCCTCTGCAGGGGCGGGTTCCTCACCGCGCCCGGCTTCGAAGAGGACAACCGGCGGGCCATCGACGAGGCGGCCGCCCTGGAGGCCGCCTGCCTCGTCATGGTGGTCGGCGGACTGCCCGGGGTCGTGCCGGGCGAACCCCTCGGCACGATCTCACGCGACCTCACGGCCGCCCGGAATCACGTCGAAGACGCTCTCACGCTGCTCGCCCCCTACGCCGCCGAGCGCGGTGTGCGGCTGGCCCTGGAGCCGCTCCATCCCATGTACTGCGCCGACAGGGCCGTCCTGTCGACCCTCGGCCAGGCGCTCGACCTCGCCGCGCCGTACGCGCCGGAGACGGTCGGGGTGGTGGTCGACACCTTCCACGTCTGGTGGGATCCCCAGGTCTTCGGCCAGATCGAGCGGGCGGGAGCGGAGGGCCGCATCGCCTCCTACCAGGTCTGCGACTTCCTCAGCCCGCTGCCCGCCGACGTGCTGCTCGGCCGCGGCATGATGGGCGACGGGGTGATCGACTTCGGGAAGCTGACCGACGCCGTCGCCGCGGCGGGATACACGGGCGACATCGAGGTCGAGATCTTCAACGCGGACGTCTGGGCCGCGGATCCCGACGAGGTCGTGACCACGATGAAGGCCCGCTACGGCACCCTCATCGAAGGCGCCTGACGCTGTCCCGCAGGACGACCCGGCCCTCGACCCCGGCCACGACCGGCGGATCCCCGTGGTCGCCTGACAGGGCCAGTTCGACCGCCCGGGCCCCCATGTCCGCCAGCGGCAGCCGTACGGTCGACAGGGCCGGCGTCAGGTCGCGGAGGGTGGCGATGTCGTCGAAGCCCGCCACCGAGACGTCGTCCGGCACCCGCACACCCCGTTCCCGCAGGGCGGCGAGCGCGCCGACGGCCATGACGTCGTTGACGGCGAACACGCACGTGGCGTCCGCGACCTCCTGGACCGCGGTGTGGCCGCCACCCCGGTCGAACGAGCCGTACACGATCTGCGGCTCGGGCAGGCCGAGGTCCGCGAGCGCCTCGGTGAAGCCGGTGCGGCGGTCGATCGCCGTGACCAGATGGGGCGGTCCCGCCAGCACGGCGAACCTGGTGTGCCCGAGCGCGGCGAGCGCCCTCGCCAGGTCGGCCGCCCCCTCCCGGTTGGCGGGGGCGACGGTCGCGACGCCGAGCAGATCCTGCCCGACGCAGGCGACGCGGCCGCCCGTCTCCCGGTAGCGGCCGAGTTCGGCCCGCAGCCGGTCGGTCACGGCGGCGTCGGCGACGCGGGAACCGGCGATCAGGACCGCTCGCACCCGCTGCGCGTGGAGGGTCGAGACGTAGGCGATCTCACGCTCGGGGTCGCGGTGGGTGGTGCCGACCATGACCATGTGACCGCGGGCGTCGGCGGCCCGCATGGCGCCGTCGGCGATGGCCGCGAAGTAGGGGTCGACGAGGTCGTGGACGACCAGCCCGATGACGTCGCTCGCGCCGCGGGCGAGGGTCTGCGCGGCCACGTTGGTCCGGTATCCGAGCTCGGCGGCGGCCTTCTCGACCCGCTCCCGCATCGCCCGCCCGACCTGGCGCGAGCTGCCGTTGAGCACGCGCGACGCCGTGGCGAGCGAGACGCCGGCATGCCGCGCCACGTCCTCGAGTGTGACCACACGACCTCCCGCCGACGATCAGGAAAGCGATTTCCAGTATGGCAAGGCGGTCCGCGCACCCCCCGATCCGGCCGCTGGTTACTGGCCAGTAGCATTGGCTTCGGAAGCTGCCGAACCGTAGGAGCGAATCCCCGTGCCCGCATCCCGTGAAGTCGTCTTCGTCGACGGCGTTCGGACACCTTTCGGCAAGTCGGGCCCCAAGGGCCTGTACGCCGAGACGCGTGCCGACGACCTGGTCGTCCGTGTCATCCGTGAGTTGATGCGGCGCAATCCGAACCTTCCGCCCGACCGGGTGGACGAGGTCGCCATCGCGGCGACCACGCAGATCGGCGACCAGGGCCTGACCATCGGCCGGTCGGCGGCCGTGCTCGCCGGGCTGCCCAAGTCGGTTCCCGGCTACGCCGTCGACCGCATGTGCGCCGGCGCGATGACCGCCGTGACCAGCGTCGCGGGCGGCATCTCGTTCGGCGCCTACGACGTGGCCATCGCCGGCGGCGTCGAGCACATGGGCCGCCACCCGATGGGCGAGGGCGTCGACCCCAACCCCCGTTTCCTGTCCGAGCAGCTCGTCGACGGCTCGGCCCTGGTCATGGGGATGACCGCGGAGAACCTGCACGACCGGTTCCCCTCCATCACCAAGGACCGCGCCGACGCGTTCGCGGTGGCGTCGCAGGAGAAGGTCGCCAAGGCGTACGCCGACGGCAAGATCCAGCCCGACCTGGTGCCGACGGCGACGCGCAAGGCCGCCGAGGGCTGGGGCCTGGCGACCGTCGACGAGGCCCCCCGCCCGGGCACCACGCTCGAGGGGCTGGGGGCGCTGAAGACCCCGTTCCGCGCGCACGGCCGGGTCACCGCGGGCAACGCCTCCGGAATCAACGACGGCGCGACGGGCTGCCTCGTCGCCGCCGAAGAGGTCGCGCGGGAGCTGGGCCTGACGCCGCGCATGCGGCTGGTCTCCTACGCGTTCGCCGGCGTGGACCCCGAGGTCATGGGCGTCGGTCCCATCCCCTCCACCGAGCGGGCGCTGCGCCTCGCCGGCCTGTCGATCGGGGACATCGGCCTGTTCGAGATCAACGAGGCGTTCGCCGTCCAGGTGCTCGCCTTCCTCGAGCACTTCGGCATCGCCGACGACGACCCCCGCGTGAACCCGTACGGCGGCGCGATCGCGTTCGGCCACCCCCTCGCGTCCTCGGGCGTGCGGCTGATGACGCAACTGGCGCGCGAGTTCTCCGAGCGGCCCGACGTCAGGTACGGGATCACCACGATGTGCGTGGGCATGGGCATGGGCGGCACTGTGATCTGGGAGAACCTGGCATGAGCGACGTCGAGCAGTGGAAGTCCCTCCTCGCGGGGAAGAACGCCGACGAGGTCGTCACCAACGCACTCGTGCGCGACGTCGACCTGCCGTACGGCGCGGGCACGATGGCCCTGATCACGCTGGACAACGGCTTCGACCACACCAAGCCGAACACCTTCGGCCCGCTCGGCCTCCTCGCCCTCGACGAGGCCCTCGACGGCGTCGCCGCGCGTACGGACGTCGTGGCCGTCGGCGTCACCGGCAAGCCGTTCATCTTCGGTGTCGGGGCCGACCTCAAGGGGGCGGCCGAGGTGACCTCCCACGAGGAGGCCGCGGCCATCGGCGCGCTCGGCCACCACGTCTTCCGCCGGCTCGGTGAGCTGGGCGTCCCGTCGTTCGCCTTCGTCAACGGCGCGGCGATGGGCGGCGGCCTGGAGATCGCCCTGCACTGCGTCTACCGGACGGTCTCGTCCGGCGTGCCGGCGATCGCGCTCCCCGAGTGCTTCCTCGGCCTGGTGCCCGGCTGGGGCGGAACTCAGCTCCTCCCCCGCCTCATCGGGCCGGAGAAGGCCATCAAGCTGATCATCGAGAATCCACTCTCGCAGAACCGCATGATCAAGGGCCGGGACGCGTTCGAGCTGGGCGTCGCCGACGCCGTGTTCGAGCCCGCGGACTTCCTGGAGGAGTCGCTGCGCTGGGCCGCCCAGGTGCTCCGCGGCGAGATCACCGTGCGGCGGGCGTCGCACACCGACGCCGACTGGACGCCCGTGATCGAGCAGTCGCGTACCCTGGTCGACCTCAAGCTCCGCGGCGCATCCCCCGCGCCGTACCGCGCGCTCGACCTCATCGCCCTGGCCCGTACGGCGTCGCGGGACGAGGGCTTCGCGGCCGAGGACGAGGCGCTCGCCGACCTGCTCATGGGCGACGAGCTGCGGGCGGGGCTGTACGCGTTCGACCTGGTGCAGCGCAGGGCCAAGAGGCCCGCGGGCGCACCGGACCGGGCGCTCGCCCGCAAGGTCACCAAGGTCGGCGTCGTGGGCGCCGGGCTGATGGCGTCGCAGCTCGCGTTGTTGTTCGCGCGCAGGCTCGAGGTCCCCGTCGTCCTGACCGACCTCGATCAGGACCGCCTCGACAAGGGCGTCGGCTACGTCCACGCCGAGGTCGGCAAGCTGCTGGCCAAGGGCAGGATCTCCGGCGACCAGGCCAACCGGCTGAAGGCCCTGGTCACCGGCTCGCTCACCAAGGACGCCTTCGCGGACGCCGACTTCGTCATCGAGGCCGTCTTCGAGGACCTCAAGGTCAAGCAGCAGGTGTTCGCCGAGGTCGAGGCCGTCGTCTCCGAGACGTGCGTGCTGGCCACCAACACGTCCTCTCTGTCCATCACGGAGATGGCCTCCGGGCTGCGGCACCCCGAGCGGGTCGTGGGCTTCCACTTCTTCAACCCGGTCGCCGTGCTGCCGCTGCTGGAGATCGTCCGGGGCTCGGCCACCGACGACGCGACGCTGGCGACGGCCTTCTCCGTCGCCAAGTCGCTCAAGAAGTCGTCGGTGCTGGTCAAGGACGCCCCGGCGTTCGTCGTCAACCGGCTGCTGACGCGCTTCATGGGCGAGGTGATCGCCGCCGCCGACGAGGGCACGCCCCTGGAGACGGCCGACCACGCGCTCGACGGCCTCGGACTGCCGATGACCCCCTTCGCCCTGCTCCAGCTCGTCGGCCCGGCCGTCGCGCTGCACGTGGCGGAGACCATGCACGCCGCCTTCCCCGGCCGCTACGGCGTCTCGGCGAACCTGGCCAGGCTCGTGGCGGCGGGCAAGCCGGGCGTCTATGGGGCCGACTTCCAGATCGACCCCGAGGTGCGGGCGCTGTTCGAGGGCGGCACGCGGCCGTCCACGGGCGAGGAGGTACGGCTCCGCGCGCTCAGGGCGCTCGCTCAGGAGATCAGGCTCATGCTCGACGAGCGCGTCGTGTCGGCGGCCGAGGACATCGACCTGTGCATGATCCTCGGGGCGGGCTGGCCGTTCCACACCGGCGGCGTCACGCCGTACCTGGACAGGACCGGCATCTCCGAGGAGGTCAGCGGCAGCCGCTTCCTGGCCCCCGGCGTCGCGTCCGTCCCCGCGGCCTGACCGGCCCCTGAATAGCCGTAGGTGCCGCGATCTTCCCGGTCGCGGCACCTACGTTTCGTTGTCTCCCGGCCCGTCGGCCATGTGCTGCTCGACGACGATTCCGGCGGGGCCGGCGAGGGGCGCGATGCTTGCCGAAGACATCCGCCTACCCTCATCCCTATCTGTATGCGGTATGCAATATCGCTCGAACATGCGATACGGGGACCGCCGTCCAAGGCCACGATGCTCAGAGCCGCCCCGATCCAGGCGGGCCCGATGGTCGCACGGCGTTCGGGCCACGGGGCGGTCACGGCAGAACGCCGACGATCCGGTGAGGAGGTCTTCGTGCGCGCGATACCGCTGTCCGCCCCTTTCGCACGGCCGTTCCCATGGTCCATACGATCTCGCACGGCCCTGCTGATCACCGTGCTGATCGTGCTCCTCATGGTGCCCGCGTGTGCGCAGAAAGAGCTGTTGACGCGTCAGACGGAGCGGCAGACCGCCTGGCTGGCCGTCCAGCGGCAGGCCGAGCTGACCGCGGCCTCCGTCCGTTTCGGCCATCTGCGGAACCCGGTGGAACCACAGGTCCTCGGCGTCGACCTGATCCAGGTCGTCGGCCTGCGCCGCCGAATACTCGCCGCCTCGACGGCCGCCCACGGGCTCGCCCCGCTGACCCAGGTGTGGCCCTCGGCACGCAATCCGCAGCAGGACGTCCGCACGTGTGCGCAGCGGCGTTTCGGATGCCTCTACGTCGCGGCCTTCAGGGTCGACCCCGCCATGGGCTCCGCCGTCGTCTACGCGGCCCGGCGGGTGCCGGGCGGAGCCTCCGTCTCGATGGGCGGGCTCCTGTTCGGCGTCGAGGCGGCCGTGCTGGTCATGGTGGCCACCTGGGCGATCTGGACGATCACCGGCCGCCTCCTGTCCCCGATCGAGGCCATCCGCAGGGAGTTGTCCACGATCACCGCGGACGACCTCGGCCGCCGCGTTCCCGAACCGCGGGGGATGACGGAGGTCGCCCGGCTCGCCACGACGATCAACGGCACTCTCGACCGGCTGGAGGAGGCCGGCGGGCGTGCCGAGCGGGCACTGACGCGGCAGCACCGGTTCGCCGGCGACGCCTCGCACGAACTGCGCACCCCCCTCGCCGGATTGCGCGTCCTCCTGGAGGAGGCACGGTTGCATCCCGGCCAGGCGGAGGGGCACCTGGTGATCCGCGACGCCCTGAGCGCCGTGGACAGGCTTCAGGCGATCACCACCGACCTGCTCCTGCTGGCGCGCGCGGACGCGGGGACGCCGGCCGAACACGAACCGATCGACCTGTCCGGCTTGGTCGAGGAGGAGACTTCCCGGCGCCTGGACCGGTTTCCGGTGCGGCTTCGGCTCGAGCCCGGGGTGACCGTCCACGCCTCACGGATACAGATGGCCCGCGTGCTGACCAACCTGCTGGACAACGCCCAGCGGCACGCGGCGCACGCCGTACAGGTCGAGGTTCGCCGCGACGCCCGCTTCGCCGAGTTGTCGGTCTCCGACGACGGAACAGGGGTCCCCGAGGCGGAGCGGGAACGGATCTTCGAGCGATTCACCAGACTGGATGCCGCGCGCAGCCGCGACCGGGGAGGCACCGGTCTGGGTCTCGCGATCGCGCGCGAAGTCGCCGACGCCCACCAGGGAAGCCTGACGGCCAGAGAGTCGCCGCAAGGCGGCGCCCGATTCGTCCTGCGCATCCCCATCGACGGATCCGCCCGGCCCACGGCTCCCGGTCAGCGGCCGCCCTGACCGGATTCGCGGCCGGCCTGAATGGAAGGCCGCGGCCGAGACCGGCTCGACTGCCGGCGGCCCTCTCGATAGCCTCCCCAGAACATCTATCCGGAGGGGCGCCGCGTGACGGAGTTGCTGCTGGGGCTCAGCCTCGGGCTGGGAGCCGGAGTCACTCCGGGCGCGCTGCTGAGCCTCGTGATCGCGGCCAGCCTGCGCGGCGGCTTCCGGTCCGGAGTGCGCCTGGCGTGTGTGCCGCTCCTGTCGGACCTCCCCGTGGTGCTCCTGTCCCTCACCGCCGTCGGGGCGATGCCCGGGACGTTCGTGCGCGTGTTGTCGGCCGTAGGCGGGCTCTACGTCGTCTACCTGGGCGTCTCGACCATCCGCGAGGCCCGTGCGGCCGAACCGCCGCGGCCCGGCGACGCCGAGCCGTCCTCCGCGCGGCAGGTCCTGAGCGCGGTCGTGGTGAACCTCCTCAACCCCCATCCCTGGCTGTTCTGGATCGCCGTCGGCGCACCGGCCTTCGACGCCGCGTGGGAGCACTCCCCCGCGTCGGCCCTGGCCTTCGTGGGCGGCTTCTACCTGGTCCTGTGCGGCTCCAAGGTGGCCCTCGCCTGGGCGGTGGGGGCGGGCAGGCACCGTCTCAGCCTCAGGGGCTACCGGCTGCTGCTCGGCGGCAGCGGCCTCCTGCTGACCGCCGCGGGCGCCGTCCTCAGTTTTCGAGGACTGGCTCCCCAGTGACCTGGACGCGGCTCCTGCGGTGGCCGTACCCGAAATAGACCGCGGCGCCGATCACCATCCACACGGCGAACCTGAGCCAGGTCTCGACCGGCAGGTTGAGCATCAGGTAAACGCAGGCCAGCACCGCCAGTACGGGCACCAGCGGCACCCACGGCGTCCGGAAGGACCGCGGCAGTTCCGGCCGGGTGCGCCTGAGGATGATCACCGCGATCGAGACCACGACGAACGCGAACAGCGTGCCGATGTTGACCAGTTCGGCGATCGCCGCGAGCGGGATGAACGCCGCGAGGAGCGCCGTCACCACCCCGATGACGACAGTGATCCGGTACGGCGTGCGGAACCGGGGGTGGACGCGGGCGAGGGACCGCGGCAGCAGGTTGTCCCGGCACATCGCGAACAGCACCCGGCTCTGTCCCAGCATGAGGATCATCACGACCGTGGTCAGCCCGGTGATGCCGCCGACGCTGATGAGCGTCGCCAGCCACGGCTGCCCCACCGCCCTGAAGGCGTCGGCGAGCGGCGCCGACACGCTGAGCGAGGAGTAGTGCTGCATCCCGACGACGACGAGGGACACCACCACGTAGAGGATCGTGCAGACGGCCAGCGAGACGATGATGCCGATGGGGAGGTCACGCTGCGGCCTGCGCGTCTCCTCCGCCGCCGTGGCGACCACGTCGAACCCGATGTAGGCGAAGAAGACCAGCGCCGCACCCGTGAAGATCCCGAAGACACCGAAGACCACGGGCTGCACGCCGAACAGCACCTGGATGAGCGGCGCGGCGAGCCCGCCCCTGCCCTCGACCACATGGGACGGCGGGATGAACGGCTGGTAGTTGGCGCCCTTCACGAAGAACAGGCCCGCGACGATGACGAGCAGGACCACCGCCATCTTGATCGCCACCATGGTCGCGTTGAACCGCGCGGAGAGCTTGATGCCGGCCACCAGGACGGCCGTCAGCGCCAGCACGATCAGCGCCGCGGGCACGTTGACGACGGCCTGGTCACCGGCCAGGGAGGCCGGCAGGTCGATCCCGAAGTTCCTCAGCAGCGACGTGAGGTATCCCGACCAGCCGGAGGCGACGACGGCGGCGCCGAGAGCCATCTCGAGCATGAGGTCCCACCCGATGATCCACGCGGGGAACTCCCCGATCGTCGCGTAGGCGAAGGTGTAGGCCGACCCGGCGACGGGGACGGTGGACGCGAACTCGGCGTAGCAGAGCGCCGCCAGCCCGCAGGCGATCCCGGCGACGACGAACGACAGCGCCACGGCCGGACCGGCCGTGTTGCGCGCCGCCACGCCGGTCAGGACGAAGATGCCCGTGCCGACGATGACGCCGATTCCGAACACGGTCAGGTCGAGGGCGCTCAGGGTCCGCTTCAGGCGATGCTCGCCGCCCTCGGCGTCCTGGATCGACTGCTCAACCGTCTTGGTCCGGAACACGCTCATCCGCAGGCTCCTCATCGTTCCGATGACCTGCAGACTTCCCGTAATCGCCGGTGTTACGCCCGGTTCACGCCGACGGGCACGGACCCGGCGGGCGGGTCCGGCGCCGCCGGATCACGCACCGGTCACTGCGGCTGGCGCGCGGGATGCCGCTCCAGCACGGGCGAGCGCTTGGCGACCGCCTCGGTGATCTCCCGGGCGAGGTCCTGACCGGTGAGACCGATCTCGGCGAGGATCTTCTGGCGCTTGGCGTGGTCGAGGAACCGCTGGGGAATTCCGTAGGTCCGCACCGGAACGTCCACGTCGGCGTCGCGCAGCATGCGGGCGACGGCGTCGCCCACGCCCCCGGACCGCCCGCCGTCCTCGACGACCACGACCAGTTTGTGCGCCGCCGCCGCGAGCACCAGGGCCTCGTCGAGCGGCTTGGCCCAGCGGGGGTCCACCACCGTGGCGGAGATGCCCTGGGCGTCGAGCAGGGTCGCCGCGTCCATGCAGATGTCGGCCATGGGGCCGACCGCGACCAGCAGGACGTCGGGGTCGCCGGCCCGCAGCACGTCCATCCCGCCGAGGTGGCCCACGGCCTCGATCTCCCGCGGCAGCGCACCCTTGGGGAAGCGGACGACCGACGGGCCGCCCTCGACGGCGACCGACTCGGCGAGCAGTTCGCGCAGCCGTACGGCGTCGCGGGGCACGGCGATCGACAGGCCGGGGATCACCTGGAGCATCGACAGGTCCCACATGCCGTTGTGGCTCGGCCCGTCGTCGCCGGTGACGCCGGCGCGGTCGAGCACGACCGTGACCGGAAGCCGGTGCAGGGCGACGTCCATCAGAAGCTGGTCGAAGGCCCGGTTGAGGAAGGTCGCGTAGATCGCGACCACGGGGTGCAGACCGCCGAGGGCGAGACCGGCGGCGCTGGTCAGCGCGTGCTGCTCCGCGATGCCCACGTCGTAGATCCGCTGGGGATAGGCGTCGGCGAAGGCGGCGAGCCCGACCGGGTGGAGCATGGCCGCGGTGATCGCGACGACGTCCTCCCGCTGCGCGCCGATCTTCACCATCTCCTCGCTGAACACGTTCGTCCAGCTGTGCGGCCTCGCCCGCTCCTCACCTGTCTCGACGTCGAAGGGCTGCGGGCTGTGGAAGCAGTCCTCGTCGTGGTTCTCCGCGTGCGCGTACCCGTGTCCCTTGTGCGTGAGCACGTGGACGATGACCGGCCCGCGGTAGGCCCTCGCCCGGCGCAGCGCCGCCTCGACCGCCGGCTCGTCATGGCCGTCGATCGGGCCCACGTACTTCAGGCCCAGGTCCTCGAACATGACCTGCGGGGTGAAGATGTCCTTCAGCCCCTTCTTGACGCCGTGCAGCGTCTCGTACAGGGGCGCGCCGACGACGGGCACCCGGCCGAGGTTGTTCTTGACCAGTTCCAGCGCCTGCTCGTACCGCTGCGTCATCCGCAGGGTCGACAGGTGTGAGGCGAGGCCGCCGATCGTCGGGGAGTAGGAGCGCCCGTTGTCGTTGACCACGACGATCAGGGGCAGGTCCTTGCGCGCGGCGATGTTGTTCAGCGCCTCCCAGGCCATGCCGCCCGTCAGCGCCCCGTCGCCGATCACCGCGACCGCGGTGCGGTCGGTCTCGCCGCGGAGGGCGAACGCCTTGGCCAGGCCGTCGGCGTAGGACAGCGCGGTGGAGGCGTGCGAGTTCTCGATCACGTCGTGCTCGGACTCCGCCTGGCTGGGGTAGCCGGACAGCCCGCCCTCCTGCCGCAGCGTGCCGAAGTCGCCCGCGCGGCCGGTCAGCATCTTGTGCACGTACGTCTGGTGGCCGGTGTCGAACAGGAGCCGGTCGCGCGGCGAGTCGAAGACGCGGTGCAGGGCGATGGTCAGCTCCACCACACCGAGGTTGGGACCCAGGTGGCCACCCGTGCGGGCCACGGCGGAGACCAGCAGGTCCCGGATCTCCATGGCGAGTTCCGGCAGATCGCCGGCGGCCAGGTTCTTCAGATCGAGCGGGTCCTTAATCGTCTCCAGAATCCCCACCGAGTCATCCCTTTCGCTCGTCTTCGAACAGACCAGAGTGTAGTTCGCGAGAGCGTCTCTCCCTCTAGGAACCGCACTGAACCTTCACACCCCGAGAGGGAATTCTCGTTAATTGTGCTTTACCGCCCATTCACCTCGACATCGGGGGTCCCCCCTTCCCCGTACGGCGCTTCCATATGGGGTGGAATGCCCATTCGCGCTTCGTCTTAGGCTTTCGCCCGACTTCGCGGGCCTGTGACCCAGGTCACGAGGTCTGGCGGGACAGGACGTCGAGAGGGTCCGCGAGCACCTTGCCGAAGGCGAGTTCGGCGGCTCCCAGCAGGGGCGCGTCGTCCCCCAGTCCCGACGTGCGCAGCCGCAGGTGCTCCCTCGACGCGCCGAGGGTCCCGGTGTTGATCTGGCTGCGGACCTGGGCCGCGGACCCCAGGTACATCTCTCTGAGCGTGCCCCCGAAGATCACCATCTCGGGGTTGAAGATGTTGACCAGGTTGGCGACGCCGAGGCCGAGCCAGTTGCCCACCCCATGGAGCGCCTCCTGGGCGACCACGTCGCCCCGGTCGGCGGCGTCGACCACGGACCGCACGCCGTCCCGGCCGACCGCCTCACCGCCGCCGCGCCCGGCGTGCTCCATCAGCGCCCGCTCCCCCACCTCGGCTTCGAGGCAGCCCCGGGAGCCGCAGGCGCACGGCCGGCCGCCGGGGTTGACGATCATGTGGCCGACCTCTCCCCCGTAGCCGGCGAAACCCCCGAGGAGCTGGCCGTTCACCACGATGCCGCCGCCGATCCCCACGTCGCCGTGCAGGTACACCAGATCGCGGCAGCCCAGCCCGATCCCCCGCGTGTGCTCGGCGAGCGCGCCGAGGTTGGCGTCGTTCCCGACGTTCACCGGCAGCCCGAGCGCGAGCTTCCCGGAGAGCTCCTCGCCGAAGGGCATCTCCTCCAGGCCGATGTTCGGCCCGATCCTGACGACCCCGTCCGACTTCCGTACGGCGCCGCAGAACGCCGCGGCCGCCCCGACGCAGATCGTGTCGGGGCGCGTCTTGCGGAGCATCTGCCTGGCGAACCCCGCCAGGATGGCGACGACCTGCGGCATGTCGAACGACCCGCGTTGCCGCAGGGCGACCCGGCGGTCCAGGATCACCCCGCCGAGGCCGACGCGGGCCGCGGCGAGCCGGTCCACGCCGACGTCGAACGCCAGCACGTAGACCCTTGACGACTCCGGCCGGACGACCAGCGACGGGCGCCCCGCCTTGCCGGTGTCCTTCGGGAGCTCCTCCCGGACCAGGCCCGCGGCCGTCAGGTCGGCGGTCAGCGCCATGATGGTGCTGCGGTTCAACCCCATCAGGCTGGTCAGCTCCGCCCGGGAGGTGGGCCCTCCCAGGTGGACGTGGCGGAGCAGTGTGCCGAGGTTGTGCTTGCGGATCTCCTCCTGTGAGGGACCTGCGCGCATCATCTGGACAGCCTCGGTTCTCCTCGGGGGTCAGGGACCGGTGATCACCTTACGGCGGCGATCACCTTGTTGTGTTCATAGGGGGTTCATCGTCGGCCGGTCGAGGCCGCCCGCTTCCTGGACAGGGCGTCGACGCCGGCGGCCAGCAGCAGCACCGAGCCGGTGACGACGTACTTCACCCCCGCGCTGTAGCCCATCAGGCCCATGCCGTTCTGGATGACGGCCACGACGGCGCCGCCGAGCACCGCGTCGAGGGCCCGGCCCTTGCCGCCGAACAGGCTGGTGCCGCCGATGACGGCCGCGCCCACGGCGAACAGCAGCACGTCGCTGCCGCCCGTGTTCGGGTCGACCGAGTTGGCGCGGGACGCCGCGATGATGCCGCCGATCGACGCCATGAACGAACAGATGACGAACGCCGAGATGCGGATGCGGTCCACGTCGATGCCGGCGCGGCGCGAGGCCTCGGCGTTGCCGCCCACGGCGTAGATGTGCCGGCCGTACGCCGTGCGGCGCAGGACGAACGTCCACACGAACAGCAGCACCACGATGACCGGGACCACGATCGGCACGCCCTTGAGGGACACGATGATGGCGTTGCGGCTGCGCTCCAGGTTCAGCACGTAGACCGCCACACCGCTGATCACGGCGAGCGACAGGACCCGGAACGCGATGAGCGTGAGCGGGTCGGCCAGCAGTCCGCGGCCGATGCGGCGGCGGGCCCTGAAGAGCTGGATGCCCGCGTAGACGACCACGCCGACGACCAGCACGATCCAGCTCACGATCGGCGGCACGTTCTTGTTGGCGATCGCCAGAATCGTGGTGTCCCTGATCGAGATGTTCGTGCCGCCCTTGACCAGCAGCAGCAGAACGCCCTGGAAGCCCAGGAAGGCGGCCAGCGTGACGACGAACGAGGGGACGCCCAGCTTGGCGACCAGCGCACCGAGGACCAGGCCGATGACGACACCGGTCAGCATGGCGGCGGCGACGGCGGTGTACCAGGGCCAGCCGTTGTTGGTGAGCGACACGGCCAGGACGGCCGCGCAGACGCCGCTGGCGTAGCCCGCGGACAGGTCGATCTCACCGAGCAGGAGGACGAAGATCAGGCCCATCGCGATGACCACGACCGCCGCGCCCTGGGTGAACAGGTTCGCGAAGTTCCCCGGCGTCAGGAAGGCGGGCCTGAGGATCGAGAACAACACGCAGAGCACGATGAGGCCGAAGACCGCCGGCAGGGCACCCAGCTCGCCGCCGCGGACCCGGTCGAGGTAGTTCTTCACATAGCCGCCGATGGACGCGTCGGCTTTGTGCGCCTGCTCCGGGAGCGTTTCCGTCGTCATGATGCCGCTCCGTTGCCGTTCTTGATGCCGAGCTCACCGCTGCGCCCGGCCGTGATGAGTTCCACGACCTGCGAGTGGGTCACCTCGGAGGTCTTGACCTGGGCGGCCATCCGTCCCAGATAGAGGGCCGCGATCCGGTCGGAGACGGCGAACACGTCGTTCATGTTGTGCGAGATGAGCACCACGGCGAGCCCGTTGTCGGCCAGCCGCCGGACCAGTTCGAGCACCTGCGCCGTCTGGGCGACGCCCAGCGCGGCGGTCGGCTCGTCGAGGATGACGACCTTGCTGTTCCACAGGACGGCCTTGGCGATCGCGACGGTCTGGCGCTGACCTCCCGAGAGGCTGGCGACGTACTGGCGGAGCGAGGTGACCGTGCGGACGGACAGACCGTCGAGGGTCTTGGCCGCCATCTCCTCCATCGTTGCCTCGTCGAGGACCAGCCCGCTCTTGCGCTCGCGACCGAGGAACATGTTCTGGACGATGTCCAGGTTGTCGCAGAGGGCGAGGTCCTGGTAGACGATCTCGACGCCCAGGTCGGCGGCGTCCCTGGGCCCGCTGACGTGGACCTTCTCACCTTCGAAGAAGTAGTCGCCGGCGTCGATGGGGTGGATCCCACCGATGCATTTCACCAGCGTGGACTTACCGGCGCCGTTGTCGCCGACAAGTGCTGTCACCTCTCCTGAGTACACCGAGAAGGCGACGTCGTGAAGGACCTGAACGGCACCGAAGCTCTTGTTGATGCCGCGCAGTTCCAGGACCGGTCCCTGGGACACGATGGATGACTCCGTACTTCAAGGGGCCGGTACGGCTGCTGCCGTACCGGCCCGATCGGGTGGAACTTAGCTGACGCCGGCCTCGGTGCACTTGGCGGCGAAGTCGCCGGTGCACAGCTCGTCCTTGGTCACGTAGCCGTCGGCGACGACGTCCTTGACGCTGTCGAAGTAGATCGGCTGCGGGTCGAGCAGGACCGAGGGGACGTCACGGCCCGACTCCGGGTCCTTGGTGCTCGAGGGAGCGGCCGGCTTCTCACCCTTGGCGAGGGCGATGGCCAGCTGCGAGGCCGCGTCCGCCTCCTTCTTGATCGCCTTGTAGACCGTCATGCACTGGTCGCCGGCGAGGATGTTCTGGAGGCCCTGCACGGTCGCGTCCTGGCCGGTGACCGGGACCTTGCCGTTGAGCTTCTCCTTCTTCAGCACCGCGATGGCGGCGTTGCCGAGGCCGTCGTTCGCGGCGAGCACGCCGGCGATCTTGGGCTCCTGGGTCAGCATCGTCTCGAAGATGGTGCCGGCCTGCGCGTTGTCCCAGTCGGGAACCGACTGGTCCGGGCCCTTGACGTAGTCGCCGGAGTCGTACTTCGCCTTGAGGACGGAGTCGTAGCCGTTCTTGAACAGCGTCGCGTTGTTGTCGGTCGGCGAGCCGTTCAGCTCGGCGATGATCGGCTTGTCGGCCTTGTCGTCGGTGAGGCACTTCACCAGGCCCTCACCCTGCAGCTGGCCGACCTTCTCGTTGTCGAACGACACGTAGTAGGAGGCGCTGCCGCCGAGGGTCAGGCGGTCGTAGTCGATCGTCGCGACGCCCTGCGACTGGGCCTTGTCCAGCACGGCCTTGCCGGTGCCGCTGTCCAGGTTGACGATCACCAGGACCTTGGCGCCGTTCGTGATCATCTGGTCGGCGATCGTCTGGAACGCGGTCTTGTCGCCCTGGGCGTTCTGGATGTCCGACTCGACACCGGCCGCGTCGAACGCCTCCTTGAGGTACTTCCGGTCGGCGGTCTCCCACCGGGCCGACGACTTGCTGTCGGGGAGGATGACGCCGATCTTGCCGACCGAGGCGCCGGTCGCCGACGGCGCTCCGCTCGCCGAGGCCGAGGTGCCACCGTCATCGCCCCCGCAGGCGGTGAGACCAAGGGAGAGCGCCGCCACTGTGGCGCCGATTGTGAGGATCCCCTTGCGCATTGGCGTGGGTCCTTTCTGACTGGGGGTCTATGAAGAGGTGCGGCCCACCACGCTTGCGATCTCAGAAGCCGGCACTGAGATTGCTGGTCGACCGCCCGGTTCGGCAACGCCGGGTCACGGCACTCACCGCTCCAGGGAATGTTGTTTGAGACAACGTAAGTCAGAACCAAAGCGGGAGGTAAGACACAGGACGGTAACTTTTGTTGTCCGCGGTAACAATGAAGAAACGAGAGTTGGCCGGACCGTCATCACCTGGCAAGACTCTGGCCGAGGAGTGTGCACGCGGACACGGTCGCGACCGCGAGCACCGCGACGCGCAGCCTGCCGCCGTCGAGGCGACGCCGGAGGGGGCCCGACACGGCGAACCCGAGGATCATGAAGGGAATGAGAGCCGCTCCGGTCCCGAGCGCGCGGGCGGGCAATTTGCCGACGATGGCGAGAATGCCCAGCGACTGCACGGCGCTCACCAGGAAGAACAGCGCCAGAGTGGCCCTGATCTGCGGCCCCCGGGCGCTCTGGTAGACCAGGGCCATCGGCGGGCCGCCGATGCCGGTCGCCGTCCCGGTGATCCCGGAGAGGAACCCGGCGGCCGTGGTCGTGATCCCGTTGCGCGGCACGGCCGGCGCCCGAGCCGTCAGCGCGACCGCGACCATCACCATCACGCCGACGAGGACGCCCAGCACGCTGGTGCTCACATAGACCACGACGACGGCCCCGATGACACTGCCGGGCAGCCTTCCCAGGAGGGCGAAGCCGAGGCCGCGCCAGTCGATCCTGCGCCACTCGGCGGCCAGCGTGAACAGCGGCAGCGTGGCGTTGACGACCTGGACGGCGCCCGGCATGACACCCGGGTTCGTGATGGCGATCAGCGGTGCGGCCATGAGGCCCAGACCGAATCCGATCCCTCCCTGGACGACCGCACCCACGAATACCGCCACACCACCCGCGAGCAGCGGGAGCAGTTCAGACCACATGCCGGGCAACCCTGCCGCCCGACCTCCTCCCCCGGCAACAGGTTAAGCCGTCAATCACCGTCAGTAATCGAATTCTCTTGCGAACGCCGATCGACGGCTCGTATGGTTGTATCTCGATGACGTCGTCATAGACCCATCTGTAGACATCGGCGTAGCCTCTTTCGTATGAACGGCGAGCAGAAGCACACGACGATCAGGGTCACCACTCTTACTCGCGACAAGATCGCGCACATCGCCGAACAGGAAGGCAGACCCATGACCGCAGTGATCGACGACGCCGTCGCCGACTACGAGACGAAGATGTTCTGGCAGACCCTGCGCGAACAGATCGAGCGGACGCAACGAGAGGACCCGGAGAGCTGGGCCGAATACGTCGCGGAGACCGAACTGTTCGACAACGCCGCGGCGGACGGCCTCGGCACCGATGACATCCCCTCCTACACGATTGCGGAGAACCCCCATGAGAGTCCTGCAGGGAGAGATCTGGCTGACTGAGTTCGGCCAGGATGTCGGCAACGAACGGTCGGGTCGGCGACCTGTATTGATCATCAGCAACGACAACTTCAACGACACGATCCCGGGGCTCACCATCGTCGCCCCGATGACCTCGCGTTCGCGAGGCTGGATGAGTCACGTGAAGGTCGAGCCGGCAGCCACCGGGCTGGACCGAGTCAGCTGGATCATGACCGAACAGGTTCGCGCCGTCTCCAGAAGACGCTTCATGACGCAGATCGGAACAGCGTCCAAGGAAACCGTCGCGGAAGTCACGGATCTGATGCGCAAGTTGCTGTGAACGCACTTGAGCCGCCCGGACGGAGGTCCGGGCGGCTCAATGCGGTTGAGGTCAGCTCTTGGCGAGCAGCGACCGCAGGACGTACTGCATGATGCCGCCGTGGCGGTAGTAGTCGGCCTCTCCGGGGGTGTCGATCCGCACGACCGCCTGGAACTCGACGTCGCCGGCCCTCACCGTCACGGTCGCCGGCGTCGTCCCGTCGTTGAGCGCCTCGACCCCGGTGATGTCGAAGGTCTCCGCACCGGTCAGTCCGAGTGAGGCCGCGGTCTGCCCCTCGGGGAACTGGAGGGGCAGCACGCCCATGCCGATCAGGTTCGACCGGTGGATGCGCTCGTAGGACTCCGCGATGACAGCGCGGACACCGAGCAGCGCGGTCCCCTTGGCCGCCCAGTCACGGGACGACCCGGAGCCGTACTCCTTGCCCGCGAGGACGACCAGTGGAATCCCCGCCGCCTGGTAGTTGCTCGAGGCGTCGTAGATGAACGCCTGCTCGCCGCCCTGGGTGAAGTCGCGGGTGAAGCCGCCCTCCACACCGTCGAGCAGGAGGTTCCTCAGCCGGATGTTGGCGAAGGTGCCCCGGATCATCACCTCGTGATTGCCGCGGCGGGAACCGTAGGAGTTGAAGTCCTTGACCTCGACGCCGTGCTCGCGCAGGTAGCGACCGGCCGGGGAGTCCGCCTTGATCGAGCCGGCGGGCGAGATGTGGTCGGTCGTGACCGAGTCGCCGAGCAGCGCCAGCACCCGCGCGCCGGCGATGTCCGACACCGGCTCCGGGGACGCGGGCATCCCGTCGAAGTACGGCGCCTTGCGGACGTAGGTCGAGGCCGGGTCCCACTCGAAGGTGTTGCCGGTCGGGATCGGCAGCTCCTGCCAGTTCTCGTCGCCCTTGAAGACGTCGGCGTAGTCCCGCAGGAACATGTCCTGGCCGATGGACTCCGACACCACCGAGGCGACGTCCTCCGGCGCGGGCCAGATGTCCGCGAGGAACACCGGCTTGCCGTCCGAGCCCGTGCCGAGCGGCTCGTTGTTCAGGTCGATGTCCATCGTGCCGGCCAGCGCGTAGGCGACGACCAGCGGCGGCGACGCCAGGTAGTTCATCTTGACGTCGGGGTTGATGCGGCCCTCGAAGTTGCGGTTGCCCGAGAGCACCGCGGTCACCGCGAGGTCGGACTCCTGGACG
Organism: Planotetraspora silvatica; assembly: GCF_016863315.1. Classification (GTDB taxonomy): domain Bacteria; phylum Actinomycetota; class Actinomycetes; order Streptosporangiales; family Streptosporangiaceae; genus Planotetraspora; species Planotetraspora silvatica. The sequence goes on from NZ_BOOQ01000015.1 coordinate 147,522, forward strand.
GCCGCCGAGATCTCCGGCTCCAGCGGGCCCGAGTTCCCGATGCAGGTGGTGCATCCGTAGCCGACGAGGTTGAACCCCAGCTTGTCGAGGTACGGCGTGAGGCCGGAGCGCTCGAAGTAGCCGGTGACGACCTGGGAGCCGGGAGCGAGCGAGGTCTTCACCCACGGCTTGCGCGCCAGGCCCTTGTCGACGGCGTTCTTGGCGAGCAGCGCCGCGCCGAGCATGACGTACGGGTTGGAGGTGTTGGTGCACGAGGTGATCGCGGCGATCGTGACCACGCCGTGGTCGATCTCGAACGACGTGCCGTCCGACAGCGTGACCGGGGTCGGCCGGTGCGGGCGCTCACCGTTGAGGTGGGCGGGGTGCGGCACGTCCCCGTTGCCGCCGTGCGAGATCGCCGGCGAATCCGAGGCCGGGAACGACTCCGCGGAGGACTCGTCCGTGGGCCCCTGGATGCTGTCGCCCTGCACGTAGTCGCGGACGGCCGCCCGCCACGCCGACTTCGAGTCCGTCAGGGCGATGCGGTCCTGCGGGCGCTTGGGCCCGGCGATCGACGGGACCACGGTCGCCAGGTCGAGCTCGATGTATTCCGAGAAGACGGGCTCGGCCGACGGGTCGAGCCAGAGGCCCTGCTCCTTGGCGTACGCCTCGACGAGCGCGACCTGCTCCGCGGAGCGGCCGGTCAGCTTGAGGTAGTCGGTCGTCTGCTCGTCGATCGGGAAGATCGCGCAGGTGGAGCCGAACTCGGGGCTCATGTTGCCGATCGTGGCCCGGTTGGCCAGCGGGACGCTGGAGACGCCCTCGCCGTAGAACTCGACGAACTTGCCGACCACGCCGTGCTTGCGCAGGATCTCGGTGATCGTGAGCACCAGGTCGGTGGCGGTCGCGCCCGCGGGCAGCTTGCCGGTCAGCTTGAAGCCGACCACCCGCGGGATCAGCATCGAGATCGGCTGGCCGAGCATCGCGGCCTCGGCCTCGATGCCTCCGACGCCCCAGCCGAGGACGCCGATGCCGTTCTCCATCGTGGTGTGGGAGTCGGTGCCGACACAGGTGTCGGGGTACGCCTTGCCGTCCCGGATCATGACCACCCGGGCCAGGTGCTCGATGTTCACCTGGTGGACGATGCCGGTGCCCGGCGGGACGACCTTGAACTCGTCGAAGGCGGTCTGTCCCCAGCGCAGGAACTGGTACCGCTCGCGGTTGCGCTCGTACTCCCGCTCGACGTTGCGAGCGAAGGAGTCGGGGTGGCCGAAGTAGTCGACGATGACCGAGTGGTCGATGACCATCTCGGCGGGCGCGAGGGGGTTGATCCTCGCCGGGTCGCCGCCCAGGTCGCGTACGGCCTCCCGCATGGTGGCCAGGTCCACGACACAGGGGACGCCGGTGAAGTCCTGCATGATCACGCGGGCCGGGGTGAACTGGATCTCCACGCTCGGGGTGGCCCCCGGGTCCCAGCCCGCGATCGCACGGACGTGGTCGGCGGTGATGTTCGCGCCGTCCTCCGTGCGTAGAAGGTTCTCAAGCAGGATCTTCAGGCTGTACGGGAGGCGCGCCGACCCCTCGACGGCGTCCAGCCGATAGATCTCGTACGACGCGTCACCGACGCGGAGCGTGTCACGGCTGCCGAAGCTGTTCGCGGACACGAAGGATCGCCTCCCCAGGTTTCCGGGCTTGTCTCACGTTGTATGCATCCTGCCGCACCTGCGGTACGCGCCGGGCAACGAGGTGCGCCCTAACGCGTTGGATGTCTCGACATCAAGATATCTCGGAAGATATCTCGACATCAAGTTACTTGCCAGTACGCCGAATCCGCTCAGGCGGGGATCAGGCGAAGGCAGAGCAGGGCGACCACCGCCACGGACAGGGCCGGGCCGAGAATCTTGTTCTCGAAGGTCTTCCCGGTCTTGATGCCGATGTCGAACGGCAGCAGCCACCGCGTCTTGATGGGCCAGAGCACGGGGCATCCCCGCTCGGTCAGGCAGTCGCCGATCACGTGCGCGAGACAGCCGACCCCGATCGCGAATCCCAGCCAGGAGTACGTGACGCCCAGCATGTGGAACAGGATGAACATCGCGGCGGTGAGGGCCACGTTGACCACGGCGGAGGTGATCGTGCGGCCGGGGACGCCGATGCCGATGGCACGCAGGGCCAGGCCGATCATCAGCACGATGAGGACGTCACGCCCGATCGGGGAGTATTGCCCCAGCAGGTGGGCGCCGACGCCCGCGAACGCGGCGAACAAGAGGGAATGGGTGGCGTGGCGGTGCCCCCCGCTGACGAAGTTCACGCCCTTGCTGAGCAACCACGTGGCCGGACCGAAGGTCTGCGCGATGGTCGCGCTGGGATGGTCGAGATCGGGCAGCATCGCCGCGCCCGCGCAGACGACCGCGCCCGCGATCAGCTCCGGCGGACTCAGCACCGTCCCCGTCACCGTGGCCAGTTCCGGCGAGGTCACACCAGGTAACGCTATGAGTGCCGGCGTGACCGCCAGCCAGACGACAGCCCCACTGAGGGCATGGGAATGCCCCATCATGACAAGATCACGGCGGAGATCGTACGGCACCGGGCCGACAAAATCATCGAACCAGTCATTTGCCGCGTGTCGCCCGATATGGGCGAGGACCCCGGAGATACAGCAGACGGGATTGTTCCTCTCCGAGAGCACCCCCCAGCCCTCTCAGAGCAGAACAATCCCGTCTGCTGGAGATAACGTGCCGGTCTCAGGTCCTGTTCCCGTTTGGGCGGATATTCTCGTGATCTGCGTCACTATCCTCCCCGGTATCCGATTCGGCGGCTCGGCGCAGTTGCGCCGCCGTGACGTTCCACAGAAACGGTACGGTCAGCGCGGCCACCGCCACGGCGAAAACGGCGAAGGCCACGCGGAGTCCGTAGACCTCGGCGAGCACCCCGGCAAGCGCCGCGCCGAGGGGCAACGTCCCCCATCCGAGCAGGCGGGCCGCCGAGCCGTACCTGCCGAGGAGGCGGTCGGGCACGAGGGCCTGCGCGATCGTCCGGGAGTTCACCGTCCAGAGGGTGCCGCCCATTCCCCCGGCGAACGCGGCGACGCCGACGGCCCAGGCGACCGGGAACACCGCGGGGACGACCATCATGAGGAAGGTGCCGACCAGGTCGGCGAACAGCGCCCATCGCACGCCCAGCAGCCGGTTGACCACGGCGGTCAGCCCCGCGCCCGCGAGCCCGCCCAGGCCGATGGCGCTGATCAGCAGGCCGTATCCGCGGGGATCGGCCGCCAGCACCGCGGTCGCGTAGGACGGCATGAGCGCCAGCCACGCGCTCCACGCTCCCGCGAGAACGGTGATCGTCAAGGAGAGGGTCCGCAGCAGCCGGTCGCGCCACAGGAACCGCAGTCCCTCCCCGATCTCGGCGATCACGCCCGCCACGCCCTCCCGCGCCTCGGGCTCAGGCTCGGACGCGAGCCCATCGGCTCCCCGGTGGACAGGCCGGAACGAACCGGCGAGCAGCGCGATCAGCACGGCCCCCACGGCGAACGCCGCGGCCGAGGAACCGAGGGCGAGCGCGGCCCCGACGCCCACGAGCAACCCGCCGACCGCCGGCCCGCAGAATTCGTTGGCCAGGGTCTCCACGCCGGCGATCCACGCGTTCGCCCTGGCCCGGCGTCGCCGCGGGACGGCCGCGGGCACGACGGCGCCGGTGGCCGTGTTGGCCACGACCTCGGCGGCGCCGATGACCAGTCCCGCCGCGTACAGGACCGCCATGGACAGCCCGTCGCCGGTGGCGACGACGAGCAGGGCCAGCGCCGTGACCAGGCGCACGAGGTCGGCGAGGATGATCAGCCGCCGCCGGTCCGCCCGGTCGGCGAGTACGCCCACGGGGAGCGAGACGAGCAGCCAGGGCAGGGTGAGCGTGAGCCCGACGACGGCCACCTGTCCAGGAGTACCGCCGAGCCCGACGGCCAGCAGCGGCAGCGTGATCTTCAGGACGCCGTCGGCCATGTTCGTCATCGCCGTGAAGGCGACCAGCACGACCTCGTTGCGGCCGGAGCGCGATCTCTCCTTGTCCGGGGACGCGACCAGGGCCTGATTCGCCGGTGTGTCGCTCACGGCACTCCAAACCTTCTATCCACTTAGACGGTTAGAGGCTAACCGTCTAAGTGGTTTGATGGAAGACATGAAGGCAGGACGATGAACATGACCGAGCCGTCCCGGCATGCGGCGCTGATCCGCGATTTCGCCAACACGGTGGACGTCGAGGAGGGCACCGACACGATCACGTCGCCCGAGGGACTGGCGGCCTGGCTGCGGGAACAGGGGCTCTCCCCCGGCGGTGTGGACGAGGCCGCCCACCGGCAGGCGATCGTCCTGCGCACCGGCCTGCGGGCCCGGCTGCTGGCCAACAACGCCGGGGCGGCCGATCCGCGGGCGATGGAGGAGGCCCAGGCCGTACTGGACGGACTCCCGCTCAGGGTGCTCCTCGGGACGGAGCACGAGCCGGGCGAGCCCCTGCGCGGCGCCGGGCCGCTCGCCGCGATCGGCGCTGCGTGGGCGCTCGTCGTGGCCGGCGGGGAGTGGCGGCGGCTCAAACAGTGCCCGGACCATTCGTGCGAGTGGGTGTTCTGGGACGCCACCCGGAGCCGCACCCGGCGCTGGTGCACGATGCGGGTCTGCGGCAATCGCGCCAAGTCGCGGGCGTACGCCGATCGCCAGAAGGCGGCACGCGACACCTAGATCCGGGCAATCGCGAGATTTGGGGTTGTTCTTTAGAACGATCGCGATATATCTTTGAAGCATCAAGAGGTAGTCGAGACCGTTCGAAGGAGGACGACCATGACAACGCCTTTCGTCATGGACGGGCCATGGGCCCATCGAGATGAGTTCCGCCGGTTACGGCATGCGCTGCGTGCCGCCATGAGAGGAGCAGCCATGTGGCAGGACGAGCATCACAATCCCGGTCCGCACGAGCATCGGCACAGGGGCGGCCACCGGGGGCGCGGCCCGTGGGGCGGCTTCGGGCCGGGCGGGCCGTTCGGACCGGGAGGACCGTTCGGACCGGGCGGCACGCCGTTCGGCCGAGGGTTCGGCAGGCCCAGGAAGGCCAAGCGCGGTGACGTCCGCGCCGCCATCCTCGCGCTGCTCGCCGAGGAGCCCCGCAACGGATACCAGATCATCCAGGAGATCGCCGAGCGCAGCGAGGGCGGCTGGAAGCCCAGTCCCGGCGCCGTCTACCCGGCTCTCCAGCAGCTCACCGACGAGGGCCTGGTCCGCACCGAGGAGACGGACGGCCGCAAGACCTTCCAGCTCACCGAGGCCGGCCGCGCGTACATCGAGGCCCACCCGGACGAGGTGCGAGCCCCCTGGGAGGACATGACTCCGGACATCGGGGACAACGTCCACGAGCTGTTCGACCTGTCCCGTCAGGCCGCCTCGGCCCTGTTCCAGCTCGCGCAGACCGGAACCGACGGCCAGGTGAGGCAGGCCAAGCAGGTGCTGACCGAGACGCGGCGCAAGCTCTACCAGATCCTCGCAGACGGCGACCCCGCCGAGGAGTGACGAAATGGCCTCTCAGGACGAGATGCGGATCGGCGACAAAGAGCGCGACGAGGTGACCCGGAGCCTGCACGACGCGTTCGTGCAGGGCCGGATCACCCGCGACGAACTCGACCAGCGCCTCGACGCCACCCTTTCCGCCCGCACCGCGGGCGACCTCCGGCAGATCACCGCCGACCTCCCGGGCGCCTACGTGCCGTACGGCCCGGGCACCACGCTTCGCGACCCCGCCCCCGGACCGCACGCAATGCCATGGGAGGGCGGGCCGCCCTGGCGCCGGGATCACGGAGACCTCGCGACCTGGGGAGTGCACCTGGCCGCGGCACGCCGGCGGGCCCACCGCGGGCATGCTCACCGGGGCAGGCCTCCGTTCCCGTTCATGGTCATCGGGGCGCTGGTGCTCCTCGCGGTGCTGACCGGTGCGGCATGGCCGCTGTTCGCCGTGATCAAGGTCCTGTTCCTCGTCTGGTTGATCATGACCGTGGCGGGCCTGATCCGTCACCGCCGCGGTCACGGACACCGGCGGTCCGGAATTGGGTCTTGAACAACCGGGCACCAGATGATGACTTGGCGAGCGGGGCCTGTCTCGGTCGGCTGCGGACACGTCGCGACAACGGTTCCGGCCGCGTGACCTCCGAGCAGACGGTGGAGCGGGCGCCCGCTCCGCCGGCCGTCTCGCGAGGGGAACCGGACAGGTGCTGCTGCCACGGGTCAAGCGGAGGCACGAGCCGCACCGGCTCGACGACGGCACCGTGCGCATCGGAGGCGAGATCTACGGGCTCGCCTCCGAGATCACCGATCCGCTCGGGGGGGCGTGGGCCGCGCTGTCCCTGATGGACGGCACGCGGACGCCCGACGACATCGCCGAGATCATCTGTGGCTCCGTGCCCGGCCTCTCGGCGCCGGAAGCGCGCGAGATCGTGAGCATCCTGATCGATTCCGGCCACGTGGAGGACGCGTCCGCCCAGGTGCCCGACGAGATCAGCGTGCGGGAGCGCGATCGGTACGGCAGGAGCCAGGCGTTCTTCCACCTCGTCGACCTGACCCCGCGCCCGCACGCCTGGGAGGCCCAACTGCGCCTCAAGAAGGCCCGGGTCGTGGTCCTCGGTCTCGGCGGGACCGGCAGCCACGCCGCGTGGGCGCTCGCGGCGACCGGGGTCGGGCGCATCCACTGCGTCGACGCCGACGTGGTGGAGTTGTCGAACCTCAACCGGCAGGTCCTCTACACCGAGGACGACATCGGCCGCATGAAGGTCGACATCGCCATGGAGAGGTTGCGCCAGCTGAACTCCGACATCGAGATCACCGGCGAGAGCCGCAGGGTGGACGGCGAAGCGGGCCTCCGGCTCCTCCTCGAGGACTGCGACGTGCTCGCGTTGTGCGCCGACGAGCCGCGAGGGCGCGGCCTGGCCGAGGGGATCAGCATCTGGGCCAACCGCGTCTGCGCGAGTCTGGGCGTTCCCTGGGTCGGGGGTGGATACAACGGCCCACTGGTCACCGTGGGAACGTTCGAACGCGGGCGCGGAGCCTGCTTCGAGTGCCTCATCGAAGGGGAGGCACGCAGGCGGCGGCCCGATCTTCCCGTGGACCTCGGAGGGCCGGGCGTGCTGGCCATATCGGCCGGCATCTCCGGTCAACTCGTCGCCCATGCGGTCATCTCCTTGATCACCGGCGTGCCTCAGCCCACGACGGGAACGTTCCTGGGGCTGAACCTCATCGCCCCCGAGCACCACGTATGGGTCCGCCACCCGCCGCGCCCCGACTGCCCCGTGTGCGCGCCCTCCGGCCTGACCGCGTGAGCGGTACGGAATTGGGTCTTGACCGGTCGTGGCCCACGGCGAAACATCAACCTGTCGCTTTCGGGGGGAAACGGGCGCGGCCACACCGAACAACGGAGGGCGAGATGCACCCGACCGAGGCAGAGCCCGAGCCAGAGGACCGGAACGAGCGGCAGGCCACCACGAAGATCCTGATCAGAAAGCTGGACACGACGGAGACGACCGTGTGCAGCAACTCCACAGGGAACTAAGACCACCACGTTCGTCAGACGAACCGCGGCGAGGTTCCACATCCGGGCTGGGGCCTCGACGCGGGTCCCACGACTCGATCTCGGCGTACAGCCGGAGGAGACCCCATGCCCGGAGAGGCGATCGAACGCGTCAGACAGGCCGCAGGAGTGATCCTGCCCGTCACCGACTACCTCGCGGAATTCTACGAGTGCTTCCAGGACGTCGAGGGAGTCGTCTGGAAGCTCGAACGAGCGCAACACTTCCACGAGCCGGACGTGCCGAGCTGGGTCGCCATGATGGAGGGCGACTGGCGCCGCGCCCTGACGCTGATCAAGGAGATGCGCTTCTCCCGCGATCTGCCGTCCCAGATCCAGCTCCGCCGTCTGCGGATCGTGGAGACGCCGCTCACGCCGTACATGCACTGGGAGTTGGTGCTGCTCGCGGCGCGGACCCGCGCGGGTGAGCGGGCCCGTGTGCTGCCCGCGCCGGCGGTGCGATGGCTGGAGCGCGACGCCCCGCTTCCCGAACTGGTGATCCTGGGGCCCGATCTCATGTACGAGGTGCTCTACGACCGGACGGGCGCCCACACCGGAGGGCGGCGGATCACCGACCCTCGCGTGATCGAGGAGTGCGTGGGCATCATGGCCGAGCTGTACGGCACGGCAGAAGAACTGCTCGACCACTACGAACGGGAGGTCGTCCCGTTGCCCCCGCCGGTGATCAGCCCGGTCTCCTCCTGAGCGCCGGGCACGGCTCGCGCGTGGGCGGCCGCCGGGCGCAGGCGGGCCATCTCCGCGGCGATGGCCTCCAGCCGCCAGTGGGCGTTGAGGCCGCTCGGGTTGGGCAACACCCACAGCTCCGCGCCGCCGATCGCGTCGTCCTGCGGGCCGATCGCGGCCCTGGGCCGCCCGAATGCGACGCGGTAGGCGGACACGCCGGCGACGGCCACCACCCGGGGACCGTTGACCCGCACGAGATCCGCGAGCAGTACGCCGCCCTCGCGGATCTCCTCGGGCGTGAGCTCCTCGGCCCGCGCGGTCGCCCGGGCCACCAGGTTGGTGATGCCGAGGCCGTACGACGGGAGCAGCCATTGCTCGTGCGGTTCCAGCCTGCGCGGGACCAGGCCCGACAGGTGCAGCGCGGGCCAGAAGCGGTTGCCCGGCCGGGCGAAGTGGTGGCCGGTCGCCGCGGAGTACAGGCCCGGGTTGATCCCGCAGAACAGCACGTCGAGACCGGGCCCGATCACGTCGGGGATGGTCGCGTCCCTGGCCGCCTCGAGCTCGGCCTTGGTCGGAGGCATGACCAGATCGTAGGCCTCACCCCCGCTCCCCTCGTCGGCGAGGGGAAGCGGGGCGAGGCCCGCGATCACCGGCCCACACAGGTCACAGACCCGGGTCGACGGGCTCGGGCTCCAACGCCAGCACGGATCACAGACGCGGGTCGACGGGCTCGGACTCCAGCGCCAGCACGGCGAACACCGTCTCGTGCACGCGCCACAGCGGGTCGCCCTCGGCCAGGCGGGTGAGCGCCTCCAGCCCGAGGGCGTGCTCGCGCGACGCCAGCGACCGCTTCTTGCCGAGGAAGCGGCCGCGCAGGTCGCCGAGCGACTCCGTGTAGTCCGGGCCGTAGATGATCCGCAGGTACTCGCGCCCGCGCACCTTGATCCCCGGCTGCACCCGGCCGGGCGTGTGCTCGACCGGCTTGACGACCATGCCCTCTCCCCCGCCTGCGGTCAGCTCCGACCACCAGCCGACCGCGGCCGATCGCTCCTCCTCCGAGTCCAGCGACACGTACACATGCCGGGTCGGCGCGAGGATGCCGGAGCTCAGGCGCCCGAGCACGTCCAGATGCCACGAGTGCGGTTCGAGCACGGCCGTCGCCCGGCCCTCGCAGGCCAGGATCTGGAACGGCGCGAGCCGTACGCCGTCGAGCCCGGAAACCGGCCAGCAGTACCGCGCATAAGCGTCGCGGAACAGGGCAGCGTTGTCCGCACGGCGTCGGGTGCGGTCCAGTAACCCGCCTACATCCAGGCCGCGCCCGGCCGCCGTCTCCAGGAGCGCCACCGCCTCGGGCAGGGCGACCCGCGCCGCGGCGCCGACGGAGGCGTACTGGTCGCGGATCAGCCCCTCCGCCTTCGCCGACCAGGGCAGCAACTCGCAGTCGAGCACCACCCAGTCGGTCTCCAGCTCGTCCCAGAGCGGGCTCACCGCGTCGCGGAGCCGGTCGACGAGCTCCCCGGTGAGAGCGTCGAAGAAGGGCCGCCCGGTGCGCGTGTAGACGCTGCCGGTCGTGCCGTCCGTGACGCCGAACCGCTTGGCCGCCGCCTCGGGGGTCCTGGCCAGTACGGCTATCGCCCGCGATCCCATGTGCTTCTCCTCGCACACGACCCGGGACACGCCCGCCCTGGCGTATTCATCGAACGCCTGGTCCGGGTGCTCGAGGAAGCCGTCGAGCGCCGAGGTCTCCGGCGGGGCCATGGTCGGCGGAAGGTAGACGAGCCAGCGGGGGTCCACGGAGAACCGGCTCATGATCTCCAGCGCCGCCGCCGAGTTCTCCTCCGCGATCTTGACGCGCCCGCCGTACCTGGTCTCCACATACCGCGTCCCGGTCACGTCGCCGATGTCGAGGACTCCGGGATCCCGGGCGTACTGCGACGTGAGCGGCCTGACCGGCTCGTACCAGACCTTCTCCGCCGGGACCGAGACGATCTGCCGCTCGGGGTAGCGGAGCGCGGTCAGGCTTCCGCCGAACACGGCTCCCGTGTCCAGGCAGATGGTGTTGTTGACCCACTCGGGCTCCGTGGTCGGCGTGTGGCCGTAGACGACCATCGCGCGCCCCCGGTACTCGTTCGCCCACGGGTACCGGACCGGCAGGCCGTACTCGTCGGTCTCGCCCGTGGTGTCGCCGTAGAGCGCGAACGAGCGGACCCTGCCGGACGCGCGCCCGTGGTAGGCCTCCTTGAGCCCGGCGTGCGCGACGACGAGGGCGCCGCCGTCGAACCGGTAGTGGCTGATGAGGCCGTCCATGAACGCCTTCGCGGCGTCCCGGAAGTCCTCGGGCTCGGCGGCGAGCTGCTCCAGCGACTGCTCCAGGCCGTGGGCGACCCGGACCTTGCGCCCGTTGAGCGCGCGGACGAGTTTCTGCTCGTGGTTGCCGGAGACGCACAGCGCCGTCCCCGCCTCGACCATGCCCATGACCAGGCGCAGCACGCCCGGGGTGTCGGGGCCGCGGTCGACCAGGTCGCCGACGAACACGGCCGTCCGTCCTTCGGGGTGGACGGCGCCCGTGGGCGTCACCGTCCAGCCGAGGGTCCGCAGCAGGGTCTCCAGCTCGGAACGGCAGCCGTGGACGTCGCCGATGATGTCGAAGGGACCGGTGAGCTCGGTCCGGTCCGACCACGCCCTCTCGTAGGTGATGACGGCGTCGTCGATATCGTCACCGCGCAGCACGTGAACCCGGCGGAAGCCGTCCCTGTTGATCTTGCCGAGCGAACGGCGCAGGTCCTTCCTCTGACGGGTGACGACGTGCGGGCCGAAGGCGCGGTCGGGCCTGGCGGCGTTGCGGGCGATCGCCACCTCCTCAGGGACGTCGAGCACGATCGCGTCGACCAGCACGTCATGGCTCTTGGCCAGCTCGATGAGCTTCTTGCGGGCCTCCCACTGGACGTTGGTCGCGTCGACGACCGTCAGCAGGCCACGCCTCAGCCGGGTGCCGACGATGTAGTGGAGGACGTCGAAGGCGTCGGGCGTGGCCGACTGGTCGTTCTCGTCGTCGGAGACCAGGCCACGGCAGTAGTCCGAGGAGATGACCTGGGTGGACGCGAAATGCCGGGCGGCGAAGGTCGACTTCCCGCTGCCCGAGATCCCGACGAGCACCACCAGTGCCATCCGCGGAACACCGATCTCAATCACGACAACCCCTCCCACAACCCATTAGTGGCCCTCCCACAACCCATTAGTGGTGATCATGCACACCTTCGCCAAACCCCCCACCCACCAGCCCCAACGCCCCCCGTGATCATGCACACCTTCGTGACCATGCCACCCCACGCGCGCAAACGTCTGCCGTGATCATGCACAGGTTCGGCGGCACCCGGCCTGACCAGCCCAAACCTCCGTCGTGATCATGCACAGATTCGTTGTCGCACGGTTCCACCTGGCCGAACTCATTTCGTGATCATGCACGCACCCGATCGGTGCCAGATCACGAAGGACATCTCCGCAGCCAGGAGCGGGTGCGCACGAATCCGCGCATGATCACGATCCGCGCCCGCGCCGGTCAGGGGGTGATTCCACGAACCTGTGCATGATCACCACCCATGAAGGGGGAGGCCATCCTCATGATCACCGAATCTGTGCATGATCACGGCGAGGGGGTTGGGTGGGGAGGTGGAAGACGGCCATTTGGGTGGGCGGGCCCACTTCTGGGTCGTCCTCCCCCACCGGCCTGAAGGTCACCTCGTACCCGTACGCCTCGCAGACTCCCGCCGCCCACGTGGTGAACTCGGCCCTGGTCCATTCGAACCGGTGGTCCGGATGACGCCTGCGTGAGGGCCCGCCATCCGTATCCGCCAGGCCTTCGTATCGGACGTTGTACTCCACGTTGGGCGTGGTCACGACGACATGGCGCGGCCTGGCCACCCCGAAGACCACCCGCTCCAGAGCGGGAAGCCGTGGCGGGTCGACGTGCTCGACGACTTCCATGAGAACGGCCGCGTCATGTCCGGCGAACCGGGCGTCCGTGTACGTCAGCGACCCCTGGAACAGCTCCAGGCGCGCCCGCTTGGCGTCCGCCATGCGCTCCAGCTTGAGCTTCCGCGCGGCCATCGCGAGCGCCCGCGCCGACACGTCCACCCCTGTGATCTTGGCGAACGACGGCCGGCTCAGCAGCGCCGACACCAGTTGCCCCGGACCGCAGCCGAGGTCGATCACGGAACGGGCGCCGATCTCCTCCAGCACCGACACGACCGCGTCACGCCGAATGGTGTTCAGTGGTGTCCGCGGCTCGAGGACCGGAAGCTCCTCAGCCTCAGCCACATCACCGGCCGCGGTCGGCGCATCATCGGCGTCGTCGACGGACGGCGCCTCCGTGATCTCCTCCTCGGAGGGCGGCTCCAGCGACTCCTCGACGTCGTCGCCGATCTCGGCCAGGCGGGCGAAAGCCGTACGGGCCAGGGCCCAGCGGCGGCCGAGGTAACGGCGCGTGATCAGCACGCGCTCCGGATGGGCGCCCAGCCAGCCGCCGCCCGCCCGGATCAGCTTGTCCACCTCGTCGCCCGCGATCCAGTAGTGCTTGGCGTCGTCCAGCACAGGAAGCAGCACGTACAGATGGTTGAGCGCGTCGGCCAGGCGGACCTCGCCGCGCAGCGTCAGCCGGACGTAGCGCGAGTCGCCCCATTCCGGGAAGTTCTCATCGAGCGGCACGGCCGTCGCGTCCACCTGCCAGCCGAGGGGCTCGAACAGCCTGCGCGCGAGGTCGGCGCCACCCCTGCAGGGCAGCGCGGGTAAGCCGAGTTCCAGGGGGATCGGCCGGTCGGCGAGCTCCTGCCGGGAGGCACACCGCCCGGTCCTCGCCGTACGGAACACGTCGGCGAGGGCGACCGCGAGCAGCGACGACGCGGCGTACGGCCGGTCGTTGACGTACTGCCCGAGCGAGAAGTCGGGCGACGACTTCCCGCGGGATCGGACGAGCCGGATCGGATCGACCTCCAGCAGCAGCGCGGCCGTGCACCGATGCTCACTCGCCTCGGGATACAGGACGCGGGCCGTGCCGAACGACTGGCCGAACTCCTGCACGCGGTCTGGATGCTTGTGCAGGAGGAAGCCGAGATCCGTGGCCGGCGACAGGGTCGTCGAGATGGTGAGGAGCACCCGGCAAAGTGTGCCGGATGCCCCATTCGTCCGCGACCGATTTGTGCCCAGAACGTGCCGAGCGTTCCCCGCACCCCAGACACGGCCGAGCGTTCCCCGCACCCAGACACGGGAGTACGGCGTCCGCCGCTCAGACGTGCGGCATGACCTCGGCGGCGAGCAGCTCCAGGTGGTCGAGGTCGGCCAGGTCGAGCACCTGGAGGTAGATCCGCTCCGCGCCCAGCCCGGCGAACTCGCCGATCTTGTCGACGACCTCCGCCGGCGTCCCGGCGAGCCCGCCCCTGCGCAGCTGCGCCACGTCGGAGCCGGCGGCCTCGGCCCGCCGGGCGATCTCTGCCTCGTCCGTCCCCACGCAAACGGTCTGGGCGGCCGACAGCAGCACGGTGTCGCGCCCGGCCTCCTCGCACGCCGCCCGCACCCGGCCGTAGGCGGCGCCGGTCTCCTCCACGGTGCGGAACGGCACGTTGTACTCATCGGCGAACCGGGCGACCAGCCGGGGCGTCCGCCGTGCACCGGAACCGCCCAGGATGAGCGGCGGGCGCGGGCTCTGGACCGGCTTGGGCAACGCCGGAGAGTTCACCAGGCTGTAGTGGGTGCCCTCGAACGAGTAGGGCTTGGTGGCCGACCAGAGACCGGTGATGATCTCCAGCTGCTCCTCCAACCGCTCGAACCGCTCCCCCACCGGAGGGAACGGGATGCCGTACGAGTGATGCTCGTCGTCGAGCCAGCCGGTGCCGAGCCCGAGCTCGACCCGGCCGCCGCTCATCTGGTCGACCCCGGCGACGCTGATCGCGAGCGGACCCGGAAGCCGGAAGGTCGCGGGCGTGACCAGCGTGCCCAGCCGGATGCGTGACGTCTCCCGCGCGAGGCCCGCCAGCGTCACCCACGCGTCGGTCGAGCCGACGCCCGGGTCGCCCGGACCGATCCGCTGGTAATGGTCGGACCTGAAGAACGCGTCGAACCCCAGCCGCTCGGCGGCCTGAGCCACCACGAGCAGGTCGTCGTAGGTCGCACCCTGCTGCGGCTCAGTGAAGATCCTCAATTTCATCCGCACATTATCCCCTCCGCCCCTGAGAGCGATTGCTAAAGTGCAAGCCTCCTGTGCGCAACGTAGTCACAAGACGACTGAGGGTGGCGAACGGTGGATTCGGCACGGCATACCCGCGAGGCGGGGAACCCACCTCGTTTCCTGGTGATGCTGGGCGCGGTCGCACTGGTCACGACCACGGGGGTCGCCCTCTGGCTGCTTCCCGCACAGATGCGCGCCGACTGGGGCTCGGCGCCGGAGCCCACGAGGTCGCTGGCGGCCGCGGAGCCGCCCCTGACGACCGGCCCCGGAACGCCTCCGGCGCAGCCCTCCGGCGCCCCCGCGCCCGGCAGGACCCACACCAGCGGCCCTTCCGGTTACGTGGGGTTCGTGGACGCCACCCGCAACCCGAGGTTCGACCTGTCGGCGAACGCGCGGCGCACCGGGATCCGGTGGTACATGGTCGGCCATCTCACGGCGGGGCTCGACGGCTGCTCCCCCATCTGGGACGGCGCACCCGGCAGGGACGACCTGGTCGCCGATCGCATCGACCGGCTGCGGGCGCAGGGCGGGGACGCCGGGCTGGCGTTCGGCGGGCCGTACGGACCGGAGCTGTCGGCGACCTGCCCGAGCCAGGCCCGCCTGACGGCGGCCTACCAGCAGATGATCGACGCCTTCCAGCCCATCGCGATCGACTTCGAGCTCGGCGACCAGGGCGACGGAGCCACCGTCGAGCGCCGGGGCGTGGTCATCGCGACCCTCCAGCACGAGGCCCAGGACGCCGGGCGCCCGCTCGGTGTCACCTTCACGCTCCCCGTGACCGAGGACGGTCTGGCGCCCGCCCACGCCGACATGTTGCGCGCCACCCACGAGGCGGGAGCGGAGATCGACACCGTCAACCTGCTCATGAGGTTCGTCCCCGGCTCCCGTGACAACCTGCGCAGGCTCTCCGTCGCCGCCAGGGCGGCACACGCCCAGCTCGAGCGGGCCCTCGGGGTCGGCGGCCGGGCGGGCTGGCAGCGGATGGGGCTCACCCCCGTCTTGGTGAGCCCGGACGACCTCAGCGTGTCCGAGGCGGAGAGGCTCATGGCGTTCCGGTCGAGGACCGGGCTCGCCTGGCTGTCGGTCCGGGGCGCCCGGCCGGCGGACGAGGTCCTTCGCCTGCTCAGCGCCCCGACCGCCACGTGACCTTCCCGCGGACGTCGGTTGATCAGACCGGTGGATCGGCCCCCGGAGGACGGGCCGACGCATGTGCCATGAGAGGAGGGAGGGGGCGGAAACGGGTAGCCCGCGGTCCCGGCGAGCATCAAGCCGGAGGTCAGGCTTTTACGCACAGCACATAGGCAGTGCCGCCGGTCGCGCGCATCCCTGTGAGGCAGAACGCCTGCCCGGTGCCGTTGAGGCCGCATGGCGAGGATTCCGATCACGGGACCGACGGGGCGTTGAGCGCTTTCCGACTCTTCAAGGTCCGCCCGGCTTCGGTCCATCGGACCAGGCGGTCACGTCTTGCCGGCGGGCTGCCGGCTCTTGGGCCGGACGGTCGATTCGCGTAGCGTCTGGCGACCGTGTCCGCGGTGCCCTTCTGTCCCGTGTACACGACCTGTCCCGTGTACACGACTTCGGAGAAGGGGCTCGGCCGGCATCCCAGGACCCCGATCGCCAGGCATGCCCGCCGGCGATCAGGGACCATGCGGGTCAGGGGCTAGATCGGCTCCTTGACCAGCAGCGCCACGCACTCCACATGGTGGGTCATCGGGTACTGGTCGAACGCCCTCAGCCCGTCGACGCGATAGCCGTGCCCGGCGAACCAGGCGATGTCGCGCGCCAGGGTCGCGGGGTCGCAGGAGACGTAGACGATCCGCGACGCGCGCAACGACGCGACGCGGTCGACGACCGGACGGCCCAGACCGGCCCTGGGCGGGTCGGCGACGACGAGATCTGCCACCTCGAGGTCCAGCCGGTCGAGGGCCTCCTCCACCCGGCCGCGCTCGAACGTGGCCTGTGGCAGGTCACGCAGGTTCCAGCGGGCGTCCTGGACGGCCTGCGGCTCCGACTCGATCCCCAGGACCGCGCCCTCGGGCCCTACGGCACGAGCCAGGCCCGCGGCGAACAGGCCGGCGCCGCAGTAGAGGTCGAGGGCCCACTCCCCCTCCTTCGGCTGCGCGAAGTCGAGCACCGCGTCGAGCAGCGTCTCCGCCGCCCCGGGGTGGACCTGCCAGAAACCACTCGCCGTCACCCGGAAGTCCCGGTCGCGGACCCGCTCGACCAGCGACGCCTGTCCCCGGAGCGCGCGCGTTCCGCGTTTGCCCTCGTCGAGGAGGACTGACGCGTCCACATCCGGTACGGCCACGCGGCGGTGAGGCCGGGGTTCCACGATCACCGCCCGGTCGCCGCCCGCCGCCGCGACCACTTCGACCGACGCGCCGCCGCGCCAGTTGAGCGTCTCGGCTCCGACCTCCTCGACGGCGGGGTGGGCGATCAGGCACCGGTCGATGTGCTCGATGTCGTGGGACCGATGGCGGCGGAGCCCGGCGGAGCCGTCGGTGTCGACGGCGAACTGCACACGCGTGCGCCAGCCGAGCCCGTCCGGCGCGCCCGGCACCTCCTCGACCACGACCTTCCACTCGAGTCCCGCCAGCCGCTGGAGCTGCTCGGCGACGACGTCGGCCTTCATCCGCCGCTGCGCGTCGAGTGACGCGTGCTGCCAGTCGCAACCGCCGCACCGTCCGGGCCCGCTGAAGGGGCATGGCGGCGTCACCCGGTCAGGGGAGGCCTTGAGGATCTCGACGGCGTCGGCTCTGAGGAATCGGGCGGTCTCCTCGGTGATCTCGGCCAGGACCCGCTCCCCTGGCAGGGCGTGCCGTACGAACACCACGCGGCCCTCGTGCCTGGCCACGCACCAGCCGCCGTTGGCGACTCGATCCACGGTCAGCTCAACCGGCACCGTGGCCTCCTTCGCATGTCATGCGGTCAATCATGCCTTGACCTGATCGTCCTTCGGCGCGGGCGCCGAGTATGAGCGCCGGGCCGCGCCGGGCGCGAGACCGACCGGGCGGCCCTTGAGGCGATCGGAGGAGGCCAGCTGCCACGGCACGCTGGTCACCATGACGCCGGGCTTGAACAGCAGCCGGCCCTTGAGCCGCAGCGCGCTCTGGTTGTGGAGCAGGTGCTCCCACCAGTGGCCCACGACGTATTCGGGGATGTAGACGCTGACCACGTCGCGAGGGGAACGGCGGCGCAGCGACTTCACGTACTCGAGCACCGGGCCGGTGATCTCGCGGTAGGGCGAGTCGAGGATCTTCAGGGGCACGGGGATGCCCCGGCGGTCCCATTCCTCCTGCAGCCTGGCCGCCTCGTCGGCGTCGACGCTCACCGTGACCGCCTCCAGGGTCGAGGGGCGGGTCGCCTTGGCGTACGCCAGGGCGCGCAACGTCGGCTTGTGGACCTTGGAGACGAGCACGACGGCGTGGTTGCGCGCGGGGAGCATCGACTCATCGGTCTCGCCGTCCTCCGGCGCGGCCAGTTCGGCGGCGACGCGGTCGTAGTGGTGGCGGATGCCCTTCATCATCAGGAACAGGACGGGCATGGCGATGCAGACGATGTACGCGCCGTGGGTGAACTTGGTGAGCAGGACGACGACCAGCACGATGCCGGTCATGATGCCGCCGAAGCCATTGATGACCCGCGCCCGCAGCATGCGGAACCGGGCCTTGGGGTCGGTCTCGGTCTTCAGGTGACGGGTCCAGTGCCGGACCATGCCGAGCTGGCTGAGCGTGAACGAGACGAAGACACCGACGATGTAGAGGTTGAGGAGCTTGCTCACATCGGCGTTGAAGGCCCAGATCAGCAGTCCCGCACCGGCGGCCAGCAGGACGATGCCGTTGCTGAACGCGAGGCGGTCACCCCGGGTGTGGAGCTGGCGCGGGAGGTAGCGGTCCTGGGCGAGGATCGAGCCCAGCACGGGGAAGCCGTTGAAGGCCGTGTTGGCGGCGAGGAAGAGGATCAGCGCGGTCACCGCCGAGATCACCACGAACAGGGCGGAGCCGTCGCCGAAGACGGCCGACGCGACCTGCGCGATGATCGGCTGCTGGTAGTAGCCCGCCCCGGCCGGGTGGCCGTTGATCAGGATGTCCCTGGCGGCGTTGGCGGGCTCGGTGACCTTCACCCCGGACTTGAGCCCCAGGAAGATGATCCCGCTGAACATGGTGACCGCGATACCGCCCATCAGCAGCAGGGTCGTGGCCGCGTTCCGGCTCTTGGGCTTCTGGAAGGCCGGCACGCCGTTGCTGATCGCCTCGACGCCCGTCAGGGCGGCGCACCCGGACGAGAACGCCCGCAGGACGAGGAAGGCGAGGGCGAACCCGGCCAGGTCCGCCTGTTCGGACACGATCTTGTAGTCGGCCGTCGGCGCCCGCAGATCGTCCCTGAGCACGAGCAGCCGGAACATGCCCCACAGCACCATGCCGATGACCGCGATCATGAAGGCGTAGGTGGGGATGGCGAACGCGACACCGGACTCGCGCAGGCCGCGCAGGTTGATGACGGTCAGGATGACCACGATCCCGATCGCCACCAGCGGACGGTGCTCGGCCACGAACGGAATTGTGGCGCCCACGTAATCGGCGCCGTTGGCCACCGACACCGCGACCGTGAGCACGTAGTCGACGAGAAGCGCGCTCGCCACCGTCAGCCCGGCGTTCGCCCCGAGGTTGGTGGTCGCCACCTCGTAGTCGCCGCCACCGCTGGGGTAGGCGTGCACGTTCTGCCGGTACGACGCGACGACGACCAGCATCACGAGGACGACGGCGGCCGCCACCCACGGGCTGTAGCTGTAGAAAGTGGCACCTGCCAGTGACAGGATGACCAGGATCTCCTGCGGCGCGTAGGCCACGGAGGACAGCGCGTCGCTCGCGAAGACCGGTAGGGCCACGCGTTTGGGCAGCAGCTGATCGTGGAGCTGCGTGCTTCGGAGAGCGCGCCCCACGAGGAGCCGTTTGACAAGATCCGTCACCTTTGACACGTCTGTTGAGCCTAGTACGCGACGGCCCTCCCGGCGCACATGGTCTGGACGAGAGCGCGACATACTGTCTGCAACAGGAGTCCGCCACAAACCCACGGCGGGAGAGTATGCATATCGTGATCATGGGATGTGGACGGGTCGGCTCGACCCTTGCCCACATTCTCGAGGACAACGGCCATTCGGTCGCCATCATCGACCGCGACCCGCAGGCCTTCCGCAGGCTCCGCGCGGGCTTCCGCGGCCGCAGGGTGACCGGCATGGGCTTCGACCGCGACGTGCTCGGGGAGGCCGGCATCGAGTCCGCGGCCGCCTTCGTCGCCGTCAGCAGCGGCGACAACTCCAACATCATCTCGGCGCGGGTCGCGCGGGAGATGTTCGGCGTCGAGAACGTCGTCGCCCGCATCTACGATTCCCGCCGGGCCGAGGTGTATCAGCGGCTCGGCATCCCGACCGTCGCCACCGTCCGCTGGACGGCCGACCAGATCCTGCGCAGGGTCCTGCCCGAGGGCGCGGAGCCGCTCTGGCGCGACCCCACGGGCACGGTGATCCTGGCCGAGGTGCCCTTCCATCCCGGGTGGATCGGCTTCCGGAGCATGGCCGTCGAGAGCGCCGCGGGCGCTCGCGTGGCCTTCGTCAACCGCATGGGTGAGGCACTGGTGCCCAAGGACGACACCGTGGTCCAGGAGGGCGACATCCTCCATCTGATCGCGGCGGAGAACGACATGGAGCGGATCAACAAGGTGTTGTCCAGCGCGCCGTCGGACGAGGAGCACTGATGCGCGTCACCATCGCGGGCGCAGGCGCCGTGGGCCGCTCCATCGCGGCCGAACTGCTCGAGAACGGCCACGAGGTCCTGCTCATCGACATCGACCCCAGAGCCATCAAGATCGACAGCGTCCCCCGGGCCGAGTGGCTCCTCGCCGACGCCTGCGAGATCTCCTCGCTCGACGAGGCGGGGCTCAACGGCTGCCAGGTGGTGATCGCGGCCTCCGGCGACGACAAGGTCAACCTCGTGGTCTCGCTGCTCGCCAAGACCGAGTACGGCGTGCCGCGCGTGGTCGCCCGGATCAACCACCCGAAGAACGAGTGGCTGTTCAACGAGTCATGGGGGGTGGACGTCGCGGTCTCGACCCCACGTCTGCTGTCCGCGCTGGTCGAGGAGGCGGTGAGCGTCGGAGACCTGGTCCGGCTGATGACCTTCCGCCAGGGCCAGGCGAACCTCGTCGAGCTCACCCTCGCCGAGGACGCGCCCGTGGTCGGGCAGCGGGCCGGTTCCGTGCCGTGGCCGGAGGACGCCGCCCTGGTCGCCATCCTCCGCGAGGGACGGGTGCTCGTCCCCTCGGCCGACGATCCGCTGGAGGCGGGCGACGAACTGCTCTTCGTGGCCAACCAGGAGGTCGAGCACGAGCTCGCCCACCTGCTCTCGTCCCACTGACAGGCCGATCCGCGGGTACGGCCGCCGCCTCGGCGGCGGCCGTGCTCAGCTCGCGGGCCTGGCCGTACCGGGTTGAGCGGGCTGCAGGGGCGTGCGGCCCCGGGTGAGCAGCCACAGCATCGCGGCGAGCCCGGCGACCTGGAGCGGCCAGCCCAGCGCGAGCTTGGCGATGCCGAGGGTGGCCACCTGGCCCGACCAGTAGAGCGGAAGCTGCACCACGACACGCAGCAGGCACGGCAACATCAGCAGCCACGTCAGCCGGGTGCAGAGGCGGACCAGGCCGGGATCCTTGTGCCACGCCGTCGGGTCGCCGGTGACCGATCCGACGAGGAAGCCGACGATCGGCCAGCGGACGATGATCGACAAGAGCATCCCCGCGGCGTAGACGCCGTTGTAGTAGATGCCCGGCAGGAACACGTCCTTGGCCTCGCCGGTGCGGGCCGCGAAGAAGGCGCCGACGCCGATGCCCACGAGGCTGTTGAGCACGAACTGCGGTGTGCTCCGCTGGACCAGCCGTACGACCAGGAGGACCACCGAAGCGGCGATGCTGACGATCAGCGACGTCTTCAGCTCGTTGGTCGTGATCCACATCGCGGTGAAGGCGACCGTGGGAACCGCCGCCTCGACGATTCCCCGCTTGCCGCCCAGCGCCTTCGACAGCTGGGCACGGACGGCCGACTCAACGGTCGCGTGCGCCTCCGGCGCGGCCGTCGTGTCCGCTGTGCTCATACCGTCTCCTGAAAGATCAAGGGCCACCAGCAGGGCGCAGCTCGTAGCGAGGATTGAACATGACCTTGCGGCCGTCCTGGAAACTCACCAGGCCCTCGGCCCGTACGACGCGGCCGGGCTCGATTCCGACGATCTTCCGGCGGCCCAGCCAGACCAGGTCGATCACATCCGACCCGTCGTACAGCTCGGCCTCCAGAGCAGGCGCACCCCCGCGCGGCCGCAATGTCACGGTACGTAGCGTACCCGCCACACAGAACCGGCGGCGTTCGCCACACGCGGCGATGGGGGTGGCTCCTTGCCGCCCCAGGTCCTCACGCAGCTCAGCCGCCTCAAGGTCGGCCTGGCTGGTGGCCAGCCGCTGAAAGAAACCCCGCAGTCCGCCTCGTTTGGCAGGCTCCGGCGTACTCATCGGTCGCTCACCAGCTTCCCAGCTCGCAGTTCAGAGGACCCGTCATCATGCCTTCAAGCGTAGGGGACGCTCTCATCGCAGACTACTTGAGCACATCCGAAGCCTAAAGGACAAGGATGGACGATCTCCGCACCGCGGGCAGGGTCGTCAGCGCGTCTCGGTGATCTCCGGGCCGCGCTCGAACGGGTACTTCGGCTGCTGAGCGGCCTGCTCCTCCATCGCCTGCCTGGCCTCCGCCGGCAACCTGAGCTGGATCGGGTCCTTGGGGGCCATGGGCTCCTCGCCCCGGACCACCACGATGTCCCTGACGACGTTCTCCAGGGTCTCGGCCACGGCGGCGTCAACGGCCGCGCGCCCGCTGATGACCGCCCTGAGGAACCAGCGAGGGCCGTCGATCCCGATGTACCGGACGGGCTGCGGCTCCTGACCCTGCGTCGGGACCACGGCCGCCAGTTCGGTGCCGAACGGACCTTCCTGCTCCTGGACCGTGCCGCCCACGGCCACGACCTCACGGGAGAGTTCGGTGCGAACCTCGTCCCAGATGCCGCTGCGCTTGGGGGCGGCGAACGCGTGCACCTGGAGCGCACTCTCGTTCACCAGGACGAGAGCACCGTCGATCTGGTCCCCCGCCAGGCTGAGCTGCACCTCGAACCCCGGGCCGATGGGGAGGTGGAGACCTCCGAGATCGACCCGCTCGGCCTCCGGGTAGCCCTCCTGGGCGTCCCACGGGCCCGATGTCCGCGCGGGAGCGGGCCGGTCCTCCGAGACGGCCGGTGCCGCCTCCACCTCCGCGCTTCGCCTGCGTCGGAACACGTCCTTCACACTCCTCTATATGCCTTTATATGCCTTGCCGCGATTCACGGCTCTCAGCTGCCCGTGGATCCGAATCCATTGGCGCCGCGCGCCGATCCCGGCAGACGCTCCACCTCGTGGAACGCCGCCTTCTCCACACGCTGGACGACCAACTGGGCGATACGGTCGCCTCGCTTGAGCCGTACCGCCTCTTTGGTGTCGGTATTGATCAAGGTCACCTTGATCTCCCCCCGGTACCCCGCGTCCACCGTCCCCGGCGCGTTCACGAGCGTGATGCCGAACTTGGCGGCCAGCCCTGAGCGGGGATGGACGAACGCCGCGTAGCCGTCGGGAAGCGCGATGGCGATCCCGGTTCCCACCACGGCCCGCTCTCCGGGCAGCAGTTCGACGTCCACCGTGGCGCACAGGTCCGCCCCGGCGTCACCGGGATGGGCGTACGACGGCAACGGCAGCCCGGCGTCCAGCCGATGGATCAGGACCTCAACGCTCATGAGGCAAGACCCTACCCGTTGTGCTGCGGAGACACCGCGCCTCCCGCGTTAGACGACGGTTGCTCCCGATCCGGGGCGGTGGGTTCGGGAACCGACGGCTGCACGTCCGGCCGTGTCCGCTCCGAGGAGGGTTCCGGGGCCTGCGGAGGGACCTCCGGGGACGGCGTCTCGTCTGTCCCCGCGGCTTCGCCGGAGGACGGGCCGGATTGCGGCGGGGTCGCGGGCCGGGCGCGCCTCAGCTCGGGCAGTGCGCGGTAGATCACGGCCGTCACGGGCACCGCCACCGCGGCTCCGGCGATTCCGCCGAGCACACCGCCGACGGCGAGGACCAGGATGATCGCGAGAGGGTGGAACGCCAGGGCCCGCCCGACGATGAGCGGCTGGAGAACATGGTTCTCCAGTTGCTGCTCGACGACGAGGACTCCCACGAAGATCAGGGCGTACAGCCAGCCCTGCGAGCCGAACGTCACGAGGGTCGCGATGGTGCCGGCGAAGAAGATGCCGACGATCGGAATGAAGCTGGCCAGGAACACCACCACCGCCAGCGGCGCCCAGAGCGGGACCTGCATGCCGGCGAGGACGACTCCGATGACGACCCCGTGGATGGCCGCGACGGTCACGGTGCCGTGGACATAGTGGGAGATCGTGACCCAGGCGGCGCGCCCGGCGCGGTCGACGCGCGGCGACGTCCTGCCGAACGCGCACAGGAACCAGGCCCAGATGCGGTCGCCATCCTTGAGCAGGAAGAACGTCACGAACAACATCAAGACGATGGACGTGAGCACCTCGACGATCGCCGTGGCCCCGGTGAGCAGGGTGTCGGTGATCCGGCTGCGCTGGTCGTTGACCTGCTGGGTCAGCTGGTCGACCATGTCGGCCAGCTGGGCCTCCTTGAGCTGGAGCGGCCCGTGGAGCAACCAGTCCTGCACGCTCCGGGCGGTCAGCTGGATCTGCTCGACCAGCCGCGGGAACTCCTCGTTGGCCCGCAGACCGATCATGAAGCCGACGCCCACGATGATCGCCAGGCCGAACAGCATGGTGATCCACGTCGCGTAGATGGGACGCAGGCCGAAGCTGCGCAGCCGCCTGGTCATCGGGAACAGCAGTGCGGTGAGGAGGAAGGCGATGGCCACCGGCAGGACGACGAAGCTCAGCCGCCCGATGATCAACGCGAAGACATAGATCATCGCGCCGAGCAGCAGCATGCGCCAACTCCATGCGGCCAGCGTGACGAGAACGCGGGGAACCGCGGCGTCTTCACGCTCACTAGGCGAGATCACGCGTCAAGCCTGGCACGTTCTCCGCCCGAACGCGCACGCCTTTTGTTCACGCTCTGCATTTGCCACAAACGCAGCGTCCACATGAGGTATGCACGCCTCCCCTGGGCGTGATCATGCACAGGTTCGCGGAAGTGTGCCCTGACCTGCGTCGCCACCGGGCGTGATCATGCACGGATTCGGAAAAACATGCCACGACCTGGCCGTTTCCGCTCCGTGATCATGCATGGGTTCCCAGACGTATGCCCTGATGTGCAGAAACACCATCCGTGATCTGACAATGACAGCGGAACTGCCAGATCACGGCGCAGCCCGCACCTGCTCAGACGGCGCATTCGCGAATCTGTGCATGATCACACTCGGCTTCTGCGCAGGTCAGAGGGCATGTTTCCGAACCTGTGCATGATCGCGCCCGGTGAAGTGGCAGGTCAGGGCGCACTTCCGCGAACCTGTGCATGATCACGACCCGGGGAGGGGCTGGCCGGGAAGGAGATCTACGAATGTGTGCATGATCACGCCGAATGGCGTGGGGGTGTTTGCGATGGGTAGAGACTAAGGTCATCACTGAGGAGGAACCATGGCGGACAATACGCGGGCTGACGCGGACAAGCCCGACATGCAGTGGCGGATCGTGGGCGGTCTCGTGGGGCTCGCCGTGGGCTTCGCCTCACGCAAGGTGCTCTCGTACGCCTGGGAGAAGTCCACGGGCAAGAAACCCCCGGCGAGCGCCGACTCTCTGGAGATCAGCCTCGGCGAGGCCATCGCCTACGCCGTCGTGATGGGCCTCGGCATGGAGGTCGCCCGGATCGTGGCCACCCGCGCCGCCGCCAGGAAGTGGCGGTCGTGGAAGGACGCGGCGAAGGACCTCCAGCCCTAGTGGGCGTCGAGGGCCGTGAGGAAGTCGCTGGCCCACTTGTCGACGTTGTGCGTGGCGACCCTGCGCCTCAGTGAGCGCATCCTGCGGCCCAGTTCGTGCGGGGTCGCCCGCATGGCCGCGATCATGGCCCGTTTCATCCCCTCGATGTCGTACGGATTGACCAGGAACGCCTGCCGCAGTTCGTCGGCCGCCCCGGCGAACTCGCTCAGCACCAGCGCGCCCCGCAGGTCGTGCCGGCAGGAGACGTACTCCTTGGCCACCAGGTTCATGCCGTCACGCAACGGGGTGACCACCATGACGTCGGCCGCGCAGTAGAGCGCCGCCAGTTCGGCCTTGCTGTACGACTGGTGGAGATAGGTGATGGGCTGGCTGCCCAGCATGCCGTGCTCGCCGTTGATCCGGCCCACCTTCAGCTCGATGTCGTTGCGCAGCCGGATGTACTCCGCGACCCGTTCCCGGGTGGGCGTGGCCACCTGCACGAACGCCGCCTCGCCCGGCTTGACCGTGCCGTCGCCGAGCAACTCGCCGAACGCCTTGAGCCGCTGGCCGATGCCCTTGGTGTAGTCGAGCCGGTCCACCCCGAGCAGCACATGTTCGGGATCGCCGAGTTCCGCCCTGATCTCCTTGGCCCGGGCCTGGATCCGCGGCTCGCGGACCATCTGGTCGAGCTCGCCGAAGTCCACGGAGATCGGGAACGCGTCGGCCCGGACGGTCCGGCCGTCCACGAGGATCTCGTTGCGGTGGTTCTGCAGGCCGAGCAGGCGGCGGCAGAGCCGGATGAAGTTCGAGGCGCCACCGGGACGCTGGAATCCGACGAGGTCGGCGCCCAGCAGTCCCTCGAGGATCTCGTTGCGCCAGGGAAGCTGCCAGAACAGCTCCGCGGGCGGGAACGGGATGTGCAGGAAGAACCCGATCTTCAGGTCGGGGCGCAGCCTGCGCAGCATGGCGGGCACGAGCTGGAGTTGGTAGTCCTGCACCCACACGACGGCCCCCGGGGCGGCGGCGTCCGCGGCGGCGCGGGCGAACCTGTCGTTGACCGCCCGGTAGGCGTCCCACAGCACTCGCGAGTAGACCGGGGCCGCGACCACGTCGTGGTAAAGCGGCCACAGGGTCGCGTTGGAGAAGCCCTCGTAGTAGAGCTCGACTTCGAGGGCGGACATCGGCACCGGGATCAGGTGCATGCCGTCGTCGTCGAAGGGTTTCAGCTCCTCCTCGGCGGCGCCGGTCCAGCCGAGCCAGGCCCCGTTGCGCCGCTGCATCACCGGCGCGATCGCCGTGACGAGTCCGCCGGGGCTGCGCCGCCATTCCTTCTCGCCCACGCGGTCCACGGGAAGCCGGTTCGCGACGATCAGAAACGAGCTGGTGCCATGCATGAAGCCCCTCCAGGGTCGCCTGTGCCCCACCATATGAAAGGCCACTGCGATCGCCCATACCCGTAAGGACGTGCACAATTCGCAAAGGGCGATGTGAGGATGATCTCACGCAGCTCACAGCCACCCGCCAAGAGGTTTAGACCAATTGGCCATACTTCGCTACCGGGCTTCACGGGCCTGCCCCAGATCAGGCGAGGGACAGGCCGGAAATCAGGCGGGAGGCAGGGCCCGTTGCCGGCGCAGATCCGCGCGTACGGCTTCCGCGAGCCTCTTGGTGGCCGCCCGGTTGAGCGCGCCACCGGCGACCGCGCCGGTCAGGAAAGGGCCGAGGGTGGTGAGGTGCCGGCCGAGCGTCCGCATCAGGCGGTTGCGCAGCGCCGTCTTCGCCGCCGCCCCCAGAGCGAAGGTGGCGGAGCCGGGAGTGAGGGGGTTCACACCACGCTGCTTCGACCAGGCCATGGTGTAGGCGGCCGCCCGCTGAGAGCCGTTGCCCTCGACCGACACGCCGTACACCTCGTGCAACTCGGCGAGGAGCTTGACCTCGATCGCGGCGACGACCAGCGTCTCGGCCACGAGCTGCGCCGGAGCGGACAGCAGCAGGGGTGGGGCCGCGAACTCGGCGGCGGCGAGGGCTCCCCCCACCGCGCCGATGGCCGTCGTGGCCTTCGCCGCTGTACGGACCAGATCGTCGGCCAGTTGCTCTCCCGTCAGGCCGTAATGATGCTCCTGCAAGGTCGCGTAGTCGCGGATCGGCAGCCGCTGGGCGATGTTGACGAACACGTCGGCCAACCATCGTCCCCGCCCCGCACCTGACCCGCGGGCGTTCTTCGCAGACCTCGCGAGCGCCTTGCTGAGGCGGCCGAGCAGCCGACGCCGCTCGGCCCCGTCCGCCTCCTCAGGGGCCACCAGCTTGCCGACCAGGTCGGCGACCTCTTCGTTCGATCGATCCGTTTCGGGAGTCAACGGACCCTCCTCAAGAGACTCCTAGGCCGCACACTCTCGGCAGACCTGCTGACCGTTCTTCTCGGAGGCCAGCTGGCTGCGGTGATGCACCAGGAAGCAGCGAGAGCAGGTGAACTCGTCCGCCTGCCGCGGAATCACACGAAGAGACAGCTCCTCGTTGGAGAGATCAGCCCCCGGCAGCTCGAGCGACTCGGCAAGATCCGTCTCGTCGATGTCGATGCTGCCCGACGACTTGTCACTGCGCCGCGCCTGAAGCTCCTGAAGGCTGTCCTCATTCAGGTCGTCATCAGTCTTGCGCGGGCTGTCGTAGTCGGTTGCCATTTGCGTACTCCATCCCCCTCATCTATCTGTCTGCGCCTACGTCGCGCGTCTTCAACGCTCGGGAGGCGGAAATTGTGCCCGTCGCCGCCGGGAGATTTGCAATCGGTACCCGCATCGACGAACACTCAACCTCCCAACACGAGAGGGGCATCCCGCACTAGGCTCTGGTTAGCCAAATATGGCGAAAACCACAGTATCGACGGTATGACCCACCGCGTTTCGACGGCACATCCAACCACATGTGCGGCGCGGGCGCTCCATCAGCGCGCCGACTGCACCCCACCGGTGGTCACCCCGACCCCCGACAGACGCACCGTCATCACGAGTCCTCCGCCGTCACGGGGGACGGCGCTCACCGATCCGCCGTGCGCACGGACGATCCCGCGCACGATGGACAAGCCGAGACCCGCGCCTTTGGCCGACTGGATCCGGTCGGCGTTCAGTCTCCTGAACGGCTCGAACAGACTGTCCACCTCGTACGCGGGGACATGCGGTCCCGTGTTCGCGATCTGAACAACGGCACCCCCGTCGACAATTCCCGTCCGGACCCACACTTTTCCTGAAGGACCGGCATTGTGCTTGATGCCGTTCTCGATCAGGTTCGAAACGCAGCGTTCGAGAAGAACCGGATCACCTGTCGTGGTCGCGGGATGAAGGTCGTATTCGACGGCGATCTCTTCCTCCGCCGCGAACGAGGCGAGTTGGTCGATGGCCGTCCTCGCGACCTCCTGAATGTCCACCGGTTTGCGTACGGACAACTCCCGATCACTTCGCGCGAGCAACAACAGCCCCTCGATGAGACGCTCATTGCGCGCGGTGGTCCCCAGAAGAGTACGGCCGAGCACCTTCAGGTCTTCGGACGCCTCTGGATCGGCGAGCGCGACCTCCAGAACCGTCCGGTTGATGGCGAGAGGCGTCCGGAGCTCGTGGGAGGCGTTGTCGACGAACCTGCGCTGGGCGTCGAAGGCCGCGTTGAGCCTGATCAGCATCGCGTCGAAGGTGTCGGCGAGCTCCTTGAGCTCGTCGTCGGGTCCGGTCAGGTCGATGCGCTCGTGGGCGAGCGACGTCTCGGACAGCTTCCGCGCCGTGGCGGTCATCTGCTTGATCGGGCGCAACGCCCGGTCGGCCACGACGTACCCGAGGATGAGCGCGATGACGCCGACACCCAGGAGCGCCAGGAGGCCGCGGGTGACCAGCGCGCCGAGCACCGCGTCGCTCACGGAGGCGTTCCTGACCGTGATCTCCTGCTTCCAGTAGTCGATGAGCCACTGGGGCGTGTCGCCCGGGACGGTGAGGTAGAGGTCGAGGGCATTGGTCAGAACCGGCCGTACCAGCAGGTACATCACGAGGAGGAGCAGGGCTCCCGCCACGAAGAAGAGCGCGCTGTAGGTGATCGTCAGCCGCCATCGGATGCTCATGCGGTCCGACAGGGCCTTGATCTGGTCGAGGAGGCTTACCTTCACGGGGTTGGCCACGAGGGGTGGCGGTCCGTCCCAGGCGGGCGGGCCGCTGGGAGGCGGCGGGACCTGGCCGCGATAGTGCCCGCCGGCACCCGGCCCGGACCGCCTGCCGCCTGCCGCGACGGGCAGTTCCTCGGTCCGCTGACGTTCCTCTACGCGCGGCGCCACGGCGGGCGGGGAGAGCATCGGCGGGCTCTCCGTCCTGTCCCCCGGGCGGGCGCCGGATTCATCCGGTCCGCTCACCATGTCACCTCGAACTCCTGGCGGCCGCGGAAGCCCATGCCGCCGACCTGCCCGTTCACAACCGGTATCCCACCCCTGGGACGGTCTCGATGGCCTGGGGCTCACCGAGCTTCTTTCGCAGGGTCATCATGGTCACCCGTACGACATTGGTGAACGGGTCGATGTGCTCGTCCCACGCCTTGTCGAGGAGATCCTCCTGGCTCACGACCGCGCCCTCGGCGCGCATCAGCTCCTCGAGGACCGCGAACTCCTTCTTGGTCAGCGCGATCTCCTTGCCGTCCCGCGCGACGAGTCGCTTGCCCGGGTCGAGGCGGATCCCCGCCCGCTCGAGCACGGGGGGCAGCGGCGGCGCAGACCTGCGGCCCAGCGCGCGCACCCGGGCGACCAGCTCCATGAAGGCGAACGGCTTGGCGAGATAGTCGTCGGCGCCCAGTTCCAGGCCCTCGACCTTGTCGTCCACGTCGCCGGCGGCCGTCAGCATGATGATCCGCGAACCCGACCGCTGGGTGACGAGCTCGCGTGCCACCTGGTCACCGTGGACCTTCGGCAGATCACGATCGAGCACGATCACGTCGTAGTCGATGTAGCCGGTCTTCTCCAGCGCGGCGGCACCGTCGTACGCCACGTCCACGGCCATCGCCTCGCGGCGCAGCCCGGTCGCGATGGCATCCGCGAGCACACGCTCGTCTTCCACCACAAGTACGCGCATGTAGGTCCTCCTCAGCTGGAATGACGTCCTCATTCTCCCAACACCCGGCGTAAGCCTGCGGTAAGCGGTTCCCCGCGATCACGTGATGCAGAGCACATGAATTGGGTGGTTTGCGGCAAGCCCGTCAATGGGTACTGGGGTCTACACCCCAATTGTCGTGCGCCGGGGAAGGTTTACCCTCCCCAGGATCCGCTGCGGGGTCTGCACACGGCATGTTTCGCCCCGAGAAAGAAGGTGAGATGGGCGAGTTCACCAGCACGATCGAATCCCGGCTCGACCAGGCCTACAAGGGTCTCGAGGAGGCCCGGTCGAGCGGAGACGCTTTCCTCGCCGACGCCCTCACCGCCGAGATCGAGGACTTACGCCGCCTGGCCGACGATCACGGCATCCCGATCCAGCGATAGGACGGCACACACCTCAGGGGGCTCGCCAGTACGGCGGGCCCCCTTCGCCGTCTTCGACCGGCGCTCAGCCTTTGATCCGGGTCGGGCAGCGCTCAGTCGTGGTCGAGCGGCGCTCAGTCGTGGTCAGGGTCGAGCGGGGCCAGCAGGTCGTGCAACTCCTCGAACAGCCCAGGTGCGGCGCACATGACCAGGTCGGGATGGACCGGCCTGCCGTACAGGCCGTCGATCCTGGCGCCGGCCTCGGCCGCGATCAGCCCGCCCGCCGCGTGGTCCCAGTAGTTGGTGCCGCGCTCGAAGTAGGCGTCGACCCGGCCGGCGGCGACGGAGCAAAGGTCGATGGCGCAGGAACCCGACCTCCGGATGTCCCGGATCCGCGGCATGACCTGGGCGAGCACCTCGGCCTGGACGCGCCGCCGGTCGGCTCCGTAGCCGAACCCGGTGGCGACGAGCGCCCGGTCGAGGGGGACACCGGTGTTGCACCACAGGCGCTCTCCGTCCAGCCACGCCCCCTCGCCCTTGGCGGCACTGAACAACTGGCCGCGGGGGATGTTGTTCACCACTCCGGCGACGATCTCACCGTCCACCTCCACACCGATGCTCACCGCCCAGTCCGGCAGGCCGTACAGGAAGTTGACGGTGCCGTCGATGGGGTCCACGATCCACCGGGCGCCGCCCTCGCCAGGGGTGTCGCCGCCCTCTTCGCCGAGTACCGCGTCGCCGGGCCTGGCCTGGCCGATCCGGGCGCGGATCAACTCCTCCGCGGCTTTGTCCAGGGCGGTCACGACGTCGGTCGGGCTGGATTTGGTCGCCAGGACCTCGGGCCGTGCGGGACGCTTGGCGAGGAGCATCTCCCCTGCCTCACGGGCGATGTCGGTAGCCAGCGCCAGCAACTCCCCCGCCGTCACCCCTTCGCCGTGATCATGCACACCTTCGCGATCATCCACGGTGACCTGCCCCCTCACATTTCGTGATCATGCGCAGGTTCGAGATCATGCCCCGCCACCTGCGCGGACTCCTCGCATGATCATGCAGTCCGGATATTTCCGGACTGCATGGTCACGAACGACATCCTCCCAGACCAGCGTTCACCGGCCCGAAGACGTGCATGATCACGGCCGGTGACGCCGCAGGTCACGACGCCGATCCCCGAACCCGTGCATGATCACGGACAGCGTCGGTGCAGGTCAGCGGGGATACAACCGAACCTGTGCATGATCACGCGCGGAGGGGCGGGAGGTCAGGGCGGGTGAACACGAACCTGTGCATGATCACCACAAGTGTTCAGGGGGAATTCAGCTCAGGGACTCGGGGGGTGTCCAGGGGGTGCCGAGGACGTGGTGGGACAGGAAGGCCAGCACGGTCTCGTACCAGGCGATGGCGTTGCCCGGCTTGAGGACCCAGTGGTTCTCGTCGGGGAAGTAGAGGAACTTCGACTCCACACCCGACCGCTGGAGATCCCACCAGAGCCGCAGGCCCTCCCCGATCGGCACCCGGTAGTCCTTGTCGCCGTGGATCACCATCATCGGGGTGGTGATCTTGTCGAGCGAGTGGTGCGGCGACAGCCGTGCGTAACGGTCGGAGCCGGGCGTGCCGAACTCCCGCTGCCAGTACATCGAGGCGTCCGTGGTCCCGGCGAACTGGTCCAGGTTCCACAACGAGGCGTGGGTGACGATGGCCTTGAACCGGTCGGTGTGCCCGGCGACCCAGTTGGCCATGTATCCGCCGAACGATCCGCCCATGGCCGCGATCCGCTGGTCGTCGATCTCCGGCCGCTTGAGGCACTCGTCGGTGATCGCCATCAGGTCGGCGTGCGTGACCGGTCCCCAGTCGCCCCAGCCTCTGTCGATCATCGACTGGCCGTATCCGGTGGACAGCGCCGGGTCCGGCAGCAGCACGGCGTAGCCGCTCTTGGCCATCAGCCACGGGTTCCAGCGCCAGGACCAGTCGTTCCAGCTGGACACCGGGCCGCCGTGGATCCACAGGAGGAACGGCGCCGGGTTCTCCGCCGATGCCTCGGAGGGCACGACGAGCCAGCCCCGGATCTCCGTCCCGTCCTCGGCGGTGGCGCTGACCTCGGTCAGCGTGCCGGGCAGGTCCAGGGACGGCGCGGGCGAGGGCAGGTCGGCGACGGAGCCGTCCGGGGAGATCCGCACGGGGCGAGGGGGCGAGTCGACGGCGCCGCGCAGGGCGTAGAGCGAGCCGTCGGGAGCCGGGCACAGCTCCTGGTAGGCCCCGTCGTCCGAGGTCAGCCGGGTGACGACGCCATCGAGCGCGATCCGGAACACCGGCCGGCGGCCCAGGTGATCGGCCACGATGTAGATCACGTCCGACGAGGGCGCCCACGCGACGGCGGACGGGAACAGTTCGCCGCCCAGCGCGCGGCCCTCTCCGGTCTCCAGGTCGACGACCCACAGCTCGAGCGACGTCGAGAGTTCCTGGTCCCCCAGCCGTTCCCGCGTGCAGGCGACGTGACGCCCGTCCGGCGACACCACCACGGGGCCGCCGAACTCGTGACCGTCGGACGCGGCCAGTGTCCGCCGGGAGCCCGTCTGGATGTCGACGGCGACGAGGTCGGCCCGCATCTCGCCGTTGGGCAGGAAGACCTGCCAGGTCGTGATGACCGAGGCCCCGTCGGGGGTGACGGCGAACGACGCCCTGTCGAGCGCCCGTCCCGGCTCCGGCGTCAGGTCCGCGGCGTCGTCCAGGCCGTCCCGTACGGCACCGGCGAGCAGACGGGTCTGCGCCGGCCCGAGGTCGTGGTCCCAGTACCGGATGGGGTACTGCTCGTGCAGGATCGCGCTGATGCCGGCGTCCTTGCGAGCCTTGCGGCGGTCCTCCTCCGTGGCGGAGTCCCCGGGCAGCACGTCGGCGGCGAAGACCACCACGCCGCCCGCGGACCGCACGCCGCCGATCCCGCCGGGTCTGGACGCGATCCGGCGGGGCTCGCCGCGCTCGGGCAGCAGCCACAACGCCGGGACGTTCTCGTCGTTGTCCTTGACGGTCTCGTCGGGCCGCCGGGAGACGAACAGCAACTCGCCCTCGGCGGTGAACTCCGCGCCCGCCTCCCCCTTCGCGGACCGCGTCAGCCGGTACGGCTGGGCCTCGGCGCCGAGGGGGATCTCCCACAGCGCGGTGCCGTACGACGAGCGGTCGGGGCTGAGTGACTGGACCACGGACACGAGCCTGGTCCCGTCAGGGGAGAGCCGCAGCGACACCACGCGCGGCAGGGCAACGTATTCACGGATGTCCGGAAATTGGCTCACCGCTCGAACCTACCCGGATCTCCACGTGATCCCAACGGAGCGCACCTCCGGAGGAGACCGGGCCGGATCCTGCGTAGGCTGGACAGTCATGGGGAGCACCTTGCCTTACGACGCCTTGCTCGTCGTCTCGTTCGGCGGGCCGGAGAAGCCCGCCGACGTCATGCCGTTCCTGGAGAACGTCGTACGCGGCCGGGGAGTGCCACGCGAACGGCTGCTCGAGGTCGAGGCGCACTACCAGGGCTTCGGCGGGGTCAGCCCGATCAACCAGCAGTGCCGTGACCTGATCGACGCGCTCGACGTCGACCTGCCGATCTACTGGGGCAACCGGAACTGGCACCCCTTCCTGGAGGACACCGTCCGCCAGATGAAGGCCGACGGGGTCAGGAAGACGGCGGCGTTCGTCACGGCCGCCTACAGCTCCTACTCGAGTTGCCGCCAGTACCTCGACGACATCGCCCGCGCGCGGGCCGCGGTCCCCGGCGCACCCGAGATCGTCAAGCTGCGGCACTACTACGACCACCCCGGCTTCATCGCGGCGATGGCCGACCACACCCGTGCCGCTCTCGACGCACTTCCGCCGGCCGTACGGGACACCGCGCGCTTCGTCTTCACCGCGCACAGCATCCCGGTCTCGATGGCGAGGTCCGCGGGCCCCGCGGGCGGGGCGTACGAAGCCCAGCTCAGGAAGGCCGCCGCGCTGGTCACCGAGCAGGTGGACGCCGGCCGGCCCTGGGACCTGGTCTGGCAGAGCCGCAGCGGCCCGCCGAGCGTCCCCTGGCTGGAGCCGGACGTCTGCGACCACCTGGAGGCGCTGCACGAGGACGGCGTCCGCGCTGTCGTGGTGGTGCCGATCGGGTTCGTGTCCGATCACATGGAGGTCGTCTACGACCTCGACGTCGAGGCGGCGACCCTGGCTGAGAAGCTCGGCATGGCGCTCAGCAGAGCGGCCACGGCGGGCACGCACCCGCGCTTCGTCTCCATGGTGAGCGAGCTGATGGCCGAGCCCGAGCCCGTCCCCTGCGCCGCGACCTGCTGCCCGGCGCCGATCCGCCGGTCCTGAGCCGGCGTCGAAGCGGCCCCGAGAGCGTCACCGAACCGCGTCCTGACACCGGCACCCGATCCGCCGGCCCTGGGCGCCACCGGGCGGATCGGGGCCGCTCAGGGATACTTCCGCGCGTACGACGTCGCCAGGCCGAGGACCTTGTCCACGTACGACCACGAGTGGTTGTAGAACCAGACGGCCTTCCTGAGCTTGTCCCCGCCGCTGCCGGCGCCGTTCGCGCAGAGGTATTTCGCGGCCGCCGGGACGGCGTCGTAGGGGCTCCATATGTCCGACTCGCCGTCGCCGTCGCCGTCGACGCCGTAGGACTTCCAGGTGGCGGGCATGAACTGCATCGGCCCGAGCGCGCCCGCCGACGACGGCCCGTTGTTGCGCCCGTGGCCGCTCTCCACCTGCCCGATGGCGGCGAGGACGGTCCACGACAGGCCGGGGCAGACCGTCGCGGCCCGCTGGTAGAGCTCCAGGTAGCTGCCCGGCCGTCCGACCAGCCCCGACGTCGAGGTGGTCTTCGCCGGGGTGGTGGCGGGGGCTCGGCTCGCCCCCACGGTCACGATCTGCGCCTTCTGCCCGAGCAGCCGGCCGACCGCGCGCTTGTCGGGCGTGCCACGATCCGCGTGGATGAGGACCACGACGTCGGCGGCGAGCCCCAGTCGCCGTCCCAGGTCGGTGCTGACCAGGCCGTCGACACCGGGCAGCCCGAGCGGCGCGGACGCCGCCAGGCGCACCCGCGGGCCACCGTCGATCTGGAGATCGGTTCCGAGGGCCATGCCCGGCCGGTCGACCGTCTTGCTGTCGGCCACGACCTCGTTGCGCGCGAGCGCACTCCAGACCTCGGGCTGGTCGGCCACGGGCTTGGGCGTCCACGAACGGAATTCGGTGGGGTCGACGGCGAGCAACTGCAGCCCCTGGCCCGCCGTGCGCACCGCACCTCCGCCGGCGCCCGCCACCTTCCGCACATGCTTCAGACCGGCGATCGCCTGCAACGTCCCGGCGGACACGGGAGCCGGGGTGATGGCCAGCATGCTCGGCGGCGTGACCCGCACGCTGACGACGTCGACGACGGGCGGGCTCGAGGGGAGCGCCACATCGGGGACGACCGTTCCCGCGGCCGGATGATCGGCCGCGACGGGCTGCCGGCCCTCATCGGCGGAGACCAGCAGGACCACGCCTCCGGCGATGACCCCGACGATCAGGACGGTCAGCCCGGCCACAAGTGCACGAAGACGCGTGGACCGGGGAAGAAGGCGCACCCGACCCAGGTTAATCCCTTCACCCCAAAGACGTAAAAATCACTTGCCATACGCCGGGGTTGTGCGCGAGGGTCGAGCTGCGTAAGCCACGTCCGCGTGCCATGAGGAAGATGCTCATGGCCGCCGCCGCTCCCAACCGGTGTGCCCGGACGCACAGCGTGCTCTCATCAGCCGGCCCCGACCGGAGCGGGAGCGCGCGGCGACACAGTGCCGAAGGGATGCGACATGGTGGGGCAGTACCGAGGCCTGTTCGGCACGCCCGGGGCCAAGGGCTTCGTCATCACCGGCTTCATCGGGCGGATTCCCATGTCGATGCTCGGCATCGGCGTCGTGCTCCTCGTCTCCGCGATCACGGGCTCGTATGCCACCGCCGGCGCGGTGTCGGCCGTCTTCTCGCTCGCCTACGCCATGGCGGCCCCGGTGTCCGGCCGTCTCGTCGACAGGTTCGGCCAGGCGAAGGTCCTGGTGCCGTTCGCCCTGCTCCACGGGGTCGCCCTGAGCGGCCTGATGGTGTGCGCCCACGCGACGGCCCCGATCTGGACGCTGTTCGCGACGGGCGCCGCCGCGGGGGCCACCGCCACGTCGCTGGGCTCGATGGTGCGCGCCCGCTGGTCGCACGTCCTCAAGGACTCCTCGCAACTGCACACCGCGTTCTCGTTCGAGTCGGTGGCCGACGAGGTCATCTTCGTCGGCGGCCCGGCCTTCGTGACCGCGCTCGCGACCACGGTGAACGTGTACGCCGGGATCATCGTCGCCATCGTCCTCACGCTCGTGGGCACGCTGGCGTTCTCCGTGTTGCGCGGCACCGAACCGCCCGCCGTCCGGCACAGGGAACACGCGGGCTCCCCCATCGCGATCCCCGGGGTGGCCCTGCTGTCGGCCGTCTTCCTCGCGATGGGCGCGGTGTTCGGCTCGGTCGACGTCATCACCGTCGCCTTCGCCGACGAACAGGGCAGCAAGGTCGCGGCGGGATTCCTGCTCGCGTCGCTCTCCGGCGGGAGCATGGTCTCCGGCCTCTGGTACGGCTCCCGCCACTGGAAGATCAGCCTGCGCAGCCGGTTCATCAGAGGGCTTTCGATCTTCGCGGTGG
Organism: Planotetraspora silvatica; assembly: GCF_016863315.1. Taxonomy (GTDB): domain Bacteria; phylum Actinomycetota; class Actinomycetes; order Streptosporangiales; family Streptosporangiaceae; genus Planotetraspora; species Planotetraspora silvatica. The sequence goes on from NZ_BOOQ01000015.1 coordinate 185,140, forward strand.
GGCTCACGCCGGTCCTGCTGATGAACGACATCCGCCCGATGGCCGTGGCCCTGTTCTTCGCGGGCCTCGCGATCTCGCCCACTCTGATCACGGGCTTCTCCCTCATCGAGCGCCTGGTGCCGACGTCGCAGCTCACCGAGGGCATGTCGTGGATCTCGACGTCGATCGGGTTCGGCGTGGCCATCGGCGCCTGGGCGGGCGGTCACCTGACCGACGTGTACGGCGCGTCGAACGCCTACGGGTTCACCTTCGCCTGCGCCCTCGCCGCGGCGGTCGTCGGCGTGGCGGGGTCCACGCTGGTCCGGATGGAGCACCGCACCAACTGAGGCGCGGCGCGGCGGCGGGGCCATAGGCAGCCGCCGATTTTATGAGTAGTGTTCATGTTCCACGACGGGGGCGTGCGGTTTCACTGCGCGAGGAGGAACATGGGCGCCTTCGTCAACTGGGCACGCAACCAGTCGGTCACTCCCTCGGAGTTCCGGACGCCCACGTCCGCCGCCGACGTGGCGCGGGCTGTCACGGATGCCGCGCACGGTGGGCGGCGGGTCCGCATGCTGGGCACCGGACACTCGTTCACCGGCGTCGCGCTCACCGACGGCATCCTTCTCAGACCGGACGCGCTGACCGGGATCATCGAGACCGGCGACGGCCGCGTCAAGGTCGCCGCCGGCACACCGCTCCGCGCGCTCAACGAGGAACTGCAGGCACGCGGGCTGGCCCTGGCCAACATGGGGGACATCACCGCCCAGACGGTCGCCGGTGCCATCCAGACCGGCACCCACGGCACGGGACGCGAGATCGGCGGTCTCGCCGACCAGGTCCTCGAGATGGACATCGTCCTGGCCGACGGCTCGACGACCACCGTGAGTGAGGGCGATCTGTTCGACGCGGCACGTGTCGGCCTGGGCGCCCTCGGCATCCTCACCGCCGTGACGTTCCGGGTCGAGCCGTCGTTCCTCCTCCACTCGCGCCGCGAGCCGATGCCGTTCAGCCGCATCCTGGACTCGCTCAACGAGCTCACGGGAGACAACGAGCACCTCGACTTCTTCTGGTTGCCGCACACCGACACCTGCCTGGTCAAGCGGAACAACCGCTCCCCCGGCCCGGCCAGGCCGCCGGGCGCGTTCAAACACTGGCTGGACAACGTCTTCCTGGAGAACACCCTCTTCGGGGCGATGTGCGCGGTGGGAGCCCGCGCCCCCGGGGCCGTCCCGCGCATCAACAGGCTCTCGGCGAGTGTGCTGAGCGCGTCGGAATGCGCGGACGCCTCATACAAGATCTTCACGTCGGTCCGCGAGGTGCGCTTCCTCGAGATGGAGTACGCCATCCCCCGCCACCACCTCGCCGAGGCCCTCCGTGAGACACGAGACCTGATCGAGCGGTCGGACTGGAAGATCACCTTCCCGGTCGAGGTCAGGGTCACGCCGCCGTCCGACGCCTGGCTCTCCACCGCGTACGGCAGGCCGTCGGCGTACATCGCGTGCCACATCTACCGCCCGACGCCGAACCCGGATTACTTCGCGGGCGTCGAAGAGATCATGATGCGGTTCCAGGGCCGCCCGCACTGGGGCAAACTGCACACCCGGGACGCGGCATACCTCCAGACGGTCTACCCGAGGTTCGCCGACTTCCACGCGTTGCGTGCCAGGCTCGACCCCGACGGGCTGTTCGCCAACGACTATCTGGACCAGGTGCTCGGGACGGCACGCGCGAGTTCCCCCGTAGACGGCCCGGAAACCACGGCCACGTAAAGAGAACCCCCTTGTGAGGCTTTCCCGGCGTGTCGGGTTGCCTCACCTGACCGGCTTACGGGCACATTGCGAGGCACGGGCAGCCTGAGCCCGGCGTGCCACTCGAACCCGGGGGAGCAAGTGCACATCAACCCCTCCCGCAGGCGGGGCCTGACGGCCTCTTCAGCGGGGGCCGCCGCGACCGCCGCGGCGACCACGACGCCACCCGTCGCCGTGCCGGCGCCGGGACGGCCGCATCCACGGACAGTGAGCGCGCATCACCTCAGGAAGAACGACCCACCATTCTCTCGCGTCATGAGCCGACTCCACCCCGCGGGGCGGCGTCGTACGGGACAATCCGTCGAGGACACCTGCCCGCTTGCCGTACCCCGGCGGGCTGTAGCAAGGTGAGCGCGGAAAATGTGACCGGCGTCACAACATCTGCCCCACCCCTGGGCGAGGCGATGTTCGGACATGCCGGGTACGGTGCTGGAAGGCAACCGGCTCACGCGAGAGACTCAAGGGTCCGGGGGAAGACGCAGCACGATGACGAAGGGACTCGCATGCAGGAGCTCCGTCTCGTCGCGGTAAGTGAGGACGGCACGTATCTCGTCCTGGCCACGGCCGGACGGGGCACGCGGTTCACGCTTCCCGTCGACGACCGGCTCCGCGCCGCGGTCCGCGGCAACTTCTCCCGTCTCGGCCAGTACGAGATCGAAGTGGAGAGTCCGTTGCGCCCCAAGGAGATCCAGGCTCGAATCCGCGCCGGTGAGACGGCGGAGGAGATCGCGGCCACCGCCGGCATCCCGGTGGAACGCGTCCGCTGGTTCGAGGGACCCGTTCTCCAGGAGCGCGAGTACATGGCCCAGCAGGCGCAGCGCGCCCCGGTCCGCATGCCCGGAGACAACACCCCGGGTCCGACGCTGGGCGAGCTCGTCGCCGAGCGTCTCACCCGCCGCGGCGTCCCCGCCGACGAGATCGACTGGGACTCCTGCAAGCGCGACGACAACCTGTGGCGGGTGAAGCTGGGCTTCGTCTGGAACGGGCACACCCGGCACGCCGAGTGGCTGTTCGACCCGCGGCGCCGCCACATCACCCCCAACGACGACGAGGCCATGCGCCTGTCGGCGGCCGAGTACGTCGAGCCCGACAGTGACGACTCGACCGTCCGTCCCTTCGTGCCGAGGCTCGCGGCCAAGCTCGCCCCCGTGGCGCCGCTCCCGGGCTCCGGCCGGCAGGACACATACGGCCGCGCCGAGCCCGGCTACGACCGCCCTGCCGTACGGCACGAGCCGCCCGCCCGTCTCGACCCTCCGCTGCGCCAGGAACCGCCGGCGTGGAACGAGCCCCGCCATGAGGAGCCCCCGGCCTACCGGCCCGAGCCGCGCCACGAGGAGCCTGCCGCGTACCGGGCCGAGCCCGCTCCGGTGCCCTTCAGGCTGCCTGAGCCGCTGATCGAGCCCGACGAGGTGGAGGAGCCTCCCGCCTTCCGGCTGCCTCAGGCGACGCCCCTTCCGCAGGCTCCGACGCCGCTGCGACCGGTCGCCGACGACCGGCCCGTGAACCACCCGGCGGTTTCCGCGCCGGAACGTGCGTCGACTCTCCCGATCCCCGAACTTCTTCTCCCCTCCACGACCGAGCCCCCCATGCCGGACGCGCCCGAGCCCGTCCTCGACGGCTCGCAAGAGCCGCGGGACACGTCCGCGCGTGACACGGCCACGGAGACAGAGCCGGAGACGGCGGAGCACGAGACGGCCGGGGGCGGAACCGTGAACCAGACGCAGGACCAGACGGACGACGAGAACGCGCCGGTGAGGGAGGCCGCGGCTACCGAGGATGCCGCGAGGGCTTCCGCCGAAGTCGCCGCCACCCAGGACGAGCGCGCCACCGAGCCTGTCACCGAGACGGTCGTGGAGACGGCCGCCGTCGGCGAGAGGCGAGAGGCGGCCCCGGCGGACGTCTCCGGAGACCAGGCCGGGGACAAGGCTGGGGACAAGGCTGGGGACAAGGTCGGCGACACCGCCCGCCCCGCGGCCCCCGTCGCGGCTCCCGTGAAGGCGCCGGCCGTACCTGCTCCGGTTCCTCGGCCGACGCCTGCTCCGCGGCCGGTTCCCGCTCCCCCGCGTGCCGCCACCGGTACGGCACCGGCCGGCGGTTCACCGGCGCCGGTCCCGGCATCGAAGGGGGCGGAGAAGGCCGTTCCTGCGCCGTCCAAGGCACCCGCTCCTGCTACGACGGGACATGAGGTGCCCGCTCAGGCGCCTGCCGCCGCGCGTGCCGGTGCGCCCGCCGCGAACGGCAATCGTCCCGGTGGCGGGAGAGACGCGGCGGCGGCTCCAGCGGCCAAGGACGCCGGCGAGCCCGCGGCGAAGGAGGCCGCCAAGGCTCCGGCGCAGGGTGCCGTCAAGGAAGCGCCCAAGGACGCGAAGCCGGAGACGCCCGCGCCTCCCGTGCCGAAGCCGGCACCGGCGCGGCCGCGCAAGTCGCGGGGCCGTCGGGCCTCCGTGCCGACGTGGGACGAGATCATGTTCGGCGCGCGCAAGCCCGAATAGGCCTTCGCGAGCGACGTCCGATGTGAGCCTGACCGGCCCGGCGTGAGCCCGACCGGCAGGCCGAGGCCTGGAACATGAGCCTGACCGGCGTGAGCCCGACTGGCAGGCCGAGGCCCGGCACGTGAACATGACCGGCGGGCCGGGCCTCGCGTCGTGAACGTGACCGGCGGCCTCGTGCCGGAACGTCGCGATGCGCGGTCCGCCTCGTGCGGAAAGCCTCTATCGAGTCGGTGGGGCGAGGAACGGGCCGATCCAGTCGGGAGTGACCTCGGCCGCGAACTCCACGCCCTGGGTCTCTCCTGTGTCGATCGCGGAATAGCCGCCGGTTCCCGCGCCGACTCCGGCGACCACGGTCAGCACTCCCGACATCCGCTGGAACACCGTCTGCCGCAGGGTCCACCCCACCACCGCTCGGCGCTCGACGACGGCCTGTCCCCGGCGCAGAGACCCGTTGCGCACCGACAGTCTCGTGCCGTCGTAGGCGTGCCCGAGAGAGCGGTATCGGTCCAGCCCGAGCGGTATCCCGAGCAGCGCCAGGACCAGGGCGGCCGACGCGGCCACCTCCCATCCCAGCAGGAACATCGCCGCGGCGACGACCAGCCAGGGCGTGACGGCCCGGAACAACCTGCGACGCCGTGCCTGGGACGGGTGCGGCCGCAGCGGGATGGCGAAGGGCCCGATGGCGTCCGAGGCGACGTCGACGGCGTACGTCCGGGGTGTCACCGGCAGCAGTTGGCCTCTGGTCTCGGAGTCCCCGAGGCCGGTGACCACCGCCCACAGCCGCACGACCTTGAACCGGCGTTCGATCAATCCGTCGACCAGTTCGTATCCACGGATCCGGCGGCGCTCCAGCGAAACCGTCCGGCGGGTGACCAGGCCGCGCTCCGCCACGAGGTACCCGTCCCGGGTGCGCAGGGTGAAGTCCCAGTTGAAGACGGCGTACATGATGCCCCCGACCACGGGCATGGCCAGGATCAGCAGCACCACGCCGGCGACCAGCAGCGCGGGATGTCCCTCCACCCAGGTGAACGCCACCCTCGCCGTCCGCGCGTCGACGCGCAACTCGCCGCCCACCTGGAAGGCCAGGCCGACCGCTCCGGCGATCAGCGCGAAGGGCGTCAGCAGGTACGCGCCGGACAGCGGGCCGTACCTGAGCCAGGAACGCGGCACACGGCCGATGATCCGCTCGTCGTGGTGGCCGGAGGTCCGCCCGGTGGCCGCCCCTCGTGCCGGAACCGCCCCGTCCCGAGCCGCCCCGTCCCGAACCGCACTGTCCCCCGCGGCACCGTCCAGCGCGACGCCGTCCCGTGCGGGGGCGCCCAGCGCGGTGCCCTCCGGCGCCGCCGAGTCCTCCGTCCGGTGACGCGGTGTCACCGGACGGCGGGCCAGCAGCACCGCCCGGAGGCTCTCGGCATCCTCCACCGTGAGCGCGTCGAGCTCGCCCTCCTGTTCGCCGCCGCCTGCGCCCGTGTCGAGTTTGAGGACGGCGAGGCGGAGCAGGCGATGCAGGGGCGGGGTGGTGATGTCGATGCCGCGGACCCGTTCCAGGGGGATCGTCCGCACCGACCGGCTGATGAGCGCGCGGGTGAGCTCCAGCCGGTCGCCGGACACGCGGTAGGTGAACGTCGACCAGCGGACGACCGCGTAGACCACCGATCCCCCTACGCCGAGAGCCGCCCAGCCGAACGACGCGGGCGAGAATCCGCCCGCCACCAGGACACCTGCGAGCGGCAGGAGCAGCGTGGGCAACATCCGGATCGGGTCGATCAGCAGGACGCGAGGGCTCAGCCGCCGGGCCGCCCCCGCCTCGCCGTACGGCGTCCCACCGGGACGGACGGGAAGGCCGCCGGGGCCTGACGGCCAGGACCCGGGCTGACCTGGCCCCGGCTGTGCGGGTCCCTGATGTGCGGGTCCCTGATGTGCGGGACCAGGCTCTGTCATGTCGCGTCGTCCCTGAGTTCCTGAGCCCGGCGGGCCAGCTCCTCGGCGAAACCGGCGGCCACGTCGTAGTCGAGTCCCTTGATCGTCGACGACCCGGCGTGCGACGCCGTGCGGATCTCCACGGTGGCCAGGCGGAGCGCGCGCTCGAACCAGCCCTGCGCCTTGTCCACCGTCTGGATCCGGCTGACGGGGACGAACACCCATTCCCTGCTCAGCCAGCCCGATCTGGCGTACACGACGTCGCCCGACAACTCCCACCGATGTACGGCGTAGCGCCACAGCGGTTCGATGATCACCAGTGGAGCCATCACGACGCCGACGACGAGCGGCAGCAGCCATGCGTGGTCGGACAGCCAGCCGGGCAGGACCGCCCAGTCGCTCCGGCCGATCCAGAACGCGAGCAGCAGGGCGCCGCCGAAGAAGATGGCGAACCCGATCAGCGACTCGACCAGCCACAGGGCGATCGCTCGCCGTGACACCCGATGAGCCGGATCCCGTAATGGACCTTTCACAACCCCACCCTAAAAGATCGGACCCCGCCGTCAGCGATATGTCAGCGGCTGATTGCGACGCTCAGTGAACTGTCAGTGGCATGCCGCAAGGTGATGGTGTCCACAACGAGGAAGAGGAAATCCATGAGATACGCGATCCAGGCACAGGGCCTGGCGAAGCACTACGGCGAGACCCGGGCGCTCGACGGGGTCGATCTCGAGGTGCCCCAGGGGCGGCTGCTCGGAGTGCTGGGGCCCAACGGCGCGGGGAAGACCACCGCCGTCCGCATTCTCGCCACCCTGCTGCGGCCGGACGGGGGCCGGGCGCAGGTGGGCGGTTTCGACGTCGTGAAGCAGGCGCATCAGGTGCGGTCACTGATCGGCCTGACAGGTCAGTACGCCGCGGTCGACGAGACGCTGACCGGCGTGGAGAACCTCGTGATGATCGGCCGGCTGCTCGACATGACGCGGGCCGACGCTCGGCGGCGCGCCGCCGAGCTTCTCGAGCGCTTCGACCTGACCGACGCCGGGGGCCGCGCGACGAAGACCTACTCCGGCGGCATGCGCCGCCGCCTCGACCTGGCGGCCAGCCTGATCGGCCGTCCGCAGGTGCTGTTCCTCGACGAGCCGACGACGGGGCTCGACCCGCGCAGCCGCACCGAGTTGTGGGGCGTCGTGCGCGGGCTCCAGAACGACGGCGTGACCGTGCTGCTGACGACGCAGTATCTCGAGGAGGCCGACCAGCTCGCCGACGACATCGTCGTGTTCGACCACGGGAAGGTCATCGCCGCCGGCACGTCCGACGAGCTCAAGGCCACGACCGGGGGCCAGGTGCTGGAGGTCCGCCCGGCGGAGACCGCCCATCTCGACCTGGTGGCGCGCGTGGTGGGCGACATCCTCGACCTCGCGCCCACGGTGTCCGGCGGCGTGGTCAGGGCCGGTGTGCGCGACCCCGCCGTCGTCCCCGCGATCGTCCGGCGCCTCGACGACCTCGGCGTGATCGCGGCCGAGCTGTCCCTGCGCAAGTCGAGTCTCGACGAGGTCTTCCTCGCTCTCACCGGCCACGCGGCCGAGGAGAAGGCGCAGCCCGCGGAGGTCGCGGCATGACACGCACGGCCACGACCCGAAGGGTCCCCGAACGACCACCGGCACCGGCACGACCGGCCACGACACCGACGACCCTGAACCCGGCACCATCCGGGACACGACCGGCCACGACACCGACGACTCTGAACCCGGCGCCGTCCGGGACACGACCGAGCACCCGCGACGGCCACCACGAGGAGACATCATGACCGCGATCGCCCAGACCGCGACGGGCGCCGTCGCCGCCCCGAGGGTCAGCCCCTCGGCCACGCTCCGCCACACCATGACGCTGTCGTGGAGAAGCCTGGTCCAGATCAAGCACAATCCGATGGAGCTGCTCGACCTGAGCGTCCAGCCCGTCATGTTCCTGCTGCTGTTCACCTATGTCTTCGGCGGAGCGATCGCGGGGTCGACCGGCGACTACCTGCAGTTCGCGCTGCCCGGCCTGGTCGCGCAGAACATGTTGTTCGCGAGCATGACCACGGCGGTCGGGCTGAACACCGACATCACGAAGGGCGTCTTCGACCGGTTGCGAAGCCTGCCGATCGCCCGTTCGGCGCCGCTGGCGGGACGGATCGTGGCCGACACCCTCAAGCAGGTGTGGGCGTTCGCCCTCTTCCTGGGGCTGGGCCTGGTCCTCGGGTTCCGCGTCCACACGGGCCTGATCGGCGTCGCCGGTGCGCTCGCGGTGCTGCTGGCCTTCGCGCTGGCCATGTCCTGGGTGGCGGTCCTGGTCGGACTCAGGGCGTCCGACCAGGAGAAGGTCCAGATCCTGATGTTCTCCCTGATGATGCCGATCACCTTCACCAGCAACGCCTTCGTGCGGACCGACACGATGCCCTCCTGGCTGCAGAAGTGGGTCGAGGTCAACCCGGTCAGCCACCTGTCCGACGCGGTCCGGGGGCTGCTCAGCGGTGGTCCCGTCGCCTCGCACGCCGGCATCTCGCTGCTCTGGGCGGTCGGCATCGTGGTGGTGTTCGCGCCGCTGTCGATCCGGGCCTTCCGCAACCGCATCTGATGACGGCGGCGCCGGTGCTAGCCCGCGAACGCCACGACCTGTTCCCGGGTCATCGCCCGGCCGCGCTCGTAATGCCGGGAGAACACCTCCTGGCCGAGCGCGGCCGTGGCCGCCTCCGTGGCCCGGAGATGGTCGTAGCCGACGACGTCCACGATTCCGCGTACGGCGGTCGCCCCGCCGAGGAGCACCGCCGCCCTCTCGTGATCACCTTCGAGAGCGGCGAGACCGGCGTACGCCACGATCACATGGGCCACCACCGGCCCGTCCTGCGACTCCACCGCGAGGGCCAGAGCCTCGCCATGGAGGCGGCGAGCCCTTCTGAGGTCGCCCTCCTGCGCGGCCAGCATGCCGAGCGACGAGCTCAGCGTCGCGTGCAACTGCCGGGCCGACGACATCTCGGGCCTGCCCAGCAGCCGCAGCGCCTCGTGGTAACACTCGCGGGCGGCGTCGAAGTCGCCTCTCTCCCGCGCGAAGTCGCCGCGGACGTGCTCGGCACCGGCCTTCCCCATGGGATCGGCGTTGTCGACGCAGATGCGCATGGCCTCCTCCAGCACCGCGTCGGCGGCCGTCCGGTCACCGGCGATGTTGAGCACGATCGCCAGGCGGGTCCGCATGTACGGCGTGTCCTCCACGGCGCCGACCGCGTCGACGAGTGCGATGGCCTCCCGAAGGATCTCGATGGCCTCGCCGGTGCCGCGCATCGTGCCCGTCTCCGCCAGCGACGCGAGCGCGTTGCCCGTCCCCCATCTGTCGCCGACCTCCCTGAACCGGTCGAGTGAGGCCCGCAGGTGGCTCTCCCCCTCGGCGACACGGCCCGTGTTGAAGTACACGTTCCCGCGGAACATGTACGCGGCGGCGGCCACCCACGGATCCGGATGGCCGAACAGGTCCTCCAGATGAGCGTTGGCCTCGAAGTCCGAGCCGAGCAGAAGCGCCAGGATCGGCCCGGCCATCGCCACCACCGGGTGCGGTGGACCCGGGACCGGATTGTCCCGCATGAGCTGTATGGCCGTCTGCAGGCTCTCCCGCGCCCTGTCCCACTGCAGGTCCGCGGCGGCCCATGTCAGGCCGAGCACCGCGTGGGCGAGCGCGACCTTCACCGGGTCAGCCCCGGAGTCGCCCTCCGCCATGCGGACGACCTCCTCGGCGCGCTGCGCGCCCTCCCGCCGGTGCCCCACCAGCCACCAGTACCAGCCGAGGTTGCCGACGAGCGTCAGCGCGATGTCGGTCTCGCCCTGGTCGGTGGCCCAGAGCAGGGCCGACGAGAGGTTGTCGTGTTCGGCCCACAGCCGGGGGAGCCACTCGACCTGCTCGGCCCGGCGCAGGTGCGGGTCGGCGGTCACGGCCATCTCGGCGAAGAAGCGGGCGTGGGCCAGCCGGATCTCGCGCTCGTCGCCCATCTCCGCCAGCCTGTCGCCCGCGTAGGCGCGGACCGTTTCCAGCATGCTGTAGCGCCCGCCGTCGAACACCACCAGTGACTTGTCGACGAGGCGGCCGAGGACGTCGAGATCGCCGCGGCACACCTCTTCAGTGCTCTCCAGCGTCCCGCCGCCCGCGAAGACGGACAGGCGCGCCGCGAGCGTGCGCTCCTCCTCGTCGAGCAGGTCCCAGCTCCACTCGACGACCGCGCGCAAGGTCTGGTGGCGCGGCATGGCCGTACGGCTGCCGCTGGTCAGCAGGCGGAAACGGTCGCCGAGCCGGTCGGCTATCTGCTCCGCGGACAACGTCCGCAGCCTGGCGGCCGCCAGCTCGATGGCCAGGGGCATTCCGTCGAGCCCGCTGCAGATGCGCTCGACCGCGAGCCTGTCGTCCCGCGCCCGGTAACCGGGCCGCGCCGCGGCCGCACGGTCGGCGAACAGCCGTACGGCATGGTCGAGGCCGAGCGGCTGAACCGGCCAGAGCACCTCTCCGGTGATGCCGAGCGGCTCGCGGCTCGTGACCAGGATCCGGACTCCGGGGCAGTCGGCGAGCAGCCGGTCGGCCAGCGTGGCCGCGGCGCCCACGAGGTGCTCACAGTTGTCCAGCACGATCAGCTGAGCGCGTCCCGACAGCGCCGTGACCAGGCGGTCGGCCGCGTCGGCGGCGGCGGCCGGGCCTGCCGCCGGGCGCACGGGCACGAGCCCCATGTCCCGGAGACCGAGCGCGGCCAGCACGGCGTGCGGGACCTGGGCCGGGTCGAGCACGGACGCCAGTTCCACGAGCCACGCGCCGTCCGGGACGGAGGACGCGAACGCCTCGGCCGACTCGACGGCGAGCCTGGTCTTCCCCGCGCCGCCGGGGCCGAGGAGGGTGACGAGGCGGTTGCGGGCCAGCGACTCCCCCACCTGCTCGACGTCGCCCTCCCTCCCGACGAAGCTGGTCAGGCGGGCGCGCAGGTTCCCCTTCCGCACCGGCGACCGTACGACGAGCGGCTGGGCCGGTGTCCGCGCGGGCGGCCGGGCCTGTGCGGGTCGCGCACCGTCGCCGCGCAGGATGGACAGGTGCACCTCCGCCAGCGCCGGCGAGGGGTCGGCGCCGAGCCGGTCCGCGAACGTGGCGCGCGCGTCCTCGTAGGCGGCGAGCGCCTCCACCTGCCTGCCGGAACCGTAGAGGGCGCGCATCAGCAGCCCGCGCAGCCGCTCCCGCAGCGGGTGGGCGGCGACGAGCCGCGACAGTTCGGATACGACGTCCGGACGTGGTCCCAGCCTGAGCTCCGCGTCGATCCTGTCCTCGGTCGCGGCGATCCTGATCTCCTCGAGCCGGGCCACCTCGACCGCACCCGCGGGCAGATCGGTGAGCGGGGCGCCGCGCCACAGGCCGAGAGCCTCCGTGAGCGCCCGTACGGCCAGGCCGGGATCGCCCGTCTCCAGGGCGCGGCCTCCCTCGCGGGCCAGCCGGGTGAAGCGGTGGAGGTCGACCTGATCGGGCGGGACCAGGAGGCGATAGCCAGACGGATCGGCCACCACGAGTGCGCGGTCGATCGTCGCCCGGAGCCGGGAGACCAGCGCCTGGAGCGCGTTGCCCACGCCGTTCGGCGGATGGTCGTCCCACACGCCGGCGACCAGGGCGTCGGTGGGGACGGTGCGGCCGGTGTCGAGGAGCAGGAGCGTCAGCAGCGCGCGCAGCCGCTGCCCGCCTATCTCGATCAGGCGGCCGTCGTCGCGCACCTCGAGAGGTCCGAGGACGGCGAAGTTCACACTGGTTTCCCTCGTCACCCCCTGCATGCCTCGATTGTCGCCGAAAACGACCCTTGCCCGCGCGGTCAGTACCCTCATGCGGGACCGGATGGTCGAAGTGGGACGAATCGAAGGACGGGACACAGCAGGTGAGAGCGGTACGCCCAGCGGGACAGCGGCACGGATCAGCCCGATTCGGTCGGTGCACCATCCCGATCCGCGTAGCATCATCGGGCATGGGGTCGCCGACGAAGTCCATGGGCGCACGGTGTGCCGTCATCATCACGGCGGTAACGCTCGCGGCGTCGGGCTGCGGGATCCTGGGCGGCGGATCGCCCAGGAACCTCGACGTGATCAGTGTGTCGAGCCCGCGCTTCCGTGACGGGGCGCCCCTGCCGCACGGCTATTCCTGCAGCGGCGGGCTGGGCAATCCTCCCCTCCGCTGGTCGGGGACGTCGGGTGCCAAATCCGTCGCCATAGTGGTCGACGACAACAGTGCGAGGAGCAGCGCGGTGAACTGGGTGGTGTTCAACATCGACCCGAACACCACCGAGCTGGCCGAGAACGGCGTCCCGAGGGGCGCCAGGCAGGGTCAGGCGTCGAACGGCAAAGTCGGCTATACGCCTCCGTGCCAGACCGAGGGCCGTTACCGTTTCACTGTCTACGCCCTCGACACGAAACTCGATCTCAAGCAGGGCGCACCCCTGGCCGAGACGCTGGAGCACATCGCTGATCACACGATCGCTCGCGGTCGCCTCACGGCGGCCAACATCGAGTGACATGCTGAACGCCGGAGGTAGTCGTGCTACACCAATCTTCGCCTAGGGTGTGACAACGGTCATTGTGGTCAAGCAGAATCGGATCCAATTGCTGAGCGCAGGTGGTCAGAGGGGGCAGGTCGCGTCGATGGCCGCGCGATCTCACCGGCGCCGCTGGCAGGCCATGGCCTTGAAGGTGGTGCTATGACCGCGGTCATTATGGGCCTCGTCGCCGTCGTGCTCTTGGTGCTCGTCGTCGTGGCTCTGGGCATGCGCTCGATGAACCGCAGGGAGAGCGCTCTTTCTTCCGAGCGGTTAAAAGCGATGGCCGAGAACAAGGGGCCCAAGCCCCGCCGTCCCGCCGAGGAGACGTTCTTCGAGAGCTTCCCCCAGGGTTTCGACGCCTTCGAGGACCCCTCCGAGAAGGAGAAGGCCGCACCGAAGCAGCGGCCCGCCGGTGGCCGTCCCGCGGCCAAGCCCGGAGGCCGGCAGGCGACGCGTCCCACGCAGCGCAGCGCGGGTAAGCAGCCCGCCGCTCCACGTGGCCGCCGCGGCGTCGACGAATGGGGCGAGTCCGACGACTACGACGACGAGTACTGGAGCCGCGTGCGCGCCGACGACGGCGGCTTCAGCGGGCCCGGTGCCCGGATGGCCACTCCCCGTCCTGTGGGCCGGCCTTCGGGCGCGCCGTCCGGCGACCTCCCGCCGAACACGCCGCCGGCGGCCAAGCCCCGGGCGGCCGACCCCGACGCCGCGACCGTTCAGGCTCCGCTTCCGCTACGCGCCGGGTCCGACCGCCCGAGCGGCCGCAAGTCCTCACGGGTGACCCCCGCGTCGGCAGCCGCCGACCAGAAGACCGTGGCGTTCTCCGCGCCGACTCCCGACGTCCTGGGCGCTCTCGGAACGCCCGCACCGGCCCGCCCGTCCGCGGACCCGTTCGACGTGAGTCCCGCCACCGGGGCCTTCGACGTGAGCCCGGCCGCCGGGTCTTTCGACGCGAGCCCGGCGACCGGATCGTTCGACGCGAGCCCCGCCACCGGGTCTTTCGACGCGAGCCCGGCGACCGGGATGTTCAGCACGCCCCCGGCAAGCGACTCCTTCACCCCGCCGCCCCGTCCGGCCGGCTCGGCCGCGTCCCGGTCACCCAGGTCCGGCAGGTCCTCGCGGTCCGCCCGCCGTTCCGCGGCGGGTCCGGCCGACACCGGCGCCGGCCGCGCGAGCGGGTCGTTCGAGGCGCCCTTGGGCACCGGTCCACTGGGCGGCGGCTTCGACGCGACGCCGTCGACGGCCCCCGCACCCGGGTTGTACACCACCGGCACAGGCCCGTTCGACACGGTGCTTCCCACGGCAGGGACGCCCGGGGCCTCTCCCGCCGATCCGCTGACGCCGTCCACGCCGCCCGCTCCCGGCACGGGATCGTTCGACAGCTGGACGGCCTACGACGCGCCGCGCAGCACCGACTCCTACGACCTGCCCCCCGGCTCCACCGGCCTGTTCACGACCGCGGACACGGGGCCTTCCTACACGGTGCCGCCGACCGCGCCGCCCGTCACCCCGATCCCCTCCTCCCCGACTCCCCCCGCCCCGGGTGACAACTCCTGGCCGCCGGCCGCCTCGCCCGGCCCGGCCACGTCGCCGTCCTGGTCGGGTGTCCGTGACATCCTCGACGACCCCGAGCCGCCCGCACGTGGCGGCACGACCTGGCCCGGCGTCGAGACCTACCAGCCGCCGGCCGCCCAGCCGCCCGGCTACTCCCCGTACTCGAACGACCCGGGATACACCGCCACCCCTTCGTCCTCCTCTTATGAGGTGAGCGCGGGATGGGCCACGATCGACGACGCCGACTCCGCGGCGGGGCCCACGGGCGCCCACACGGGCCCGGCTCGTGCGGTGTCACCGTACGAGTCGGCGGGTTACGACGTCCCCTCCGGGCAGAGCCCCTACGCCTACGACCAGCAACAGGGCCAGGCCAACGGCACCGGCAACGGCCAGCAGTCGTGGCCGGAGCAGAACAACACGGGCGGCAGCTGGCCGTCCTACGACGAGCTCTACGGGAACGCCCCGCAGTCGACGAGTGCGCGCAGGGGCAGCCACCGCCAGCCGGAAGATGAGCCTGACTATCCCGACTATTACCGGTGATTTTCCGCCGGCTTGCCTGAGGAGCGGGCGGCCCCTGTCATAGGGTCGCCCCATGACACAGAGTAGTCAGGCGAGTCCCCAGCGTTACTGGAGGTCGGTACTCCAGCACGATGTGCCGGCTTCTCTCGTGGTGTTCCTCGTGGCGGTGCCCCTGTCCCTGGGCATCGCCGTCGCCTCCGGAGCACCAATCGCGGCGGGCCTCGTGGCCGCCGTCGTGGGCGGCGTGGTCGCCGGCGCGCTGGGCGGATCGGTCGTCCAGGTCAGCGGCCCGGCGGCCGGTCTGTCGCTCGTCGTCGCCGAGCTCGTCCACACGTACGGCTGGCGCGCCACCTGCATGATCACGCTCCTCGCCGGGCTGCTCCAACTCCTCCTCGGCGCGTTCCGGGTGGCGAAGGCCGCGCTGGGCGTCTCCCCCGCCGTCGTCCACGGCATGCTCGCCGGAGTGGGCGTGGTGATCGCGCTCTCGCAGCTCCACATCGTGCTGGGCGGCAAGTCCCAGAGTTCAGCGCTCGAGAACATCCTGGAGCTGCCGTCGCAGATCGTGAACAACCACAGCCACGCCGTCATGGTAGGCATCCTGACGATCGGCATCCTGGTCGTCTGGGCGCGGGTGCCCCGGCTCCGCGTGGTGCCCGCACCCCTGGCGGCGCTGATCATCGCCGCGATGACGGCGGCCGTGCTCGGCTGGGACCTGACGCGGGTCGACCTGTCCGGAGGCTTCTCCTCGCTGGAATCCCCGCTGCTGCCGCAGGGCGACTGGCACGCCATCGCGGGAGCGGTCGTGCTCGTCGCGCTCCTCGCCGGAGTCGAGTCGCTCCTCACCTGCGTGGCGTCGAACCGGCAGCACGACGGTCCGCGCGCCGACCTCGACAGGGAGCTCGCGGCGCAGGGCGTCGCCAACGTGGTGTCGGGGGCGCTCGGAGGCATGCCGGTGTCCGGAGTGGTCGTGCGCACCACGACCAACGTCAGAGCGGGGGCACGCAGCCGCTGGTCGACCGTGCTCCACGGCGTGTGGGTGCTCCTGTTCACCGCCGCCTTCGCCTGGATGATCGCGCTCATCCCCCTCGAGGCCCTGGCGGCGCTGCTGCTGTTCATCGGCGTCCAGATGGTCAACCTCGGGCATGCCCGCAACCTGCGGGGGCACCGCGAGATGCCCATCTACTTCGTGACGATGACCGGCGTCGTGGTCATCGGCCTCGCGGAGGGCGTGGCGCTCGGCCTCGGCCTGGCCGCGCTGCTCGCCCTGCGCCGCCTCGCCTGGATCTCCGTGGTGGTGCGGCAGGCGGGCGACCGCTGGCGGATCGTCGTCACCGGGTCTCTCACCTTCCTCGGCGTGCCCCGCCTGACCGAGTCCCTGGCGGCCATCCCGCCGGGCACGGCGGTGGAGCTCGACCTGAACCTCGACTTCATGGACCACGCCGCCTTCGAGACCCTCCACGCCTGGCGGCTGGAGCACGAGCGCGGCGGCGGGACGATCGACATCGACGAGATGCACGGCGAGTGGTACGCCGCGGCCGTCAGCGGCGCGCGCATGCTGCCGGCCAGGACCCCGCCCAAGCACGAGCGCTTCTGGCTGCCCTGGGCCTACCGCCGGCGTGTCGTCGATTCCGCGCGCCAGGCCGACAGCCTGTGCGCCTACGACGAGATGTGCGAGACCGGTCCCGGCCTCCCCGGCGACGCGCAGGCCGCACCGGACCTGCTGGAGGGGACGCGGGAGTTCCACCGCAGGACCGCGCCGCTCGTCCGGCCGCTGCTGCACCGGATGGCCCGCAAGCAGACTCCCTCTCACCTGTTCATCACGTGCGCCGACTCGCGGGTCGTGCCCAGCATCATCACCGCGAGCGGCCCGGGCGACCTGTTCACGGTGCGCAACATCGGCAACCTCGTGCCACGCGCCTCGTGCACGCCGCCCGACGACTCGGTCTCGGCGGCCGTCGAGTACGCCCTGAAGGTGCTGGAGGTCCAGACGATCACGGTGTGCGGCCACTCGGGATGCGGCGCGATGTCCGCCCTCCTCGGTGAGGCGCCCGAACTGCCCGCGCTGCGCAACTGGCTGCGGCACGGCCGGCAGAGCCTGGCCCGGTTCGTGGCGTCCCCCGAGGAAGACGACGACGCGGGCCCGCTCGACCGGCTGTGCCGGGTGAACGTGATCCAGCAGCTGGACAACCTGGAGAGCCACCCTCTCGTGGAGAGCCTCGTGCGTGCGGGGAGGCTGGAGCTCACGGGACTCTACTTCGACATCGCCGCCGCCCGCGTTCACGTGCTCGATCGGGGGCGTTTCTCGGCGGTTCCGGAGCTGCGCCGCGGCTGAGCCGTCCGTCCGCTGTGAGCGGAGACCGTCCGCTGATCGTGAAACCACGGCGACAAGGCCGCGCGGCGTCGCTGAGGATGGGCGCATGAGAGTTCTGATCATCGGCGGTTCGGTGTTCCTGGGCCGCGCTATCGTGGCGGAGGCGCTGTCCCAGGGCCACGAGGTCACGACGTTCAATCGAGGCGTGAGCGGACCCGGCCTGCCGGGCGTGCACGCCGTACACGGCGACAGGGAGGTCCCGGCGGACCTCGACCGGCTGGCCGGCGGAGGTGAGTGGGACGTCGTCATCGACGTCTGCGGCTACACGCCCGCGTCCGTCCGCGAATCCGCACGGCGGCTCTCCGGACGCGCCGGCCACTACACGTTCATCTCCAGCATCTCGGCCTATCCGGACTTCCCGGGCAAGCCCGCGGTGGACGAGACCTTCCCGCGGCATGAGTGCCCGCCCGACGCCGACGCGGACTTCGGCGAGTACGGCGTGCTGAAGGCGGGGTGCGAACGGGCGGTCGAGAAGTACTTCGACGGTCCTTCGCTCATCGTCAACCCCGGCCTGATCATCGGGCCGTACGAGAACGTGGGCCGCCTGCCGTGGTGGCTCACGCGGATCTCCAAGGGCGGCCGGGTGCTCGCACCGGGAGATCCCGGCCTGCCGATCCAGCTCATCGACGCCAGGGACATCGCCGCCTTCACCGTCGACCAGGCGAAGAAGGGCACCACGGGGCGGTTCCTCACCGGCGGCGTCCCCGCGAACGCGACCTTCGGCAGTTGGCTGGCCGACTGCGTGCGGGTCACCGGCTCCGATGCCGAACTGGTGTGGGCCGACGACCGGTTCCTGCTCGACCACGACGTGGAGCAGTGGACCGAGCTCCCCCTGTGGCTGGCCGAGGGCCCGGAGACCCCGGGCGGCTGGACGCACTCGTCGGCGAAGGCCCTGGCCGCGGGGCTGACCTGTCGTCCGGTCTCCGAGACCGTCGCGGACACCTGGGCCTGGTTGAAGGACATCCCGGAAGGGGAGCGCAGCTTCGGCAACAGGATGTTGCGGCACGGCATCGCCCCGGAGAAGGAGGCCCGCATCCTGGCCGACTGGGACGCGCGCGCCTGATCTTCCGGACCGTAGGCTTGGCGGCATGAACTGGTGGATCGCGGGTGTGATCGTGCTCGCCGGAGTCGGCTTCGCGGTCGCGTGGCGCTTACGGGGGCCCGCCGCGAAGACGACGTCCGGGCGTCCAGGCGGCGCCCGGGCGTCCAGGCGTCCGGTGCCGAGGCAGCCGTCCCGGCGGCCTGCTGCCCGGCCGCGCGCCCGCCGCCCGCTCAGCCGGCCGGCCCGGACAGGTCCGCGGCCTGGTGAGATCTGGTGGGCGGACGTTCCGTTCGAGGACGGTCCCGGATCCAAGGTCCGGCCGTGCGTGGTCCTGCGGACCCACCGGGACGGCGCCGAGGTGCTGAAGATCACCAGCCAGGACCGGCGGCACCGTCACGATCATGTCGAGATCCCCACACGGACCTGGGATCACGACGCCGACCACAACAGCTTCCTCGATCTCACCGGTCCGCTCCGGGTGAAGGCCGCGTCCTTCGACAACAGGGCCGGCACGCTGGACGCGGTCATCTGGGGCAAGGTGTGCGAGCTGTACCGGCTTCCGGCCGGAAGGGGCTGAGCGGGCTCAGTCTCCGGCCTGCGGGAGGCGCGCCGCGATGCCGTCGAGCAGGCGCTCGAGCCCGTAGGCGAACCGGTCCCCCACGTCGACGTAGTCCTGGCCGCCCTCCGTCAGCATCCTCGCGACCATGGGGTATCGCCCGCTCGCGACGACGGACTGCAGGTAGGGGCCCTGCAGGGCCATCCACTCCATCAGGTCGAGGCCCGTACGGCGCAACGCCTCGGCCTCGGCCAGCTCACTCTCCACGAATCCGTTGACGTAGGCGAAGACCGTGCCGATCACCGTCAGCATCTCGTTGAAGCTCAGACCGAGACCGTCGACCATGCGCAGTGCCGTGTCGAGCATCCGTACCCGGTTGGGGCTCGGCTGCTGCCGGGTGCCAGACAACGGGGCGATCCACGGGTGGCGGAGCATGACCTTCCGGACCCGGTCGGCGAGCCCGCGCAGGTCGGCCCGCCAGTCCCCGGACAGCACGAGGTCCGGCGGGATGTAGTCCGCCACGACGGCGTCGATCATCAGCTCGATGACGTCGTCCTTGCCCGAGACGTACCGGTAGAGGGACATCGTCCCCGCTCCGATCTCGGTGGCGAGCCGCCGCATGGAGATCGCGGCGAGGCCCTCCGAGTCGGCCACCTGGATGGCCGCCTCCGTCAGCCTGGGGCGGCTGAACGTCGGCCGTGGCCCCCGGGCCGGCTGCTCCGGCCTCATCCAGAGGTTCTCGCGACTCGTCATCCTCACCGTCTCTCGCTGTGTCGGAACTGAACTGGTACCACACGTCGACGACCTGATGCGAGGTCAACGATCCCTCGCGCCCAGATATTGCGTACGCCGTATCCGGTAAGTAATCTCGGCCACAAGAACCGAGTACGCCGTACTCGGTATGAGGCCTTGCGGGGGACGACTGGTGAACGTGTCACTTGCCGCCGTGGACGAGTTCGAGGCTCCGGGAGTCGGCATCTTCGATTTCCCGCCGCTCTGGGACGGTGCGCCGTACTGGCTGAACAAGCCCGTCGTCATGGCCGCGGTCGGCGTGGTTCTGGTGTGCGCGCTCGCGTGGAGCGCCTTCGCCCGTCCGAAACTGGTGCCGCGCGGTCTGCAGAACGCCGGCGAGTACACCTACGAGTTCGTGCGCGACCAGATAGCGCGGCCCTTCCTGGGCAAGGACGCCGAACGCTGGATGCCGTTGTTGCTGAGCATGTTCGCGCTGATCCTGCTGTGGAACTTCATGGGCGTCGTCCCCGTCATGCAGTTCCCGGTGAACTCGCACATCGCGTTCCCTGTGATCTTCGCGCTGGTGGTCTACGTGCTGAAGATCTATCTGGGCATCAGGCACCAGGGCGTCGGCGGCTATTTCAAGAACATGATGTTCCCGCCCGGCCTGCCGAGACCCCTCGCCATCGCGCTGTTCGCCCCGCTCGAACTGCTCTACAACTTCGTCACCGCGCCGTTCACGCATGCCGTACGGCTGTTCGCCAACATGTTCGCGGGGCATCTGCTGCTGGCGTTCTTCAGCGCGGTCGGCTTCTGGTTCCTGATCGCGCACCCGACGGTGCCGGGGGCGACGGTCGGCATTCTCAGCGTGGTGATGGCGGTCGCGATGACGGGCCTGGAGATCTTCATCCAGTTCCTCCAGGCGTTCCTGTTCACCATGCTCGCCGCCATGTTCATCGGCGGCTCGCTGCACCCGGAGCACTGACCGTCCCGCGGGACGCCGTCAGTCGAAGCTGAGTTGCTCGGTACGCCGGGGCATCAGCAGGAGAGCGCCCACGCTGAGCACGGCCACCACAACGAGTGCGAGGAACGTGTGGTGGGCCGCGTCGTAGAGCGACCGGCGGACGAAGACCCCCAGGGCCGACTCCCGGACCGCCGACCCCTGCCCTCCGAGCACCAGGCTGGTGGCGTCGACGCTCTTCGGCAGGTGGCCGGCGACACCGGCCGGAGGGTGGGCGAACCGGTCGGCCAGCGTCGCGTTGGAGATGGCCCCCAGGACGGCCGCGCCCACCGCGCTGCCGATGGAGCGGCAGAACATGTTGGTCGCGGTGACCACGCCGCGCCGTTCCCAGCCGACGACCGACTGAACGGCGACGACGGTCGGGCTGGACGACAGGCCGAGGCCGGCGCCGACGACGAAGCACGCCGCGGCGACCTGCCACACCATGGCGTCCTGGGCGAGAAGCGCGCACAGGACGGCGCCGGCGACGATCAGCAGGCTGCCGACCAGCGCGGTGTCCCGGAAGCCGATGCGCATGTAGACACGTCCGGACAGGGCGGCGGCGATGGGCCACCCGATGGTCAGCGCGGCCAGTGTGAAGCCGGCCATCAGGGCTCCGGTGCCGAGGACTCCCTCCACGTAGGTCGGCACGTACGAGCTCAGCCCGATCAGGAGCGCGCCGACGCCGACCGCGACGAGGTTGCCGCCCGCGAGCGTGCGGTTGCGGAAAACCCACAGGGGCAGGACGGGTTCGGCCGCGCGCCGCTCGACCAGGACGAAGACGGCCAGCATGACGGCGCCCGCGACGAAGATGAGCACGCTCGGGACCGAGCCCCAGCCCCACGCCACTCCGCCTTCGAGGAGACCGAGGATGAGCAGGGAGGAGCCGGCCGTGAGCAGGGCCGCCCCGGTGTAGTCGATGCGGTGCGAGCCCGGTTTCACGTTCTCCTTGAAGCGCCGGGCGATCATCCACATCGCGACGGCGCCGAGGGGCAGGTTGATGAAGAAGATCCACCGCCAGGAGACGTACTCGGAGAAGACGCCGCCCAGAGTGGGGCCGAGCACCGAGGCGATGCCCCAGACGCTGGCGACGTAGCCCTGGACGCGGGCCCGCTCCTCGACGGTGTAGAGGTCGCCGATCATCGTCATGCTGATCGGCTGGACCGCTCCGGCGCCGATGCCCTGGATCGCGCGGAAGACGATGAGGGCGGGCATGCTCCAGGCGAACCCGCACAACACCGACCCGGCGAGGAAGGCGGTGATGCCGAGGAGGATCACCGGCTTACGTCCCGCGATGTCAGCGAACTTGCCGTACAGCGGGACCGTCACCGCCTGCGTCAGCAGATAGATCGAGAAGAGCCAGGGGAACTGGGAGAAGCCGCCGAGATCGCTGACGATGGACGGCACCGCGGTCGCGATGATCGTGCTGTCCAGTGCCACCAGGCCGGTGGAGAGCATGACGGCGGCGAGCACCGGACCACGCTCCGACCGGAGACCGACGCCCTTCGAGATCGTTGTTGCCACGTGGGGGAATTCTCCTTGCGGGTCGAGCACGTAAACACGATGGGACTCGCCCGCCGGGAGGCACACCAGACCCATCAAGCGCCAACCGTGTCCGTGCCCTTCCGCATTCCCACCGCCGCCCGGTCAGTGGCTCACGCCCCTCCCCCCGCGTCCCCCGCTGTCCCTCTGGCCTGCCGCCGCATGAACAGTCGTGACCTGGAGCTTCCGACTCACTGAGGGCGCAGGACCCCGACCCGCGGATACGGCGGCCTCGTCCCCACAAGGTCGCCGTATCGGAGCTTCTTCGTCGAGGTCGCCCTAGAAGGGGCGCGACGTGCGGGCCTCAGGCCAGTGCGGGCGCCGGGGACCAGAGACCGTCGATCTCCTGCTCCGCCGCGGCGAGGCTCTTGGCGGCCAGCGGGATCAGGTCGGCCATGGCGGGCGTCACCTCGGCGAGCGTGAGCTCGGCTGCGATGAACCGCGGTTCCAGACCCGTGGCCGCGAGACCGTGGGGAAGCCACGTCCCGGCGTGGTCCCACCCTTCACGGGGCGCGCCCGTGCTGTAGCCGCCACCCCGGCTGGCGACCACGACGAAGTCGCGCCCACCGAGCAGACCGGCCCTGGTCTCGGGGTCGAACGACAGCCCCGGCGCGATGAGGTGGTCGACCCAGGCCTTGACGCTGCTCGGCGCGCCGTAGTTGTACAGCGGGAGCCCCAGCACGACCGCGTCGGCTTCCTTCACTTCATTGACCAGGAGTTCGGTCAGCGCCCAGGACTCCGCCTGGGCGGCGGTGTGCTGATCACGCGGTACCAACCGGGCCATGCCTCCGGCTACGTCAAGGTGCGGCAGGGGTTCGCCGCCCAGGTCGCGGTAGGTGACGGTGCCGCCGGGGTGTGCGGCCTGCCAGACGGCGGCAGCCCGGGCACTGAGCTTGCGACTGACGGATCGATCGCCCTGGATGCTCGCGTCGATGTGCAGCAGCTGAGCCATTTCACTGACCTCCCATAGATAGTTAGTGCTACATCAATGATTAACGCTCTATGGGTAAAACGTCAACTCGTCTAGACTTGGCCCATGACCTCGCTGCCCGTCGCAAACCAGCCGGTGCATCGATCAGGCGCACTCCTCGACCACCTCGCTCGCCGTGTGCGCCTGCGCTCTGAGACGGTGCTCGCGCCGCTCGGTCTTCGGCCTCGCCACCTCATCGCCCTCACCGTGCTGCGAGAAAGCGCGGGCAGCACACAGCAGGCGCTCGCCGCCACGCTGGAGATGGATGGGACGAACATCGTCGGGCTGCTGAACGACCTCGAAGCCGAGAATCTGGTCGCGAGACGACGCTCGCCCGAGGACCGCCGCCGCCACGTCGTCGAGCTCACGGACGCCGGCGCGAAGCGACTCGCCAAGGCCGAGTTCGCGCTCGCCGCGGTCGAGGACGAAGTGCTCGGAGCCCTCAGCGAAGCCCAGCGCGAGGAGCTCTACTGCCTGCTCCAAAAGGCGCTCGCCGGCAGCGACGCGAGGTGCACGACCGCCCTCGACGACTAGCGCCGGGCTCAACCCTCTCGGGGAGGCGCCGGATCACCGCCCCCGATATCGAACGCACGCGGAAAGCCTGCGGAGCTGAATCATCGATCTCGGTGTTGCAGCCGAGCTGGACCTCAGCATCCGACGGCCCGGCTGGAAGCCGCTCCCCGACCGATCCGCGATGTCGGGGGTCCTCTACTACAGTTGATCCGGGTCGTGACTGGCGCTGAGGTGGAGCACCACCGGGGAGCGGCCCGGCGACCTCCGTCGATGCCGTGCGCCTGGGCGAATCACGAACGCCTGGGAGAAGCACATGCCTCAAACGCAGACCGCCCGCCTCATGGACGGCGCCGCCCTGGCCCGCCATGTCCTCGATCACACCGCGGCCATGTCGTCGGCCATCTCGCATCGAACCGGTAAGGCCCCATGCCTGGCGACCGTACTCGTGGGAGAAGACCCCGCTTCGGCGACCTATGTCCGCATGAAGCGCACTCGATGCGAAACGGTCGGCATCACCTCTCGGCATCTGCCTCTGCCGGCCACGACCACGACCACGGAACTGGTGGACGCCATCACGTCCCTGTCGGAAGATCCCGAGGTGCACGGCATCCTGCTGCAGCACCCGGTGGGAGGTCACATCGACGAGAGAGCCGCGTTCGAGGCCATCGCCCCGCACAAGGACGTCGACGGAGTCACGATGCGTTCGTTCGCCGCGATGAGCTTCGGCCTGCCCGGATTCGTCTCCTGCACTCCGGGCGGCATCCTGCGCCTTCTGGACGCCTACGACGTCGACCTGGCGGGCAAACGCGCGGTCGTGGTCGGCCGAAGCGCGATCCTCGGAAAGCCCGCCGGGATGCTGCTGCTCGCCCGGGATGCGACCGTGACGTACTGCCACTCACGCACCCGTGACCTACGGTCGATCATTCGAGAGGCCGACGTTCTGATCGCCGCGGCCGGCCGTCCTCACTTCATCCACGGCGAGGACATCAAGATCGGCGCTGTGGTCGTCGATGCCGGCTACAGCCCGGGCAACGTCGGTGATGTGGACTTCGACACCGCCAAGACCCGCGCGAGCCTCATCACACCCGTGCCCGGCGGTGTCGGCCCGATGACCATCGCCATGCTGCTCTCACAGACCGCGGAAGCGGCTGCTCTGCAGATGGGCCTCGTACCCGCTGAACTCATCCCGTCGCAGGGGTGATGTGGCGGTCGTCACGCCGGCGGCCAGTTTCTGAGGACGGCGTCGAGGGCGTCCAGGGTTCTGGACCACGAGGCGTCCACCTCGCGGGGTGTGTGGCGGAACGCGCCCGCCATCTCCAGGCTCACGTACCCGTGGAACATACCGCCCAGCATCCGGACCGCATCCGTCTGGTCGGGCCCCGCCAGTTCGTATCCGCGCAGTATCGCCCGCGTCATCTCCGCGTGCCGGCCCGCCGCGCTGGTGGCCGCCGTCTCCGGGTCAAGCTCGATCTGCGTCGCGGCGTACCTCCCCGGATGCTCTTTCGCGTAGTTCCTGTAGGTGTTCGCGAACGCCACCAGTGCGTCCTTGCCCGCGCGGCCCGCCAAGGCGGTTGCGGCCCTGTCGGCGAGCTCCGCCAGGGCCAGCAACGCCACCCTGACCCGCACGTCCTGCGCGTCCTTGATGTGTGAGTACAGGGCCGCGGGCTTGACGCCGAAGCTGCGCGCGAGCGCAGAGACGGTCACGTTCTGAAAGCCGATCTCGTCGGCCAGATCCGCCGCCGCCTGGGTCAGGCGTTCCGCGGTCAGTCCCGCGCGTGCCATGTGTCGCCCTTCTCGCTTGCTTACAGCCTATAAGTATTTGCTTAATGCTATTAGGAAGACTAGCCTCCCCGCCCATGAGACCAGTCACCGAGCACGACATCCGCACGTCATTCGTCAACTGTTCCAAGGGGGAGGCCAAGCGTCTCAGCCTCCCCAAAGACCTCGCAGACCATCCTTGGAAAGATCTCGACTTCCTCGGATGGCGAGATCCGGGCGCGCCCGAACGCGCCTACCTGATCGCCGAACGCGACGGCGTCCTCGTTGGAATCGCGCTCCGGGTGGCGTCCGGGGGGTCGCGCCGCTTCACCTCACGCAGCATGTGTTCGCTGTGCCTGACCACGCACACCAGCGGCGGCGTGGCGCTGATGACCGCGCGCCGAACCGGCGAGGCCGGTCGCCAGGGCAACTCGGTCGGGCACTATCTGTGCATCGACCTCGCCTGCTCCCTCTACACACGAGGGAAGAAGGAGGCCGCAGGGACCGGAGGCATCGAGGAGACCCTCGCCCCAGAGGAGAAGGTCTCCCGGACCCGGGCCAATCTGCAGTCCTTCCTGGACAAAGTGGTCGCGTGAGCGGACGTGCCCGCCCCCTTCCACCCCCATCCGCCGTCGGGGGCCACGCGATCGAGATGGGTGTGCTCTGATCCATGAACGTGCTCGGAATCTTCAACCGGTCGGCGGGAATATACGTCCGTTCCGGCCCGCATTCATAGGTTTGGTACGGATTCTCCGACCATCAGCGGTAAAGATCGCAGCGGCAGTGGCGCCTGCTCGGCGGGCGGATTCTTGAGGTCGCTGATGTGCACGAACGCACCCCTCGGTTCCAGCATCTCCAGCACGGTCGCGGCGACACGATCCCGATCCGTCCAGTGGAAGGACTGAGCGAACACCACGACCCGGAACTCACCCAGACCGCCCGGCAGGTCCTCGGCACGGGCAGCCACTCAACGCGCGCCGGTCGCCCCGCGACGCTTGGCCTGTCGCTCGGCCTCGGCCAGCATCTCTTCATCAGGGTCAATGCCGACCGCCTCGGTGAAGAACCGCGCCAGGGCGAGCGTCACGGTGCCCGGTCCGCAGCCGACGTCGAGGAGTCGGCCCCGCCCGTCCAAGCCGAGGGCCGTGGCCAGTGTTTCGGCAAATCCTGGAGCATATGGCAGCCGTCCGCGCTCGCAGTACGCCGCACTTCCCTGAAACAGGGTGCCGTCCCACTGCCATCCATCAGGCATGCCAATCCCACTCCATGAGTTGCTGAACCAGCGCCGGCCACAACGTAAAGGGCTTCTCACATCCCATGCTGCCTGCACGCATGATGTGATCGAGTCCCGTTTTTGTGGTCAAGACCACACGCCGATTCCCGAAGATCCAGTCCGGGGGCGACGGTGAGATGCCCGTAGCCGTACCTCAAAGGCGTGCTGCCGAGTCAGATCCGGGCGGCTGAAGGGATGGGATCAAAGGGTTAACGGTGTCCCTCCAGCGACTTCTCCGCCGCTGCCGCAGGAGTGGCAGAACATGTCTGACCAGCGCTGATGTATCGCAGACCATATAAAATCAGACGGTCCCGGACAGGCGATCGACCATCCTTTGAGGGAGCCTCAGTGAACCGAACCATCCGCACGATGGACGATGTCATGGACCTGCTCGATGGGCTGTTCACACCGGACGCCGACCGATGGACGGGAAACGCGTCGGGATGGTGGGACCAGTTTTATACCGACCGCGCAAAACCGATCCCTTTCTTTGCGAGCAAGCCGGACGAAAATCTGATGTCCCACATTGAGCGGGGGTTGGTCAATCCGGGACGGGCTCTGGATCTTGGTTGCGGACCCGGCCGCAATGCCGTCCACCTGGCCTCGCTCGGCTTCGAGGTCGACGCCATCGATCTCTCCCCGCGGGCTGTGGCCTGGGCTGAGGAGCGCGCCCGGGAGGCGGGCGTAAATGTCCGTTTACACTGCGGGAACGCTTTCACCGCCGACCTCGAACCCGGCCGATATGACCTGGTCTATGACTCCGGCTGCTTTCATCATCTGCCGCCGCACCGCAGGGTGAGTTATCTGAACCTGCTGGACCGACTACTGGTTCCCGGCGGCCACTTCGCCCTGACTTGCTTCGCCGCCAGCGCCATGGGCTCCGAATTGCCCGATAAGGAGTTCTATCGCGAAGGCGGCCTCCATGGCGGCCTGGCATACACCTTCGACGAACTACGTTGGATCTTCTCCGACTACACAGAGGTGGAAATGCGCCATATGGAAGCACAATCGCCCAACGCGTCAGTCTTTGGTGTTCCCTTCCTCCTGGTTGCCCTGTTCCGCCGCCCAGCACATGGTGAATACACCCACCGGGGTTCGGACCCGCACAGTTCTGCGCTGTCCTGATCTCTCGTCAGCTGCCCCCCAGTCCGTTCGATGATCTGCCGCACTAAAGCCTGGCGCGTGTGAATTGCTCCGCGTCAGGCCGGGGCGAGGACGCAGAACTCGTTGCCCTCCGGGTCGGCCAGAACCGTCCACGGGACGTCGCCCTGGCCCACATCGGCGGGCGTCGCACCGAGGGCCTTCAGCCGGGCCACCTCCGTCGCTTGATCGTCACCGGGGTACGGCAGCAGGTCGAGATGGATGCGGTCTGGCACGGTCTTCACGTCGGGCGTGCGGAGGAACTCCAGATACGGCCCGACACCCTTGACGGAGCGCAATGCCGCATGTTCGTCGGTCGCCTCGTGCGGGGTCCAGCCGATCGCCTCGCCCCAGAACCGGGCCATGGCCCGCGGGTCAGAGCAGTCGACGGCCACCGCGGCGATCGGCCCGGTGTCCCGGTAGATCTCCCGAGGCTCCAGGACACAGAACTCGTTGCCCTCCGGATCGGCCAGAACCGTCCACGGGACGTCGCCCTGGCCCACATCGACGGGCATCGCACCGAGCTCCTTCAGGCGCGCGACCAACTCCGCCTGATGGGCCGCGGAGGCACTGGCGAGATCGAGGTGCACACGGTTCTTCGTTGTTGTCTTGGGTTCCGGGACGGGAACGACGTCGATGCCGACGGCGACCGGGTGCGGCCAAACGAAGCCGCCGGCGGGTCCAACGTAGGTGGTCACGCCGGGTCGGAAAACACTCCAGCCGAGGGCTTCCGCCCAGAACCGGCCGACCGCCAAGCCATCAAGAGCCTTGATATTCACCTGAACAAGTCGCAGCGCCATGCCGCCGATTCTGACATCCTCGGTCCCGCACGTTTCCCTCTGTCGTGGTCTCTCGTCTGCTGCCGACCCACCGCGAAGCGGGAAGTATGGCCCTCTGGTGCTTCTCGGTGCGGCTGCCGGTCTGCGACAGGGTGGGGCGTTCGGGCTCTCCTCGAATCAGGTCCGGTTCGCCGAATGACCTGAGCTGGGATTTCATGTTCTAGCAGTCAGTTTCGGAGATCTCTCGCGTTCCGGCGGAATAGAGACGAAACAGAGGTACGGGGAACCCTGGCCTTGGTATTGCATGCTGCGTTCTTAGCTAGATGCGGTTCTCGTTGGGTCTTTGAGGCCAGTCACGTGCGGGCAGATATGCGAATCTCCAAAGTATTGTAATGGAAAATACGTATACGCCATAGAAGGGAATCAAATAGAAAAGACAATCCCTGGCGCGATAGGACACCATGCGTGCGACCAGAGCGAGGGGCAGCATTGGAGATAGGAAGATGGCGAGATGGATTGAGTCCGACAGCACCATGGATTCTAGATCGATTCGCCGATCAGCCACGATGCTTAGATAATTGGGCGCCCCCACGAGTATGGCCCATAACAGAAGCGTCAATATGAAGCGAATGATCTTATGCTGCCGCAAACCAATCATTACTTGCCAGGCGATGCCGGGCGAGCTGTTGTTTGTCACTGTTTACATCCCAGCGATGCATGAACTTCGGCAGTCAATTCGTGATGATACTGCTCTACGCAGGAAGCGATCAAGGTTTCGCAATCAATTTAAATGGTCGATGAGCCATCGGCGTTCGATACAGAAACGCGGTCAGCCTGGCGGGATACCTGCACTCTCCCTGTCCATCCCCGTATGCCGTCGACCCGACCGCGGAGCGGCAGCGGGCCGACGACGCACGCTTGTTCAGATGCCATCCCGGAGCCGGAGCACGAACTCGGAACGGGACAGCTGACACTTGCCGTCGCTGCTCGGAGCCGCCCTCAAGGCCAAACATCGGGTGTGTCAGAGCCGTCTCGTGGTGAACAGGGTGGTCCCGTAGACCGCGTCCACTTCCTTCCGCTCGGTCTCGGTGAACCCGACCTTGGCCAGCACCCGGCGAGAAGCGGTGTTCCACTCCCAGACCGTGGCCCACAGACGTTCGTACCCGGACGATCTCGCCCAGTCCAGAACCGCCAACGATGCCTCGGTCGCGTATCCCTGACCCCAGACTCGGCGTAGCAGCTCGAACGCCAGTTCCGGTTCCCCTCCCGCTCCTCGTCCGCCGTCGATCAGCCCGCAGTAGCCGATGACGTCACGAACGGCCTTCCGCTCGACCGCCAGCAACCCGATCGACGATGGCTGGTTGGTACGGATCGAATCCTCGAGCTCCGCGACCGTGGGGTGTCCATCCGCGTCGATTCGGCGGTGCTGCGGCACTCGTGGATCACGTTCGGTCCACAGCTCACGCTGGACGACAGCGTCGGCTACCCGCCAATGCCTGAGCAGCAGGCGACCAGTTTCGAGGACAACCTCGCGCCCCGGCGTCACTCCAGCTGCCATGACAGCGACTCTCTCACGGGCGAACGCACTGTCATGCCGCTGACCGCGTGCTCATGCCGAGATGAGCACGCCCCCGCGTAACGACGGTGATCAGAGTGCGCACGCCCTCTACCTGCACGAATTCGCTCTGAACCACAAGCGACCAGGGAAATCACTTCCGTTCGTTGTCATCGCTTGCCGGCACTTTATGAAGCCGTGTGCCCCCAAAATGCCCCGGCCCTCTCTGCCCTCGACTCGCTGCCGATCGAGACAAACGTACAATTCCGATCATTGCTGATGTCTCGACCGACTCAACGGTTGCGAGTGCGGAATTCTCGCGACCGGAGGTGCGGGTTTCCCGGGCGATGCTTACCGCGATCATGGCATGGGTCGCGGCCTTCGCCGCCGGTGCCATGGTGAGCGGGCAGGTCATGCATGGGTGTGATTTTGATCTGTACAGGAAATCCTGGACCGCGGCATGCGGCCCAACGGGGATGTGGCTAACCATAGGTAGCTTCGGATGGCTTGCCACTCCCCTTGTTTGGCTGGTAATGGGGCTCTTCGTCGGCTTGGCGCCTAGGCGGTTGATCCGGGTTCGACGGACGGCACTTCAAGTAATGCCTGGCCTGCCAATGGCCATTATTGCGCTATGGGCTCTCGTCTTCGTCTTCTATTGGCTGGGGGTCCGCTGAGAGGGCGGTCCACGAGCTCGGGCGTCCCCTTCTGCCGATGAGCAGTCGCACGATCAGCCGTCGTCGCGACACAAGCAGAAGGGGTGGCCAGCCGGGTCGAAGAGCACCCGGACATTGTCTCGCGGCTGTTCCGCGGCGACCGAAGCTCCGAGGGCGATTGCCTCGGCAACCGCGGAGTCCAGATCTCCGACCTGGAAGTCGAAGTGCATCATCGGACGCTGCTGCCCGTCGGCAGGCGGCCAGACGGGAGCTTGGTAACCGGTCGCCTGCTGGAACACGACATAAATGGATCCTTCAGGAGCCGCGAGAATCGTCGTTCCTGGCTCCTCATGACCAATGGGCCATCCGAGCAGCTCGGAGTAGAACCTCGCCAAAGCGCCGGGATCGGGCGCCTCTGATAGCGGTTCCCCACCACATGCCCCCTGTTCGAGATCGCACCGGTGCACCTTCCCACGTAAGCGTCGATGTTGGTCGCGGGGACACGCTACAGCCAGTTGCGGACGTTCTACTTCCGGAATGGAGACCCACTGGGATCGTCGTGGCGCACCGCGTCGGACGCACCACGAGCCCATCGTCGAACACTGCTTCCGGCCCGCGCAGGTCACCCCCGCGGCACGTTCACACATGCCTGGCTCTGCAATTAACCCGTACGCCGACAGGGCACCCTCGACTGAGATTGGCGATGTCGTCGCCACGGCCGGTTGCGGCTTGTCGTGGTTCGAGACTGTGGGCAGTCTGGATCAGGCGGAGTTCCGATGCTGGGCGGCCTGATCCCGTATGGTGACGCGATCTTCAATCAGCGCCAAGTGCCGGTGCTGCTGAAGGAGTGGCCAGGCGTCAGTTCACCGGACCGTAGACGCAAACGCTCTCAAGGGCGTCCATGACGGCCTTGCGCTTATCAAAAACTGCCGGACCAGCGGCGAAATCGTCTGCGCGGCGCAGGTCGCCGCCGTACCCGGGCTCGCTGGACGTTACCTCGACGAGCGGCCCCGGCGGCAAGCCGGGCGGTGGCTCATCGAATACCTCGGCTGCGCCATCTCGCACGAGCTTCGTCGGACGACCGTCAGAGAAGTAGCGGTCCTCGTGAATGCCGTACGGATCCCGATACCACCCTTGCGGTTTCATCACACCTCCACGAGCCGTCGATCGACCACACCGAATTCTCCCACGCTCGTGTCCCGGGACATGCTTGACGGGCGCTGTGGTCCACCGATCTGGATGCTTGACACCGCGGGCGCAAGAGGCGAGGTGGTCCCATTGGTCGTTGTCACAGCAAGCTCGGCCCGGCCTGAACAGTGCCGTAGAGACCCGTGACAACCGCTGCCGTTCCCGGTGATTATTCCTGGCTGGTTGCCGATCCCACATTCGGGGCCAGTCGGGTCGCGAGTACGACCTCGGTCATGGCAAGTAGGAACCGCCGCACCGTGTCCAATTCCGCGTCGGAGAACGACCGCATCGCGGTCACCAACTCCGTGATCAGCGGGCCGAAAAATGACCAGCCCAGGGCGACGGCCTGCTCCTCGACGGCGAGCAGGACGCGGCGGCGGTCCTGGGTGTCACGAACCCGCCGGACATGCCCGGCCTTCTCCAACCGGTCGACGAGGCCCGTGGTCGAGGCCGAGTTGAGTCCCAGTTGTTCGCCGAGCCAGCCCGGCGTCGCCACGGTCCCGGCCCGGGCGGCGTCCAGGAGATGGATCAGTGCGCGCAGGTCAGTAGGGTGCAGGCGGTTCGTATTCGCGAACTCGGCCGCGAACAGGTCGAACTCCACCGTGAGACCTCGCAGCAGGTGAACCAACTGCAGCCCTGGCTCCTGGTCGTCCATGTTGCACGCTTACTCTCTTGACAGATTGGTATCTCGGTCACCGAGAATATCGCTTACCGTGACAATCGGACAAGCTGAGGTGACCAATGGTCGACGACGCCGCACCGAGCCCCGCCACCCGGCCCGCGTTCAACACCGGGCAGGGAGAAGCCGAGTACTTCGCGGCATACGACACCGTCCTGGCCCAGTGGCCGGTTGCCCTCGAGTCCGTCGACCTCCGGTCGCCGTACGGCACGACCCACGTCCACATCTGCGGACCCCGCGACGGCAAGCCCCTGGTCCTGCTGCACGGCCATGGCGCCACGTCAACCGTATGGTTCGCCAACCTGGGCGAGTTGAGCCGGGCCCACCGCGTATATGCGATCGACACCATCGGAGACGCCGGCCGCAGCGTCAACGACGGCCGACCCGTCGACACCCTGCCCAGGTTCATGGACTGGCTCGACGGACTGTTCAACGCATTAGACCTCGACGATGCGTCCCTTTGCGGCCACTCGTACGGCAGCTGGCTCGCACTCAACTACGCGCTGCACGCGCCGCATCGGGTGCACAAGCTCGCGCTACTCGACCCGACCGACTGCTTCACCGGCCTGAGGCTGAGCTACCGCCTGCACGCCGTGCCGATATTCATCAGGCCAAGCGCCGAACGAATGCGCGCCTTCATCAAGCGGGAGACCGCAGGCATGCCAGTCGACCCGGCATGGCTGAAGCTGATATGCCTCAGCGCCGAGTTCCCCCGCGCGAAAGTCGTCATGCCGCGCCACCCCGCCCCTGACCGGCTGCGAGCCGCGACCGTCCCCACACTGCTACTCCTGGCCGAGAAGAGCCGGGCGCACGACATCCACAAGGTGTCGGCCAACGCCCGCAAACTGATGCCCCACATCGCCACCGCGGTCCTGCCCGACGTGTCGCACCACACCGTCCCGACCGAGAACCCCGAGCACCTCAACCGCGCGCTAGGGGAGTTTCTCAGCTGAACATCAGCAGGTCATCCAGACGCGTCTTGGTCATGCCACGATCGCCGAGACCATGGACACGTACGTGCACCTGTTTCCGGATGATGATGACCTCGGTAGAGGTGCCCTCGAAGCCATGGTCACCGCAGCGCTGACGGAACAGCAGCGGAACAACACCGTGCGCCGTCCGGCACGGCGGAGCCTACGGTTCGATGACATCGGCAACTTCTCTGTGCCCCACGATGACCCGTATGCCATCCGCACGATGCGCTGATCAAGCCAGTGGCAACGACCCGCAAGCCGGGCGTGCCTCGCCTCAGGATTCGACGCATGCAGGCATAGAACGGGACCTGTCATCGTCGATCGACAGGGGAGGTCCCTCCATGCTGCGGCATTGGATGAGAAGCCCGACAGGCAACCGCGATCCCGAGGGTCCAGGCCGGAGGCCATGGCGCGGACGGCGGCCCCGGCTCCGGCCGTTGGTGACCGCGGCCGCCGTTGCGGCCGGGCTCACGCCGCTGACGCTCGTACCCGCCCCGGCCGAGGCCGCACAGCAGGTTCGGCAGTTCGCCTACGTGGCCAACATCGACAGCGACACGGTGTCGGTGATCAATACTGCCGACAACACCGTCGTCCAGACCATCGACCTCGCGCCCTTCGGCGGGGACGGTCCCGCCGGTGTGGCGTTCACTCCTGACGGGACCCGGGCCTACGTCACCAACCAGTTTTCGAACAACGTGTCGGTGATCAATACCATCACCAACACCGTGGTCGCCACCATCGACCTCGTAGTGCCCTCTGGCGCGCTGTTCCCGGTAGGAGTGGCGGTCACCCCTGATGGCAGGTTCGTCTACGTGGCCAACCGCGACTCGGACAACGTGTCGGTGATCCGCACTGACAACAACACGGTGCTCACGACCATCGACATCGCCGCGGCCGGCGGGCACGGGCCCTTCCTGCTGGCAGTGACCCCCGGCGGTGGCCGCGTCTACGTGGGGAACGCCTTCTCGGACAACGTGTCGGTGATCGACACCGCCACCAACATGTTGTTGCCCACCATTCCCACCCCCTCGGGAGACGCACCCCAAGGAGTGGCGATCACGCCCGACGGACGTCGTGTCTACGTGCCCAACTTCAACTCGGCCAACGTGACGGTGATCCGCACTGACACCAACCAGGTCGTGATGGTGCCCGCCGGCTCCGCCATTCCCGTCGGGACCAATCCCATCGGGGTGGTGATTACTCCTGATGGACGCCGCGCCTACGTGGCCAACCGCGGCTCGAACAGCGTGTCGGTGATCAACACAGCTACCAACACCGTTGTCGCGACCGTCGACCTCGTCCCGTTCGGGGGGAACGGTCCCGTCGGGCTGGCGATCACCCCTGACGGACGCCGCGTCTACGTCACCGGCACCTTCTCGGGCAACGTGTTGGTGATCGACACCGCCACCAACCAGGTCGTGCCCGTGCCCGCCGGCTCCGCCATTCCCGTCGGTACCACCCCCTTCGGGGTGGCGATCGCGCGCCTGGTCCAGAAGCCGACTGTGGCGAAGAGTTCGACCTCCACCAAGCAAGAGGGCGGCGGCACCGTCCGCAGCAAGAACGAGAACTTCACCGGCATCGTCGCCACGAGCAACGCGGACAAGCTCCACAAGAAGCTGCAGGACATCGGGACCTTGGTGGAGAACGTGAAGCAACGCCATCTTCACGATCCCGCGCTCACCAAACGCCCGCAGGTCATCGGCCCGCGCGGCTGACGGATCATTCACGACGGATCGGAATCAGAGCAGCCCAGGTCAGGAACGAACCCTGACCTGGGTTCTTCGCGTGAGCAGGCACGTCTATCCCTGTCCATCACTGTCTGCCATCGACCCACCGCGGAGCGGCCTGATGCAGAGCGCGGTAGACGGTGGCGTGATCCCAGCAAACCCCTGCTCTCGCGTTCCGCTCCCCCGTGTGAAAGCTCGCGTCGTCCAACCTCTCCCCGTGGCATCCGTGCTTGCGCTCGCCGACGCCATCACGCATGCAGAACGCCAAGCTGTCGCCGCTCAAGACCAGGGCGTCAAGGCGAACCCTCCGCGTGGATGACCTCGTGCTTGCGCAGATCACGACCCATATGCAGCAGTAACGGCACAAGTGCCGACGAGGTGCTGGTCACCAATCGGTCCGGCCGGCCGGTCCAGCGGTCGAATTTCGGGACGTGTTGGCGGGCGGCTGTCTCCAGAGCCGGCCTGCC
>NZ_BOOQ01000016.1 GCF_016863315.1 Planotetraspora silvatica
CCCCTCTAATCGAAAATCTGTGCTAATCATGTCACAGTCTGTAGTCACACCGCTACGGTTGTCGAACATGATTTCTATCCGGTTCCTTGTTTGGCGTTTTCGACAGAAATGCCAGAGATCTGACCGTGGACAGAGGGGGCCGTAAGCCCACAGGAATTGGGCCCGATGCTCGGTCTAAAGTGGGTGGTATTTCGTCACCGGTGCGATTTGGGGGCGAATTGTGTTGCTATCGCGATTGTGTGCAGAAGTGTGGTCTTCTATGAGAACTGCCTGCTCAGGTGCCATGCAAAACGCGCTACGATGACCAGATTGTCCGTAAACTGCGAGCGCCGGTTAATTGTGATGAGTTGATCGGCCCCTCAGAGAAAAGACGGAGGCAATAACTGGGAAGAGGTCGGGGCTCCAACTGAATTCTGGGATCGTGGGAACCGCTGACCGGCAAAGAGAAAGGGAACGGCGATGGCCGCTAAGAACTATGGAGCCGACACTGACGACGGCTACCGCATTGATGATCCCTCACCGGAGGCGATCGCCGTCCTGATCGCCGAGTTGCATCCCGCCGACAACACCTTCGTCATCATCAGGCCGGATGGAGGCTCGCCGTCCTGGTGCGCTTTGGTGTCCCTGATCGGCGACGACCTCTATGAGATCGAGTATCGGGAGGGTGGAGAGCGCAGCATCACCACGTACGCCGACCCGGACGAGGTTCTCGACGACGTCCTCCAATGGCTGGACGCACGCAGTGATGACACCTCGTCGCCGGCGCCTCACCGGAGCGTCCCATCACAGGGCGTGCCCGACCTTGACCTCTGAGGAGCGCCAACGGCGCCTCGATCCGGCCCGGCCGCCGATCTGGCCCGGCCGCTCATCTGGCCTGACGGCTCATCCGGCCTGACGGCCCGCCGGCTCGACTGCACCTCAACCCGGTTCGACGTCGGCGAATCAAGCGGCAGCGGGTCGGACAGGTGCTCCGTCAGTCCTCGGAGCGGCGCAGGCGCTTGATGTCGGAGCGCTGCTTCTTCGCCGTCAGACGCCTCTCGACGGCCCCTCGGGAAGGCTTGGTCGGACGGCGCTTCCTGGGGGGCGGCGCGATGGCCTCGCGAATCAGCTGAGCCAGCCGCATCTCCGCGGCTTCGCGATTGCGGAGCTGGGACCGGAACTCGGACGCCGCAATGGTGATCACGCCGTCGACGAGCCGGGGGCCGAGACGCTCGAGAGCCCGAGCCTTCACCATGGGTTCGAGTGCGGTCGTGGTCTCGACGTTGTAGCTCAGTTCGACCCGGCTGTCAGTCGTGTTGACCCCTTGGCCGCCCGGGCCTGAAGAGCGGGAGAACCGCCAGCCGAGCTCCGCCTCGGGTACGACGACCGAGCCGCGGATGTGCAGCGGGCCTGGCATGGTTTCCTCTCCTCACGTGACGTGCTCGCGCATCTTGCTCGCACGTTGTACTCAGCTGTACTCATACGTCTTACTCATGCATCTTGCCGTCGCGGCGCACTTGATCGCGACGCACTTGATCGGGGGGCACCTGATCGAAGCCCACCTGATCCGCACTGCCGAGGTGTCCGTCGCGGCGCCTGTCGCGGCGTCTGTCTCAGTCCCTGCCCCAAAAGTGCTGCCGTGACTTCCTGCAATGGTGTCGTGACGCCGGAACGCCACCGGCTTCCGTGGGACTCAAAGCGTAGCCATCGACCCTCATTCCCTATCAACTGATTTATCCCCGGAAATCAGGCGTTGCCTTGTCACGATCCACCCCCTCATGCACAGTGTCTCGGGAGCAATGCGGCTCACGCGGCAGCGGCTCACACCCGCGGGTCAACCCACCCGTGGGTGCAGACAGGTTTTACGCAGGGTTCTACCGAGTGGAGGCGGGCTACCCGGTCATGACCACGATCGTCGGAGTCCACGGCATCGGCAAGTACCACTATTACGAGGAGTCCGGCGGCTCTCCCGGCCGCGCTGCGGAGACCATGCGTCTCAAGTGGAACGGCTACCTGCACAAGGGCCTGGCCGGCCCCGCATTTCAAAACAGCCAAAACTACTTCTCCGAGATCGCCTACTACGCCCACCACCTGCACTCGGGGCCGCCGCGCCCGCCCAAGCAGATGGACGCTCCGGCGAAGCTGGTCTTCGCCGATTGGGCGGGCCAGCTCGACGGGCGCATCCGCAGTGCCGCGGGGGAGTCGCTCACCGGCATCGCCCATCGGCTGGCCGAATGGCTGCTGGCCAGGCTCGGCCCCAACGCCGTGAAGTTCGCGCAGGACTTCTGCCCCGAGGTGGCTACCTATCTCGGCGGTGGTGACCTGCGCGTCCGCGCCCGCGACACGGTCGCGGACGTGATCCGCAGAAGGCAGCCCCGTGTGGTGATCGCCCACTCCCTTGGCAGCGTGGTCACGTACGAGGCGTTCTGGGCCAACGCCGACCTGTCCACCGAGTTGCTCATCACGCTCGGAAGCCCCCTCGGCATGCGGAACGTCGTCTTCGAACGGCTCTCGCCGGTTCCCCTCCACGGCCGAGGCGCCCGCCCGCCAGGCGTCAAGCGCTGGATCAACATCGCCGACAAGGACGACATCGCCGCCATCCCGCCAGATCTTCAGGCCTTCTTCGACGGGATCGAGCGCGACGTCGCCTGCAACATCGACTGGCTCGACTTCCACACGGTCCGCAACTACCTGGGCTGCGGCGCCGTGAACGAGTACCTCAAGCCTTACCTGGCCTGACGGTACCTGGTCCGACGTTCGTAACGAACATCCTCTATGCTCATTCAATCATGAAGCATGTTCTTTTCGATTACGGCAATGTCATCTGTCTTCCCCAGTCCGAGGCGGACGCCGCCCGGCTGGCCCAGGGAATCCCCGGATTCGAGGAGCGGTACTGGGAGCTGCGCCTCGACTTCGACCGGGGCACGCTGGACGACGCCGCGTACTGGTCCGCCGTGTACGGCCGGCCGGTCGCGGGCGCCGAGCTCGACCAGGTCATCGCGCTCGACGTGGCCAGCTGGTCGCGCCCCAATGAGGAGACGCTGGCGATCGTCGACGAGCTCGCGGCGGGAGGGGTCCCGATGGCGTTGTTGTCCAACGCCCCCGTGAGCATCGCGGACGGCGTCGACCTGCTGCCCTTCATGGCACCGATCCGGCCGCGGTTCTTCAGCGGCCGCATGGGCCTGGTGAAGCCGGACCAGGAGATCTATCTCCGCGTCGCGGACGGCATGGGCGTCGCCCCGGGCGACATCGTCTTCGTCGACGACCGGCTGGAGAACATCGAGGGAGCGGAGCGGGCAGGCATGACCGGCGTGCACTTCCGTGACGCCGCGACGCTGCGCGACGATCTCAAGCTCGCCCTCTGAACGGCGTGACGCGGGTCCCGAAACGGTTCCCGATACGGGTTCCCAAACGGTTTTCCCAAAACGGTTCCCGATACAGGCGCCAATTCAGGTTCCCGATACGCGTTCCCGATACGCCTTCCTGATGCGGAGATGAACGCCGATTAACGCGCCCGAGCCTTCCGCTTCAGCTGCCGTTCAGCAAAGATGGGCAGTCAAAAGCACTGTTCATCATGGGTTTCTTCGCCCGCCACGGTTGTAAAGGGCGCGCGTTAACCGCGGCCGCTGGACTGGCAGCGTGCAGACGAATGCGTCACGAAGAGTGTTCCTGTCCGCTGCGGCCGCCGGTGCGGGCGGCCTGCTCCTGTCGGGGTCCGCCCTCCCGGAACGCCTGCCGTACGGCGGGGCGCTCAAGAGGGATCCGTTCACTCTCGGCGTCGCGTCGGGAGACCCCACTCCCGACGGCGTCGTGTTGTGGACCCGGCTCGCTCTTGAGCCCACGGCGCCCGACGGACTCGGCGGCATGCCCAGCGGCTCCTACGACGTCGACTGGCAACTCGCGGCCGACGAACGGTTCTCCAAGATCGTCAGATCGGGTACGGCGACGGCCCGGGCGGCGCAGGCGCACAGCGTCCACATCGAGGTGGACGGCCTCCAGCCCGGCCGGGAGTACTTCTACCGCTTCCGCGTCGACGGCCACGTGTCTCCGGCGGGCCGTACGCGGACCACGCCCGCGGGGCTCTCGCCGCTGAAATTCGCGATGGCGGCGTGCGCCCACTGGGAACACGGCTACTACACGGCCTACCGCCGGATCTCGGAACAGGACCCGGACCTCGTCGTGCACCTCGGGGACTACATTTACGAGTACGCCCCCAGCGGCTACACCGCGGTGAGCGGCGTCGTCCGCCGCCACGCGGGGCGCAAGTGCCAGTCGCTGGGCGACTACCGGCTCA
Source organism: Planotetraspora silvatica (assembly GCF_016863315.1). Classification (GTDB taxonomy): domain Bacteria; phylum Actinomycetota; class Actinomycetes; order Streptosporangiales; family Streptosporangiaceae; genus Planotetraspora; species Planotetraspora silvatica. Next base: position 4,274 of record NZ_BOOQ01000016.1, read on the forward strand.
GGCTGGCCCAGTACAAGAGCGATCCCGACCTGCAGGCTGCCCACCAGGTGGCCCCCTGGCTGGTCGTCTTCGACGACCACGAGGTGGAGAACAACTGGGCGGGCCCGGTGTCCTCGGTGTCCGGCACCGGCGCCGCGGCCTTCGCCCGGCGCAAGGCCGCCGCGTTCCAGGCCTACTACGAGAACATGCCGCTGCGCCGGGGGAACCTCCCCAAGGGAGGCTCGATCCGGATCAACCGGCGGATCGACTGGGGCACGATGGCGACCTTCCACCTGCTCGACACGCGGCAGTTCCGTGACGACCAGGCCTGTGACGACGGTGAGCGCTCCGGCTGCGACGACCGGCTCGACGCGGGCCGCTCGATCCTCGGCGCGGACCAGCGCGGCTGGCTCCTCGACGGGCTCGGCAGGTCCGAGGCCCGGTGGAACCTCATCGGCCAGCAGGTCATCATGGCGCAGCGCGACGGCAGGACCGGCCCGGGCGTCGACGTCAACATGGACAGCTGGGACGGGTACGCGGCCGACCGCACCCGGCTCCTCGAAGGGATCAAGGCGTCCGGGGCGGCCAACCCCGTCGTCCTCACCGGCGACGCCCACACGCACTACGCCGCGACCCTGAAGCCGGACTTCGCCGACCCCGACTCGCCCCAGGTGGCGGTCGAACTCGTCACCTCGTCGGTGTCGAGCGATGGCGACGGGTACCGTGACGCGGCCGGCATCGCGGAGACCATGCGGGAGAACCCGCACTTCTCCTTCATCGACCAGCGCCGCGGCTACATCGTCTGCTCGGTGTCACAGGACGAGATGCGGGCCGAGTTCCGCACGCTCGACTACATCACCCGGCGCGGAGCGCCCGCCAAGACCGCGGCCCGCTTCACGATCCCCTCGGGCCACGCTCAGCTCAGCGCGTAGCCGTACAGGTCGTCCCGACCGCCCGTGCGCACCACGCGGGCGGTCCCGGGGACGGCGCCCGGGTAGGAGCCCTTCTTCACCTTGGTGCTCACCACGGTCAGGCGGCCGGAGCCCGGCGAGGCGATCAGCAGCTTCCCGCCCTCGGCCAGGACCGACGACCCGAAGGCCCCCGTCCGGTCGCCGGTCAGCAGGAGGTTGTGGTTGCGGGTGAGCCCGCCGCTGCGTGTCCCGGGGATCACCTGGACGGCGCCCTCGCCCGGGGCACCCACGATCAGCTCGTCGTCCTTGTCGCCGTTGAGGTCCCCGGTCGCGAGCGACGAGCCGAACCTGTCGTAGTAACGCGGGATGCCCGCCAGGATCGTCTGCGTCCACATCTCGTTGTGGGCCGCGGTCAGGCCGCGGGCCGAGCCGTACAGGACGTTGACCGCGCCGTCGCCGTAGTCCATCCCGCGGGTGAGGGTGGAGGAGACGTCCTCGCCGGGAACGCCGATCGCGAGGTCGTCGCGCCCATCGGCGTTGAAGTCGCCGGTGGCCAGATCGGAGCCGAAGGCGTCCCACCGCTCGGCGGAGCCGAGCACGTTCCGGCTGTTCTGCGTGTAGGCGCTCGCGTGCCGCTTCCGCGGATCGATGATCGTGACGACGCCCGAGCCCGGCGCCTTGGTCCCGCCGTCGCCCGGTGCGCCGACCGCGACCTCGTCCTTGCCGTCTCCGTTGAAGTCGCCCGCCGCCAGCGTCTCGCCGAACAGGTCGGTCTGTCCCCGGCCCTGATGGACCCAGCTCGTGGCCTGAGTGACCAGCGTGCCCTTGCCGTACGGCGAGCGGTGGTTCATGCCGAAGACGCCGACGCCTCCGCCGCCCGTCATGCCGGGCGCTCCGACGATCAGCTCGTCGTCGCCGTCCCCGTCGAGGTCGCCGGCGGCGAGGGCCGCGCCGAACCTGTCGGTGCCGTGCTTGCGGCCGAGCTTGGTGACGTCGATCGACCTGACCGTGCCGGACCCGCTTCGCGTGCCGAAGAGGATGTGGACGACGCCGTTGCCGTCGGCTCCGGGAACACGGGAGCCGAAGAACTCCTCAGAGACGCCGATCGCCAGGTCGGTGCAGCCGTCGCCGTTGAAGTCGCCCTGGGCGATCGCCGATCCGAACGAGTCGTTGAGCTCCGGCGACCCCCCGATGCCGCCGGCGCCCTGGTGCAGGGTCTTCTGCGGGATGAGACCGTTTCGCGCGCTCCCGTACAGGGTGACCGCTCCCGCGCGGGCCTTCCCGTTCACCGTCGCGTACGGCGAGGCCACGGCGACGAACGCCGGGCAGCCCTTGGCCACGATGGGCGCGGTGCGCGCAACGGCGAGAGCGGAGGCGGGAGAGGCCGTCAGAAGGGAGGGAAGCGCCACCACGGGAGTGGCCAGAGCCACCGCGAGCAGGGCGGACGTGCGCGAAACGCTCATGTGCCGGATCGTCTCCGGCTATCTGGACACGAGGCCCACCAGCACATGAACCGCCCACGTCGGCTGTCTTAACTCGGCGCTGTAAGGCTCAGGACTTGACCTCGCCCTCGATGGGCGGCGCGTCGAGCGAGCAGTGGATCTTGCGCTCGGGCTCGGGGGCGTCGGCCAGCACGTTCCCCCGGATCGTGAAGAAGGTGGTCACGGCGGCGGCGGCCAGCATGGCGGCGCTGATCAGCATCGCGGTGTGGAAGCCGTGGGTGAAGGCGGCCGGTGAGTTGTAGGCGTCCCCGGTCAGGCCCACCAGGGGCGGGACGGCCGCGACGGCGAGCAGGCCGCCGGTCCGGGCGAGGGCGTTGTTGACCCCGCTCGCGACCCCCGCGTAGCGCTCCTCGGCCGTGGCCAGCACCGTGGCGGTCAGAGGGGCGACGGCGGTGCTCAGGCCCAGGCCGAAGACGACCGCCGCGGGCAGCACGTCGACGATGTAGGAGGCGCCGGGCCCGATCCTGCTCATGAGGACGAGGCCCGCCGCGCAGGCGAGGATGCCGCCGGTCATGGGGATCCGGGGGCCGATGCGTTTGGCGAGCTCTCCCGAACGGGCCGACAGCAGCAACATCAGGATCGTCACCGGAAGCATCGCGGAACCCGCCGCGATCGGGGAGAACCCGGCCGACACCTGGAGTTGGACGACGAGTAGGAAGAACACGACGCCCATCGCCGCGTACATGATCAGCGTCACGACGTTGACCGCGGTGAAGACCCGGGACCTGAAGATCCCCACCGGGACGAGGGCGTCGGGGGAGCGCCGCATCTCGACGACGACGAAGGACGCGGCGAGCACCAGCCCCGCGACCAGGGGAAAGATCCCCGCGCCGGCGAGGATCAGGCCGTACGTGACGCCCGCCAGAGCCAGCGCGGCCAGAGCCGCGCCGAGCACGTCGAACCTGCCGTGCGCCGCGGTGTCCCTGGTCTCCGGGACGTGCCGTGCGGCCACCGTGAGGACGACGGCCGCGAGAGGGAGGTTCAGCAGGAAGACCCAGCGCCAACCGGCCGTCTCCACCAGCCATCCGCCCAGGAGGGGCCCGACCGCCGACGCGACTCCGCCGAGACCCGACCAGGCGCCGACCGCGCGGGGGCGGTCCTCATGGACGAAGCTCGCCTGGATGATCGCCAGCGAGCCGGGGGTGAGCAGCGCCCCTCCGATGCCCTGGAGCGCACGGGCGAGGACGAGCACCTCGATGTTCGGGGCGAGGCCGCACAGAGCGGAAGCGGAGGCGAACCACACGACACCGATCATGAAGATCTTGCGCCGGCCGTACCGGTCGCCGAGGGAACCGCCGAGCAGGATCAGCCCGGCGAGCGTCAGCGTGTACGCGTTGATCGTCCACTGCAGCCCCGACATGCCCGTGCCGAGATCGCGGGCGAGGGCGGGCAGGGCCACGTTGACCACGGTGCCGTCCAGCATCGCCATGCCGGATCCGAGGACCGTCGTGAGAAGGACCCAACGTCCGGGGATCGAGCTGAGCCGGATTTGGCCTGATTCCATAGGGGCCATCATGGTCTGTTGTCGTCGCGTGCCGCATCAGGAGGTCCACTCAACGGGCCCGCCGGGGCTCGAGGCGTTCGACGACCTGTCGTCGGGCAGACCGGCCTGTCCGCCGGTCCGGGAAGAGGGCCTGGACATCGACGCCGCGCGGATCGCGGCTGTGTCGCGGGGATGGTGACCGGGCATGCACTCCCGGGGCATCCGAGGCGGGGCTCCAGGCGACACCCGAGGCGATGTCCGGGGTCGTGGCCAGGGCGGTATCCGAGGCGAGGGAGAGACGTCATGCGCGACATGAACACCGTGGTGGGCACCCACGACATCCTGCTGGTGACGCTCGGGACGCTGCGTTACGACGTGGCGGCCGAGCTCATGGAGGCGGGCAGGCTGCCCAACCTGGCCCGCGTGCTGCCGGAAGGGAGGTGGGAGCGCCGGCACAGCCCGGGAAGCTTCACCTACGCCGCCCACGCCGCGATGTTCGCGGGCTTCCTGCCCACGCCGGTCGAACCGGGAGCGCACGCACGCCCGTTCGCCGCGCGGTTCCCCGGAAGCGAGACGACCGCCGACGGCACCTGGGTGTTCGACGCGCCGGATCTGCCGACGGGCCTGGCCAAGGCGGGTTACCACACGGTGTGCGTGGGAGGCGTCGGCTCCTTCAACAAGGAGACCCCGCTCGGATCCGCCCTGCCCGGCCTGTTCGCGGAGAGCCACTGGTCGCCCGAGTTCGGCGCCACCTGCCGCCACTCGCTGGAGCGGCAGATCGACCAGGCCGAGCGGGTGGTGCGGGACAGGGACGAGCCGGTGTTCCTGTTCGTCAACGTTTCGGCCCTGCACCAGCCCAACTGGTTCCATCTGCCGGGCGGAGCGCGGGAGGACGGCGACACGCTGGAGAGCCACGCCGCCGCCCTGGAGTACGTGGACAGGCACATCGGACGCCTGTTCGCCCTCATGACCAGGCGCAGGCCGTGCTTCACGATCATCTGCTCCGACCACGGCACCGCGTACGGCGAGGGCGGGCACACCGGCCATCGGATCGGCCATGAGGTCGTCTGGACGGTTCCGTACGCCGAGTTCGTGCTGGAGCGGGCGCAGGCCAGGCCGCGGCCGCAGTGGGGACGCTCGCGCGCGTGGGACCGGATCAGCGGATGAGCCTGTACGCCCCGATGAGACCCCCCTTCCGACCGGGGTGATTACAGAATTACGATCGCTCACAGCGAACTGGCGCAAAACTGGGAACAGTGACGGGCTCCTGTTAGTTGAGTCGGCATAACTCAACCTTGGGAGTACGCATGACACAGATACTTCCCGTCCTGCCCCTGGACGACGAGGTCGTCCTGCCCGGCATGGTGGTCCCCCTCGACCTGTCGGATTCCGAGGTCCGGGCGGCCATTGACGCGGCACGGGCCAGCGGTGGCGAGAGCCGGGTGCTCCTGGTGCCGCGCGTGGACGGCCGGTACGGCGCGACCGGAGTGTCCGCCGTGGTGGAGCAGGTCGGGCGGCTTCCCGGAGGCGAGCCCGCGGCGGTCGTGCGCGGCGTGAGCCGTATGCGCGTGGGCATCGGCACGACGGGGCCCGGAGCGGCGCTCTGGGTCGAGGCGACGGTGATCGAGCCGGTCGCGCCCGGACCGCGGGCCGAGGAGCTCGCCAAGGAGTACAAGTCCCTGACTACGACGATCCTGCAGAATCGGGGCGCGTGGCAGGTCGTCGACTCGGTCAACCAGATCGACGACCCGTCGGTCCTGGCCGACAGCTCCGGCTACGCGCCGTGGCTGACGACGTCGCAGAAGCAGTTCCTGCTGGAGACCGCCGACCCGGCCCTGCGGCTGGAGAAGCTGGTCGGCTGGGCCCGTGACCACCTCGCCGAGATGGACGTGGCGGAGACCATCCGCAAGGACGTCCAGGAGGGGATGGAGAAGCAGCAGCGCGAGTTCCTCCTGCGCCAGCAGCTCGCCGCGGTTCGCAAGGAGCTGGCCGAGCTGAACGGCGATCCGGCCGACGAGGAGGAGGACTACCGGTCCCGCATCGAGGCCGCCGACCTGCCGGAGAAGGTCAGGGAGGCCGCGCTCAAGGAGGTTGGCAAGCTCGAGCGCACCTCGGATCAGTCGCCCGAGACGGGCTGGATCCGGACCTGGCTGGACACGGTCCTCGACATCCCGTGGAACACGCACACGACCGACGAGTACGACATCGCCGGCGCTCGCACGGTGCTCGACGCCGACCACACCGGGCTCGCCGACGTGAAGGACCGCATCATCGAGTACCTCGCGGTCCGCAAGCGCCGGGCCGACCAGGGCCTCGGGGTCGTCGGCGGCCGCCGCAGCGGCGCCGTCCTCGCCCTGGCGGGCCCGCCCGGAGTGGGCAAGACCTCACTGGGCGAGTCGGTCGCGCGGGCGATGGGCCGCAAGTTCGTCCGCGTGGCGCTCGGCGGCATCAGGGACGAGGCGGAGATCCGCGGGCACCGGCGCACCTACGTCGGCGCGCTGCCTGGCCGGATCGTCCGCGCCATCCGCGAGGCGGGCTCGATGAACCCCGTCGTGTTGCTCGACGAGATCGACAAGGTGGGCTCCGACTACCGCGGCGACCCGACCGCGGCGCTGCTGGAGGTGCTCGACCCGGCGCAGAACCACACGTTCCGCGACCATTACCTGGAGGTCGAGCTCGACCTGAGCGACGTGCTGTTCCTCGCGACGGCCAACGTGCTCGAGCAGGTCCCCGGGCCGTTGCTCGACCGCATGGAGATCGTCACGCTCGACGGCTACACCGAGGACGAGAAGGTCGCCATCGCCCGTGACCACCTGCTCCCGCGCCAGCTGGAGAAGGCGGGCCTCACGGCCGACGACGTGACGATCGACGAGGGCGCGTTGCGCCGCCTCGCGGGGGAGTACACCCATGAGGCGGGCGTCCGGTCGCTCGAGCGGTCGGTCGCGCGGGTCCTGCGCAAGGTCACGGCCAACGTGGCGCTCGTCGAGGCGGAGCTGCCGGTCGCGGTCACGGCCGACGACCTGGTGCCCTACCTCGGCCGCCCGCGGCACGTGGCCGAGTCCTCGCTGCCCGAGGCCAGGCAGCGTACGTCGGTGCCGGGCGTGTCGACCGGCCTCGCCGTCACCGGAGCCGGCGGCGACGTCCTCTACGTCGAGGCGTCGCTGGCCGACCCGGAGACGGGCTCGACCGGGGTGACCCTCACCGGCCAGCTCGGCGACGTGATGAAGGAGTCGGCCCAGATCGCGCTGTCCTACCTGCGCTCGCGTGGCGTGGAGCTGGAGCTGCCGGTCGGGTCCCTCAAGGACCGCCAGGTCCACATCCACGTCCCGGCGGGCGCGGTGCCCAAGGACGGGCCGTCGGCGGGTGTCACCATGACGACCGCCCTCGCCTCGCTGCTGTCGGGCCGTCCGGTCCGGGGTGACGTGGCGATGACCGGAGAGGTGTCCCTGACCGGGCGCGTCCTCCCGATCGGCGGGGTGAAGCAGAAGCTGCTCGCCGCCCACCGGGCCGGGATCACGACCGTGCTCATCCCGGCGCGCAACGAGCCCGACCTGGACGACGTCCCGGCCGACGTGCTCGCCGACCTCACCGTTCACCCGGTGAGCGACGTCCGTGAGGTCCTCGACCTGGCCCTCACCCCGGCGACGGTGGCCCAGACCGCCGCCGCCTGACCCACCGCGTACGGCTCGCGCTCCCATGTCCCGGGAGTGCGAGCCGTACGCATGCGTGTGCGGCCTGGTGAGAGGATCTTCCGCCGGATCCGGGTGCCCGAGTAATGTTCTGTTATGCATCCGGGAGCCATCGCGGCCGAGACGCCAGACAAGCCGGCGGTGATCATGGCGGGCTCCGGCCGCGTGGTCACGTACCGGGAACTCGACGAGGAGTCCAACCGCCTGGCCCACCTGTTCCGGGCCACCGGGCTCCAGCCGGGCGACCACATCGCCTTCATGCTGGAGAACCATCCCCTCTTCCTGACCATCGCCTGGGCCGCCCACCGTGCCGGGCTGTACTACACGGCGATCAGCTCCCGCCTCCAGGCCGAGGAGCTCGCCTACATCCTGAACAACTGCGGTGCCCGGGCCTTCATCTCCTCGGCGAAGCTGGCGGCCGTCGCCACCTCCGTGACCGGCGAGACGCCGGGGGTCGAGGTGCGGCTGATGCTCGACGGCACCGCGCCCGGCTTCACGTCCTACGAGGAGGCGACGGCCACGTGGCCGGTGACGCCCATCGCGGACGAGTGCCAGGGCGTGGACATGCTGTACTCGTCGGGCACCACCGGGCGGCCCAAGGGGGTCAAACCCACGCTGAGCAAGGCGCCGCTCGACTCTCCCGGACCGCTGCTGCAGCTCATCCAGTTCCTGTTCGCCCCGACCCCTGAGAGCGTGTACCTGTCGCCCGCCCCGCTCTACCATGCCGCCCCGCTGCGGTACTGCATGAACTTCCAGCGGGCCGGGGCGACCATCGTCGTGATGGAACGGTTCGACCCCGAGGAGGCGCTCCAGCTCATCGAGAGGTACCGCGTCACGCACTCGCAGTGGGTGCCGACGATGTTCATCAAGCTGCTGAAGCTGCCGCCCGAGGTCAGGTCGCGTTACGAGCTGTCCTCGCTGAGGTGCGCCATCCACGCCGCCGCTCCCTGCCCCGTCCCCGTCAAGGAGCAGATGATCGAGTGGTGGGGGCCGATCATCCACGAGTACTACGCGGGCACCGAGGGCAACGGCTTCCTCTACGTCGGCTCGGAGGAGTGGCTGAAGCACAAGGGCACGGTGGGCCGGCCGCTGCTCGGGGTCGTGCACATCTGCGACGAGGAGGGTGATGAACTGCCTCCGGGCGAGCACGGAACGGTCTATTTCGCCGACGGCCCCCGGTTCGTCTACCACGGGGACCCGGACAAGACCCGCTCCGCGCAGGACCCGCTGGGCAGGGGCTGGACCACGCTCGGTGATATCGGCTACGTCGACGAGGAGGGCTTCCTCTACCTCACCGACCGCCGCTCCTACATGATCATCTCGGGCGGGGTGAACGTCTATCCCCAGGAGGCCGAGAACGTGTTGTCGGTCCACCCCAAGGTGGCCGACGTGGCCGTCTTCGGCGTGCCGGACGAGGACATGGGCGAGCAGGTGAAGGCCGTCGTGCAGCCCGTCGTCCCGGAGGAGGCGGGCCCGGAGCTCGCGGCCGAGCTCATCGAGTACTGCCGGGCACGCCTCGCCCATTACAAATGCCCGAAGTCGGTGGACTTCCGCGACGAACTCCCGAGACACCCGACGGGCAAGTTGTACAAGCGCCTGTTGCGCGATGAATACTGGCCCCCGACGTCGTGATATAAGAGCCGCGTGCGGCATCCGCCGGTAGGAACCGCTGATCGCTTAGCGTGACCTTATCGAGGATTTGCCATCGTAGTGGTTGTACCGGCGGAGAGCCGGATCACCGGCAGATCCAATTGAGGGGGATGGCGATGAGCTCAGACGAGCAGGGTCGCGGCAACGACACCGAGGTGCTCCCCGGTCACGGCTGGAGCCAGTTCGGCAGGACTCCGCCACAGCAGGGCCAGTACGGCGGAGGCTATGGCGGTTATGGCAGCCAGGGGCCGTACGACACCTCGCCGTACGGCGGGCCGCCGCAGCGGCAGAAGACCGGGATGACCGGCAGGCAGAAAGTGATCACGGGCCTCGCGCTCGCCGTCGTGGCGATCGGCGGCGGAGCCACGGGGGCCCTCGTCGCCAACGCGACGCACGACGGCCAGACCGTGATCTCCAGCCCGCTCGTGAACCCCGCGTCGAACACCTCGGTCAACACCATCGCGGAGGTGGCCAAGGCCATCCAGCCTTCCGTGGTGTCGATCAGGATCACGACGCAGAACGGCGGCGGTGAGGGGTCCGGCGTGATCCTGTCGGCCGACGGCCTGATCCTGACCAACAACCACGTGGTCGCCGAGCTCGGCCAGGGCGGCGGCGACGTCAAGGTCAAGTTCAGTGACGGTAAGACGGCCTCGGCCACGGTCAAGGGCACCGACCCGACGACCGACCTCGCCGTGATCCAGGCGCAGGGCGTTTCCGGCCTGACGCCCGCCTCGCTCGGCGACAGCGACAAGCTCCAGGTCGGCGACGCGGTGCTCGCCATCGGAAGCCCGCTGGGCCTGGAAGGCTCGGTCACGTCGGGCATCGTGAGCGCGCTCGACCGCACCCTCACCGAGGGGGGCGAGGACCAGCAGCAGCAGCCGTTCCCGTTCGGCCAGCAGCAGCAACAGCAGCAGCAGGGCACGACGATCGGCGGCATGGTCCAGACGGACGCGGCGATCAACCCGGGCAACTCGGGCGGCGCCCTGGTCAACGCGGCAGGCCAGGTCATCGGCATCAACACCGCCATCGCGACCTCCGGGCAGAGCTCGGGCAACATCGGCGTGGGCTTCGCGATCCCGATCAACACCGCCCGGCAGGTCGCCGACCAGCTCATCAAGAGCGGCAAGGCGACGCACGCCTTCCTCGGCGTGAGCCTGGCCGACGCCACCGGTGACGCCGAAGGCGCCGTGATCAGCTCGATCACGGCGGGCAGCCCGGCGGACAAGGCCGGTCTCGAGGACGGGGACCTCGTCACCAAGGTGAACGACAAGGTGGTCGACAGCGCGGAGACGCTCGTCGGCGAGATCCGCAGTTCCCGTCCCGGCGACAAGGTCACCATCACCTACTCGCGGAACGGCAAGGTCTCGACGGCGTCGATCACGCTCGCGGAGCAGGCGGCGAACAGCTGAGCCCCCCGGAACGCCCCTGGCAACTCCCCGGGTCATCCCCGGCGAGTCCCCCGGAAGCGTCTTCGAGACCGTCCCCAGCCGGCGGCCCCCAGCGGCCGCCGGCTCGACGTCGCGTCAGCGACGCGTGAGCACCTCGGACTCCCACAGGTCCCGGTAATAGCCGGGAGTGGCGACCAGGGCGTCGTGCGGCCCGCGCTGCACGACCCGTCCGCCCTCCAGGACGATGATCTCGTCCACCTGCTCGAGCCCGCGAAGACGGTGGGTGACCAGCACCGTCGTCCGGCCTCTTGTTGCGTCCAGCAGGTCGGCCAGCAGGGCGTCCGCCGTCTCCTCGTCGACGGCCTCCGCCGGCTCGTCCAGCAGGAGCACCTGCGGATCGAAAAGCAGGGCGCGGGCCAGGGCGAGGCGCTGGAGTTGCCCGCCGGACACCGTCCGCCCGTCCTCGCCGAGCGTCGTGTCCCATCCGGTCCGGTCAGTCCAGCCGTCCAGGCGGGCCTGCCGTACGGCATGGGCGAGGTCCTCGTCGGAGGACTCCGGGCCGGCGAGCCGGAGGTTGTCGCGGAGAGTGGCCTGGAAGACGTAGGGATCCTGGGTGAGCCCGGTGATCCTGGCACGGACGTCGTCGGAGGCGTACCGCCGGATGTCCACCCCATCGATCCTGATATTTCCGGATTCGAAGTCGACGGTCCGCATGAGTGCGGCCAGCAGGGTGCTCTTCCCGGCGCCGCTCGGCCCGACGATCGCCACCCGGTCGCCGGGCGCCAGCCTCATGCTCACCCCGTTGAGCGCGGGTTCCCTGTCCCCGTGGCGGACCACCAGATCCTCGATCTCGACGGTCGGCGGCGTTTCCGGCAACGTGAGGGGATCGCCTGGCTCGGCCACCGCCGGCGGTGTCGCGCCGATCTCCCGCAACCTCCGCAGGGCGGCGAGCACGCCGGCGAACCGTTCGCCCGCGGCCCCGAGCGGCAGCACGGGCTCGAAGGAGACCAGCGAGGTCAGGGCGAGGACGGCCGTCGCGACGCCGTCCAGATCCGCGGAACGGGCCGCGAGCACGACGGCCACCACGGTCAGCCCCTGCACGAGCACGCCGAGCCCGAGTGCCGCCGCGTTGACCCGCGACTGGCCGCGTTCGAGCTTCGCGAGCCGGGCGTCCGCGTCCATCCCGGCGGAGAGGGCCTGGTCCCGGGCGCCGTACGCCGCGAGGTCGGCCGCACCATGGACGAGGTCGGCCACGCGCGCGGCCAGTTCGGCCCTGGCCGGTGCGATCCGGGCGGACCATCTCCGCGCGGCCGCGGCCGTACCGGCAGGCAGGGCGACGCCCGCCACCAGCAGGCCCAGGGCCAGCAGGAGCGCCGCGAAGGGCAGGATGAACGCGGTGAGGACCACGGCGGCCGTCCCGGCGAGGAGCGCGGCGAGGGCGGGCAGCAGACACCGGACGAGCAGGTCCTGGACCGCGTCGGTGTCGTCCACCATCCGGCTGAGCAGGTCGGCGCCGCGCCGCGGCAGCGGCCCGGTGGGGACGAGCGCCTGGTAGAGGCGTTCGCGCGTGCCCGCCTGGGCGCGGAGGGCGACGTCGTGGCCGGACAGCCGCTCGCCGTACCTGAAGATCCCGCGGGTGGTGGCGAAGGCCCGCACCGCCACGATGGCGACGGAGAGCGCGGCCAGCGGAGGCTGCTCGGCCGCCCTCGTGATCATCCACGCGGCCGCCGCGATCAGCGCGATCCCCGCGAGGTCGGCGGCCGCCCCCGCGAGTGTCGCGAGGATCAGCCTTCGGGGCATCCCGGGCGCGAGAAGCCGCAGAGGTGTGCCGGATTCGGTGGCCATGCCGGTCATGCGGCTCCTCTCTGCGCGTGGTCGTGCAGGCGGACGACCCGGTCGGCCAGTTCGATCATGGCGGGGCGATGGGCGACGATGATCGAGGTCCTTCCCTCGGACAGCCTCCGCGTGGCCTCGACGACCGCGGCTTCGCTCCTGCCGTCCAGGCGTGCCGTCGGCTCGTCGAGCAGGAGCACCTCGGCCGACGGGCGGCAGAACGCGCGGGCGAGCGCGACCCGCTGGCGCTGGCCCGCCGACAGGTTCGCGCCGCGTTCGCCGAGCTCCGTCTCATAGCCGTACGGCAGGGCCTCGACGAACTCGGCCGCCTGTGCGGCCGCGGCAGCCGTACGGACCTCGTCCGGCGAGGCGTCGGAACCCAGGGAGATGTTGGCGGCGACCGTCGCGGCGAAGAGGTGGGGACGCTGGGGCACGAAGGCGAGCCGGCGCCGCCACTCGTCGCGGTCCAGTCCGGAGAGGTCGGCGCCGTCGATCAGCACCCGGCCCTCGGACGGCGTGACGAACCCGAGCAGGGCGTGGAGCAGCGTGCTCTTGCCGGCTCCGCTCGGGCCCACGATCGCCACCCTCTCGCCCGGCGAGATCCGCAGGGTGACGGCGTCGAGCGCGTTCTCCTCGCGGCCGGGGTACCGGACGGTCACCCCCTCGAACCGGATCTCTGGCGGTGCATGATCACGACCGGAAATCCGCAGGCCGGGGGCTTGAATGCGAATCTGTGCATGATTACGGGCAGGTTTGGGCAGGTCAGCGGGCTGTTCGCGAACCTGTGCATGATCACGGGCGATCGTGGGGGTGATGAGGGAGAAGGCCTGGTCGGCGGCGGCCACTCCTTCCATGGCGGCGTGGAACGTCGTGCCCATCGCCCGCAGGGGGATGTAGGCCTCCGGGGCCAGGAGCAGCACCAGCAACGCCGTATGGAGGTCGAGCGACCCCGACAGCAGTCGCAGGCCGACGGGGACTGCGACCAGGGCGAGCGAGAGCGACGCCACGAGTTCCAGGACCAGCGACGACAGGAACGCCACCCGCAGCGTCCGCATCGTCGCGGTCCGGTGGGCCGCGGCGACCTGCTGGATCACCGACGCCTGGTGGCGTGCCCGGCCGAAGGCCCGCAGGGTCGGGAGGCCGCGGACGACGTCGAGGAAGTGGCCGCCGAGCCTGGTCAGCGCCTCCCATTGCTGCTGCGTGACCGCCCGGGTGGTCCAGCCGACCAGCGCCCCGAAGATCGGGATGAGCGGCAGCGTGAGCAGGACGATGACAGCGGTCTCGAGGTCGGCCACGAAGAGCCGCACGACGACCGCGATCGGGATGACCCCCGCCACGGCGACCGCCGGCAGGTAGCCGGTCAGGTAGGCGTCCAGGGCGTCCAGACCGCGTCCCGCGAGTGTGACGAGCTCGCCGGATCGCTGGGAGCCGGCGGTGTCCGGCTCCTGGAAACGCGACAGCAGTCGGCGACGCAGCGCGGACTTCAGCGCCGTGGCGGTGCGACCGGCGAAGACGCCCCGCCCCCAGCCGAGCAGCCCCCGCGCCGCCACGACGAGTGCCAGCGGGAGCAGGACGGCCACGGCGAACCGGCCGGAGAGCACTCCTGCCAGCAGTTCCGCCTGCACGAGCACGAGGACCCCGGCCGCCACGGCGGCGGCCAGGCAGGCGGCGAGGTGCGGCCGCACGGTCCGTTCGGATCGTGCGAGCCGCAGGAGATCCTTGTGCAACGGAGGCCCAATCGGACGACGGCCGGCAGACGGTCAGAAGAACGTGGGCAGCGCACCCCTGCTGAAGGTGCGCCACACCCATACTTGCGCGCCCACGAGGATCGGGACGCACGGCAACACAATGGCACCCAGGGTGGTCAGTGTCTCCGGCGGGGCGGCGTGGTCGATGAGGGCGGAGGCAACGACGGCGACGGCCAGGGCGGCGGGGATCGCGGCCGTCAGAGCCGTCAGCAGCAGGGCCCTCCCGGTGCGCCGCGCTCCGCGGACCGCGGGGTCGCCGGGGAGTCGCCACGCCGCGAAGGTCCAGCCGTGGACGCAGAACGCCAGCGCGACCACGATCCCCCCGGCGACGCCTGCCGGGCCGAGGAGGGGAGCCGACATTCCGCGGGCCAGCGCCACCAGCGTCATGCCCCAGGTCAGGGCCAGCCCGGCCGAGCCGAGGCAGATGGCGCCGTCCCACACCCTCCGCCAGGCGGCGCCGTCGGCGCGGCGGCGGAACCACAGGCCGGCGTCGCGTGTGATCCACGTCAGGAGCAGAGCCACGACCAGGGGGTACAGCCCGCTGAGCACCTCGCCTTCCAGGGTGGAGAAGGCGCCGAACAGGACGCCGACCAGCGCGACCAGCCAGACCTCGCCCGCGAGCACGAACGGCGCCATGGCCCCGACGAGCCTGTCGCGATCTCCCTGAGACCGGCCGAGTACGGGCAGCAGGATGCCGAGCCCGATGTCGAAGCCCTCCAGGGCGAAGTAGCCGAGTAAGAGGACGGCGAGGGCGCCGAACCAGATGATCTCCATGGTCGTGGTCCTCAGAGCGAGTGGGCGGGCTGGGGAACGGGGTCGGCCGGCCGGTCCGGCATGCCGAGGGACACCTGACCGGGCCCACGGCGTACGGCACGGGCGATCAGCAGGTAGTCGATGATCGCGAGCAGGCCGAGCAGGCCCGCGAAGCCGACGAACGACCCGGTGATCGCGGCCTTGGAGAGCCCCGGCGTCATGGCGTCGGCGACGGAGAGCTTTCCGTACACCAGCCACGGCTGGCGGCCCATCTCCCGCACGAGCCATCCGGCGATCGCCGCGACGAACGGCAGCGGCGTGATGAGCATCAGCAGCGGATGCAGCCACCGCCACCGGGCGAGCAGGTTCTTGATCAGCAGAGGCAGCAGGACGAACATCACCCCGAACTGGAGGAGCTGCCCGATCCCGATCATGAGGCCGAGCGCGGACTCCGGGGCGGCGTCGAACTTGCCGGGCTGGGTGGACTCGATCACGCCGAACTGGGCGTATCCGAATCCGACGGTGAGCGCGGAGCCGACGGTCGCAGTCACCACACCCATCCGGAGCGACCGGGTGAAGAACTCCCGCTCGGCCGTCCGCCGGAACAGGTGGTACGCGCTGGCTCCCATGACGACGAACCCGCCGGTCCACAGGCCGGCGCTGATCACGTGGGGGAGCGCGAAGACCAGGTTCGGGTTGGTGAGCAGCGCTCCGAAGTCGCGCAGCACCAGGCGGCCGCCCTGCTCGACGGAGCCGACCGGGTGCTGGAGGAACGAGTTCGCCACCATGATCCAGAAGGCCGAGGCGTAGGCGGTCAGCGTCACCAGCCAGATGCAGGTCACGTGAAGCGCCCGGGGCAGGCGATGCCAGCCGAAGATCCACAAGCCGAGGAACGTGGACTCGAGGAAGAAGGCCACCAGGGTCTCGATGGCGAGCGGCGCGCCGAAGACGTCGCCCGCGTATCGGGACAGGCCGCTCCAGCTCAGCCCGAACTGGAACTCCATGACCAGGCCGGTGAAGATGCCGAGCGCGTAGTTGATCACATAGATCTGCCCCCAGAAGCGGGTCATCCGCTCGTGGAGGGGATCACCGGTGATCGCGTAGCGCGTGTGCATGATCGCCACGAGGGGGGCAAGGCCGAGGGTCAGTACGACGAACAGGAAGTGCAGGCTGCCGGTAACGGCGAACTGCGCCCTCGCGAGGTCGACGATGTCCAAGGGGGGCTCCTCAATAAATAGGGAGTCTACATATAGACAGCCTACATGTAGACTCGCTACATGTGGAACCGGGATAAGCTGCGGCCGTGAACCCCGACACGCTGCGAGGGCACATGGATGCCCTGTTGCTCTCCGTGGTGGAGCGTGAGCCTCTGCACGGCTACGCCATCATCGAGGCGCTGCGCGAGCGCAGCGACGGCGCGCTCGACGTCCCCACGGGGACGGTCTATCCGGCCCTGCGCAGGCTGGAGCGGGCCGGCTACCTGGCGGGTGAGTGGGCCGTGGCGGGCGGGCGCAAGCGGCGCACCTACCGCCTGACGGACTCGGGCCGCGCGGCGCTCGCGGGGGAGCGGTCGGCCTGGAAGTCGTTCACGACGGCGATCGGGAGCGTGCTCGACCCCTCACGGTGAACGAACACCCGGCTGTGGTGGACGCAGAGCACCGCGCTGACGAACTGCCATGTTCCCAGCGCGTAGGTGAGCAGGGAGACGGCCACGCCGGGGGCGTAGTCGCCGAACCCCGGAGGGCCGTCGGCGCCCCGGACGAGGGCCATGCTCATCACGACTCTGACCGGGATCTGCGCCAGCACGAGGAGCCCCAGCGCGCGCGTCAGGATCCTGGGGCGCCGTAGCACCCGCAACCCCCGGCCGAGGGCGAGCAGGGCGACGCCGCCCAGGACGCCGGTCGCGAACTGCGTGTAGTCCAGGAGCCTGCTGACCGTCCAGAACCACTGCGGCGGAACGGGCGCGGCCGGCGAGTGGGGGAAGAACTCCCAGACCAGGCTCCACATCAACGCGGTGACCGGCACGCTGACGAACAGGAGCGCCGCGGTCCTGCGCCCCTGGCCCACCGCGAGCTCCTCCTGGAAGCCGGGGGCGATGTCGGTGACGGGCCCGAAGTCCGCGATCGCCAGCCGCTCGGCCTCGGCCCTGACGTGGCCCTCGGCCTCGTACGCCTCGGCCGCGTCGACCAGGCCGTCCCGTGCCTCGGCGAGCAGGTCCCGCCTGGCGCGGACCGGGCCATGGAGAAGACGGCGGAGCCCGGCCACGTAGTCGTCGATCGGACTCGTCGGCACCGTCTTCCCTCCTCTGCGGCCTCCGGAACTCCCGGAATGCCCGCCAGCGTATTGGCCGTCTCCACAACCCGCCATCGGGGTCAACCCTGACCCGACCCCGGAGGTCATGCCGTCGACGATTTTGTCTTTCTGACGTTTCGCCCCGGCAACACCTGATTAATCCTGGTAGGAGAGACTTGGGGCGGAGAGCGAGGCGGGATTGTGAATCAGGCGAAGATCGTGGTGGGTATCAGCGGCTCGGCGGCGTCGTCGGCCGCGCTTCGTTGGGCCGCGGCCGAGGGCCGCCTGCGCGGCGCGAACGTCGAGGCGGTGTACGCCTGGGAATGGTCGGGCGGGCTCCACGCCCCGTACGCGCCCCTGGCCGGCCGGAGTTCGCGTGAGGACGAGCGTGGTGCCGCCGCTGAGATGGCCAGGCTGGTCGTCGACGAACTCGGTGAGGACCACGTGGAACCCGCCGTCGTCGAGGGATCGCCCGCGCGGGTACTGCTGCACGCCGCCGCCGACGCGGATCTGCTGGTGCTCGGAGCCGACGAGGCCGCCGCGGAGCCGTACCCGGTCATCAACCCGATCGTGGCCGCCTGCCTGCTCAGAGCGCACTGCCCGGTCGTGGTCGTACTGCCGGGGATGCTGCACGGTCGTCGTTCCGTGGGCGGAATGCTCGCCGGGACCGTTTCCTAGCCCTTCATTTCCGAGTCTCGTGCCCGGATTCCGTTTTCTGAGTGCCGTCTGAAGGCGACATGAGGAATCGGTGTGTAAACGCTGTGGAGCGCAACGGCATGACCCATACGTCCCGAGACTCCGCTGATTGGCAAGTTCATACGATTTCATTCTGTAGTCACCCGTAGGGCCGACCGGCACGGTCATATCCTCATAAAGTCCGGGTCATGCTCCCTTTATCCCGTGCTTATGACCATGCCCGTGGTCGCCTCCGGTCCGTGCCGAGAAAGGTTGTGCGCGCCGCCGCCGCGCTCGTGGCCGTCGGCCTCGTGGTGGCCGGTGTCACCACCCTCTCGCTGACCCCCGCGTCGGCGGACCCCGGCACCGTGGTGATCAGCCAGGTGTACGGCGGAGGCGGCAACAGCGGCGCCCCGCTGACCAATGACTACGTCGAACTGTTCAACCGGAGTGCCGCGACGGTCTCCGTCAACGGCTGGTCGGTCCAGTACGCCAGCGCCACCGGCACCGGACCGTTCTCCTCCAACAAGGTGGACCTCGCCGGCTCTCTCGCTCCGGGGCAGTACCACCTCGTCCAGCTCGCGGCGGGCACGACCCCGAGTGGACCGCTCCCGACCCCGGACACCACGGGGAACCTCGCCCTGAGCGGTACCGCGGGGAAGGTCGCGCTGGTCCGGTCCGCCACGGGCCTGGCCTGCAACGGCGGCTCCATCCCGTGCACGCCCGAGCAGACCGCCGACATCGCCGACCTGGTCGGCTACGGCACCGCCAACTACTTCGAGGGCGCCGCGGCCCCCGCGCTGACCAACAGCACCGCCGCGCTGCGCAAGGACGGCGGCTGCGCCGACACCGACAGCAACGCCGCGGACTTCGAGGCCGGGGCGCCGGCCCCGCGCAACACCGCGTCCGCCGCGGCCCCGTGCGGGGGGAGCACCCCGAGCCCCACCCCCTCGGACACGCCGACGCCCACTCCCACGCCGTCGGACTCGCCGAGCCCGACTCCCACCCCGACCCCCACGGCTCCGTCCTCCTGCGCCGTTCCGGTGACGCATCAGATCGCCGACGTCCAGGGCGCCGGCGACGCCTCGCCTCTCACCGGGCAGGCGGTCCGGGTCGAGGGAGTGGTGACCGCGGACTTCCAGGGCACGAACCAGCTGAGCGGCTTCTACGTCCAGGACCCGACGCCTGACGCCGACCCGGCCACCTCCGACGCGGTGTTCGTGTTCACCCCCAGGCCCGCCGCCATCGGTGACAAGGTGCGGGTCACCGGCACCGTCGCCGAGTTCAACGGCCTCACTGAGCTGTCCCCGGTCTCCGCCGTGGACGTCTGCGGCACCGGAACGGTCAAGACCGCCACGGTGAGGCTGCCGCTCGCCTCCGGCGGGACCCTCGAATCGCTGGAGGGCGTGCTCGTCACGTTCCCCCAGGAGCTCACCGTCTCCGAGGTCTTCAACCTGGGCCGCTTCGGTGAGCTGACGCTGTCCGCGAATGGCCGGCTCTTCCAGCCGACCGACCGCGACAACGTCGACCCGGCCGCGAACCAGGCCCGCCGGATCCTGCTGGACGACGCGTCCAACGTGCAGAACCCGCCGGTCCTGCCGTACCACACGAACGGCTCGAACACCGTGCGCGTGGGTGACGGGACCACCGGGCTGACCGGCATCCTGACCTACGGCTTCGACCTCTACCGGGTGGAGCCGACCTCGCCCGTGGTCTTCGCCGCCGACAACCCCCGTCCGTCCAAGCCGGCCAAGGTGGGCGGCGACGTCCAGGTGGCGAGCCTCAACACGCTCAACTGGTTCACCACGCTGAACAAGCGCGGCGCCAACACCGACGAGGAGCGGCAGCGCCAGCTCGCCAAGCTCGTCGCGACGCTGAAGGGCCTGGACCCGGACGTGGCGGGCCTCATGGAGGTCGAGAACAACGGGACCACCGCGCTGAACACCCTGGTGAACGCGCTGAACGCCGAGGTCGGCGCGGGCACCTACAAGGGGATCACCTCCCCGGTCCCCGGAACCGACGAGATCCAGGTGGCCTTGATCTACAAGCCCGCCGTGGTGAAGCCCGTGGGCGCCGCCCAGTCCTCCACCGACCCGGTCTTCCGCCGGCCGCCGCTGATCCAGATGTTCCAGCGCACCAGGGACGACGACGACGGCCGGATCTTCACCATGATCGTCAACCACTTCAAGTCGAAGGGCTGCGACGGCGCGACCGGAGCCGACCTCGACCAGGGCGACGGCCAGAGCTGCTTCAACGCCGAGCGCGTCCGCCAGGCGCAGGCGGTGCTCGGGCTGATCGACACGTTCAACCTGCCCAACCCCGTCGTGGCGGGCGACCTCAACGCCTACGGCGAGGAGGACCCGATCCACACGCTGGAGGCCGGGAAGCTCACGAGCCTGAGCAAGAAGTTCCTCGACAAGCAGGACCGCTACAGCTACGTCTTCGACAGCCTGTCCGGCGAGCTGGACCACGTGATGGTCGGCAAGCAACTCCTCAAGCGGGTGACCGGGGCGACGATCTGGCACATCAACGCGGATGAGGGCCGGTTCATGGACTACAACACCGAGTTCAACCCGCCGGCGCTGTACTCGCCCGGCGCGTTCCGCTCGTCCGACCACGACCCGCTGCTGTTCGGTCTCGACCTGGGCTGAGCGACCTAGTCCCCCAACGGGTCGATCGCGTCGCGCTTCCCGGCGGGGGGCTCTCCCGGCATTCCCCCCGTCCTCGGGTAGCGCAGGTCGAAGGCGGGCCGCTCGGACCGGATCGGCGGGAGATATGTGAAGTTATGGCGCGGCGGCGGGCACGTGGTGACCCACTCCAGCGAATTGCCGGAGCCCCAGGGGTCGTTCACGGTGACCCGCTCGCCGCGCCTCGCCGTATGCCAGACGTTGTACAGGAACGGCAGCGTCGAGGCGCCAAGCAGGAACGCGCCCACGCTGGAGATCTCGTTGAGCCGGGTGAAGCCGTCGACGGGGGAGTAGTCGCCGTAGCGCCGCGGCATCCCGATGACGCCGAGCAGGTGCTGGACCAGGAACGTCATGTGGAACCCGATGAACAGCATCCAGAAGTGGATCTTTCCGAGGGTCTCGTTCAGCATGGTTCCGGTGAACTTGGGCCACCAGAAGTAGAACCCGCCGAACATCGCGAACACCACCGTGCCGAACACCACATAGTGGAAGTGGGCCACCACGAAGTAACTGTCGGTCACGTGGAAGTCGAGCGGCGGTGACGCGAGGATCACCCCGGTGAGCCCGCCGAACAGGAACGTCACCAGGAACCCCACCGCGAACAACATCGGTGTCTCGAACGTCAGATGGCCGCGCCACATGGTGCCGGTCCAGTTGAAGAACTTCACCCCGGTCGGAATCGCGATCAGGAACGACATGAGGGAGAAGAACGGCAGCAGCACCTGGCCGGTGGCGAACATGTGGTGCGCCCACACGGTCATCGACAGTCCGGTGATCGCCATGGTCGCCCCGACCATGCCGATGTACCCGAACAGCGGCTTGCGGCTGAACACCGGAATGATCTCGGTGATGATGCCGAAGAACGGCAGCGCGATGATGTAGACCTCGGGATGGCCGAAGAACCAGAACAGGTGCTGCCAGATCATGGGCCCGCCGGTCGCGGCGTCGAAGACGTGCGCTCCGAGCTTGCGGTCGGCCTCCAGCACGAGCAGCGCCGCGGCCAGCACCGGGAAGGCCAGCAGCACCAGGATCGACGTGAACAGCACGTTCCACGTGAAGATCGGCATCCGGAACATGTGCATGCCCGGCGCCCGCATCGTGATGATCGTGGTGATGAAGTTGACGGAGCCCAGGATCGTGCCGAGGCCGGACAGCGCCAGGCCCATGATCCACAGGTCGCCGCCCGGCGAGGGGGTGAACTCCGCGCCGGACAGCGGGGAGTAGGCCGTCCAGCCGAAGGCGGGCGCGCCCCCCACCACGAAGCCGGAGACCACCATGAGACCGCCGAAGAGGAACATCCAGTAGCTGACCATGTTGAGCCGGGGGAAGGCCACGTCGGGCGCGCCGATCTGGAGCGGCATGATCTCGTTGGCGAACCCGGCGAACAGCGGCGTCGCGAACAGCAGCAGCATGATCGTGCCGTGGAGGGTGAACATCTCGTTGTAGCGCTGCAGGCTGACGAACTGCAGACCGGGCTCGAGCAACTCGGCCCTGATCACCATCGCCATGAGGCCGCCGACCAGGAAGAAGCCGAAGGTGGTGATCAGGTAGAGGTGCCCGATCACCTTGTGGTCGGTGCTCGACAACCAGGAGGCCAGGACGGTGCCCAGCCGTTGTCGTTCGGGAACTGGCCTCACGGCTTGAGTGGTCATCCGGTGGCTCCTTTTCACGAAGGAGGTCCCGTGTGCTGATACCCGGCGCCGTGCGGTGGAATGCTGAGATCAGGTGTGTGGTTGTCCAAGTGACGGAACGGATGAAAGGAGTCGCCCCGTGGCGACCATTGAGGTGACCGAGAAGAACTTCAACGACATCGCCGACAGCGGTATCGTCCTGCTGGACTTCTGGGCGTCATGGTGTGGCCCCTGCCGCACATTCGCACCCATTTTCGAGAAGGCGTCGCAGGAGCACGACGACATCACGTTCGGCAAGATCGACACCGAGGCCCAGCCCGCGCTGTCCCAGGGGTTCGAGATCACGGCGATTCCCACGATCATGGCGATCCGGGACGGGATCGTGGTGTTCTCGCAGCCCGGCGCGCTTCCCGCGCCCGCGCTCACGGACCTGATCGGCCAGCTTCGCGCTCTCGACATGGACGCCATCCGCGCCGAGATCGCGGCCGAGACGACCCCGCAGAGCTGACGCGGAGCGGGCGGCCCGCCCCGCGCCGGTGGCTCAGGGTTTGCGGCCCACGCCGCTGAAGCCGGCCGACGGCGCCTGTTCGAGCCTCGGCTCGTCGGGGTCGGGTCGCCAGTCCTCCGGGTAGACGAGCCCCGGCTCGAGCAGCTCGTATCCATCGAAGAACCGGGCGATCTCCTCGTGCGACCGCACCGCCAGTGCCGCGGTCGCCCGGTTGTAGACCTCGAGGGCCTCGGGCGTGAGTTCGGGCCTCGCGTCGCGCCCGTGGGAGATCGCCAGGTAACTCCCCGGAGCGCTCATGTCGCGCAGCCGGCCCACCAGTTCATGCGGCTTGGCGGAGTCGGGGACGAAGTGCAGCACGGCGAACAGCAGGAACGCGACCGGGCGGCCGAAATCGACCAGCCCGTCGAGCTTGTCCAGCAGGTCGTCGGCCTCCCGGAGATCCGCTCGCACGACCGACACGTTCGGGTCGCCGCCGAGGATCGCCCGGGCGTGCGAGCACACCACCGGGTCGTAGTCGACGTAGGTCACCCGCGTGTCGGGCGCCGTCTGATGCGCGATCTCGTGCACGTTGCCCTGGGTGGGCAGCCCGGAGCCGATGTCGACGATCTGGCGGACGCCGGCCTCCACCAGCGTCCGTACGGCTCTGGCCAGGAAGGCGCGGCCCTCGATGGCCGACGACCGGGTCTCGGGGAACGTCGCCAGGATGCTCTGGGCGGCCGCTCTGTCCGCGGCGAAGTTGTTCTTGCCGCCCAGGAAGTAGTCGTACATCCGGGCGACGTTGGGGGTGTTCGGGTCCACGCCCTCGGGGGCTGGCCGGGGATCCGTCATCTTCGTCTCTTTCGGGGCTCGCGGGGCGTCGCGTGGGGGGTGCGCGGCGTTCGGCGGGTCAGGTGGAACGGTAGAGCTCGGCCACCCGGAACGCCAGGTCAAGGGACTGTCCGCGGTTGAGCCGAGGGTCGCACGCCGTCTCGTAACGCAGCGCCAGATCCTCTTCCGCGATCTCGTGGCCGCCGCCGACGCACTCGGTGACGTCGTCGCCGGTGAACTCGATGTGGACCCCGCCCGGGTGCGTGCCCAGGGCGTGGTGCACCTCGAAGAAGCCCGCGACCTCGTCGAGCACGTCGTCGACGCGGCGGGTCTTGTGACCGCTCGGCGCCTCGAAGGTGTTGCCGTGCATCGGGTCGCAGATCCACGCCACCGTGGCGCCGCTCGCCCGCACCTTGTCGACCAGGGTCGGAAGCGCGTCGCGGACCCGGTTCGCCCCCATGCGGCTGATGAACGTCAGCCGGCCCGGCTCGTTGTCCGGGTTCAGCTTCTCGATCAGCGCGATCGCCTCTTCCGGCGTCGTGGTCGGGCCGAGCTTCACGCCGATGGGGTTGCGGATCTTGCTGAAGAACTCCACGTGCGCGCCGTCGAGCTGGCGCGTGCGCTCGCCGATCCAGACCATGTGGGCCGACACGTCGTACGGCAGGCCCGTCCGGGAGTCGATCCTCGTGAGCGCCCGGTCGTAGTCGAGGATCAGCGCCTCGTGCGAGGAGTAGAACTCAACGGTGTGGAACTCCTCGGGCTCCGCCCCGCAGGCGCGCATGAATGCCAGAGCCTGGTCGATCTCCCTGGCCAGCTTCTCGTAGCGGCGCCCCGCGGGCGACTCGGCGACGAAGTCCTGGTTCCAGGCGTGCACCTGCCGCAGGTCGGCGTAACCGCCCTTGGTGAAGGCCCGGGCGAGGTTCAGGGTGACCGCGGAGGAGTGGTAAGCCCGCAGCAGGCGGCCGGGATCGGGGCGCCGCGCCTCGGGGGTGAAGTCGAATCCGTTGACCATGTCACCGCGGTAGGCGGGCAGTTCCACGCCGTCGCGGATCTCCGTGTCCTTGGACCGGGGCTTGGCGAACTGCCCGGCGACCCGGCCGATCTTGACCACGGGAACGCGGCCGGCGTAGGTGAGCACGATCGCCATCTGCAGCAGCGTCTTGAGCTTGTTGCGGACGTTCTCAGCGGTCGCGCCCGCGAACGTCTCCGCGCAGTCGCCGCCCTGGAGCACGAAGGCCTCGCCCCTGGCCACGGCCGCGAGGCTCTGCTTCAGCTGGTCGCACTCGCCCGCGAACACCAGGGGCGGCAGCCCCTTGAGCTCGTCGACGACCCGCGCGAGCTCGCCGCGGTCGGGCCAGTCCGGTTGCTGGGCGACGGGCAGGTCACGCCACGTATCGAGATGGATAGCGCTCACGACACACTAGGTTATTGCACCTGGCAAGCTCCGGCCCGCCCGGCGTCCGCCCAGTGAGATCACTTTTGGCCTCACTTTGGCGACAGCCGTACGTGCTCGGGAAGGACGCCGAGGCCGATGAAGCGCCGCGCGAGCCTGTTGAGGCCCGGCAGGCGCGACAGGGCGCGCGGCGGCGAGACGGGTTCGGCGGCCAGAGTGGGGCTGATCAGGCGGTTCTGCACGGCCCGCTGGGCGGCCTGGGTGACCACCGTCGGGATCATCCTGCGGCGCTCCACCCTGGCCAGCAGGGACTCCGGCGCCTCGCCCCGCAGAAGGGCGGGACCCACGATGTTGGCGGTGGCCACGGCGTCCTGGACCGCGAGGTTGATGCCGACGCCGAAGACCGGCGACATGGCGTGGGCGGCGTCCCCGATGAGCAGCAGCCCCGGCAGGTGCCAGCGGCGGAGCCTGTTCAGCGCCACCCGCAAAACGCTGACGTCGTCGAAGCCGCCGAGCCCGTCCACCCGCCCCCCGAGGTACGGCAGGAGCCGCCCGATGGTGGCGCGCAGAACCTCGATGCCCTCGGACTGCAGCTCGTCGAAGCCGCCCTTCGGGATCACGTAGGCGAGTTGCCAGTGCGTCCCCCGGTTGATCGCCACCATCAGATGGCCGGCCGACGCGCGCAGGAAGGGCTGGTCGGGGTCGCCGTCATCCCGCGGCAGGCGGAACCACACGACGTCCATCGGCGCGCCGAACTCCCGGGGGACCAGGCCCGCGGCCCGGCGGACGTCGGAGCCCCGCCCGTCCGCGCCGACGGTGAGCGTGGCGTGGATCTCGTGCTCCTCGCCCGCCTGGTCGCGGTAGCGGAGTCCGCGGATCGCGCCGCCCTCCCGGATGAGGTCGGTGACCTGGGAGTCCATCAGCAGGTGGAAGTTCGGGTGCTTGGCGGCCTCGGCCGTGATGAGGGTGAGGAAGTCCCACTGCGGCACGAAGGCGATGTAGTCGTACCTGCCGGGAAGCCCGCGCAGATCGGCCATGGGGATGGTGCCCTCGTCGGTGACCATCGACAGGGAGTGCACCTTGCGGTGGGGGAGCCGGTGGAACTCCTCGGCCAGGCCGAGTTCGTCGAGGACCTGGAGTGTCGACGGGTGGATCGTGTCCCCGCGGAAGTCGCGGAGGAAGTCGCTGTGCTTCTCCAGCAGCGTCACCTCGACGCCCGCCCGGGCGAGGAGGAGGGCGAGGACGGCTCCCGCCGGCCCTCCGCCCGCGATCGCACATGTCGTCCGCATAATTCATCACCCCATGAAATTGTCGCACGACGCCACCGTGCGGACCTACCCACCGGAGGCGGGGAACTCCCGCGAGCCACACCGCGGGGCCGGCTACGGGACGCGCAACGCGTCGAGGCTCCGCACGAGGGACGAGGTGGCAAGGTCGCGGAGCCGCGCGTAGGCCTCCTCGGGATACTGCCGCGGGCCGTTCTCCACGAGGAGGATCAGGTACAGGTACGCCCGGTAGAGGTCGGCGCGCACCTGGGCGCCGGGGGTGATCGGGAGCGTGCCGCCCGCCTCGCGGTAGCCGGTTACCAGCGGGTCGTCCTCCCTGATCTCCTCGAAGATCGTCGGCGTGATGAAGTCGGCCAGCGGATCGCCCCAGAAGGCCCTCTCGTGGTCGATCAGCGCCTGGATCCGCCTGTCCCGGCCCTCACCGGTCAGGAACACGTTCCCGGGCCAGATGTCGAAGTGGACGAGCGACGGCGTGACGACCTCGTCCAGAGCCGGCGCGGCGGCGGTGATCAGCGCGGTGATCTCCTCGACGGGCGCGGGGAGCACGGTGCCGTAGTGGACGGCGTCGTCGAGTAGGGCGCCGACGATGACGAGGAAGGCCTCCCGCCAGCTCGGGCCGGTGAGACCGGCGAAGGGATAGCCGAAGACCCCGGTGCCGGGGATCGTGTGCAGGCGGGCCAGGTGGCGGCCGAGCTCGTGCCGGAGCGGGGCCTCCTCGGCCGGGCTGAGCGAGACCTGGTTCCAGGGGACGCCGTCGAGCGCCGACAAGATGAGGTGGTCGCCGCCGAGGACGGGGTCGTCGAACGCCGCGTGCAGCAGAGACGGCAGAGGCAGCCCCGCCGGCTCGGCCAGCCGGTACACCATGGCCTCCGTGCGCAGGAGGTGACGTTCGTAGGTCAGCAGGCGCAGGCCGGGGGGAGGGCCGACCTTGAGCACGACCTGGCGGCCGTCCTCGAGGTCGAGCCGCCACACGGCGTTGGCGAAGCCGTCGGCCAGTTCCTCCGAGGACCGCACCCCGGTGCCCAGTGCGCCGCGGACCAGCGCGTCGAGCTCGGCGGCCGACAACCGCCGCTTGGTCCTGCTCTCCATCGGCCTACCCCTCCGGAGCGAAGGCGGCGATGGTCCAGCCCGCCTCGTGCGTGTCTCCCGGCTTCAGCACGATCAGATCGGTGCCCGAGTTGAAGGCGTCGGGCGGGCAGGTCATCGGCTCGACGGCCAGTCCGTGGTGGGCGAGGCCCGTGCCGGTGCAGACCTGGACCCAGGGCATCTCCGCGGGGTTCCAGGAGACCTCCACCCCGCCGTCCGGTCCGCGAAGCCGTACCCGGCCGTCGGTGAGGC
This sequence comes from Planotetraspora silvatica, assembly GCF_016863315.1. Taxonomy (GTDB): domain Bacteria; phylum Actinomycetota; class Actinomycetes; order Streptosporangiales; family Streptosporangiaceae; genus Planotetraspora; species Planotetraspora silvatica. Next base: position 31,827 of record NZ_BOOQ01000016.1, read on the forward strand.
CCGTGAAGGCGTGGTCGACGGCGGTGTCCCCGGCCGCGCGGGGCACCCGGAAGTCGTACGGCGTCGCGGCCACGTCCTCCAGGGTGCGGGGGGCGAGCACCTCGTCGGTGAGGAGGACCTGCCCGGCGGGCAGGTCGAGTTCGTACTCCTGCACGCGGGGCCCGGCGAGTAGCCACGGATGCGGCCCGCAGCCGTAGGGCGCGGCCTCCTCACCCACGTTGTGGGCGGTCAGCGTCGTCGTGAGGCCCCTGTCGGAGACGGCGTACCGGACCTCGAGCGCGATCCGGAACGGATAGCCGGCGGTCGGCTCGATCGTGTGCGTCAGCCGGACGAAGCCGTGGTCGTCCTCGACGTCGAGAACCTCGGCACAGGTCCAGATCCGGTCGCTGACCAGGCCGTGCAGCGCGTGTCCCCGGTCGGGTTCGGTGATGGGCAGGTCGTGGCGGACGCCTTCGAACGTGTACGTGCCGCCGACGACCCGGTTGGGCCAGGGAGCGAGGACGGTGCCGCTGAAGTAGGGGATCGGCCCCTCCTCGGGCCAGCTCGTCACGAGGTCGCGGCCGTGGTGGCGCAGGGCGCGGAGGGCTCCGCCCCTTTCGCTGATCACCGCTTCGTAGCCGCCGCCGATGATGGTGAAGTCGGGCACGGGGAGTCCTCTCGCTGACGCCACGTCAACAACGACCTGGTCACGTAATCGTATGCCGGTAATCATCCCAGTTCGGAGGGGTTGATCCCGCATCAGGGGAGAGCGATGGAACGTCGTGCCCGGATCAGCGCAGTTCGCCGTTCTTGATGACGTCGCGATACCAGAGCGCGCTGTCCTTGGGGATTCTGCGCAGGGTCGGGTAGTCGACGTACACGATGCCGAAGCGCTGGCCGTACCCCTCCGCCCACTCGTAATTGTCGAGCAGCGACCAGACGTGGTAGCCCTCGACGCGGGCCCCCTCCTCGATCGCCCGGTGCATGGCCAGGAGATGGTCGCGCAGGAAGGTGATCCGGTCGTCGTCACGGACCCGGCCGTCGGGGCCGGGCCGGTCGAGGGCCGGCATCCCGTTCTCGGTGACGACCAGCGGCACGCCGGGGTGGTCGTCCCTCAGCCGCACGAGAAGGTCGTGGAGCCCTTCCGGATAGATCTCCAGCCACTCGGCCTGCGCCTTCGGGTGCAGGAACACGCGCTCGCCGGCGCCGTTCACGAAGACGGGCGTGTAGTACTGCACGCCGAGCAGGTCGACGGGCTCGCTGATGATCGCGAGGTCGCCGTCGAGGATGTGCTCCTTGATCGGGCCGCGCTCGGCCAGCCACCGCAGGGTGTCCTCCGGATAGCGGCCCTTGAAGATCGGGTCGAGATAGAGGCGGTTCTCCAGCCCGTCGCGGTGCCGGGCCGCCTCCCTGGCCTCGGGGGTGTCGTCCGCGGGATAGGTGGGATGCAGGTTCAGTGCGGGGCCGATCCGCGCGTCCGGGCGCAGGGCGTGCAGGGCCTGGGAGGCCAGGCCGTGGGCGAGCAGCAGGTGGTGGCAGGCGACGTAGGCGCGCGCGTCGTCCTTGATGCCCGGCGCGTGGACCCCGAAGCGGTAGCCGCTCTCGACGACGGTCTTGGGCTCGTTGATCGTCAGCCAGTCGCCGATCTCCAGGGCCTCGAAGACGATCGAGGCGTAGTCGGCGAACCGTGCGGCGGTGTCCCTGTTCTCCCAGCCGCCCAGGTACTGGAGGTCCTGGGGCAGGTCCCAGTGGAAGAGCGTGGCCATCGGGCGGATGCCGCGCTCGGCCAGGCCCGCGACCAGGCGGCGGTAGAAGTCGAGCCCCTTCTGGTTGGGGGCGCCCGACCCGGAGGGCTGGATCCGCGGCCAGGCGATCGAGAAGCGGTAACTGTGCAGCCCGAGGTCCGCCATGAGGTCGAGATCCTCGGCGTAGCGGTGGTAGTGGCCGGCCCCGGGATCACCGGACTCGCCGTTCTCGACGTTGCCGGGGACGGCGGCGAAGATGTCCCAGACGGACTCGCCTCGCCCGTCCTCCGTGGTCGCCCCCTCCACCTGATAGGCCGAGGTGGCGGCCCCCCACACGAAGCCGTCAGGGAACCGCAGGCCGTCCATGTCTCTCCTCGTCGAGGTCTCCCTCGGGGCCTCGGAACAGCCTTGTGGGAGCGCTCCCAGGAGTCTAAGAAACGGAATGGCCATTGTCAACGGCCGGGCCTGTCATTAATTGTGTTGTTAATATGCGGAAATGGCCGTTCAAGAATGTCGAAATAGTAAGGAAATAACGCATACATCTTGACGCGAGCCAGTCATAATCCCTAGCCTGATCGCGAATGAAGCGCTTTTCCCGTTGAGACTCGCGGGCTCACCTGCCGCGACCACCTCGGTGTTTCCGGCCGGACGGTGGGACGTCGCGCGACACGAGACGTGGCGGGGCCCGGCTCGCGAGAAACACACGAGATACGCACGAGATGACCACGGAAGCGACTCGCCGTTTGACAGGGGTTACCGAACGAATGGCTCAGGACGCCGCGACCTCCTCGGAATCGGACCGCATCACCGCTCGGCGACGAGAGCGCTTCCCCGCACCAGGCCGGGCGGCGCGGTGATCCGGGCGGGATTCCGGGCGGACGATCCCGAGTGGACGGGTCCCCTCGCCTGGGGGCAGCGGTCCATCTGGGAGGCCATGCGGCTCGTCGGCGCCCCCGGTGACCGCTACTTCAACTTCACGCGGACGGTGGCCGTGCCGCGCGCCGCGGGATCGCCCGGCCCCGAGACGGTCGCCCGCGCTCTGGCCATGGTCGTGGAACGGCACGACTCCCTGCGCACGCGGGTCAGGATCGGCCCGGACGGCGAGCCGTACCAGGTCGTGGGCGTCAGCGGCGGCATCGCGGCCGAGGTGGGGGCGGACCTGGTCGCGGACGCCGTGGCGGAGGACAGGTTCGACCCGGCGGAGGACTGGCCGGTCCGCGCGGGCCTGGTCATCCGTGACGGGGTCGTGGAGCAGGTGATCCTCGCGTTCTGCCACACGGCCGCGGACGGCTACGCGGGGGACATCGTCGCCCGCGACCTGCGGGTGGCCCTGCTCAGAAGGGCGCTGCCCGGCCCGTCCGAGCGACTTCGCGATCTCGTGAGCAGGCAGGAGGGCGCCGACGCCGCCCGCGGCGAGCGCTCGGTCGCGTTCTGGGAGCGCCGGATGGCGGAACTCGGCGGGCCGGTGTTCGAGCCGTCGAGGGAGGCGGTCGCCGCCACACCCCGATACCAGCGCCTCACGATGGTCTCGCCCGCTCTCGACCGTGCGAGCCGGGCGCTCTCCGTGCGTTACGGCGTGAGCACCTCGACCGTCCTGCTGGCCGCCGCCTGCGTGGAGGTCGCACGCATCGCCGGGCGGCCGGGCGCCGCCATGACGCCGCTGGTCAACAACCGGTTCGGGCGACAAGACAGGGACCTGGTGACCTCGCTCGGGCAACTCGGCCTGTTCGTCCTCCCGCCCGGAGACGGCCGCGATGAGGGCGCGGGCGTCAGCCGTGGGCGGGAAGGCTTCCACGAGCTGATGGGGTCGGCGAGGGCGGCGGCGTTGCGGGCCTACCGGCACGCCTACTACGACCCGGCGGAGCTGAACCGCCGGCTGGGCGGGGCCGACCCGCTCTGCTGCTTCAACGACCAAAGGCCCGTCGAGGCCGTCACCCCGGTGGGGGAGGTGCCGGACGAGGGCGAGATCCGCTCGGCCCTCGCACTCACGGAGATCGTCCCCCAGAGCGGGCTCGAGGAGCTCAACTGCAGGTTCTGCGTGCACGTGACGGGGGAGCCCGACCGGCTCCGCGTTCTGGTCACGGCCGACTCCCTGCACGTCGCCCCTCGCGACCTGGAGACCTTTCTCCGGGGGATGGAGGCCCTGGTCGTCGGGGGCGTCTGAGTCCGCCTGCCCGACCCGGCCCGCCCCGGCTCGGCTCGGCCAGGACGCGGGCGCTCAGACCGGGCATTGAGGCCGGGTGCTGAGGCCGGGTGCTGAGGCCGGGTGCTCAGGCGGAGGCGCGGATGACCAGGTGCGTGTCGAGGATGACGACGGGCTGCTGCAGGGACTCCCCGTTGATCCGCGCGAGCAGCAGTCGCACCATCTGCCGGCCCATGGCCTCCGTCGGCTGGTGCACGCTCGTGAGCGGCGGATCGGTGTGCAGGGCGACCTTCGAGTCCTCGAAACCGATGACCGCCACGTCACCCGGCACGGACCTGCCCCGTTCCCGCAACACGCGCAGCGCCCCGGCGGCCATCGGATCAGAGGCCGTGAAGACGGCGTCGAGACCCGGATGCCGCTCCAGCAACTCCCGCATCGCCGCCTCGCCGCTCTCTTCGGAGAAGTCGCCGTAGGAGACCAGTTCGGTCATGCCGGTGGCGAGCAGCGCGTCACGATATCCGGCGAGCCTGTCGACGCCCACGCCCATGTCCTGGGGGCCGGCGATGGTGGCGATGCGGGTCCGGCCCTTGGAGACCAGGTACTTGACCGCCTGGCGGGCGCCGGCCCGGTTGTCCATGTCGACGTAGCTGTACGGGTTCAGCGCCACCGGGCGGCCGCCGAGGACGGTGGGCACGCCCAGCTCCTCGAGCCGGCCCGGCAGCGGATCGGCCCCGTGAACCGACGTGAGCAGCACGCCGTCGACGTGCTGCCCGGTCAGATAGCCCTCCAGGCGGTCGTGCTCCTGGCGGTTCTGCGCCATCGTGAGGATCAGCTGCAGGCCGGTCTCCGACAGGGCCGAGCCGATCCCGCGGATCAGCCCGGCGAAGTACGGCTCGTCGAAGACGCGCTGCTCCGACTCCGACACCACCAGGGCGATGGTGTCGGTCCGGTTGGTGACCAGGGTGCGCGCCGCCCGGTTGGGCACGTAGCCCAGCTCCTCGATCGCGAGCAGCACCGCGCCCCGGGCCTTCTCGCTCACCTTCGACGAGCCGTTGATGACCCGCGAAACGGTGCCGCGGCCCACTCCGGCGCGAGCGGCGACCGCCTCAAGGGTCGGTCGCGCTCCCACGCGGCGATCCCCGTTCATCTCCGGCGCCCCCTCGTCTGCACGTACCGCTGATCGCGAACGCGTTCATTCTGCCGGACTCGGCAGGCCGCCGCGCCTGATGGTGTCGGCATACCACAACGCGCTGGACTTGGCCGTCCTGAGCTGTGTCTCGTAGTCCACGTACACGAGCCCGAAACGCTTGCCGTACCCCCACGCCCACTCGAAGTTGTCCATCAGCGACCACGCGAAGTATCCCTGGAGGGGCAGCCCGGCCTCGATCGCGGCATGGCAGACCCGCAGATGCGCCTCGATGTACGCCGCACGGTCGGGGTCGTGGACCGCGCCGTCGTCGACCACGTCGTCGAAGGCGGCCCCGTTCTCCGAGATCACCAGGGGGATGGGGGGGTACTCCTCGTGCACCCGCATGAGGATCTCGTACAGCCCGGCGTCGTCGATCTCCCAGCCCATTCCGGTCACGGGCCTGCCGCCGTTCACGAACCCGACGTGCTCGCTGCCCACCCAGGGAGAGCCGGAGTCGGTCGGCGCCGCGGCGGCCGACAACGCGCCTCCGGGCGCCCCGGACACGGTGAACCGGCTGTAGTAGTTGATCAGCAGCATGTCGAGTGGCGCGGAGATCGTGGCCATGTCGCCGTCTTGGATGAACCCTCCCTCGGTCAGGTGGGCGACATCGGCCAGCACGTCCTCCGGGTAGGCGCCCTTGAGCAGGGCGTCGAGGAAGAACCGGTTCTGCAGGCCGTCGATGCGGCGGGCCGCGTCCAGGTCGGCGTCGCTCCCGGTCGCGGGGGAGATCGCGTAGAGGTTCACGCACCCCCCGATCCGCGAGGCCGGGTCCTGGGCGCGCATCGCCTGGGTGGCCAGGCCGTGCGCGAGGTTCAGGTGATGCGCCGCCCGGATGGCCGCTCCCGGCTCCCGGCGTCCCGGGGCGTGCTCTCCCGAGGCGTACCCCAGGAAGGCCGCGCACCAGGGCTCGTTTACCGTGCTCCAGTTCCGCACCCGGTCGCTCAGCTCGGCGTGCACGGCGGCCGCGTAGTCGGCGAAGCGCTTCGACGTGTCACGCGCGGGCCAGCCGCCCGCGTCCTCGAGGGCCTGGGGGAGGTCCCAGTGGTACAGCGTCACCCAGGGGTCGATGCCGTGGCCGAGCAACTCGTCGACGAGGCGCTTGTAGAAGTCGAGCCCGCGGGCGTTGATCGCTCCCGCGCCGTCGGGCTGGACGCGGGGCCAGGAGACGGAGAAACGGTACGCCGTCAGGCCGAGGTCGGCCATGAGGGCGACGTCGTCCCGGTAGCGGTTGTAGTGGTCGATCGCGACGTCGGCGTTCTGGCCGCCCACGATCCGGCCCGGCTGACGGCAGAAGGTGTCCCAGACGGAGGTCCCGCGCCCGTCGGCGGTGACCGCCCCCTCGATCTGGTAGGCCGAGGTGGCGGCGCCCCAGACGAACCCGGTGGGGAACGTCAGGCCAGGTGTCTCGGTTTCTGGTCGTGTGCCTTGCGTGGTCACGCTTTGACTGCGCCTTCCATGAGTCCGCCGATGATCTGTCGGCCGAACACGACGAAAACGATGATGAGCGGCAGGACGGACAGGGCGGTCCCACTGAAGATGAGGACGTAGTCCGTGCCGTACTTCGCGTTGAGGGAGTTGATGGCGACCTGGACCGTCGGGTTGTCCGGAGTCAGCACGATCAGCGGCCACAGGAAGTCGTTCCAGGTCAGCATGAACGTGTTGATCCCCAGCACCGCCATGCCCGGCCGTACGGCGGGCAGGATGACGTTCCACCAGATCCGCAGGGTCGACGCGCCGTCGACGCGCGCCGCCTCGACCAGTTCGTTCGGCACGGCCTGCTCGGTGTACTGCGTCATCAGGAAGACGCCGAAACCGTTCAGCAGGTACGGCAGGATCACGGCCTTGAGCGTGCCGATCCATTCGAGGCTGACCATCATCCGGTAGAGGGGCACCATGCCCATCTGCTGCAGCGGGACCATCATCGTCACCAGCACGAGCAGCAGCAGGATCCGGCCGCCCTTGAATCGCAGCCGGGCGAAGGCGAAGCCGGCGAAGGTGGAGATCAGCACCACGGAGATCGTCACGGTCGACGCGATGATCACCGAGTTGGTCAGGCCGGCCAGGTAGTGCGCGTCCTCGTTGGTGAGCACCCGCTGGATGTTCTGCCCGAGGTTGCCGCCCGGCAGGAACGGCGGCGGGATGTCGGTGGCCTCGCGGTTGGACCGGGAGGCGATGACGACCATCCAGTAGATCGGAAAGGCCGAGACGATGATCGTGACGGCCAGCACGATCTTGGTGAGGGGAGTGGCCTTCCAGAGGTCGGGACGCCCGGTCGCCTTCGCGCGGCGGGCCCGGGCCTCCGCGGGCGCGAAGAGCGTGGTCACTTGTTGCCCCCGATCCGGCGGATGAGCAGGAAGTTGATGAGGGATCCGATGAGGATCATGATGAAGAGCAGCCAGGCCGCGCCGGCCGCGTAGCCGTAGTCGAACTCCCGGAAGCCCTGTTCCACGATGAACATGGACACGGTCTGGAACTGGCTGTTGCTGCCGCCGTGGACGTTCCCGCCGTAGAAGGTGGTGGGCTCCGCGAACAGCGTCAGGCCGCCGATCGTGGAGTTCAGCACCACGAAGATCATGGTCGGCCGGAGCATGGGGATGGTGATCTGCCAGAACTGGCGGCGCCGGGACGCGCCGTCGATGGCCGCGGCCTCGTAGAGGTCCTTCGGGACCGTCTGCATCGCGGCCAGGAAGATGATCGCGTTGTAGCCGGTCCACCGCCAGTCGATCATGGTGGAGATCGCCAGCCAGGACGGCAGCCGCTCGGCCTTCCAGTCGACGGGATCGACGCCCACCGATCCCAGGATCCAGTTGAAAAGTCCCCAGTCGCGTCCGTACAGCTGGGTGAACACCACGGCCACCGCGACGACCGAGGTGACCAGGGGGAGCAGGACGCCCAGCCGGACGAACAGCCGGCCCCTGATCCGCTTGTTCAGCGCGTTGGCCAGAAGCAGCGCCAGGAGGATCTGCGGGACGGTCGCGATGACGAACATCCCGAGCGTGTTGACGACGGCGTTCCAGAACGCCGAGTCGGCGAGCAGCGCGCTGTAGTTGCCCAGCCCGGTCCACTTCACCGTCCCCGCGAGGTCGTAGTCGTAGAGCGAGTACCACAGGGTGAAGCCGAGCGGGAAGATCCCGAAGAGGAGGAACAGCAGGTAGTACGGCGAGATGAGGAAGTACGGCGCGGCCTTCATGTCCAGCCAGGACAGGAAGGTCCGCCCCGACCCCGGTCGCCCGTGCCTCCTCGAAGGCGGGACCGGCGCCCGAGTGGACGGTCCCGAGTCGACGTGCAGGCTCATGGGTTACCTTTCAGCGGAAGCAGGCGACCGGCCCGCCCGGCGGTGTGCAGCCGCGGCGGGCCGGTGCTCAGATGACGGGCGGACGGATCAGCCCGCTGCCTTCACCGCGTCGTCGACCAGCTTCTGCCACGCCTGGTCGTACGGCACCGAGCCGTCGTCCAGCGCCGAGATGACCGACTCCACCGCGTTCTTCACCTGGGCGTGCTTGACGCCGAGGAAGACGGGCTGGAGCGTGGACGCCGACTTGGCGAAGATGTCGCCGACCGGGGCGTTGTTGAAGTACTCGTTCTTGGCGCCCTGAACGGCGGGGTCCTGCTGGGCCTGGGTGTTGCTCGGCATGTTCCCGCTGTAGGTGAACACGCTGACCTCGGCCTCCTTGCCGGTCAGGTAGTCGGCGACCGCCGCCGCCTCCTTCGGGTGCTTGGACTGCTTGGGCACCGCGAGCCAGGAGCCGCCCCAGTTGCCGCCGCCGCCCGGCACCGCCGCGACGTCCCACTTGCCGGAGAACTCCGGTCCCGCGCCGTCGTCACCGCTGACCGCGCCGAGCATCCACGAGGGGCAGCCGAGCGTCGCGAACTGCGACTTCTTCATGCCGGTGTTCCACTCGGGGGTGAAGTTGCGCAGCTTGGCCGTCAGGCCGTCCTGGCTGATCTTCACCGCGAAGTCGTAGGCGGACTTGACCGCGGGGTTCTTGTCGACGATGAGAGTGTTGCTCTTGTCGAAGTAGGAGACGCCCCCGTTCTTGGCGGCCTCCTGCACGAGCAGCACGTTGTACAGCGTGTTGGTGCCGTCGACGAACTTGGTGTCCTTCACCTTGTCCTGGAACTTCTGGCCGACCTTGATGAAGTCGTCCCACGTCGGCCACAGCGCGCTGACCGCGTCACGGTCGCCCGGCAGGCCCGCCTTCTCGAACAGGTCGCGGCGGTAGCACAGGCTCATGCCGCCGAGGTCGGTGCCGAGGCCGAACAGCTTGCCGTCGGCGGAGAGGCCGCCGTCCCACTTCCACGGGGCGAAGTCGCCCTGGCGGTTCGACAGGCCGTACTCGCCGAGGTCGGCCCACCACTCGGGGTGCGCCTTGGCCAGGCCCATGCCGCCCTCGTCGATGCCGACGACGTCACCGGCCCCCGAGCCGGCCTGCAGCCACTGGATCATCTGCGGCCAGTAGACCTGCTCGAACTGGTCGGTGAGGTGCTCCTCCTGGATCTTGATGTCGGTGTGGGAGGCGTTCCACTTGTCGATCGCCTCCTTGTATCCGAAGTTCTTGCCGCCGCCGAACGTCTGGACCTTGACGGTGACCGGCGCCGCGGCCGAGGACCCGCCTGACGTTGGCTCACTGCCACTGCCACAGGCCGCTGTGACGCCGAGGGCGAGGGCCGTGGCCGCTGCGGCCGCGAGCATCCTGCCGCGGCGCGATCTGTCAATCATTCCGGACCCCTCTCAGGTGGTATCCCGAATCTCGTGGGGAGGTCGCATCCCTCGGCCGGTCCCCGACATCGGCATTTTGGGAGCGCTCCCACGAAGAGTCCTCCATGAGCAACGCGAACGTCAATATGCTGAAACCCAACTGTTACTCCGGGCCGGGTTGGATCGGCCGAAAAGCCCATATGCGGGCACAATGCGGAATGGGAGCGCTCCCAGCCTTATACGGGCAGAAACCATGAGACAGGCCCTCCGGAGGCTTACAGAGTGCCGATCGTCCCTCGCGCGGGCCGGTGCGGGCGTGCCGAGGGCGTGTCGCGCCGTGGTGTGCGATGGAAACGAGGAGCGGCCACCGCCCGGACGGGCGGTGGCCGCTGGTGATGGATCAGGCGGACGGGTCGCGGGAGGGTCACGCGGCCGGTCACGCGAAAGGCTGGGCGCCCCCGCCCCGCGCGGGGGGCGCCCTGGCCAGGCGTACCGCGGACTGAGCTGAGGAGTCCGCGATGCGGCAGGTCTCGCCGCTGCACGCGTGCAGTGCGGCCAGTCGTGCCGACAGTGTGGCGACGAGCTGGGGATCGGCCGTCGCCGCGATGTTGTGCATCTCGTTCGGATCGGCGTACAGGTCGTAGAGCTGCCGTTCTCCGGTCTCGTACTCCACGTAGGCGTACTGCGCGGTGCGCAGCGCGTTGTAGGTGGGCGGGCACAGCGGCGAGTAGGCCGCGTGCACGAACTCGACCAGCGCCGCGTCGCGCCACGGGACCTTGCGCCCCTGCAGCAGCGGGACGAGCGAGCGGCCCTCGGCGAACGGCGGAGCCGAGGCTTTTCCCAGCTCGGTGAACGTGGGGGACAGGTCGACGGTCGAGGACAGCTGGTCGATCGTGCTGCCGGGGGCGATGCCGGGACCCCTGACGATCATGGGGATCCGGATGTCCTCCTCGAACGGCGTGGTCTTGCCGGGCTCCAGCCGGTGCTGGCCCAGATGGAAGCCGTTGTCGGAGGCGAAGAAGATGTAGGTGTTGTCGAGCTGCCCCGACTGCTGGAGCGACGTGACGAGCTTGCCGACCATGTCGTCCACGCCGAGCATCGCCCGTGCGCGGTTCTGATAGATCGTGTCGATCTGCCGCACGTCCCTGGCGGTTAGCGGCGGCCGCTGCTGCAGCCAGAGCGGCTCGGCCGACAGGTCCTGCTGATCGAACGAGAGCGTCCGGGGCGCGGGCTCACCCGCGAAGGCCAGGTCGTGACGGGGGGCGTGGTTGGCCGGCAAGTGGGGGGCGACGGGCGCGAGATAGAGGAAGAAGGGGTTCTCGCCGCTCTGTGAGACGAACCTGTCGGCCTTCGCGCTGATCACGTCTTCGAGGTAGTCCTCGGAGGTGTTGCCGTACTGGAAGATCGACCCGTTCTCGTTGAGCGCGTAGCCGTACTCCTGGTAGAGGCGGGTGACGGGCACCGCCCACTGGTCCCAGCCGGGCGGGACGTACGACCAGGAGGCACCCAGGGGGTACTGGTTGAGGTACTTGCCGAGCAGTCCGGTGCGATATCCCGCATCGTGCATCCAGGTCCCGACGGTGGACTCCTCCATCGGCCGGAACCTCGCGAAACCACCTGTCGGCAGCCGGTTGCTCACCACTCCGTGGCTGTGCACGTATTGCGAGCGGAGAATCGACGACCGGGACGGGCAGCACCACGGGTTGGTGACGAAGAAGTGCGAGAACGACGCCCCCTGCCGGACGAGCAGATTCCAGATGTTGGGAAATCTCTGCAGGTCGGTCGTGTTCAGGTCATCAGTCAGGATGAAGACGATGTTCGGCCGCTGAGATGGCGCTGGTTCGCCGTGAGCGGCGCTGGAGAACGCCGTACACAAGACGAGTGCGCCGGCGAGCCAGGGCCACCATCCTCTGGATCTCTTCGTAAGGGGCACGGCGTAGAACATTGCCAACGACCCACCAGGAAAAACGCACGTCCTGTAATCGAATGAGTACACAACGTTCGCATATACGGACAAACCGTATTATTCGGATGCCTGGCGATGTCACGAGTCGATGACGGCGGGCGGGCCATGCCCAGTCGGCATGGACGGCGAGGAATGAAGATCCTTTCAACCTCCGTTCACCGCATGTTCCTGCCGCTGTAGCATTGGCTGGCTATTCTGGACAGGTCGTGAATGGGTCATTACGGGGCGTGGATATCGAGGGTCGCCACCACGTCGATGAGCAAGGGTCGGCCGTCGCGTGGGTGGAATCCCCACTGCAGCTCCTGTGTGTGGTGGAAGCCCACCATGCGGGGCTCCTCGGGGCTGAGACCCGCGTCGTGCCGCGTGCGGGGCTGCCCGCATTGAGGCTCACCCGTAGAGCGCTCAACGGCCTTCGACTTCCCGAGGGGCTCGCGTTCGAGGAGCCGTCGGGCCGCATGCCGCGGCCGGGCCGTACCTGGGCCGTCGGCGACGCCTTCTCCGGGCGGGTCCAGTTCGCGCTCGTCACCTCGATCCCCGGCCGCACGATTCTGGTCGACGACGGTCTCGCCACCATCCACCTGCTGGAGTTGCTCAGCTCACGCCGGCCGCTGCTGCGGGCCAGAGGCAAGGCGAGCTTCGGCCGGTCGGTGCTCGGGGCGACCGCGGGGTTCCGCCTCCGGAGCCGGAAACTCACCGTCTTCACCGCGTTACCCGTCCCCGACGACCTCGCCCAGGCCGTGCGGAAGACCGGCACCCGGCTCGTCATGCACGACTTCGCCTGGCTGCGGTCCCAGCCCAGCGAGCGGCCGCCGCAGGAGCGCACGATCGTGCTCGGCACCTCCCTCGTCCGGAACGGCCTGATCCACCGGGACCGCTACCTCGCCTGGCTGGAGAGCATCGGCGAGCCCATCGCGTATTACCCGCACCGGCGTGAGGACCCCCGTGACCTCGAGCGGGTGAGCAAGATCCCCGGCCTCACCATCAACGACGTCGGCATCCCCGTGGAGATGACCCTGCGGGACCTCGGTCCCGACCAGCGTGTGCTGAGCATGCCGTCCACCGCGGTGACCTCCTTGCGCGTGCTGCTCGCGGCCCGCGGCGTGCCCGTGGAGACCGTCGAGGTGCCCGACGACTGGTGGACGGCCTCGGCCGGACCATCGCTGCGCACCCATCTGCAGCAGTTCGCCCACCACGGCTCTCCGGAAGCCGAGCCAGGCTCCGGCAGGCCGCAGCCGGGGGAGACCCCGGGCTCCGGCAATGTCGTTCATCCGGGGACGGCTCCTGACCCCGGCAGTGTTCGTCCGGGGACGACCCCGGACCCCGGAAAGGTTGCTTCTTGACCCGCGTGCTCGCCGTCGCCGACGCTGATTCCTATCTGAAGTGGGCCGCGGGCCTGCTCGACACGCTTCCAGCGTCGTGGCCGACCGAAATGGCGGTCGTCCGGACCCCCATCGCTCCTTCGGAGAGTCAGATCGCCGCCGCCGTGAGCGGCACCAGGGTCGCCGGGACCGGGGAGGGGACGCTCCCCGCGGTCGTCTCGTCGAGGCAGTTGCGCAAGAACGCCGAGCGGTTCCGCCCCGACGTCGTCCTGCTCGCCTGCACCGGCCCCGTCGTCGACGTACTCGCCGCGGAGATCCTCGCCGGCCTGCGCCCCCGCCCGGTGTTCGTGTCGGGGCTGCCCGGCATCTCGGTCCCCGCGACGGAGAAGGCCTGGCTGTTCCGCAGCGGCTGCGACCTGTTCGTGGTCCACAGCGGCCGGGAGGTCGCCGAGTTCTCCGCGATCGGCCGTGAGCTCGGCGGAGGCGGCGGGGTGGCGCTGGCCCGCCTGCCGTACCTGGACCTCGGAGCGCCCGCCCCGCAGGGCGCCCGCGACCGCGTTATCTTCGCGACCCAGGCCAAGGTGCCGCGGCGCCGCGAGGAGCGCGAGCAGGTGCTGCTCGCCCTCGCCGCCCTGGCCGCGAACCGGCCCGACCTCGACGTCGTGGTCAAGCTGCGGGCCCGCGACTCGGAACGGCAGACGCACAACGAGCGCCACCACTACGAGCGGCTCTGGACGTCGATGGTGGCGGAGGGGCGGGTACGCGAGGACGCCGTCCGTTTCGCCGCCGGTCCGATGCACGAGCATCTGACCCACGCCGCGGGCTTCGTCACGGTCAGCTCGACCGCCGCACTCGAGGCGATCGCCCAGCGGGTGCCGCTGCTCGTGTTGTCCGACTTCGGGGTCAGCGCGGAAATGATCAACCTCGTCTTCGAGGGCAGCGGCTCCCTCGGCACCATGGAGGACCTGGCCAAGGCCGACTTCCGGATGCCGACGGAGGCGTGGTGCGAGGCCAACTACTTCCATGACGCCTCGGCCAGCGACTGGGTCGATCGGGTGTCCGGGCTGGTGGCGGCCGCCCAGGCCGGCACCCTCGTCCCGGCCCGCTCTGTGCTCGACGGACCTGAGCACGCCACGGCCCGCCGCCGCGCCCGCCTCCGCCTGGAGGTCCCGCCCAAGGTGCTCCGGTACGGCTATCGCGCCAAGCGGCGGATGCGCCGCTACCTCAAGGCGTTCTGAAGCTCCGAACTGAAGCTCCGAAAAGCAGACCCGCGTCCCGCCGGAAACCATGGCGGGACGCGGGTCTGCTCTTTGTGGCGGTCGCCGGACCAGATGCGCCGGATCAGGTGACGTCGGCGCGAGCCGAACCGCTAACGGCCGATGAGGCGGCGCAGCCGCGACGCGGGTTCCGGCTCGGGCTCAGGCTCGGGAACCAGGTCCAGGGCTTCGAGCCGCCGCATCTTGAAATACCGCGCGCTGCCGTTCGCCTTGACGTACGCCCGGGCGGCTTCCCGGAGACCGGCATGGCGATCACTCTGCATGCAGTACGCGACCGCGTCGGTCAGAGCCTTCACATCGACGGGAGGCGGCTCCGTGAGGGAGCCGTCGGCGGCGAGCCTGGGCACGCTCGCGTCGACGATCGTGACGGGTATTCGGTTGCTGTTCTCGTACGGTGCGAGCCGCTCCAGCAGCAGATCGGTCCCCATGGTCGCCACCGGCAGGCCGAAGAACTGGCGCGCGGTCGCCAGCGCGGTGGAGAAGCAGCTCACGACCAGCGCGGGCCGCAGTCTGGCGAACAGAGCCTCGGCGGGGGTGTGCTCGCCCGCCGACACGAGCCGCATGCCCAGCTCGTCGGCGACGTGCTTGAGCCGCATGCTCTGGCGGCGCCCCGCTGCGGGATGAGGCTTGAACACCACCGTGCGATGTCCCCGGGCCTTGAGCGCACCGAGCATCGCCGCGTGCAGATCGGCTTCCTCGTCCGTCGTGAGGATGCCCAGCGACGAGAGGTACTGCCCGAGGATCACCGCGTCCCCTTCGACCTCGCCGGTCTCCGTGGCGGCGACCTGCTCGACGACCCGGCGGAAGGCCGCGGCGGGCAGCGCCTCGGGGGGCACGCCGTGCTCGCTCAGGAGCAGCGGGGTCAGCCCGGGGAGCAGGTCGAGATGGATCAGCCGCGTGATGCGCGCGGAGATCTCCGCCGGCAGCGGGTCACGGGTCGGACTGTGCGCCATGAGGCCGTCGGCGTAGATCGTGAGCCGGCAGTCCTTGAACAGTCCGGGCAGCGTGCGGGCGGGGGAGACGATCACTGATTCGAGCACCAGCTCGTCGAGCGTGTCGATGCCCAGATGGGACTCGAGCAGCCGTCCGAACAGGGGGGCCTCCACCGCCCTGGCCTTCCAGTCGGACGGGTGCAGGGGCGCGATGATCTCGTTCCAGGAGTAGATCGCGTCGAACCGGTCCCGCAACGCGGCGAAACCGGGGGTCTTGTCGAGGGGGAGCGTGATCTCCGGGATGTCGGCGTTGTTCGACACGAGCAGCACCCGCCGCTGGCCGGCGGCGGGCCCGAACGCGCCCGCGTCGATCGCGGCGGCCAGCGTCATCGCTCCGAAGAACCGCGATGCGTGGAACACCTGGGTCACGATTCCTCCTCCCTCAGGCGGAGCAGCATAGTCTGCCGGGCAGGCTCGAAGCTCGCGATCGCGTCGTCGACCAGATCGGCGGGAAGCCGGGTGAGCGTGGCCCCGCCCCTGCCTTCGAATTGGTCCGCGATTTCCTGGGTGAACCGGCTGCCGTTCTCCAGATGATTGGCCAGGAGCGCGCAGAACATCCGGATGGCCTTGGGCTGGAACTCCTTCTCCACCTCCGCCAGCACCAGGTCGAAGGCGTCGAAGAAGTGCAGTTGCCGCTCGTCACCGATCTGGGTGAGCGAGGCGGCCAGGCCCCGCCGGTAGAACACCCCCGCGAGCGAGACCATGGCGTACGACCGCGCCCGCTGGTGGAGCCGCCAGATCCACGGGCGGTCCTCCGCCGTGTGCAGTCCGCTCGGGAAGGCGAGCAGCTCGCCCAGCTCGCGCCGGTAGATCCCGGCCCAGGCGAAGGCGTAGTCGACCATCGTCTTGCCGTCGGTGGGGAGGATCGAGTCGCGGGGGCTCAGCACGACGTTGCGCCGTGCCTCCGGCGCGCGGAAGGTCTCCCGCTTCCTGCCGTCCGCCCGGACGTGGTCGACCCGGAGGAAGTCGCAACCGAGCCCGTCGATCGCCGACACCAGTTGGGCCAGGTAACCGGGCGCCAGCCAGTCGTCGCCGTCGAGGAAGGTCACGTATCGGCCGGTGGCCAGCTTCAGGCCGAGGTTCCGGGCGTCCGCCAGCCCGACGGGAGCAGGGTTCGTGATGACGGAGAGCCCCGGCAACTCGCCCCGGAAGTCGTCGATGACTTCCGGGGTGGCGTCGACCGATCCGTCGTCGACCACGATGACCTCGGTCCGGAACGTGTCGGAGACGTTGCGGACCAGCGAGGTCAGGGCGTCGGCGATGTACGGGTCCCCGTCACGGACCGGTACGACGACCGAAAGTGTGATCACAAGCCCTCCGCGATCAGGCGGTGGTGCGGCGCAGACGGGCGCGAGGAGCCTCCTCGCCGGGGAAGACGCGCTTCACGCCGTCGCCGAGCGCGCTCTCGATGATGCGGATGTCCCGGACGAGGTGCTCCAGGCCGCTCGGCTCGAGCGACGCGGCGTGGTCCGAACCCCACATGGTGCGGTCGAGCGTGATGTGCCGCTCGACGGTGACCGCGCCGAGCGTGACCGCCGCGAGCGAGATCTGCAGGCCGCGCTCGTGACCCGAGTACCCGACCGGCACGCCGTACCTCTCCTGGAGGGTGACGATCGTGCGGAGGTTCGCCTCCTCAGGAGGCAGCGGGTAGGTCGAGGTGGCGTGCATCATCACGAGCCTGGAGGTGCCGAGGATCTCGACCGCCTTGTCGATCTCCTCCAGCGTCGACATGCCGGTGGACAGGATGATCGGCTTGCCGGTGCTCGCGAGGGCCCGGAGCAGCTCGTGGTCGGTGATCGAGGCGGACGCGACCTTGTGCGTGGGAACGTCCATCGCCTCGAGGAACTCGACCGAGGGGACGTCCCAGGGGGAGGCGAACCAGGCGAGCCCGCGCTCCTCGGAGTGCTTGGCGATCTGCGAGTACTCGTCGTAGCCGAACTCGGTCCGGATCTTGTACTCCATGTAGGTCATCTCGCCCCACGGAGTCTGCCGGATCTGGCTGCGCTGCTCCATGGGCACGCAGATCTCGGGAGTCCGCTTCTGGAACTTGACGGCCTGGCAGCCGGCGTCGGCCGCGACGTCGATCAGCCTGCGGGCGATGTCGACGTCGCCGTTGTGGTTGATGCCGATCTCAGCGATCATGTAGACCGGCTGGCCGGCGCCGACGAGCGCGTCGCCGATCTGCACCGGCTTGGGCTGGGTCCGCGGCGTGACCGAGGAGACCGTCGCGGTCGCGACGGGGGCGGCCTCGGGCCGGGCGGCGAGCACACGGTCGGACAGTTCGCGGACGGCTCCCGCGCCACCCGGGGTCGACAGCACGACGCGCGCGGCGGCGCGGACCCGGGGGTGGGCGTCGGGCACGGTCACCGGCCAGCCGACGAGGGACATCGCGGCGAGATCGTTGACGTCGTTGCCGATGTAGGCGACCCGCTCGGGGTCGAGGCCCTCGCTCGCGATCCACTCGCTGAGCGCCTCGTGCTTGGTGGTCAGGCCCTGGACGACGGGCACGCCGAGCTTGGCGGCGCGGGCGGCGACCACGGGGTTCTGCTCGGACGACAACACCAGGAGCTTGACGCCGGCCCGCTTGAGGAGCGAGACGCCCATGCCGTCGGCGCGGCTGACGGCGACGAGCTCGCGGCCCTCGGAGTCGACGAACGCGCGGTCGTCGGTGTGCACACCGTCGAAGTCGGTCACCACGGCGTCGACGTCGATCGGCAGCGGCCGGTCCACGACGGGGGCGAGAGCGCGGACGATCTTCAGGTCCTCGGGGGTGTCCACCTCGACCGCGTGCTCCGCCGGCACCTGCTGGACGGCGATCCGGCCGAAGAAGCGGTGCCCGTGCTCACGCAGGCCGGCCGTGCGCATGACGTAGAACGCGCCGGTCTCGCGGAACTGGGCCTCGCGGTCCTGGCGGCGGGGACGGGTCGCGGGGTCGTGGTTGACACCCTGACCGTCGCCGGTCCAGACGAACTCGTAGGTCTCGGTACCGGCGAACACGGAGTCGGCCTCGCCCGCGACGACCTTCGCGATGGCCGCGTCGAGGTCCGCCGGGTCGATGAAGGCGCTGGTGCACTGCACCAGGAGCACGATCTCCGGGTCCTCGCCGAGCCCCTCGGACAGGGCGTGCAGGACGGCCGACTCGCTGGAGGCCGTCGAGCCGCTGATGTCGGCCGGGCGGTGCACGACGCGTGCGCCCGCGTTCGCGGCCACTTCGGCGATGCGGTCGTTGTCGGTGCTGACGACGACCTCGTCGATGAGCTCTGCCTGCAGACACGCGGCGACAGCTCGCGCGACCAGTGGTGTGCCTCCCACCTTCTCCAGGTTCTTCAGCGGGACGCCCACCGAACCTCCACGGGCGGGGACAACAGCCAGCACTCGCACGAGTGACTCCTTCTGCATGCGACGAGAGTCCCCCCAGATTGGGGGTGCCCCGAAACCTAGCCAGTGGGAGGGCTGGTTGGGCGTGAGTCAGCTGAACAGGTATAGGCCGCATGTTTAACTTTGGGTGACGTCGAGGCGGGCGATCACGGTTACAGGAGGCACGGAATGCGCCGGATCTTCGCTGCTCTGACCTTGCTCGCCGCATTGGCGGCCTGCGCAGGGGCGCCGGGAACGACGACGGAACGTATCGGAGCGGATGGGACTCCCGGGCCGCGGGTCACGGCCGTCGAGGGGCTGAGCACCAGGGTGGACCGCCTGTCGATCCAGTCGCCCGCGCTCGGCAGGGAGGGCTCGGTCTGGGTGCTCAAACCGAAGGGCTGGACGCAGGGGTCGACGGGATGGCCGGTTCTCTACCTGTTGCACGGCTGCTGCGTCAGCAGGGGAGACGCGTGGCTGGTGTACGGCGACGCCGAGCGGATTACGGCCGGCCTGAAAGCCGTCGTGGTAGTCCCGGAGGGTGGCTCCATGAGCTGGTATTCCAACTGGCTCCACGGGCCTGCGTGGGAGACGTTCCACATGGACGAGGTGCGGCCCCTCGTGGAGAGACGGTACGGCATCGGTGATCATCGCGTGATCGCGGGAGCCTCCATGGGCGGGTTCGGCGCGCTCTCCTACGCGGCCAGGCACCCGGGTGTGTTCCGGGCGGCGGCGTCCTTCTCCGGCGTGATCGACACCGGATACGACCCCGGAGGGCTCGAAGGACTCATGCGCGAGTACGGCGTGGACCCGCGTGACCTGTGGGGGAGCGCCGGCGAGCGGCCTGAGGTGTGGAGGGCGCACAACCCGGCGGACCTGGCCGGAGACCTCGGGGACGTCCGGGTCTACCTCTCCTGCGGGGACGGCAGGCCCGGCCCGTTCGACACTCCGGGTCAGGCCGTGGACACGGGCGAGCGTTCGATCCTCGAGCGGAACCGGCGCTTCGTCACCGCGGCGAAGGCCGCCGGAGTGTCCGTCACCACGGACTTCTACGGCGCCGGCGCACATGAGTGGCGGTACTGGAGCCGCGAGCTCGAAGAGGTGCTGCCCGCGCTGTTCCCCGCCTAGCAGGCCGCACCCGGCCGGGCGGGGTCCAGCGTCCCGGGCCTAGCGTCCCGGGCCTTCGGTCAGGGCCCGATCGCGCCACGCCCGCACGGAGCCGAGATCTGCGGGGGCGGACGAGCAGATCACGTAATGATGTGGGGCGATGGCCGACATCCGTCCCGGCGACATCGCCAGGCAGGCCGAGTGGGCGTCGTGGGGCGTGGTCTCCGCGTTCAGGTAACACACGAGCCGGTGACCCAGCCGTTCGTCCGGAACCGGCACGACGAGACCGGGCCCGTCGACGGCGTCCGCGACGAGCCGCCGCACCGCTGCCAGGTCGACCCAGCACGAGTCGACGGTCAGCCACCCCTCTCCCCGCTTCTCGGGGGTGATCCCCGTCAGGGCGGACAACTCGGTGAGGCCGACGTCCCTGCCGCCCGCCTCGATGAGCAGCCGCATGACGCCCTCGCCGAGGGCCTGCGCGTCCGCCCTGGGCAGGCATCGGGGATCCGCCCAGAGGGTGACGTCGACCTCGCCTTCCAGGCGGTGGACCCAGAGCGAGACGCGCGCGGGCAAGGTCGCCTCGGGAAGCCATGCCGACCGGATGTCGGGTGGCGTGCCGTCCGGGCCCGTACGGCCGGGCCGCCCGGGAACGCTCATGTCGTTGAACACGATGTCCCTGGCGAAGAAGACGCCCCTGGAACGGGACACCTCCTCCATGATCTGGACGAGTGACGCCGAGTCGAACCGGCTGTTCTGGTAGGCCGCGAGGGAGGCCGCCCGCGCCGCCAGGAGCACGCCGTCGAAGGACGGTTCGGTGAGGTCGATCGGGATCAGCGCGTCCTGGGCGAGCGGACCCACGTAGTCGCGCAACTCCGGCCGGAAGCGGTTGGCCGAGATGGAGATGATCGGGCAGGCCGGCTGCCCGTTCCGCAGGCCCGCGAGCGCGCCCAGCGCCGCGAGTACGGCCGCCGAACGGCTGACCCCGGTCCGCGCGCCGATCAGACCGAGCGCGCGGGCCGCCGAGATCGAGCGGACCCGCAGGCGGGGCAACATCCAGTCCGTCCGGCTGTCGTCCACGGTGACGGTGAGCGTCGAGCGGGGGATCCGCCGGAGCTGGGTCTCCCAGTAGCGCAGCGCGGCACCGGCCCGGCGCACGCTCGCGGGCGAGCGCTCGGCCTCGGCGACGTCGAGAGGCTGGGGAGCCGTGACGGGCTCCGGCGGCTTGCCGTCGATGATGGAGTCCCAGTCCGCGAGCAGGACGGCGAGGCCCACGGCGTCGGCCGTGCTGTGGGTGGTGACGAAGACCACCTGGCGGGGGACGTCCCCCTCGGTGATCACCGCGACCCGCAGCGGCGGCTCGGCCGACAGGTCGAAGCGCCGCGCGTGCAGGCTCGCCGCCGCCTGTTCCGCGAGGTCCACGGCGCCCTGGTGGGGGGCCCGGCGCACCTCGATGAGGAGTTCGCCTTCGGCGGTGACACGTTGGACCGCGCCCGCCGGGCCGTCCGCCGCGGCCTCCACTCCCTCGAACGTCGTCCGGAGCGACTCGTGCCGTGAGACCAGCAGCCCCACGGCCTCGGCGACGTCCCGCAGGGTCGTGTCCGGGGGCAGGTCACGGATGATCCGATAGTTCATGTGCTCGGGCGGATCCGTGAGCACGCAGCGGACCATGTTGGCCTGCGCCATGGTCAGAGGGCCGACCCGCGGCCGCCCGCCCCCGAAACGCGCGGTGACGTGACGGACGTCGCTCACCGCGCGCTCTTGGGCCGCATGTCGGTCCACACGCGCTCGATGTGGGCGAGGCACTCCTCTTTGCTGCCCGCCGTGCCCTCCGCCAGCCAGCCGTCGGGCGGGGAGCCGTTCGCCGGCCAGATCGAGTACTGCTCCTCGTCGTTGACCACGACCTGGTAGGCGAGGTGACCGCCCACGCGCTCGCCGTCCTGGTCACTCGTCGGGCTGCTCACATGACCTCCATCGCCAGTCGGGCGGCTTCCTCGTCGGAGAGCTCTGTCAGTTCCGCGACCACCAGGTCCTCGACGGTCCTGGCGAGCCGTTCCACGGTGGTGCCTTCGAAGACCGCCCTGATCGGCACGGTCACGCCGGTGATGGCGGTGAGCCTCGCGGTCACCCGGGCGGCGAGGAGCGAGTGGCCGCCGATCGCGAAGAAGTCGTCGAGCGCCCCCACCCCCTCGACGCCGAGGACCTCGCCGAAGACGTCGGCGACGAGGTGCTCGGCGTCCGTGCGCGGCGGGGTCGGCGTGCCCGCGGTCGCAGGTCCCGGAGCGGGCAGCGCCGCCCTGTCCACCTTGCCGTGCCGGGTGAGGGGCAGGACGTCGAGGAAGACCCAGGCCGACGGCACCATGTAGGGCGGAAGGGCCGAGGCGGCGAACTGCGCCAGCGTCGGCCCGTCCGGCCCGTCCACGGCCGCGTCGGTGACGACGTATCCGGTGAGGACGTCGCCGTAGGCCGCCACCGCCGCCTGCCGTACGAGGGGGTGGGTGACCAGCAGGGCCTCGACCTCGCCCGGCTCGACGCGGAACCCCCGCACCTTGATCTGGTCGTCCATCCGGCCGAGGAATTCGAGCCGGCCGTCCCGGCGCCACCGGGCGCGGTCGCCCGTGCGGTAGAGCCGGGCGCCGGGAGGCCCCCACGGGTCCGGCACGAACCGCTCCGCGGTCAGACCCGGACGGCGGAGGTATCCCCTGGCCACTCCGGCGCCGCCGAGGCACAGCTCACCCGGTGCCCCCGGAGGCACCGGCGTTCCGTGTTCCGACAACACGACCGCACGGGTGCCGCTGATGGGCCGCCCGATCGGGGGCGTGAGGTCGTCCGGCTCGCCGGTCAGGTCCGCGGCGGTCGCGATGATCGTCGCCTCGGTGGGGCCGTAGGTGTTGACCAGCCGGACGCGGCCTCCGAACCGCTGACGCCAGCGGGTCACGGCCTCCGCGCCGACCTGTTCCCCGCCGAGGACGACCAGGCGGAGCGACGGCGGCCAGGCGATCTCGTCGATCCGGGCCACCAGGTGATGCCAGTAAGCCGTGGGCAGGTCGAGTACGGTGACCCGCTGCCCGTCGGGCGAATCGAGCAGGTCGGGCAGTGTCGCCGCCCCATCCGGGAGGAGCTCCAGCCGGGCTCCGGCGGCGAGGGCCGGATAGATCTCCTCGGCGTGCGTGTCGAAACTCAACGCCGCGAACTGCACGACCCGGTCGTCCGGCCCGAGGGCGTAGGCGTCCATCATCCACGCGACCCGGCCGGCGAGGCTTTCGTGGTCGACCACCACTCCCTTGGGCGTGCCGGAGGAACCCGACGTGTAGATGACGTAGGCGGCGCCGTCCACGGTGAGGTCTGCCACCTCGGACGTCATCAGGTCCCGGCGCCGCTGGGGAAGCTCCGGGTCGACCGGCAGATATGCCGCCCCCGCCTTCCACGCCCCGAGCAGCGCCGCGACGCTCTCCGGCGACCTTCCCGCCGTCACCTCCACGACGCCGCCCGGGCGACCGGTGGGCACGGCCAGCGCGTCGAGCTCCCGGTAGGTGACCGTCCGTCCCGCGCAGCCGATCGCCACCGCCTCCGGATGGGTCCGTACGGCTCGCGCGAACATCTCGGGCACCGACGGGGTCGCCGGCGGTGCGGCGGGCCCTTCGCGGACCGCGTCCAGGAACGCCCGGTCGTCCTCGGTGAGCAGGGGGATCGCCGACAGCGGGCGGTCGGGATCGGCGGAGACCTCACGCAGCACCGTTTTCAGACGCGCCGCGAGTCCCCGGACGGTCGCGGCGTCGAAGAGGCCGGAGTCGTACTCCAGCTCGACCAGCAGGTCGCCGCCGTCGTGCCGCGCCTCCAGCATGAGCTCGAACTTGGCGCGGTCGTGACCCCCGGGGAACTGCCCGGCCGTCAGTCCCCGGAACGATCCGGGGACCCGGCCGGAGTCCTGGGTGTGGAGGATCGCCATCGTCTGGAAGACGGGGGTCCGGCTCAGGTCGCGCTCGAGCCCGAGCGAGGCCACGAGCCGCTCGAACGGGATGCCCTGGTGGGCGAAGGCGGCGAGGACCCGCGTCCGGGTGGCGGCCAGCAACTCGGTGAAGGTGGGATCCGCGCCGAGGTCGCCGCGCAGGACGAGCACGTCGGTGAGGTACCCGACCACCGACTCGAGCTCGACGGTGTCCCGGCCCGCGACGGACGTGCCGACGAGGATGTCCGGTTGCCCGGTGTGCCGGGCGAGCACCGCCTGGTAGGCCGCGACCAGTGTCATGAACAGCGTCGCACCCCGCCGGCGGCCCATGGCGGCGAGCGTGTCGGCCTCGACCGCGTCCAGCCGGAACTCGATCCGCTCGGCGCGGCCGGCGCGGTGACCCGACAGGTCTTCCGAACCCGGGTCCGCCGTCCGCCGCCGCGGCCGGTCCGTCGGCAGCTCCAGGGGAGTGGGGGCCGCGAGCTCGTCACGCCAGTAGGCCAGCGGGCCGTCGAGATCGCGCTCGCGCTGCCAGACGGCGACGTCGCCGAACTGGAGGGGGACCGGCGCGAGCAAGCGGCCCGAGTACGCGTCGGCGAGCTCGTCGAGCAGCAGGTTCAGCGACCAGCCGTCGCCGATGATGTGGTGCATCACCACGCACAGCACATGGTCGTCCCGGCCCTGCCGGATCAGCGCCACGCGGATCGGCGGGCGGTCCGCCAGGTCGAAGGGAGTGTTCACCCGATCGGCGACGAGCCGCTCAGCCGGGGGATCTCCGGCCGTGAGGTGCTCGATCGTCACCGGGCCCGGCGGGTCGATCACCACCACGGGCTCGCCGTCGGCGTCGGGGAACCGGGTGCGCAGGCTCTCATGCCGCGCCGTCACGGTGGCGAACGCCCGCTCCAGCGCCTCCACGTCGAGCGGCCCGCGCAGCCGGCGGACCAGCCACATGTTGAACGCGGCGCCGTCCTGCGGATCCATGCGGGTGAGGAACCACAACCGCTCCTGGCCGAACGACAGCGGCGGTGCGGTCCCCTCCGGGCGGCGGACCGGCCCGTCGCCGAGTCCCGGTGCCAGGGTGTCGACGAGCGCCGCCAGCTCCGCCACCGTGGGCCGGGCGAACAGCTCCCGCACGGGTATCCGCCCCGGCAACCGCGCGGTGACCATCGTCGCGAGCAGCGAGTGGCCTCCGAGTGCGAAGAAGTCGTCGTGCGCGCCGATCTCGAGGGGACGCTGCCCCTCACCGCTCTGTCTCGTCTGTCCGCCGGTCGCGCCGTCGCGTGCTCCGCCGAGCACCTCGGCGAACACGGCCGCGACCAGGCGCTCGGTCTCGGTGCGCGGCGGTGTCCGCTCCCCGGGCCCGCCGGCGGGCCCGTCCGCCCCGGCATCTCGACGGGAGGACGCGAGCGGAGATCCCGGCCGCGGGATCCGGACGAGCGCCGTGCGGTCGACCTTGCCGTTGGGCGTAAGCGGCAGCGCGTCCAGCGGGATGATCGATGTCGGCACCATGTAAACGGGAAGCTCGGCCGCCGTGTGCTCACGCAGCCCGCCGATGTCGCCGTCCGCGATGACGAAGGCGGTCAGCGCCTCGTCCCGGAGGACGACGACCGCCTGCCGTACGGCGGGGTGGGTTTCCAGGACGGCCTCGACCTCGCCGAGCTCGACGCGGTGTCCCCGGACCTTGACCTGATGGTCGTTCCGCCCGAGGAACTCGATGACGCCGTCCGGGCGCCGGCGCGCCAGATCACCCGTGCGATAGAGCCGTGAGCCCGCCGGGCCGTACGGATCGGGCACGAAGCGCTCGGCGGTCAACGCCGGCCTGGCCAGGTAGCCGATGGCGACTCCGATCCCCCCGATGACCAGCTCGCCCGGCACCCCGATCGGCGCGAGGGCGCCTGACGGGTCGAGCACGTGGACGGTCGTGCCCGCCACCGGCCGCCCGATCATCACCTCGTACGGCTCGGCGGGGACGTCCCACGCGGTGGAGTAGATCGTCGTCTCCGTCGGACCGTACCCGTTGATCAGGCGTGTGGTCCTCGCCCGGAGCTCGCGGGCGAGCTGGAGGGGGAGGGCCTCACCGCCGACGACGGCCGTCACCCGGCGAAGGCCTCGCACGTGGAGGTCGCCCGCGAGCAGGATCCGCCAGCCTGAGGGAGTCGCCTGGACGTGGGTGACGCCCTGCTCGCGGATCAGTTCGGCGAGCGCGCGGCCGTCACGGGCGTCCGCGGCCACGACGACCCGGCCGCCGGTGATCAGCGGCAGGAAGACCTCGACGGCCGAGATGTCGAACGCGAGCGAGGTCAGCGCGAGCCAGGTGTGCCCGGGGCCGTCCCCGATCAGGGAGCGCATGGCGAGCAGCAGGTTGGCGAGCGCGCCGTGGGAGACGATGACGCCCTTCGGCCGGCCGGTGGAGCCCGAGGTGTAGAGAACGTACGCCGGGTCGTCAGGCCGCGGCCGGGGGAGCCCGCCGGTGGCGGGTCGCCCGGTGGTGACGTCCGCCGAGGTCAGGACCAGTGCGGCCCCGGAGTCCTCGATCACGTGGTCGACGCGGGCCTGCGGATGATCGGGGTCCACGGGGAGGTAGGCCGCACCCGACATGGCCACGCCGAGGAGGGCGACCAGCATGCCGGGGCCGCGCTCGAGCCGCAGGGCCACGAGTGATCCCGGCCCGATGCCCCGGCTCCTGAGGCCTGCGGCGAGGTCGCGGGCTCGGGCGGCCAGTTCGGCGTAGGTGAGCTCCTCGCGGAATCCGTCGCCGGCCTCGTTCCCGGCGGAGCCGCCGCGGGAATCCCCGCCGGTCCCCCTGCCGGCGTTCACGTCACCGGCGACGACGGCCACGGCGTCCGGCCGCGCGGCGACCTGGTCGAGGAAGAGGTCGACCAGGGTCACGCCCGATGCCGCGGCGGGACTCGCGGGAGGAGGGGCGCCGGGCGAGCTTCGGGCGAGCAGGCTCCGCCGTTCGGCGGCGGGGAGCATGTCGAGCGACGCCACCGGCCGGCCGGGGGCGTCGAGCGCGGAACGCAGCAGCGTCTCGAACCTGAGCGCGATCCTGACCGCCGTCTCCCGGTCGAACAGGTCGGAGCTGTAGATCAGGACGCCGAGGAACCCGCCGTCCTCGTCCGGCCACAGGTCGAGCGACAGGTCGGTGCGGGCGGCCACCCACCCCGGCGGGAACGGCGTCGCGCGCAGCCCGGGCAGCGGGCCTTCGCTGACGTCGCCGCTCTGGGTGTGCACGCCGAACATGGTCTGGAAGAGCGGCGTCCTGCTCAGGTCACGTTCGATGTCGAGCGCACCGAGCAGGCGCTCCACCGCGATGTCCGCGTGCCCCATGGCCTCGATGACGGTCCTGCGGGTGCGCTTGAGCACGTCCGCGAAGGTGGGCTCGCCCGACAGGTCGGCACGCAGCATCAGCATGCTCGACAGGAAGCCGATCATGGGTTCCAACTCGGTGCGGTCGCGGCCCGCGACGGGTGCGCCCACGCAGAAGTCCGCCTGGCCGCTGTGCCGGCCGAGCAGCACCTGGTAGGCCGCGAGCAGCACCATGAACGGGGTGCACCGCCGCTCGCGGGCCAGCCCGGCCACCCGCTCCGCCAGTTCGGCGGGAAGGGTGAACCTGACCTCCCCGCCGTCGCCCGTCCTGTGCGGCGGCCGCAGCCGGTCGGCGGGCAGTTCGAGCACGGGCACGCCGGCCAGGCGTTCCGTCCAGTACGCGAGGTCGGCGCCCCCGTCCTTGGAGCGTTCCGACCTGGCGTACTCGCCGTATCGCAGAGGAAGCGGCGGAAGGGGCGCACCGCCCGCGTAGTGATGGGCGAGTTCGTCTCGCAGGATGTTCGTGGACAGGCCGTCGGCGATGATGTGGTGCAGTGCCACGGCGAGCACGTGGTCGTCCGGGCCCAGCCGCACGAGTGTGACCCGCATGAGCGGGGCCGCGGACAGGTCGAAGGGGGCGTTGGCCCGCTGCGCGACCAGCCGCCGGGCGTCGTCCTCGTTCGCCGCCTCGAAGCGGTCCACGACGACGGGTTCCGGCGGGAGGACGACGGCGGCCGGCCGGCCGCCCACCTCCTCGAACCGGGTGCGCAGCGTCTCGTGCCGGGCGGCGACGGCGGTGAACGCCGCCTCGAGCGCCGCCACGTCGAGATCGCCGTGCAACCGGTAGGCGTGACCGGTGTTGTAGGAGTGGTCGAGAGGGTCGAGCCGGTGGAGGAACCAGAGCCGTTCCTGGCCGTGAGAAAGCGGCTGAGATTGTTCCACGAATGACCGCCCAATTGAAAAGTTTATTTACAGTGAGCGCGAACGGCGTCAGTGAATCACGCGAAAGGGCAGGCCGACAAGCCCCTTTCGCGCCTGTCGGTCGTGTGTAAGACTCGCGGTCGACCGGCAACTGTAAAGACACTTGCCAGTTAAAAACTCTACACAGTTGGTGGAGGCGCGCATTGACCACGCTGTCGGCCGACAAGAAAGCCCTATTGGCGCAGCGCCTGCGGCGCCGTACCGGTTCCGCCTCCATCACGCCGCGACCCCCCGGTTCGGTTCCGCCGCTCTCGCATGCCCAGGAGCGGTTGTGGTTCCTCGAGCAGTACGCGCCGGGAACCACCGTCTACACGGTCCCCGTCACCCTCCGCATCGAGGGCGAGCTGGACGAGACGGCCGTGGAACCGGCTCTGCTGGAGGTCGTCCGCCGGCACGAGGCGCTGCGCATGCGCTTCCACACCACCGGCGAGGGCCTTCCCGTCGTGGAGATTGACGCGGAGCCCCGGGCGGGCTTCCGGCTGGAGACCGCGGAGGGGCCGGACGAGGCGCGCGACCTGATCGAGCGGGAGCTGTCCAGGCCGTTCGACCTGGACGAGGGGCCACTGGTCCGTGCCCTGCTCGTACGGTTGACGCCCGTCGACCACGTGCTGATGCTGGCGGCTCACCACCTCGTGACCGACGGCTGGTCGTTCGACGTCATCCTGCGCGAGCTCTTCGCGTTCATCAGGGGACAGAGCCCGGACCCGCCGGTCGTCCAGTACGGCGACTACGCGGTCTGGCAGCGGGACCGCGAGTACGGGCGGGAGGTGGCCTACTGGCGCGAGCGTCTCGCGGGCGTGCCCGTGCTCGACCTGCCCACCGACGAACCGCGACCTCGGGAGATGTGCCACGCGGGCGCCGTGCACCACTTCGCGCTCGACGTCGACCTGTCCGCCACGGCGCACGCCCACGCGGCCACGCCGTACATGGTGCTGCTCTCGGCCTTCCAGATCCTGCTGTCCCGCTACTCCGGCCAGCACGACTTCGCGGTGGGCACGCCGATCGCCGGTCGCGGGCTGCCGGAACTCGACGGCGTCGCCGGCATGTTCGTCAACACGCTCGCGATGCGCGCCGACCTCGGCGGCGACCCCACGTTCGAGACCTTCCTGGCCCGCACCCGCGAGTCCGCGCTCGACGCCTACGCCCACCAGGAGTTGCCGTTCGACCGTCTGGTCACCGAGCTGAACGTCCAGCGGGACGTCAGCAGGTCCCCCGTCGTCCAGGCGACGCTGGCCCTGCAGAACTTCGCGGCGGGAGTGGGCTCCGGCGACCTGACGTTGTCGGCCTTCGCCGCCGAGGCGGGCACGGCCAGATTCGACCTGTCGCTGCACCTGTTCGAGAAGCCCGGCGGATTCAGCGGGCAGCTCACCTACAACACCGCTCTGTTCGGCCCTGACACGATCGGGCGGATGGCCGCGCACTTCGAGGTGCTGCTGCGCGCCGTCGTCGCCGATCCGTCGCGGCGCCTGTCGGAGCTGCCGATGCTCGCCGCGGGCGAGCGCGAGCGGGTGCTGGAGTTCTCCCGGTCACCCGAACCGCGGCCCACGGGGCACACTCTGCTCCACGACGTCGTCGCGGGGCCGCCGGACCGGGTGGCCGTGACCTGCGGGGACGCGTCCCTCACCTATGCGGGGTTGGCCTGCCGCTCGGACGCGCTCGCCGTCCACCTGCGGACCCTCGGAGTGACACGGGGCTCGCGGGTCGGCGTCAGCCTGGAGCAGTCGGTCGATCTGGCCGTCGCCGTGCTGGGGGTCCTGAAGGCGGGCGGAGCCTACGTGCCGCTGGACCCGGCCCAGCCCGCCGCGCGGCTGGCCGCGATGACCGCCGACGCCGGGGTGCGCGTGACCGTCACGGCCGAGTTCCTGGCCGCGATGCCCGCAGGCCCGGCCGGTTCACCGGCAGATCCGGGCCTGACCGGCACGGATCTGGCCTACGTCATCTACACCTCCGGCACGACGGGGCGGCCCAAGGGCGTCGCCGTGCAGCACCGCGAGGTCCTCACCTACCTGGCCGGGGTCCGGGAACGGCTGGAGGTCGAGCCGGGAGGAACGTACGCGCTGATGCAGTCGTTGTCCTTCGACTTCGGCGTGACCGTCTTCTACCTGTCGCTGATGAGCGGGGGAACGCTCCACCTGCTCAACCCGCGGCTCCCCGTCGCCGAACTGGCCGAGACGTTGCGCCGCACGGACCACCTCAAGATCACGCCGTCGCACCTCGCCTCGCTGCTGCCCCAGGCGGCCGATCCGTCCGACGTCCTGCCGCGCAGGCTGCTGATCCTGGGCGGCGAGGCGTCGACGTCGGCCTGGGCCGGGACGCTGCGGGGTCCCCGGGTCGTCAACCACTACGGGCCCACCGAGGCCACCGTGGGGGTCACCACGCACGAGGTGACGGGGCGGGAGCGGACACAGGCGCTGCCGATCGGCCGTCCTCTCCCCGGAGCCAGGGCGTACGTGCTGGACGAGCGGGCGGAGCCCGTCCCGATCGGGGTGATCGGCGAGATCCACCTGGGCGGCGACCGCCTCGCCCGCGGCTACCTCGGCATGCCGGGCCTGACCGCCGAGCGCTTCCTGCCCGACCCGTACGGCACGCCGGGGTCGCGCATGTACCGGACGGGCGACCTCGGCAGGTGGCTGCCCTCGGGCGAGTTGCAGTTCCTCGGCCGGCGGGACCTCCAGGTCAAGGTGCGGGGTTACCGGGTCGAGCTCAGCGAGATCGAGGAGGCGCTGGCGGGGCACGCCGCGGTGGCGCAGGCCGTCGTGGACCTCCGGAGCGACCGTCTCGTGGCCTACCTGCTGGGGGAGCGGGTGCCCACCCGGGACCTGCGGGCCCACCTCACCGACCGCCTGCCCGAGTACATGATCCCCGCGCGGTACGTGTGGCTGGACCGGCTGCCGCTGAAGTCGCACGGCAAGGTCGACCGGGCCGCGCTGCCCGAACCCGCGGCCGAGCGGGAGCAGGACGGGTACGTCCCGCCGGAGTCCCCGCTGGAGACGGCCATCGCCGTCGTGTGGGCCAAGGTGCTCGAGCTCGACCGGGTCGGAGCGGAGGACGACTTCTTCGAACTGGGAGGTCACTCGCTGCTCGCCGCCCAGGTGGTCGCCCGGCTGCGCCGGATCCCCGCTGACGCGGGCGCGGTCTCCACGATCACGATCATGGATGTGTTCAGGCACCGGACGGTCCGGGCCCTCGCGGCGACGGCGTCGGTCGCGGACGACGGGCCCCGTCGGCTCCTGCACCGGCTGACCCCCGCGGGGCCCGTCGTCTCCACGCTGGTCTGCGTGCCGTACGGCGGGGGCAGCGCGGCCATCTACCAGCCACTCGCCGACGCGATGCCCGACGGCTGGGCGTTGTGGTCCGTCGCCGTGCCGGGGCAGGAATGGGGCCTCGACGAGGAGACCCGTCCGATCGGCGAGGTCGCCGAGACCTGCGCGGAAGAGATCCTCGCGGCCGCGCGGGGACCGATCTCCCTCTACGGGCACTGCGGTCTCGGCGTCATGCTGACCGTGGAGATCGCGCGACGGCTGGAGGCGGCCGGCGTGGAGATCGAGGCGATCCACCTGGGCGGCATCTTCCCCTTCGCCCGGCCGAGGACGGTCCTGACGCCTCTGCGGGACCTGGGCGAACGGCTGCGCAGCGACCGGGTCTGGGCGAACGGCCTGATCGCCGCCGGGCTCGACATCGAGGAGCTCGACCCCGAGCAGGTCAGGGCGATCATCCGCAACCGCCGGCAGGGCACCCGGGAGGCCGAGGAGTACTTCACCCGCCTCTACGGGGACAGCTCCGATCCTCTTCAGGCGCCGATCATCTCGGTCGTGGGGGAGCGGGATCCCGCGACCGAGTTCTACCAGGAGCGATATCGCGAGTGGCACCACCTCACCGGTGAGACGGCCCTGGTCGTGCTCGACGAGGCCGGCCATTTCTATCTCAAGCACAGAGCCGCCGAACTGGCCAAGATCGTCACCCGGACACGCCAGGCCATCGTGTCCGGTGACACGGAGACGATCGAGGACAGGGACAGGTCGTGGTGGCTGCACGCCACGTCACGGATCGACCACGGCGCCGCGGAGCCGGCGGCGGGACCCGCGGCCGCGGAACGGCCCCCTCCCGGGCCAGGGGGCGGAGCGGGCAGGGGATCCGGGACGGACGCCGGCCCGGAGGCCGGGGCGGCGGGACCGCGCCCGAGCATGCGGCGCTTCGCCGCCGTCGCGGCGGGACAACTCGTCTCAATCGTCGGGTCCTCGCTCACCGAGTTCGCGATCCCGCTCTGGATCTACCTCACGACCGGTTCGCTGGTGGACTTCGCGTTGTTCTCCGTCATCGCGCTCGTGCCCGGCATGCTGGTCGCGCCGCTCGCGGGGGCGATCGTGGACCGGTACGACCGCCGCAGGGTGATGCTCGCGGGCGACGCCGGAGCCTGGGCCACGCAGTCGATCTTCGGGGTGCTGCTCTGGACCGGGCGGATCGAGGTCTGGCACGTCTACCCGCTGCTCGTCTGCCTGTCGGTCGCGCTGACCTTCCAGCGGCTGGCGTACGGCGCGGCCGTCCCGCAACTCGTGCCCAAGCGTTACCTCGGCCACGCGAACGGCGTGCTCCAGATGGTCACGGGAACCGCACAGCTCATCGTCCCGCTGATCGCGGTCGGGCTGATGGCCGCGATCGGCATCGAGGGCATCCTCGTGATCGACGTCGCGAGCTACGCGTTCGCGGTGTTGTCGGTGTCGCTGGTCCGCTTCCCCAAGACGATGGGGTGGCGGCGGCGCGAGTCGGTGCTCGCCGAGATGGCCGAGGGCTTCCGATACTCGTGGGGGCAGCGCGGATTCCGCGGCATGCTGCTGTTCTTCGCCGCGCTGAACGTCTTCCTGTCGCCGCTGTTCCTGCTGCTCACGCCCTTGGTGCTGGGGTTCGCGACGCTCTCCGACGTCGGCCGCGTCTCGTTCGCGGGGGGAGTCGGGGTGCTGCTCGGCGGCCTCGCGATGACCGTGTGGGGCGGGCCGCGGAGGCTCCGCATGCGTGGAGTGCTGTTCGCCACGCTGATACTGGCGGCCTTCTGCCTGGTCACCGGCCTGCGGGCGGACCTCGCCGTCGTCATGGCAGGCGCGTTCGGCATGTCGCTCGCGCTGACCCTCGTCAACGGGATCTACGCCACGATCATCCAGGTCAAGGTTCCCCAGCGTTTCCACGGCCGGGTGATCGCGCTCAACACGCTGGTGGCGTGGTCGACGCTTCCGATCGGCTTCGGCCTCGTGGCACCGTACGGCGCGGGCCTGTTCGAGCCGTTGCTCGCGCAGGACGGCCCACTCGCGACCACCGTCGGCCAGGTGATCGGCACAGGTCAGGGGCGCGGCGTCGCCTTCATGTACGTGGCCTTCGCGGCGGCCATCGCCCTCGTCGCGGTGGCCGGGCTCAGGCTCAGGGGGCTGGCGCGGTTCGACGTGGAGGTGCCCGACGCGCCGCCGGACGACCTCATAGGCCTGGAGGCGGTCCGTCACCGTCGGGGGGCGGTTCCTGCGGCGCCAGTGGGAGACGGACGACGAACCTGACACCGTCGTCGACGTCCTCGACGGTGATGGTCCCGTGGTGGGCCTCGACGACCTCGCGCGCGATGGCCAGCCCGAGCCCCGTGCCGCCGTCCCGCCTGCTCCGTGCGGTGTCCCTGCGGTAGAACCGTTCGAAGATCCGCTCCCGGTCCTCTTCGGGGATGGGCTCGCCGTCGTTGACCACTGACAGCAGGGCGTGTTCGCCGTCGCGGCGGACGTCCACGGCGATGCCGGTGGTCGCGTGCCGTTCGGCGTTGTCGAGCAGGTTCGTCACGACGCGGGCGAACTGGGAGGACAGGCCCGTCACGATCACGTCGGGCTCGAGTTGCAGCCGGATGGGGAGGCGGCCGGACCGGCGCTTCACCTCGCCGGTGACCAGCCGTCCGAGGTCGACGTTCTGGCCGGCGGTGTGCGGGGTCGTCCCGAGACTGGTGAGCAGGAGCAGGTCGGAGACGATCGCCTCCAGCCTGCCTGTGTCGCGCAGCGCCGCGTCGATGGCCACGGCGGTGTCCTGGGGGTGCAGCCGCGCGTCCTCCAGTTGGGCCCGGATCCCGGCGATGGGGGTCCGCAGTTCGTGGGAGGCGTCGGCCGCGAGTTGCCGCTGTTGGCGGATCGACCGGTCGAGCCGGGCGAGCGCGTCGTTTGCCGTGCGCGCGAGCCGCGCGATCTCGTCGTCGCCGGAGGGCTCGGGAACGCGGGAGCCCGGGTTGTCGGCCGAGACCCCCTCGAATTCCGAGCTGATGGCCTCGACCGGGCGTAATGCGCGGCCGGAGACATTCCACGCCGTCAGCCCCGCGCCGCCGCCCAGGACGATGACCAGGAGGAGGAGTTCGAGTTCCGGGAAGCGGCTGTCCAGGATGGCGGGCGCCGAGCGCCCGGCGTAGACGATCGGGGAGCCCGCCGTGTCCGAGACCCGGACGGCGGTCAAGTACACGCAGTCGCGGTGGGGGAGCGAGCACGTGGTGGTCTGGGCGACCCGGGTGTCGGAGGACGGCCGTACCGCGGTGAACTCCCGCTGCCCCTTGGCGGCGCCGGTGGCCGTGATGACGGCGCCGTCCGCGCCGGTCACCGCGATCAGGTCGATGCCGCCCTCGGCCGTCGCGAGGGTCGTGGGCACGTGGCCGTCACGGATCTCCGCGGCGATCCTGCCGGCCGCGTCGAGACTGTCGTTCCAGATGTGGGCGGCGACGGCGTGCCGGACGCCGACGTCCGCGGCGATGGAGACGGGGATGAGCACGAGTGCCGCGGCCGCGGTGGCGATGAACGTCAGGCGTGCGCGCAATGAACGCGAACGCGGCCAGGGGAGGGGCATCCCCTGAGGTTACTCATGGTCATCCCGCATAAATTCGCGACATTCCAAAGCCATCGCCAAAGTTGGCCAAAGTTCTCAATGGTCCCGGCCGGGGTGGGGAGGTCTCCCTCCCCGGCCCGTACGGCGGTGTACGGGCCGGGGAGAATCGGGAGGCAATTCCATGACCCATTGCCGTAATGAACCTGAAACCTCGGTCGGACACTGTTGTTGTCGCACAAGGAGGTGATGCGGATGTTGCTGCGGCTTCGGGTCTCACTCCCCGACCGGCCGGGGGTGCTGGGCCAGGTGGCCCGGGCGTTCGGAGTCATGGGAGCCGACATCCTGCAGGTGACCGTCCTCGAACGGCAGGCGGGGCGGGCGGTCGACGACTTCACCGTTTCCTGGTCGGGGGTGTTCGAGCCCGACGAGTTGCGCGAGCGTATCGGCGTGGTGCCGGGCACCCGGGTGGAGGCGGTCTGGCCGACCCGGGAGGCTCCGGGGACGAGCCCTGACTATGATCTTCTCGGCCATGTCGCCGGAGAGCCGGACCGGGCCGTCGTCACGCTGGTGGACGCCGTTCCCGACCTCGTCAGCGCCGACTGGGCGGTGGCCGTCGACTCGGGGAACGGCAAGGTCGTGCACGGCAGCTGGCAGGCGCCGGAAGAGGTGCCGGTGTCCGAGCTGACGCCGCTGCGGCCGGCGACCGTGACCGAGGGAAGCCTGCACCTGGCGTGCGTGCCCATGGACGACACCCATCTCGTGGTGGCCCGGTCGCAGGGGCCGGCCTTCCACCGGGCGGAGCTCGACAAGATCGCCCGCCTCGTCGGCATCGTCGCCGTCCTCGCCCGATCAGGCGTCAGCCGTACGGTCTAGGACGGCAAGGACGGGCTGTGGAGGGTCAGCGGCGCGGGGGGTCGATGCGGGCGCCGCTCTGGGTGAACAGCATGAGGCGGGAGACGTCGACCGCGACGCGGCCGTGCTCGCCCGCCCGCCACACCGGCCGGCTGCCCAGGCGGACGATCAGGTCCGCGCGGCGGTGTGTCCCGCTGCCGGCGGGCGTGGCAGGCGCGTCCTCCTGCTCCTCCTGCGGGCCGTTGCTGAGAAGGCGGCGCATGACCGAGCGTGATCTGCCGCCCGACTGCCCGTCGCCGTTCGCGTGCCGCGGGTCGGGAGGCTCGGGCACGCCGACCGCGGGGATCCCCGACTCCAGGTAGGCCAGCCACTCGTGGCCGTGGTACTCGAGCGTGCGGACCCGCCCGAAGAAGCTCGGGCCCTCGGTGTTCTCCGGCACCGCCACGAGCGCGTCCGGCCGGATGCCGACGATGATCTGCGTGCCCGCGTGCCGCGACACCGCGTACGCCCGTGGATCGGTCCACTGCATCGTGATCTGGTGAGGGCCGAAATCCAGGAGGATGTACTGGTTCTGCGGGGTCCGTACGTGGGCCGCGAGTAGGTTGAGCTGCTGGGAGCTCAGGAACGCCGCGGTGAACGCGGTCGCGGGATCGTTGTAGACCTGTCCGGGAGTGCCGAGGTCCTGCAGCACGCCTCTGTTCATGATGGCGATGTGGTCGGCCAGTGTCAGCGCCTCGACCTGGTCGTGCGTCACGTAGATCGTGGTGACGCCGAGCGAGCGGACGAGCGAGGAGATCTCCATCCGCAGTTCGGTGCGCATGCCCGCGTCCAGGTTCGACAGCGGCTCGTCCATGAGGAACAGGGACGGCCGGCGCACGATCGCCCGTCCCATCGCGACGCGCTGGCGCTGCCCGCCGGAGAGGGTCGACGGCCGCCGGTCCAGGGTCTCGTCGATGTGCAGGGCGCGGGACAACTCCACCACCCGCTCCTTCACCGTCGCCGGGTCGGTCTTGGCGATCTCCAGCGGGAACGAGATGTTGCCGCGCACGGTGCGGTGCGGATAGAGGGCGCCGTTCTGGAAGACCATCGCCACGTCACGGTCGCGCGGCGCGAGGTGGTTGGCGAGCTTGCCGCCCAGCCACAGATCGCCTGCGGTGATCTCCTCGAGTCCCGCGATCATGCGCAGCAGCGTCGACTTCCCGCAGCCCGACGGCCCCAGCAGGACGAGCAGCTCACCTTCGGCCGCTCGGAGGTTCATGCGGTCGACCGCCAGGTACCCACCCGGGTAGACCTTGGTCACGTTGTCGAGGACGACGGTGCTCATGAAAGCTCGTTCCTCCCGGGCGCACGAGCCCGGATCCCCAGCGATCGGTGTGATTGATGAGGTAGTACATCGCGTCTGATCGCTTGTGTCCATACATGCTGTGAGAAATCCGGCATCGCTGTGAAACCTGGCGTTACTGATACGTTCCCCGTTGTTAAGGCCATTTGTCAGGGCTTGTTCATGACCTGGGGTGACCGTCCGACTCCGGGCGAATGTAACAACTTTGCTGAAAGTTTCAGCAAGACCTTTCAAGGGTGCTCGCCCCCCTGTTACGTTCCGGGCAAATCCCCCTGAGCCTGAGGAGCACAACATGCGGCGAGTCATCTCCGCCGTGGTGGTCGCTGCGGCGCTCGCCCTGGCGGCCTCCGCCTGCGGCGGCAGCGACACCGGCACCGGCATCCCCCAGCAGAGCGTCGCCCCGGCTGACGTGTCCGGCGAGGTCACCTGGTGGGACACCTCCGACGCCACCACGGAAGGGCCCGCGTTCCAGGAGCTCATCAAGAACTTCGAGGCCAAGTACCCGAAGATCAAGGTCAACTACGTGAACGTGCCGTTCGCCGACGCGCGCGACAAGTTCAAGACCGCCGCCCAGTCCGGCTCCGGCGCTCCCGACGTGCTGCGCACCGACGTCGGCTGGGTCGCCGAGTTCGCCTCCCTGGGCTACCTGGCGCCGCTCGACGGCACGCCCGCCCTGGTCAAGCCGGAGGAGTTCCTCCCCTCTCCGGCGGCGAGCGGCAAGTACGGCGGCAAGACGTACGGAGTCCCGCAGGTCACCGACACGCTCGGCCTCCTCTACAACAAGGAGTTGCTGAAGAAGGCCGGCTATGACGCTCCTCCGGCGACGATGGCCGACTTGAAGAAGGTCGCACTCGACGTCAAGTCCAAGGCCGGCGCCGACGGCCTCGCACTGAACGTGGACGCGTACTTCCTGCTCCCCTTCATCTACGGCGAGGGCGGCGACTTCGTCGACGTGCCGAACAAGAAGATCACCATCTCCTCGCCGCAGACGACCGCGGGTGTGAAGCTCGTCGAGGACCTGATCACGTCGGGCGCGACCGTCAAGCCCGCGCTGCAGGACAGCTACACCAACGCCGAGACCGCCTTCAAGGAAGGCAAGGTCGCGATGATCTTCAACGGGCCCTGGTCGAACGCCGACAACCTCGGCGGCAAGGTCTTCAAGGACGACCCGGACAACTTCGGCGTCGCTCCGGTCCCGGCCGGAACGGTGAAGGCGGGTTCGCCCGTGGGCGGGCACGACTACACGGTCTACGCCGGTTCCAAGAACCTGGCCGCCTCGTACCTGTTCGTCCAGTTCATGGACTCCACCGAGAGCCAGGCCGCCATCGCGGGCAAGCTCGGCCTGCTGCCCACCCGCACCTCCGCGTACTCCGCGCCGGAGGCCACGGCGAACCCCAAGATCGCGCAGTGGCAGAAGCCGATGGAGTCCGCCGTCGAGCGTCCCTGGATTCCCGAGGCCGCCTCGCTGTTCCAGCCGCTCGTCGAGGGCTACCAGAAGCTGGCCGGCGGCCAGACCTCCACGGAGCCGATGCTGAAGGACGTCGCCACGGCCTACCAGGGCATCCTCAAGGGCTGGGGTCTGTGACAGATGGCGACTGACGTCGTCGGGCGTCGAAGGGCCGCGCCCCCTTCCGGGGCGCGGCGCCTCCTGTCCCGTCACTGGTACGCGTGGACGATGACCGCCCCGGTCGTCGTCGTGACACTGGTGCTGGTCGGCTATCCGCTGCTCCGCGGCGCCTACCTCTCGCTCACGGACGCGACCGAGGCCAACATGGGCCGCACGATCGGGATGAACGTCATCCCGTCGACCTACGAGTTCGTGGGCCTGGCCAACTACGCCGACATCCTGACGTCCAGCACCTTCGTCACCCGTCTGACCTGGACCGTCGTGTGGACGATCGTGTGCGTCGTCCTCCACGTGGGCATCGGGTTGGGCATGGCGATGTTGCTCGACCGGCCGATGCGCTTCCGGTCCCTGTACCGGGTGCTGCTCGTGCTGCCCTGGGCCGTCCCCGCGTTCGTGTCGGCGTTCATCTGGCGCTACCTGCTGAACGGCGAGTTCGGCGTGGTCAACGCCATGCTCCGGGCCGTCGGCCTCGCGGGGATCAGCTGGCTCGACGACCCGTTCTGGGCCAAGGTGTCGGTGATCGCCTGCAACGTGTGGCTTGGCGTGCCGTTCATGATGCTCGCTCTGCTGGGCGGTCTGCAGTCCATCCCGCGCGAACTCCACGAGGCGGCCGAGGTCGACGGCGCGACCCCCTGGCAGCGGTTCCGGCACATCACCGTTCCCGGGCTGCGGCCCGTGTCGAGCACCGTCGTTCTGCTGGGCACGATCTGGACGTTCAACCAGTTCCCGGTCATCTTCCTGCTGACCAGGGGAGGGCCGGGCGGGGCCACGGAGATCCTCGTCACCTACGCCTACCGTCAGGCGTTCGAGGGCATCCGCGACTACTCCGGCTCGGCGGCGTGGGGCCTGGTGATCCTCGCTCTGCTCGTCGTGCTGGCCGGCGTGTACCGCCGCGCCCTCAAGCAGCAAGGAGAAGCCTGGTGAGCCGCGTCGTGCACAGGACCAGGGACTCGCGCTCACCGGCGAAGTCCGTCGCGTTGCATCTCACTCTCATCGCGGCGAGCGTCGTCTCCGTCTTCCCCGTCGCGTGGCTCGTCCTGACGTCGCTCAAACCGCGGCAGGTCATCGAGACGGCGTCGGTCGGCCTCTTCGAGCAGCCGACGCTGGCCAACTACACCCAGGTCCTCGGGCAGACGAAGTTCCTCACATGGGCGGCCAACTCGGTCATCGTGTCGCTCGCCACGGCGGTGCTCGGCGTTCTCCTGTCGGCCACCACGGGATACGCCGTGAGCCGGTTCCGGTTCCCGGGCTTCCGCTCCGTCATGTGGATGCTGCTGATCACGCAGATGTTCCCCGTGGCGATCCTCATCGTGCCGATCTACAACCTGATGGCCGGTCTCGGCCTCATCAACCAGTTTCCGGGGCTGGTCGTCGCCTACCTCACCTCCACCGTGCCGTTCTGCGCCTGGATGATGAAGGGCTACTTCGACACCGTCCCCGTGACGATCGACGAGGCGGGACGGGTCGACGGGCTCACGCCGTTCGGCACCTTCTGGCGGCTGATCCTGCCACTGGCCAAGCCCGGGCTCGCGGTGGCCGCCTTCTACTCCTTCCTCACCGCATGGGCGGAGGTCGCCTACGCGACCGCGTTCATGACCGGCGACGAGAGATACACGCTCGCCGTCGGCCTCAGCCAGTTCGTCGGGCAGCACAAGGCGGAGTGGGGCCTGCTCACCGCCGCGTCCGTGCTGATCGCCATCCCGGCGGCGGCCGTATTCCTTCTCGTCCAGCGCCACCTCGTCACCGGCCTGACCGCCGGCGCGACCAAGGCATGACACATAGTGAGAACCGGGGGATCCCTATGACCGAGCTCGCCGTACAGCCGTCCGCGGTGGCCACCCGCTGGTGGCGTGACGCGGTGATCTACCAGGTGTACGTCCGCAGTTTCGCGGACGGCAACGGCGACGGCGTCGGCGACCTGCCGGGAGTGCGGAGCCGCTTGCCGTACCTCGCCGGGCTGGGCGTCGACGCCGTCTGGCTGACGCCGTTCTACACCTCGCCCATGGCCGACTTCGGCTACGACGTGGCCGACTACCGGGACGTCGACCCCATCTTCGGGTCGCTGGCCGACGCACGCGCACTGATCGAGGACGCCCACGCCCTGGGCCTGCGGATCATCGTGGACGTGGTGCCCAACCACACCTCCGACCGGCACGCGTGGTTCGCGGCGGCCCTCGCGGGCGCGCAGGCAAGCCCCGAGCGCGACCGATACGTCTTCAGGGACGGCAGAGGAGAGGGCGGAGAGCTGCCGCCCAACGACTGGGAGTCCGTCTTCGGCGGCCCCGCGTGGACGAGGGTCGAGGACGGACAGTGGTACCTCCACCTGTTCGCCCCCGAGCAGCCCGATCTCAACTGGGACAACCCGGAGGTCCACGCCGAGTTCGACGACGTCCTCCGGTTCTGGCTCGACCTCGGCGTGGACGGGTTCCGGATCGACGTGGCGCACGGCATGGTGAAGGCGCCGGGCCTGCCCGACGTGGGACACCCGGGCCACGTGGAGATGATCGGCGTCGCCGAGGTGCCGTTCTTCGACCAGGAGGGCGTGCATGAGATCCACCGCGCCTGGCGGCGGATCCTCGACTCCTATGAGGGCGAGCGGATCGGCGTGGCCGAGGCGTGGGCGCCGTCAGCGGAGAGGCTGGCCCGCTACGTCCGGCCCGACGAGTTGCACCAGGCCTTCAACTTCCACTTCCTCAAGGCGCCGTGGGACGCCGCCGCGTTCCGCGCGGTCATCGAAGAGTCGCTGCTGACCGCCGCCCTCGTCGGCGCGCCGTCGACGTGGGTGTTGTCCAACCACGACGTCAAGCGGCACGTGACCCGGTACGGCGGGGGCGAGCGGGGCCTGCGCAGAGCACGGGCCGCGGCGCTCCTCATGCTGGCGCTGCCGGGCTCGGCCTACATCTACCAGGGGGAGGAGCTCGGCCTGCCGGAGGTGCTCGACCTGCCTGAGCAGTACCTGCGCGACCCCCAGCGGCTGCGCGACCCCGACAGCGGGCGGGACGGCTGCCGCGTGCCGCTCCCCTGGACGGCCGCGGGGGAGCCGCCGCACGGTTTCGCCCCTCCCGGGACCGCCGAGAGCTGGCTGCCGGTGCCTCCCGGATGGCGCGATCTCAGCGTGGAGGCTCAGGCGCGGGACGGCGCGTCCATGTTGAGCCTCTACCGCGCCGCGCTGAAGATGAGGCGCGAGCACCCCGCGCTCGGAGACGGCACGCTGATCTGGCGGGACAGTCCGGCGGGCACGCTCGCGTTCTCCCGGGGGGAGTCCTTCTCCTGCGTGGCCAACCTGACCAGTGAGTGGATCGAGGTGGAGGCGGGCCCCGGCGGCCTGCTCCTGGCGAGCTCGGGCCCCGCCGTCTCCGGAGACGTCGTCCGGCTGGCACCCGACTCGGTCACCTGGTGGGCCGGCGATCTCGGGGACGCCGTCAGTCGTGCGGGCGATGTCTAAAGTAATGCTCATGAGTACCACAAGGCTCGCCGACATCGCGGCTCAGGCAGGGGTCAGCGAAGCGACGGTGAGTCGTGTGCTCAACGGGAAGGCGGGGGTCTCCTCCGCCACCCGCCAGGCCGTGCTCACCGCACTCGACCTCATGGGGTACGAGCGCCCGCAGCGGCTACGCGGGCGCAGCAACGGCCTGATCGGCCTGGTGATCCCGGAACTGGGCAACCCGATCTTCCCGGCGTTCGCCCAGGCGGTGGAGAAGGCGCTGACCCAGCACGGGTACACGGCGATCCTGTGCACCCAGGAGCCCGGCGGCGCCCCCGAGGACGAGTTCACCGACATGCTCCTCGACCGGGGCGTCTCCGGCATCGTGTTCGTGTCCGGTCTGCACGCCGACACCACGGCGCGGATGGATCGCTACACCCGGCTCACCGACCGCGGCCTGCCGATCGTGCTGGTCGACGGGTACAACGAGGCCATCTCCGCGCCGTTCATCTCGCCGGACGACCGGCTGGCCGCCCGCCTGGCCGTACAACATCTGGTGGACCTCGGGCACGAGCGCATCGGCCTCGCGCTGGGCCAACGGCGGTTCGTCCCGGTGATCCGCAAGATCGAGGGTTTCCGGCAGGCCATGGCGCACCTGCTCGGCCTGACGGAGGTCGACGAGCTGATCCAGCACTCCTTGTTCTCCGTCGAGGGCGGCCAGGCGGCCGCCGCCGCACTGATCG
This sequence comes from Planotetraspora silvatica, assembly GCF_016863315.1. Classification (GTDB taxonomy): domain Bacteria; phylum Actinomycetota; class Actinomycetes; order Streptosporangiales; family Streptosporangiaceae; genus Planotetraspora; species Planotetraspora silvatica. The sequence goes on from NZ_BOOQ01000016.1 coordinate 74,652, forward strand.
AACGCGGCTGCACCGGCGTCTTCTGCGCCAGCGACCTCATGGCGCTCGGCGCGATCCGGGCCGCCAGGGAGCGGGGGCTGTCGGTGCCGGGTGACATGTCGATCGTCGGGTTCGACGACTCGCCGCTGATGGCCTTCACCGACCCGCCGCTCACCACCGTCCGCAAGCCGATCGGGGCGATGGCGGCGGCCGCGGTCCAGACGTTGCTCGACGAGATCGGCGGCACGCCGGCCAAGCGCGTCGAGCTGGTGTACCAGCCTGAGCTCGTGGTCCGCGGCTCCACCAGCTCAGGCCCCCTCGTCAACCGCGACCCCCCGCGTGATCATGCACACGTTCGGCCGCACGCCCCCTGACCTCGCCCGACACTCACCGTGATCATGCACACGTTCGGCCGTATGGCCCCTGACCTCACACAACACCGACCGTGATCATGCATAGGTTCGGCAGGAGGCCGGATGACCTCGAAGAACACCATTGGTGATCATGCACTGGACGTGCTCGTCGTCGGCGGCACGGGCGTGGACACGACCGTCCGGGTCCCCGAACTGCCGCTGCCGTACGCCGACACCTATCCCGTCCCGCCCGTCGTCGACCGGATAGGCAACACCGGATCCGGCGTCGCACTCTGGTGCCATTCGATGGGGTTGCGCGTCAAACTCGTCGACCTCATCGGCGAGGACCCGCAGGGGGCGCTGGTCCGCGACCATCTCGCCGGGCGCGGCCTCGACTTCGCCTGGGCGCCGTCGGAGGCGGGCACCCGCCGCAGCGTCCTGCTCGTCGATCCGGGCGGACGGCGGCTGTCGCTCCACGACCCGCGTCCTGTCGACGGCCGGCGATTGCCCCGGGACCTCTACCTGCCGGCTCTCCGTGCCACGCGGCACGTGCACCTGACGATCGTCGACTTCTCCCGGCACGTCTACGCCGACATCCCCGCAGGCACGACGGTGTCGACCGACCTGCACGACTGGGACGGTGAGAACGACTACCACCGTGACTTCGCCTACTCCTCCGACCTCGTCTTCATGTCCGCGACCGCACTCGGGGGCCGCCGGGAGGAGGTCATGCGCGACATCGCCGCGCGCGGCCGGGCCGGCGTCGTGGTCTGCACGGACGGCGCCGACGGCTGCCACGTCCTGTCGGACGGCGACCGCGTGCGGCACTTCCCCGCGCAACCTCCGCCGGGCCCGGTCGTCGACAGTGTGGGAGCCGGTGACGCCTTCGTCTCCGGGTTCCTCTACGGACGTCTCACCGGGCGGCCGCCTGAGGATTGCGCGCGGCTCGGCGCTTTGGCCGGTGCCCGCGCCTGCACGGTCGCGGGCGTGGACGGCTGAGCCCCGTGATCGCCGGTCGGGAGGTTCTGCCGTTTCACTGACGCGACGTCTGCCGACCTGCGGAGGCATTGATCCGGAGAGCCTCGCCCGGGCCGGTTGCGGGACCCTTCGATCAGCCGGAGCCGGCCCGTCCCTGCGCGTCTGGACGTCGAAGACCGGCTGTTATCGTGGCGTTACCTGCAACTCGAAGGTTGATGGCACACCTGCGAGGGGGGCGGTTGGGATGTCTGGTGCCTGGGACATCAAAGACCGGCTTTACGGCGCGTTCAACGATCACGACATCCCGCGAGTGATCGAATGCTACAGCCCCGACAGTGTCCTGATCTCGCCGGAAGGCGTCGCCGAAGGGCGTGAGCAGATCGCCACGTTTTACGAACAGCTCATCATCGGCTTCCGCGATGTCTGCATAACGCCCTGGTACAAGGTCGCCTGCGATGATCCCGCGGTCACCGAATGGACGCTCACCGGCACCCATACGGGGCCCTTTCTTCTGCCCTGTGGGCGTCATGCCGAAGGGACCGGCCGTCACATCGCCGTCCGCGGCTGCTGTGCCGCCCGCGTCGAGAACGACTGGATCGTCGCGCACCAGCACTATTACGACCAACTGGAGTTGTTCAGCCAGCTCGGCCTCGCGTTCGCCTTGGAACCGGTGACCTGACGCCTCGACCGGCGCGCCGGACGAGCACGGGAAAGGCGATGGCCCGTGACCACCGGTCGGAAGGTCACGGGCCAGGAACCCATGAACGTGTATTCGGGTTACGGACACGAGCATGGCCGGTCAGCTCCGCCGAGGGAGAAAGGCTCGGCTGACGAGGTCTCTCAGGAGCGTAGCCCCGCCGCCTCGGCCGCGAGCTTCTCGATGCGGTCGTAGTCGCCGGAGGCGAGGGCGTCCGCCGGGGTGAGCCAGCTCCCGCCGACGCCGCCGACGTTGGACAGGGCCAGGTAGGAGGGCGCGCTCGACAGACTGATCCCTCCCGTGGGGCAGAACCGCACGTCGGGGAGCGGCCCGCCGAGCGACTTCAGGTACGGCACGCCGCCGGCCGCCTCCGCGGGAAAGAACTTCATCTCGTGGACACCGCGCTCGAACAGCGTCATCGCCTCGGAAGCGGTGGCCACGCCGGGAAGGAACGGCACGCCGGACGCGAGCAGCGCGTCGAGCAACCCCGGCGTCGTCCCCGGAGAGACCAGGAATCGCGAGCCCGCCTCGACCGCGGCGTCGACGTCGGCGGCCGACCTGATCGTGCCCGCCCCCACCACGGCGTCGGGGACCTCGGCGGCGATCCGCCTGATGGACTCGAGGGCCGCGGCCGTACGCAGGGTGATCTCGATGACCGGCAGACCGCCGGCGACGAGGGCCCGGGCGAGGGGCACGGCGGTCTCGGCGTCGTTCACCACGACGACGGGGACGACGGGGGCGAGATCAAGAAGGCTCATATCAGCTCCACGGTAGACGACCGCTGTGCGAGCCATGCGGCGGCTCCCACCAAGGCGGGCTGCTCGGCGACGATCAGCGACGTCGCGATCGCGGTGACGTAGTCGGACAGGGCGGGCGCGGTCGTCTCGAACCGTGCCCGGAAGTCGCTGCGGCGGGCACGCTCGGCGATCCGCGGCAGCACGCCGCCCCCGATGTAGACCCCGCCGCGCGCGCCCAGCATCAGGGCCACGTTCCCGGCGAACCCGCCGAGCAGGGCGAGGAAGATCTCGACGGTCTCGACGCAGAGCGGGTCGCCGGACCCGACGACCTCCGACGCGGTCGTCGCGATCGGCGTGACGCCGCGCACGAGCGCGAGTCCCCGGTGGAGTCGCGGCAGTCCCGTGCCGGACAGCAGATGCTCGGCGTCCACGTACGGCAGGCCGTCCGTGCGCAGCGCCCGGACGATCTCCATCTCGAGGTCGGTCACCGCGGGGACCGAGACGTGGCCCCCTTCACCGGGCACGGGCACCCAGCCTCCGCGCACCGGCACCAGCCCGCTCACTCCGAGACCGGTGCCGGGCCCCAGCACCGCCTTCGTGTCGCCGGGGGCGGGAGGAGGCCCGCCGAGCGGCACGAGGTCGTCCCCCGTCAGACGCGGAAGCGAGATCGCGAGCGCTTCGAAGTCGTTGAGCAGGTCGACATGCGGGATGTGCAGGTCGTCGACCGATCCCGACCACCCCGCGTTCGTCAGCCGATACCGGTCGTCCTCCACCGGACCGGCGATCGCCAGGCACGCGGCCCCCGGCCGAACTCCGCCCGCATGATCTGCGATATAGGCGGCTACGGCATCGGAAAGGCCTCGGTACTCGGCGACGTTCAGTACGGCGACGTGCTCGGGCGGCCCGCCTCGGCGGGTCACCAGGCCGAACCGCGCGTTCGTCCCCCCGACGTCGGCGACCAGCCACGGCAATGTCACAGGGCACCACCCGCGAACACGCTTGCTCCCCGGTCGGGCGGCCCGACCATGCGGCGGAAGGATGAGAAGAGCTCCCGGCCGGTGCCCGCCCACTGCGCGTCGCTGAGCGGTGCGCCTTCGGGCGTGCGCTCCGACAGGTCCGCCTGGACGGTCAGCGTCCCGGCGGTCGAGTCGAGCCGGATGAGGTCGCCGTCGCGGATCAGCGAGATGGGCCCGCCGTCCGCGGCCTCGGGCGACAGGTGGATCGCCGCGGGCACCTTGCCGGAGGCGCCCGACATGCGGCCGTCGGTGACGATGGCCACCTTCTGGCCGCGGTCGAGCAGGACGGCGAGGGGAGGCGTCAGCTTGTGCAGCTCCGGCATGCCGTTCGCGCGCGGGCCCTGGTAGCGGACGACGGCGACGAAGTCCTCCCCGTCCAGCGCACCCGAGTCGAAGGCGGCGAGCAGGTCGAGCTGGTCGTCGAACACGCGTGCCGGCGCCTCGATGACCAGGTGCTCGGGCTTGACGGCCGACACCTTGCTCACGGCGCGGCCGAGGTTGCCCGACAACATGTGGATGCCGCCGTCGGCCGAGAACGGCTCGCCGACGGGCCGCAGCACGTCGTGGTCGGCGCTGCCCTCGGCGCGCTCCTCCCAGACGAGCGTGCCCTCCTTGAGCGCGGGGGCGGTCCGGTAGAGATCGAGCCCGCGTCCCGCGACGGTGAGGACGTCACTGTGGAGCAACCCGCCGTCGAGGAGGTCCCCGATGAACACCCCCATGCCGCCGGCGGCATGGAAGTGGTTCACGTCGGCCTGCCCGTTGGGGTACATGCGGGTGAGCAGCGGCACCACCTTGGACAGGTCGGCCATGTCGTCCCAGGTCAGTTCGATGCCCGCGGCGGCGGCCATGGCCACCAGGTGCATCGTGTGGTTGGTCGACCCGCCGGAGGCGAGCAACGCGACCACCGCGTTGACGATGGCCCGCTCGTCGACGACCTCGCCGAGCGGCGTGTACTCGTCGCCGTGCGCGGTGATCTCGACCGCGCGGCGGCCCGCGGCCTCCGTGAGCGCGTGCCGCAGCTCGGTGTGCGGGTTGACGAACGTCGCGCCCGGCAGGTGGAGGCCCATGACCTCCATGAGCAGCTGGTTGGAGTTCGCCGTGCCGTAGAACGTGCACGTCCCCGGCGAGTGGTACGACTCCGCCTCGGCGTCCAGCATCTCCGCCCGGTCGATCAGGCCCTCGGCGAACCGCTGCCTGGCCCTCGCCTTGACCTTGTTGGGCAGGCCCGAGGTCATCGGCCCGGCGGGGACGAAGATCGCGGGAAGGTGGCCGAAGTGCAGGGCGCCGATGAACAGGCCCGGCACGATCTTGTCGCAGACTCCGAGGAGCAGTGAGGCGTCGAACATGTCGTGCGACAGCGCGATCGCGGTCGCCATGGCGATCACGTCGCGGCTGTAGAGCGACAGCTCCATGCCGGCACGGCCCTGGGTGATGCCGTCGCACATCGCCGGGACGCCGCCGGCGACCTGTGCGATGCCGCCCGCCGCCCGCACCGCCCGCTTCAGCTCGGGCGGGTAGGTCTCGTACGGCTTGTGCGCGGACAACATGTCGTTGTACGACGTCACGATGGCCACGCCCGGCTTGGCCGTGCCGCGCAGGTCGCGCTTGTCCTCCTCGGGCGCTCCGGCGAAGCCGTGCGCGAGGTTGGCGCAGCCGAGGTGCCCGCGGGCGGGTCCCCGCTCGCGCAGCTCGCGCCCCGCGCGCCCGACGCGCTCCAGATAGGCGGTACGGCTGGCGCTGCTTCGCCTGCGGATCCGGTCGGTGACCTGGTCGATCACGCGGTTCGTCACTCGAATGCCTCCTCGTGCCACGTGCGGTCGCTGCGGGCCAGCAGTTCGTGTGCGCCGGCGGGGCCGGCGGTGCCTGCGGGGTACGGCTCGGGCGACATCCCCGAGCCCTCCCAGTGCGCGATGATCGGGTCGATCCAGCGCCAGGCGGCCTCGACCTCGTCGCGTCGCATGAACAGGGTGGGGTTGCCGGCGAGCACGTCGGTGAGAAGCCGCTCGTACGCGTCCGGCACCCGGGTCGTGAACGTGTCGGCGAAGCTGAGGCTGAGCGGCACCGGGCGGAGCGTGACCTCGCCCGCCCCCGGCTCCTTGGCCATCAGGCGCAGGTGGATGCCCTCGTCGGGCTGCAGCCGCAGGACGAGGCGGTTCGGCGTCGCGCCCGCGAAGATCGCATGGGGCACGTCCTTGAACTGGACCACGATCTCCGACTGCCGGGCCGGCAGTCGCTTTCCGGTGCGCAGGTAGAACGGCACGCCCGCCCAGCGCCAGTTCTTCACCTCGGCGCGGACGGCGGCGAACGTCTCCACCCGGTGCGACGCGGCGGTGGGCCGGGTGCTGTCGGGCTCGTCCAGGTAACCGGGAACGGTCTCGTCCCCGAGGCGGCCCGAGGTGTACTGGCCCCGGACGGTGAAGCGGTCGACCTCCGAGCCCACGATGGGCCGCAACGACTCCAGCACCTTGACCTTCTCGTCGCGGACGGCCTCGCGGTCGTTCTTCGACGGCGGTTCCATGGCGACCAGGCAGAGCAGTTGGAGCAGGTGGTTCTGGACCATGTCGCGGAGCGCGCCCGCGTGGTCGTAGTAGCCGCGGCGGCCCGGTGTGCCGACGGTCTCCGCGGCCGTGATCTGGACGTGGTCGATCCAGAGCGAGTTCCAGATCGGCTCGAGGAAGACGTTGGCGAATCGCAGGACGAGGAGGTTCTGGACCGTCTCCTTGCCCAGGTAGTGGTCGATGCGGAAGATCTGGCTCTCGTCGAAGATCGCGCCGACCTCGTCGTTGATCGCCTGGGCGCTGGCCAGGTCGCGGCCGAGGGGCTTTTCCAGGACGACCCGCGACTGCGGCGTCACCAGTCCCGCCTCGTACGCGCTGTGGCAGAAGGGGCCGAACGTCATGGGCGGGCTGGCCAGGTAGAAGACGCGGTCGTGGTCCTCGCGGCCCGCGAGCAGGGAGGTCAGGGCGTCCCAGCCGGCCGGCTCGGCCGGCCCGCCGACGTCGACGGAGACGTGGTGGAGCCGGTTCACGAACCGGTCCCAGCCTTCGGCGGCGCCCAGTGCGGGGCGCACCTCCGCGTCCACCTTGCCGCGGAAGTCGGCGTCGTCCAGGCCGCCGCGCGACATGGCGATGATCCGGGTGTCCTCGGCCAGCCGTCCATCGCGGTCGCAGTGGTAGAGCGCCGGGAGGAGCTTCCGCATCGACAGGTCCCCGGTGCCGCCGAAGATGATCAGGTCGGCGGCTCGCCTGTCAGCAGAGGGTTGAACGGGCATGTTCGGGACATTAGCGGCAGATATGTTCACTTTCAAGCCGACTTTTGTAACTAAAGATGAATAAGTCATTGCACTTAGGTGAGTTGCTGTGCTTCACTTCCGTAGATGTCACGACTTGCGACCACCGGGGAAGTCCTCCAGCTCATCAGGAGCGGGGAGGCCCTCACACGCGCCGACATCGGGCGCGTGACGGGGTTGTCGCGACCCGCCGTGGCGCTGCGGGTGACCGAGCTCCTCGGCCGCGGCCTGATCGTGGAGGACGCGGAGGGGCCGTCCACCGGCGGTCGCCCGCCGGTCCGGTTGCGTTTCAACGCGGCGGGCGGCGTGGTTCCGGTGGCCTCACTCGGCGCGAGCCGTACCCAGATCGCGATCTGCGACCTCGCGGGCGACGTGCTGGTGCGCACCGATCTCGACATCGACGTCGAGGAGGGGCCCGACGTCGTGCTGCCGCTGCTCATGGACACCTGGACGAAGCTGCTCGACGGGCAGGCGCCGGTGGTCGGAGTCGGCCTCGGCGTGCCGGCGACCGTGGAGTTCGCCGCCGGGCGGACCGAGAGCGCCCGGGTGATGGCGAGCTGGACCGGCGTGGTCATTCCGCCGATCATCGCCGAGCGGTTCCCGGTGCCCGTGCTCGTCGACAACGACGTGAACGTCATCGCGATGGGGGAGCACCGCGTCGTCTACGCCTCCGAACTCGACGACCTGCTCTTCGTGAAGGTCTCGACCCGGATCGGCGCCGGGGTCATCTCGGGGGGAAGCATTCTGCGCGGCGCCCTGGGCGCGGCCGGCGAGATCGGCCACATCCCGGTCCGGGACGGCGGGGGAGTGTTGTGCCGTTGCGGCAACCTCGACTGCGTCGACTCGGTGGCCAGCGGCACCGCCATCCTGCGTGACCTCCGAGCCAAGGGCCGCGAGGTCCTCACCCTGGCCGACGTGACCGCGCTGGTCCGCGCGGGCGACGCCGAGACCATGGCGGTCGTACGGCAGGCCGGACGGTGGCTGGGCGAGGTGATCTCCGGTGCGGTGAACCTGCTCAACCCGGCCGTCGTGGTGCTCGGGGGCGACATCGCGGAGATGTTCCAGCCGCTGGTGTCGGGCGTCCGCGAGGTCATCTATCAGCGCTCGACCCAGCTCGCGACCCGCAGTCTCAGGATCGAGCGCAGCACCCTCGGCCCCGGCGCGGGCCTGACCGGATGCGCGCTCATGGTCCTCGACCACGTCCTGTCGGCCGACGCGGTGGACGCGGCTACCGGCTGACCGGCCGGCGGCGAGGCGCCGTCCGGCCCGCCGCTCATCACTGGTCTCCAGCGGCGGCGCCCTCTGTCAGTGCTCCTTCGCGTGGTCCCGTGCGTGGTCGTGCGGATGGGGGAACAACAGGCAGCGCAAGGCGTACTCGAGGGCCTGCGGACTGGCCGCGGGGATCGGCCAGGGCAGGCGGATGAACCGGTCCTCACCCGGGCCCTCGGCCGAGGCGCCCGACTTGATCGTGGCGCCGTAGCGGTCGAGCTCCCAGAGCCACGCGCCGGTGGCGGCTTCTCCCATCAGGAGCCCGAGCGCCAGACTCAGCTGCTCGCGGTGCGCCGCGTTGATGTGGCGGATCATGCGCTCGGCCGCGTGCACGAAGGGGTCGGGCCGGGCGTCCAGGTACTCGTCGGCGTCGAGCAGTCCGGACTCCTGCCCGGTCAGGTACACGACGTGGGCCACGTCGACGCGCACGAGCCGCGGCGCGCCGCCCTCCAGTGCCGCGAACAGATCCTCGTCCGGGCAGCTCTCGGCGATCGCGATCGCCGTGTCGCGCCCTTCGTCCTCGGGCACCGCCTGGGTCCACCCCCGCACCTTCAGCAGGCCGCGAGCCTTCTCCTCGCCCTCCATGGCGCGCACGGCCACGAGGTCGACGGTCACCACGGTCTCCGGGGCGGAGCCGTACAGGGCTTCGCCGGGTTTGACCAGCAGCACGGGCCGGCCCTGCGCGTCGACGCCGCCGCGGGCCGGGCAGGCGGGGAGGTCGGTCCCGGCGATGGACACGTGGGTCGGAGCGGCCATGGCGGCGAGGGTCCTGACCCGCTCGGGAATCGGGGGAGCCGCGACGGGGTGCTGCATGACTCTCCTTGAGTGCCGTCAGTCGATTAGGTTAGTCTTACCTTAGTAAGGATTACCTAACTTGGGAAGGCGGAGTGCATGCGTTACACAGGGCCGAAGGTGCGGTTGTCGCGCCGGGCGGGCGTCCCGTTGACCCGCAAGGCGGTCAAGTACTTCGAGGCCCGGCCGTACCCGCCTGGAGAGCACGGCCGCAAGACCAACCGGCGCAACACCGGCGACTACGGCATGCGCCTGCTGGAGAAGCAGAAGCTGCGCTGGTACTACGACGTCTCGGAGAAGCAGCTGCGCCGGTACTGGGACCTGGCGGTGCGCAGGCCGGGCCGGTCCGGGGAGGAGCTGCTGGTCATCCTCGAGACCCGGCTCGCCTCGCTCGTGCTGCGGGCCGGGCTCGCCCCGTCCATCTACGCCGCCCGGCAGTACGTCAACCACGGCCACATCACGGTGGACGGCCGCAAGGTCGACATCCCGAGCTACCTCGTCAAGCCGGGCCAGGTCGTGGGCGTCCGTGCCCGGTCCCGCGCGATGCAGCCGTTCGTCGCCGCCGCCGAGGGCGTCTACGCCGACGACCGCATCGCTCCGTACCTCTCGGTCGACCACGGGGAACTGCGTTTCACCCTGGTCGAGCGTCCCGCGCGCGAACACATCGTGGTCCCCGTCGACGAGCAACTCGTCGTCGAGCACTACTCGCGCTAGCCGGGCCCCCGGGGCGTCAGGTCGCCGAGCTGGTCCTCGATCGCCGGGGCACCGAGCCGGTTGTCGACCTCGATGTACGGCACGACGGGCGGTTCGTCCACGCGGATCGCCCGCAGGTAGTCGTCGAACCGGTCGAGCTTGCCGCCGTCCCTCGGCGAGCTCCGTCTCTCGATCCGCTCTCGCAGGGTGGGGCCGTCGGAGCGGATCCAGATGAGATGGACGTCGGGGCCGCCCAGTTCCGCCGTCCATTCGCGCCAGCGCGCGGCGTCGTGGACCTGGCCGGTGAACGGCCCGCTGAGCATGACCGGGCAGCCGTGTGAGCGGATCTCCCTGGCTGTCGCGGTCAGCCCGGCGTACTCATGCCGCTTGATGTGCTCGTCGTACCACGCGCCCTCACGCTCACCCGGCGGCCGGTCGTGGGTCGCGAGCGTGGCCTCGACGAATCCGCCGTAGACGGTGTCCTTGTCCAGGAGGGCCGGCACGGGGCGGAGCCGGCTCAGGAGGACCGAGCAGACCGTCGACTTGCCCGAGCCGGGCGGCCCCGACACGACCCACACGGGTGCCGCCATCCCGCCTCCCCGATTCCGTCCGCCCCTTTCATCGTGCCCGCGCCGGGGCGGGCACGACGAACCGCGAGCCTAGAAGCCGCACAACTCGTCGAGGCTCTTGGCGCCGTCCTTGTTCGGGGTGGGCGTCTCGTGAGGCTTCGACTTGGTCTTCGTCGGCGTGGGCGTCGATGTCGCGTTGGCGGCGACGGTTCCGGTGTCGGCCATCGAATCCTTGATCGCCTGACTGGTGAGAGTGCGGATCTTCTTCCAGTCCGGATCGCCGGTGTAGATCAGCGGGGGTACGAACTGCAGGCTGGTGATCTTGGCGCCCTTCACCTTCAGGCCGAGGGGGACCAGGTGCTCCAGCAGGTCGCGGGGGATGTCGGTGCGGAACATGTGCCGGGCGGCCGCCGCGATCTTGGTGAAGTTGGTGAGGAAGGTGGCCGGGGTGACCTGCTGCGCCATGGCTCCGATGACGCAGCGCTGGCGGGCCATCCGGGAGTAGTCATCGCTTTCCACGCGGGAACGGCCGTACCAGAGCACCTGCTCGCCGTCCAGCTGCCGATACCCCGCCTTGATCGTGCCGGCGGTGCCGAAGTGCCCGCCCCACTTGATGTCGCGCTCGACCCTGATCTTCAGTCCGCCGACGGCGTCGATCAGCGCCGCGAAGCCGAACATGTCGACGATCGCGTAGTAGTCGATGTCCAATCCGAGCGTGTAGCCGATCGCGTCGCGGAGCGCCTGGGCGCCGCGGTTCTTCCCGCCCATGATCTGCGGGTTGTTGTCCGCGTAGTACCAGACCGAGTTGAGCAGGCCCTGGCCCTCGGCGTCGAAGCCGTTGGGGAACTGCTTGTGCAGCGGGCTCGACGGAGGGAAGCGCACGTACTGCAGGTTGCGGGGGAGGCTGAACAGGACCGTGTTCCCACTGGCGATGTCGACGCTCGCCACAGTCATGGAGTCGGTGCGCACGCCGATCCGGTTGCCCGCCGCGTCGCCGCCGAGCAGCAGGAAGTTCACCCGCTTGCGCCCGTTCCACGGGTCCTCCGCCCTGATGGGAGAGGCGGTCACGCCCGACGCCGGCTCGGGCGCCGTGACGGCGTCGAGGAGGTCGTTCGCGGTCTTGGCCGTGCTGATGGTGAACCCGAAGGGCGCCATCACCGCGATGCACAGGACGCCCACCATGATGCCCGCCACCACCTGGCCGCCCCGCGGAAGACGGTCGGGGCGTAGCGCCATGAACGAGAACACGATCAGCGCGAACCAGGCGAGCGCGCACACGCCCGCGCCGATCATGACGGCGTTGAGCGTGCTGTCCCTGAGCGCGGCGCCCGCGTTCTGCGTGAGTTGCAGGCCGAAGACGACGAGGCCCGCGAGCGCGGCGCCGAAGACGCCGAGCAGGATGAACCCGGTGGCCCGCCTGCCCGCTCTCAGGTGCGCCGCTCCGGGGATCACCGCGGACAGGGCCGTCCACCCGATCAGGGAACCCGTCGTCACCGGACGCACGAAACGGGGTCCCCCGCCAGCAGGGCGTGGTCGCCGCTTGCCTCCGGACTCGTCAGCCGTCCCCCGCGAGGCTTGACTCACCACTGGCTCCCCTCCCGTAAAAGCTTGGGACGGGATTGTAGCCAGAAATGCGGACAAGTCCGGCGTTATTCTTCCTTCCTATCAATAGTTATCAAAAAGAGGCCGCATCCAGCGTTTCGGGAAGAAGGAACGGATGTGCGGATCTTCGATTGCGCCGCTCGGTGACACCTCGCCCAAGTGCGGTGAATGTACGACAAAAGTCACTCATTTCCCATCCGTCACGGATGTAGCAACAACCGGGCACAATGCGTAATCATCCGAGGTGATCTCTGCGATGTTCCGGAATCGCCGGGCTCGTCTGCCCTAGCGTTTTTCGTATGAATCTGCAGCAGCTCCGTTATGTCGTCGCCACCGCGGAGCACCGCACCATGACCGATGCCGCAAGATCGCTTTACATCGCCCAGCCCGCCCTTTCCCGCGCGATACGCGACCTTGAGCGGGAACTCGGAATGACGCTCTTCGCGCGCTCGGGCAGGGGCGTGGTGGTGACGGCGCACGGTCGCCGCGTGGTCAAGCTCGCGCGGGAGGCGCTCGACGCCGTCCATGAGATCGAGGCGCTGGCGACGAACACGCCGTCGTCGGGTTCGGAGCTCCGGGTCGCCTCGACCCCCAGTCTGGAACCCGGCCTCGCGGGGCGCCTGCTGCCCGCCTATGTGGCCGAGCATCCGGACGTCCGGGTGCACATCGTGAGATGCGAGGGCCGCGAGGCCGTGGTGAGCGCCGTCCGCGAGCAGCGCGCCGACCTCGGCCTGACCGACCTCCCGGTGCCGACCGATCTCGTCAGCCATCCGGTCGAACGCCAGGAGATCGTGCTGATCTCGCCTCCCGGCGCGGATCTGCCGAACCCCGTCCCCCTGGCACGGCTGAACGGCCTCCGGCTGGTCCTGCCCGCACCGGGAAGCCCCAGGCGGCGGGAGTTCGACCACATCTTCGCGACCTACGGCGTGCGCCCCATCCCCGCCGTGGAGACGGACGAGCGCGGTGGCTGGCTGCGTGCCGTCCGGGACGGCAAGGCGTCCTTGTTGTGGTACCGCGGCATGGCCGACCAGGCGGCCCGCACGGGACTGGTGGTCCGCTCCCTCGATCCCCAGCTCAAGAAGATCATCGCTGTGGTCCACGCCCGCAAGCGGCTGACCACGGTGGCGCAGGACTTCCTGACCCTGGCGGAAGGCGGCTCCGCCGCCTGATCGCCGGCAACATGATTGGAGCGTTCCAACCCGTCGAATCACGCGGGCGGCCGAGGCGGGCGGCGCCGAGTAGTCTGGCCACGATGTCTACTCCGTCTGCTCTGCGTCTTCGGGGCCGCACGCTCGGGCCGGGCGAATTCGCCGTCATGGCCGTCGTCAACCGGACACCCGACTCCTTCTTCGACAGGGGGGCGACCTTCGGCTTCACCGCCGCCGTTGACGCGGCCACGCGTCTGATCGACGAGGGCGCCGACATCGTCGACATCGGCGGTGTGAAGGCCGGTCCCGGCGACGTCGTCGGCCCGGCGGAGGAGATCGACCGGGTCGCGGGCGTGGTCGCGGCCGTCAGGGACCGCCATCCGGATGTGATCATCAGCGTCGACACGTGGCGGTCCGAGGTGGCCAAAGTGGTCGCGGACGCCGGGGCCGACCTGCTGAACGACACCTGGGGCGGGGTCGATCCCGGGCTGGCCGAGGTCGCCGGGGCGTACGGCATCGGCCTCGTGTGCGCCCACGCCGGGCGGGTGGAGCCGCGGACCCGGCCGCACCGGATCGGCTACGCCGACATCGTGGCCGACGTGATCGGCTACACCACCGCACTGGCCGAGCGGGCCGTCTCGCTGGGGGTTCGCCGGGACGCCGTGCTCATCGACCCGGCCCACGACTTCGGCAAGAACACCTGGCACTCGCTGGAGGTCACCCGGCGGCTCGGCGAACTGGTCGCGACGGGCTGGCCCGTCCTGGTGGCCGTCTCCAACAAGGACTTCGTGGGGGAGGCGCTGGGCGGCCTGCCCGTCGAGCGGCGGCATGAGGGAACGCTGGCGACCCTCGCGGTGTCGGCGGTGCAGGGCGCCCGGGTCTTCCGCGTGCACGACGCGGCCGGCGCCCGTGCGGCCCTCGCCGCCGTCGCCAGGCTCAGGGACGGGTGACGCCGGTCCGCTCCGGGGGAGGCGGGCCGGGCGTCAGGAGTACATGACCGACAGGAAGCGGACCAGGATCGCCTCACGGGTCGGGGCGGGCAGCGCGTCGAGCACCGCGTTCACCACGGCCATCTCGGGTTGCCCGGCGCCGCCGGAGCCGCGCAGGTCGATGCCGACGGACGCGGCGAGTTCGGCGAAGGTGGCGTCGTCGAGCGCGTCGAGGTCGAGCCCGGCGATCAGCTCGGGAAGTCCGTCGGGGACCACGGCCGGCCCCTTGGCCCGGGCGGCCTCGGTGGCGGCGGCGATCACCTCGAGCAGGGCGTCGACGCCCGACAGAGTGACGCCGGTGACGGTGATGTGCAGGTTGGCGGGGATCCCCGCGTACGAGAGCTGGGGCTGGAGGAACCAGCCGAGCCTCCTTGCCTCGTCGGAGACCACGAAGACGTCGACCTCGGGGGAGCCGGCGATGGCGACCAGTGACGACTCCGGCTCGCCGAGCACGCGCAGGCCCGGGATCGCGCCGACGCCCTTGACGAGCCGCCGGGTCGCCTCCAGGGTCGTACGGCCCAGCTCCTGGTAGCCCTGCGTGCCGAGGGCCTGGAGTGTGCCCCACGCGCCGCCGAGCGGGCCGGCCGACCGCGAGCTCTGCACGGTCGCGTTGATGATCGTGTAGCCCGGCCACGCCGCCGAGGCGAAGTAGGCCTTCCTGCGCAACCCGGCGTCCCGGAACAGCAGCACCGAGGCGCCCTTCGGGGCGTAGCCGAACTTGTGCAGGTCGCACGAGATCGACGTCACGCCGGGCACGCTCAGGTCGAACGGCGGGACGGCCGCCCCCGCCTCCCGGAGCCAGGGGAGCAGCCAGCCGCCCACGCAGGCGTCCACGTGGCAGAGCACGCCTCTCGCCGAGGCCAGCGCGGCGATCTCCTCGATCGGGTCGATCACGCCCTGGGGGTAGGAGGGCGCCGAGGCCACCACGAGGACGGTTCTGCCGGTGATCGCCGCCTCGACCGCTTCGGCGGAGACCTTGAAGGTGACCGGGTCCACCGGGACGGGGACCACCTCGAGGCCGAGGTAGTGGGCCGCCTTGTGGAACGCGGGGTGGGCGGTGACCGGCAGGACGATCTCTCCGCCGCCGGGGCCGGAGTCGCGGGCCGCCTTCACCGCCAGCATGATCGACTCGGTGCCGCCGCTGGTGAAGATCCCCGGCGCGTCCGGCCGCCCGAGGAGTTCCGCGACCGCGCCGACGACCTGCTTCTCGATCGCCACCATGCTGGGGAACGCCGTCGGGTCGAGCATGTTGACCTCGAGCATCTCGGCGTAGGCGCGGTGGGCGGTCTCATGGACCTCCGGCCGTCCCGTGTCGTAGACGTACGCCGTCACCTTGCCGCCACGAACCGGAAGATCGGCCGCCTTCAGTGCGGACAGTTCGGCGAGCAGGTCCTGCGCGGTCCTGCCGTGCTCGGGAAGCATGTCGATCTCCTCGCGTTCACGAGGATGCTAACGGGAGTCACCCGGCCTCGCGAGGGGTCCTTCTCCTCATCAGACATGCATGTTGGAACCGGTCTGACCTAACTCTTCAAGTGGGGTGCTCTTTGTGACGCTTTGTCGCTATGGTTGCCGCGAACCTCTGACTAGGTGGTGTGCATGCGGCACTTTCTCGGGCTGCTGCTGGGCGTCGTCGTCGCCGCGGCCGTTCTTCTCGGTGGTGGCTGGGCGTCGCAGGAGGTGGTCCGGGGCGCGGCCCAGAACCTCGATCCGGCCAAGGACACACGGATGCTGATCGCCATCGGAGTGATGGCGGTGGTGGGGCTGCTTCTGGGCCTCGTGCTGGTCGGCAGGGTCTCTCCACTGGCCACGTTCATCCCGTCCCTCGTGCTGCTGGCC
Source organism: Planotetraspora silvatica (assembly GCF_016863315.1). GTDB lineage: Bacteria > Actinomycetota > Actinomycetes > Streptosporangiales > Streptosporangiaceae > Planotetraspora > Planotetraspora silvatica. The sequence continues at coordinate 90,599 of NZ_BOOQ01000016.1, forward strand.
TGGACCGTGGTCTACGTCCTCGACGTCTCCCGGGCCGCGGGGCTCGCTCCCACCGGCTCCGGCCTCCAGTTGGATCTCGTGCAGGCGGGCCGGGGCATGCTGAGCCTGCTGTCCACCGGGGTGTTCGGCATGCTCGGTGTGGCCCTGTTCGTTCCCGTGCTCATGCCGTCACGCTGGGCGGGTCCTGTGCGGGACGAGGAGGAGGAGTACGAGGAGACCGTCGGCTACTGAGGTAGAGGTGGGTGACGGCCTCCTCGATGGAGGCCTCGCCCGGCACGATCGCCCGCAGGTCGGCGACCGTGCCGTCGAAGGCCAGCCGGCCGTGGTCGATCAGCATCACCCTGCGGCACAGGCGCTCGACGTCGCCCAGGTCGTGGGTCGTGAGCAGGATGGTCGTCCCGTTCTCGGCGTTGAGCCGCCGCAGGAAGTCCCGCACTCCCGCCTTGCTGACGACGTCCAGCCCAATGGTGGGTTCGTCGAGGACCAGGATCGGCGGGTCGTGGAGCAGCGCCGCGGTGATGTCGCCCCGCATCCGCTGCCCGAGGCTGAGTTGCCGCACCGGAGTGGCGAGGAAGTCGCCGATGTCGAGGAGCGCGCACAGCTCGTCCAGCCTCCTGCGGAACGCTCCGCGATCTACTTTGTACAGGAGCCGGATCAGTTCGAAGCTGTCCTTGAGCGGCAGGTCCCACCACAACGTCGTCCGCTGGCCGAAGACCACGCCGATCTTGCGTGCGAGAGCCGTACGGCGGCGTGAGGGGTCGAGCCCGGCCACCCGCAGGCGGCCGGAGGTGGGAGCGAGGATGCCCGTGAGCATCTTGATCGTCGTCGACTTACCCGCCCCGTTCGGGCCCAGATAGCCGACGAACTCCCCGGCCTCGACGCCGAAGGACAGGTCCTGGACGGCGTGCGTCACCGTGCCGCGCACCTTGAACGTCCGCCCCAGGCGGTCGACCTCGATCATCTAGCTCCCCGTCGATCGGTAGTGGCGGATCCCGGTCCGCCACGCGAGGGCCGCGACGAGCGCCATCGCCGCGGCGGCGGCCGGTGAGAGGAAACGCAGCCAGTACGGCAGGCCGAACGGATCCTCCCGGTCGAGCACGTAGAGCCCCGGCTGCCAGTTCACGAACGCCAGCGGCAGCACGTAGGTGACGCCGCGGACGAGTTCTCCCCCGTAGACGCTGAGGGGGTACTGCATGAGGGTCGCGCCTCCGTAGGTGAAGGCGTTGGCCACCTCGGGAGCGTCGGTGAGCAGGAACTGCGCCGCGCCGCCCAGCGCCCAGAGCGCCGTGAAGATCACCGTGCCGGACGCGATCATGACAGGGATCATCCAGGCCCGCCCGTCGGAGACGTCGAGGCGGGCCAGCGCGAACACGAGGACCGCGGCGGCCTGGATCACCTTGCCGATCCGGTGCGGCACGAACCGCTCGGTCGCGATCTGCACGAACGGGCTCACCGGCCGGATCAGCATGGTGTCGAACGTGCCCGCCCTGATGTGCTGGCTGATCCGGTCGACGTTGCCGAACAGCAGGTCGGCCATGGCGAAGGACAGACAGGCCGTGCCGTACAGGAACATGACCTCGCCGAGGTCGAAGCCCCCGAGGCTGGTGGTGTTGGTGAAGATCACCCAGATCACGGCGACGTCGAGGCCGCTGGCGACGAAGCCGCCGACGGTCATGAGGGCGAAGGAGACGGGGTACTGGGCGGCGGCGCGGGTCCAGGCCCAAACCAGGAGCAGGTACGTCCTAACCACCCTGGATCACCACCTTGCGGCGGGCGGCGGCCGTGGCCAGGGCACCGGCGCCGAGCAGGACGGCCGCCCAGAACGCCTGGAAGGCGAGGGCGCCGGCGACCGGGGTCTTCCCGAGGTACACGTCGGCGGGCACCTGGACCATGGCCGACCAGGGCAGCGCCCGCGCGAGCGTGCCCAGCCAGCCGGGGAAGATCACCAGTGGCAGCATGAGACCGCTGAAGAACGTGGTAAGGATCATCGAGAGGACCGAGAGCCCGCGGTCGTCGATCACCCAGCAGGTGGCAAGCGCGACCAGGTAGCGCCAGCCGAAGCTGACGACGACGCCGAGGACGAAGCTGACCATGAACGCGGCCCATGTGGCCGGGCCTGGGGGGAGCACGATGCCGAACAGCAGGGCGCCGACCAGGGCGGGCGGGACGCTGCGGGCGACGAAGAGGTAGGCGGCCCGCCCGAGGTCCTCGGAAAGGCTCCAGAGCTGGAGCGACGCGGGGCGCACGAGATCGAGGGCGACGTCTCCGGTGCGGATCCGCTGGGGGAGGTCCAGGCCTCCGCCGAAGACCTGCATCGGCCCGATGTACGCCTGGGTCAGGAAGCAGAAGGTCACCGCCTCGACGACCCCGTATCCGCCGAGGCCGGGCCGCGCCTGCCAGAGGGCGATCAGGACGTACGCGCGGAGGATCCCGAAGACGGTGTTGGTGAACGCGCCAGCCGCCGCGGCCGCCCAGTAGGTCGCGTGCCTGCGGAAGCCGTAACCGATCAGCCGCACATAGAGGATGAAGAGCGGGCACCTCCAAGGCCGGGGAGAACGCGATGATCCTAAGTCATCGGTCGGCCAGGCGGTAGACGAAACGCAGCCCCGACCAGACGGCGTCCACGGCGCAGACCTTGTTGTCGACCAGACCCTGGCCGAGCCCGAAGGTCCTGACCCTGTCGTCGGACAGGTCGGTCTCCACCCTGCTCGACTTCTTCGGCCAGCAGACCCAGAGCCCGCCGTCGCGCGCGAGCGTCTCCACCGCCGCGGTGAACCCCCGCCGCAACGCCGCCTCGTCGCGGCAGAAGAGCAGGATCACGTCGTACGGCTCGGGGCCGTCGTCGCCCTCGATGCCCAACTCCGGGGGGTCGGGAGGGGTTCCGATGAGCCGGAGGCGGTGACCTGGCTTGATGCCGAGCTTCCGTACCAGCGGGATTCCGGCATATCTACTCATATCGGGGGGATCCTCAGACTGTGAACGTTACTGGACCGTAACAACTCTGTAAGGCAGGTGAAACGTACCAACCGGTAGAACGATTGCCTAGCCGGGTATGTCCCTTTTGGGAGGTTTGCATGTCGGACGAGATCGACGCGGACATTCATCCGGAATATCCGGTCAGCTGGCAGGCGGCGGCACTCAACGGGGTCCTGCGCGGCACGATGAAACCGATCTCCACCCTCCTCCTTCGCAACACAACCGGCATGGCCGTCGCCAGCCGGTTGATCTGTCTCGGCGAGCGGGTCCCCGGGATCCTGCCCAAGCACGTCACGGTGCGACGGGAGCGATTCGAGTCCTGCACGGGCGAGTGGGTGCGAGGCGGGGACGACATCGATGAGAGCAAGGCGCTTCTGTACTTTCACGGAGGCGCCTACTTCATCTGCTCCGCGGCCACGCACCGCCCCATCACCTGGAGGCTGTCGGCGGTCGCCAAGCGGCCGGTGCTGGCGATCGACTATCGGCAAGGGCCGATCCACACCCTCGCCCACTCGCTGACCGACGCCCTCGAGGCCTACCAGTCTCTTCTCGACCGCGGGCACCATCCCAGGGACATCCTGCTCGCGGGTGACTCGGCCGGCGGTCATCTGGCCCTGGCCACCCTGCTCTCCCTGCGCGACCAGGGCCGGCCGCTGCCCGCCGCCGCGATCTGCATGTCTCCCTGGACGGACCTCAGCGACGTGCGCCGCCGGGTCAACTGCTGGTCCGACCCGCTGCTCCCCGCGAGCCGGGTGGACTGGCTCGCCCGGCGCTGGACCGACGGCCTCGACTGCCGCGACCCCTTGGTCTCGCCCGTGTTCGGGGACTACACCGGCATCCCTCCCCTGATGATCGTGACGGGTTCCACGGAGATCCTGCGTGACGACGGCCGCAGGGTCGCGGCGAGCGCCAGGGAGAACGGCGTCCCGGTGACCTACGAAGAGTGGAATCGCATGCCGCACGTCTTCGCGATCCTCGCCGACGTCGTCCCCGAGGCGCGACTGGTCTTCCAGCACATCTCCCGTTTCATCGGAGCGGTCGAGGCGCGGACAGGGCGATCCGGGCAGGAAGCCGCGTGATGTAGTTATTTGTAACCAATGAGACGCTTGTGACCTGCGGTTTCCCAAATTCCTCTTACCTAAAGGTGCCATTGGCCTTACCTCGGATGCCCCTTCCGGTCAGTCCCGCCCCTGTCGCGTTCCAAGAGAGCACAGTGTGCTGTGCGGTACTTCCGTGAGAGAGGCAGCTTCCGGATGGCGCGTGGCGGAAACGGCCCCCAGAACGGCATGCCCCGGGGCGTGCGGCCGCTGACGGTGGGCGATCCGGTGATCATCGGGCGATACCTGCTGCTCGGGCGCCTCGGCAGCGGCGGCATGGGCGTGGTCTACCTGGCCGAGCATCCCGAGGGCGGCCTGGTGGCGGTGAAGACGCCCCACTCGATGCACCTGTCGGATCCCACGCTCCGGGCGAGATTCGCCGAGGAGGCCGAATTCTCCCGCCGCGTGGTGCCCTTCTACACCGCGACCGCGATCGAGGACGGCTTCGACCGCGACCGCCCCTACATCGTCACCGAGTACATCCCCGGGCCCGCTCTCTCCCAGGTGGTCATCCACGGCGGCCCGCTCACTCCCGATCTCGCGTACGGCGTGGCCCTCGGCGCGGCGGCCGCCCTTCTCGCCACTCACGAGGCGGGCCTGGTCCACCGTGATCTCAAGCCCGCCAACGTGCTGCTGTCTCCCCGGGGTCCCTTCGTCATCGACTTCGGAATCGCCCGTGACGTGGACACCGCCACCGCCCACACCCAGGCGGGCCAGATCATGGGAAGTCCCGGCTGGGTCGCCCCCGAACGGCTGACCGGCGGCCCCGCCATCCCGGCCTCGGACGTCTTCTCCTGGGGGTGCCTCGTCGCGTTCGCCGCCACCGGGCTCCACCCGTTCGGCACGGGGGAACTCGACGTGGTCAGCCGGCGGATCCTGGTGGAGGAGCCGCGCATCGCGGGCGTGCCCCGGTTGTTGTGGGACAGCGTCTCCGCGTCGCTGCGCAAGGAGCCCGCCGAGCGTCCCGACGCCGGAGAGTTACTCTCGGCGTTGCTCGCCGTGGGAGGCATCGCCATGCCGGGGGACGTCCGCGACGCCGTCGGTCGGATCATGCAGGAGACCTGGCAGGCCGTGCCGTACCCGGAGGACGACGAGGAGGTCACGGCCGAGCGGGCGCACGGCAGGGTCTCACGCCGCAGGGTCGGCAGGACGGGTGGTCACGTCACCCACGCGGGGTTCGCCGCCCTGGCGACGGTCACGATCGCCGCGATGACCGTGGTCGCGACGGGGTCCGGGGTGGCCCGCCTCAGAGGCGGCACCGAGCCTCCCCCGGTCGTCCCCGTGGTGATGCCGGGAGACGAGGCCGCGTCCTTGCCGCAGCAGACCCCGCCGCCTGCGCGCCCGCCGTCGACGACCCTCAGCCCCGTCGTACGCACGACGGTCACCGCGACGGCGTCCGTTCCCTTCGCGAGGGGAGGGCAGCCGGTGAGGTCGGCTCCGCCGGTGGACCCGTGCGCTCCCGGGGCGGAGAGGCCGGCGGGCTGCGAACCGTCGCAACCGCCGCAACCGCCGCCGCCGTCCCCCGACGATCCCCAGCCGTCCCCCGACGACGAGGTGCCGCCTCAACCGAGTCCCTCTCCCGTGCCCAGTCCCGAGGTGAGCCCCAGTCCGAGCGCGAGCCTCGTCCCCCCGCCCGGCTGACCACACGCGGGAGTGGTGCATCCTTGGGCGCATGGAGGCAGCGCTCGAGCTTGACGACATGACGGTCCGCGTGGTCGGCCGCACCCTGGTGTCCGAGGTGAACTGGAGGGTGGACCACGGGCAGCAGTGGGTCCTCCTCGGGCCCAACGGCGCCGGGAAGACCACGATGCTCTCGGTGGCCGCGGCCGTCCGCCATCCGAGTTCGGGAAGCGCCACGGTGCTGGGGAAGCGGCTCGGCAGGACCGATCTGCGTGAGCTGCGCCGGGACATCGGCCTGGTGGCCGCCAGCCAGCGACTGGTCGACGAGGCGCTTTTGGAGGAGGAGGTCGCGACCGCGCTGACGGTCGTCCTCACCGGGCACACCGGGACGAGCGCGCCGCTCTGGGACCGGTACGGCGACGCGGAGCGGGAGCGGGCTCACCGGCTGCTCGCCGACCTCGGGTGCAAGGAACTGGCCGATCGCCCCTTTCTGGTGTGCTCCCAGGGGGAGAAGGCGCGGATCCGGGTGGCCAGGGCGCTGATGGCCGATCCGGCGATCCTGCTGCTCGACGAGCCGTTCGCGGGGCTCGACCTGCCCGCCAGGGAGGACCTGATCGAGGCGCTGGAAGACCTCGCGCGCACACGTGACGGCCTGACGACCGTGCTGGTCACACACCACCTGGAGGAGGTGCCCGCGACCACCACCCACGCGTTGCTGATGAAGGACACGCGTGTGGTCGCCGCCGGCCCGGTGGAGGAGGTCCTCACCGGAACCGCCCTGTCGGACTGCTTCGGGCGGCCGCTCCGGCTCGATTCCGTCGACGGCCGGTGGTACGCGCGGGCCGTACGGGCCTGACGCAGGTCGCCTGGGACGGCACGGGCAGGCCCCGCCGGTGGCCGTCAGATCCCGAGGGGTGACCTGCGGCTCCGTGGCGGGGCCTGGGTCTCCGACCGGCAGCGCCGTCGCCGGGGTCAGTGAGCTTCGTTGATCACTGTGCCCGATCGATCAGTGATCAGTGGGACTCGGCGAACTGCGCCTCCTCGGTGGAGCCCGTGAGGGCCGTGGTCGAGGAGTCCGGCGCGATGGCCGTACTGACCAGGTCGAAGTATCCGGTGCCGACCTCGCGCTGGTGGCGGGTGGCGGTGTAGCCGCGGCTCTCCGCGGCGAACTCGGCCTCCTGGAGCCCGACGTAGGCGGTCATGCCGTCCTCGGCGTAGCCGCGGGCGAGGTCGAACATCGAGTAGTTCAGCGAGTGGAAGCCGGCGAGGGTGATGAACTGGAACTTGTACCCCATGTGCCCGAGTTCGCGCTGGAACTTGGCGATGGTCGAGTCGTCGAGGTGCTTCTTCCAGTTGAACGACGGCGAGCAGTTGTAGGCCAGCATCTGGTCCGGGTACTGCGCCTTGATCGCCTCGGCGAACTCGCGCGCCACGTCGAGGTCCGGGGTGGAGGTCTCCATCCACAGCAGGTCCGAGTGGGGCGCGTAGGCCAGGCCGCGGGCGATGCACGCGTCGACGCCGTTGCGGACGCGGTAGAAGCCCTCGGCCGTGCGGTCGCCGGTCGCGAAGGCGCGGTCGCGGGGGTCGACGTCGCTGGTCAGCAGGGTCGCGGCCTGAGCGTCGGTCCGCGCGATGACCAGTGTGGAGACTCCGCAGACGTCGGCCGCGAGGCGGGCCGCGTTGAGGGTCTTGATGTGCTGCCCGGTCGGGATCAGCACCTTGCCGCCCAGGTGGCCGCACTTCTTCTCCGAGGCGAGCTGGTCCTCCCAGTGCACGCCCGCCGCACCTGCGGCGATCATGCCCTTCATCAGCTCGAACGCGTTGAGCACGCCGCCGAAGCCGGCCTCCGCGTCGGCCACGATGGGCGCCAGCCAGTGGGGGGCCACGTCATCGCCCTCCGACCAGGTGATCTGGTCGGCGCGCAGCAACGCGTTGTTGATGCGGCGGACCACGGCGGGAACCGAGTTGGCAGGGTAGAGGCTCTGGTCGGGGTAGGTCTGCCCGCCCAGGTTGGCGTCGGCGGCGACCTGCCAGCCGGACAGGTAGATCGCCTTGAGGCCCGCCTTCACCTGCTGGACCGCCTGGTTGCCGGTCAGCGCGCCGAGAGCGTGGACGTAGTCCTGCGAGGTGAGCAGCTTCCAGAGCCGGTCTGCGCCGAGCCGGGCCAGCGTGTGCTCCTCCTGCACCGAGCCGCGGAGCCGGACCACGTCCTCCGCCGTGTAGGTCCGCTCGACGTCCTTCCAGCGGGGGTCGGTCTCCCATTCGTGGCGTAGTTGCTCGGCCTCAGCGGCGATTCGGTCTGACATGTCCGTCACTCCCTCGTTGCGTGCTCTGCCGTCACCTGGGTGCTTGTTCCGAGTTTGTTCCCGGTGGCAGAGATCAACAAGGAGGATTCGAAGGCAAAAATGGAAAATATTCCATATATTCGAATACTCGCCGGTATTCTGATGAGAAGAATCGTCAGTTTTTCCGCATGGACTAGACCAATCTTCGCGGGGCGGTGCCCGGGAGGCTGGAAGAAGGGTGGAAATTCCGCTTAGGATCGAGCCATGCCGTCCTTGCTGGGTGAAGAACCACTGTCTTTGACGCAGGAGCTGGACCTTCTGGCCTTCGGCCAACGCCTCAAGCACCTGCGGAGGCAACGTGGGCTCACCCTCTCCGAGCTCGGTGAGCGGGTGGGACGCGCGCCCAGCCAGCTCTCCCTCCTGGAGAACGGCAAACGCGAGCCGAAGCTGTCGCTCCTGAAGGCCCTGGCCGCCGCGTTGAGCGTCCCCATCGAGGAACTGCTCCGCAGGCAGGCGCCCAACCGGCGGGCGCAGCTGGAGATCGCCCTGGAAGAGGCCCAGCGCGATCCGCTGTACACGAGCCTCGGGCTGAGCCGGCTCAAGGTCTCCGCGCGGGTGCCGAACGACGTGCTGGAGCACATCCTCGGCCTGTTCGACGAGTTGAAGGCGCGCGAGGCCAAGGGCACGGCCACCCCGGAGGAGGCCCGTGCGGCGAACGCCGACCTGCGGCGCGAGCAGCGGGAGCTCGGCAACTACTTCGAGGACATCGAGCAGGCGGCCGCCGAAGCCCTCGCGGCGGTGGGCTACCGGATGGGCCCACTGTCGGAGAGCACCGTCCAGGCGCTGGTCTCGCACTTCGGGTTCACCGTCCACCAGGCCCAGGACCTGCCCCGATCCGCCCGGTCGGTGACCGATCTCAGGAACCGGCGGATCTACCTCAAACGCGAGCAGCTGGGGATGCACACCCCCCGGACGATCCTGCTGCAGACGCTCGGCCACTTCGCGCTCCAGCACCACAAGCCCCGCGACTTCGCCGACTTCCTGCGCCAGCGGGTCGAGGCGAACTACTTCGCGGCGGCCGTGCTGGTCCCGGAGACGGCGGCCGTGCCGTTCCTGCTGGAGGCGAAGCAGGACAAGGCGCTGTCCGTCGAGGACCTCAGGGACGTCTTCGGGGTCTCCTACGAGATGGCGGCCCACCGGTTCACCAACCTCGCCACCCGCCACCTGGACCTCGTGTGCCACTTCGTGCGCAACGACGCGGGCGGGATCATCTACAAGGCCTACGAGAACGACGGGATCGTCTTCCCCGCCGACGAGCAGGGGGCAATCGAGGGCCAGCGACTCTGCCTGCGATGGTCCGGCCGTCAGGTGTTCCAGTCGCCCGACCGGTTCTCGCTGTACTACCAATACTCGGACACCCCCACGGGGACCTACTTCTGCGTGGCCCACGTCGACCCGTCGCAGGAGAAGGATTTCGCGATCACGCTCGGCGTGCCGTACCGGGAGTCGCGCTGGTTCCGTGGCAGGGAGACCACCAGCAGGACCAAGTCGAACTGCCCGAACGGGGAGTGTTGCCGGCGGCCGCCCGCCGACCTGGCGCAGCGGTGGGAGGGGTACGCCTGGCCCTCGGTCCTGGCCAACTCGCACATCCTGGCCGCGCTGCCTCCGGGTTCGTTCCCCGGCGTCGACGAGGCGGACGTCTACGCCTTCCTCGACCGCCATGCGGCGTCCTGACCGCGCCCTCGTCCGGTCACCCGGGGCTCCAGAGGCCCTCCGGCGCACCGTAGGGTGATGGCCGTGGACTCAGAGGTCGATGAGAGGATCATGCGTGCTGCCTGAGGTCGAAACCTGGCTGCGCAGCCGCACCACATCCTCCGCCGACTGGCCGATCGGCACCCTGATGGCTGCCAAGGGGACCACGCGGATCAGTGTGGTCCTCCCGGCGCGCGACGAGGCCGAGACCGTGGGGGAGATCGTCGGCGCGATCCGGCGCGACCTCGTCGAGTCGGTGCCCCTCGTCGACGAGCTCATCGTCATCGACTCCCGGTCGACCGACGACACCGCGGCGCAGGCCGTACAAGCCGGGGCGAAGGTCTTCGCGCAGGACGAGATCCTGTGCGAACTGGAACCGCTCGACGGCAAGGGCGAGGCGTTGTGGAAGTCGCTCGCGGTGACGACGGGGGACCTCATCGTCTTCGTTGACGCCGACCTGCGGGAGTTCCGCACCTCGTTCGTGACCGGGCTCCTCGGGCCGCTGCTGGTGGACCCCTCGATCGCGTACGTGAAGGGGTGCTACGACAGGCCGCTGTCGGGGGTGCAGGGCGCGGGCGGACGGGTCACCGAACTCGTCGCGCGGCCGCTGCTCAACCTGCACTGGCCGCTGCTCGCCGGCTTCGTCCAACCGCTCTCGGGGGAGTACGCCGGACGGCGCAGCGCCCTGGAGCGGGTGCCCTTCGTGAGCGGGTACGGCGTCGAGATGGCCCTGCTGATCGACCTGCTCGAGTTCGCGGGGCTCGACGCCCTGGCCCAGGTGGACCTGGGCAGGAGGGTGCACTCCCACCAGTCGACCGAGGCGCTCGGCGGGATGGCCGGGCAGATCATGCACACGGCTTGGTCCCGCCTCGAACGGCAGGGCAAGATCGTGTCTCTGCACGTCCCGTCGGCCCAGGTGACCCAGTTCCGGCGGGGACTGTACGGTCACGACCCGCTGGTCAGGGACGTCACGGTCGCCGAGCGGCCACCCATGGTGACCGTCCCGCAGTACGCCGGCCGGGGGTTGTAGCTCTAACCTGGGGGTGAATTATCGGTGACTGTTACTGGTCGGTAGCATTCCTCTCCATTGGTCCCCCCTTTCGGCTTTCCCCATGGACAGGACTCGATGACCGACAACACGACGGGCTTCAACCCCGAGCTGAGTGACGACGTTCGCGAGGTGCGTGACTGGGCGCGCGAGTTCGCTCGTGACGTCATCCGTCCTGCCGGAGCGGAATGGGACGAGCGGGAGGAGACTCCCTGGCCGGTCCTGCAGGAGGCGGCCAAGATCGGTCTCTACTCGCTCGACTTCTTCGCCACGCAGTGGTTCGAGGAGTCCGGGCTCGGTCTGCCCGCGACCTTCGAGGAGCTGTTCTGGGGTGACGCGGGCATCGGCCTGTCGATCGTCGGCACCGGCCTCGCCGCGGCGTCCCTCGCCTCGAACGGCACGCCCGAGCAGATGGGGGAGTGGCTGCCCCAGATGTTCGGCTCCGTCGACGACATCAAGCTGGGCGCCTTCTGCGCCTCCGAGCCCGACGCGGGCAGCGACATCGGCTCGATCCGGACGCGTGCCGTCTACGACGAAGCGTCGGACGAATGGGAGCTGAACGGCGTCAAGACCTGGGTGACCAACGGCGGCATCGCCAACGTGCACGTGGTCGTCGCCTCGGTCGACCCCTCGCTCGGCACCCGTGGCCAGGCCTCCTTCGTGATCCCGCCGGGCACACCGGGCCTGTCCCAGGGGCAGAAGTTCAAGAAGCACGGCATCCGCGCCTCCCACACCGCCGAGGTCGTCCTCGACCACGTCCGGATCCCCGGCTCGTGCCTGCTCGGCGGCAAGGACAAGCTGGACGCGCGGCTGGCCCGCGTACGCGGCGGAGCCAAGAGCGGCGAGCAGGCCGCCATGCGCACGTTCGAGTCGACCCGGCCGCTGGTCGCCGCCATGGCCGTCGGCCTGGCTCGGGCGTCGTTCGAGTACGCCCGGGACTACGCCGGGGAACGCGAGCAGTTCGGCCGGAAGATCGGCGAGAACCAGGCGGTCGCGTTCCTGCTCGCGGACATGGCCACCCGGATCGACGCGGCGCGGCTGATGACCTGGCGGGCGGCGTGGATGGCCAGGCACGGCCGTCCGCTCGACCACGCGGAGGGCTCGATGAGCAAGCTCGTGGCGAGCGAGACGGCGGTGTGGGTGAGCGAGCAGGCCATCCAGATCCTGGGCGGCGCCGGCTACACCCGCGAGCACCCGGTGGAACGCTTCCACCGCGACAGCAAGATCTTCACCATCTTCGAAGGCACGTCGGAGATCCAGCGCCTCATCATCGGCCGCGCCGTCACCGGCCTGCCCGTCCGCTGAGTTCGGCGTTCCCTCGAGATCTCAGGTCGCCTGAATGGCTCACATCGGCACAAAGGTGAACGTGCACTGCGGCATTCCGACGGTGATGTTCGCGTCGAGGGCGTTAATCCATCCGCTCCCTACGAACCCCCACGAGTTGTGTGCCGGCGAGCTGTAGGTGTCACCGTGGGTGTAGTACCAGTAGTTCGAACTACCATAGGTCCCGCTCGTGGGTGAGCCGATCACGTAGCACAGGAACCAGTCGTTGCCGGCGTTCAACGTGCCCTTGGAAGCGAAGTTCGAGTCGTAGAAGGCCGAGCTGTGGACAGGCGCGTTGGCCGTCGGGCAGTACCTGCGCATGGAGAAGGTGTGCGAATAGGGGTCCGACGTACGCGCTGTCGACGATGACGTGCAGGCTCCGATCAGCGCCGTCGACGGTGCCGCCGACGCCGGCACGGCGACGACGAGGCCGCCGGCCAGCACCGCGGCCATGATGCCTCCGAGTCGGGTCATCCACCTTGGGTGTTTCGACCTCACGAGATTTCTCCCTTCGGGAGTGTGTCGAGTGCAGTCAATCTGATCGGTTATCTCTGCCCGACGGCATAGATGCCATTTCGAATCGGCACCGAATCGGCATACCTTGATCGATTGCACTCGTCGCGCAGGTGGGCTCGGTCACCGCGCACGAATTCAATCCGTGGTCGAGTCGCCTTAGGCGGGAGCCCCAGTGGCGGCGGTGTCGCGACGGGCCGGCTATCCCGGTATCCGGGCGCGCAAGGCCGGGATGAACCAGTCCAGCACCGGCGCCAGGCTTTCGGGGGCCGGCCAGTCGTTGATCACTGCCAGCAGCTGGAGGTACCGCTCCCTGCGCGGGTCGTTCGCCTGCTCCAGCCGGGTCAGCAGCCGGTGCCGGAGGTCGATGTCGTCGGGGCAGTCGAAGACGCGCGCGTATTGGGCCGTGACCGCCGCGACAACCGGATCGGCCTGGGGCGAGGCCGGGTCGACGCCGGCTGCCAGGGCGGGGCCGGCATGGTCACGGACCATCGCGGCCGAGTCGCGGCGCAGGGTCGTGGTGTCGCCCTGGGCACGCTCGGTCGCGTGCTGCTCGGCCGTACGCCGCATGCCGGCGCGAAAATCCGGGTCCTGGGACAGTTCGGCCAGCTCCACCCACGCCTCGACCTGCTCGGCCGTGGGGTCGTCGGGCAGTTCGGGGGTCATGGAGCGCCTGATTCCCACGAATTCGGCGTCAGGGTCCAGGCCGCCGAAGGCGGTGTCGAGGAACTCGCCGATCAGGCGGCGACGCTCGTCCTCGGAGAGCTTGGCCAGTTTGTGCATGAGATCCATCTCCTCAGGGGTTGATCCGCGCTTGGCCACCGCCGTCAGCACCGCGCGCCGCATGCGCAGCGTTCGGATCTGCACCGCCAGCGCCTCGGCGTGCGCCGCGGCGACGTCGGGGAGCGAGCTCTCCCGGTCCACGACCTTCCGGATCGTGGGAAGGTCCACTCCGAGGTCGCGCAGCGTCCGCACGAGGTCCAGGCGCGCGACGGCGTCGATGCCGTAGAGGCGGTAGCCGGCCGGGCTGCGGTCGGTCGGCGGCACGATTCCGCAGTCGGAGTAGAACCGGATGGCCTTGACCGTCAGCCCGGTCCGCCGGGCCAGATCACCGATCGAGTAGAGCGCGTCGCCGTCCATGTCCCCACTCTCGCGCCTCCCCTTACTGGAGACTCAAGCGCGTTCCGCGCCAGGAAGTCGATCAGATCGAGTTTCGATCCTCACGGAAGTCGCTCAGGATTCCGTGAGGATCGAAAAGGTGGCGCGCGTGCCCTCCCCGGCAGGCGGCCGGTGCGCGCCTTGGTCATGCCTTCGCCGGCTGCCTGATCACGCCGCCAGCCGAAAGCGCCCGCCTCAGGTCGTCATCGGCGGCCGGTCAGAGGTCATCCGAAGATTTCGTTCCACTCGCGGACGTACCAGTTGCGGACGACGCCGTTCAGGACGAAGGGATCCTCCCTGGCGAACTCCTCGGCCGCTTCGCGGGTGGTGAAGACGGCCATCGAGCCTTCGTTCTGCGGGTCGCCGAAGGTGCCGACCATCAGGAGCGTGCCCTGGGCGTGGAAGTCGTCGAGCCGGGCGCGGTGGGCGGGAAAGTGGGCGGGCGCCTTCGATGCGACGTCGTCCCCCGAGTCGTAGAACATCACGTACTTCATTGACCCTCCAAGCGTAAGTGGCGACTAACGCTATCGGTGAGGGCGCCGAGATGCACCTGCCGCTCTCCGTGCCCGAGCTTCACTGCGGCCGGGGCGGTCATCTCTCCTGGGGCGTTCTCGGTTTCGTGACGTGCGAGCAGCGGCTCACAGGTCGCCGAGTTCGCCGAGTGGCTTCGTCCAGAAGTCCGGGTCGTGGGGTTCTTCCTCGACCGCGGGGTCGATGACGACGTGCATGATTCGGGCGAAGGTCTTGTAAGCGTCGTCCTCGCCGACGCGAATCTGCCCGCGTGAAATGAGCCGGGTCCAGTGCCGCTGTTCGGCTTCGACGCGCGGCAGGAGTTGGTCGCGGCTGAGCGTGCGTGCTTCCTCGACGGTGAGTGGCTTGAAAGCGGCCATGCCGCCGATTGTCGCATTCGGCCGGCAGCCGAGTCAGTGGGAATCGAGTTCGGTGCGCCGGGTGTCCGGGTGCAGACATGTGGGCCCGTGGCGGCACGCGATCATGCCGGTGGCGTAGGGCCGGCGCGGGCCCGGGCTGGCGGGGTGGGCCGGCCGTACGACAGGATGATCACGTGGTGAGCCGATTGATCCTCTTCGTGGCCCTCGGTCTCGTCGTCCTGGCCGGATGTGGTTCCGACGCGGCAGTCAGCGGTGCGGAGATAGAGCGGCTCCGCGCGCAGGGTGTGGCTCCGGATCTCATCTATCTGGTCGACCTGCCGGGATATGAGCTGGCCGAGCAGTCAATGGGCGTGATCAACGAGGAGGGGTTCGGCGCCGTCTACGCCTCACCGGAGGGGCGGCAGGTCGAGTTGCGGGTGGACCACGGCTCTTTCGGCGACGACGTCTGCCAAGGCGTTCCGGTCCACAACGCCACGCCACTCGACGCGCGAGTGACGTGTGAGCGGGATGACGCGGGCTGGTACCGGGTTGCCGGCGACCGTCATGAATACGTGTCGGTCCAGGGGAATCGCCTCCTGAAGCTCAACGGGCGTGTGACCGAGGTGAGCCGGGACGCGCTGAAGGCCGCCGTCGCCGGGGCGCGGCATGCGGTGAGCGACGGGAGCGGTACTCCGGAGCCGCCACGGACGCCGGTCCAGCGAGGAGACCTGCCCACTGCGGGTGACGGTGCTCCGAACAACGAGGTCGGCCCGGGCGGCTGAGATCCGGGCTCCCCGTGTCCCGGCCGAGAGGGTCATCCCGGCCGCGCGTGAGGGTCAGTGCGGAACTCCCGCGATGGAAGGGGAGGGCGTCGAGGAGCCCGGTTCGTAGAACTCCTTGAAGGTGAACGCCTCCGGCCCCGGCCCTTGGGCGCGGATCAGCGCGAGACGCTCCATCGCCTCGCCGAGCGTCGGCGTGTGCCCTTCGGGCACCCACCACATCAGCGTGTACGGCACGGCCGTGCGCGCGAACCATTCGCGGCGGCGGCGCAGGATCTCCAGATGCGCGCTGCGGTAGACGAAGTTCCACAACGCCTCGCGAGACTCCCACACCGACACGTTGACCAGCAGGTCGTCACCGTACTCGTGGGTGATGACCTCGGTGGGGTCGTCGCTCTCCATCATGCGCCAGACGAACCCGGGCGCGGAGTCGGAGACGGCGTAGATGGGCTCGAGGGCTGCGACGAAGTCCGCCAGCTCGGGGGCGTCGATGGGGGCGACGAGATGCGCGACGTTCAGCTGGGCGAGATGCATGGCCGGAGTCTATGTCAGTCATGATTGTTTTTAGAAGGTCTCCCGAGGCTATTCGGGGACATCCTTCGCGATGAACGCGACGCAACACTCACCGGGACGTGGGTCGAGCGCCGCCGCGATCCGGTCCTCGCCCAGGCCGCGAAGCATGCCCTCGCACATGGCGAGGTTCATCGAGCAGACGAGCACGGGATGTGTCTCGGCCAGGACGTGGAACGGGCAGTTCCGCAACCTGATCCGGCCCTCCTCCTCGTACGGCTCGTAGCCGCGCCCGACGAGGACGTCCATCAGTCCGGTCTCGTGGCTCGCGGCCGCCAGGCGCTCTCCCGTACGGCGGGCGGCCTTCTCCGCCTGCTCGTCGCCGTCGAGCTGATCGACCACCTCGGCCAGGACAAGCGCGAGAGTCCGGTAGTCCCGGGGCGGCAGGCTCACCATCCGTTCCGGCCCGCCTCTGCGGTAGACCTTCGCCGGCCGGCCGCTGCCCGGCCCCGTCCGGTCGTTGAGCCGGCGGAAATCCGCCTCCAGCAGTCCCGCTTCGACCAGCTTGTCGAGGTGGAAGGCGGCGAGCGTGCGCTGGACGCCGATCGCTTCCGCCGCCTCGTTCCGCCCGACGTCCCGCCCCTGCGCGGCGACGAAGCGGTACAGCTCCCGCCGTACGGGATCGGCGAGCATGCTCATCGACTCAAGGTCGTCGCTCTTCACAGCCGGAGTCTAGGCGGCACCCAGGCGACGGCCCTGCCGGCGGACAAGAGATCGGGGCCTCCGGCGGCGCACGGCCCGGGGGTTGGTTCGGGTTCGAACAACTGGGTTGTACCGTGAGGGAATGGACGAACCCGCGTGGCTCGACGAGCACGAGTTGAGCGCCTGGCAGGCATTCCTCGCGACGGGCGCCATCATCAACCGCCTGGTCGAGCAGCAGCTCAAGGACGACTCGGGCCTGTCCCACTCGCAGTACGAGGTCCTGGTCCGGCTGGCGGACGCGCCGGACGGAGAGCTGCGGATGACCGAACTCGCCGGCGCCGCGTTCACCTCCAAGAGTGGCCTGACCTATCAGGTCGCCCAGTTGGAGAAGGCGGGCCTGGTCCGGCGGCGGGCCTGCCCCACCGATGTCCGGGGGGTCATCGCCTCGCTCACCGACGAGGGATGGGCCGTGCTCCGCGCGGCGGCGCCCGGCCATGCCGCCCTGGTCCGTGAACTGTTCGTCAGCGGCCTCAGCCGGGAGGAGTTCGCCGGTTTCGCCGCAGGGCTGTCGGCGCTGCTCGGCCGGCTGTCCGTCCACGCCGGCTGACAGGCGACGGCACACCCAGTGAATGTCATCTGTCACGAGGAGCGGTTCGTGGGGGTTGTTCGAATTCGAAGCAAAGAGTACGGTCTACCCCTGTTCGAGTTTGAACACCCATTCGATCGGAGTCCAGCATGACCTCCACGCCAGCGGAAGCCGCCGTTCGAACCAAGGTCAGCATCCCCTTGCGCTTCGGCGACGGTTTCAGCGTCACGGCCGAGGCCGTCACCTTCCGGGGTCTGGCCGATGGCGGCGAGCACGTCGCCATGGTGTTCGGTGAGCTCGCCGTGGGGGAGATCCCGCTGGTCCGCCTGCATTCGGAATGCCTCACGGGAGACGTGTTCGGGTCCGCGCGCTGCGATTGCGGCCAGCAGTTGCGCGAGGCCGTCGAGCGTGTGTCCGTGGCCGGCGGGGTCCTGCTCTATCTGCGCCAGGAAGGCCGCGGCATCGGCCTGTACAACAAGCTCGACGCGTACGCCCTGCAGGACGAGGGTCTGGACACCTACGCGGCCAACGCGGCACTCGGGCTGCCGGAGGACGGACGGGACTACACCGTCGCCGCCCAGATGCTCGGTGTGCTGGGCATCGGCACGATCGACCTGCTCTCGAACAACCCCGACAAGGCGCGCCAGTTGTCCGGCCTCGGCGTGGCCGTCCGCCGCCGGGTGCCGACCGGGGTGTTCGCGACTGAGAGCAACATGCGCTACCTGCGCGCGAAGATCGACCGTACCGGACACACCATCGCCCTCACCGGACTCGCGAGCTGACGCCGAGAGCGGGGAAGACCGGAGCCATGGCGAACACGGCGAACATCCCCCAGGCGGGGAACCCCCGTCCGTACGTGCTGCTCTCCGCCGCGGTGAGCGTCGACGGCTACCTGGACGACACGGGCCCCGAGCGGCTGCTCCTGTCCAATGCGCTGGACTTCGACCGGGTCGACGACGTCCGCGCGGGTGTCGACGCCATCCTCCTCGGGGCCACGGCCGTACGTCGCGACAACCCCCGCCTGCTGGTCGGCTCGCAGGAGCGCCGGGCCGCCCGGGTCGCGAGGGGCCTGCCCGAATATCCGATGAAGGTCGTGGTCACCGGCTCCGGCGACCTGGACGCCTCCCTCGCGCTGTGGCACTGCGGCGGCGACAAACTGGTCTTCACGGTCGACTCCGCGGTGGCGAAGCTGCTCGACACGATCGGATCCCTGGCCGACGTGGTCAGCACCGGGCCGGTACTCGACTGGCCCGCCGTCCTCGACGAACTCGGCCACCGCGGCGTCAGGCGCCTCATGGTCGAGGGTGGCGGCTCCGTCCACACGCAGCTCATGTCCGCGAACCTGGCGGACGAGGTGCACGTGGCCGTCGCCCCCCTGCTGGTGGGACAGCCGCAGGCGCCGAGGTTCCTGGGCCCCGCGGACTATCCCGGCGGCCCCCTCGCCCGCATGCGGCTGATCGAGGCCCGGCCGATCGGAGACGTCGTCCTGCTCCGCTATTCGCCCAAGGAACGCGCCCGCTGACGGGACGCGCCTGCCGCCGGCGCCGTGACCGCTCCCGCCGTGTCACGGGCGCCGCGGCCGCTGCCCACCGCGCTACGACGCGACGTGGTCGCGCCAGGAGTGCCGCGGGACGAAGCCGAGGACCTCCCGGGCGCCGTCGATGGCGAGGAGCGTCTCGAACTCCCCGAGTTCGCGCGTGATCTCCACGCCGGGGAAGACCTCCTTCATCAGGTCCGCCGACGGCCGGTTCATCACGGTGTCGGCGGCCGCGATGACGAAGCTCCGGGCTCCCTGGACGGGTGCCTCCAGGGCCAGCCGGCAGGAGGCCGCGGCGTCCCGCGTGTCGATGTACCCCCACAGGTTCCAGCGGCGCAGTTGCGGGTCGTCCCAGAAACCGGGGAACGCCGGGTAGTCGTCGGGGCCGAGGATGTTCGAGAAGCGCAGCGCCACGAACGGAATGCCCGACCACTCGGCGACGTGCCCGGCGAGGGTCTCCGTGACCACCTTCGACAGCGCGTACGTCGAGGTCGGGAAGGGATAGTGGGCCTCGTCGACGGGTGCGTAGCGCGGAGGCACGTCGAACGGCAGGCCGAGGGTCGTCTCGCTGGAGGCCCAGACGACCCGGCCGATCTTCAGCTGCGCCGCGGCGAGGAACACGTTCGAGTTCATCACCGTGTTGTCGTTGAAGGTCTCCGACGGGGTCCTGAGACCCGGCGCCGGAATGTTGGCCAGATGGACGACGGCGTCGACGCCGTCGAGCACCTCGACCGCCTGGCCGTATTCGGTCAGGTCCGCGACGAGCACCTGGACCCCGAGGTCCTGCGGTCCCGGCCTGACATCGGTCGCCACCACGTCGAAGCCGTGTTCGAGCAGGTCACGCACCACGCTCCGGCCGAGCTTCCCGCTCGCTCCGGTGACGCAGATCCTCGCCATCGTTCCTCCTGTAGTGGTTCATGAGGGGTCAGGGGCCTACGGATACTCTTGTGACAATCATCCGCCATGGCGGATACAGGGGGCCATATCTAGATATATCGGCTGTGACGCACGGCCGGGCGGGCCGACCCCCCATGCGGCGACCGTCGTCCGAGCCGTCGCCGGAAGTCCGCAGGGTTGTGGCAATCCCGGGCGTTTCCGTTATGTTCATGGAATAGATCCATATTGTTGGCTGTTCTGAACTGTACGAACGATCACGGCGAAGGGCTCGATGCCCGCGCGGTACGCGCGATCCCCACTGGGGAGCCACTGCCAGGTACGCGGACATCGAAGGAGACTTGTTTTGCGTCCTTTCATCGCCGAGCCAGGCCATGACGCCGATCTTCTGTGGGACACCCGCGCCGTCTTCCTGTCGGGCGGGGCCGCTCCCCGGCCGAGGACGTTGATCGACATCCTCGACGGCACGGCACGGCGCCATCCGCACGCGCTCGCACTCGACGACGGCCACACCCGTCTCGACTACCTCGGCCTGCGCGCCGAAGTCGACCGGATGGCGGACGAACTGCGTGCCGTGGGCATCGGCCCCGGCGACCGCGTCGGGGTCCGCCGCCCGTCCGGCACGGCCGGGCTCTACGTCGCGATCCTGGCCGTCCTGGCGGCCGGCGCCGCCTACGTCCCCGTCGACGCCGACGATCCGGACGAACGGGCCGAGCTCGTCTTCTCCGAGGCGGGCGTCTGCGCGGTCCTCGGGGAGGGGCTCGACGTCACGGGCGCTCCGCTGGGCCGTACAGGACCTCCCGGCCTGGACGACGACGCCTGGATGATCTTCACCTCCGGGTCCACGGGCAAGCCCAAGGGCGTCGCGGTCACCCACCGCAGCGCGGCGGCGTTCGTCGACGCGGAGGCACGGCTGTTCCTCTCCGACCGGCCCATCGGCCCGGGCGACCGGGTCCTCGCCGGCCTGTCCGTGGCGTTCGACGCGTCCTGCGAGGAGATGTGGCTGGCGTGGCGGCACGGCGGCTGCCTCGTGGCCGCCCCCCGCGCCCTCGTGCGGACCGGCATGGACCTCGGGCCCTGGCTGATCGACAGGGGCATCACGATCGTGTCCACGGTGCCGACGCTGGCGGCCCTGTGGCCCGTCGAGACGCTCGACCGCGTCCGCCTGCTGATCTTCGGTGGCGAGGCCTGCCCGCCCGAGCTGGCGGAGCGGCTCGCCGTGCCGGGGCGGGAGGTCTGGAACACCTATGGGCCCACCGAGGCCACCGTCGTCGCCTGCGCCGCCCGGATGTCGGGGGAGGGCCCGGTCCGGATCGGCCTCCCGCTCGACGGATGGGACCTGGCCGTCGTCGACCGCAACGGTGAGCCGGTCTCCATGGGGGAGACCGGCGAGCTCGTCATCGGCGGCGTCGGGCTCGCCCGTTACCTCGACCCGGTCAAGGACGCGGAGAAGTACGCCCCGCTTCCGTCGCTCGGCTGGGAGCGGGCCTACCGCAGTGGCGACCTGGTGCGCGCCGAGGCCGAGGGCCTCATCTTCAACGGCCGGGCCGACGAGCAGATCAAACTGGGCGGCCGGCGCATCGAGCTCGGTGAGGTCGACGCCGCGCTGCAGGCGCTCCCGGGAGTCGCCGGGGCCGCGGCGGCGGTCCGCACGGCCGGCGCGGGCAACCAGCTCCTGATCGGCTACCTGGTCCCCGGTGAGGGCTTCGACCAAGATCTGGCGACGAGCCTGCTGAGAGAGTCGCTGCCCGCCGCGCTCGTCCCCCGCCTCGCGACGGTGGACGCGCTGCCCACCCGGACCTCCGGCAAGATCGACCGGGACGCGCTTCCCTGGCCTCTCCCCACCACCACACCGGGGGAGCGGGCGCCGGACGTCGAGCTCTCCGGCGCGGAGCTGTGGCTGGCGGAGCGCTGGGGCGACGTCCTCGGCGTCACCCCTGACCACCCCGGCTCGGACTTCTTCACCGAAGGCGGCACCAGCCTGGCCGCGGCGCGGCTGGTCTCCGCGCTGCGTGCCGAATACCCGGCCGCGGCCGTCGGCGACATCTACGACCATCCGACGCTGGGCGGGCTGGCGGCCCGTCTGTCCGCGTCGGACACCGTGAAGATCGCCACCACCGACCGGGTCGTCACCCCGATGCCCCGGCGGGCGGCGGTCGCGCAGGCGGCGCTCATGCTGCCGCTCCTCACCATCGGCGCGCTGCGCTGGCTGACCGCGCTGGCCACGATCAACAACGTCGTCTCCCTGCCCTGGGCTCCCACCGTCTCGTGGGGATGGGTGCTGGCCGGGTGGCTGCTGTTCTTCTCACCCGCCGGGCGGATGGCCGTCGCCGCCGGGGGCGCCCGGCTGCTCCTGCGCGGAGTGGGGCCGGGCAGCTACCCGCGCGGTGGCCACGTGCACCTGCGGCTCTGGTTCGCCGAGCAACTCGCCGCACGTCTGGGCGTCCCCGGACTGTCGGGCGCTCCGTGGGTCACCTACTACGCCAGGGCGCTCGGCGCGAGGATCGGCAAGGACGCCGACCTCCATTCCCTGCCTCCGATCACCGGGCTGCTCCGCCTCGGCGCGAACGCCGCCATCGAGCCCGAGGTCGATCTGAGCGGCTACTGGCACGACGGAGACCTCGTCCGCGTCGGTGAGATCCGCGTCGGCCCCGGCGCGACCGTCGGCTCGCGCTCGACCCTGCTTCCCGGCGTCAAGATCGGCAAGAACGCCCAGATCGCCCCGGGATCCGCGGTGATCGGCACGGTTCCGTCCGGAGAGCGCTGGGCGGGGGCTCCCGCCGTACGGCAGGGCAAGGCGCGCAAGCCCGAGGAGCGTCCCGCGCGCACGCGGCGCTGGGTGGCCGGCTATGGCGTGTCCGCCCTGGTCCTGAGCCTGCTCCCGGTGGCCGCCGCGGTCCCGGGCCTCGCCGTCCTCACCGCCTTCCTGCGGCACAGCACGTCGCCGCTGGCCTCCGCCATGTACGCCGTGCCGCTCGCGACGCTCGTCTCGATGGCCGCGTTCGCCCTGGCGATCTTCGTCTGCGTCCGGCTGCTCGCGGTCGGCCTGCGCGAGGGCAGCCATCCCGTGCACAGCCGCCAGGCCTGGCAGGCGTGGGCGAGCGGTCATCTGATGGCGATGGCCCGCGTCTGGCTGTTCCCGCTCTACGCCAGCGTCCTCACGCCGTCGTGGCTGCGCGCCCTCGGCATGAAGATCGGGCGTGACGTCGAGCTGTCGACCGTCCTGGCGTTGCCGTCGATGACCTCCATCGGCGACGGCGCATTCCTCGCCGACGACACCATGGTCGCGCCGTACGAGCTGGAAGGCGGGCGCCTGCGCGTCGCGAACGCCCGCATCGGCAAGCGGGCCTTCCTCGGCAACTCGGGGATGACCGCCCCCGGCCGGAAGGTCCCCAAGGACGGCCTGGTCGGAGTGTTGTCCGCGACCCCGAAGAAGGCCAAGGTCGGCTCGTCCTACCTGGGCATGCCGCCGGTCAAGCTCCGCCGTACGGTGGAGGGCGGCGACCGCAGCCGCACCTACGACCCGCCCCGGCGGCTGAAGGTCGCCCGCGCGGCCGTCGAGCTGTGCCGGATCGTCCCCGCCATGGCCACGGTGGCGCTCGCCGTGCTCGTCCTGGCGGCCCTCGAACAGCTCGCCAGGTCGTACGGCTTCGGCGTCGCGGCCCTGCTGGGCGGGGTGGTCCTGCTCGGCGCCGGAGTCGCCGCGGCGGCGGTCGCGAGCCTGGCCAAGTGGATGATCGTTGGCCGGATCACCGCGGGCAACCGTCCCCTGTGGAGCTCGTTCGTGTGGCGCAACGAGCTGGCCGACAACTTCGTCGAGGTGCTGGCCGCGCCGTGGTTCGCCGAGCCGTGGCTGGGCACCGCCCCGCTGAACCTGTGGCTCCGCTCGCTGGGGGCCCGGATCGGCCGCGGCGTGACCTGCAACACCTACTGGCTCCCCGAAGCGGACCTGATCGAGCTGGGCGACGGCTCGTGCGTCAACCGCGGCTGCGTGCTTCAGACCCATCTGTTCCACGACCGGGTCATGAGCATCGATACGGTGGTCCTGCACAAGGGAGCGACGCTCGGCCCGCACGGGGTCGTCCTGCCCGCGGCCACGGTCGGGGCGGACACCACAGTCGGCCCGGCGTCACTGGTGATGCGCGGCGAGTCCGTGCCGTCCCAGACCCGCTGGTTCGGCAACCCGATCGTGGCGTGGGCTCCGGCCGACTGATGCTGGGAACCAAACGGAACGTGAGCGTGCACCACCCCTACTTCCCCGAACACGGCGACGAGAGCTACCGGGTCGACCATTACGACCTCACGCTGGACTACCGCATGGCCTCCAACAGGCTCGGCGGGGTCGCCCGGCTCACGGTGACGGCCGTGGAGCCGCTGGACCGGCTCACGCTGGATCTCGGCGTCTTCCGGGTCACGCAGGTCCTGATCGACGGGGAGCGCCTGCCGTACACCCACCGCGACGGCAAGCTCCGGATCACGCCCGGCCGGTCGCTGCCGCCGGGCGAACCGGTCACCGTCGAGGTCCGCTACGCCGGAACCCCCCGCCCCGTGCGGAGTCACTGGGGCGGGCTCGGATGGGAGGAGCTGACCGACGGCGCCCTCGTGGCCAGTCAGCCGACCGGCGCGCCGTCGTGGTTCCCCTGCAACGACCGGCCGGGTGACAAGGCCACGTATCGGATCTCGGTGACCGCCGCCGCGGCGTACCAGGTCATCGCCAACGGCCATCTGGTGTCCAAGCGCCGGGCGGCTTCCGGCACGACCTGGGTGTACGAGCAGGACGAGCCGATGGCGACGTATCTGGTGGGCGTCCAGATCGGGCGTTACCAGCGGGCCGAGCTGCCGGGACCGGTCCCTCAGCATCTGGCCCACCCCGCCCGGCTGGCCGCCCAGGTGAGATACGACTTCGGCCGCCAGGCGCAGATGCTGGCCGTCTTCACGGAGCGGTTCGGGCCCTACCCGTTCCGCGAGTACACCGTCGTCGTCGTGGACGACGAACTGGAGATCCCGATCGAGGCGCACGGAATGTCGGTCTTCGGCGCCAACCACGTGGACGGCCGCCGCCGTTACGAACGGCTCGTCGCCCACGAACTGGCGCACCAGTGGTACGGCAACAGCCTCACGCTGGCCGACTGGCGCGACATCTGGCTGCACGAGGGGTTCGCCGCGTACGCGGAGTGGTTGTGGTCGGAGGACTCGGGCGGCGAGCACGCGCACGAGCACGCCCAACGATGGCACCGCAGGCTCGCGGCCATGCCCCAGGACCTGGTGCTCGCCGACCCCGGCCCGGACCGGATCTTCGACGACCGCGTCTACAAGCGCGGCGCCCTGGCCCTGCACGCCCTGCGGCGGACGCTCGGGGACGGCGCGTTCTTCCCGATGTTGCGCGACTGGACGGCCGGGCATCGGCACGGCGTGGTGAGCACCGACGCGTTCGCCGACCACGTCCAGCGCTATGCGACCCGGCCCCTCGACACGTTCCTGTGGACCTGGCTGTACGACTCCCGGCTGCCCTTCCTGCCCTGAGGCCCGCTCTGAGGTCTGCGCCGGCGTCTGCGCTGATGTCTGCTCTGGCGCGGCCGGGAGGCCGCGCCGGTCAGCGGTAGCGGAAGCCGTCCAGGAACCGCCTGAAGAGCCCGCCCACACGCGGCAGGGGCTCGCCGGGAGGCGGCGCCACCGGGCGCTGCCTGGCGATGGGCTGGTCGTAGTCGGTCCGCGCGATGGCGTCGACGACCTGGTGCTCGTCGAAGTCCTCCGACCCTTCGATCACGGGGACGAACCCCACCAGCATGCCGTTGCGCATGACCTGGGCCTCGAGGCCGGCCGTGCCGTCGGTGTCCCATTCCGCCTCCCGGCCGTCCGGCAGGGACACCCGAATCCCGAACTGGTAGACGCCGACTCTGGCGAGAGTTCCGTTGATGCCGCGCTCACGAAGCGCGTCCACGACCCGCCGTGCCCGATTCTCTTCCACCAGTCCCAAGATAATCGTCACCCGACGTTCACGAGCACGCCGTCCTGACCGGGCTTACTTGAGCAAGTTATATAGACAACTTGCTCACTCCCGGCGTCACACACGTGGTGTCCGGGCAGAGAGGACCGTACCTGTGTCACCCCTCTCACGTGCCGTGACCGCTGGGAACTCCGTCACGCTCACTTCTCCGGCCAACCCTCAGAAGGGCGACCGGCTGACCTTCCACTGGACCACGGACGCTCCCGACCCCAAGAACTGGATCGGGATCTACGACGGCGACCGGAAGCCGGGCACCGGCACCGCGCCCGTGTGGGCCTACGTCCCCGGAGACTCCGGGGACCTCACTTTGGACACCTCAAAACTGAGCGGCGGGCCGTACACCGCCTACCTGCTGGCCAAGGACGGCTACGGCATCCTCGCGCAGAGCGCCCCGTTCAGCTTCGCCGGCCCGCAGACCGACACCATCGTGCTCACGTCGCCGACGGCCCCGCTCGAGGGCGACAAGCTGACTTTCCACTGGACCACCGAAACCCCTGACCCCACCAACTGGATCGGGATCTACGACGGCGGCCGGCAGCCCGGCAACGGCGGCTCGATCGTGTGGGAGTACACCCCCGGCGCCTCCGGCGACATGACCCTGGACACCTCCGGCCTGAGCGGCGGTCCCTACACCGCCTACCTGCTGGCCAAGGACGGCTACGGCATCCTCGCCCGCACCGCCCCGTTCAGCTTCGCCGTCCGCCCGGTCATCCCGCGCCCCTACGCGGTGGTCGACGCCGTCACCGCCGCCCCGCAGACGGCCGGCTCGGCGGTCTCCGTCCACCTGGGCGGGCTCTGGATCAGGCCGGAGGGCAATGCGGCCGGCTCCGCCGCCTTCCGCCGCATCAGCGGCCCCTCCTGGTTGTCCGTCACCGCCGGTGGAGACGTCACCGGCACCGCGCCCGCCCTCCCGCTGCGGACGCCGGGGCAACTCGTGGTCGGCGTGCAGGACAGCGTGGTCGGCAGCGACACCATCAGGGTGCAGGTGCCGGTGCGCGAGGGCAACGACCGGATCCAGGTCAAGATCGCCAGCTTGAACGTCTGGGACGGCGGATCGCACGTCGACGGCTTCCTGGAGAAGCTGATGCGCGTCGTGCTCACTCAGGGCCTGGACGTCCTCGCGCTGCAGGAGACCGGCGGCACCGTCGCGCAGGCGCTCGCCAAGGCGCTGGGCTGGCAGTCCTACCAGAGCGGCGGCAGCCTCGGCATCGTCAGCCGCTACCCGCTCGGCTCCGTCGTGGCCCCCACGGCCACCCTGCCCGCCGCCGCGGTCACGGTCACCCTGCCCGGCCGCCGCACGATCCGGCTGTGGACGGCCCAGCTCGACGAGGCCGACTACGGCCCGTACGCGTTGTCGTCCGGCAAGACGGCGGCGCAGGTGGAGGCCGCGGAGAAGCTGACGCTCCGCTACAAGCAGGTTCAGGCCCTGGTGGCCGCGATGAAGCACGACCTCGCCTCCGACGTCCCGGTCGTCCTCGCGGCGGGCCTCGCCTCGCCGTCCCACCTGGACTGGACGTCCCGTACGGCTTCCGCCCACGGGGGTGTGGGCAAGCTCCGCTGGCCCGTCACGGACGCGCTCCAGCAGGCGGGCCTGACCGACGCCTTCCGTGACGCGAACTCGAACCCCGCGAAGGCCCCCGGCATCACCTGGTCGCCGGTGCGGCCGACCAACGAAGGCGGGAAGGCGGAACCGCAGGACCGCGTCGACCAGGTCCAGTACCGGGGATCGCTCAAGGTCGTCGAGGCCCACTCGTTGTTCACCGGCTGGCCGCAGCCCGTGCCCGGAACCGCCGCGAACGGCTGGCCGTCCGACCACGCCGCCGCCGTCGTCACCTTCTCCCTCAACGCCGCACGCGGCTGACCGACCTAAGGAAATATCCCCAAATGAGTGACATCAGTCGTCGCGCCTTCATCGGCGCCACCGCGGCGGCCGGAGCGGTGGCGGCCCTGCCCGCCATGACGGGCACGGCCGAAGCCTCCGACCACGGACACGACCACGGAAGCATCGCCGACGTGAAGCACGTCGTGATCCTGATGCAGGAGAACCGCAGCTTCGACCACTACTTCGGCACCCTGAGCGGGGCGCGGGGCTTCGGCGACCGTCAGGCGCTGGTCTTCCCCAACGGTGATTCGGTGTTCCAGCAGCCCGACCGCGGGCGTCCGGAGGGGCATCTGCTGCCTTTCCGGATGGACACCACCAAGTACAACGCGCAGAACGCGGGCGGCCTGCCGCACGACTGGGACACCGGTCACACGGCCGTCGACGGCGGCGCCATGGACAAGTGGGTCAACGCCAAGGGCGAGCGGACCATGGGGTACTTCACGCGTGAGGACATCCCCTACCAGTACGCGCTGGCCGACGCCTTCACCTTGGCCGACGGCTACTTCTGCTCCCTGAACGGGCCCACCGACCCCAACCGGCTCTACCTGTGGACCGGCACGGCCGGCCCCGGCGTGGACGGCACTACCGGCCCTTGGACCGACAACACGCCGGTCACGGACAACCCGGTGGCCGACTGGACGACGTACGCCGAGCGGCTGGAGGAGGCCGGCGTCACCTGGCGCGTCTACCACAACCCGGACGGCTCCGACGACCGCAACGGCGACTACGACGACAACGCCCTGTCGTACTTCAAGCAGTTCCACGCGTTCCCGAAGGACGACCCGCGGTACATCAACGCGATGACGAAGTTCGACCTGACGGCGTTCGACCAGCACTGCAAGGACGGCACCCTGCCCACGGTCTCGTGGCTGGTGGCGCCGTACCTGTTCTGCGAGCACCCGGCGGCCAGCCCCGACTACGGCGCCCACTGGGTGAACACCGCGCTGCAGTCGCTGTTCTCCAACCCCGACGTGTGGAAGCACACCGTCTTCCTGCTGATGTACGACGAGAACGACGGGTACTTCGACCACGTCATCCCGCCGTTCCCCGAGCCGGGCACGCCGGACGAGTTCGCCGGGGGCAAGTCGATCGGGCTCGGCAGCCGGGTCCCGCTGTGGGCCGTCTCGCCGTGGTCGCGCGGCGGCTGGGTCAACTCCCAGGTCTTCGACCACACGTCGGTGCTGCGCTTCCTCGAGCACGTCACCGGCGTGAAGGAGCCGAACATCTCCGACTGGCGGCGCACGGTCTGCGGCGACCTCACGAGCTGCTTCGACTTCACCAGGCCGGACTACAGCATCCCCCGGCTGCCCGACACGGTGGCGCTGATGGCCAAGGCCGACGCGAACAACTCGCTGCCCGGGGTGAAGGTTCCGGCGGCCGGCCAGCAGGCCATGGCCGTACAGGAGCCGGGGGACCGTCCGCACCGCCCGCTGCCCTACCAGCCCTGGGCGGACGTCTCGGTGGACCGGGAGAGCGGCAAGGTCACCTGCAAGCTGACCAACAGCGGCACGGTCGGCTTCCACTTCACGGTGCTCCCGAACATCGCGCTGCCCTTCGTCGGCACGCCGTTCACGGTCCCGCCGCGCTCGTCGCGCACCTACGTGTGGGACACCACGAAGACCGACGGCCGGTACGACTTCACCGTGCAGGGGGCCGACGGCTTCGTCCGGCGCTTCTCCGGCACGGTCGTGCGGGACGGTCAGGACGACGTGGCGGTGCCGTCCGTGGAGGCGAAGCTGCGGCACATGGGGCGCCCGGAGAAGGCCTCGATCGAGCTGAATCTGGTCAACGACGGCGGCACCGAGGTCGCCTTCACGATCACGCCGAACGACTTCGCCGGCAAGGCGCAGACGGTCTGGGTCGGGCCCGGCCGGCACACCGAGACGACGTGGCGGACCGATGACGGCCGGTACGACTTCACCGTCACCGCGAGCACCGGCACCCGCTTCGCCCAGCGCTACGCGGGCACCGTGCACCAGGTCTGACCGTCCATCGGTCTGACCGTACGGCAGGCGGGACCGGGCGCGGTGGCCGACACCGTGCCCGGTCCCGCTCGTCATGGGCGGGACCGCGGTGGGGGACGTGCCGCATGCGATCGGCACGGTCCTCGGTGGTCACGGGACGAGGTTTCTAGAGGGCGAGGGTTTCCAGGTCTACGGCGTCGGCCATGGCTTGGGCGCCCTTGTCGTTGAGGTGCATGCCGTCACCGCTGTCCAGGGCGGGGTGGATGTAGTCGGGGTCTTCGGGGTCCGCGACAGCTCGGGCCACATCGAAGACGGCGTCGAAAGTGCCGGTGGTACGGATCCAGTCGTTCACCTCGCGTCGAGCCGCGAGGGCCGCAGGGGTACTGAACCCGGGGGAGCCGGCGCCCGCGAAGGGGCCGATGGTGGCGGCGAGGATCTTCAGGTCGGCCTGGTGAGCGCGGTGGGCCAGGGCCTTGAAGCCTTCGATGAGGGCGTCGGAGCTGGTGGGAGGCTCGCCGGTCATGCCGGGGAGGACGAGGTCGTTTATGCCGAAGTGCACCAGGACGTGGGTCAGGCCGGGAATCGAGAGAACGTCGCGGTCGAAGCGCGCCAGCGCGTGCTCGCCGACCTCGTTCCTGAGGAGGCGGTTTCCGGCGATGCCCTGGTTGACGACCCATCCCCGCTTCAGGCGCCGGTTGAGGAAGTCGACGGAGCGGTTGTTCGCGCCGGTCGTCGTGCCGACCCCTTCGAACCAGGAGTCTCCGAACGCCACGGCGATCGCGGTGTCGTCCGGGGTGAGCACGTCGACGCCTGAGACGTAGAACCTGGCTTCCACCTGCTCAGCCTCGGGCAGTAGGGGAGACGTGACGCGGTTGCCACCGACGATGTGAGCGGTCTCCATCGGCATGTGGGAATAGGCGGCCGGACCTGTCTTCTCAGGGAGATAAAGGCTGAGGACCAGGTCGTCGCCGGAGGCGATGGACAGATCCGCCGGATCACTGACGGCCTCTGCTCCCGGCGGGATGGTGAGCCTCTCGGCGCCGTCGAAGGCGAGGGCGGCCAACCCGTGCTCGGTGGCGGCCGTCGCGGCGGCGATCGTCAAGGGGGTGCGGCCGTAGCGGTTCGTCAGGCGTACGCGGAGAAGTTCTCCTCCGCCGGCCATGTGGAGCACCTGGCGCACCGTCTGGTCGGCGAAGCCGCGCGGTCGGGTGAACTGGATCCGCCCGTAGGGACTGATCACTGCGGTGCGGAAGCCGGCGGTCCAAATCATGCTCGCTGCTCTTTCATCCTCGCGTGAGTTGTGGAGGTTCTCACCGGCGAGTCGCGGGGCTCGCACCATGGAGTCCCAGCATCAAGCGGAGTTGGGCCAGCAGAACTCCACGGTAGTCGGCGGGCGCCGGCGTGGGATGGTGGAGGACCCGGGAGATGACGGCGCCGGTCAGGGCGGACAGCAGGAAGTCCGTCACGTCGTCGGGTCCACGGGTGAGGGTGAATTCGCCCTGCTCACCGCCTTCCCTCACGGCGGTGAGAAAGGGCGCCCGGTAGCGCTGTTGCACTGTCGTGCTGTACGCGTGAAGTTCGTCGTCCCGCATTGCGGACCGCCAGAATTCGACGAGCATCCGACGCGTGCGATCGGAATTATCCAGGCTCCGATCGATCATGGCGACCAGCCGCTCCCATGGATCACGTTCGGCGGCGGCCACTGCTTCCAGGGCTGCCACCTCCCGATCGACGGAAAGGCCCATGGCCTCGATGACCATGTCCTCACGCGAACCGAAGTAATTCTGCAGCGTGCTGATCGCGACACCGCTGGCAGCCGACACGTCGGCGAAACGGGTGTTCTCATAGCCGCGTTCGGCGAGCACATCTGTTACGGCATCCAGGACGAGAGTCCGTTTCTCCCCGCCCGCACGCCGTTTCCGATTCGCTATAGGCATGGCCGTACCATACTTTCATGCCTGGTGGCGGTCAAAACCCGTGGGTGGGCGTTCCACGGCTATGCCAGGGGCGGGATGTTGTGGTTGTAACGGAACACGTTGCGCGGGTCGTACGTGGTCTTCGCCGCCTGCAGCCGCTCATAGGTCGCCTCGTCGTACGCCAGCCGTACGCTCTCGATGGAGGCGTCGGCCGGCGAGAGGTAACTGGGGTGCTTCCGGCCACCTCCAGACGCGGCGAGCCTGTCGATCAGTTCCAGGCCCATGTCCTTGCGGCCGCCCTCATCGCCGGGCGCGACCGCTGTCAACGCGAACGCGGCGTAAGCTGCGTCACGCCGTCCCACCGCGTTGGCCCACTCCGGAGCCAACGCGAGCGCGCCGCCGAGATGCGTCAGGTTGACCATGGTGATGTCCGAGCCGGAATCCGGTCCGGCGACCTCCAGGATCGTTTCCATGGCTGACGGGGACCATGCGTCGAGCACGGCGAAATGCTCCACGGCGGCGCCCGGTTCGGTCGGATCATTGGTGATGGAAGCGATGTGCGCGGCGGGCATCATGGTCATGGTGTCGGCGAGTACCGGCGCGGCCGCCCGCAACGGGCCGACCAGTGTTTCGCCGTCGTGTGCCGAGCCCAGGTAGGAGATCCGTACGGAGACGGTGAGCCTTCCGCGCATGAAGTCGGGAATGAACGGCAGGTCGGGCGCGCGCAGGAAGACGATCGACGAAGTCAGATCGTCGGGCGCCGTGGCAGTGAACCGCTGGTAGGCCTGGAGCACGGCTCGTGCGTTCTCACCCGGGAAGTGCAGCGCCCCGGCGTACAGTTCCGTCACAGGGAACAGGCTGAACTCCATCGCGGTGACGACGCCGAAGTTGCCCTTCCCGCCACGCAGGGCGAAGAACAACTCCGCGTCGGAATGCGGTGTGACATGGCGGAGCCGGCCATCCGCGGTCACGACGTCGATCGCCAGGACATGGTCGGCCGCGTAGCCCAAGGCCCGCCCCAGTGCGATGCTCACCCCGCCGCCGAGCGTGTAACCGACGACACCGACCTGCGGTGAGGAGCCGGCGAGGGGCGCGAGTCCGACCTTGGCGGCCTCTTGCACCACCTGACCCCAGCGGACGCCGGCTTCGACCCGGGCGGTCTTCGCCGCACTGTCGATGCTCACCTCCGTCATGCGACGTGTGGTGATCATGACGGCTTCACCGGGAACGGACACAGAAGGACCGTGCCCGGTGTTGAGGACCGCGACGGGGAGATCCTGATCCCTGGCGAAGTTCACCGCCGCCTGGACGTCCGCGACGTCGGTGGCGCCGATGATCACGCGCGGGCGATGAGCGACGGTCATGTTGAACACCGACACCTCGTCGGCGAAACCGTCGTCTTCCGGGAAGAGGACGGGCCCTTTGACGGATGAGAGCAGCGGGGAACTCGAATGGAGGGGCATGGCGATGTCTTTCTGATCTTGTCTTGCGGGAGCCGGTGCGAGCCGGGTGCCGATGACCAAAGGCGGGTCGGAGGCAGTCGTCTGTTGCCCGGCAGATGTGTGGGGGCCCGGCATGCGATCTGCGGTCCTTGTCGACCGCCCTGTGTTGTGTTCCAGCCGACCGCTACACGATCAGCATAACAATACGGTACCACGATACCGATTTTGCGTGCGTCCTCAACCCCGGACCGGTACGTCGGGGGACAGTGCCACCGTGAGGCGGTAACGGTCACTTCGTCCTGGTCTGGCGTTCGGCGACCAGTTGGAACACGCGCTTGAACTCCGCGTACGCCTCCTCGCCGACCGCCCGTGCGTGCTCGGCCTCCATCTCCACGAGGATGGCGTCCGACTTCACCATGTGATCGCGGCCCAGCTCGGTGGGCACGATGAGTTTGGCCCTGCGGTCGGCGGGATCCGGCTGTCGCTCCACGTACCCGAGCGCCACGAGTTCGTCCACCAGGGTGCCGATCACCTGCTTGTGCTGGCCCGACTGTGCGGCCAGGTCGGAGGCCCGGCTGCCCTCCACGTCCAGGTAGGCCAGCACGGCCCCGTGCCGCGGCCTGACCTGTGAGTGCCCCGTCTCCGACAGCCGAGAGAACAGCTCCTTCTGCACGCTGAACAGCGTCCGGCTGGACAGGATCCCCAGGTCGGGCACCTCACGCTTGCGCTCGCTCCTACGCACTGCACTCCTCGCATTTAGTCACTAATTTTGACCGTCACTAATTCTTACTATATCGTCATGGCATGACGACGACAGTGGAAATCACCAGGTTCCGCGTCTCTCCCGAGCACGCGGCGGACCTTCTGGCCGCCCGTGGCGGGATGGTCGCGGACTTCCAGGCCGATCGGGACGGGTTCCTCGGCGCCCAGCTCGTTCAACTGCCCGACGGCGAATGGCTGGACATCGTGGAGTGGCGCTCGCCGGCCGACTTCGCGGCCTCCCGCACCAAGGGCGGCAATCTGCCGGGAATCCAGGCCTTTTTCGCCTTGATCGACGAACTCGTTTCCACGGAAGAGGGGACATTGCGATGACCATCCTGATCACCGGTGCCAACGGCACCGTCTCCAAAGAGGTACTGCGCTCGCTGCGGGGCACGGCGGACCTTCGCCTGCTGGTACGTGACAGGGCCAAGGCGCCGTCAGGTGTCGAGGTGGCGGTCGGCGACCTCCACCACCCGGAGACTTTGGACCAGGCGTTCGAGGGCGTGGACACGGTGTGGCAGCTGACCGCCATGGGCCCGGACTCCACGCACGCCAGCAGCAACGCACTCTGGGCGGCCAAGAAGGCGGGCGTGCGGCACATCGTCCGCATGTCGGCCATCGGCGCGGGGCACGACGCGCCGACCCGCAACGGCCGGCTGCACGCCCTCTCGGACATCGAGCTCGCGGCCTCGGGGCTCGGCTGGACCGTCGTCCGCCCGGCGTTCTTCATGCAGAACATTCTCGGCTCGGTCGACGGCGGCACCTTCTACGGTGCTCCGGGCGAGGGCCGGATCGGCATGATCGACGTGCGGGACATCGCCGACTTCGCCGCCGTCGTGCTCCGTGACCCCGCGCGCCACCAGGGGGAAACCTACACGGTCACCGGACCGGAGGCGATCAGACTCAGGGACATGACGGACACGCTGTCGGAGGTGTACGGCAGGCCGATCACCTACCAGCCGATGAGCCCGGACGACGCCTACCCCGTGCTGCTGAAGGCCGGGATGAAGGAGTGGGACGCGGAGGTCACCCGGGAGTACCTGAAGGCCTACGACGCGGGCTGGGGCGACTACACCACGCCCACGTACACCGCCGTGACGGGCCGTCCGGGCACGACGTTCGCCCAGTTCGCCCGCGACTACGCCGACCAGATCGGCGGATGAGGCCGCACCACCGGCCCGGTCTTCCGGGCCGGCCGCACCGGCCCGCCACGTCGTAGCGGGCAGAGGTGAAGGCTGAGACGCCGGCGTGGATGCCTGCCGCGGAGACGGCGGTGCAGGACGGGGACGGGCACGCCGTCCAGGGCGAAACCAATCGTCATCGCGACGTAGCGTTCGATTTCCACTCAGTCCAAACCGCTAGGCTTTCGACGGGCCACAGCGCGTGGGGAGATCAGCCTTGGATCGCACGGGAACAAACCTTCCCGCCGTCGGTGAGTACAACCAGACGGTAGTCCTCGACGCCATCCGCCGGCGCCCGGAGGGGATCACCCGGTCCGAACTCGCCGCACTGACCGCCCTGAGCGGGATGACGGTGACGAAGGTCTGCCGGCGCCTTCTCGATGCCGGTCTCGTCGACGAGCACGGCACCCGCACGAGCGGCCCCGGCAAGCCGGCGGCGGTCGTCAAACTGAACCCGAGCGGCGGTTTCGCAGTCGGGGTGCACATCGATCCCGCAGCGGTGACCTACGTGCTCGTCGACCTGTCCGGCACGGTCAGGGACCACTCGCGCACCGGCACCCCCACCGCGGGAGACCCGAGCGCGATCATCGACGAGATGGCGAACGCGATCGAGGCGCTCATCGCGGGTTCCGCCGTCGACAGGTCCCGCATCCTCGGTATCGGCATCGCGTCGCCCGGCCCGGTGAACGTCGACGACGGCGTGCTCTTGAACCCGCCGATGATGCCCAACTGGCATCGCGTGGCCTTGCGGCGCGCGCTCGCCGAGGCGACCGGCCTGCCCGTGCTGCTGGAGAAGGACACGACGGCCGCGGTCGTCGCCGAGCTGTGGTTCGCGGGCCCCGGCAGCAGCCGCGACTTCGCGTTCATGTACTACGGCACCGGTCTCGGCACCGGCCTGTCGGTGTCGGGTGAGGTCGTCCGCGGCATCAGCTCCAATGCGGGCGACGCGGGCCACATCACCGTCGACCCCGAAGGTCCGGTGTGCACCTGCGGCCGGCGCGGCTGCGTCGGGTACATCACCGTTCCGCGGGCGCTCGTCGAACGCGCGGTGCTCGACGGCGTGCTCTCGGTGGCCGAGGCCGGCAACCTCGAGCACATGGTCGACGTGGATGCGGCGTTCAGCAGGCTGGCGGACCTCGCCGCCAACGGGAATCCCGAGGCGAACGCGATTCTGACCGACGCCGCACGTTCTCTGGCGCGCGCGATCGTGGTGATCGTGAACCTTCTCGACATCGACGAGGTCATCTTCGGCGGGCCGTTCTGGGCGCGCGTCTCCCCGGTGATCCTCGAAGCGCTGCCGGATGCGGTGCGCAGCGATCCCGCCCTGATCCCGCCGCACCCCGTCCGGTTCGCCCAGTCCGCGATCCCCGTCGACGTCGCCGCCGTCGGAGCCGCGACTCTCGTGCTCGACAACACCTTCTCGCCCCGGCCGTCCGCCCTGCTCCTCGCGGCGGAATGAGCAACTTTGTCCTCACAAAGTGTTGCGGGCAATTAGACAACATGATTTGCTAATTCCCGCCACGGAGCTCGGCGCTCGAACCGGCACCGTGCGTTTCGTCCACCCAACCGGATGGCATCCACTTGCCTGAGGTGTCAACGTCGACCCGTCTAGCGCCGTCGCTAGTCGTTCTCTGAGGAAAATATGAGCAACACAGCCACGCGCATCCGCCTCGCGGGTGCCGTCGTCGCCGCGGCAGCCAGTATCGCCGGACTCGCCGCGTGCTCGTCGCCCGCCCCGTCGGGTGACGCGGCCGCAGCCGCACCCGCTGCCGCCTGTGAGCCGGCGAAGGGCAACGTCACCCTCCAGTACTGGAACACCGTTCCGGGCATGGACCAGGTCGTCGCCCTGTGGAACAAGAACAACCCGAACATCCAGGTGGAGATGAAGAACATCTCCAACGACCAGTACGGCACCATCGGCAACGCCCTCAAGGCGGGCAAGGCGCCGGAGCTCGCTCAGGTCGGTTACGACGAGCTCCCCGACCTGCGCACCCAGAACGCCTTCGTGGACGCCTCGGCCTGCGCGGACGCCACCGCGGCCAAGTCGAAGTTCGTGCCGTGGACCTGGTCGCAGACCAGCTTCGGCGACACCGGCGTGTTCGCCTTCCCGCAGGACACCGGCCCGATGGCCCTCTACGTGCGCAGCGACATCTTCAAGAAGCACGACCTCGAGATCCCCAAGACCTGGGACGAGTACGCGGCGGACGCGCAGAAGCTCCACGACGCGGACCCCAACCTCAGTATCACGTTCTTCGACCCGAACAACGCCGAGTGGTTCAACGGGCTCCTCTGGCAGAACAACGCCGAGATGTACGGCTACTCCGGCGACAAGTGGCACGTCACCGTCGAGTCCGACCAGAGCAAGCAGGTCGCCGAGTACTGGCAGAAGCTGATCGACGCCAAGCTCGTCCGCACCGACCTCGCCCACGGTTCCACCCCGATGTACGCCGCGTACCAGAAGAACCAGATCGCCACCTACGTCGGCGCCGCCTGGGGCTACAGCATGTTCCGCGACAACCTGCCCGACCAGTCCGGCAAGTGGACGATCGTCCCGATGCCGACCTGGGGCTCGAGCGCCGCGTCCGGCGACTGGGGCGGATCCACCGTCGCGTTCATGAAGGGCAACACGCACCTGTACGAGTCGGTCAAGTTCAACTCCTGGCTGAACACCGACCCGGAAGCCCTCGCGCTGGAGAACAAGCTGGGCGGCCTCTACCCGGCGGCCACCGCCGGCTCGGCGCTTCCCGCGCTCGCGGAGGGTGTGCCGTACTACAACAACGAGAAGATCTTCGACGTCTTCGCCGACTCGTCCAAGAACATCGACACCAGCTTCACCTGGGGGCCCACCCAGAAGACGGTGAACCTGGCGCTTCAGGATGCGTTGGCCAAGGCGGCGGCCGGCGACGGCAAGCTCGCAGACGCACTCACGGCCGCCCAGGCGGCCGCGCTGAAGTCGATGCAGGATCAGGCGAT
Organism: Planotetraspora silvatica; assembly: GCF_016863315.1. Taxonomy (GTDB): domain Bacteria; phylum Actinomycetota; class Actinomycetes; order Streptosporangiales; family Streptosporangiaceae; genus Planotetraspora; species Planotetraspora silvatica. Next base: position 128,375 of record NZ_BOOQ01000016.1, read on the forward strand.
CCCGGCTGTCGCGGGCAACTGACCTCAGCATGACTGACATCGCAACCCGCGGGACCCGCGTGGTGGCAACGACCGGAGGCCGCAGTCGTCACAACGGCGGCGGCCCCCGGGCGGGCACCATCATCGCGTTCCTGATCCCGTTCTTCCTTCCGTTCGTGCTGTTCTACCTGGTGCCGATCGCCTACGCGATCGGGCAGAGCTTCCTCGTCGTGCGCCGGACCGGTGGCCAGTACGGCACGTCGTACACGACCTTCGGCGGTTTCGACCAGTACGTGCAGGTGTTCCAGAACACGGAGTTCTGGAACAGCATCGGGCGCATCGGACTGTTCGGCATCGTGCAGGTGCCGGTCATGCTGTTCGTCGCGCTGATCATGGCGCTGCTGCTCGACACTCCCTTGCTGAAGCTGAAGGCGTTCTTCCGCATCGCGGCGTTCATGCCGTACGCCGTGCCCGGCGTCATTGCCGCGATCATGTGGTCGTTCCTCTACTCGCCGCAGCTCAGCCCCGTCGTCGACGTGCTGAAAGCCATCGGCCTCCAGCCCGACTTCCTCGGCCCGGGCGCCGTGCTGTGGTCGGCGGCGAACGTCTCCACCTGGCTGTGGACCGGCTACAACATGCTGATCATGTTCTCGGCGCTGCAGGCGATCCCGCAGGAGCTCTACGAAGCCGCCAAGCTCGACGGTGCGAGCAACTGGGCGATCGCGTGGAAGATCAAGGTCCCGATCATCGCCCCGTCGATCATCCTCACCACGGTGTTCTCGATCATCGGCACGCTGCAGCTCTACGGCGAGCCGGCCGTGCTGCGCCAGATCTCCTCGAACATCTCGAGCACGTTCACGCCGAACATGCTCGCGTATGCGGTGGCCTCCGGGAACAACTACCAGCAGGCAGCGGCGATCTCCGTGGTCATCGCCGTCGTCACCTTCGTTTTGAGCTTCGGGTTCATGCGACTGACCTCGAAGAGGGCCGGACTGTGAGCAACCAGACCCCGATCCGCGAAAGCCGCGTCAGCCGTACGGCCGTCATGGCTCTGATGTTCCTCCTGGCGATCTACTTCCTGCTGCCGATCTACTTCCTGATCGTCGCGGCGACGAAACCGCAGGGCGACCTCGCCTCCACCTTCGGACTGGCGTTCTCGCACTTCGACCTGTTCAAGAATCTGGGCACCCTGTTCAGCCGCAGCGACGGCATCTTCGGACGGTGGGCGCTGAACAGCGTGATTTACGCGGTGCTGGGCGCGGCCGTCGGAACCCTGATCTCCGCGCTGTGCGGCTACGCGCTCGCCAAGTTCAAGTTCCGGGGCCGCGAGTTCCTGTTCTCCGTCATCCTCGGCGGCGTCCTGGTTCCCACCACCGCGCTCGCGCTCCCGCTGTTCCTTCTGTTCTCGGCGACCGGGATCGTCAACACCTACCTCGCGGTGTTCCTGCCCAGCATCGTCAGCCCGTTCGGCGTCTATCTCGCCCGCATCTTCACGGCCGCCGCCGTCCCCGAGGAGATCCTCGAGTCGGCGCGCCTGGACGGCGCCGGTGAGTTCCGCACGTTCTTCTCGGTGGCGCTCAAGCTGCTGACGCCGTCGCTGGTGACGATCTTTCTGTTCCAGTTCGTCGGCATCTGGAACAACTTCTTCCTGCCGATGGTGATGCTGCAGAAGGAGTCGCTCTTCCCGATCACGCTCGGCCTCTACGAGTGGAACGGTCAGACCGCCCGCGTCTCGCTCCTTCAGGAATCCGTGATCACCGGCGCGCTGATCTCGATCGTGCCCGTGATCATCGTGTTCATCCTCCTGCAGCGGTTCTGGCGCACCGGGCTCGCCTCGGGCTCGATCAAGTAGTCACGTTTCTTCGCTCTCCCACGTCCCATCAAAAGAAGGTCCTCTCTCCTCATGCAGAACTCCGCCGTCTTCGTGCCCCATTTCCACTGGGACCGGGAATGGTACGAGCCTTTCCAGGTGTTCCGGCACCGGCTTGTCACCGCACTCGACACCGTGCTGGAGACGGCCGAGGCGAACCCGGACTTCCGGTTCACCGTCGACGGGCAGATGGCCGCGATCGAGGACTACCTGGAGATGCGGCCGGAGAACCGCGATCGGGTCGCGGCCCTGGTCGCCGGCGGCCGGCTGGCCATCGGGCCGTGGCTCATCCTGCTCGACGAGTTCCTGTGCTCCGGCGAGACCATCGTGCGCAACCTGCAGATGGGATGGGCGGCGGCGGCGGACCTCGGTGGCTCGATGCCCATCGGCTACCTGCCGGACATGTTCGGCCACGTCGCGCAGATGCCGCAGATCCTGGCGCGCGCCGGAATCGAGCACGCGGCGCTGTGGCGCGGTGTTCCTGGCTCCGTCGACGGTCACGCCTTCCGCTGGCGTGCCCCCGACGGCTCTGAAGTGCGCACCGAGTTCCTCTTCGACGGCTACGACAACGGCCTCGACGTCTTGCTGGTGCCCGACCAGATCGGCCGCGCGCTCGGCGAGTACGCGGAGATGACGGTCGAGCGGTGGGGCGGCGACCCGGTGCTCGCGATGGCCGGCACCGACCACAACGCGCCCGACCCGCAACTTGCGACCTGGCTGCGGCGCGCGTCCAGCGACGAGCGCGCCATCACCATCGCGACGCTCGACGAGTACATCCGCAAGCACGTGCGCGACGAGGTCTCCACCGTCGTCACCGGCGAGCTGCGCAGCCACGTGCGCGGCAACATCCTCCCGGGCGTGCTGTCCGTACGGCTCGCGCTCAAGCAGCGGATGGCCGTCGCCGAGCGCACCATCGACCACGCCGAGCGGGTGAACGCCCTGTGGTCCCGGCGCGACGACTCACCGTTCCTCTCGCTCGCGTGGCACAAGATCATCGAGTCGTCCGCGCACGACTCGGTCGTCGGCTCCGGCACCGACGAGACCTCCGATCAGGTCGAAGCGCGTCTCGCCGAGGCCACGCACGCCGCACGGGCGGTCCGGGACGCGGCCCTCGCCGAGCCCGCCGCCCTGGTGCCGAGCGACGGCTACCTGGTCGCCAACCCGCTGCCGTTCCCGCGTACGACATCGGTCGAGGTGGATGTCGTGGCCCCGCCCGAGGGGACCGTTCTGGTCGCGACCGCCGCCGACGGCTCGGCGCGTCCCGTGCAGCTGACCTCCCAGGCCCCGACCGTGCTCAGCGACGAGCGCATGGACGCCTCGCAGCTCGAACGCGTGTTGCGCCGCATCCACCGCCGCGAGCTCTTCGGCCGCCTGATCGACCATTACGAACTCACCCCGGGGTCGCTCGTCTTCCACCTCGCGGAGGTGCCGACCAGCGGACCGTTCGACCTGCTGATCCTGCGCAGGGAGGTCGCCGCCGCGGCCGCCGCGCATCCGGGGGAGTGGAGGGTGCTGACGCTGGAGGAAGCTCGCGCGACCGCGCTCGTGCCCGTGGACGTCCCCGCCTCCGGGCTTGCGAGTTTCCGGGTCGAACCGAGCGACCGGACCGCACCGTCGACGACGTTCGCACCCGCGACGGCGACGGGCCGCACCCTTGCGAACGGACTGGTCGAGGTCGCGATCGCCGCCGACGGCACGCTGGACGTGATCGGGGCCGACGGGACCGTGCTGCACGGAGTCGGCCGCCTCGTCGACGGCGGTGACCGCGGCGACAGTTACAACTACGCTCCGCCGGGACGGGATGTGCTCGTGTCGGAGCCGGCGGAGGTCGCCGTCGAACTCCTCGAGAGCGGCCCGCTGCGCTCGCGGATGCGTGTCACCCGCGTCTACGAATGGCCCACCGCGCTCTCCTCCGAGCGCGACCTTCGCAACAGCGAGACCGTGCCGACCCCGGTGGAGACGCTCGTGGAGGTGCGCGCATGTGAGCCGTTCGTGCGCGTCTCCACGTCGTTCCTGAACCAGTCCGCCGACCACCGCCTGCGTTTCCACGTGCCGCTGCCCGAGCCGGTGACCGTGTCCGCGTCCGCCGGGCAGTTCGCCGTCACCGAGCGTGGGCTCACCGCCGAGGGCGGTTGGGGCGAATACCCGATCCCGACCTTCCCCGCGAGCACGTTCGTGTCGGCCGGCGCCGCCAACGTACTGCTCGACCACGCCACCGAGTACGAACTCGTCGGCGACGGCTCCGAACTCGCCATCACGCTGCTGCGCGCGATCGGCTCGATCAGCGTCAACATCCATCCACTCCGTGACGAGCCCGCGGCGAGCGAGATCCCCGCCCCGGGCGCGCAAGATCTCGGCGTGCGCATCGAGAACCGTTTCGCCGTGGTGCCCTCGGCGACCGGCTGGCAGGGCGCGAACGCGGTCGCTCTCGCCGAAGACTTCCGCAATGACGTGCTGGTCGTCCGCGGGACCGCGCCCGCCGAAGGTCAGCTTCTCCCCGACGCGACCGGCGTGCGGGTCGACGGTTCGGACATCCTCGTCTCGAGCATCCGCCGCGTCGCCGACGACGATCGCGGGGCCGGCACCGAGGTGCGGTTGGTCGCGATGAGCGACACGGGATCGACCGCCCGCATGACCGGCGCGTTCACCGAAGCCACCACGGTCGACCTGCTCGGCCGGCCGCTCTCCACGACGCCTGCCGCGGACGGACTCGAACTCGCCCTCGGCCCGTGGGAGATCCGGACGGTCGTGGTCCGGTAGGCGACATCCCTTTGTCATCGAGAAAGAGTTGTGACCTCGTGCCCTCCCAACATTCCGCGTACGTCTCGGACACCGCGCCAGAACGAGGCGCGCTGCGCGCTGCGCGGTCGTGGCTGCACTCCGACGCTCCCTCTCGTTCGCTGAACGGGCTCTGGCGTTTCCGCCTGTCGCCGACGGCGTCGGTGGCGGAGGATTTCGCGGCCGAAGGCTTCGACGACACCGGCTGGGACGACATCCCGGTGCCCTCGCACTGGGTGCTCCGGGGTGACGGAGCCTACGGTCGGCCGATCTACACGAACGTGCAGTTCCCGTTCCCGATCGACCCGCCCCATGTGCCCGACGAGAACCCCACCGGCGACTACCGCCGCCACTTCGAGGTGCCCGCCGACTGGTCGGAGGCCGAGCGCGTCGTGCTGCGGTTCGACGGTGTCGAGTCGCTCTTCAAGGTGTGGGTGAACGGCGACGAGATCGGCAGCGCCAGCGGCAGCAGGCTCGCCCACGAATTCGACGTGACGTCGTCCGTACGCCCGGGCGACAACGTCGTCTCCGTGCGCGTGCACCAGTGGTCGGCGGCCAGCTACGTCGAAGACCAGGACCAGTGGTGGCTGCCCGGCATCTTCCGCGACGTCACCGTGATCGCCCGGCCGGCCGGAGGCATCGAGGACGTCTGGCTGCGAACCGGGTTCGACAATGGGCGCGGGCAGGTCGAGACGGAGGTCACCGCCGACGCGGCGGCGTTCCCGGTCACCCTCCGCCTTCCTGAACTCGGCGTCGAGCAGGTCTGGGCGACGGCGGCCGACGTGGCCCCGCTCGACGTCGACGGCGTGGAGCCCTGGTCGGCCGAGCGGCCTCGCCTGTACGACGTCACCGTGTCGACGGCCGCGGAGAGCATCGCCCTGCGGGTGGGCTTCCGCACGGTCGAGATCCGCGGCGACCGGTTCCTGGTCAACGGCCGCCGCGTCGTGTTCCACGGGATGAACCGCCACGAGACCCACCCCGAGCGCGGACGCGTCTTCGACGAGGAGCACGCCCGCGAGGACCTGGCCCGGATGAAGCGGTTCAACGTGAACGCGATCCGCACCAGCCACTACCCACCGCATCCACGGCTGCTCGACCTCGCCGACGAACTCGGATTCTGGGTCGTCCTCGAATGCGATCTCGAGACGCACGGCTTCGACAAGCTCGGCTGGGTCGGCAATCCCAGTGATGACCCGGCGTGGCGTGAGGCGTACCTCGACCGCATCCGGCGCACCGTCGAGCGAGACAAGAACCACCCCAGCATCGTGATCTGGTCGCTCGGCAACGAGGCGGGAACCGGCACCAACCTCGCGGCGATGTCGGCGTGGGTCCACGCCCGCGACGCCGGGCGACCTGTGCACTACGAAGGTGACCACGCCGGCGAATACACCGACGTCTACTCGCGTATGTACTCGTCGGTGCTCGAGACCGAGCAGATCGGAACCGACGGCTCACGCGCGCCGCTGCTGAACTGCACTCCCGCGCAGGGCGCTCGGCAGCGCACCAAGCCGTTCCTGCTCTGCGAGTACGCCCACGCGATGGGCAACGGGCCGGGAGCGCTCGACCAGTACGAGGCGCTCGTGCACGAGCACCCGCGGCTGCACGGCGGCTTCATCTGGGAATGGCGCGATCACGGCATCCTGACGACGACCCCGGATGGGACGCCCTTCTACGCGTACGGTGGCGACTTCGGAGAGGTCGTTCACGACGGCAACTTCGTGATGGACGGCATGCTCTTGAGCGACGACGTCCCGACTCCCAGCCTCCACGAGTACAAGGCGGTCGTGCAGCCGGTCCGCTTCACCTTCGACGGCGACGAAGTCGCGATCGCCAACCTGCGGCACTCGGCTGACACCTCTGACCTGCGCTTCCACTGGCGTGTCGAGCACGACGGGACACTCGTGGATTCCGGGGACATGGAGGTCCCCGTCGTGGCGGCGGGCGAGTCGGCACGTGTGCCGCTTCCACGGATCCCGGTGGCGCAGGACGCGGAGACGTGGCTCACCATCGACGCGGTACTGGCCGCCGAGACCGCGTGGGCGCGCGACGGGCATGTGATCGCGACCGCCCAGCTGGACCGCTCGACGCGACGTCCCGTGCCTGCCGTCCGGCGCGAAACCGACTGGCGGCCGAGCGACGGAACGCTGGCGCTCGGAATCGCCGAGTTCGTCGACGGGTCCCTCGTGCGCCTCGCCGGCCGTGCTGTGGCGGGCCCGCGGTTGGAACTGTTCCGCGCCCCGACCGACAACGACGAAGGCGCGACCCAGGAGGTCGAGGAGAGCGACGCGAGCGTCGCGGGCGTTTCCAATGCCGAGCTGTGGCGTCGCGACGGTCTCGACCGGCTGACCACTCGGCTGCTGTCCGTGGAGCGCAGCGCGGACGCCCTGCGAACGATCTCCAAGGTCTCGGCGGCGAACTCCGCCCTGTCGGTGATCGTGGAGTCGGTCTGGTCGCTCGTGGGCGGCGAACTCGAGTTGCGTGTCGAGATCGAGCCCTCGAGGGGCTGGCTGACAGTGTGGCCGCGGATCGGGATTCGTTTCGATCTGCCCGATGGCGCCGCTCCCGTCGACGGCGCCGAATGGTTCGGCCTCGGCCCGCTCGAGTCCTACCCTGACAGTCTCCGCGCGGCACGTACCGGCCGTTTCTCCTCGACCATCCGCGACCTGTCCGTCGACTACGCGCGACCCCAGGAGACGGGGCACCGCTCCCACCTGCGGCAGCTGACGCTGACGAGTGCCGGCGCCGGGGTGCTGCGCATCGTGACGTTCCCGGACACGCGCGGACGTCGCCCCGGCTTCACGCTCAGCCGCCACACCCCGCAGCAGATCGCACAGGCGGGACACCCATTCGAGCTGCCGGATTCGACGACGAGTCACCTGATCGTCGATGCGGCCCAGCACGGGCTCGGCTCACGGGCCTGTGGGCCGGATGTGTGGCCGGAGTTCGCGCTTCGCCCTGAAGCTCGCACGATCCGGCTGCGCATCGCAGGAGGTTAGCCACGCGGTCCACTCCCTCCACGGCGCCGCTCGAGTGTCGCAGCGCCGTGGAGGCCGGGCCTCGTCCAGCATCTCGGCCCGCACCTCGATGCTCGTGTCGGAGAAGGCCGGAAATGGGACAAAGGCGCCCATTGTGGCGTGAGAATCGCCATCACGAGGAGTTCGTCCCAATGGTTCACGCGCACGTCTCACCAGAAGCGAGGACGGGGACCTGCGAAAAGTCCCTGGCGCTCCATCTTCGGCTCGAAGAAACGCATCCGCGCGACGTCATCCTCACCCGGCCGGCCATTGCTCGGCATTTCACTCCCGGGCAGGTCGGCGCCCCCGGCCCGCACTCCGATGGCGGGGCCCGGACGACACCGCCCGCAGAACCCGGACGAGACGTCCGCGTCCGCTCGCCGCGGCGGAGAACCGTCGTGGTGACCGCGGCCGCCGTGGCATCGATGCCCGCCGGAGTCACGCGATCGTCACCCGGCACGGCCCCGGGCCGCCGGCGTGATTCAGCGCTCCGGAGCTTTGAGATATGAGGTATGAGCTGGGCGAACGTGGGTGGTGGCGCCTTTAGGAAGACCGTCCCTCAGGAGCGGAAGATTTCTTCTCTGTTGCATGTGAGTTTCAGCTGTGCAACCGATTATGACAAGTCTTCACGTCATGAATATGACATGACATATTGGCAAAGTTCCTCCTGGTTATGGGATGCGTCGGAGGCGTTACATGAGGTTACGGAATAGGTTGATGGGCGCGGCCGTGGTCGTCGTCGCGTCGGGGCTGGGGCTCACCGGTTGCGGTCAGTCGTCCGATGGCGGCAGCGGGGACACGATCGAGCTCACGATCGCGCAGAACTCCATCGCGGGTGGCAAGAACGCGGCCGCGGCCGACTACATCACCAACTGGGTGATCCCGAAGTTCGAGGCCGCCGAGAAGGCGAAGGGAAAGACCGTCAAGGTCAAGTTCGTCCCGAGCGGTGTCGACGACGAGCAGTACAAGACCAAGCTGTCCCTCGACCTCAAGTCGGGTAAGGGCGCGGACGTCTTCGACCTCGACGGCATCTGGGCCGGTGAGTTCGCCGAGGCCGGCTACCTCAAGCCGCTGTCCGACGTGGTCGGCGCCGACGCCGACAACTGGGACGGCTGGGCGCAGATTCCTCAGTCCGTCCAGGGCCTGGCCACCTACAACGGCAGGAAGTACGCCCTGCCGGTCGGCACCGACGGACGGGTCCTCTACTTCAACAAGACCCTCTTCCAGAAGGCCGGACTGCCGGCCGACTGGCAGCCCAAGAGCTGGCAGGAGATCCTCGACGCCGGCGACAAGCTGAAGGCGGCCGGCGTGCCGGTGCCGATTCAGATCAACGCCGGCACCGCGATGGGCGAGGCCACCACCATGCAGGGCGTCCTCCCGCTCCTCGCGGGCGCGGGCGGCCAGTTGCAGCAGGACGGCAAGTGGACCGGCGCGTCCCAGCCGCTCAAGGACGCCCTCGGCTTCTACGAGAAGATCTACGGCGGCAGCGGCCTCGGCGACCCCAAGCTCCAGCAGGAGGCCAAGGGCCGCGACAAGTCCTTCCAGCAGTTCGCCGGCAACGAGATCGGCATCCTCCTGGAGAGCGACTACCTCTGGCGTGGCGTGCTCAACCCCGAGACCGGCGTGGCCAAGATGGCCGACCGGGACCAGAGCGTCGGCTACGCCCTCATCCCGGCCGAGGAGCCCGGCAAGGGCATCAACGGCCAGGACTTCGTGAGCATGTCGGGCGGCGCGCTGCGCGCGGTCAACCCGAACAGCGCCCACCCGAAGGAGGCGTTCGAACTGGCGGCGTTCACGCTGTCGCCCGACGGGCTGAAGGAGGAGACCAAGAACGGCAACGTGCGCATCACCCCGCGCACCGACGTCAACAAGGAGATCCTCTCGGCCGAGCCGCTGCTGACCTACATCTCCGACAAGGTGGTGCCGCTCACGGCCTTCCGGCCGCCGGTCGCCGCCTACACGCAGGTGTCCGTGGCGCTCCAGGAGGCCACCGCCGAAGTGGTCAGCGGCAAGACGCCCGACCAGGCCGCCGCCGACTATCAGGCGAAGCTCGAAGGAATCGTCGGTGGCGCAGGCAACGTTGCCTCCTGAGGTTCTCGACGACGCGAAGGCCCGCCGCTACAGCGCGGACGCGGCGGGCCTGGGCAGGCTGAGGGCGGGCGCGTTCGTCGCGCCGGCTCTGGCGCTCATTTCGCTCTTCCTCGTGTTCCCCGCGCTCTGGGTGCTCTACCTCGGCCTGTCGAACTACCGCCTCACCGGCGCGGCCGCCGCCGCGCCCCAGTCGGTCGGGTTCGACAACTTCGTCAAGGCGCTGACGGACCCGGAGTTCTGGAATTCGACCTGGCTGACGTTCGAGTTCGTGCTCGGCTCGGCCGTCATCGGGCAGGTCGTCCTCGGCTTCCTGCTCGCCTGGATCATGCGCGACCGCACCGGCCCGCTCAAGCGGATCGTGGAGGGGCTGGTCATCCTCGCGTGGATCCTGCCCAGCGCCGTCGTCTCGTTTCTGTGGGTGGCGCTGCTCGACCGTGACGACGGCACCCTCAACACGCTGCTCCACTCGCAGGACTTCGCGCCGCTGCTCGACCACCCGATGTTGTCGATCATCGTCTTCAACACCTGGCGCGGTGCCGCCTTCTCGATGATGTTGTACGGCGCGGCGCTCGGCAACGTGCCGCCGTCCCACCTGGAGAGCGCCCGGCTGGCCGGGGCCTCCGGCTGGCAGCAGCTCCGTGACGTGGTGTTCCCGCACATCAGGGGACACGTGCTGACCAACCTGCTGCTGATCAGCCTGTGGACGTTCAACGACTTCACACCGTTCCTGCTCACCGCCGGCGGGCCCGACGGCAAGACCGAGGTGCTGGCCGTACACGTCTACCAGGTGGCGCTGCAAGGCGGCGAGCTGGGCTACGGCGCCGCCGTCTCCACCGTCATCCTGCTGATCAATCTGGTCGTGGCGGTGTTCTACCTGCGGCTGTTGCGGAGTAAGAAATGACACGGTTCGTGCTGCACCGGATCGGCTTCTACGTACTGATCGCCGTGCTGCTGGCCTTCTTCACCGTTCCGCTGCTGTGGCTGGCATCCGCGCCGTTCACGTCGGATCCGACGTACCAGGTGCGGTTGCCCGACTTCACGTCCGAGAACTTCCGGGCGATTCTCGACAACCCCTACGCCCTCGGCTCGCTGTGGAACTCGGTCGTGCTGGCCGCGGGCACCGCCGTACTGGTGGTCGTGTTCGCGGCCCTGGCCGCGTACGCGCTCAGCCGGGTCCGGCTGCCGGGCCGTGACGCGCTGCTCTACACGCTGCTGCTGCTCTCGTCGATCATCACGGGAACGGCCGCCATGGTGCCGCTGTTCCAGTTGGCGGTCGAGCTCCATCTGATCGACTCGCAGCTCGGGCTGATCCTCATCATGACCGGCGGCCTGCTGCCGGCGGCCATCTTCATGATGAAGGACTTCATGGACTCGACGCCGAAGTCCTACGAGGAGTCGGCCCGCGTCTTCGGGGCCTCGCCGCTGCAGATCGTCCGCCACGTCGTCGTCCCCCTCGTACGGCCGGGCCTGGCCACCATCGCCGTCTGGGCCGTGGCCAACGTGTGGGGCAACTTCCTGATGCCGTATCTGCTGCTCAGCGACGTGGAAAAGCAGCCTGCCGCGGTCATCATGTACACGCTGTACACCGAGGGCGGCCAGGCCAACATCAAGCTGCTGGCCACATTCGGCCTGCTCTACTCGGTGCCTGTGGTGCTCATGTACCTGTTCGTAAGCAAGAAGTACGGCTTCCGCTTCCACGGAGGGATCAAGCGCTGATGTCCGCAATCGAACTGCGGGGCCTGACCAAGGTCTATCCCGGGGGAGTGAAGGCGCTCGACTCGCTGGACCTGGCCATCCCCGACGGTGAGTTCTTCGCCCTGCTCGGCCCGTCCGGCTGCGGCAAGACCACGCTGCTGCGCACGATCGCCGGGCTGGAGACCGCCACGGGAGGGGCCGTCGTCATCGGCGACCGCGACGTGACGGGTCTCCAGCCGGGCGCCAGGGACATCGCCATGGTCTTCCAGGACTACGCGCTCTTTCCGCACATGAACGTCACGGACAACATCGCCTACCCGCTGCGCATCAAGAAGGTCGGCAAGGCGGCCCGCCAGCAGAAGGCCGCCGAGGTCGGCGCCAGGCTCGGCCTGGAGCAACTCATGGATCGGCGCCCCGGCCAGCTGTCCGGCGGTCAGCAGCAGCGCGTCGCGCTGGCCCGCGTCATGGCGACGCAGGCCCAGGCGTTCCTGTTCGACGAGCCGCTGTCCAACCTGGACGCCAGGCTGCGCCTCGAGGCGCGCACGTTCCTCAAGAAGCTCCAGCACGAACTCGGCGTGACCACCGTCTTCGTCACCCACGACCAGGCCGAGGCCCTGGCCATGGCCGACCGGATGGCCGTCATGGAGTCCGGGCACATCCGCCAGATCGGCACCCCCGCCGAGGTGTTCCAGCGTCCCGCGAACACCTTCGTCGCCGGATTCATCGGCTCGACTCCGATGAACCTGCTCGACGGGGTCGTCCGTGGCGACACCCTGGAGGTGTCGGGCTGCAAGCTGGCGGTCCCGCAGTCGGCCGAAGGCCTGCTGCACGACGGGGAGAAGATCGTTTACGGCGTGCGTCCCGAGTACAACGTCTACTCGGCCGGGCCCGTGGACGGCTCGCTGGGCGGAAACGTGTCGATCGTGGAGAACCTGGGAGCGTCCTATCTGGTGACTCTGGACGTCAACGGGGTGCTCGTGCAGGCCGTCGTGCCTGAGGGTCACGAGCCGCTGATCGGCGACGAGGGTTACGCACTGCCACGGCGCGATCGGGCCCTGATCTACCGCGACGGCGAACTGGTGCCGGCGTGACCGTGATCCGCGGGCACTGCAGCCTGGACGACAGACTGGAGCGGATCCTGCGCGAGGTGCCGTTCGAGGTGCCCGCCGGGACTCGGGCGGTGACGGTCAAGCTGCGCTTCGACAGGTCGCTCGGGGTGCTCGACCTCGGGTGCGGCTCGCCGGCCGGCTTCCGCGGCTGGTCCGGCGGGGCGCGGGACGAGTACACGATCACCGAGGAGTGGGCGACGCCCGGCTATCTGCCGGGCCCGCTGGAGGACGGCACGTGGCAGGTGTGGCTGCGACTGCACAGAGTGCCGCCGCAGGGCCTCGACTACACATTGGAGATCACCACCGGGACGGCCGTGCCTCCGCAGCCCCTTGCCGACGAACCGCCCCACGGCGGGCGGCCGCCGCGCCGCGACATCCCTGACGTCGATGGCCTGCACTGGTTCGCCGGCGACTTCCATGCCCACACCCTGCACAGCGACGGCTCGCTGACCATCCCGGAACTGGCCGAGCTGGCCGCCGGCCGCGGGCTCGACTTCCTCACCGTCACCGACCACAACACGACCAGCCACCACCCGTGGCTGGCCGGCGTCGGGAAGGATCGGGGCATCGCGCTGCTGCCCGGCCAGGAGGTCACCACCGACCGCGGCCACGCCAACGTCTTCGGCGACGTCGGCTGGGTCGACTTCCGCGAGCCGGTCGACTCCTGGGTGCGGCACGCGGCCCGCGAGGGCGGACTGATCTCGATCAATCACCCGCTGGGGGGTGACTGCGCCTGGCTCCAGCCGGTGGCCGAGCGGCCGCGCATCGCCGAGGTGTGGCATTCCGGCTGGTTCGACCGGCGCTGGGGCGCACCCTTGGCCTGGGCCGACGCCTGGCACCCCGACCTGGTGGCGATCGGCGCCAGTGACTTCCACATCGTCGGCAACGACGGGCTGCCCGGCCAGCCCACCACCTGGGTGCTGGCCGAGGACACCGGCGCGATCTTCGAGGCGGTGGCCGCCGGACGCACCGCGATCTCGGCGGGCCCGGGTGAGCCGTTGCTCCTCAGGCTCGGCGGTGAACTGCTCGCGCTCGATGCCGACGGGCTGATTCTGGTCCGTCCCGGCGGCGACCGGCAGGTGATCCGCGGTGAGCGGGTGCTCGTCCCGGCGCGCGAGGGGCGGCATCGGCTGGAGACGCACGAGAACGAGGTCATGGCCATATGCGGGTGACACGCGCCGGCCTGATGCGCGCCAAGGACCTCGACCCGATCGGCTGGGAGGCCGCATGACCGCCGAGATCGTCGTCGTCCCGCACACCCATTGGGACCGCGAGTGGTATGAGCCGTTCCAGCGCTTCCGCCTGAGGCTGGTGGCGCTGCTCGACGAGGTGCTCGACACGATGGAGCGCGAGCCCGGCTATCACTTCACTCTTGACGGGCAGCTTGCCTGCGTCGACGACTACCTGGAGGTGCGGCCGGAGAATCGGGACCGCATCGCCGCGCTGGTCGAGTCCGGGCGGCTCGCGGCGGGGCCGTGGCAGATTCTGCTCGACGAGTTCCTCTGCTCGGGCGAGAACATCATCCGCAATCTGGAACTCGGCATGGACCGGGCCGACGAACTCGGCGGGGCCATGCCGGTGGGCTATCTGCCGGACATGTTCGGGCATGTCGCGCAGATGCCGCAGATCCTGAAGCGAGCGGGCCTGCTGCACGCGTGCGTCTACCGGGGGGTGCCGTCGTCCGTGGTGACGGACGCGTTCGCCTGGGTCGCCCCCGACGGTACGGCGTTGCGGACCCAATACCTGCCCATCGGGGGGTACGGCAACGGCGCCCACCTGTTCGAGGACCCCGCGCACCTGGCCGAGCGGGCCGCGGACTTCACCCTGCGGATGCGTGAGTGGCACGATTCCGAGGGCGCCCTGCTGGCGATGTACGGCGCCGACCATTCCGCGCCGGTCCGCGGCCTGCCGCAGATGGTGGCCGGCATCGGCGCTCGTATGGACACGTTGTCCGGTTACATCGGCGCCCATTCGGGGGATGTGGACGGGCTGCCCCGGGTGTCCGGCGAGTTGCGGTCCCACGCCCGCGCCAACATCCTGCCCGGCGTCATCTCTGTCCGCGCGCACGTCAAACAGGCCATGGGCCGCGCGGAGCGGATGGTGGAGCGCTATGCCGAGCCGTTGGCCACCCTGTGGGGCGACCGCTGGCCTGGCCGCTTCCTCGACATGGCGTGGTGGCGGCTGGTGGACGCGAGCGGCCACGACTCGGTGACCGGCTGCGGCGTCGACGACACGGCCCAGCAGGTGGCGGCTCGCATCGCCGAGGCCGAACACCTCGGTCAGGCCGTCCGCGACATGGTCACGGCCGGGCTCGCCGCCGCGGTGCCCGCGGACGGCGTGCTGGTCGTCAACCCGACGCCCGCCCGGCGGCGCGGCATCGTGCTGATGGACGTGGCCGGGCTTGACCCGCTGGTCGATTCGACAGGCGCCCCGGTCCCCGCCCAGACGCTGGAATACGCGCCCACCGTTCTGCTCGACGCCGAGATGGACCCGGCCACGGCGCTGACCTTCATCCACGGGACCGAGCTGTACGGCCGGCACATCGTCGATTGGGAGGTGGCCGGCGACACCCTCACCTTCACCGTGGCGAACGTGTCCTCGGCGGCGTTCGACGTGGCCGAGGTGCGGGAAGCGCTCGACGGGGTCACCCGGGTGCGCATCGTCGCCGAGCCCCGCCGCACCGTGGCCGCACTCGTCGAGGCGCCGCCGCTGGGGCACACCAGTGTGCGGCCGCAGGCGCACGGCGACGCCCACCGGACGCCGGCCCCGTTCGCCGGGGTGCGCGCCGGCGACCGGGTCCTGGACAACGGGCTGCTCCGCGTCGAGGTGGCGGACGACGGCACCTTGACGCTCACCGGCGTGGACGGCACCACGCTCACGGGCGCGGGCCGTGTCGTCGACGGCGGCGACGTGGGGGACACCTACAACTACGCGCCCCCGGCCACCGACCGGATCGTCTCCGAGCCCTCAACGGTCGAGGTGTCGGTCGTCGGTTCGGGGCCGCTGGTGGCCGCGTTCGACGTGGTGCGCACTTACCGCTGGCCCGCCGCGGGCCATGGTGTGGTGGGCGTCCCGGAGATCCCCGCGGCGTCGAGAGCCGAGGCCACCGAGAAGATCGTCGTGGGCACCCGGGTCGAGCTCCGGGCGGGTGAGCCGTTCGTCAGGCTCCACGTCGAGTTCGACAACCGGTGTTCCGACCATAGAGTCCGGCTGCATGTGCCGCTGCCCGCACCGGCGACGGCTTCGCATGCCGAGGGGCAGTTCGCCGTCGTCACCCGCGGCCTCACCGCGGAGGGCGGGTGCGGCGAGGAGCCGTTGCCGACCTTCCCCGCCTCCTCGTGGGTGGCCGCCGGAGGGGTCGCGGCGCTGCTTGAGCATGTCACCGAGTACGAGCTGGTGAACGACGGGACCGAGTTGGCGCTCACGCTGCTGCGCTCGGTCGGATTCCTGTCGCGTAACCTCCACGCCATGCGGCCTGAACCCGCCGGGCCGCAGCTCGCGACCCCGGCCGCCCAGGTGCGGGGGCTGCGTTCGGTCGGCCTGGCGCTCATGCCGTACGGCGGATCCTGGGCGGCCGTCCCGCCCGCGGCGGAGACCTTCCGCCACGACCTGCTCGCGGTGCCCGGCACAGGCCCGACCTCGGCCGACCTGCCCCCGGCGGCCCCGGGCCTGACGGTCACCGGCGACGGAGTCGCCATGACCTCGCTGCGTGCCAGGGACGACTGGCGGGAGTTGCGTGTCGTGGCCCTGTCGGACACGGACACGGAGGCGGTCATCGAGGGTGCCTTCACCCGCGCCCGGTACGCCGATCTCCGTGGCCGCCCCGGCGACTCGATCGAGGCCGGCTCCGGCGGCGTCCGTCTGCCCCTGCGCGCCTGGGAGATCGCCACCGTCCAACTGGCCGACTAGATGATCGATTCCTGATCGGGCGACAGGTGAACGGCCCCCGGACCTGCGTGGGTTCGGGGGCCGTTTGCTGTCCGGATATATCGGAAAATCGGGCCAATCCATGGGTCGCACGGCGACGAATCGGAGACAGGAATCCGGCCGGATCCTTTCCCGAACAGCCCCGACCGGCCACTCACGTGGCCGGGAGCCGAAAGGACCCAGCAGACAAATGGAGCTGCGAACCAACCGGCGCACCCTCATCGCCCTCGGCCTGACGGGCGCGGTGGCCGTGTCGTCTCTCGCCCTGCTACGGCCGGAGGCCGGCGTGGCGTCCTCACACCGCGAAGCACCCATGATCGCGGGCGACCCCCGGAACGACAACACCGACGTGTACGCCTTCGTCAGCCCGGACAGGCCCGACACCGTCACCTTGATGGCCAACTTCATCCCGTTCGAGGAGCCGAACGGCGGGCCGAACTTCTACCAGTTCGACACTAACTCGCGCTACAACATCAAGATCGACAACGACGGCGACGCGAAGCCCGACGTCACCTACCAGTGGGTCTTCCGGAACGAGGACAGGCGCGGCACCGGGACCTTCCTCTACAACAACGGCCCCGTCACCTCGCTGACCGACAAGAACCTGCTGTTCAAGCAGCGTTACACGCTCAAGAAGATCACGCACGCGGGGACGCGGACCCTGGTCTCCAACGGGATCGTGGCGCCGAGCAACAGCGGACCCGCCTCGATGCCGATGTACTCCGTGCTGCGCGCGCAGTCGATCAAGTGGCTGCCCGGCGGCAGCAAGGCGTTCGCCGGCCAGGCCGACGAGGCGTTCTTCGCCGACCTGCGGGTCTTCGACCTGCTCTACGGCGGCAACCTGTCCGAGGTCGGCCAGGACACCTTCAAGCGCTACAACGTGCACAGCCTGGCCCTGCAGGTCCCGAAGAAGGACGTCGCGCTGCGCGGGAACGCCGGACGCAACCCGGTCATCGGCGTCTGGTCGACCGTGGACAAGTGGAGCCCGAGGGGCTACGTCCAGGTCTCCCGCCTGGGCCAGCCCCTGGTCAACGAGGTCGTCGTCCCGGCGGCGCTGAAGGACGCGTTCAACGCGCTGCCTCCGGCGAAGGACGCGGACGTCCCGGCCGTCGTCAAGCGCGTTACCAACCCCGAGGTGCCGAAGCTGCTCCAGTCCATCTACGGCCTCAAGGCGCCCAAGACCCCGCGGGGCGACCTGGTCGAGATCTTCCTCACCGGCATCGCCAAGGCCAACGGCCCGATCAAGGCCGACCTCAACTCGCAGATCCTCAACAAGGACGCGGGCAAGCTGCGTCCTTCGGAGATGTTGCGGCTGAACATGGCCATCCCGCCCGCCGCGAGCCCGAACCGGCTCGGCGTTCTCGCCGGTGACCTGCAGGGCTTCCCCAACGGCCGACGCCTCGGAGACGACGTGATCGACATCGCCCTCCAGGCGATGGCCGGCGCCGCTCAGACGGGCAAGCTCGTCGGCGCCCTGGCCGCCGGCGACAAGGTGAACCAGAACGACAGGCCGTTCAGCGTGCAGTTCCCGTACATCCCGCTGCCCGGCACCACGTCCGTCAACGCCGGCTGATCCGACGCGCGGGACCCGGCCTCCCGGGTCCCGCGCCCGGTCCTGAGGGGATCATCGTGAAGACTTCCGCGAAAGTCCGGATCGCCGCCGCCGTGCTGGGCACGGCCGTCGTCCTGACCCTGGGTGCCGCCCTCATCCCCGGCGAGCGGCCGTCACCCGCCGTCACCGGCACGTCTCAGGCCGCCGGGGAGCTCCCGGTCTCCGCCACCTCGGTCAAGGCGACGATCCAGGCACTCACCACCCGGCTCCAGCGCCTGCCCCGCGACTACCAGGCCTGGGCCCAGCTCGGTTCCGCCTACGTCCAGCAGGCACGCCTGACCGCCGACCCGTCCTTCTACCCCCGGGCCGAGCAGGCGCTCGCCCGCTCCCTCGCACTGCGCCCCGGCGACTTCGCCGCGCTGGCCGGGCAGGCCGCGCTCGCCGCCGGCCGCCATGACTTCGCCGAGGCCGTACGGCTGGCCCGGCTGTCGGAGGCCGCCAACCCGTACGGCCAGGGCGCCCAGGCGGTGCTCGCCGACGCCTACACCCAGCTCGGCCGGTACGGCGAGGCCACGCGGGCGATCGACAGGATGATGGCGCTGCACCCCGGCGTCGCGGCCTTCACCCGGGCGTCCTACGACGCCGAGCTCCGTGGTGACCGCGCCACGGCCCGCCGCATGCTGGAGCACGCCCTCGACGACGCCTTCGCGCCCTCCGACATCGCCTACTGCCGCTACTACCTGGGCGAGCTGGCCCTGCACTCCGGTGATCTGACGCGTGCCACCGAGCAGTACCGCCTCGCGCTGAAGGCCGCTCCCGACTTCACCCCGGCCCTCGCCGGAACCGCCAGATCCGCCGCGCTCAGCGGCCGCTTGGCAGAGGCGGCCGATCTCTACGGCACCGTGGTCGCCCGGCTGCCGCTGGCCCAGTACGTCACCGAGTACGCCGAGGTCCTGTCATCGGCGGGCAGGGACCCGGAGGACCAGTGGGCGCTGCTGCGCGCGCAGCGGGACCTGATGAAGGCGTCCGGGGTCAAGGACGACCTGACCTGGGCCGAGTACGAGGCCGATCACGGCTCTCCCGCGCTCGCTGTGGAACACGCCCGGGCCGAGTACGCCCGCAATCCCAACGTGGTCGCCGCCGACGCCCTGGCCTGGGCCCTGCACCGCGACGGCCACGACCAGGAGGCACTGCCGTACGCCCGGGCGGCCACCGCCACCGGCTGGCGCAACGCGCTGCTCCATCATCACCGCGCGGAGATCGAGCGCTCGCTCGGGATGGACGAGGAAGCCCGCAGATCCGCGGCCGGGGTCCGCGACGCCGACCCCTCCTTCTCACCCGATCTTCCCGCGCTGGCGAGGTTCTCATGATGCTCGGAAGGGCCGTCAGGACGGCGGCCGCGGCCGTGTCCGGGATGGCGGTGTGCGTGACGGTGCTGCTGCCCGCGAGGCCCGCCGCCGCCAGGACCGCGATCATGCACCCCCTGGGCAACTTCACCGTCAATCACTACGACGGCCTGCGGATCGCTCCGGACCGGGTGGAGAACCTGGCGATCGTGGACAGCGCCGAACTGCCCACCCTTCAGGCCCGTTCCACGGTGGACACCGACCGGTCGGGAACGGTCTCCGACGCCGAACGATCGTCGTACGGCACCGCCCGTTGCGGCGAACTCGCCGCCGCGCAGCGCCTGACGGTGAACGCCACCGCCACGCCGTGGCGGATCTCCGAGGCCCGCTTCGTTTACGAGCCGGGGCAGGGCGGGCTGCAGGTCAGCCGCCTGACGTGCCGGCTGACGGCGTCCGTGGCCACAGAGGGCAAGGTCGGGTTCAGCGACGGCTTCCTCGCCGACCGGCTGGGCTGGCGGGAGATCACCGCGGTGTCCTCGGGCGGGGTCCGGCTGGCACGGTCGTCGGTTCCCGGCACCAGCGTCAGCGGCGAACTGCGGGGCTATCCGGGCGACCTGCTGGCCAGTCCGCTCGACCAGCGCACGGCGGAGCTGGCCGTCGCTCCCGGGGCCGGATCCGTGGCGGTCGCGTCGCCGCTGGTGCCCGGCGGGCCGGTCGAGAAGGCGCTGGCCGCCCTGGACGGCACCTTCACCAGGCTGATCGGCACCGGCTCCCTGACCGTGCCACTGGGCTTGCTGGCCGTCGTCCTCGCCGCTCTGCTCGGCGCAGGTCACGCTCTCGCTCCGGGGCACGGCAAGACCATCATGGCCGCCTATCTGGCCGGGCGGAGGGGGCGCCCACGTGACGCGCTGGTCATCGGCGCCACCGTGACCGTCACCCACACGCTCGGCGTTCTCGTCGCCGGACTGCTGCTGACCGTCTTCTCCACCCTCACCGGAGAATCCGTACTCGGCTGGCTGGGCCTGGCGAGCGGCCTGCTGATCACCGTCGTCGGCGCGGGTCTCCTGAGGTCCGCGTGGAACGCCCGGCACGGCGATGAGCCCCAGGGCCACGGCCACGGCCACGGCCACGGACATGGCCATGAGCACGGACATGGCCATGAGCACGGCGATGGGCACGAGACTCGCGAGGGCGGCCAGGTGGCGCTGCTGGAGCGGGAGCGAGTCGCTCCCGTCAAAAAGGGGCGATCGCGAGGCGGGCTGGTCGGCATGGGAGTGGCTGGAGGCCTGGTGCCCAGCCCTTCGGCACTCGTCGTCCTGCTCGGCGCGATCGCGCTCGGCCGTACCTGGTTCGGGATCGCCCTCGTGCTCGCCTACGGCATCGGGATGGCCGCCTCCCTCACCGCCAGCGGACTGCTCCTGGTCAGGCTGGCGGGATCGCTCGACCGCATCGCCGTGCGGAGCCGCTTGGCGGCCCGCTGGTCGGTGCTGGCGCCGATCGCGACCGCCTGCGTGGTCATCGTGCTCGGCCTGGGCCTCGCCGTACGCAGCCTCACCGGAACCGCCTGACCCGCTGGAGATCCGGCCGCCGGCACAATGCCGGCGGCCGCGTTCCGACTGTTTACGTGGACGGTGCCGTTCCCTAGGATCGGGCCGTCTCTTCGGCTGATCTTGTGGGGGTTCGACGTGCGCCTGTCCCGGTCCCTGTCCTCGGTACGGGCGAACCCGGCGTCCGCATGCTGATCCGAGCCCTCCGGACGGCGAAGGCCGTGCTTCTGGTGGCGACGGGTCTTCTGCCGGTGGCGTGTTCCGCGTGTTCGTGGTCGGAGGCGGACATCCGCCGGCTGCACTCACAACTCGCCTCGGCGGTTCCGGAAAGCCTGGGAGCCATGTCGGTCGGCGCGATCCAGAACGGCTCCGAGTGCGACGAGGACGGGCAGGGCGTATGGGCCGATGTGACGGTCCGGCACGTGCGTTCCTACACCGATGTGATCGGCGAACTCAAAAGACAGGGGTGGAGCGACCTGTCGGCGGAGGAACGTGCCCGTTTCCTCGACGACAGCCCCGTCGTGAAGAGGAAGGTCGGAGATCGGACCGTCATGGCGTGGGTCCTCTCGCCCATCACGGCGCCCGATGCGCCGAACGGGTACGTCGAGCTGTCTTTCGAGTTCCAGGACGAAGATTCCTGAGGCCCGGGTGGGGTGCGATCCGGACTCCGGTGAGAGCCCGTCAGGATCGCGAGGTGTCGAGCAGAGGAATGATCGCCTGGCGTACGTCCTCGCCGATCGGGCTCGGGCGCAGCGTCACCATGTCGATTTTCACCTGAACGCGCCGCCCCTCGGCATGGACGACGGTCTGGTCGGCCGACAGGACGCGGAAGCGGTACACCACGCTGGTCGTGCCGAGACGCTCGACCCAGAAGTGCACGACGACCTCGCCCACGGTGGTGACCGGGACCTGGTAACTGATGGCGAACTCGCGGACGACGAAGAAGACGTCCGCGAAGTGCGGCTGGGCTGGGTCGAACGGCCAGCCGCGGTCGGCCCAGTAGGCAGAAAGCGCGCGCTCCAGGATCAGGACGTAGCGGCCGTTGTGGACGACGCCCATCGCGTCGAGGTCCTCGAAGTGGATCTGGACGGGCTGTACGTGCCCGATCCGCAGGGTGGCGGTCATGTCAGGCCTCCGGGAGGATGCTGGGATCGGTTGCGAGCCCGCGGAGCCGGTCGAGGACGGCGGCGCGGGAGTAGGCGTAACTGTCGCCGCGGCGCAGGAGATGGCTGTGGACCACCACGGCCTCGCCGAGCGCCTGGATCTCGAAGGCGAGCCGGCCGACGTCGGTGCCGGGTCGCATCTCTCCGACTTCGATGGCCTGGGCGGCGACCCTCTCCAGGAGGTCCATCCAGGCGTCGTTGGCCAGCGCGACGGCATCCTGGACGGGGCCCGGACGGTCATCGAGCTCAGGGGCGACGGCGGCGAAGAAGCAGCCGCCGGGAAGCGTCCCGGCCTCGTAGAAGGCCATGCGCCGTTCGTGCAGGGCCCACAGGCGCCGCAGGCCCGCGGGGGAGTCCATCGCAGGCCGGACGATCTCTTCGATCCACTGCTGCCGGGCGTGCTCGACGATCGCGAGCTGGAGCCGCTGCTTATCCGGCCAATGGGCGAACAATCCTGACTTGCTGACACCGAGGGTCTGCGCGAGCCGGGCGAGGGACAGGCCGTCGATGCCCTCCACCGAGGCCAGGGAGACCGCACAGTCGAGCACCGCCTGCCGGGTCCGTTCCCCGCGCACAAGTCGTCCGTCGATCACACCCGGACCCTACCAAACAATATGACCGACCGGTCGCTAATATTTCGCGGGCACGAGTGGACGGGAGGTGGACGTCTAGACGTCTCCGTCCTCGGCGAGGACGCGCTGGGCGACGGCGAAGGCGGAGTTCGCCGCGGGGACGCCGCAGTAGACGGCGGTCTGCAGCAGGACCTCCTTGATCTCGTCGGCGGTCAGCCCGTTGCGCAGTGCCGCCCGCACGTGCAGGGCCAGTTCCTCCAGGTGACCGCGTGCCACCAGCGCGGTGAGCGTTATGCAACTGCGGGTCCGACGGTCCAGGCCCGGGCGGGTCCAGATCTCGCCCCAGGCATAGCGGGTGATGAGGTCCTGGAAATCGGCCGTGAAGCCGGTCGTGGCCGCCGCCGCGCGGTCCACGTGTGCGTCGCCCAGCACCTCGCGCCGCACCTTCTCGCCCTCGTCGTACGAGCTCATGGGGTCCTCCAGGGGGATTCGAAGTGGGCGGTGAGCGCGCCGGTGACGACGTCGGGCCGCTCGACGTTGGCGAGGTGCGCGGCCTCAGGAATCACGAGGAGGTCCGCGTCCGGGATGCCGTCGGCGAGCACACGTGCGTGGTCCGGCGGCGTGGCGGGGTCCTCGGCTCCCGCGATCACCAGTGTCGGCGCCTGGACCAGGCCCAGCCGGTCCCGTACGTCGAAGGCGCCGATCGCCTCGCAGCAGGCGGCGTATCCCTCCGGATCCGCGCGGCGCACCATGGCGAGGTACGGCTCGGCCCCGGCGAACCCGGGGGTGAACCACCGGGCCGCGGTGGCCCGGGCGACCGGCTCCATCCCCTCGCGCCGCACGAGTGCGGCCCGTTCCCGCCAGGGCTCCGGCGGTCCGAAGAACGCGGAGGTGCAGCAGAGGACGAGGCTGCCGACACGGCCGGGCGCGGCGACGGCGAGCGTGGTGCCGATGGCCCCGCCCAGTGAGACGCCCGCGTAGGCCACCACGTCCAGGCCGTGCCGGTCGAGGACGGCCAGGACCATCCCGGCGAGGTCGTCCATGGTGAGGCCGTCCATGGTGAGGCCGTCCATGGTGAGGCCGGGGGTGGGGGAGTCGCCGTGCCCGGGCAGGTCGTAGCGCAGCACGCGCCAGCGGCGGGTGAGCGCCGGCAGCTGGGGCTCCCAAAGGGCGAGGGAGGTTCCGAGGGAGGGGCCGAGGACCACGACAGGGGCGTCGGGCGGTCCGTCGAAACGGTGGTGCAGCATCATGTGGTTCCCGTCCGCCGGCCGTCGCCGGGGTGCGCCGTGCCGGTGGAACGAAGGTCAGAACTCAAGGAAGGCCGTCTCCCCTTCGCCTTGCAGCCGGACGTCGAACCGGTAGGTGCCGGTTCCCTCGGCCCGCGCGACCAGCGTCGCCCGCAGGGCCGGTTCGAGGGAGTCCAGCAACGGGTCCGGCACGTCTTCGAGGTAGACGCGGGTCATCACCGGCCGGAGCAGGCCCCGGGCGAAGACCAGCAGCGCGAGGTACGGCGTGGCGGGCCGGGCCGTACGGAACCGATAGCCGCCGTCCGGCGTGGTGGGGCAGCGCCCGAAGCCCGACGCGCCGGGGCCCCGGCGGTCGAGTGCGCCGCGGGTCCCCGTCTCGCCCAGCCACAACTCCAGCAGCGCGTCAGGGACCGGCTCGCCCGCGCCGTCGAGCACCCGGCCGGTCACCGTGATCGCCCCGGCGTGGTCCTCGGGCACGAGTTCCCAGCCCCGCTCGTACGGCAGGGCGTAGCCGAAGAAGGGACCGACCGTCTGGGACGGGGTCGTCATGAGTCCTCCACGGGGGTGCGTCCCAGCGTGACGTCGAACCGGTAGCCGAGTGCCCATTCCGGCTCGGTCGCGTCGATGTCGAACGCGGCGATCAGCCGTTCGCGGGCGGCGGGGCCGGGAACCGACTGGAAGATCGGGTCGAAGGGGAACAGGGGGTCGCCGGGGAAGTACATCTGCGTGACCAGGCGCTGGGTGAACGCGGTGCCGAAGACGGAGAAGTGGATGTGGGCGGGGCGCCAGGCGTTGTGGTGGTTGCGCCAGGGGTAGGCGCCCGGCTTGATCGTGACGAAGCGGTAGCGGCCGTCGTCGTCGGTGAGACAGCGTCCCGCGCCGGTGAAGTTGGGATCGAGCGGCGCGGGGTGCCGGTCGACTGGGTGGGCGTAGCGTCCGGCCGCGTTGGTCTGCCAGATCTCCACCAGCGTGTTCCTGATCGGGCGGCCCGCGGCGTCGAGGATCCGGCCGGAGACGATGATGCGCTCGCCCAGGGGTTCACCGGAGTGCTGCCGGGTGAGGTCCGCCTCGTGTTCGTCAACCTCGTGATGGCCGAACACGGGGCTGGTCAGCTCGATCGTGTCCGGATCGGCCTTGAGTAGCAGAGGCGGCCGGGAGGGGGCCCGCAGAAGGGTGCTGCGGTAGGCGGGACTCAGATAAGGGGGGTGCGTCATGAGGTTCCTTCGAGGACGAGCGCGAGTCCCTGCCCGACGCCGACGCACAACGTGGCGACGCCGAAGCCGCGGCCGCGGCGGGACAGCTGGTGCGCCAGGGTTCCGGCCAGCCGGGCGCCCGAGCAGCCGAGCGGGTGCCCGAGCGCGATGGCCCCGCCCTGCGGGTTGACGACCCCCGGGTCGAGGTCGGGCCACTCGGCGAGGCAGGCGAGCACCTGCGCGGCGAACGCCTCGTTGAGCTCGACCGCGTCGAGATCGCCGAGGCCGATCCGCGCCCGGCCGAGGGCCCTGGCGACGGCCTGGACGGGCCCGATGCCGAAGTCGACCGGGTCCGTGCCCGCGACACCGGTCGACACCACGCGGGCGAGCGGCCGCAGGCCGTGCTCGGCCAGGCCGTCGGAGTCGGTGACCAGCAGGGCGGCGGCGCCGTCGTTCAGCGGCGAGGAGTTGCCCGCCGTGATGGTGCCGTCGGGGGCGAAGGCCGGCCTGAGTCGCGACAGCGCCTCGGGGGAGGTGTCCTCCCTGATCGACTCGTCGCGGTCCAGGCCGTCCTGCGGGACGACGGCCTCGGCGCCGAACAGGCCGTCCTTCCACGCGGCGGCGGCCAGCCGGTGGCTGCGCGCGGCCCAGGCGTCCTGGGCGTCGCGGCTGATGCCGTACCGACTCCCGAGCATCTCGGTCGCCTCGCCGAGGGAGACCGTCCACTGCTCCGGCATCCGGGGATTGACCATCCGCCAGCCGAGCGTCGTGGAGTACAACTGCTCGTGCCCGCGGGGGAAACCGCGCTCGGGTTTGGGCAGCACCCAGGGCGCGCGGCTCATCGACTCGACGCCTCCCGCCACCACGACGGACGCGTCGCCGCAGGCCACGGCCCTGGCCGCCTGGACGACCGCCTCGAGGCCCGAGGCGCAGAGCCGGTTGACGGTGGCGCCCGGCACGGAGACGGGCAGCCCGGCCAGCAGGGCGGCCATCCGGCCCACGTTGCGGTTGTCCTCGCCGGCGCCGTTCGCCGCGCCGAAGACCACGTCGTCGATTCTCTCCGGGTCGAGACCGGGGGCCCGGTCCAGCAGCGCGCGGATCGCGTCGGCGGCCAGGTCGTCGGGGCGCACCCCGGCGAGCGCCCCGCCGTACCTGCCGATCGACGTGCGGACCGCGGCCGCGATGTAGACGTCTGTCACCACAGGTCGGCTCCCGTCTTCGCTCGTACGTCCTCGGCCGTGACCCCGGAGGCGGTCTCCACCAGGCGCAGCCCCTCGCCGGTCACGTCGACGACGGCCAGGTCGGTGATGATCCGGTGCACACAGGCCCGGCCCGTCAGGGGGAGCGTGCACTCGGGCACGATCTTGGGTGTGCCGTCCCTGGCCGTGTGCTCCATGAGGACGATCACCTTCTTCGCGCCGTGGACGAGGTCCATCGCCCCGCCCATTCCCCTGACGATCTTTCCGGGGACCGCCCAGTTGGCCAGATCCCCCCGGGCCGACACCTGCATCGCGCCGAGCACCGCCACGTCGATGTGCCCTCCGCGGATCATGCCGAACGACAACGCGGAATCGAAGAACGACGCTCCGGAGAGCACCGTGACGGTCTCCTTGCCCGCGTTGATCAGGTCGGGATCGACCTCGTCCGGCTCCGGGTAGGGCCCGACGCCCAGCACGCCGTTCTCCGAATGGACGACGACGGGCCTGCCGTTCAGATGGCCGGGGATGAGCGTGGGCAGGCCGATGCCGAGGTTGACGTAGCCGCCGTCGGGCAGTTCGTCGGCCGCGCGGGCCGCCATCTGCTCCCTGCTCCAGGACATCAGCGCACCGTCCGCTTCTCGATCGGCTTGTCGGCCGCCTCCTCGGGGCCGAGGGCGAGCACCCGCTGCACGAACACCCCGGGAAGGTGCACCTCGCCGGGGTCCAGGTCGCAGATCTCCTCGACCTCGGCGATCGTCACGCGTCCCGCCATCGCGGCCAGCGGGTTGAAGTTGCGCGCGGAGGCGTGGAAGACGAGGTTGCCGTGCACGTCGCCCTTCCACGCGCGGACCAGCGCGAAGTCGGTGACGATCGCGCGCTCCAGGACGTAGGGCGTTCCGTCGAACTCGCGGACCTCCTTGGGAGGGGAGGCGACCGCGACGCCGCCGTCCGCGTCGTACCTCCAGGGCAGCCCGCCCTCCGCGACGAGCGTGCCCACTCCCGCGGGCGTGTAGAAGGCGGGGATGCCGCAGCCGCCCGCCCGCAGGCGTTCGGCCAGCGTGCCCTGCGGGATCAGCTCCAACTCCACCTCACCCGCGAGGTACTGCCGGGCGAACTCCTTGTTGTCTCCGACGTAGGAGCCGGTCACGCGGGCGATCTGGCCGGCCGCGAGCAGTTCGCCGAGCCCGCGTCCGTTGGTGCCGCAGTTGTTGGAGACGACGTGCAGGCCGGTGACGCCGCGTTCGAGCAGCGCGTGGACGAGGACGGACGGCACGCCGGACAACCCGAAGCCGCCCACCGCCAGCGAGGCGCCGTCGCCGACGTCCGCCACGGCCTCATGGGCTCCGGCCACCAGCTTGCTCATCCCTCCTCCCCGTACGGCAGGCCCACGTAGTTCTCCGCGAGCGTCGTGGCCGCCGCCTCCGAGGTGGTCACGTAGTCGAGATGGGAGGTCTGCAGCCGCCTGCCGTACTCGTCGTCGGAGTCGATGGTGTGCAGCAGCGTGGTCATCCACCAGGAGAAGTGCAGGGCCCGCCACACCCGCGTGAGGCAGGCACGGGAGTAGTCGTCCAGCCGGCCGGTCGAGCCGTCGTCGAAGTAGGCGGCCAGCGCCTCGGTCAGCACCCGCACGTCGGCCACCGCGAGGTTCAGCCCCTTGGCCCCGGTGGGCGGCACGATGTGCGCGGCGTCCCCCGCGAGGAAGAGCCGGCCGTACTGCATGGGCTCGGCCACGAAGCTGCGCATCGGGGTGATCCCCTTCTCGATGATCTCGCCGGTGGCGAGCGTGAAGCCCGGCACGGTCTCCAGGCGCTCCTTGAGCTCCGCCCAGACCCGCTCGTCCGGCCACGCGTCGATGTGGTCGTCGGCCGCCACCTGCAGGTAGAACCTGCTTATCTCGGGGGAGCGCATGCTGTGCAGGGCGAAGCCGCGGTCGGTGCGCGCGTAAATGAGCTCGTCCGCCGACGGGGTGACCCCGGCCAGGATGCCCAGCCAGGCGAAGGGGTAGTCGCGCCGGAACTCGGTCAGCGTCCCTTCGGGTATCGAGGGCCGGCAGACCCCGTGGAAGCCGTCGCACCCCGCGATGACGTCGCAGTCCAGGCGCTCGTCGCCGAAGGTCACGTACGGCTTGCCCGTGCCGATGTCGTGCACGGCCACGTCGTCGACCTCGAACCGGACGTCTCCGCCCGCCGCGAGCCGGGCGGCGATCAGGTCCTTGACGACCTCCTGCTGGCCGTACACCGTGATGGCCCGTCCCGGCACCAGCTTCTCGAACGCGATCCGGTGGCCCGCGCCGCCGTACCGCAACTCGATGCCCTGGTGGGGCAGCCCCTCCCTGAGCAGGCGCTCGCCCACCCCCGAGGCGACGAGGGTGTCCACCGTGCCCTGTTCCAGCACGCCTGCCCGTATCCGCTGCTCCACGTACGCGCGTGAGCGGCGTTCCAGCACCACCGAGTCGATGCCGCGTATGTGGAGCAGGTGGGAGAGCAGCAGGCCCGCCGGCCCCGCTCCGATGATCCCGACCTTGGTTCGCATGAGACGAGCATTCGGGAGCGCGGGGGTGGAGCGTAGTCTTTCCTTCTACTCAGTGGAATTGCCCGAACGATTTTCGGTGGTGAGGCGGATGGCCGGGGGCGCGCGCGATCCGGGACGTTCGGTCACCTCGCGCGTCCTGGCCATCCTCGACGCCTTCGACGTCGATCACTCCCGGCTCACGCTGAGCGAGATCGCGTCCCGCAGCGGGATGGCCCTGAGCACCGTCCACCGGCTGGTCGGCGAGCTCGAGGAGTGGCAGGCGCTGCGCCGCACGGCGGACGGGAGCTACCACATCGGGATCCGGTTGTGGGAGCTCGGGCAACTCGCCCCCGACTCCTTGCAGGCGGTTGCGCATCCCTGGCTGCAGGAGCTGTTCGGCAGCACGGGGGAGAACGTCCACCTGGCGATCCGCGAGGGTGTCGAGGTGCTCTACGTGGACCGGGTGTTCGGCAAGCGCGCGGTGCCGATCGTCTCGCACACCGGAGGCCGCCTGCCCATGCACTGCACCGGAGTCGGCAAGGCGCTCCTCGCGTTCGAGCCCGGCTGGTTCGTGACGTCCTTCCTGTCGCGTCCGCTGGAGCGGTTCACCCCGCACACGGTCACCGAGCCGGGGCGGCTGTCGCGCGAGCTCGCCCAGATCCGCGCCCGGGGATACGCCATCACGCATGAGGAGATGACGCTCGGCTCGTGCTCCGCCGCCGCGCCGATCATCGCGGACGGCGTGCCGGTGGCGGCGGTCGGGATCGTCGTCTCATCGCGGCGTGTGCGGGAGTTGCCGCGTCTGGTCGACCCGCTTCTGACGGCCACCGACGGCATCGCCCGGGCCTACCACACCGCCGTCGCTCCGCCGGCGCGGCCCCGCCAGTAACGGCGCGATTAGCCCAGGCGGTCAGTGACCACTCAAGGTAGCTCTGATAACGATGCCTATTAGATCGCCGTGGCAGGCGTCGATCAGCTGCGCGCCATGTCTTAATAGCACGATCTGCAGCTCAGGCTGCGGCCAGTCGCTCGAAGATTTCGACCAGCGCGTCGGGCACCTCGTCTCGGCTGGTCATCCGCTGGACAAGACGTGAAAGCAGAGCAGGTTTGCTCACTTTTGCCCCTGAAGCCGTTCCGAGCAGCGTACAGAGTTTGTCGCTGAACTTCCCGCTGGCCCGCAGGTCGGCTATGTCCCGGGGCGTCCAGAGACCGCGGTCCTGGCGGGGCCAGGAGTCATTGGCCGTGGCCGCCCATTGAGCGTCGGTGAACAGTTCCTCCAATTCGTTGGGGTCGCCTACGTAGTCGATCCGGTCAGGGGTTACACCCTGCGCGGTCAACCGCGCCTCCTCGAAGATTTTCCGCTGGTCCCTCTTGCTGTCCTGATCGACGAGAACATGGACGTCGCGCTTGATATCGCGGAGGTACCCGACGAATTTCAGCACCGTGGTGTTTCCGCCCGCGTCGAACAGCACGATCCCTGCTTCCTGGAGCCGTCGTCCGGTTGCCAGGTGGAACAGGCGAGGAAACGCGGCCTTCTCCGTCGGTCCCTCGACCAGCAGGAAGCAGCGTTCGAAGAGCACAGCGCTGGTAGGCAACCCCAACTCGTCGGAGATCTGGCTGACGAACTGGCCGACGCCCGCCTCGGTGTCATTCGCGAGACGTTCGAGGCCGGTCTGGCCGTTGCACTGGAGTGTCAGGTGCGCGACATCCTCAAGGGCGACGCGGTCGATCAGATTTACCGAGTGGGTAGCGACCATCATTCGAACGTTCGGCGCCGCACACTGCAGCCGCACCAAGTCCATGAAGTCCCGCTGGCGAAGGTAGTCCAGGTGAGTGTCCGGCTCGTCGTAGGTGATGATCACTCCGCGCTCAGCGCTGTCATCGATGGTCGTGGACAACTGCTTGTTCGACCATTCCCAGATCGCGAGGTTGAGCTGGCGCTGGCGGCCCATCCCCACGCTGTCGAAGTTCACCGGGTGTCCGTCGCGCTCGGCGATCACTCGGACATCCGTCAGCGCGTCCTTGTAGGAGACGGTTGGCAGGATCGACACTCGCTCGTAGCCGTCACACCTCTCCTGAATAAGGGCACAGAGATCCTCGACCTCGACGGCCAGTTTTCCGGAGATCTCCGTTTCAAGATCCTTCACCCGTTCGGTGAGTTCCGGATCCGCCAGGATTCGGCGGTAGGTGATCCGCAACGCCTGGGACAGCTGAGCCTTCAGGCTCCCGCCCTCAGCCCCGGCCAAGTGGAAGTACTCGGGCAACAGGAGCACGCCATCCGCCAGGGCCGCCCAGTCGGTAACGGTCTCCGCCTCTGCAGCTGCCGCTTGGAGCGGTCCGAGATAGGAGGCCTTCACATTCTTGGGCCCGTCGGGCTCGATCCCGAGCATGCCAGCGCGGTCCCGCAGGACCGTAAGCGTTAGGCCATCCAGACCGCGCAAAGCCTGCTCCCGGGGCACCTCCCGTTCGACCTCGTAGATCGCCCGCGAGCCGACGGCACCGCGACGGCGCAGGCGGACCACCTCCCCAAGGCCGAGCTCCTTCTGCTCCGCTTCGGAAAGCCGCCCCACGCACGTCACGATGACCTGCCCCGCGTCGGCTCTGACATCTTCAGCGGTCAGGCCGTACGCGTCTAGGAAGTAGGCCAGCGCGGAGAGCGTTGCGGTCTTGCCGCTATCGTTTCTGCCGGTCAGGAGCGTGGGACGGCGAAGCGGAATGTCCGCGACGTCCGCCAACGATCTGAATCCGGAGACGCTGAACGATTCGATCTGCACGACGCTCTCCGCGAATCTGCTGGACGGGTTACATACCTCAGAGCTGGATGTCGAGCCGTACGAACGCGCTGTCGTCCTGGCGGTACTGAAGCGGAACTTCAAAGTGCTCCGGCAGCAACACCAGGCCCGACATGCCCGCGACATCGAAGAGCTTGGGGAGGTCGTCGCCTGCCCTCCCCGAGGAGGAGAACCCGCCGACCTGAGCCGCGCGGACTCGCCACACCCCGTCCTTTGTGATCCCGAGCGCCCACGGCGTCACGGTCCGAGGAAGCCCTTTGTACGAGAACTCCAGGCGATGCCGCTCCGCGATAGCCGTGCGGATGGGCACAAGTACGCTTTCAATCACGAACGGCCCCCAAACTCGCCAGAACGACAACCAATAAATCGTCCTACACGCCAATCACTTGAGTCAAACCAGATTCACTATGTAACAAATACACCATTAGCATCAGAATTATTACAATTCGCAACATTCGCGCCCCGCACGATCTGGGTCACCTATGGTCATCGACCACCGGCCCCGGGCGCCTATCGAGTTCGAACGTCAGATGGCAATCAAGAGGCAAGCATCAACGGCCCTGCTGAGGGCTGCTGTGGCATAGGACCGTCTCCACGCTTTGGGGGGATTGACAGCGTTAATCCACCGGACGGCCATGCTCCCAAGCTGTCGTGAAAAGGAGCAGGGCGTAGTCATACATGAGACCCGGGCGGCGTGCGATGAGACAGGGAGAGTTCCGGCCGTGCTCCGCATGCTGGTAGATGGTTAGGAAAGCGACATCGTCGGTGACGATGACCCGATGCACGTTGGGTAGGTCATAGAACCGCAGCGAGACGTTTGGGCGGTGCCGGGCGATCTCACTGATGTAGGCAGCGTTGATGTGTACTTGTTCGGCGAGCAGGCCCGGGGCGAAACCAAAGTCAACGCGACGCATCTCACCCTCTCGCCTGGCGAGCCAGGAGTCTGGGCCGAGGTCGGCGTCGGGCAGGAGCACCTGTACAGAATCGAGACCCCTGCCCGCGTTTTCCCAGACGGCGGTGAAGCCATCGCGCGTCAATTCGTTCCCGCGTCCAGCCAGGACACGCACCCACCGCGCACGGGCCAACTCAGCCTCCAGTTCCTGAGAGGCCAGGCGTTGACGTGCCAAGACGCGACGTACACCCAGGCCCGTCAGACGGGAGAGGAGCGCGATCGGCCACTGGCGGGAACGCATGGAGAAGGCCCAGCCTCCCGCGACGGTGAGTGCGGTCGCGAGGAGGGAGCTCACCACGCCGAGCGTGAACGCATCCATGTTCGTCTTCCTCATCGACGGCGGCCAGGAGGAGGCAGAGTGTCACTTCTTGTCGATCGGGAGATAGGGAAGCAGGCTGCGCAGAACCGTGGCAGCGTGTCGTGCGGCGATGTCGTGGTTGTCGTCGTTTTTGCTCGGGCTGGCATCATCGGAGATTCCGCGCACGATGGCCCAGCCGCGTACCGCCTGGGGCCCGTCCTGTTCGTGGAAGGCCTGGGTGAGGCCACCGGCTTCCATGTCCACGGCGAGGATCTTGTCGTTGAAGGCTCTGAGGTATTGGATGATCTCTGATTCGGCATCTGCGATCACCGCGTCACCTGAGCCGATTGGCCCATTGTGCACCAGGTAGTCGCGCCTAATGCCGTTGCCGTCGGCGGCCTGGAATTTGGCCGGTTCACCGTAGTCGGTGAAGAAGGAGTTGACGGCGTGGCCGATCGGGGCGGGGGCTTCCCGCTCCTCACCTCTGCGCCGCGGCCCGTCAGGGGTTTCCTTGCGCAGGTCGTAGTAAACGACCCGCGTGGTTACGACGACGTCGCCGATCGCGGTGTCCTTGTGGATGCCTCCGCCGATTCCGGTCAGTACGACGACGGCGGGGTTGTAGTGTCGCCGTAGGTGATCGAAGGCCATTACGGTCGACCGCTGCCCCTGGGACAGGGCGCGGATCGCGGCGATCCGGATGATCATCCCCCGGACGTTTACGGCTCCCTCGAAGAAGGGGAGCCCGCCGGTCTGGACGCGCCGCAGGCCGAGCACTTCGTGGACTGCGCCGGCCTCCTTGCCAAGGATGGTGATCACTCCTACGTCGGCACGTTCGGCGTCCGGCGGTGCCATTGCGCGGTCGGCCGGTAAGTTCACCGTCGCTCCGTGTCCGACCGCGGACTGGCTGATGTCCATGGAACCTCCGTAGTTGACGATGCCGCTGTTGCCGTTCATCGTTCTCCCTCATCGCCTGTCGAGGACTGTTCGGTGTTCTTATCGGGTTCGCGGGCGTCCGGGCGGACCTGGGCCTTGGTGCCGATCGCCGACTGTTTGATCTCGGTTTTTCCGCCCATGTTGAGCACGCCCGTGTTGATGATGCTGTCCGCTCGCTTCTTAAACGCGGAGGTATCGATCTTGCGTGATTCGAGAAAGTCTTCGGTCGCCTTGAGCAGGCGCTGTTCGATGAGTTTCATATGGTCGTGGATCGTGACCTCGTCCAACTGCGCGTGCTTCCACGGGGTCGACTTCTCCTCGCGGATGCTCAACTGTGCGCCGATGGCCATCCCGCGCCGGGGTTTCAGCATGCGATTCTTTCGGGCGCGCACGGCACCGATTAGGAGCAGGGGAGCCTCGATAAGACGCCACATTCCTGCGACTTGGGACGGAAGGTTGAACAGTCCGCGCAAGGTGGAGCGCATCACCGCGCTCGTCCCGCTCTCCGCGAAGGCGTTGAGCACCTGGTAGTCGACGGGGGTACGGGTCAGCGCGCACGTGGCGAAGTCGAGACTGAGCGCCCGGCCCTTGACGGTCACCCGGAGGAAGACCGTGGTGACCAGCTCTCCGGCGACGTTGGCGCCGATCTCCAGAAAGTGGTGAACGGCGTCGTAGGGATCATTGATGGTCTTGTCTATGTCGTTCTGATTAGGCCGCTTCCTGAGCCATTCAGGGCTTGGCCGTACGTCGGATTCTGCTATGTACAGCCGGTCGTGCACGGAGAACCCGCGTAACCCGGTCGGATCGTCACCGTCTCCCATGGGCGCCATGGCCTTTTTCAAGTAGGCGACGAGTTCGTGAGTCTCGAAGGGCGCTTTGGGATATTCCCGCTCATCCATCGATTTGTGTTCCAGAGGATTTCCCAGGTCTTTCGCCGATCGGAGCAGTTGGACCGTGAGCGGGGGAAGCCATCGGTGCACGAGCTCGCCGCTGCCCACGAACGGGCTCCGGTCCTCGTCGATCAGTTCGAAGGTGAAGCTCTCCGGGTCCGCTTCAGGCTCCGGTGGCGAGGGCCTGCGGTAGACCACGTAGGGATGAAACTGCTGATCATGGATCGCTTGTTGCCGCAGGGTGAGCTTCCGCGGCCGCGATGAGGCAGCATGATGCATTCGATTCAGGCATATCCGCTCGGCTGCGCCCCTTCCGCCCACCACGATGGCGATCAGCAGCGCGAAGAGTGCCGTCGCTCTCGTCATCTCACCTAGCGGAATGCGGGAGAACCCAGCCATGAGGGGCGGCGTCATGGCGAGGACGACGCATCCGACACCACTGAGGCGGAGAAGGCGCGTCTGCTGCCGCAACTCGTCCGAGTCGCTTCTCCACCTCGTCCGATGCAGCCACGTGTCTGTTGCTGCTTTCGCCCGGAGTGGCAGCACCGTGCGGGCGCTCTTGATCGCCAGGCGGGCCATGAACCAGAATCCGAGTCCACTGACTACAGAGAGGGTGGCCGGCGGATTGACGGCGCAACCGATGGCGAAAACCATCAGGACGCACAGATGTTGAGCCGTTTCTAGGCCCCAGGCCCACCACGCGTGTCTGACGACGGGCACTAGGTCGAAGCCGTATGACGGAGCGACCATGTGCGCCGTGTCGTTGTGTACCTGCCGAAGGACGATGCCGCGGAAGGTGCGGTCGAGGTACACGCCCGCGCAGAGGTGCCGGGTAGCGGCATCTTTTCTCAAGGCCCCGTCGTGCCGGTACTTGTCAGGTGCCGTTCCCAATCGGGCCATATCGCCCTCCTGCACTCCTGTTTAGGTCGAATTGACCATAAGTCGCTCTACTGGTTTAAGTCAAGGTGACCTTTAGCTAGGGTGGGACCGTGTCAGAAAGGTCCAGCCGACGTCCGCCGGCATCGGTCACCATGACGGTGGACCTGGTGATCTTCACTGTCAGGCAGGACGAACTGCAGGTCCTGCTGATTGAGCGCGGCAACGAGCCCTATCGGCGCTGTGCTGCGCTCCCAGGCGGTTTCGTTCGCGACGGCGAGACCCTAGATGAGGCAGCACTGCGGGAACTGCGGGAGGAGACCGCGCTCGACGGTCGGAAACTGCATCTGGAGCAGTTGCACGCCTACAGTGACCCGGAGCGCGACCCGCGGGGCCGGATAATCACGGTGGCCTATCTGGCACTTGGGCCCGACCTGCCGCTGCCCGTCGCAGGCACGGATGCCGCAGCGGCGCGATGGATGCCTGTCTCAACCGCTCTCGGAGGTGGCATGCCACTAGCCTTCGATCATGCTGCGATACTCCGCGATGGACTGGAGCGGGCCAGGTGGCAGCTTGAACATACGACGGTAGCCGCGGCGTTCTGCCCCGAACCTTTCACCGTCGGCGACCTGCGCCGCATCTACGAAGCTGTATGGGGATTCAAGCTCGACCCGAGTAACTTCCGTAGGAAGGTGACACGAACGGAAGGCTTTCTCGAGCCCACAGGTGAGCGCCGCTTTCCCGAAGTTGGCCGTCCTGCGGCCCTTTATAGGAGAGGAGTCGCGTCGCTGTTGATCCCTCCATTGCTGCGATCGAGTGAGTTTCCGGTCGGTCGTTGAGCGTCCTCAGGCTGATCCGGGTACGCGAGAATAGGGGGGCTGGAGTCGACCACCGGAGTGACGATGAGCCCTCGGCCGGCAGGTGAGACCGACAAGGTCAGCAATCGATATGAGAGCGCCTGGACCGTGCAGCACCTCCTGTATGTGCTGCAAGGTGGTGCCGAATCGATCACAGTCGAGGATGTCGGCGAGCGAGCCGAGGGTGCCGAATTCACCCTCCGGCGGGCCGGGGCGATCGAGGTCCACCAGGTGAAGCGTCAGCAGGGAAATGCCAACGCTTGGACGGTGGCATCACTGCAGGCTAAGGGAATCTGGGCCGCAGCTGCACGACACGCGGAGGCCGGGCGGCACTTCCACTTCGTGTCGACGATCCCGGCCCGACCCGTGCAGGAGCTGAGTGACCGGGCCTGGAGCTCGGGGAGCCCAGCCGAGTTACTGGAGCACTGGCTCTCTGGCGACCTCCGCGCGCCGTTCGACGAGCTCGCGTCGGCTAACGTCTTCGGGTCGGTGGAGACGGCCTGGAAGACGCTACGACTGCTGTGGGTTGAGTGGTACGACGAACAGAACCTTGCACGGACGAATGCTGCGCTGGCAGGGCTTCTCCTGCAGGGTGCTCCCGGCGAACTCGCCGCCGTGGGCCTGGGGGATCTGGTCGTTCAGAATCTGGGCGCCCGGCTTGACTCCGCGGCGATCGCGGCGCGTCTGGACGCGTATGGCTTGCGGCGAGCAGCCGTTCGGCGTGCGGAGAGTACCGAGCCCCGACAAGTAGCGCCAGCCCGATGGTCGGAGAGCACACGTCGTCCTCGGGCGTCCGTGGCTGTCCTCGGGTCGCGACCAACTTGGGCAGTTGGTCGTCTTACGATGCATCAGGGTCGGCCTTGCGCGGGCGCAGCATGTCAATGCAGATCCGGCCCACCACGGCGGTCAGTCAACCAGCGAAGTTGTCGATTGCGGCAGCGACTTGGCGCCCCGTCGCAGCCATATTGCACCGCGTCCCTCGGCCGTGCGCGACCCGAGCATCCGGTCGGCCATCGTGACAAGGCGCCCCGCAGTGGCCCTCGTAGGCTCCGTGACGCGGTCAGGGCCGGGGAGCCCGGTCAGGCGCCTCCACGGCGCCGCCGCGGCACGACGCGGCGCCACCAGCGAGGGCGGATCTCCCCGGGTTCGCGCGGTCGTCCGCCGCGGCCCCCGGCATCGGTGCCGTCGTCGGGCGTCAGGACTCGTGAGGCCAGGGCCCGGACGTCGGGATTCATCTCCGGCGTCGCCAGCGTCAGCAGCGCCAGCGACTCCAGGAGGGTGACGGGGCGCGTGCGGCTCGCCTCCATCGCCGCGATGAAGCGCCATCCGACCAGTTCGGCGACGTCCGCACGGGTGTCAGGCGTCACCCACGCCGTCGCGACCAGCCCCAGCAGGGCCGTCTCCGTCACCCAGTCCTCCGGCCCGTAGGCCAGATCGATGAGCACCGCCCGCCGGTCGGAAGCGGCCCAGGGCTGGTCGGCCCGGTGATGGGCGATGCCGAGGCAGGCCCACGCCTGGACCGAGCGGATCCACTCCGGCCAGGTGGCCGCGTCGTCCTTCAGCGGCGCCGGCGGGTGGACCAGAACGCCGAGGAGGTCGTCGAGGGGCAGACCCGACAGGCGCACCGCGTGATCGTAGGCGGCGAGGAGGTGCGGCCAGCCCTCCTGGGCGATGTCCTGCAGCGCGCGGGCCGCGTCGGGTGACGGCGGGGCGGCCGACGGCCGGGCCTCGGCTCCCTCGTAGTCCCACACCCTTCTGC
This sequence comes from Planotetraspora silvatica, assembly GCF_016863315.1. Classification (GTDB taxonomy): domain Bacteria; phylum Actinomycetota; class Actinomycetes; order Streptosporangiales; family Streptosporangiaceae; genus Planotetraspora; species Planotetraspora silvatica. Next base: position 166,525 of record NZ_BOOQ01000016.1, read on the forward strand.
CGATCGAGCGGACCGGGCCCGCCGCGAACACCTCAGGGACAGGCGCCCGCGGGTCGGGGTCGGGAACGCCGTCGATCGTCAGCGTGAAGTCCGCGAGGGAGCGCCTGAAGGCCAGCAGGGCGCTCGGCGGCTCCGGCGCCGAGACGGTAAGCGTCCCCCCGCTCGGCTTCTCCTCCGCCTCCAGCACCTGGGACAGCACGTTGACGACCGACTCCGAGGGCGCCGGCACCGGGCCGAGCCAGAAACGACGCTGGGACCAGGACGTCAGCACCGCCTCGGCGTGCGAATTGTCGGGATGTTCGCGCAGGTGGTCGGCGAGGTCGATCAGGTGGCGCACGTCGCCGTCACGTGCGAAGCGCATGCCGCACGCCGTGGGGAAGGCGTTCTCCTGGTGGGGCTCGCGTTCGAGGACGCGTTCCACCCAGACGAGCCCCTCCTCGGCGCGGCCGCTCGTCGCCAGCAGTTCCGCGACGTCGGTCTCCACCGCGGCGTTGCCGGGATCGTGCTCCAGGGCGCGCAGGAAGGCCCGCTCGGCCTCGGCCCAGCGCTTCATGCTCCGGTAGGCGTACGCCACGGCCACCGACGCCTGCAGCGAAGGGGCGGCCCTCTCCGAGCGCAGAGCCGTGTCGAGCGCCTCGTCCCACAGCTCCATGCGGCGGGACAGGACGGACGTGACCCACAGGATCCCGGCGTGTTCCGGCCACAGACCGGCCGAGTTGCGCACCAGCGAGAGGTACGGCTGGACGCCGGGCCGCATGTCGCGCGGGATCGGGTCGGGAAGCACCCGGAGCAGCCGGGCGGCAAGGGCGCACAGTTCGTCCGGCGGCACCCGGGTGGCGAGCGCGCCGTCGAGCACCCAGGGGACGTCCGCCCACCGGCCCGCCGGTTGATGGCACTGAGCCGACACGAGCAGGCCGAGGGCCTCGTCGTGCTCCCCGTCGGCGGCCAGCACGTGCGCGCGGGCGACGACCGCGCCGAGGAAGGCCGGCTGCTCGACCGGGAAAAGGTCGAGGCGGTCCTTGGACCGTGCGGTGAGCACCGTCAGCAGCTCATGGGCATCCGGCAGCGTGGGATCGCAGACCAGGGCGTTCGCGATGTGCTCCGCCGCGTGCTGCCGTTCACCGTCGTCGAGGGCCAGGCGGGCCATGCTCAGCTCGCCTTCGGCCTCCATGCGGCGGTCACCCATGCCCTCCGGTGCTGGCGTCACAAAAACTCCTCATCCGCGGCAAATGAGGACCTACGATGCCATGCCCGGACACCGAACACGAACCCACTCGCGGCGGGGGGTCAGCGCACGGAGAACGGCGCTCCGTGGCCGGGGATGATCAAGGCGGGGGAGAGGCCGAGCAGGCGTTCGCGCGACGTGAGAAGCAGGGCGCCGTCCACGGCGAGCGGGTCCTCGGCCGGGCCGTCGGCGTTCCACCACAGGTGGGTGAGCGCGACAAGCCCGTCGTCCGTCTCCACAAGGGTGGTGATGTCCTCCGGGGTGTGGCCGGGGGTGCGCGTCAGCCGTACGGACTCGGAGAGCGCGAAGCCGTCCGCGTCCCGGTCGTCCCAGCGGTCGCCCTGGTAGATCGCCCAGTGGTCGTGGAACCGGGCCTCGGGGAACAGCGCCGCGTTGAGCGTGTGGTCGGGATGGTGGTGTGAGAACACCACGTCGGTCACGTCCGCGGGAGTCAGGCCGAAGGCCTCGATCGGGTCGAGGATCAGGCGCCGGTCCGCCACCATCCCGGGATCCACGACGGCGATCGTCGATCCGTCCCTGATCAGGGTCACCGTGCCGGCCACCCGGTCTCCGACGTAGCCTTCGGTCAGCACATGAACTGTCGCCATCCCGCCAGACTATTCACCCTCACCCCGCTCTTCCGCGCCGAGGGCGGCTCAGGTGACGTCCGCCTCCGTCGTCGCCTCGACGATCGAGGCGAGGTCCGCGCCGATCGGGTACGGCCGCTCCACGGGAAGCAGTCCGGCGGGATCCCCACCGCTCCTGACGACCGCGTGGACGGTGCGGACCAGGTCGGTGATGTCGGTGATCGCCACGGTCCACTCGTCCAGGTAGCGGTCGACGGCCTCGCCCGACAGTCCGATCTGGATCGACCGGTACGGCAACGCGTTGTGGTGCGGGTCGCGTTCGGGGTCCCACTGGATCCGGACCGGAGACCGCCGCAGCCGCGCCGCCCAGTCCGCCTGGTCGGCGCCGTGGCCCGGGTGGCTCAGGCACGAATGGCCGAGCGCCCACTCGAACCCTTCGCGTGTGATGTCGATCGCCAGGACGCGGCCCTGGCCGGCCTTGGTGGCCCAGCCGCAGCGGTACATCATCCAGAGGAAGGACGGCTTGATCCAGGTCATCCGTTCTCGCTTGAACGGGGGGACGAACCGCTGCGCGGCGACGGCGGGTCCCGCGACGGCCGGATCGTAGGCCTGGTAGACGGTGATGGACTCCTCGGAGTATGCGGCACGGATCTGCCGGTAGGGCACGCTCATGCCCGCAACGGTGCCGAACAGCTGATCGCCGGGCAACACGATTTCGGCGAGGGATTCCTCTCCTCCGGACGCATGCTGGAACGGTCCGCTTTCCGCAATGATCGCAAGTTCTTGCTATCCATATGCCGTCATATTTCATCGATATTTCCGAGTATTGCAAGCTGGTATCGATGCCTGTCAAGATGCGTGCAAAGTGGTTGCTCTCGCGCCGGGGGTACGGCGAGCGCCGCCGCGTGCCGACCCGCCGACATGAGCCCCCGGAGCGTCCCCGGACGGCCCAGCCGAGGAGGTGAGGCATGGACCGCCGTTCTGGACGAAAGGAAAGCACGTGGCAGTCTCCCGCCGGACGTTCATCACCTCGGTGATGTCGGGATCCGCTATCGCCGCGGTGTCGGGAACCGAACTGATCTCTGCGATGACCAGCGCGGCGAACGCCGCGAGTCCCGTCGGGGACGTGGTCGGGAAGATCACCGTCGGCTACCAGGGCTGGTTCGCCTGCCCGGGTGACGGCGCCCCCATCAACACCTGGTGGCACTGGAGCCAGAACGGGTCCCAGCCACCCTCGCCGGGCAACACCACCATCGTCGCGTGGCCCGACCTGCGGGAGTTCACCCGGACCTACCCCACCGCCTACGCCAACCTCGGCAACGGGCAGCCCGCCGCGCTGTTCTCGTCGTACGACCAGCAGACCGTCGACACCCATTTCCGGTGGATGCGGGAGAACAACTGCGACACCGCCGCGCTTCAGCGCTTCAACCCGAACGGCGGCGAGGGCGCGACCCGCGACGCGATGGCCGTCAAGGTCCGCAGTGCCGCCGAGGCGAACGGCCGCAAGTTCTACGTCATGTACGACGTGTCCGGCTGGACGAACTTCCAGCCCGAGATCAAGGCCGACTGGACGAACAAGATGTCGGCCATGACGGCGTCCTCCGCGTACGCCAAACAGAACGGCAAGCCCGTCGTCGGCATCTGGGGTTTCGGGTTCAACGAGGCCAAGCACCCGTCGGACGCGGCCGCCTGTCTCGACGTGGTCAACTGGTTCAAGAGCCAGGGCTGCTACGTGATGGGCGGGGTGCCGACCTATTGGCGTGCCGGCATCAACGACTGCCGGCCCGGCTTCATCGACGTGTTCAACGCCTACAACATGCTCTCGCCGTGGATGGTGGGACGGATCAGCACGGCGGCGGACTCCGACCGGTTCTACAACGACCTCAACGTCCCCGACCAGGCGTACTGCAACGCCCGCGGCATCGACTACCAGCCCTGCGTGATGCCGGGAGAGGTGACGGCGCGGCATCGCGCGCACGGCGACTTCATGTGGCGCCAGTTCTACAACATGGTCCGGGTGGGCGCCCAGGGCATCTACATCTCGATGTTCGACGAGTTCAACGAGGGCAACCAGATCGCCAAGACGGCGGAGAACCAGTCGATGATCCCGGTCAACTCCGGCTTCCTCGGACTCGACGAGGACGGCACCGTCTGCTCCTCCGACTACTACCTCAGGCTCACCGGCGACGGCGGCCGGATGCTGAAGGGTCAGATCGCGCTGACCCCCGTCCGGCCCACGCCTCCTGTGGTCGGCGGTGGCGGCGGCGACACCAACCTGGCTCGCGGCAAGGCGACCGCGGAGAGCGGCCACAACCAGAACTTCGGCTCGCCGAACATCGTCGACGGCGACCCGAACAGCTACTGGGAGGGCCCGAACAACGCGTTCCCACAATGGGTTCAGGTCGATCTCGGGTCGGCGGCGTCGATCGGGCGGGTCGTGCTGAAGTTGCCGCCGCAGTCGGCGTGGCAGGC
>NZ_BOOQ01000017.1 GCF_016863315.1 Planotetraspora silvatica
GTCGTCGTTCGCCACGATCGCGGGGCCGGCGGGTTACACGTTCAACCCGGCGACGGGCAACGCGGTGACGATCACGTTCGCGCAGACCTCGGCGCGCTACGTCCGCGTCAACATCACCGCCAACACCGGCTGGACCGCCGCGCAACTGTCCGAACTCGAGGTGTACGGCACGGCAGGCGGCGGCGGAGACACCGACACCCAGGCGCCCACCGCACCCGGCAACCTCACGGTGGCGGGGAAGACGGCCACCAGTGTCTCGCTGACATGGTCGGCCTCGACGGACGACAAGGGCGTGACCGGCTACCAGGTCCGAAGCGGCGGCGCGGTCGTGGCCTCGTCGACCGGCACATCCGCCACCGTCACGGGGCTGACGGCCGGCACGGCGTACAGCTTCACCGTGACCGCGCAGGACGCCGCGGGCAACACCTCGCCCGCCTCCAACACCGTCAACGTCACCACGGACGCCCAGGCGAACACCAACCTGGCCCGGGGCAAGGCCACGTCGGAGAGCAGCCACACGCAGAACTACGGCTCGGGGAACGCGGTCGACGGCGACGCGAACAGTTACTGGGAGAGCGCCAACAACGCGTTCCCGCAATGGGTTCAGGTCGATCTCGGGTCGGCGGCGTCGATCGGGCGGGTCGTGCTGAAGTTGCCGCCGCAGTCGGCGTGGCAGACGCGGACGCAGACGTTGTCCGTGCAGGGCAGCACGAACGGGTCGTCGTTCGCCACGATCGCCGGTTCGACGGGTTACTCGTTCAACCCGGCGACGGGCAACGCGGTGACGATCACGTTCGCGCAGACGTCGGCGCGCTATGTGCGGCTGAACTTCACGGCCAACACGGGCTGGTCCGCCGCCCAGTTGTCGGAGTTCGAGGTGTATCCGGCGTAGTCCCCACGGGCTCCGGCCGTACCCGCGAGGGACGGCCGGGGCCCGCCACCCTTCGCGGCGCCGCGGGAACGGTGACGATTCGGTTGTTTCCCTCGACGCGTCGGAGGTTCTCATGATCGAATCTCCCCTGTCCGCTTTCTGGACCCCTCGCACGCGAAACGGCCCACCCCCCGCGACCGGGAGATCGTCATGACCGCAGCGCTCGAGATAGCCGGCCTGTCCAAGGCCTTCGGAGAGAAGGTGGCGGTCGATCACGTCGACCTGACCGTCCCCCAGGGCTCCTTCTACGGGCTGGTCGGCCAGAACGGAGCCGGCAAGACCACCACCCTGGCCATGGCCGTCGGCCTGCTCAGGCCCGACAGCGGGGGCGCCCGGATCTTCGGGGCCGACGTCTGGTCCGACCCGGACACGGCGAAGACGCTCGTAGGCGTGCTCCCCGACGGCCTGGCCATGCCGGAACGCCTGACGGGACGCGAGGTCCTGACCTACCTGGGCCTGCTGCGCGGTCTGTCCAAGGACGTGGTGGCGGAGCGGGCGGGCGAGCTGCTGGAGGTCCTCGAGCTCGACTCGGCGGAGAACACCCTGGTGATCGAATACTCCACCGGGATGCGCAAGAAGATCGGGCTGGCGACCGCGCTGCTGCACGCGCCGCGGCTGCTGGTGCTGGATGAGCCCTTCGAGGCCGTCGATCCCGTCTCCGCGACGACGATCAAGGGGATCCTCCGCGGTTTCGTCGCCGGCGGGGGCTCGGTCGTGTTGTCCAGCCACGTCATGGCCCTCGTCGAACAGCTCTGCGACCACGTCGCGGTCATCGACCAGGGCAGGGTCGCCGCCGCGGGCACGCTGGACGAGGTCCGGGGCGCGGGCCCGCTCGAGGACGCCTTCGTCGAGCTCGTGGGCGCGTCCGGCGCCGGCGCGAAGGGGTTGTCATGGCTGTCGCGATGACCATGGCGGCCATGAAGATGGCCGTCCTGCGCAACTCGATGAACAGCCAGAAGGCCGGCCTCGTCGTCGCAGGAGCCGTGCTCGGGCTCATCCTGGCCGGTGGCACCATCGCCGTCGCGTTCGTCGGCGATCCGAACGTGGGCTCGGTCACCGGGTGGCACACCGGCGACATGCTGGCCGCCGCGTACGCGGTCTGGATGCTCGGCTGGATCTTCGGGCCGGTCTTCATCGGAGGCGGCGACGAGACCCTGCGCCCCGAATACTTCACCCTTGTCGGGCTGCGGCCCCGGCGCCTCGCGTTCGGGCTGCTCACCGCATCCTTCATCGGAGTCGCTCCGGTGGTCAGCCTGGTGGCCCTGGCCGCACTCGTGGTCTTCGGCGTGCGCCTCGGCTCGGCGGCCTCGGTGCTGATCGCGCTCCCGGCGATGCTGCTGTCGCTGGTGGTCTTCGTCCTGCTGTCCCGCGTCGCGACCGCCGTCATGGGCCTGGCGCTGCGGTCGCGGGTCGGCGCGATCGCCGCGGGGCTCAGCAACGGCGTGATCCTCGCCGCGCTCGGTCAGGGCTGGGTCTTCTTCGTGGCCTTCCAGCAGGTGGGTGGGATTCCGCCCACGGCGTCGGCCATCCTGCGGTACCTCCCGTCCGGCTGGGGCCTACTCGCCGTCGAGGCGGCCGCCGAAGGGGCGTGGCCGCGCTCGGCGGCCGCGCTCGGCGCGATGTGCCTGCTGATCGTGCTGCTGCTCGGCGCGTGGGCGGCGCTACTCACCCGGCGCACCTCCGCGGCCCGGCCGTCCGTCCGCGGCAGGCGGCCGATGACGGCCGCGTCCGCGCAGGGCGCCGTCGTGGCCAAGGAGATGCGCACCTGGACCCGCGACCTGGTGCGTAACCACCAGCTCACTTTCGCCCTGGCCTATGCCGTCTTCTTCACCTCGTGCATGCTCTTCATGGGCATGAACGGCCTGCTGCCGTACACGGGCGCGGTCTTCATCCTCATGGCGGGGGCGATGTCGGCCAACCTGTACGGCACGGACGGCACGGTCCTGTGGCTCACCCTGATGACGCCGGGGGCCTCCGAGGTCCGGGGCAGGCAGTGGGCGTGGCTGCTGACCGTCGGCCCGGTGGGCCTGGCGCTGACGGTCGCCGGCGCCGCGATCACAGGCGGCCCGTGGCCGCTGCCGCTCGCCCTGACGGCCGCCCTGCTCGGCGGCGGGGCGGGCATCGTCCCGCTGATCTCGGTCTACGCGCTCGTGCCCGGCATCGATCCGCACCGACGGGGCGGCAACCCGCTGCGCTCCTCCGAGGACGACGGCTCGCTGACCGGCCTCGCCTACGCCGTGATCGGGCTGGGCGGGCTCACCGGCGTGCCCGCCGGATTGGTCGCCTCCTCCTACGGCTGGCCGGGAGTCGCGGTGGGGATCGCGACCGGGGCACTGTGCGTGTGGGGGTTGGGCGCGCTGGCCGAGAGCAGGCTGCGTTCCCACGGCCCCGAGTTGCTGCAGACGATGCGCACGGGCAAACGTGCGCAGTCCGCGTCGGCGAGGTGGAAGAAGTTCGACGACCTGCCGAAGCGCGACCAGATCATCGCGATCGTCGGCTGGTCGTTCGGCGCCATCCCGCTGTTCCCGCAGGGCATCGTCGCCGGCGTCATGAAGGCCAACGGCACGCGGGAGAAGAGCTGGTTCCTCGCCCTCCACGTCCCCGACCCGTGGGCCTGGCCGGTGGTCGTCTTCATGGTGCTGCTCGGCATCACCCTGTACGGCGGGGCGCTGTGGGTCTCCTACCGCCCCCGCCCGCGCGAGGAGGCGCTCCCCGCGGCGGCCGCCTGAGCCGGCGCGGGCATGTTCAGACGGGTTGCTCGGCGATACGCTCGCCGAGCACCCGCAGCTGCTCGGCCGCGTGGCTGCCCTCCGCGGCGGTGAACACCAGGAGCCGCTGCGCCTCGCTCTCGCACACGAAGTTCTGGCACTCGAGCTCGATGAGACCGAGCTCGGGATGCACGATCCGCTTGCTGTCGAGCCTGCGCACGGCCACCTCATGCCGATCCCACAGCCCGGCGAACTCCGCGCTCTCCCGGCGGAGCCGCTCGACCAGTTCCGTGGCGTACGGGTCGGCCGCCCGCGAGCTGGGCATCGGCGTCACCGCGTACGGCATGCTCTCCCGGGGCCTGCTGTCAGGGCACTGGACGCCCGACCGGCACCTGACCGACCGGGACTTCCGGGGGATGACGCGACCGGCTCGGCGCGGCCTCCCTGGCTCTGAGCCCCGAGGCGCTGGCGCGCATCGAGGCCGCCGTCCCCGCCGGCGCGGCATCCGGAAACCGGTACGCCGACGCCATCCTCACGTCGATGGACAGCGAGCGGTGACGGGAATCGGCGATCGCTGGCCGTCCTCGATCCCACGGCCCAGGCATCCCTGATCGAAGCGCTCAGCAGAGAGTTCCCCTTGAGCAACGCCTCGTGCGACCCGCGTCTCCCCATGGACCGCGTACTGGAGCTCTATGCGGACGATGAGACCGCGCCGGTGGCCGCCCAGAACCCGCTCCTGCCCGTGGAGAAGATGCTGGAGATACTCAACCTCCGATAACCCGTTGGGGGTTGAGTCCCGCAATGTCCCCTTGTGGGGGGTGATGGCGCACAAGTCGACCAAAGTGTCTCCACGGAAGCGGGCGCACCACGGCCGCCGGGAAACCCGGCGCAGTCCAGCGTCCTGTCCCGGGACAGGACTGACACGTCAGCGATCGGGGCTAAAGGCCGAGCGGCACCGGTCTGGTCGGAAGCCCGCTGGTGATCAGCGCCGCCAACGGGGTGGCGAGGTCGCGCGGCGAGAACAACTCGGAACCGCGGTAGTCGGCGATGTCCTGTAGCCCCCACCAGCGGAAGCCGTTGATGTTCTCGATGGCGAGCTCGTCGTCAGACATGGCTCCACGGGGATTGAACGATGAGGTGCGGACAAGGAAATAGTCGTTGACCACGCCGTCGTACCCCGGCGCGTGTCCGGGTGCGGTGACCTGCTGGTGCCATACATGTGGTGGGTCGGTGGCGACCGCCAGGCCTATCTCTTCATGGAGCTCGCGGCGCAGCGCGGCGAGCGGCGTCTCGCCTCGCTCGATGCCTCCGCCGGGTGCGGCCCATACGACGGTGCCGGCCGGCTCTGGAATGGCGAAGCGGCACAGCAGGATGCGGTCGTCCTCATCGAGGACGATTGCGCGGACCGAGTGGCGCAGGTTCACCGAGGACACCCGGGCATGCTAGCCGCGTGAGATCGGCCTCCGGCCGTCTCGGTCAGAACCGCTGGAGATCGGCGGGGTTCCCGTCCACAACCGGTAGGGCGATCACGATCCGGTGATCCGACGGCGGTGATGCGCCCCGATGCCACGTACGTGGAGCAGACGGCCGACAGGCGGAAGTGCCCGCACTGCAAGGAGACCCTTGTACGGCGTGGTACGCCATACTTTGCGGTGTCTTGATCCACAGGGGAAGGCTCCTGATGCGTGGATTCGCTCTGGCCGTCGTGGTTACGGCACTCGTGGCCGGTTGCGTAGCGCCTGGCAACGGGGACTCGGCAACGCCGACTCCAACAGCGCCGGCCAGTCCTTCTGGCACCGCACCGATCACAGCCGCCACGCTCGCTGAGCCGCCCGAGTTGGCCGATCTCACAGGTGTCGCCGGCGGGAAGATTCTTCTTCGGCATATCGATCCCACCGGGGAGCTCGTGGGCTGGGTCGGTGAGTTCAAGGCTCGTGGTGTGTACGAGGTTGTCGCTGACTGTGTCGGGGCCGTTGGTGATGTCACGTTCGAGGTGGACGGGGGCGCCCAGTCGACGGGAACGGTCCGGTGGACGGAGTCGTGTTCGAGCGGAATGACTGATTACGAGAACGCGACCCTTCCCATGAAGGCGAAAACATACCAGCTGACCGTCAGGGTTCCAGCGGGTGCAAAGTGGGCCATTCTGGTCTCCCAGCCCTATTAGATGGTCTTCTCCTAAGCGGTTGCTTGATTGCTCGTCGGGGAAATCAGAGTTCCGGGCAGACGTATTGCCGCACGGCCTTCATGATCAGCTTGTTCTTCGCCGTCCCGAAGCCTTCCGGGTGATCCGGCGTCGCGAACCGCTTCTCGGCCAGTTCCAGCAGCTTGGCGTCATCGGCCGAGCCCTTGATCGAGGTGCACTGATCACGACCGCGGTCCCAGGCCCAGTCGGGGTTGTCGTCCCCGATCTCCGGATCGATAGCAGCCAACGCCTCGTAGTACTTCACATGCCTGGCCGAATCCGGGTCCGACCGGATGCTCGGACCATCGAGAATCGCGGGAGCGGGCACCGGGTCTGTCTCATCAGCCCCACACGCGGACACCAACACGAGCGCAAGCAGGACAGGGGCCACGAGCGTGGGGGGCTTCATGGATCGCGACGATATCGCGTGGTCGGCCACCTGACCTCTGGGGCTGAACCAGAAAGCGGTGCGCCTCGCGCGCCCGGTGGCAGCGCACAGGCATGGCCGGGGCGCTCAGGCAGCGAGGAGGAGGAAGGGCATCGGATTAGAAGTGGAGCGATCATCGCGCCTTTTTGCCATCACGCGACGCAGAACTCGTTGCCTTCTGGGTCGAGCATCACGACATGACCAAGCTGCTCACCGTAGGACTCCTCGCGGACAGCCGTTGCTCCGGCGACGACCAGCTCGGCCACCTTCACACGGATGAGCTGCTCGCGCTCGGCCATGTCCCAGGGCGGCTCGCCTGCCACTCGGATGTCGATGTGCATCTTGTTCTTGGCTGTCTTGCCCTCCGGCACCCTGAGAAAGCCGATGGCAGGACCCATGCCGTTCGGATCGACGATGGAAGCACCATCTGGATCGTCGTAACCCGGCTCACTCACATACCCGAGCGCGCTCGCCCAGAACGCCGCTATCCCCTGTGGGTCGGCTGCATCACAACCAAGCGTCCAATGTGTCGCCATGTCTGCAAGGTACCGCTGTGCACGCCCCGGCGATATGTGATCGATGAGATCACCGCCGGGACCATCCGCAACATGCCGGCACCCGCTCCGCCGGGAACCGCGAGCGGGTGGCCGGCCGTGCGCGGATCAGGTGCCGAGCTTCTCGCGGCCGTGCGGGGCCTCCCAGTCGGCCTCGCGCGGTTCCACCTCGATGCGGACAGGGCCGTCGTTGACGAAGGAAGCGCCCTTGAAGTGGAAGGAGCCGAAGTCGGTGGTGTCCCGGAAGAGAGGAGGACGGGAGGGATCTGTAGAACCGTCGGCTTAAGCGTGGCGTCGCAGGATGGTCTCGGTTTGCTCGTCGGCAGGAAAGAACAGCTCGATTGACAGGTCGGACAGGGTGACGTCCATCGGGGTCCCGAATGTGCTCAGGACGGAGTACATCGATAGTTCCTCGCCGTCGAGCTCAAGCCGCCATGACAGGACCGGGTCGTCCGCTTCGTCTGGGAAAAGGCTGCTCCAGGTGTGGCGCTCCGGGACCGCGGGCCAGGTCGCGATCTCGTCGGCGAGCGCGGCAAGGCAGGGGTCTTGGGTCCGCACCACGGCCCGGTCGAGCCGGCGCAGCAGGTAGGCGGACCATTGCGGGAGGTTTCGAGTACGGCCGGCGAGCCCGGCGGGGTGTAGGGCCATACGGAAAACGTTGGCCGGCACGCCGAGCACGTCCTCGGGGATGCCGGAGACCAGCCGGAGCGCAGCGTGGTTGCTGAGCTGCACATTCCACCGCCGGTCCATTGCGATGCCGGGGAACGGGTCGTGCGTGTCCAGCAGCGCCTGCAACGAGGCCCGGACCCGGGAAAGAGCCGACTCGGTCAGGGGCGTTTCCGGATAGCGGGGAGCGTATCCGGCCGCCAGAAGCCAGTCGTTCCGCTCCCGCAGTGGCAGGTCCAGATGCTGGGCGATCTTCATCAGCACTTCGGGACTCGGCTTCGACTTGCCCAGCTCGACGAAGCTCAGGTGCCGGGGTGAGATGCCGATCTCATGCGCCAGGTCCATCTGGCTGCGCCGGGCCAGCCCCCGTTGCCGGCGGATCAGGTGACCGATGTTCGTAACTGTCACGAGACGTCACGATAGCCGGGGCGGCACGCGTCGAAACGAGTACCTGCCAGGTAGTCGCATCCGCGTCCACCAAGCGCGCAGGATGGCGACGTTCCCTCAACAAGAAGAGAAGGTGGAACGTTGACCGCCACTGTCCTTCAGTTGCTACGTGACCGCAAGCAACAAGGAAGCGCTCCCGGACATCGCAACGACGACGCGCGCCTCGTACTACTGGTCGAAGGTGGAAGCTCTCGTGGTGCGTACTCGAGCGGCATGACGATTGCCATCGAACAACTGGGGCTGTTGCCGATGTTCGATGCCGTCTACGGCAGTTCCGCGGGAGCGCTGAACGCAGCGTGGCTGTTGTGTGGTCGAGCCGAAAGCAGCATGCACGCATGGTGGGATCCGATCATCATGCGGACGACCATCGATCCAAGGCGTGCACTGCTCCGGCAGCCGATCGTGGACACTCGTTTCCTTGTCCACACCGTGTACACCGAGATCCTGCCGATGGGGTTTCAGGAGATCCTCGACAGCCCGGTTGAATTCCACCCGATCGCCACAGACGCCCTCACAGGCCAGGCCATCGATCTGCACGGGCAGATCCGTGACCGAGCAAGTTTGCAGGCCGCACTCCGCGCGTCGACCGCGATGCCACTTCTCGCAGGCGAACCGATTGAGATCGACGGGCGGCCGTTCGTCGACGCCGGGGTGAGCGAGGCGATCCCCGTACGGACGGCACTTGCTCAGAAGGCCACGCACATCGTTGCGCTTCGTACTCGGCGCATTGACGAGACCGCGTCGGCTCCGTCCCGCGGCGAACGCCTGTTGTTGTCGCGATGGTTCGCCCGGCGCGCACCAGGAGCCCTCGAGACATGGCTGGGCCGCGAGGCCATCAGAGCGGAGGAAGAGCGGCTTCTGGCGTCGCACCCCGCGACCCTGCAGATCCGCCCGCCGATCGGCAGCGCGAAGATCGGCCGTACCGAGCGACGCCCACGCCTGCTTCGCGCAGTTGTCGACACAGGCCGGCAGGCGGCATTGAACGAACTGGGCTGCATCGAAGACGCCTCGATGAAGTTCGCCCCGAGGTGACATCGATCGCCGCGGAGGTCCGCATGCTCGACACAGCTCTTGGCACCGGCAAGACCGTGGCCTTGCCCAGCGGCCGGGTCGCCTACACCGAACGCGGCTCCGGCCCGCCTGTCGTGTTCGTGCATGGTCTGCTGGTCAACGCCAACCTCTGGCGCAAGGTCGTGCCGGCCGTCGCGGACGCGGGCTTGCGCTGCATCGCGCCGGATTGGCCGCTTGGCGCACACCAGGTCCCCATGCCGGCCGACGCCGACCTGACGCCCTCCGGGGTCGCCAAGCTGATCGCGGAGTTCCTCAACGCGCTTGACCTGACTGACGTCACCGTGGTCGCCAACGACACCGGCGGTGCACTCACCCAGATCCTGATGGCCGACCATCCGGAGCGGCTCGGTCGTGTTGTGCTCACCCCGTGCGACGCGTTCGAGGAGTTCCTGCCCGATCCGTTCACCTCGCTGCCCAAGCTGGTTCGGCTGCCCGGTGCGGTCTGGCTGGCCAGCCGACTGCTCCGGCTGCCGATTGTGCAGCGGCGGCCGTCCGCGTTCGGCCGGCTGGCCAAGCGTGGCATCCCCGCCGAGATCATCGACTCCTACCTGCGGCCAAGCTACGACAGCCGCCAGGTTCGCAGGGACACCAAGCGGTTCATCGTGGGCGTGCACAACAGGTACACGCTGGCCGCTGCCAAGGCGCTGACCGGATTCAGCAAGCCGGTGTTGCTGGTTCGCGCGGAGGACGACCAAATCTTCCCTGCCCGGCTCTTCGAACGGCTCGCGGCAACCCTGCCCGACGCCCGACTGGTCACGGTCGCCGATTCGTATACCTTCGTGCCGGAGGATCAGCCGTCCGAACTGGCCCGGCTGGTCGTGGAGTTCGCCACGTGAAAGGCGCACCGATTGCTCCGGGCCGTTCTCATGGCGGCGGCGGATTCGCGTCCAGTGTCGCCCTGGCCGTACGGGCGAGGAACCGCCGCGGCGGCTCAACAGCCGACGGGGAGGGCACGGCGGGATTTCCAGGAGCCACGGTGAGGGAGTCACGTCGACGAGCCCGGCGTGACGTGTCCCTTCGCCTGCCCACCGGGTAGAGCCGGATGTCCGGGTCTTCTCCTGAGTGGTTGCTTGATCGCCCGTCGGGGAAATCAGGGTTCCGGGCAGACGTATTGCCGTACGGCCTTCATGATCAGCTTGTTCTTCGCCGTCCCGAAGCCTTCGGGGTGATCCGGCGTCGCGAACCGCTTCTCGGCCAGTTCCAGCAGCTTCGCGTCATCGGCCGAGCCCTTGATTGAGGTGCACTGATCACGACCGCGGTTCCAGGCCCAGTCCGGGGTTGTCGTCCCTGATCTCCGGATCGATAGCAGTCAACGCCTCGTAGTACTTCACATGCCTGGCCGAATCCGGGTTCGACCGGATGCTCGGACCATCGAGAATCGCGGGAGCGGGCACCGGGTCTGTCTCATCAGCCCCACACGCGGACACCAACACGAGCGCAAGCAGGACGGGGGTCATGAGCGTGGGGGGCTTCATGGATCGCGACGATATCGCGTGGTCGGCGACCTGAGAACGGTGCGCCTCGCGTGCCTGGGGGCGGTATGTTCCGGATCTTGCTGCTGACGGCATGCCACGCTTGTCGATATGGAGAGCACTTCAGTTCGTAGGGTCCTGGCTGTCAAGCCGGAGGGTCCGTGGTTGGTCATTGTCGACGGGGCCTGGACTGTCGAGTCACTTAATGCGGGGACTGATAGTCCTTTCGAAAGATCAAGGATGTGGCTCCTCCCTCTGCTGGAGAGGTCACGCAACGAGGTGGAGAGCGACGCCAGACAGGTGCTTGGTCCCGATGATCCCGACCTGGCCCAGGCGTTGCAGGCGGTTGTCCAGCGTGGTCTCACCGCATGGTCTGACTACTGGATCTCAAGGTCCCTGGGGTGGATGGTTGCAGAGGAGGTTGAGCTTTTCGCCGGATTGCTCCGGAAGATCGCTCTCGGACAAGGGTCGCAAGCCACTCGGCACGCTGCGAAGCGGCTCCTGAAAGAAAACGGCCTCTGGCCGGCTAACTGATCATCGTCCGCCGTCATAACGGAGAGCGCATGACCTATCGGGTCCGCATGTCCGCTGAGGTCCGCGAATGGCTGTCTACGCTGCTGACTCAAGACCCTGAGAAGGGCAGAGTGATCGGCGAAGCCGTGGCGGTGTTGTTCGAATGTGGCGCCGAAACGGGGCCACCTCTGGTCATCCCTCTGCAGTCTGCGCTTCGCACGCAGAATCCCGGTAGCGCACTCGATTATTGCTATCGGCGCGTGCTCCAACTGCTGCAGCAGGTTCGCCGAGACGTCGCCGATCTGGCAACTGCCCGCAAACGCCGGGAACTGCAGATCAGTAGGACCGGCCACGAGCAGGATGCTCTCGTTGCGCGGAGGCGGTATGAGGAGTTGGTGAGGGAAGAGGAACGCGCTGCCCTGCAGTCACAGCGGCTCCAGGCCAAGGTGGACATGTTCCGGGTCCGCAAGGAGGCCGTCAAGGCCAACTACACGGCGGCGCAGGCCAGGAGGGAGATCGACGAGGCGCTCGCCGCGGGCGGTGAGCCGGGCGTGTCCGAGCGGGCGGTCGACGACATGACTGCCGCCCAGGCCGCCATCAACGAGTTGCTGCAGGTCGCCGACGATCTGCAGCAGGAGCTTAGCGATGACGCGGCCAATGAGGGCTCAAGTGAGTTGCGGCTTGAGTCGGCGGATCTGCGCCTTCTGTTCGCAGCAGAGTCCCCGGACATCGCGGTACTGCTCGTCGTGGGGATGGGCCAGGATTGGGGGGCGTGGTACGACGAGGCGCTGTCGTTGGCGCAAGCCGAACTCGAACGTGAAGGCGACGACTTCACCGACTATGACCTGGCGACGTTCCTCTCCGAGTATTTCCCTGGCGAGGAGACCGAGGTCCGCGCGGGGGCCTTCCGACTGATCGAGCTGAACCGCGCACAAGAGATTGGGCCATAGTCGGGCTCGTGGAGATCGCGACTCCGTGCTCCGGGAGACAATTCCGGACGTGTACTACAGCGAGCAGATCGAAGGTGCTGCTGAGCAGTTAGCCGCTCAGATCTACCGAGGGCTACGCGAGGGCGACATTCGCGCCGAGCATGTCCTCGAGCTTGCATGTTGCATGGCGGACGAATATCGCCTGAGTGGGCCTGCCGTACAAGAGGTCCTGGAGCGCCGGACAGCGGAGCTGGCTCCTGCGGATATCGCCCGTCTTGCACAGGAGTTGCTCACGGAGATGAGCTTTGAGCCAGGCTTCGACTTGGAGCCCGGACTGTGGGCCACGCTGGAGACGG
Source organism: Planotetraspora silvatica (assembly GCF_016863315.1). Taxonomy (GTDB): domain Bacteria; phylum Actinomycetota; class Actinomycetes; order Streptosporangiales; family Streptosporangiaceae; genus Planotetraspora; species Planotetraspora silvatica. The sequence continues at coordinate 12,257 of NZ_BOOQ01000017.1, forward strand.
CAGTGAAGATCGTGGAAGGCGACCTCCGCGCTTCGGGAATCGAGGCAGTGTTAGGGCTTGCGATCCCGGACTGGGACGACACCGGCGCGGCGCGAGTGGAGTTCCCCGGTGGCTGCGGCGGACCCCCCATCTGGCCCAGTAGCGGTAGAGACGCCAGCGGCGCGCTTGTCGAGATTGCTGATGCAGTTCAGGAGGTCGTCGTGGAGCTCATCTGGGCAGTGTGACCTACCTGTCCCGAGCACCGGCTTGGCTTGCATGCCGCTCTGGTGAAGGGAACCGCCGTTTGGCAATGCGCAGGCGCCGGCACGCACACTGCGGCTGAGATCGGCGACCTTGGCTGAGCTCTCGCCATACTCGTCGTAACCGGACCTGCTCGTCCAACTGCGAGCTTGGGAAGTACCGCCCGAACACCTCACCTACCCCTGGGATACCGACTATCCGGCGTAGCGCGCTGTCGGCTTGGGAAGTGCCTGGATCACGGCCCGTAGGAGCGCTGACCTGGGCGTAGGGCCTGTCGGAGTGACCATGATTCCCCTTGCCGCCCTGGTTAATTGCGCGCTGATTGCACGACGCAGCCGCTGACCTGGCCGGGCGCGGATCAGGCGCTGAGCTTCTCGCGGCCGTGGGGGGCCTCCCAGTCGGCCTCGCGCGGTTCCACCTCGATGCGAACGGGGCCGTCGTTGAGGAAGGAGGCGCCCTTGAAGTGGAAGGAGCCGAAGTCGGTGGTGTCCCGGAAGGCGGAGTGCTGGTAGAGGTCGCGGGCGTAGCCCCACAGGTGGGGGAAGGCCGTGAGCGGGCGTTCGCTGATCTTGCCGAGCGGGTTGTACCCGAGGTCGAACCGGGCGAGCGTCACCCACAGCCGGACGTCCGACTCGGTGATGCGGTCGCCGAACAGGAACCGGCGGTCGGCCAGTCGGGCGTCGAGGTCGTCCAGTGTCGCGATCAAGTCGTGGCGGAACTCCTCGTAGTCCTCCTGGGTGGTCGCCCCGGCGACCCGGTAGGTGCCGTTGTTGACCTTCCGGTAGATCTCCTCGTTCAGCTCGTCGATCTGCGGGCGCAGGGCCTCCGGGTAGAGCCGGATGTCCGGGTCTCCCCACTGCTCGAACTGGGTGCCCAGGTCGATGGTGATGTCCGGGAAGTTGTTGCTGACGATCCTGCCGGTCTTCCGGTCCCAGAGCACCGGCACCGACAGGTGTCCCGGATAGCCCGGCTCGGTCGCGTCGTAGGCCTGCTCCAGGAACAGGAACCCGTTCACCGGGTCGGCCCCGCGGCGCTCGCGGAACGCCCATCCGCGGGCGTCGCGCTCGTCGTCGACGTAGGAGAGCGTCACGACCTCGTCGAGGCCCTTGAGCGACCGGACGATCGCCGTGCGCTGCGCCCACGGGCAGAACCAGCCGACGTAGAGGTGGTAGCGGCCGGGCTCCGCCGGGTATCCGCTCGAGCCGTCGGCGGTGATCCGGTCCTGGAAGGGATAACGCGGACGATTCCATCCCGAGGAGCTGTCGATGCGGCCCGGGCCGTACGGGCCGTAGGTCTCGATGTCCACCGGGGTCGCGTAGACGGGAGCTTCCGCGGATGCGGTCATGACGTCACCTTCCGAGCACTGGCCGGTCGTGGCATTAAACCTGCAATCCCTACCAGGATAGTCTGTAAAGCGAACTCCGCAACTGTGATGCTCCTCGCGTGGTGTCCGGGGTTCAAGTCTGGTCCAGTGAGCGCGACATGCGGGCGGCCGCGGCCACGAGCGCCCGGGTGATCCTGCCGGTCTGGCCGGCGGCGACGGCGGGCGGCGCCGACACCGACAGCGCCGCGACCGTGCCCACGTCGCCTGCCGTCACGGGAACCGCCAGGCAGACCACTCCCTGCCGCCATTCCTCGTGCGACGCGGCGACGCCCCCCTCACGAACTGCCTGGAGTCGCTGGGCGAGCACGTCCACGTTCGTGATCGTGTACGGCGTCAGCCGGGCCGGCTTGGCGAGGGACTCCCTGACCACCGTCTCGGGGGCGTCCGCGAGCAGCACCCGGCCAGCGGCGGTGGCGTGCGCGGGCAGGCGGGAGCCGTACAGGACGGGGGAGCCCAACTCGTCGAGGACCATGGCGTGGTGCCCGTCGAGGACGAACAGCCGCGCCGCCGACCGGGTGACGTCGTGGAGTTCGCGTAGGAAGGGCCGGCCGGTCGCGCGCAACCTGCGCAGGCAGGGGGTGAGCTCGCCGAGGGCCCACAACCGCGTGCCGACGCGGTAGGTCCCGTCGCGCTGCCGTTCGAGGCCGCCCCACAGGACCAGTTCCCTGACCATCCGCAGCGCGGTCGGCAGCGGAAGGCCGGTCCGTTCGGCGATATCCGACAGCCGCAACGTCTCCGGCCCGTCCTGGAACGCGCCCAGGACCGACAGGAGTCTTCCGGCGACGGACATGTTCGGGCCCTTTCAGTGGGTGAAAGTCGAGCCTTCCTACCAGTCACAACTCGCTGTCAGGTTGGAAATTCCGGATTCGACCTAATTCCGATACTGATCTAGGGGAATGCTCATGGACCTCTCGGCCGACGAACTCCTTTCCACCACTCGTGCCGTGCGTAAGCGCCTCGACCTCACCAGGCCCGTGCCCCGGGCGCTGATCGAGGAATGCGTGGACCTCGCCGTGCAGGCCCCCACCGGCCGCAATCGCCAGCGCTGGCACTTTGTCGTCGTGACCGAGCCCGAACGGCGGGCGGCCGTGGTCGACGTCTTCCGGCGGGGCGTCGCCTCCGCCGAGGGCGCCCGACCCGTCAACCCTCAGGACGTCAGGCGGATGTACGCCCACCCAGGGTCCATGGAGCGGATCTCCGCGGGCTTCACCCATCTCTACCAGGTCATCGACCGGGTGCCGGCTCTCGTGATCCCGTGCGTCGAGGGCCGCACGGACGGCGCGCCCGTGCTCGACCAGGCGATGACGTGGGGCTCGATCCTGCCTGCGGTGTGGAGCTTCATGCTGGCCGCTCGCGCCCGCGGCCTCGGCACGGTCTGGACCACGGGCCAGGCGCCACTCGAGCGGGACATGGCCGAGGTCCTCGGCGTCCCGTACGACGACGTGATGCTGGCCGCCTTCATCCCCCTGGCGTACACGATCGGCACGGATTTCCGCCCGGCCCACCGGATCCCACGTGAGGAGGTCCTGCACTGGGACCAGTGGTGAGGAGCCAACCCCCATCCCCTGAAATATCCCGTTAACGGGGTGATGTAAGGATCTCCGGGGATCGTATGGAGGGTCGGGCATGACGGCGCTGGATCATCGTTATCGCGGGGAGCATCCGGTCCGGACTCTCGCCTACCTGTTCAGCGAGGACCGGCGCGGCATCGCCGTGGCCGTCGTCGCGTTCATGGTGAAGCACAGCCCGACCTGGACGCTTCCCCTGATCACCGCCAACGTGATCGACGTGCTGGTGGCGCACCGGCCCGTCGCGGCGTTGTGGGCCAACACGGGCGCGCTGCTCTTCCTGCTGGTCCTCAACTATCCCGGCCACCTGCTCTACGTCCGCAACATGCACGGCGCCATCCGCCGGATGGGAACGCGGGTCCGGTCGGCGCTGTGCCGCCGCATGCAGGACCTGTCGATCGGCTATCACTCCAGGGTCAGCGCCGGCGTCCTGCAGACCAAGGTCATCCGCGACGTCGAGGTCGTCGAACAGATGGCGCAGCAGGCGAGTGACGGCGGCCTGAGCGCACTCGCCATGCTCGTCGGCGGCCTCGGGGTGATCGCGTTCAAGGTGCCGCTCGCGCTGCCGGTCTTCCTCCTCGTCGTCCCAGCGGCCTCGTTCCTCGTCATGCGCATGCGCGGCCGGATGCGGTCCGACAACGAGAGCTTCCGCCAAGAGGTGGAACGGCTCTCCTCACGCGTGAGCGAGATGACCGCGCTCATCCCGATCACCCGGGCGCACGGGCTGGAGCAGGACGCGCTGCACCGGGTCGACCACACCCTGAGCAAGGTCCTGCGCACCGGCCTGCGTCTCGACCTGGTCAACGGCAGGTTCGGCTCGCTCGCATGGATCATCCTCAACGTCCTGGGCGTCGGCTTCCTCGCCGGGTCGGCGCTGATCGCCTACTACGGCGTGCTGGCGATCACCCCGGGCGACGTGGTCATGCTCAGCACCTTCTTCGCCACCCTCACCTCGGCGGTCACCACCCTGATGAGCCTCACCCCCGTGATCGGCAAGGGCCTTGAAGCGGTCCGGTCGATCGGTGAGGTGCTGCAGGCGCCCGATCTGGAGCAGAACGCCGGCAAGCAGGAGGTCGACGGGATCACGGGTACGTTCGAGTTCCGCGACGTGACCTACGCCTACGAGCCGGGCCGCCCGGCGATCGACGGCCTCAGCCTCACCGTGACGCCCGGCGAGACGATCGCGCTGGTGGGCGCGTCGGGTGCGGGGAAGTCCACCGTGCTCAACCTCGTCATCGGGTTCCTGCGGCCCACATCGGGCGTCATCCTCCTGGACGGCAGGGACATGGAGACGCTCGACCTGCGGACCTACCGCCGGTTCCTGTCGGTGGTGCCCCAGGAGTCGATCCTGTTCGAGGGCAGCATCAGAGAGAACGTCACCTACGGCATGCGCGACGTGCCGGAGGAGACCGTGCGGCGGGCCCTGCGCGACGCCAACGCGCTGGAGTTCATCGACCGGCTCCCGGACGGGCTGGACACGGTCGTGGGCGAGAGGGGCGCCCGCCTGTCGGGCGGCCAGAAGCAGCGCCTGGCCATCGCCCGCGCGCTGATCCGCGACCCCCGGGTGCTGATCCTGGACGAGGCCACCTCCGCGCTGGACTCGCATTCCGAGGCACTGGTGCAGGAGGCGCTCGGCCGCCTGGTGACCGGCCGTACCGTCTTCGTGGTCGCGCACCGCCTGTCCACCATCCGGGGGGCGGACCGGATCGTGGTGATGGCGGACGGCCGGATCGCGGAGATCGGCTCGCACGAGGACCTGCTCCGCGGCGGAGGCGTCTACTCCGGGTTGCGGTCGCTGCAGGCCGGCTGAGCATCGAGGAGGCGGCGGACGTCGCGGCGCGATCGCAGGCGGACGAACCGCAGGTGCGCGTGGTCCGCGGAAGCGGCGGCCCGCGTGTACCTGTCCCGGTACTCGCGGTGTTTCGTCCACGCCCACATCACGACCGACTCGTGCGGATCGAGTGTGGTCAGATTGCGCCAGCGTTCCCTGTTGCCGTTCCACAACTCGGCCCGCGTGGCCGCCCTCCTCAGCGTGCGGGTGACGACCTGCCACATGACGACCCGGCGTGGGGGGTCGACCCAGATCACCGTGTCGGCGCGGGCCCAGATCCGTTCGCGTACGGCGCTGTAGTTGCCGTCGATCACCCACGCGTCGCGGGTGATCAGTGCGTCGATCCGGCGGCGGAACTCGTCGGCGGGCAGCGGCTCCCAACCCGGCTGGTGATACAACGCGTCCAGCTCGACGTGCGGCGCGCCCAGTTGTTCGGCCAGGCGGCGCGCCAGCGTCGTCTTGCCCGACCCGGAATTGCCCACCACCGAGACCCTGCGCATCGTTTCCACGAACCGGAACCCTATAGTCGCCGGTCGTGCCGGGCGGTTATCGCGACGGCCACCAGTCGCCGGTCCACTCGGTGACGACCACGGTGTCGTCCAGCCGGCAGCGGAGCCGGAACGGCCCGGGGGAGACGCCGCCGCAGGTGAAGCGGCCGAGGGAGTCGGTCCTGACGGCGACGCGGCTGCCGCCGATTCCGGTGCCGGCCGCCGTGCCGGTCTCGACGATGATCTCGGCGGGTCGCGGCGGGACGAGCCGCCCCACGATGGTGGTGCCGGCGCCGCTGTGCACGACCTCCACCTCGACGGTCGTCCCGCCGCATTCGTACGCCAGCAGGCGCGTCCCGCCTCCCGTCCGGACGAGCAGCGGCCCGGCGAGTGAGTCGAAGGTGAGCCGGGCGAGCTCGTCGTCCACCGAACGCATGGCGTGAGCGGCCACGGCAGGCGGGACGAGCCAGGAAGGCAGGGGATCCATGAACTCCACGGCACGGGACAGGGTGCCTTCGAGTCGGTCGTCGTCGGAGTTCATGGATTCCCTCGCTCTGCCGGAATGGTGCGCTGGAGCCCCTACGAGGTGGGGGTGTAGTCGAAGGGACGCCAGGTGTCGGGGATCAGCGCGAGGGCGTCCCTTCCGCGTACCTTCGCGTGGCTGTGACGCGTGGCGAGCAGATCCTTCGCGGCCTCCCTCGGGTTGCGCTCGCCCGTCCAGAGCATGTGGTTGGCGATCATGGCGGCGACGATCGGCGTGGCGAACGACGTGCCGCTCCATCGCGCCAGACCGGTGAAGTCCGTGCCGGTCCCGACCGGCGGCTCGGTGCTGAGGACGCCGGTGTGGTTGGGAAGCTGGCAGACGCATTCCTCGTAGGCGTCATCGCCGCAGAGGTAACGGCAGTCGTCGAAGGTCGAGTGCTGGTACACGTAGGGCACACTCTCGCCGACTCCCGTCAAGGCGCTGGTGAGGCGCTCGCCGGGGGCGTAGACGCGGACCCACGGTCCGTAGTTGGTGAAGCAGGCGCCCTTGGGCTCCTCGTCGTTGCGCAGCGCCCCGACCGACACGACCGCGTCGCGGAAGTCGCGGTCGCCCGCGTACGCCGCGGGGTGGAACTTCCTGGCCAGGCCGTCGTTGCCGGCCGCGGCGACCAGCAGGGTCCTCGTCTGGCGCAGCCGGTCCATGAAGTGCTCGAGTCCCTTGAGCGCCGCCTGGTCGGCCGTTCCCGTGCCGGCGGACAGGCTGAGGATGTCGGGCCAGCCACGCTCGGCGATGACGCCGAACAGGACGTTGCCCAGGTCGTTCTCCAGGATGGCCCCCGCCTTGACACCCTGGAGGGCGTTGTGGACGTAGACGCTCGCCGTGGGCGCCACGGCCCGGATGAGACCCAGGATGAACGTGCCGTGCCCGACGTACTGGAGCAGAGTCCCGTCGGGCGCCGTCTCGTGCGGCTTCAGCAGGCCGCCGGCGTCGATGTGCGGCAACGATCCGCCCCTCGGCTCGCCGCCGATGAAGAGGTCCGCCGGCTCGCCGGTCCCTGTGGCGATCCACGAGTGCTTCCTGTAGTCGCTCACCAGCCCGGTGTCGATCACCAGGATGTCGACGGTCTCCTCGGAGTCGATCCGCGGGGCGATGCCCGGGTTCAGCGCCCCCTCGCCGGTCGCCCGCACGGTGTCGGGCTCGTCGGCGGGGCAGCAGTTCACGTTGGTGATGCTGACGACGTGGTTCATGGTGGCCAGCGTCGACCCGTGGAAGCTCCGTTCGGCGCGCAACTCGTTCAACGCGTCGGTCACGCCTCCGTCGTCGTCGGCCTCCTCCGCGGGGTCCCCGACCTGGATGCGATAGGTGTCCGACGGCTGCGTGTCCGGGTTCTCCGTGTTCCGGATCAGCCGCCGGCGACTGCGGGGGAGCCTCTCGTTGAGCAGGGTGAGGACCTGCTCGACGTCGTCGCCCCGCGTGAGGATGTGGGTTTTCTCGTAGACGAGTCCTTCCGACTCGTTCATGGTCACTTGAACGGGATTGGCGGAGTCGTCCGCGAACGCCCGCCGTATCACCTCGAACTGCTCTCTGAATCTGTTCGGCGCCATGAGGCCGCTCCTTGTGAAGCCGATGTCGTGGTGTCATGAACGAGAGCCGGTGACCGGCGGTCTGATACATCCGCGTGATGTACGGAGGGTGGACGTGCCGGTCACTCAATGTCTAACATCGAGCCGTGGTCGCGGGAAGATCATCGGGGCGACCGTCCGCACCGGATCCGGTGGAACTGCTGCCCCTGGTGTTCGCGCGGCCGGGGGAGGCCCTCGAACGGGCTCACGCGCTGCTGGACGCGGAGCCGGGTCCCGGGCCGTATGAGGCCTCCATCGCGCACCAGGTGATCGGCATATGGCAGCGCGACTTCGGCGAGCTCGCGGTCGGGCTCGGGCACCTGCGGCGAGCGCGCGACCTGGCGGCGAGGTCCGGTTCCGCCGACCGTGAGGCCGACGTGCTCGCCACCCTCGGAACCGCATACGTCCACGCCGGCCGTACGAGGCGGGGGCTGAACACCCTGGACCAGGGGGTCGCCCGCGGGACGGGGGTCACGCTCGCCCGCGTGCTGTTCCGCCGGTCGTACGCGTTGTGGGTGCTCGGCCGTCACCGCGAGGCTCTGGAGGACCTGCGGCGGGCCATCCCCATCCTGAGACGGGCCGGCGACATCATCTGGAGCGCCCGGGCGCTGACCCTGCGCGCCACCGTCAACCTGGCCATGGGCGCGGCCGAATGGGCCCAGGCCGACTTCGCCGCCGCCGAGCGGCTGTGGGACGCCACCGACCAGGAACACGACAAGGCCGTCGCCGTGGAGAACCGCGGGCTCGCCGCCTTCCGTGCGGGAGACCTGCCCGCGGCGCTCGGCCACTTCGACGAGGCGGCGCGGCGCTACGCCGCCCTCGGCACGCCCGCGTTCGTCCTGGCCGGCTCCCGCTGCGGCGCCCTGCTCGCGGCCGGGCTCGCCCGTGAGGCGGCGCAGGAGGCCGACGCGGCGACGGAACTGCTCGACCGGCTGGGCGGCCAGACCACGCGACGGGCCGAGCTGATGCTCGTCGCCGCCCGGGCGCTCAACGACTCCGGCGATCCCGAGGCGGCGGCCACCCGCGCCGACGCCGCGGTGCGCTCGTTCTCCGCGCAGCGGCGCGAGTGGTGGGAGGCCCACGCGCGGCTCGTGCGCGTCCAGGCCCGCCTCGCCGCCGGGCAGGCGTCGGAGGCGCTCCTGCGGGAGGCGGTCGCGGTCGCCGAGGGGCTCACCGGACTCGGGTCGCCGGAATCCGTCCAGGCGTTCCTGCTGGCCGGCCGTACGGCCACGGCCCTCGGCCGCGGGGCCGACGCGGACAGACACCTGGCCGTCGCCGCGAAGGGGAGGTGGCGTGGACCCGCCTTCGCGCGGGTCGACGGGTGGGTCGCCCAGGCGCTGCTGGCCGAGGCGGCGGGACGGAGCCGCGGGCTGCTCGACGCCTGCCGGCGGGGGCTCGAACTGCTCGACGAGCACCGCATGACGTTGGGAGCGTCCGAGTTGCGGGCCCGCGTGACCGCGCGGGGAGCCGAACTCGCGACCCTCGCGCAACGGGCGACCTCGGGCGACCCGCGGCGGCTCCTCGTCTGGAGCGAACGCCGGCGTGCGGCCGCGCTCGCCGTCCCGCCCGCCCGGCCACCGGACGACCCCGAGTTGCAGCGGGACCTGACCGCGTTCCGTGAGATCTCCAGCCGCGTGGAGGCCGCCAGGTCGGCGGGCAGCCCGGTGCCGTGGTTACGCAGGGAGCAGGAGCGGCTGGAGCGGGACATCCGCGCGCGCAGCCTGCGGATGCGGAGTGAGGGGACCGCGCCCGACCACCGCGTGGACGTGCGCGCCCTGCTCGCCGCCCTCGGCGACGGGCGGCTGATCGAAATCGTCGCGCTCGACGGCCGGCTGGTCGTCCTGCTCTGCGGGAGCGGCCGGGTCCGCGCGTTCCAGGCGGGCCGGGTCGCCGACGCCGCAGCAGAGGCCGAACACGCGCGCGCCGCCCTGCGCAGGTTCGCCTACCAGGGGCCGGGAGGGCGGACCACCCTTCTGGAAGAGGCCGGGCGGCGGCTCCAGGAGATCCTGCTCGGGCCCGCCGCACGGCATCTGGTGGGGGAGGAGCCGGTCGTCGTCGTCCCGCCCGGGCCGCTCCACGGCGTGCCGTGGGCGCTGCTCCCCGCGCTGCGGGAGCGCGTGCTGAGTGTGTCGCCGTCCGCGAGCACATGGCTGCGCGCCCGGCGGATCGAGCCGCGCGGCGACCGGGTGGTGCTCGTCCGCGGCCCCGGCCTGGCGACCGGCGGTGCGGAGGTGCCGGTTCTGGCGGACCTGTACGGCGGCGCGACCGTGCTGGAGAACGGGACGGCCGCCGGCGACGCCGTGCTGAAGGAGATCGACGGCTGCCGCATCGCCCACATCGCCGCGCACGGGACCTTCCGCGCCGACAGCCCGATGTTCTCCTCGCTGCAGATGGACGACGGCCCGCTGATCGTGCACGATCTCGAACGGCTCAGGAGCGCTCCTTACCGGATCGTCCTGTCGAGCTGCGACTCGGGCACGCTCGAACCGGTGGGCGCGGACGAACTGCTCGGCCTCGCGACCGCGCTGCTTCCGCTCGGCACCGCCGGGATCGTCGCCAGCTCGGTGCCCGTGCACGACGAGGCCGTGGTCCCGCTCATGGTGGCACTGCATCAGGCGCTGAGGAGCGGGCGCGGACTGGCCGAGGCCCTCCGCGACGCACGCGCGACGCTCCCGTCTTCAGCTCTCCACCAGGCGACCGGATGGTCCTTCTCCGCCATCGGGGCCGCCTGAACGGCGAGCGGCCCGGTCGAGCGGCCGTAAGTCACGGGGTCGCGCAGACGGACTCCACGAAGTGCCCGACCTCTTCCTCGGGCAGGTGACGGGCCAGATCCGCCTCAGTGATCAGGCCCACGAGCCGGTGATCCTCGATGACGGGAAGCCGGCGGATCCGGCTCTCCTCCATCGTCTGGAGCACACGGCCGACATCCGCGTCAGCGGTGATCGTGACAGGCTTGCCCTGGGCGAGCTGACCGGCGGTCATCGTCATCGGGTCGCAGCCGATCGCGACGCACTTGGTAACGATGTCCCGATCGGTGAGGATGCCCTGCAGCCGGTCGTCGTCACCGCAGATCGGCAGGGCACCCACGTCCAGGTCCCGCATGAGCACCGCGGCGGCCCGGAGCGTCTGGTGCTCACCGACGCATTCGACCCCAGGGTGCATGATCTCTCGCGCTGTGGTCACCGGGATCTCCCCCTTCGGTATTTCCCTCACCTCCCATCATGTGAGCGGGCCGAGCGCGGGAAACAGTGTCGAAAGTCCCGATCCGGGTATTCAGCCCGCACCCCATTCGGTCCGGCGTCATTCCCCGAAGGGAGGGAGTCCGCCTCCGCCGGGGAACCCGGCGTCACCCGCCGTCCTCGCCGTGCGCGGCCCCGCCCGCCGTCCCGGCGTGGTGGCCGTGACCGGTGGGGTGGCCGTGCCCGGAGTCGGCGGTGCCGCCGGGTTCGGCAGCGGCTGAGGGAGGATCGGCGTCAGCGGTTCGGTCGGAGCGGGGGCCGGCGCAGTGGCCGGGCTTCGTGCGGCCCAGGGCCAGCACCTCCGGAGCGGCGTGGTCGACCTGGAGGGTGGTGTGCCCGATTCCCCATTCGTCGTGGGCCAGCCGTTCGGCGGCCTGCCGTACGGTGTGACAGTCCGCCCCCGGCGCCACCAGGATGTGCGCGGACATCGCGGGATAGCCCGAGGTGACCTCCCAGATGTGCAGGTCGTGGACCTCGGCGACGTGTTCCAGAGCCGCGGTCTTACGGCCGATCTCGGTGGGGTTCAGGCCCGTGGGGGCCGCCTCCATGAAGATCCGGCCCGAGTCGCGGACCAGAGCCCAGCCCGCCTTCAGCATCAACGCCGCGACGACGAGGGCGGCGACGGCGTCGGCCCTGCCCCAGCCGGTGAGCCAGACGACCGCCCCGGCGACGGTGGTGGCGATGAACGCGTAGAGGTCGTTGAGGATGTGCTGGAAGGCGCCCTCGACGTTGAGGCTGGTCCGGTCGGCCCTGTTGAGGAGCCACGTCGCGGCGAGGTTGACGATGATCCCGGCGAGCCCCGTCGCCACCACGTAGGCGCCCTCGACCTGGGGCGGCACGACCAGCCGCCGGACGCCCTCGGCCACGAAGTACGCCCCCAGCAGGAGCAGCGTGATCCCGTTGATCTGCGCTGAGATGATCTCGGCCCGCTTGAGTCCGTAGGTGAAGCCGCCCTGAGGCGGCCTGGCCGAGATCCGCATCGCGATCAGGGCGAAGACGATCGCGATGGCGTCGGTGAGCATGTGGCCCGCGTCGGAGACCAGCGCGAGTGACCGGGCGATGAGGCCGATCACCACCTCGACGGCCATGAAGGCGACGATGAGCGCGAGCGCACCACCGAGGAGACGCTTGTCGGCGTCGGTGCGCACCGCGTGGCCGTGTCCGTGCCCATGTCCGTGCTTGTGCTGGGCATCAGTCGGCACGACATGTGAACGGATATTCATACGTGCGAGTGTAGGCCGGTCGGAGCCGCTGTCAAGGTACGGCGTAGCGGGCCGGTCGCGTTCCGTATCTCACTCGGGAGCCCTCCGGGAGGGCCAAGAACGATTGATTGATTGCTCAGATGTGTAAACGATAAGTAACTGGAGAACTACTTTTAGTAAGCATCGCAGGCGGCAGCACCGGGCCGACCCGCCGGGCTCCCGCTGGGGGAGGCGATGCCATCGAAGGGAGACAGCGTGGCAATCGCCAGGCGGACAGCCTCCGCGCGGATCCTCCATGCCGCGGCGGCTCACAGTGCCCGCGGAGACATGTCGAAAGGCTCGGTGAGGTAGGTCATGGGCGAGGGACATGGGCACGGCCACTCCGCGGTGGACGTGGCGGAGAACGGTTCGGCCATGCGGGCGGGCTCCGACCCGCACGGGGCGACGGGGCTGCTGAGCCCGGCCGCCGTGCGCAACCAGGTGTTCACGGTCGTCCGTCTGCGCGAGGGATACGACCTGGCCGAGGTGGATCGCTTCCTCGGGCAGGTCGAAACCACTCTGAGCCGCGTCCTGCGGGACAACGAGGAGCTCAGGGTCCGGCAGGACCAGGCGGAACAGAACATCCAGCGGGCGGTGCTCTCGCCCGGCGACAGCGCGGTGCGCATCGTCGAGATCGCCCAGGAGGCCGCCGACCGGACCTTGGCCATGGCCCAGGAGGAGGCGCACGCGATCCTGGCCAGGGCGCAGGAGCAGGCCGAGGTGGTGGAGAGCGACGCGCTGGGACGGGCGGCGCTGCTGCAACGGGAGGCCAGAGAGTCCCATCGGGACGTCCTCGAGCGCCGGGTGGAAGGACTGCACGCCTTCGTGGCCGACCTCGGCGCGCGCCTGCGGGAGATCGTGGACGGCGAGATCGGCCGGCTCCACGGACTGCTCGACGAGCTTCCCGACTTCGGCGGCGTCCAGCCGCTCCTCGCCCAGCACGCCGCCGCGGATGATCCCGACGGCGACCGGGACGGCGACACCGCACCCCTGGTGAGCGGCCTGGCGGCGGGGGAACAGTCCCATCCGGGCGCGAACGGGCGCGCGCTCGGATGAACGCCGCCACGTCTCGGGACTGGGAGCGCGACAACGAGCACGACGGCGAGGGGGACTGCGAGCACGACAGCGAGCACGACGCCTCGCACGACAGCGAGCAGAACGGTGACCGGACCGGTCGGCGGACCGAGCAGACCGAGCAGACCGAGAAGATCGACAGGAGATCTCAGCGATGCCGCTAACGGATTGGGTGGGCACCGTCGGGCCGGTGCTGGAGGCGATTCCGGGGAGGCGGGAGGCGTGGGCGGCGGTGGTCCTGGTTTGCGCCGCGACCCTGGCCGGTGCGTGGCTGGCCCGGCGCAACACCCGGCGGTTGAGCCTGTGGCTGGCGATCGCCTCGGCGATGATGCTGGTCACGGCGCTGGTCGACCTGCTGCCTGACGCGTGGTCGGAGGCCGTGGAGGCCGGAGTCCCCCTCTGGACGCTCCTTCTGTCCGCCTCGTTCGGCTTTCTCGTCATCACCTATTTCACGCGGCGGGGGTGTGCCTGTCCGTCCGACGCGGCTCCCGGCGCGATGCACGCGCCGGGGCGTCATCGCCGGGTGAAGCAGGCGGTCGACGCGGCGCTGTTCGGCGGCATGGGAACCGCCGCGGCGCTCACGCTTCACCGGGCGATCGAGGGCGCCACCCTCGGGCTCACCGCGTCGGCCGTCGTGATCATCGCGCTGACGATCCACTCGGCGAGTGAAGGGCTCGCGCTGGCCGCTCTCCTGGACCTGGCCAAGCAGCGGGTCGCCCCCTGGCTGGTGGTCGCGTGCGTGAGCCCAGCCGTCGGGGTGCTGATGGCCACCGTCGCCCCGATGCCCGGCTGGCTCGTGCCGATCCTGCTGAGCATGGTCATGGGCGTGCTGCTCCGCACCGCGGTGGTGGGCATGAAGCTCGCCGCGAGCAACCAACGGGACGGCCGGCTCTCCCGGCGCCAGGTCACGATCGCGGCCATGGCCGCCACGACCGTGGGGGTCGTCATCGTCACGGCGCACACCCTCCACGGCGAGGGTGAGCCCGAGCAGGCGGCCCCGCTCTTCCGGCACTCTCTCGCCGGGTTCCCCGACGCGGCCGTGGCCCACGCCCACGCGGCGCCACCGGCTCTGGCGGGTGGCTCGCGCACCTCACCGGCGGCGCCGCTCGCCCAGGTTCCCGGGGCGACGCCGGCGACCGAGGCCCGCCCGCTCAACAGGGCGGAGCTCCGTGAGGCCGTGACGTCGGGAAAGCTGAGCCTCGGCGACGTGCTCGAGCGGCACGATGAGACCACCGGGCGTGTGGTCGTCGGCCGGATCGTCCGTCTCCTGCCCGGCTACCTGCCGGATAGGGTCGACTCCCTGATCCAGTCGAGCGGCGTCGACGAGAAGCGGCACATCGCCGACCTGTCCGAGGACGAGCGACGTAGGTTGCTGGCGGTCTTCGACGGCCACCCCGAATGAGCTAACATCGTTATCATGGATGCGAGAACGCGGATACTTCAGGCCGCCGCGACTTTGCTCTCCGAGTCGCCGGAGGCGGACATCTCGACCCGGGCGGTCTGTGAGGCCGCGGGGGTCGGTGCGCCGGCGCTCTACCGGCAGTTCGGCGACAAGGAGGGATTGCTGACCGCGGTCGTCGACTACGGCTTCGAGCAGTATCTGGCGGGCAAGCGGGCGGCCCAGCCGTCGGCCGACCCCGTGCAGGACCTGCGGGACGGATGGGACAACCATGTGGCGTTCGCGGTCGACAACCCCAACTACTACCGGCTGATGTACTCGCCCGGTCTCTCGGCCCCGCCGGGCGCGGCGGCCGAGGCGCACGGGCTGCTGGTGGAGGTGCTCGAGCGATGCGCGGCGGCGGGCAGGCTCCGGATCTCGCCGCAACTCGCGGCTCAGATGGTCATGTCCGCCAACGCGGGAGTCGCGCTGTCCCTGGTCTCCCGCCCCGCCATCTACACCGACCAGGAATTCTCCCGTCTGGTGCGTGACGCCGTCATCGCGTCCATCACCGTCGACGAGGCTCCAGGGCCCGGCGGGACGGCGCCGGGCACGGCATCCGGAGCGCCGGGCGTCCCGGTGACCGCGACCACGCTAAGCGCGCAGTTGCGCGACACGCCGCCTGCGGACCTGACCTCGGCCGAGACCGCCCTGCTCCAGCAGTGGCTCACCACTCTCGCCGCGGCGCCGTCCGGATCCTGAGGCCAGGCCGTCCCGGGGGTCGGGTGCCTGGCCTCTTCCAGCGTGACGGGGTCGTCCGCCGGGGGCCGTCCGGCCCGGCCGTTCAGGAGCGCAGCGCGGCCAGTTGCTCCGCGAACGGGATCACCGTATCGACCGGTCTGGTCGCCGGAGGCCGTCGCAGCAGCAGATCGGCCAGCTCCCCGGCCGCACGGTCGATCCTGACGGCGAGGCCGTCCGTGTGGGCGTCCCCGCCGCCGCCCCAGTCCTCCGACGCCGCGTACACGGCCGTCGGCAAGACGAGCGCCCGCAGGTAGACGAACATCGGGCGCAGGGCGTGCTCGAGAGCCAGTGAATGCCGGGCCGTGCCGCCCGTGGCTCCGATGAGAACGGGCTTCCCGGCGAGCGCGTCGTTGTCGATCACGTCGAAGAACGACTTGAACAGCCCGCTGTAGGAGGCGGTGAAAATGGGGGTCACCGCGATCAGGCCGTCCGCCTCCGTCACGGCCTCGATGACTTCGCGCAGCACGGGGCCGGGGAAACCGGTCACCATGTTCTTGGCGACGTCGGTGGCCAGGTCGCGCAACTCGATCACGCGGACCTCGACCTCCCGCTCTTCGGAGAGCCGCCGCCGGGTCGCCTCCGCCAGCCGGTCGGCGAGCAGTCGCGTCGACGACGGCTGGCTGAGGCCGGCGGAGACGGCCACTATCTTCAGGGGCTTCACGTTCTTCTCCACGCTCGTTCGTTCAGAAGTCAGGATCCGGAGGCTGCGGGCTCGGCCTGCTCGGCGTCGCGCCGGGTGATGAGGGACTGATGGGTCGGGCCGTCGGGCACCTCGCTCGGCCGTCCCACCGCGAACTCCTTGCGGAGCACGGGCACGACCTCCTCGCCGAGGATGTCGAGCTGCTCCAGCACGGTCTTGAGGGGCAGCCCCGCGTGGTCCATCAGGAAGAGCTGACGCTGGTAGTCGCCGAAGGATTCCCGGAAGGTCAGCGTCCTGTCGATGACCTCCTGCGGGCTTCCCACCGTGAGCGGGGTCTCCCTGGTGAAGTCCTCGAGCGACGGCCCGTGGCCGTACACGGGGGCGTTGTCGAAGTAGGGGCGGAACTCGCGGACGGCGTCCTGGGAGTTCTTACGCATGAACACCTGCCCGCCGAGGCCGACGATGGCCTGCTCGGGGGTGCCGTGCCCGTAGTGGGCGTAGCGCTCCCGATAGAGGCGGATCATCTGCCGCGTGTGCTCAATCGGCCAGAAGATGTTGTTGTGGAAGAAGCCGTCGCCGTAGTAGGCGGCCTGCTCAGCGATCTCCGGACTGCGGATCGAGCCGTGCCAGACGAACGGCGGAACGCCGTCCAGCGGGCGGGGCGTCGAGGTGAAGCCCTGCAGCGGGGTGCGGAACCGTCCCTCCCAGTCGACCACGTCCTCGCGCCACAGCTGGTGCAGCAGCGCGTAGTTCTCGATCGCGAGCGGGATGCCCTGGCGGATGTCCTGCCCGAACCAGGGGTAGACCGGGCCGGTGTTGCCACGGCCCATCATCAGGTCGACCCGTCCGTCGGCGAGGTGCTGCAGCATCGCGAAGTCTTCAGCGATCTTCACCGGGTCACTCGTGGTGATCAGCGTCGTCGCCGTCGAGAGGATCAGGCGTTCGGTCCGCGCCGCGACGTACCCCAGCATGGTGGTCGGTGAGGACGGGACGAAGGGCGGGTTGTGGTGCTCGCCGGTCGCGAAGACGTCCAGCCCCACCTCCTCCGCCTTGAGGGCGATGGCCACCATCGCCTTGATTCGCTCGTGCTCGCTCGGCGTCCTACCCGTGGTCGGGTCGGTGGTGACGTCGCCGACGGAGAAGATTCCGAACTGCATCGTGCTCACCAGTCTCCTTGTCGTTGAAATTTCAACCACCTAAACGCAGACGAGGGGATCTTATTCCCGTTGCGAGAACGCTTGAAGCGTGACGGGAGGCCTCGACGGCCTCGCTGATCCTCATCGATGATGAAGCATCCGGCGGAGAGGGGAGGCGCACCGCCCGATGCGGGACAAGGTCATGGGCGACCTGGTCAGAGGACAGGTCTGCCTGCTAGTTGGGTTGTTGCTCTGTATCGTGCTGATGCCCGAGGGCCTGGGGGCCAACAACGGGATGAGCTACTACGGCGTTCACTGGGAGACGGTCCTGCCCTATGCGGTGGGCATCCTGAGTGCGGCGTTGTTCACCAGAAGGGCGTTACGCCACGCGGCGTCCACGTCGCCGTCGCCGGGCCATCTGCGGATCGCGGCCGACGCGTTCGCGCTCCTGCTCGGCGGGATCATCCTGACGCCGTACACACTGAGCGGCGCGGTCGACTGGACCCACCGGCTGCTGGGTGCGGCTCTGTTCATGCTCCAGTTGCTGCTCGCCTTACGGCTCGTCGCCTGGGCGCACGGCGCCGGCACCGCGCTGTTGCTCGTCCAGCTTGCCGGCGGCATCATCGCGGCCGTCTATCTGCTGCAGGACGACGGGTTCCTCCTCCAGGGCGAGGCGACGTTCCAGTTCGGCTTCGGCGCGCTGTTGATCAGAACCATTCCGCTCTTACCGGCCTTGCCGATGTCGCCCGCGCCGTCGATGGACAACTCGCTCGGCGGACCCGCGGTCGCGTGTTGCGGCGACGGAGACGGCGGCACCCCCGTCTGAACCTCGTGGCACGCCAGAATTCGATTGCCTGCCCGCTCATCTGGCACCACGACAAGACGGCCCGCGCCCGCCGCCGTCACGGCGTGGCGCCGCTCCTGCGCGGAGGGCGGGGGAGGAACCCGCTCGTCCTGGCCAGGTAGTCGGCGTACTCGGGGCCGCGCGAGCGGGCCATCCGGCGCTCCAGGAGGGCCTTGCCGCTGCGGTTGACCAGCATGTGGGTCATGAGGAGGGGTGAGACGACGGTGAGCAGGGCGGCCCAGTGCGCGCAGGCGACGAGGAACAGGCCCCACCACACGGTCGCGTCGCCGAAATAGTTGGGGTGGCGGGTCCACGCCCACAGGCCGCGGTCCATGACCTTCCCCCGGTTGGCGGGGTCGGCCTTGAAGCGGGACAGTTGCAGGTCGCCGATGGTCTCGAAGAGCAGGCCGACGAGCCACACGGCGACGCCGAGCCAGGTGACGATTCCGAGGGGCGCGGTCTCGTACATCGCGACCTGGACGGGCAGGGACACCACCCACATGATGGCGCCCTGCGGCCAGTAGATCGTCCTGATCACATAGGGGATGACGGGCCCGCTGTTCCTGCGCATCAGCGCGGCGTAACGAGGGTCCTCGCCCTTGCCCCGGTTCCGCGCGTGGATGTACGCCCCGAGCCGCACTCCCCACAGGGCGGTGAGGACGAGCACGAGCACCCGCCGCCCGTCGAGGCCGTCCCCGAGCACCTGGGACGTCACGAAGCTCACCGCCGCGATCACCACGAAACCGAGGCCCCAGATCGTGTCGACGACGCTCTGGGTGCCCGTCCGCAGCGCGTACGCCATGGTGGCCAGCATCGTGACCACGACGGCGAGCACCGTCACGAGCAGATTGGTCAGCAGTCCCGTCATCGGGTCATCTCCGCGGCGAAGTCCAGGAACCCGTCCCTGGCGTTGGTGTAGCGGTGGACAGGGCCCTTGCGGCTGCGGCCGAGCAGGTCGGCCAGTTCCTCGGGGCCGGAGCAGGAGGCGGGCACGGTGCCCCACTCGACCGAGTCGGAGGCGCGCAGCCCGCTCCCGGCGGCGACGATCACCTCGCCGTTGAGCTCGCACGACGGGTCGCACAGCGCCGCCACCACGGGGGCGACCGCTTCGGGGTCCATCAGATGACGGTGCTCGCCGGCCATGCCGTTCTCGGTCATCTGCGTCAGCGCGTAGGGGAGGAGCACGTTGGTGTGCACACCGCGCGGCGCGCCTTCGACGGCGACCGTCCGGCCGAGGGCGATCACGGCGCCCTTGCTCGCGGCGTACGCGGACACGGCGGGCTCGCCGTGCAGCCCGGCAGTGGAGGCCACCATGACGATGCGGCCGTGCCGCTGCTCGCGCATGACGGCCGAGCACGCCGCGGCGACCTGGGCGGTGCCGAGGACGTTCGTCCGGATGACGGCCTCGAACGCCTCCGGCGTGGACTTGTGGAACATCGCGGGAGCGCTGACGGCGGCGCTGGTCACGCAGGCGTCGATCCGTCCCCAGGTGCCGGTCGCCAGCTCAACCAGCCGCCGCGCGGTCGCGGGATCGGCCACGTCGCCGTGCTCGGCGACCGCCTCGCCGCCCGCGGAGCGGATCTCCTCGACCACGTGGTCGGCCGGGCCGAGCCCGTTCTCGTCGACCACCCGGTTGCGGTTGTTGACCACCAGCCGCGCGCCGAGTCGCGCCAGGTGCAGGGCGAACGCCCGGCCCAGGCCGCGGCCTCCACCGGTGACGACGACGACGCGCCCGTCGAGGGAGCTCACGCGGGCACCCGCTCGATGAGGACCGCGACGCCGAGTCCGGCCGCGCCGCTGACGGCGGCGACCCCGTACCTGCCGCCGAGCCTGTCGAGCGCGTCGGCGCAGCCGCCGACCATGATGGCTCCGGTGGCGCCGAAGGCGTGGCCCATGGCGATGGTCCCTCCGGCCGGGTTGAGCCGGTCGGGCCCGGGTCCGAGGTCGCGGCGCAGCCGCAGGCACAGCGCGGAGAACGCCTCGGCGAACTCGAACACGTCGATGTCGGACGGCGTGAGCCCCGCCTTGGCGATGACCTTCTCGACCGCCGTCTGACCGGCCGTCAGCATGATCACCGGGTCGACGGCGGCGGTCGCGGACGCGATGACGCGGGCCCGTGGCCGCAGGCCCTGGTGGTGCGCCTGCTCCTCGGTGCCGAGCACGAGGAGCGCCGCGCCGTCGGCGAGGGCGGGGGAGCTGCCGACCGTGTGCAGGTGGGAGATCGCGCCGACCTCGGGGTGTGCGGCGACCGCGAGATCGTCCTGGCCGGCCGCGCCCAGCTCCTCGAACGCGGGCGGCAGCGCGGCCAGCGTCGCGGCGGTGGTGCCGGGCCTGATCAGCTCGTCGCGGTCGAAGACCGTGCCGTCGGCGCGCGGCACCGGGACGACCGAGCGGGCGTAGTCGCCGCGGTCCCACGCGGCGGCGGCCTTGGTGTGGGTCTCCACCGCGTAGGCGTCGAGTTCCTCGCGCCGCCAGCCGTCGATGGTCGCGTTCAGGTCGGCGGCGACGCCCATGTGGATCGAACCGACCCGCTTGACGGTCTCCGGGTCCGACCACAACGGGCCGCGGTCGCTGAACATCGGGACGCGCGAGACGCTCTCTACGCCTCCGGCGACGGCGAGGGTGAGGTCGCCCGAGCGGATCCGGGCGGCGGTCTGGGCGACGGCGTCGATGCCGGAGGCGCAGAAACGGTTGATCGTGCCACCGGGGACGCCGTCGCCCCACCCGGCGAGGAGGGTCGCGGTGCGGGCCAGGTTGGCGCCCTGCTCGTCGACCTGTGAGGCCGATCCCACCACCACGTCCTCCACGGCCGCGGGATCGAGGCCGGTGCGCTCGACGATGGCCTGCTGCAGCGCGGCGACCAGGTCGACGGGGCTGCGGTGGTGGAGGGAACCGCGGGCGGAGCCTTTGCCGCGAGGGGTCCGCACATACTCCAGCACGTAGACGTCGGACACGATCGCGCCTCTCTGCCGCCCGACATTGACTCTCATAAATGTAGTGTCGGCATCCCGGCCCGGCAAGGTCCTCTCGTTGACGGAACACTCTCATTGTTGTAGTAAGAACGGGAGAAGGCAGGGAGGTGCGGGCATGCCGGAAGCCGTGTGGATCCTCGGCGGATTCCAGACCGATTACGCGCGCAACTGGTCAAGAGCCGGTGACGGGTTCGCCGAGCTGACCGGGCAGGTGGTGCGCGGCACGCTGGAGGACGCGCGCCTCGCACCCGAAGACGTCGACGTGATCCATGTCGGCAACGCCTTCGGCCAGCTCTTCACCGGTCAGGGACAACTCGGCGGCATGCCGGCGACCGTCGTCCCCGAGCTCTGGGAGACTCCGGCGGCGCGGCACGAGGCCGCCTGCGCGTCGGGAGGCGTCGCCGCCCTCGCCGCGATGGCGGACATCGAGGCCGGCCGCTACGACTGCGCCCTCGTGCTCGGTCTCGAACTCGAGCGCACGGTCTCCGGTGACGAGGCGGCCGGTCACCTCGGCGCGGCCGCCTGGGTCGGGCACGAGGGGGAGGACGCCCGGTTCATGTGGCCGTACATGTTCAGCGCCCTCGCCGACGAGTACGACCGACGGTACGGCCTCGACGACTCCCATCTGCGCGCGGTGGCCGAGCTGAACTTCCGCAACGCCCGGGCCAACCCCAACGCGCAGACCCGGGGCTGGACCTTCACCGAGGGCAGCTTCCGGGCCGACGACGCCGCCAACCCGGTCGTGGAGGGCAGGCTCCGCCGTACGGACTGCAGTCAGATCACCGATGGCGGCGCCGGCGTGGTCCTGGTCGGCGAGCGGTTCCTGGCCCGCAGGCCCGACCTCGCACGCGAGCCCCTCGCCCGGATCCTCGGCTGGGGCCACCGCACCGTCGGCCTGCCGCTGGCGCAGAAGCTGGAGCGCAGCGCGGATGATCCGTACGTGCTGCCGCATGTGCGGCGGGCCGTGCTCGACGCGTTCGGCCGCGCCGGAATGGCGGACGTGGACGACCTCGACGGCATCGAGACCCATGACTGTTTCACCATGTCGGAGTACGCGGCCATCGACCACTTCGGCATCACGGGACCGGGCGAGAGCTGGAAGGCGATCGAGAACGGCGACCTGGAGATCGGCGGGCGCATCCCCGTGAACCCGAGCGGCGGGCTCATCGGCGGCGGCCACCCCGTCGGCGCGACCGGCGTGCGGATGGTGCTGGACGCCGCGCGTCAGGTGACCGGCCGGGCCGGGGACTACCAGGTGGAGGGGGCGCGCCGGTTCGGCACGCTCAACATCGGCGGCAGCACGACGACGACGGTCGCCTTCGTCGTCGGCGCCGACTGAGCGAGGGAGAAGGCTGTGGACGTCGACGTCGTCGGAAGGGTCCTGTCGACCCTGCCGGAGGATGACGATCATCCGTACCGGACCGGGCCGTGGCGGCCGCAGACCACGGAATGGCGCGCCGACGACCTGGAGGTGGTCGGCGAGATCCCCGCCGACCTCGACGGGGTCTACCTGCGCAACACCGAGAACCCCGTGCACCCCGCGCTGGAGCGCTACCACCCGTTCGACGGCGACGGCATGGTCCACGTCGTGGGCTTCCGGGACGGCAAGGCGTTCTACCGCAACAGGTTCGTCCGCACGGACGGCTTCCTGGCCGAGGCGGACGCGGGCAAGCCCCTGTGGGCGGGCATCGCCGAGCGGCCCGCGAAGTCCCCGCGCGAGGACGGCTGGGGCGCGCGCGGCCGGATGAAGGACTCCTCGAGCACCGACGTCGTCGTGCACGCGGGTGTCGCGCTGACCAGCTTCTACCAGTGCGGAGACCTCTACCGGCTCGACCCGCTCACGCTGGAGACGCTCGGCAAGGCCGACTGGGGCGGCGGCTTCCCCTACGACTGCGGCGTCTCCGCGCACACGAAGGTCGACCCGCGCACCGGTGATCTGTTGTTCTTCAACTACGGCACGGACGAGCCGTACATGCACTACGGAGTCGTCGGGGCGGACGACCGGCTCAGCCACTACGTGGACATCCCGTTGCCGGGGCCGCGCCTGCCGCACGACATGGCATTCACCGAGAACTACGCGATCCTCAACGACTGCCCGCTGTTCTGGGAGCCGGAGCTGATGGCGCGCGGCATGTACGCGGCCCGGTTCCACCCGGAGTTGCCGACGCGGCTGGGCGTGATCCCGCGCAAGGGCGGCTCCTCGCAGGTGCGGTGGTTCGAGGCGGACCCGACGTATGTCCTGCACTGGGTCAACGCGTACGAAGAGGGAGACGAGATCGTCCTGGACGGGTTCTTCCAGGGCGACCCCGAGCCGAAGGACACCGGCGACGGCAGCTACTACCAGCGCATGTTCCGCTTCCTCGCGCTGGACCGGATGCAGACGACGCTCCACCGCTGGCGGCTCGATCTGGTGACCGGGCGGTGCCGCGAGGAGCGCCTGACCGACTCGATCACCGAGTTCGGCGTGGTCAACAACGCCTACGGCGGCCTGAACTACCGGTACGCCTACGCGGCCACGGGCGCCAAGGGCTGGTTCCTGTTCGACGGCCTGGTCCGGCACGACCTCGTGACCGGCGGCGAGGAGCGCTTCCGCCTCCCCGAGGGCGTGTACGGCAGCGAGCCCGCGATGGCGCCGCGCTCGGGCGCCTCCGCCGAGGACGACGGCTATCTTGTTACGCTGACGACCGACATGAACGAAGATCGATCCGAGTGTCTGATCTTCGACGCGGCGCGGGTGGCCGACGGTCCGGTGGCGAGGATCAGGCTGCCGGAGCGCGTCTCCAGCGGAACGCACGCCACCTGGGCGCCGGGGGACTCCATCCCCGGCTGGCGAGAGGCCGACTCCCCGGTTCGGGCCCTGCGGCTCTGATGCGGGCGCGGGGGCTCCGATGACGGCCCGATGGGCGGAGCGGCGCGTCGACGGCGGACCGGACCGCAGACAGACGGAGACGCACGTGCTCGTCCATCCACCGGATCGGCCGACCCGGCTGCCGGCAGGCCACGCCAACGCCGTCGGCCTCACCCTGGGGCTCGTCGGCGACGAGTGGAACCTGCTCATCCTCCGCTACGCGCTGATGGGGGTCCGCAGGTACGGCGAGTGGCGCAAGGCGATGCCCATCTCGCACGCCGTGCTCACCCGCAGGCTCGCCTCGCTCACCGACATGGCGATCCTCGAGAAGGCCGGGGACGAGGGCCAGGGCAGGCGGTTCGAGTACCGGCTGACCAGGCGCGGGCGCGACCTGTGGCCCGTGCTGCTGACCATCTGGGCCTGGGAGTCGGCCTGGGTGCCCGAACACGTCGAGTCGCTGCCGCGCATGGTCCACCGGACGTGCGGCAAGGAGTTCCTGCCCATCCTCTCGTGCGCCGCCTGCGGCGAGGCGGTGCGCCCGCGCGACATCACCGGCGGCTTCGGCCCGAGCGGCACCTGGGAGCGGTCGGTCCCCGCCGCGACGACCCGCCGCCGATCCGGGTCCACCTCGGAAGGCGGCGCGGGGATGTTCCCGCAGACCATGGCCCTCATCGGCAACCGCTGGTCGGCGGCCATCCTGGGTGCGGCCTTCCAGGGGCTGCACCGGTTCCGCGACTTCGAGCAGAGGCTGGGCGCGCCGCCGACGATCGTGGCGGAACGGCTGCGCTCCTTCTGCGACCTCGGCGTCTTCGAGCAGGCCCCCAGCGCGGAGCGGGCCGACTGGCTCAGCTACCACCTCACGGAGAAGGGGCGTGCCTTCTTCCCCGTGGTCATCACCACGATCGACTGGGGCCAGCGATGGTTCCTGGCGGAGGAGGGCCCGGCCCTCGTCTACACCCACCGCGCCTGTGGCAACGACTTCCAGGCACAGCTGACCTGCGACGCCTGCTCGACGCCGCTACGCGGAACCGAGGTCGTGGTGGAACGCCCGGCCTGACGAGAAAGGAGGACCAGGTGTCCTCAGGCATCGCCGATCTGCTGCGCTCCTCGGCGTCGCGGAGTCCCGGCTCCCCCGTGGTGACCGGTGACGGTCGCGCCCTCACCTACGGCGAGCTGGCCGAACGGTCCGACCGGGTGGCCGCGGCACTGGCGCGGCTCGCCCCGGGATCCCGGGTGGGCTACGTCGACAGGAACGCGACCGAATACTTCGAGCTGCTCTTCGGCGCCGCGAAGGCCGGCGTGGTGCTCGTCCCGCTGAACTTCCGGCTGGCTCCCGACGAGATGCGCTGGATCCTCGGCGACGCGGACGTGTCACTGGTCGTGGCGGGTCCCGACCATGTGGAGACGCTCGGCGGCGCCGCGGACGTCCCGGTCATCGCCGTGGGTCCCGACTACGAGGAGTGGCTCGCCGGGCAGGAGCCCGCCGACCCGAAGCGGGACGCGACCGGCGACGCGCTGGTGGTCCTCATGTACTCGTCCGGCACCACCGGCCGGCCCAAGGGCGTGCACGTCACCGCCGCCGGTCTCGCCTCCGCCGTCGAGCTGTTCGGCGCGTGCTTCACCCTCGGCCCCGACACCGTCAGCATGGTTCCGATCCCCTACTACCACATCGCCGGGGCGGGGTGGGCGCTCATCACGATCGCCGAGGGCGGCACGCTCGTGCAGTGCCGCGAGCCGACACCCCAGTCGATGCTCGGCCAACTCGTCGATCATCGCGTGACCCACACGGCGCTGGTCCCCGCCGTCATCCAGATCATGACCGAGCTGCCCTCGGCCCGCGACGCCGACTTCTCCGCGCTCCGGCAGGTCGTCTACGGCGCCTCGCCCATCTCGGAGAGTCTGCTGAGCCGGGCGGTCGCCCTGTTCGGCGCGGAGTTCTTCCAGTCCTACGGCCTCACGGAGACGATCGGCGTCACCACGCTGCTCGGACCCGACCAGCACCTGCCGGACAACCCCGTGAAGGGACGGCTGCGTTCGGCGGGCCGGGCCGTCCCCGGCATGGAGGTCGCGGTACTCGACCTGGAGACCGGCGGGACGGCGGCGCCGGGAACGGCCGGTGAGGTCATCGTGCGCGGGCCCTGTGTCACGACCGGCTACTGGCGGAACACCGCCGCGACCGAGGCCGCCTTCCTTCCCGGCGGCTGGCTGCGGACGGGCGACGCCGGGTCGATGGACTCCGGCGGCTACCTCTACCTGCACGACCGGATCAAGGACATGATCGTCAGCGGTGGGGAGAACGTGTATCCCGCCGAGATCGAGAGTGTGCTCGCCGGTCATCCCGCCGTGCTGGAGGCCGCGGTGATCGGGGTGCCGTCCGAGAAGTGGGGGGAGACGCCGCTCGCGGTGGTCGTGTTGCGACCGGGCGCGGAGGCCACCGAGGACGACATGCTGGCCTGGGCGCGGGAACGGCTCGCGCACTACAAGTGCCCCACGAAGGCCGTGTTCAGCGACGCGCTGCCGCGCAACCCGTCCGGGAAGATCCTCAAGCGGGAGCTGCGCCGTCCCTGGTGGGAGGGCTCGGAGCGGCGCATCGGCTGACGCAGCCCGGCCCGCGTATGACTCCGCGCACCTGTACGGCGGAGCCCGGGGCCGGGCTCCGCCGCATCAGGGTGGGTCAGCGGATCAGAACAGGCGTGCCTGCGGCGTCGGCAGGTCCACCCTGCCGGGGCCGTGCCAGCCGTGCTTGCCGCCGAATCCGTGTGCGCCCTTGTCGCTCACCAGAGGCAGTGTGACCTTGCTCTTGGACAGGTCGACCGTCACCGCGGCTCCGGTGGCCGTGTCGCGGGAGTAGCTGGAGTCGGTGCCCGCGAGGATCACGCCCAGCCGGTGGCCCTGCTTGAAGGTGTAGTCCTGCGGCAGGGTGTCCCACGTGACGGTGGCGGACTCCCCGGCAGGCAGGGGGGACGACGTCGTCAGCGAGTCGCGGTTCTGCACGTCGATCCAGCCGCGGGCCACGATCTCCAGGGGCCGGCTCACGACGTTCGTGGTGGTCGTCCGGTAGCAGGCGTCGTCGGTTGCCGTGCTGTCGCCGTAGCAGGTCTCGTCGGTGTTCGTCGTGATGCCGCCTCCGGACCGCCAGTCCACTCGGGCCTCCTCGCCGAAGTCGACGAGCAGCGCGGTGAGGTTGGAGGTCGGCTTGTCCAGCGTGACCTTCAGCGAGACCTCGGGAGTGCCGGACATCCGCAGGTCGCCGGGGAGCTCGCCGGTCGTGAACGCGGCGCGTCCCGCCGCCGGGGTTCCCACGTCGGCGGTCATGGCGTTCTCCGACTGCCTGACGTCGGTGAACGCGGCCGTCGTGCCCTTGGCGGCCTTGACGAGGCCGAGGGAGCCGTCCGCGGCCGGGCGCAACGCCACCTTGCTCGTGTGAGGAGCCGGCCAGTCCTTCTGCGTGATCCAGGTGTCGGGAGCGGCCTGGATGTCGGCGCGCGGCTCGTTCATGATCCCGTTGTGGACGCCCTGCAGCCAGTAGTCGAACCAGCGGTGCAGCGTGTCCACCCAGACGTCACGGCGGTAGTCGAAGGGATCGACGTGCTCGTACTGCCCGAGCCAGATCTTGCGCGGCACGTTCCTGTCAGCCAGCGCGTCCCACCACGTGGACATGTTGTCCGTCTTGACGTTGAGGTCGTTGAGCGTGTGCACCGCGAAGACGCTGGCGCGGACCTTCCGCACGTCGGAGATCGAGCCGTGGAGGTAGTCGCGCTCGTTCCAGAACGCGTTGTAGTTGCCGGTGTCGTCCCCGGCCGCCGCGTCCAGTCCCGTCCGTACGGCCGCGCACTTGGCGTCCGGATCGGTGTCGACGGCGTTGGAGAGATAGGACGGGTAGTTGTAGTTGTAGACGATGCCGTTCATCCGCTGGTACCGATACCACGAGCTGATGGCGTTGATCGGCACGATGGTGACCAGTCCCTCGACGCCCGTTCCCGCCACCGCGTTGGCGAGCGTGCCGTCGTAGGACTTGCCGATCATCCCGGCCTTGCCGGTGCTCCAGGTGGCCTTGACCCCCTTCCCGGCGGCGTCGTACGCCTTCGCGCGGCCGTTCAGCCAGTCGATGACCGCCTTGCCGCCGAGGACGTCCGCCTTGCCGCCCATGTCCGGGCATCCGTCGGACTTGGTCGTGCCGATCATGTCCACGTTGAGCACGGCGTAGCCGCGCGGCACGAAGTAGTTGTCGTAGAACAGGGGGAACTTGAGCGGGTTGCCGTCGGCGTCGTAGGTCTTGCGCTCCGCCTCGTTACCCCGGCCCGAGTTGTCGTAGTAAGGGCTCTCGTCGATGATCGCGGGAACCTTGAGCCCCTTGTCCGACTCCTTCGGCCGGATGATGTCGACGCGCACGCGGTCCTTCGCGCCGTCGCCGTCGCTGTCGACACTCGACTCGACGTACACGTATTCGCGGATGGCGTCGGCGTAGGAGAAGACCGGCTGGGTGACTCCTCCCTCGACCTTGATCTTGGGTTGTGTCGTCGCGTCGGCCGGTGTGGTCCCCACGACCATGGCCAGTGCCGCTGTGAGGGCGAAAGCGGCTGAGACGCTTCGCCGACGGGATTTGAGCACGCAAATCCTCCCGGATTACCGGAAAAAGGGACGATCGCGCGCAACTCTCACCCGGCATGGAATGCCTGACAAGATCCCTTTACGTCTTGTACACCTCCTTGCGGCCGGGATGTGACATATGAGACAGAAGGTGCACCCTGTGTATCAAGAGAGATCACATGCGGTGATCAAGGAGACCGCGCCCGCCTCCCGCGTGCTCCGCGGTCAGGAGTAGGTCTCGCGCAGGCGGTTCTTCAGCAGCTTGCCGCTGGCGTTGCGGGGGAGTGCCTCGGCGAAGGTCACACCCCGCGGGCACTTGAAGTGGGCGAGGCGCTCCCGCGCGAAGGCGATGACGTCCTGGGCGCCCACCTGCGCGGCCCCCGGCCGGAGCACGACCACGGCGTGGGGCACCTCGCCCCACTGCTCCGACGGCACCCCGATCACGGCGACCTCGGCCACCGCCGGATGCGCGGTGAGCACGCTCTCGACCTCGGCGGGATACACGTTCTCCCCGCCACTGACGATCATGTCCTTGAGGCGGTCGTGCAGGTAGAGGTAGCCGTCCTCGTCGAACGAGCCGCCGTCGCCGGTGCGCAGCCAGCCCCCGGGCAGAACGGCGGCCTCGGTCGCGGCCGGGTTGCGCCAGTAACCGACCATCACGTGGCCGCCGCCGATGAGCACCTCGCCGCGCTCGCCGGGCGGCAGGTCGCGGATCTCGCCCGGCAGGGCCGCGGGGTCCACCACCCGGATCGGCACGCCGTGCATGGCCCTGCCCGCCGACAGCAGCCGCCGTTCCTGGCCGGGGCCGGGCAGGTGGTCGTCCGCGGTGAGCATGGTCACGCCGCCCGTCGACTCGGTGAGACCGTAGCTCTGGATGAACCGGCAGCCGAGGGTCTCGGTCGCCCGGACGATCACCGGCAGGGGGATCGGGGAGGCGCCGGACACCACGTATTTGAGCGCGGACCAGTCGTGGTCGGTGACGCCGTCGAGCGACACCAGTCGCTGGATGAGCGTCGGCACCATGACCGCGTGGGACACCCGGCGCGCGATCAGGAGGTCGCGCAGTTCCCCGGGCGCGGTGGCGTTCTCGAGCAGGATGGCCGCCCCGTTCACGGCGGCGATCAGGGCCAGGCCGAAGCCCGAGATGTGGAAGTAGGGGATCGGCGCCATCGCCACCGACGTCTCGTCGAGGTCGATCTCGTGGTGCATGGTCGCCAGGGCCCGGCCGAGGTTGCGGCCGCTCAGCATGATGCCCTTGGGCGTCCCCGTGGTCCCGGAGGTATAGAAGATCACCGCGGTCGCGTCCGGATCGGGTCGCTCACCCGGGTCGACCGGCGGGTGACCGCCCAGCCAGGCCTCGTACGGCGTCGCGCCCGCGACCGGTTCGGCCGTCACGACCCTGACGACGGACGGCGTCGCCGCGGACTGGAGGCGCTCGTCGCCCGCGCCGAGCACGAGGACGGCGGGCTCGGCGTCGGCGAGGATCCGCGCGACCTCCGGCGGGGCGAGCCGGTTGTTCACCGCGGTGGCGATCGCGCCGATCTTGGCCGCGCCGTACAGGACCTCGAGGAACGAGGCGGCGTTGACGCCGATGTAGGCGATCCGGTCGCCCGGGCGGACGCCGTCGGCCAGCAACGCCTGCGCGACCCGGCTGGAACGCTCATCGAGCTCAGCGTGGGTGACGACCCCGCCGGCTTCGATGACGGCGGGCAGATCCGGGGTGGCCGCCGCGCGGCGGCGCACGATGTCGGCCAGCCGGTCGACGCGGGTGCCGTCGGCGTGCAGGGCGTAACCGGCGTCCGGATCGGTCCTGAGCGAGGTGTTCACGATGCCCCCTGGGTGGTGCCCTCGGTGCTGAAGGTGTACGGCGCGAAGACCGGCGGCTCGAAGATGCCCGGCGGGGCCGCCACGACGTCGCCGATCGCGCGGATGACCGGCCCCGCGGTGACGAACTGCGCGGCGGTGGTCCTGCTGTGCGGATCGTTCGGTTCGACCAGGTTCAGCGTCATGGTGAGTCCCGGCCTGCCGGTCACGGTCACCGTCCAGTGGTCGCGCCCGGCGTAGCGCGGCATGGCCGGGTCCATGGTCCAGACGATGGACAGGGTGAGAACGCGGCGGCCGGCGGACAGCGCGTGCCAGCGCCACTCGGTGGCGGCGACGGTGCCCTTCCTGATGGTCCCCGCCGCCACCTCCAGGTCGCGGGTGGCGGGCTCGATGTGGTGATCGGGCTCGTAGGCGTCGACTGCGAGGCCCATCCGCTCGGCCATGAACGCCAGCGTCTCGGTGTAGAGACAGCCGTACAGCCGGGGCAGTTCGCCCGCCGTGAGGTCGATCGCGGCGGGGTCGGAGCCCATGCCCATCACGTCGAACACGAAGTTCGGATCGGGCATCCGGGTGGCGTCCAGCACCTCGTCGACGACGATGCGGTCCAGCTCGAGACAGACGCCCGACAGGGCGAGGGCCAGGCGCTCGCCGATGACGCCGGGGCTGATGCCGACGCCGTACAGCGTGGTGCCGCTCTCGGCGCAGGCGGCCAGGAACATCTCCTCGCGTTCACGGCCGTGCGCGCGCGGGAAGTGGTTGCCCGCCGTGGTGATGACGTTCTTGCCGGAACGCAGTAGCGCGAGGATGTCGGCGTCGTGCGTCTCGTACGGCACCTGCAGCCGCGGCGTGTGCACGACCACGTCGGCCGGGGTGGCCAGGATCTCGTCCCTGTCGCGGGTGGCGAGGATCCCGGTGAGGGGACGGCGCGCGATGTCGCCGGCGTCGCGGCCCGCCTTGCGATCGCCGTAGACGTACAGCCCGGCGAGCTCGAGGCCGGGTGAGTCGAGCACGGCCCGCAGGCAGGTCTTGCCGATGGCGCCGGCGGCCCACTGGATGACGCGCACGGTCATGCGGCTCCTCCGGGCACCTCATGAGGGACGAGACGGATGGTCAGCCCGGCGGTTTCGATCACGCCGGCCTCTGACGCCCGGAGGTCCAGCGCGACCAGGCCGCGTCTGCCGGTCAGGGGGACGAACCTGATCAGCCCACGCCCGGCGCGCACGGCGGCGCCCTCCACCGCGCCGCCTTCCCCTGTGCCGCCTTCAACGGCGCTGTTCTCCGCGGCGGCGCCTTCGACGGGCAGGCCGAACAGCCGCGACCACGACACCGCCGTCGCGGCGGGATCGGCGACGGCCACGTCGACGGCGACCAGGTCGCCCGCCCGCGCGCCCGGAGAACGGCCCGGCGTGTCCCACGTGTCGTAGTGCCAGGCGCGTCCGGGCGGCATCTCGTCGGCCTCGACGAGGACGCCGAGGTCGCCGGGGTGGAGCTGGGTGATCGTCGCTCCGTCGAGGTCCTGCCGGTGCACGATCCGCACACCCAGCGCGGCGCACCGTTCGGCCAGCGCGGCCGTCTCCGGGACGCGCAACGCGACCAGGTAGCCGCCTTCGCCGTCCTCGAGGAAGCGGTGCAGGCGGGATTGAGGGCCGGAGGGGGCGACCACCTCCAGATAGGTGTCGCCGAGCGTCAGCACCTCGTTCACGATCGCCCAGGCGGCCAGCTCGGGATCGGGGAACCCCGGAGCCAGCCCGAGCCGTTCCCGGATGCCGGCGGCGGCGAGGTCGTGGACCGCGACGGTCGCCTGGACGAGTTCGGGCGCGTTCATCGGCCAGTTCGCAGCGTGGACGCGTGCAGCAGCTTCGCCAGTTGCCGCTCGTAGCGGCCGGGGTCGCGAGCCATCCGCGCACGGGCGTCGACCGCCATCCAGTCGGTGTCGGCGACGCTCTCCCCGCGTTCCACCGCACGCAGTCCGGCCCGCGCGACGTCGCGCGGATCCTCCTTGCGCCCGTCGACGTGCGCGGCCATCCGGGTGTCGACCGAGCCGACGATCAGCGAGGTGACCTGCGTGCCCTGCGGTTCCAGCTCGGCTCGGGCGATGGTGCCGAGCCAGAGCGCTGCGGCCTTGGACGTCGAGTAGCCGCCCATGAACGGGGTCGGCACCATCCCGGCCACCGACAGCACGTTGGCGATGGCCCCGCCGCCGTTGGCCGCGAGCACGGGCGCGAAGGCGCGGATCATGTTGAGCGTGCCGAAGAAGTTGACCTCCATCTCGGCCCTGGCGGCGTCCGGCTCGTCCGTCAGCACCAGGCGCCGGTTGGCGAAATGGCCCGCGTTGTTGATCAGGACGGACACGTCGGCGCACACGGCGGCCGCCGCGGCGACCTGGCCGAGGTCGGTGACGTCGAGCCGTACCGGCACGGCTCCGGCCTCGACGAGCGCGGTGTCCACGTCGCCGGGATCGCGGGCGCCCGCGTAGACCCGGGCCGCGCCGCGGGCCAGCAACTCCTCGACGAACGCCCTGCCGATGCCCCTGTTCCCGCCGGTGACGAGGGCGGCCCGGCCCGTCAGCTCGATCATCGGGCCGCTCCGCCGTAGACCGGGTCGTTCGGGTGCTTGCCGCCGCGGACGAGCACGGACGGGTCGGGGACGAGCATGCCGAAGATCCAGGTCTCACTGGCGGCCGCGTCGTGATTCCACTCCCATACGAGTGTGCGGTGCGCGATGCCCCAGCGGCCGTCGCGGCGCTCGAACCTGTCGATGATCCGGGCGCCGACGAACGAGTGGCCGTGACCGTCGGGCGTGCGCACCCGGGTGAACGTCGTCACGTAGGACTCGGCCTGGGCGGTGTCCGGGTCGTCTCCCAGTTCGACCAGCACGTTGGTCATGCAGTGCATGGTCCGGCCGCGCGGATGGGCCACCACGGGGGCGACGCTCGCGACGTAGTCCTCCGCGCTGCCGCTGAACACGCCCCCGTGGTCCTCGGTCGCCCCGGGGAGGTAGCAGGCCGAGACGCCCGCGACGTCGCCCCGGTCCACCGCGCGCAGATAGCGCGCCAGCACCTCGTAGATGTCCTGTTTGTCGAGCAGTTCCCGCAACCGGTCCGTCACGCCTGGCCTCCTCACCGTCTCAACCACCGTCTCGGCCGCACCGTCCGGCCGTCTCGCCGTCCGGGGGGAGCGGCCGATCGGACAGGCCAGGCATCACGCTACAACTAAGAGAGTTAAGCGGCCAGGGTTGATTGCGGACGAGTTTCGACCGGGGCGCGACCCGTTGACGCCATCACTCTGTCTGTTGTAGTAACGCTGTGACCGGCAACACACTGCCGGCAGCCGTACGGAACTCGCAGGGGAGCGACGTCGGATGCACAGAACTCACAGGGCCCAGGACACCGCGGCTCGCGGCGGCGTCGACGTCCGCGGGGACCACCGGTGACCCGGGGACTGCACTCGCGGGAGCGGGTCGAGGAATACACCCGCCTCGGCTGGTGGAGCGACGAGACGATGGACGGCCTGTTCCGCGTCCGCGTCGCCGCCGCCCCCGACCGGCTCGCCCTCGTGGACCCCCGCAACAAGGACGACCTGCTCGGGGTCCCGCCGCGGCGGCTCACCTGGCGTGAGCTCGAGGCGGAGGTGAACCGGCTCGCCGCCGTGTTCCTGCGGCACGGGCTCCGCGCGGGCGACGTGCTGGGCGTGCAACTGCCCAACACCGTCGAGTTGGTCACCGTCTATCTCGCGTGCTGGCGGCTGGGGATCGTGGTCTCGCCGCTGCCGGTGCAGTACCGCGAGCACGAGGTGACGGAACTGGGAGCCCTCGCCGGGTTCGCGGCGTTCGTCACCGTCGCGCGGTCCGGTGACCGCCGACCGGCCGACGAGGTCCGTACGGCTCTGCCCGGCCTGCGGACGGTCCTCGCGTACGGGGAGGATCTGGATGCGGAGCTCGCCGGGACCGACCCGGAGGAGGCGCTCCGGCTCGTGGAGGCCCACGCGGCCGCCCACCCGGCCGACCCGAACGACTGCGTCACGATCTGCTGGACGTCGGGGACGGAGAGCACGCCCAAGGGGGTGCCGCGCACCCATTACGACTGGCTGGCGATGAGCTGGGCGACCGTGGACGCGCCCCGGCTGACCGGCGACGACGTGCTGCTCAACCCGTTCCCCATGGTGAACATGGCGGGCATCAACGGGATGTTCCTGCCGTGGTTGCGGGTCGGGGGCGTGCTCGTGCAGCATCATCCGTTCGACCTGTCCACGTTCCTGGCGCAGATCACCGAGGAGCGCGCGACGTACACGGTGGCGCCGCCCGCGCTCCTGTCCCTGCTGCTGGCGCGCGCGGACCTCCTCGCCCGCGCCGACATCTCGTCGCTCCGCCTGATCGGGTCCGGCTCCGCGCCGCTCCCGCCCCCGATGGTGAAGGGCTGGCAGGACGTCCACGGCATCGGCATCGTGAACTTCTTCGGCTCGAACGAGGGGATCGCGCTGCTGACCGACCCCCACGACGTGCCCGATCCCGAGCAGCGGGCGCGCTACTTCCCCCGGTACGGCGTGCCGGGCGTCACGTGGACTTCGCGGATCTCCCGCCAGGTGTCGGTCAGGCTCGTCGACCCCGACACCGGCGAGGAGGTCACCGAGCCGGGCCGCCCGGGAGAGTTGCGCCTCAAGGGCCCGACGGTCTTCGCGGGGTACCTCAAAGGCGAGCGCCTGCCCGATCCGTTCGACGAGCAGGGCTACCTGCGGACCGGTGACGTCTTCGTCATCGACGGCGAACGCGGCGAGTTCCTCCGGTACGTCGACCGCGCCAAGGACCTCATCATCCGCGGCGGCATGAACATCGCCCCCGCGGAGATCGAGGGACTGCTCTCCGCCCATCCCGGGGTCGCCGACGTCGCCGTCGTCGGTTATCCGGACGAGGTCCTGGGCGAGCGGGTCTGCGCGGTCGTCGTGCCCAAGGAGGGCGCCGAGGTCACCCTCGACGACCTTCTCGGCCACCTCCGTGCGGCCAGGATCGCCTCCTACAAACTGCCGGAGCGGCTGGAGACGCGCGCCGACCTGCCGCGCAACCCGGTCGGCAAGATCCTCAAGCGCGAACTCCGCAGTGAGCTCGCCTGACACCCGAGACGGCATGGGCCTGGGCGCCGACTTCGCGCACTGACGGTCACACCCTTCGGGGTCGCTTCGACGGCGGCGGCCCCGAACGAGTAGGGGGGTACTCATGACCGGCACGCCCACCTGCCGGTCATATGAGGACATGGAAGAACACCTACCGGTTGAGCCGCGACCTGTGCCGGAGCCGTCCCCTGACGATCCGCCCCAGGACTTCGACGAGCCCGACTACGACGAGATCGATCGCGAGGTGGCGCGCGATGCCGAGACCCAGTGAGCTGCTCAAGGAGATGACCAGGTACCTCGGGTACGCGGAGCCCTCCAGCAGGAGGACCGTGTTCGGGGCCTCCTACCGTGAGCGGAAGGACCTGCGGCCCACGGACGCCTGGGACAAGGGCGCATGGTGCGACATGTACGTCGCGCAGTGCGCGCTGGCCGCGGGCGGCAAGGACATGCTCGCCGTCGTCGGCGACTTCGCCTGGACCGTGGGCCACGCCCAGTGGTTCAAGGACAACGGCCGGTGGCACGCGGGGACGGCCGGCATCCGCGCCGGCGACATCGTCTTCTTCGACTGGGCGGGCGGCAAGAAGATCGACGCCATCGATCACGTCGCCACGGTCGAGAAGGTCCACTCGGCGCGCGACATCCAGACGATCGACGGCAACATCGGTGACGCCTGCGTGCGGAACCGGCGGACGAACGCCTGCGTGGTGGGCTTCGGCCGCCCGGCGTACGACGGCAGGCCGTCCGTCCCGAATCTCTCGCTCGCGGCCGTCCTGGCCGAGCTGGGAGACGCTCCCGGGTTCCCCGGCACGGTCCAGCAGGGGCACAAGGGCGCGAACGTGCGGCGCGTCCAGGAGAAACTCCGGCGCCGCCGGTTCAGGCTCGGGGCCGCCGGGGTGGACGCCGACTTCGGCCCGGACACCAGGGCGGCCGTCAGAGGTTTCCAGGAGAGTCAGGGCATGGACGCGACGGGGGTAGTGGACAAGCGGACCTGGGTGGCCCTGTGGGAGGCCCGCCTCAAGGCCTGACCTCCGCTCGGATCTCCGGCCGCGAGGGCCAAGCCCGGGCAGCCGGCTGGTCGTCGTGGAACGCATCTCAGCGGCCGAAGCCTGCGGGGGCGAGGGTCCGCGATTTCGTTTCTCATGGAATCTCGCACGACTTCCGTGAGAAACGAAAGGGCCGCGCCCGCACGACCGAACCTGTACTGCTCGCGCGCGATGGGTCCTCCGCCGGCGTCGCCGTCCGGTCAGACGGTGACCCATTCCGTCGTGAAGACGACGTCGCCGACGCGGCAGCGGAAGCTCAGCGGACCGGGCGGAACCCGGTCCACGATGAAGCGGCCGAGCGCGTCCGTGGTGACGGACACGGGGGTGTCACCCCGGACCTCCACCACCGCGTGAGCCGGCGGCGTCACCTGGCCGACGACACGGTGGGACGGCCCGGCCGCGGTGATCTCCAGATCGAGGCCGGCCTCCTGTCCGCCGAAGCCGAGCACGCGCGCCTGCGCCGGGCCGCGGACGGCCGCCGTCCCGGCCATCGAGTCGAACGTCAACGCGGCGAGCTCGGCGTCGACCGTACGGAACCGGAAGGCCTCGACGGCGACCTCCATGAGGGACGCCGGCACCGGGTCGAGAAGTTCCGCGGCCCGCCGCAGCGCATTCTCCAGCTCCGCGTCGTCGTTCACGTCACCGTTCACGCACGTCACCGTTCACGTCGCCGGCCCTCCGGTTCGCCGCGTCATCACGTGAGCAACCTTCTCAGGTGACCGAGGCAGCGCCCCCGCGTCGGGCCGATGCTTCCGATCGCGATGCCGAGACCGGCCGCGATCTCGGCGTAACTCGGCGGAGGCGAGGCCATCAGGACCCGCAGCAGCCGCCTGCAGCTGTCGGAGAGCTGTTCGTACGCCTGCCAGACACGGCGCAGCGCGGCCTCCTGGCCCGCGGCCTCCTCGGCGTCGAGTACGGCCTGCTCGGGGGAGCGGTCGTCGGCCTCGGGCGACAGGACGTCGACGTCACTGGTCGGCACGACCCTGCGGGAGCCGCGGATGACCTTGAGGCACTCGTGGCGGGCGGTGCTCGCCAGCCACGAGCCGACCTTGTCCGGTTCCTTGATCCGGGTGAGGTTGTCGGCGAGCCGGAACCACGTGGTCTGGAAGACCTCGTGGGCGTCGGCGTCGATCAGCCGGTGCGAGCGGACGACGGACCAGACGAGTGGGCTCAGGCGGCCGACGAGTGCCTCCCATGCCGCCGCGTCTCCCTTGGCCGCGGCCTGGAAGAGGGCGCCGGTCGAGTCGATGTCCACGCGGCACGCCCTTACGTCGGGTGCATCCGGGATCGTCATCGTACGACGAGGGGGACCTGCCGTGTGAGGAGCGAGACCTGTTCGAGATCGGCCGCGACCTCCCGGGCGCCGGGCGCGGTTTCCCGCCGATCCGCCACGGCACGGAAGCGGGGACGAATCCCGATTCGAACGGAGCCGCGCCGGGCCGGCGCCGAGCGTGACGTGCGCGGTCGATCAGCCTGAGGCCAGGCTGATCAACCGCCGCAGCGCGGTCCTGTCGCTGCTGCCGAGGTTCTCGTACGCCCGGCACAACTGGTTGGCGACCGTCCTGATGGACAGCCCCAGCCGCTTGGCGATCTCGCGGTTGGTGAGCCCCGCCGCCGCCAGGCCGGCGATCTGCCGCTGCCTCGGGGTCAGGCGGGGGGTCGCGAGGTCGAGCAGGGCCGGGGTGCGGGCGCCCTGGCAGGCCTGGGCCAGCGTCGAGGCGTAGGCGATGGAGGCGTCCGCGGACCGGGCGTCGCGGTGGGCCTTCGCGGCGTGGCCGGCGGCCTCGGCGGCATGCAACAGCAGGCCGAGGTCCGCCAGTCTCCCGGCCACCTTGTCCAGGGCGGGCCCGTCGGCCGCCACGAGAGCGGCGGCGTGGTCGGCGAGCAGCGGAGCGAGGTCTCCCTGCAGGGTGTCGGCGAGCCGCCTGAGCCGATCGGCGACCAGGCCGGGTGCGCCGAGCCGTACGACGTCGTGCAGGGCGAACAGCTCACCTGATCCTGGGCCGGTGGACCGGCCGGCGCCGTACGGCGCGAGCGGCTGTCCCGGCTCCTCGGCGCCGGAACGGGCGGCGCCGTGCAGAGCGAAGAGCCCATCCGGCAGGCAGGCGCCCGACCTGCACGCTCGGGCGGCCGCCAGGGCGGATCCCACCGCGGCGTCCTGCTCGCCCCGTGTGGCGAAGACCCACGCGCGGGCGATGAGGAACGAGGCGGGCGTGGCCAGGAACTCGGGTAACGAGTCCTGCGGCCACCGGCTCAACGCGTCCTCCGCCGTCAGCAGGTCACCGGACTGGGTGGCGGAGCAGGCCAGCTCCGCCAGGCACGGCCCGTGCAGGGGAGAACGCCGCAGGCCTTCGGTGCTCCAGGCCACCGCTTCACGGAGCTCGCCGCGGAGCCGGGCGATCCAGGCCCGGCGCGCGCAGAAGTCGACCATGCCGGGTTCGTCCCAGCCCTCGTCCTCCTCCGTGAGCCGCTCGCCGACGCCGGGGACGACCTGCGTCACGTCGCCGGTGTGGCCGAGCGCGGTCAGTTGCGCGCACTGGGCCGACAACGCCGACGCGAGGTCCTCCTCCGGCCGTGCCGTACGGCTCAGCCGGAGCGCGCGCAGCCGCCCGACGCCGGCACGTACGGCGGGTCCGAACAGGGGATGGGCCAGCCGTACGAGAAGGGCGTCGTCGGTCACGACCAGTCCCTTCGCCTCCAGCCTCTCCAGCGGGGCGACGGGAGTACCGGCGGCGGTGGCGTCGACCGGCTCGCCGAACGCGACGAGCTCGAGCGCCTCCCGTTCGGCCCCGTCGACCTCTCCCATGGCGGCTCCGACCAGGTCCCTGAGCCGGCCCGTCATGGGCACGGCTCCCCGCCACCGCCACACGCCGTTCACCCGCCGCAACATGCCCGCCTCGCGCGTCGCGACGACCAGTTCGCGGAGCAGCCACAGGTTCCCGTCGCTCACCCGCCGGAGCCTCTGCGCGGTCAGCGCCTCGACGTGGTCGCCGAGCACCGCGCCGAGGACCTGGGTCACCTCCGCGGCGGGCAGCGGGCCGAGGCGGAGGTGGGAGAGCATGTGCTGCCGTCCGAGCGCGAGGACGGCGTCGGGGGCGGGAGCGCCGGCCGGCAGGGTGAGCAGGACGCGTGCGCGCCGGTTCGCCACCAGGTGATGGACGAGGGCCGCCGATGCGTCGTCGAGAAGGTGGGCGTCGTCCACGACGAGCACGCGCACCGGCCGCAGCGCGTCGACGGCCCGGCTCAGCGAGTCGGCCGCCGCACCGGGCAGCAGGTGCGCGAACGCCGCGAAACGAAGCGGCGCGGTGCCGCGCGTCCCGGTGACCCACGCGTACGGGAGACCGGCGACGGACTCGGCCGCGAGACGGCTCCTGCCGGCGCCGGCGGGGCCGCTGACGACGATGCCGCGGCGGTCGCCGTGAAGGGCTTCGCGTATCAGGTCGAGCTCGGCCCCGCGCCCGCCGAACGGCCACTTGTCCCGAGGATCCTCCATGTGAATGAAGAGCAGGACACCGCCGCTTTGATACATGCCGGTCCGGCAGGGGACGGCGCACGGCATCACGTCCGTGAACGTGAGGGATCTTTCAACGAATCTTGACTCCGCATTCACGGCCCCTTGACCGGAGAGCGCTCTCGGGCCAAGATCGGGCGAACGCCGCCCGGAGGCGCACCCTGACCGAACCCGCGCCGTGAGAAGGGACTCCTCATGATCAGATCCCTGGCCCCATTACGCGCGAGCCGGAGCACGCTCGCGACGCTGGCGGCCGTCCTGCTCCTGAGCGGCGGGGCCGCCGGAGTTCCGAGCGCCGGAGCCGACGCCGCGAAGGGCGGCGGGCAGCCCGTCGTCGGCAAGCCCGCCCTGGACGCCCACGGATGCGCCCGCATCGAGAACCGCCTGCCGGCGCTCTCCGACTGGCCGAAGGTCGAAAGCCGGATCAAGCGCGACCCCTCCGACGACAAGCGCATCAAGAAGATCCTCGGCGGCATGACGCTCGCCGAGAAGGTCGGCCAGATGACGCAGCCGGAGATCGCCGCCATCACGCCCGCGGAGGTCGGGCAGTACGGCATCGGCTCGGTGCTCAACGGCGGAGGCTCGTGGCCGGGCCGCGACAAGCACGCGTCGCCGCAGGCCTGGCTGGACCTCGCCGACGCCTACTGGACCGCCTCGACGGCCACCCGGACGAAGATCCCCGTCATCTGGGGCATCGACGCCGTCCACGGCAACAGCAACGTCTACGGCGCGACCCTCTTCCCGCACAACATCGGCCTCGGCGCCGCCCACGACCCCTGCCTCGTCCGCGACATCGGAGCGGCGACGGCGAAGCAGATGCACGCGACCGGTCAGGACTGGGCCTTCGCGCCCACCCTCGCCGTCGTGCGCGACGACCGGTGGGGCCGCACCTACGAAGGCTTCTCCGAGGATCCCCGGATCACCCGCGCCTACGGCTACGAGGCCGTCCGCGGACTCCAGGGCGGCGACTCGCACGGCATCAGCCGGAAGGGTGTCATCGCCACGGCCAAGCACTACATCGGCGACGGCGGCACGGACAAGGGCGTCGACCAGGGGGTCGATCCCTCCTCCGAGGCCCAGATGATCAACATCCACGGCCAGGGCTACTACGGCGCGCTGGCCGC
Organism: Planotetraspora silvatica; assembly: GCF_016863315.1. Classification (GTDB taxonomy): domain Bacteria; phylum Actinomycetota; class Actinomycetes; order Streptosporangiales; family Streptosporangiaceae; genus Planotetraspora; species Planotetraspora silvatica. The sequence continues at coordinate 53,244 of NZ_BOOQ01000017.1, forward strand.
GGGCGCCCAGACCGTGATGGCGTCGTTCAACAGCTGGACGAACGCCGACCTCGGCATCGACGAGGGCAAGCTGCACGGCAGCGAGCGTGCGCTCACGGGGATCCTCAAGCAGAAGATGGGCTTCGACGGCGTCGTCGTCTCCGACTGGAACGGCATCGGCCAGGTCGCGGGCTGCACCAACGCCAGTTGCGCGCGGGCGATCAACGCGGGCATCGACATCGTCATGGTGCCCAACGACTGGAAGGCGTTCATCTCCAACACGGTCGCGCAGGTCGAAAGCGGCGAGATCCCGATGTCGCGGATCGACGACGCCGTCACGCGCATCCTGCGGGTGAAGCTGCGCGCCGGCGTGTTCGACGAGCCCAGGCCGTCCGCCCGCTACGCGGCGGGATCCGCCGACGCGCTCCAGGCGAAGGACCTCGCCCGCGAGGCCGTCCGCGAGTCGCAGGTGCTGCTCAAGAACAACCACAAGGTGCTGCCGCTGTCGCCCTCGGCCAAGGTGCTCGTCGTCGGCAAGAGCGCCGACAACCTGCAGAACCAGACCGGCGGCTGGTCCCTCACCTGGCAGGGGACCGGCAACACCAACGCCGACTTCCCGAACGGCACGACGATCCTCGGCGGTCTGCGCGCGGCGCTGGGCACCGACGACGTCACCTTCAGCGAGACCGGTGACGGCGTCGACCCCTCGGCGTACGACGCGGTCATCGCGGTCATCGGCGAGACGCCGTACGCCGAAGGTGTCGGCGACCTGTCGCGGCGCACCCTGGAGGCGGCCAAGCTCTACCCGGGTGACCTCGCCGTGCTCGACAAGGTCAGCGGCAAGGGCGCGCCGGTCGTCACCGTCTACCTCTCCGGCCGCCCGCTCTACGTCAACAAGGAGCTCAACCGCTCCGACGCGTTCGTGGCCGCCTGGCTTCCCGGAACCGAGGGCGCGGGAGTCGCCGACCTGCTCGTCCGCGGCAGGCACAGCGGCGCGGGCTACACCGGCAAGCTGTCGTACTCGTGGCCGAAGTCGGCCTGCCAGACGCCGCTCAACACCGGCGACGCCGACTACGACCCGCTCTTCCCCGCGGGGTACGGCCTGCGCTACGGGCAGTCCGGCTCCGTCGGGACGCTGGACGAGACCTCACCCGAGTTCGCCTGCGGCCAGACGGGCGGAGGCGGCACCGCCACCGAGGACCTGGAGATCTTCAACCGCGCCGACGTCGCACCGTACAAGAGCTTCATCGGCTCGGCAGAGAACTGGGGCGGCACCGAGATCGGCGTGGACGGCGAGGCCGCGCACTCCGAGATCAGCGTCGTGCCGTCCGACGTCAACGTGCAGGGCGACGGCCTGAAGGCGACCTGGAACGGCAGCGGGCCCGCGCAGATTTACATGCAGGATCCGGCGGGCGGCAGCGACCTGCGCGGCTACCTCAACGCCGACGCCGCCCTGGTCTTCGACACCGTCGTGCACCAGCCGCCGGCGGCGCGGACGGTGATCAGCACGCACTGCGTCTACCCGTGCTTCGCCGAGATCGACGCGACGCCGTTGTTCCAGCGACTGCCCGTGGGCGCCAAGGCCACCGTCAAGGTCCCGATCTCGTGCTTCGCCACCGGGGGCCTCGACCTGAGCGTCGTCAACACGCCGTTCCTGATCTACACGGACGGGGCGTTCTCCGCGTCGTTCGCGAACGTCCGCTGGGTGCCCGGCGCCGCGAAGGACGCCGACGCCGAAACCTGCGCCGGCACGACATAGTCCGGCGCGCACAGACCTCCGGGTGGTGGGAGTGGACGCCTCCCACCACCCGGGCGGGACTTCGGGACCCACCCCCGCGCGCACCGGTTCGAACCGAGCCGGTGCGCGATCCGTCATTAGGGCGGGAGCCTATGGAGGCCGATGTGCGCTGGCGATGGACGGTCATGTTCGTGTCCCTGGTGGCGGTCACGTCCTGCGGGACGGGCGCGAACCCGCGTGCGGGGACTTCTGCTGTCCCCATTTCGGCGGAACCGGTGGCTCCGGCGGGGATGACCGCACCGCCCCAGGTGACCGTGCGCGGCGATGGGCGTCAGGTGTCCCTCGACGCGTTCACGTACTGCTACCGGAACACGTGCGCCGACGGGAGGCCGGAGAACCTGCCGGACCTGGGAACGGTGACCGGCGACATCACCGTCTCCTTCCCCCTCGAGGACTGGACCTTCCAGGCGACGCAACTGCAGCCTGCGGTCGCCTTCCCGCAGCCCTGTGACGTGCAGCTTCCCGCACGTCTCGTCGGCGCCGGAACCGGCACGTGGCGACTGGAGCCCGCCGGGCCCGCGGGGAGATACCGGATCGACGTGTTCGGGCGGGCTCCGGGCGGCGGCGATCTCGCCGCCGCGTTCGCGGTCACCACCACCCGCGCCGGTTCGACGCCTGCTCCCCAGGCGGGCCTGGGCGCCTTCCACGACCACGACGGCAAGCCGGACAACTACGGCACGTTCGAGTTCTGGATCGACCACCTGCGCACGACGCCACGCGAGGCCGCCGCCACGCTGACCATCACCGGCCGGAACGGCCGGACGAGCTACGACCTCCCTCGAGCCGGGGACGACTGCCGACCGAAGGGGCAGGTCAGGTTCCACGCCGAGGTGCCCAACGAGAAGGTGTTGGGCGCCGTCGGGCGGGAGCCGTACACGATCGAGGTCGAGGTGGAACTGGACGGGAAGCGGCACACGGCGTCGATGGTCTGGCCGCGGGACGCGAGCACGGACCCCGACGCGGGAGGGGCGCTGACCCCCGTTTTCGCCCCCGCGCTCTCTTGACGCGCGATCCCGGGCCCCGACGGGAGAGTCAGCCGACCCCGGGCCTCAGCGCGATGCCGACTCGTTCGATGAATTCGGCGAAGAGGTGCTCCGCGTAGGGGGCGCCCTCGCGATGCAGCAATTCGGCGATCGGCACCGGTGAGATCCGATATCCCGCGTCGGCCGCCCATCTCACGGCCAGCACGGCCGCCTCCTCGGGAGGCAGGAAGACGTCGCTCAGCGTCAAATCGTCCGGCCGGAGATACGCCGCCATGTTGTTCGGGGCGAGACAGGCCGACCACGCGCCGGCCGACCTGCTGAAAGCCGCCACCGCGACGCAGTCGCTGTCCATGACGAATCCGACGAGAGCCGGCGCTCCGGTCTCCTCGGACACGCCCACGACGAGGTCCTTCGGATCCGGCAGGGAATCGTCGACGCTCAGTTCCCAGATCCGCCACCCGTCCGCCGCACGCTCCAATTCCTTGGGGTGCCCGTCATAGCCCTTCAACGCGCGCAGCCCGGACAGGGGCACGTCCGACCGTGCCACCACAATCGACCCCCAGAAACCCATGGCGCCAGATCATGCCCGATTCCCTGAATGGTGCAAATGCGCGCGAATGCGGGTTCGTGAACCGCAGCTCAGGCGTCGCCGAGGTCGGGCGGGGATTCGGTCATCCGCTTGATGATCTTTTCGAGGGCGCTGCGCAGGTGGCGGCGCTCGTCGTCGGTGAGTGTGGCCATGGCGTGCTCGGCGAGCCGTCGCCTGGCCGCCTCGATCGGCTCCTGCGCGGCGCGCGCCTTCGGCGTGAGATGCAGGCGGACGAGGCGGCCGTCCGCCGGGTCCCTGTGGCGCACGAGCAGACCGGCGGCCTCCATCCGGGTCGCCGTGTTGACGACCGTCGGCGTGGTGACCTGCAGGCGGGCCGCCAGTTCGCCGGGTGTCAGGCCGTCCGTCTCCCACAGCACCTCGAGCACGAGGTTCTGGCCGATGCGCACCCCGTGGCGGCTCATCGCGTCGTCGGCGGCGGTGCGCAACAGCTTCTGCGCCCGCGTGAGCAGCCTGATCAGTTCGGTCACGGGCTCATTCTACGGATCGTTTGCATGCTAATGATTACATCGATACCGTGTCATTAGCGCGCTAACGACCTGTGGGCGCCGATCGGGAGAAGGACGACTGCCGTGATTCTCGTTACGGGTGGACTGGGCTTCATCGGCTCGCACACGAGCCGGGCACTGCTGGACATGGGGGAGCGCTGCGTGATCGGCGGCCGGACGGCGGGGCGGTCGCCGGACGTCTTGGCGACCGGCGGCCAGGCCGTCGTGGAGCCGATGGACTGCACCGACCTCGACAGCCTCCTCGGGGTCGGCGAACGCCACGACATCACCGGCATCGTCCATCTGGCCGCCGCCGGCCTGGGCGCGGAGACGCCGCTGGACGAGCTGTGGGCGAACACGCGGGCGTTGTTCAACGTGCTGCGCGCCGCGCAGGAGTGGGATGTCGCCCGGGTGGTGCTGGCCAGCAGCATCGGCGTGTACGGCGGAGCGGAGGTCGCCGAGGCGTATCGCGAGGACGTGCCGTTGCCGATCGGCAGCGCCCACCTGATCCCCGCGCACAAGAAGAGCGCGGAGATCCTGGCGGGCGCCGTCTCCGGAAACACCGGCCTCGACGTCGTCAGCGTCCGGATCGGGGCGATCTGGGGTCCGCTCGGCAGGCCGGCCTCGCCGTTCTTCGGAGCTCCCCAGCTCGTCCACGCGGCCGTCGGCGGAAACGCCGTCCCCGGACCCCTGTACGCCGAGGACGCGATCGACATGTGTTACGTCCGCGACTGCGGCCGGGCGATCGCGCTGCTGCAGACGGCGGAGGCGTTGAGCCACCGGACCTACAACGTCGGCAGCGGGCGCACCACGACCAACCGCGAAGTCGCCGAGGCCCTCGCGAGCGCCGTACCCGGGAGGGCGCCCGGCCTCGCCGAAGGACGACGGCCGGGCACCGCGCCCGGCGTACGCCTCGACGTCGACAGGCTGCGCGGCGACACCGGGTTCCAGCCCGAATACGACCTCGACCGCGCGGTCGGCGACTACGTCCGCTGGCTCCGGGCCGGCAACCCCCGCTGACGAAGGAAGGCCGACAACTCCCCGGCGGACGGGGCCGTGGCGGGCCCCCGCACGGTGACGGCCAGCGCCGCGGCGGCGTTGGCGGTGCGGGCCGCCTCCACGGCGGAGGAACCGGTGGCCAGCGCGGCCACGAACACGCCCGTGTGGGCGTCGCCCGCGCCGTTCATGTCCACCGCGTCCACCTGGAACCCGGGCACCCGCACGGGCGGACCGCCCGGTTCGGCGACGACACATCCGTCTGGGCCCGTCCGCACGAGGACGCCGTGTCTCCCCGTGCGGACGGCGAGGTCCGCCGCCGCCGTCATCGGATCCGCGTGGCCGGTGACGACGGCCGCCTCGCGGGCGTTGCACGTCCACCAGTCGATCCTGGGGAGGACGGCCCGCATGACGTCGGCGGAGATCTCCCCGACCAGCGGGCCCGGATCGAAGACCAGCGGGGCGGCGTCCGGGAGGCGGGGCAGCCAGCCGGCCAGCGCCACCCGGTTGGACGCGTGGAGCATGCCGTACCCGGAGGCGTAGACGATGTCGCCCGCGCCCGTGGCGACCGCGTCGAGATCCCGGCCGGTCAGCGTCGCCTCCGCTCCCGGGCTGGTCAGGAACGTGCGCTCGCCTCCGGCGTCGACCACGGCGACCACGAACCCCGTGTCGAGAGCGGCCCGCGCGGGATGGAGGACCTCGATGCCGGCCTCCCGCATGCCCGCTCCTGCCAGGTCGCCGAAGGGACCGGTGCCGTGGGCCCCCGCGTAGGCCACGCGAAGCCCCTGCCTGGCGGCGGCCGCCATCACGTTGAACCCGCCGCCGGGCGCGCGGGCGGACCCGGTCGCCAGCACGTCACCCCCGCGCTCCGGCAGGGCCGGCACGTCGAGCACGAGGTCCACGACGACGTTGCCCACGTGGAGCAACCTGTCGAATGTCCGTCCCACTAGCGCTCGTGTCCCGAGGGGGAACGCAGCGCCAGCAGCGCGTCGGCGGTCTCGTCGAGGCGCAGGCCGTTGACACGGGCGATGGTCTGGCGGGCGTCCTCGGGGTAGGCGTCCACGCCGTGGCAGGCGCCGGCGACGGCTCCCGCCATCGCGGCGATGGTGTCGCAGTCGCCGCCCACCGAGGCGGACAGCAGGCAGGCCCGCCACGGGTCGTCGCGGCACGCCCACAGGATGGCGAACGCCGCGGGGACGGACTCCTGCGTGGCGAGGCTCGTGCCGACCAGCAGGTAGACGCGCTCGCACACCTCCTCGTCCGGCAACCCGTCGACGAGCGCCGTCGCCCAGGCGATGCGCTCCGCGACGTCTGCGGCGGCGACCCAGTGCCCGCGCCCGGCCGCGAGCCGCGCGGCGGCCTCGGCGAACCGCACGGCCTCCCCGACGTCGGCTCCCGCGACTCCGGCGGAGACGGCCGCCGCGACGGCCGCCGCACCCGCGAGCGCGACCCCCGTGTTGTGCGTGACCATGCTCGTCTCGACGACCCGGTCCACGAGCGCGTGCAGGTCGTCCGATCCCGTCGCCACGCCGACCGGCGCGATCCGCATCGCCGCGCCGTTGGTGGTGCCGAACCGGCCGGTCTCGGCGACGTCCGCCCCGGCGACCACCTCGGAGACGGCGCGTTTGGTCGACGGGCCGAGGAGGTCGAGCGAGCCGCGGGCCCGCATGGACTCCTCCCACACCACGAGGCGGCGGGCCAGCTCGGCGGGATCCACTTTGCCGTCGCCGTCGATCAGCAGACCGGCGAGCACCATCGCCTGCTCGGTGTCGTCGGTGACCGCCCCGGCGGGCATCCCCGCCGCGAGCGGGTGGTCGGGCGCCGCGGCGAGGAATCCGCCGAGGACGGGTCCGTACCGTGCCGTGATCTGCGGACGGGAGAGCATCTGCGTGGGCATGCCGAGCGCGTCGCCGATGGCCAGCCCGTAGAGGGCGCCGGCGGCTCTCGATCGTGTCGTGGTCATGGGGTGCTTTCGCGGAAGTCCAGGCACAGCTGGAAGTGTTCGGGGTCGAGCAGGCTGTCGACGCGCTCGACGAACGCGCCGTCGGCCGCCCAGCTGGTCCGCCGCGTGTTCAGGAACCACGCGCCGGGCTCGCGCCGCAGCAGCCCGGCTTCGCGGGCGTCGATCCTGCGGCCCTGGAGACGCTGCTCCCCGTGGTCGGCGTACAGGCCGGCACGGATGAGCACCTCGGTGAGCGAGTCGCCTCCCAGCCCACGGGCGGGCAGCTCGCGCAACTCGCCGATCGCGGGGACGCGACTGCGCTCGTAGGAGACGACGATCGAGGCCTCGATCTCCCGCACTCTCTCGACGACGATGACGTCCGGAGACGCCATCCCCGGAAGGGCGGACAGCTCCGCGTCCCGCGCCGCGGTGATGCCGACGACGCGGACCCGTGTCTCGACACCCTGCGCGGCCAGGGCGTGCGCCCACCCGAGCCGGTCGTCGAGCGGGCGCCCGTCGAAGAGCACGAAGGATCCCTTGCCGGTCCGGGTGGTGATCAGCCCCGCCTCGTTGAGCTCGGCGAGAGCCGTACGGACGGTGTTGCGGCTCACGCCGAAGCGCCGGGCGAGCGCGAGCTCGCCCGGCAGCCGGGCCCCACGCGGGACCCGGCCGGAACGGATCTCCTTCTCCAGAGCGCTGGTGATCCGCTGGTGCTTCAGTCTGACGGGTCCGGTCACGAAGCCCTTCCCGTGGCGTCCTCGATGCCGCGCAGGACCTCTGCCGAGGTCACCACCCGCACCAGAGGGCCGTACAGCGCCATGATGTCCAGCGCCTGCCGGTGGCTCTCGTCGGTCATGCCCGCGCACGCGTCGGAGACGACCAGGACCTCCACACCCGCGTCGGCCGCGGCGACGACGGTCGACAACACGCAGCAGTCGGTGGAGACGCCCGCCACGACGAGCCGTCCTGCGGGGCCGACGGCCTCGGCCAGTTCCGGCGTCCACTTGCCGAAGGTCGTGGCGTCCAGTGTCGGGCCCGCGCCGTCCCCGAAGTCGTCGACCAGCTCGTAGATCCGGGCGTCCGGCGGCTGCAGGGCGAAGGGCCATCGGCTGTAGTACTCGCGCCAGGCCCCCTCGGGGTTCTCCGGCGCGATGAAGCGGGTGAAGGTGACGCGGGACCCGAACGCGCCGGTCAGTTCCTTGATCGGACCGACCGTCTCGGCGAACCGTGGGGTGAACCAGTCGCTGGACGGCTCGCCGAACACCCGCTGCATGTCGATGACGGCCAGCCAGGGCAGCCGGGAACCTTGGGCGTCTCGCGGACCTTCCGGGCTTTGCGGGCCTCGGGTGGCTTCCGGGCCTTGCGGGCCGTGCGGGCCTTGGGGGTCGCTCACGACGCCACGCCTTCGGTGGGAGCGGGAGAGAAGCTCTCCTGGGCGCGGACGCGCGACCGGTTCACCAGCAGGGTGGCGACGAAGGCCACGACGAGCGCCGCGAGCACGCCGAGGTTGGCGTAGGCCCAGGCTCCGTCCTTGGGGCCGAGGCCGAGTGGGCCGAGCAGGTAGCCCTGCCATTCGAGCCAGCCCGCGTACGTGTTGGTGACCAGGCCCCAGCCGATGGCGGTGCTCACGACGATGATCGCGAGGGGCACCGGGGGGACGTTGCCGTACCGGCCGGAGGGACGGAAGAGGTCGTTCTCGTCGTAGTCGCGGCGGCGGACCAGGATGTCGGCCAGCATGATCCCGCACCAGGCGGCGATCGGGACGCCCAGCGTGATCAGGAAGCCCTGGAACGGGCCGAGGAAGTCGTCCGCGATGAAGACGATGTACACCGTTCCGATGATCATGAGCACGCCGTCGACGAGGGCGGCGACGGGGCGGCGCACCCGGAGACCCGCCGCCAGCAGGGCGAGGCCGGAGGAGTAGATGTCGAGGACGGCGCCGCCGACGAGGCCGAGCACGGCCACGGCCACGAACGGGATGAGGAACCAGGTGGGCAGCACGGCAGCGAGCGCCCCGATCGGATCTCCCGCGATCGCCGTGTTCAGGTCGGAGGAGGAGCCGGCCAGCAGGAGGCCGAAGACCACCAGGATGATCGGCGCGACGGACGCCCCGAACGTCGTCCACCCGACGACGCCGCGGCTGGACGCCTTCCTCGGCAGGTAGCGCGAGTAGTCGGCCGCCGCGTTGACCCAGCCCAGGCCGAAGCCGGTCATCATGAACACCAGGGCCCCGATGAACTCCTGCGACGACCCGCCGGGGACCTTGGCGACCGTGTCCCAGTGGATGTGATCGACGACCAGCACGATGTAGACGACCGTCAGCACACCGGTGACCATCGTGATGATCGTCTGGAGGCGCATGATCAGGTGGAACCCCATGACGCCCGCGCCGATGATCAGCACGGTCACCACGATGAGCGCGATGACCTTGGTCGAGGTGCCGCCGCCCCATCCGAGCCTGCCGAGGACCGTCGCCGTCGCGAGCGTGGCGAGCGCGGTGAGCACGGTCTCCCAGCCCACCGTCAGGATCCAGGAGATGGCGGACGGCAGGCGGTTGCCTCCGACGCCGAACGCGGCGCGGCTGAGCACCATGGTGGGGGCCGAGCCCCGCTTGCCCGCCACGGCGACGAAGCCGCACAGCAGGAACGAGAAGACGATGCCCACCACACTCGCGATGAGCGCCTGCCAGAAGGAGATGCCGAACCCGAGCGCGAACGAGCCGTAGCTCAGGCCCAGAATCGAGACGTTGGCGCCGAACCACGGCCAGAAGAGCTGCCTGGGGCGCCCTTTCCGCTCATCGTCGCCGATCACGTCGAGCCCGTGGGTCTCGATCGTCAGCGTCCGGCCGGCAGTCGTGGATTGCTGATGTTTGCCCTGCGTACTGGCCATGTGTCCTACCTGTCTAAACTTGTTCAGCGAAACATAGGACTTAGACCGACATAGCGTCAAGACCCCGTAAATATCGGGCCAGCGCCCGCCGTGCGAACAGGGGCCGTACGGCGGGCGCGTCCGGGGTCGGGCGCAATGGACGCCTGAGATGACCTTTGTCCCCGCTTTGGCTTGCCGTTCCCGGTGGTGGGAACCCCCGTAAAGGACCGTAAGCACCGTTTATGACGGAAAAGCATGATTCCAGCCACGGGGGTGGGCCCGGTGTCCGCTGCGAAGAACGGGAAACTCGGAGGTCGGAGCTTCACGGAGACCGACGGGACCTACATCACGCCGGCGCGCGGACTGGAGGTCCTGCGCGATCCCCTCCTGAACAAGGGCACGGCGTTCACCGAGGAGGAGCGGGCGGAACTCGGGCTCGAGGGCCTCGTCCCCCCGGCCGTCGAGACACTCGACGAGCAGGCGCGCAGGGCCTACGAACAATACGAGGCCCAGCCGGACGACCTCCGCAAGAACATCTATCTGACGGCGCTGCACGACCGCAACGAGGTGCTGTTCTACCGCCTGCTCTCCGACCACCTGAGGGAGATGCTCCCCGTCGTCTACGACCCCACCGTCGGTCAGGCGATCAAGGCGTACAGCCACGAGTACCGCAGGCCACGCGGGGTCTACCTGTCGATCGACGACGTGGGCGGCATCGAGCGGGCCTTCGAGAACCTCGGGCTGGGGCCGGACGACGTCGACCTGATCGTCGCCTCCGACGCGGAGGAGATCCTGGGCATCGGCGACTGGGGGATCGGCGGGGGCAGCGGCATCGCCGTCGGCAAACTGGCCGTCTACACCGCCGCCGCGGGGATCCACCCGAACCGGGTCATCCCCGTCGCGCTGGACGCGGGGACGAACAACGAGGCGCTGCTCAACGACCCCTCCTACGTGGGCGACAGGCACTCACGGGTGCGCGGCGGACGCTACGACGACTTCATCGACGCCTACGTCGCCACCGCCACCCGCATGTTCCCCAAGGCGCTGCTGCACTGGGAGGACTTCGGGCCGTCGAACGGCCGGCGGATCCTCGAGAAGTACACCGGGCGGATCAGCACCTTCAACGACGACATGCAGGGCACGGGCGCGATCGTGCTCGCCGCCGCGCTGGGCGCCACCCGGGTCGCGGGCGTGCCGATGCGGGAGCAGCGGATCGTCGTGTTCGGCGCGGGTACGGCCGGCATCGGCATCGCCGACCAACTACGCGACGCGATGATGCGGGCCGGGCTCGACAAGGAGACCGCGACCCGGCAGATATGGGCGGTCGACAAACAGGGACTCCTGACCGACGACATGGACGACCTGCGGGACTACCAGGCCCCCTACGCCCGGCCGGCCGGGGAGGTCGCGGGCCGGCGGGGCGAGGACGGGCGCATCGGGCTCCGTGAGGTGATCGACCACGTCCACCCGACCATGCTCATCGGCACCTCGACGGTTCACGGCGCCTTCACCGAGGAGATCGTCCGGGCGATGGCCTCGCACACCGACCGGCCGATCATCTTCCCGCTGTCGAACCCGACCGAGCGGATCGAGGCGATGCCCGGCGACCTGATCCGCTGGACGGACGGCCGCGCCCTGGTCGCCACCGGGATCCCGGTGCAGCCGGTCACCTACAAGGGCGTCACCTACGCCATCGGACAGGCGAACAACGCCCTGCTGTACCCCGGGCTGGGGCTCGGCGTGACCGTCTCGCGGGCCCGGCGGGTCAGCGACGGCATGTTCCAGGCCGCCGCCGACGCCGTGGCGAGCCTCGTCGACGTGTCGACGCCGGGGGCGTCCCTGCTGCCGCAGGTGGACAACCTCAGGGAGATCTCGGCCCTGGTCGCCGTCGAGGTCGCCGGGGAGGCCGGGAAGGAGAGCCTCGCGCGCGTCGAACTGCACGACGTCATCCAGCAGGTGGAGGACGCGATGTGGCAACCCGAGTACCGCCGGGTGAGGGGAGGCTGACGATGGCGCGCAACGACCCCAAGATCCTGGACGTGCCGATCGGCCTGGACGCGTCGGGCACCCGTACCGAGAGCGACTCGCTCGGGGAGATCGAGGTGCCGGCCGGCCACTACTGGGGCGCGCAGACGCAACGGTCCCTCATCCACTTCAACATCGGCGACGACCGGATGCCCAAGGCCGTCTACCACGCCTACGGCTACATCAAGAAGGCGGCGGCGCGCGTCAACGGCCACGCGGGCCGCCTGCCCCGGTGGAAGGCCGACCTCATCGCCCGCGTCGCCGACGAGGTGATCGACGGCAGCCTGGACGCGGAGTTCCCGCTGTACGTCTGGCAGACCGGCTCGGGCACGCAGTCGAACATGAACGTGAACGAGGTGATCTCGAACCGGGCGATCCAGCTGCTCGGCGGACGTCTCGGCAGCAAGGATCCGGTGCACCCGAACGACCACGTGAACATGGGCCAGTCGTCCAACGACACCTTCGTCACCGCGATGCACATCGCGGTGGTCCAGGCCCTCGAGGCGCGATTGCTGCCCGCGCTGTCGCGGCTGAGCGACGCCGCCGGGCGCAAGAGCCGGGAGTGGGCGCATGTGGTCAAGGTCGGCCGTACCCACCTGGAGGACGCGACGCCGCTGACGGTCGGCCAGGAATGGTCGGGGTACGTCGCCCAGATCGACGACTCCACCGAGCACCTGAGGACCACGGCGAAGGGTCTCGACAGGCTGGCGATCGGCGGGACGGCGGTGGGCACCGGGCTGAACGCCCCGCCCGGGTTCGGGGACGAGGTCGCCCGTGAGATCGCCCGGCTGACCAGGCACGGGTTCACCGGCGCACCCAACCGGTTCGCCGCCCAAGCGTCGTGCGACCCGCTCGTGCGCGTCTCGGCGGCGCTGCGCACCCTGGCCGTGTCGCTGTTCAAGTTCGCCAACGACATGCGGTGGCTGGGCTCGGGCCCGCGGACCGGGCTGCACGAGCTGGACCTGCCGTCCAACGAGCCGGGCTCCTCGATCATGCCCGGCAAGGTCAACCCGACTCAGGCCGAGGCGATGCTGATGGTCGCCGTCCAGGTGATCGGCGACGACGGGGCCGTCTCGATGGCCGGGGCTGAGGGGAACTTCGAGCTCAACGCGTTCCGGCCGGTGATCATCAATAACGTTCTCCACTCGATCCGGATCTTGTCCGACATGATCGACCATTTCCGGGAGTACCTCGTCGAGGGTGTGCGGTTGAACACATCCAAGCTCGAGTCCGACATCGAGCGCTCGGTCATGATGGTGACCGCGCTGAGCCCGGTCATCGGCTACGACGAGTCCGCGAGGATCGCGCATCGCGCGATCTCCGACGACCTCACGCTGAAGGAGGCCGCGATGAAGTCGGGCGTCAGCGAGCGACTCTTCGACAAGGTGGTCGATCCGGAGCGCCTCACCCGCCCGGGAGTTGCGGGCGACGGCCGTTCGCGCCGTACCGGCAGATGACGTCTCCGCGGGCCGTGCCGGCCGGACTTTCCGCCGGTGAGGGCCGCCCGCTGACGAAGGAGTGTCAGGTTGGGGGGATCATAGGGTGGACCCGTCCCCGCAATCCTGCCCGTCCTCAGAGGAGCCCGACATCGTGAACGTGACCGACGAAGCCATGAGCTTCGCGGATCTGGCACTGCGCCCCGAGCTCCTGCGAGCTCTGGGTGATCTCGGCTACGAGGAGCCGACTCCCATTCAGCGGGAGGCGATTCCGCCCCTCCTCGAAGGCCGCGACCTGCTCGGACAGGCAGCCACCGGCACGGGCAAGACGGCGGCGTTCGCCCTGCCCGTGCTGCAGCGCATGTCCGAGAGGGAGCCGGAGTCCGGGCCGGTCGCGTTGATCCTGGTCCCCACGCGGGAGCTCGCCGTACAGGTGTCCGAGGCGATGCACCGCTACGGCAAGGACATGGGGGCGCGGGTGCTCCCGATCTACGGCGGGCAGCCGATCGGCCGCCAGTTGCGCGCGCTGGAGCGCGGCGTCGACGTGGTGGTCGCGACCCCCGGGCGTGCTCTCGACCACATCGGCCGGGGCACGCTGTCCATGAGCGGACTCCGGATGGTCGTGCTCGACGAGGCCGACGAGATGCTCGACATGGGCTTCGCCGACGACATCGAGACGATCCTTCAGGACACCCCGGAAGACCGTCAGACGGTGCTCTTCTCGGCGACCATGCCGCCTCGCATCGACGGGATGGCCCGCCGGCACCTCACCGACCCGGTCCGGATCAAGATCGAACACGAGCAGGCCACCACGGGGGAGAGCCCGCGGGTACGGCAGAGCGCCTACATCGTGTCCCGGTCGCACAAGCCCGCCGCTCTCGGGCGCGTGCTCGACGTCGAGTCGCCCGCGGCCGCGATCGTGTTCTGCCGTACGCGTGACGAGGTCGACTCGCTGACCGAGACGCTCAACGGGCGCGGCTATCGCGCCGAGGCGCTGCACGGAGGCATGGGCCAGGAGCAGCGCGACCGCGTGATGGGACGGCTGCGGACCGGAACCGCCGACCTGCTGGTCGCGACCGACGTGGCGGCCAGAGGGCTCGACATCGAGCAGCTCACCCACGTCATCAACTACGACGTCCCCTCGGCGCCCGAGTCGTACGTCCACCGGATCGGGCGAGTGGGCCGGGCGGGCAGGGAAGGCGTGGCGATCACACTCGCCGAACCGCGCGAGCACCGCATGCTCAAGACCATCGAGCGGGTCACCCGGAGCCGCATCGAGATCGAGAAGGTGCCGACGATCGCCGATCTGCTGGCGCGGCGACTCGAGCTGACCCGGGCCGCGATTCACGAGAGCATCCTCGAGGACGACGACCTGGACCGGTTCCGCGTCGTGGTCGAGACCCTCGCTGACGAGTTCGACGTGATGGAGGTGGCCCTCGCCGCGGTGAAACTCGCGCACGAGTCCACCGGCGCGGCGGCCGACGAGGAGGAGATCCCCGAGATCGCCTTGTCGCCCACCCGCGGTCGCCGTGACGGAGCCGGGCGAGACGGGGGCGGGCGTGACGCCGGGCCGCGGGAGGAGCGGCGCGGGCGCGGGCCGTCGAGAGGTGGAATGGCCCGCCTGTTCGTCGGCGCCGGGCGCAGCGCGCGGATCCGGCCTCAGGACCTGGTCGGCGCCATCGCCGGCGAGACGAGGGTGAGCGGGCGCGACATCGGCGCGATCGAGATCGCCGACCGGTTCTCCCTGGTCGAGGTCCCGGAGGCGGCCGTCCAGGAAGTCATCGACGCCCTGCGGAGGACCACCATCAAGGGCCGGAAGGTCACCATCCGCCGCGACCGCGACGCCTCCTACTGACCCCTCTCGAGCCTGACCCCCCTCGGGCGTGATCATGCACAAGTTCGGGATCTTCCCCCGTGACCTGCCCAAACCCTCCGCGTGATCATGCACACCTTCGGGCGCGTGTCGTACGACCTGCCCGAACCTCTGGCGTGATCATGCACGGGTTCGCGCAGGTGCCGTATGAGCAGCGGAAACGCTGTTCGTGATCATGCGCAGATTCGTGAGCATGCCGTCCGGCCTGCGCGAACGCCGTGCGTGATCATGCATCTGGTTGCCGTGTGCATGGTCACGGCGAGGATGACCGCAGGTCAGTACGGCCATGGCGGAATCTATGCATGATCACGATCAGAAAAGTCGCAGGTCGGTGCTGCCTTAACCGAATCTGCGCATGATCACGGATGGCGTCTCCGCAGGTCGTACGGCAAGATCCCGAAGGTGCGCATGATCACGGCTGGAGTTGGCGGAGGCGGTTGACTTCGGCTGTTTGGGTGACCGAGATGTCTTGGGCCAGTTCCTGGACCATCACGTGGGAGCCCTTCTCCAACTCGGCGGCGGCCATGGTGATGGCGCCCATGTGGTGGTCGATCATCAGCTGCACGAACAGCCGGTCGAAGTCGGCGCCGGTGGCCTTGCGCAGAGCGTCCAGCTGCTCGGGTGTGGCCATGCCGGGCATGTCTTGATGTTGTAGCTGATGGTGGTCGGGAAGTCGCTGGCCCTGCTGCTCCAGCCAGCGCGTCATCGCGGAGATCTCCGGCCCCTGGGTGTCGTTGATCCGGGCGGCCATGCGTTTGACGCCGTCCGACGCGGCGCGCGTGGGCGCCAGGTCGCTCATGTCGAGGGCCTGGCGGTGGTGGACGACCATGTCCTGCATGAACAGGACGTCGGCCGCGTTCGCGGCCGGCGAAGGGACGGCCGTCGCGGCCTCGGACGGGCCGAGCGTCCTCGCTTCCTCCCCGGGCCTGCCTGGGGCGATGACCGGTGCGGTTGGTCTGGCCTCCACGGTCTCGGGCGAGCCCGAACACCCGGTGAGCATGACCGTCCCGATGACTGTCCCGATGAGTGTGGCGGTGAGGAGTGCGGCGCGCACCCGGCCTCCCTTGATCTCTAGCCGTCCTTAGGCACACTAACAAAATATGGAAAATCCGGTAAAGCCGGTATGTTGATCTATTTTCCCAAAGCAGGCACTATGGCGTACAAATTCCTGTCCGGGTGTCGATCTGATGACATTTCGCATGCCCGGACGTGTGCGACCAAGGAGGGGTACCTGCGTGTTGTCCAACCTCCGCAGAGGCGGCCGGGTCGGCCGGTTCCTCGTTCTGGTGGGAGCGGCGGCGGCGATCGCGCTGCCGGTGATGCCCGTTCAGGCCGCGGACATCCCGGGAACCGACGAGATCGTCATGAGCTCGAACGTCGAGCACGTGACGAACGTCCCCAAGCCGGCCGCCATCGCGGCCACCATCAACACCGACATCGCATTCCAGGGCAATTATGCCTATGTCGGTAACTATGGCGGTTTCTCAATCTACGACATCAAGAACCCCAAGAAGGCGAAGGCAGTCAGCTCAGTCGTCTGCCCCGGTTCGCAGATGGACCTTTCGGTCTACGGCGACCTGCTGTTCGCCTCGGTCGACTCCTCGCGAAGCGACGACTCCTGCGCCAGCGCCGCGCAGCCCGCGTCCGTCAAGGCATCGTGGGAGGGCATCCGCATCTTCGACGTCAGCGACAAGACGAACCCGAAGTACATCAAGTCGGTCGAGACGAGCTGCGGTTCGCACACCCACACGCTGGTGCCGGACAAGAAGCGGAACAACGTCTACCTGTACATCTCCTCCTACAGCCCGTCGGCGAACTTCCCCGACTGCCAGCCGCCGCACGACAAGATCTCGATCGTGAAGGTGCCGCTGAAGAACCCGACGTCCGCGTCGGTGGTGGCCACCCCGGTCGTGTTCCCCGACGGCGGTAACGAGACCCAGCCGGGCCTGCTCGTCCCCACGAGCGGCTGCCACGACATCACGGTCTACGCGGAGAAGGGCATCGCGGCCGGCGCCTGCATGGGCGACGGCGTGCTGTTCGACATCCGCGACCCCGAGAAGCCCAAGGTGACAGCGCGTACCACCGACCCGAACTTCGCGTTCTGGCACTCCGCGACGTTCAACAACGCCGGCACCAAGGTCGTCTTCACCGACGAACTCGGCGGCGGCGGCGCGGCCACCTGCAACGAGGCCATCGGCCCGAACCGGGGCGCCGACGCGATCTACGACATCGTGCGGGGCAAGCTGGTCTTCAAGAGCTACTTCAAGATCCCCCGTTACCAGTCGGACACCGAGAACTGTGTCGCCCACAACGGCTCGCTGATCCCGGTCAAGGGCCGCGACATCATGGTCCAGGCCTGGTACCAGGGCGGCGCCTCGTTCTGGGACTTCACCGACTCCGCGCACCCGAAGGAGATCGGCTACTTCGAGCGCGGCCCGGCCGCCGAGGGGTCCGGCGGGTTCTGGTCCGCGTACTACTACAACGGCTACGTCTACGCCAGCGACTTCAACCGCGGCTTCGACGTCATCAAGATCGATGACCGTAGGACCGATTCGGCGAGCAAGGTTCGCGTCGACCGGCTCAACACGCAGACCCAGGGCTCGTACTCCGAGCGAGGCCACGGTCACGGGCATTAGCAGGCAGGCTCTCCCGGCCCGCTGATCACTGAGGCACCGACGATGGGGCGGTGTCCGAGGCCACGACGGTCTCGGGCGCCGTCCCTTCCTGCTGAGCGCGTCCACGTGCCCGGTTGCGCCGCAGGAGCCACAGGCCGATCCAGAGCGCGGCCGCGCCGAGCAGGGTGCCCCCGGTGACGGTCAGACCGATCTTCAGACCCGGCGGAGTGAACGAGCAGCTCACCCGCGTCGCTCTGCCGTCCAGCGGCACGGCGACCAGCCCGAGGAAGTTCCCGGCGGGCCGGGCCGCGCCGTTCCCGAGCGCACACGTCCAGCCCCTGATCGCCGGCATGGACATGACCGCGGTCCCGGCGCTGCCGGCGGGCAGCGTGGCGCTGACGCTGTGCCCGGAGACCTGGACGCGGGTGGCTCCCGTGCTCCGGAGATGTTGCACGGCTTCGGCCAGGCGTGCGGTGTCCAGGCAGGCGATGGGGTGGTCCGGCACCGTCCCGCGGTCCATCGGCCGGAGTTTGACCTTGACCCGTCCCGTCGCGGGAACCGTGCCCAGCCACTCGATCGGCGCCCGGTTCCGCCCGGCGGAGCCGGTGAGGCCGACCCGGTACCCGCTGTCCACGAGCGAGGCGCCGCCCGAGTAGTCGGGGGCGTACAGGTACACCTCCTGGCCAGGACGGCAGGTGGCGAGGAGGTTGTACGGATAGGAGCGGGGGGCCGGATCGGGAACGGTGTCCAACGGGCCGCTGGTGCCGAGGTCCGTGCCGTCCTTGCGCTGGTAGCGCACCTCGGGAACCGTGTACACGGAGGTGCCGAGGAGCCGTTCCTGGTTGAGGAACGGGGACTCGCCGTACCGCGGCGGCGGAGCGTAGTCCGGCCTGACGGTCACCAGCGGAGGGACCTGCCGCCGGGTGAGGGTCACGTCGGCCTGGTCCCCGCCGCGCGACTGGGACGCGCCCGTCACCGTCGAGTGGGCCCGCGCGGCGATCGAGAACACGGTGTCGGTCACCGGGTTGTCCAGGCTCTTGGGCGAGCGGCCCCGGGAGATCCAGCCGAACCCGAGGCTCCTCAGCATGTCGATGAGGGTGACCGAGGTCACGCTGCTGTAGTACGCGGCGCCCTCTCCGCCGATCAGTTGCGGATCGTTGCCGGTTATCCGGGCCTCGCCCGGGTCCGTACGGGAGGACGGCCACGCGTCGGCGGTGTCCACGGTCCTGCGCAACCGGTCGTGCCACGGGCCCCACGCGGCGTAGTAGCCGAGCGCCCCCTGGCGCTTGGTGTCGACGTCGGCGACGTTGGCCGCGGCCTCGGCCGTCTGCACCGCCGCCACCAGCACGAGCAGGACGCCGGCCGTGATCCGCCACGTCCGCCGGCCGACCCGCTTGGCCAGCGCGAGCACGCCGTACAGCACGGCCCCTGCAGCGGCGACGGCCCCGGCCCACTGGAGCATCTCGGGGGTGGTCTTCTCCCAGCCGGAGGCGGCCCAGATCGTGAGACCGAGCAATGCCGCGCCCCCCGCCAGCGCGTACGGCCGGGGCGCGCCCCGGGACAACGACGTCCATCCGGCGGCGACGATCATGCCGCTCAGGACGAAGGCCTCCCGGTAGGTGCTCCCGTTGGGGGTCGTGTTGGCGTACCAGATCCGGACGGTCGGCTCCCACAACATCGAGGCCGCCACGGCCACGATCGCCACCGACCAGGCCAGCCGCGCCCGCGCCCGGACGGCCGGGTTGAACGGCAGCGTGAACGCCGCGAACAGCGCGAACGTGCCCACGAAGATCGCAGGCGAGTTGAACTCGTAGCTGCCGGGGAGTAGCCGTCCGAGCACGGCGGAGACGCCGACGGAGGTGAAGGGCCGGGGGGTGACCGGCCAGGCGTCCGCCGCCGCGAGGTATACCACCAGGACGACGGGCGCGGCCAGCCCCAGGCCGGCTCCGGCGTACAACCCGGCGCGCCCGCACCCGCGCAGCCTGGCCCGCAGGGGAGACTCCCCGGTCGTCGCCCGGATGAGGAACACGACGGTGGCGCCGATCATCGCGAAGCAGGCGGTGTAGAAGCCGGTGGCCACGGCGAACGCCACGCACAGCGGCCCGAGCACGGGCCTGCGCCCGGCCATGGCCCATTCCCCGACGATGCACAGCAGGGGGAACGCGATCAGGCCGTCGAGCCACATGGGGTTGTAGGCGGCGTCGGTGACGGCCCAGCCGCACAGGCCGTACGCGGCGCCGAAGACGGCCGCCAGGCCGGAGCGGAAGGGGCCGCGGACCGACAGGCCGCGCAGGTACCAGGCCATGACGGCGGCGCCCGCCGCGATCTTGGCCGCGGTGATCACGTAGACGGCGAGGTCCACCTGGGCGCGGGGGAACAGCGCGACCAGCAGGGAGAAGGGGCTGGCCAGGTAGTAGAACACGTCGGGGAGGTAACTGGAGCCGAACCCGGAAGCCCAGTTGATGATCAGGTCTCCGCGGGCGTGGCCGTGCAGCACGTCCCACCAGTACGCGTAGAAGGGGATGTACTGGTTGCCGAGGTCGCTGATGCTGCGCGACGCGGGCCCGAAGGGGAAGAACCCGGCGACGGCGTCGCCCACGCAGAGCCCGATGGCCGCCAGCATCGCCGCCATGAGGGCGGCTCCCGCTCTCCGGCCGACGGAGCGGGCGACGTGCTTCACCGTGGGGGCGGCGGCCGCGGTCGCGGGCGCGCGCTCGACTTCCTGCGTGGTCACGGATCCTCATGGCATGGGTGGGGTTGGCCAGAGGGCACCCTAGCCGATCATGTTGACCCGCAGGTGAACACCGGACTTCTCGCCGGCTCCAGTGGATGATCTACGAGGATCAGCGGCGGCGTGTGCCGTTCCGGAACCGGGTCTCGTGATCCCACAGATGGGCGCAGCCGGGGCACTGGACGTGAATGAGGCTCCCCGTGGTGCCGAGGAGGTAGCGCCAGTGGTCACGGCAGTTGCGCCCGGCTCCGCAGTCCGCGCAGTCCCTGTCGTCGCGGCACTGAGGGCAGGACACCCAGGCCCGGCGGCCCAGGTCGGCGTGCGGGTCAATCGGCAACATGGCCGGGCTTCCGAAGGGGCAGCACGCCGGCGGCCACCAGCATGTCGTAGGTCTCCTGCTGCTGTGCGTCGAGATCCGAGTAGAGGGCGTCGTAGGCCGCCTCCTCCGCGCGCATGGCCTCCATCGGGTTCCAGTCGCTCCCGAGTGCGGTGACCACCTCGGCGCGGCGCCTGGCCTCCTCGAGGGTGAGGTCGATCTCGAAGACGGCGTGTTCGCCGCTGTCGTCCTGGGGCATGACGGTGTTTTCCCGTTCGCTGTCGAAGTTTTGTCCCGTCATGCACCATATATGGCTATGTGGGCAAATCGTGTGATTTTACGAAGGGGTGGGGGCCGGGCCGGGATATGCACGCCGGACAACTGGGTAGGGCACGCGCGTGAACGGCGAAGGAAACAGCGGTCCGGTCTTCGCGGACCCCATCACTGCCGACATTCTGCTGTCGGTCAACGGAGACGAGCGCCCCATCACCGTGGACACCAGGGAGACGCTTCTCGACACGTTGCGAGAACACCTGGATCTCATCGGAGCCAAGAAGGGCTGCGACCACGGTCAGTGCGGCGCCTGCACGGTCCTCGTCGACGGCAGGCGGGTCAAGTCCTGCCTGACGCTGACGGTGACGGTGGACGACCGGGAGATCACCACGGTCGAGGGGCTGGCCGTCGACGGCGCCCTGCATCCGATGCAGGCGGCGTTCGTCGAGCGGGACGCCTTCCAGTGCGGCTACTGCACCCCCGGCCAGCTGTGCTCGGCCGTCGCGATGGTGCGCGAGGTGGCCGACGGATGGCCAAGCGCGGTCACGGCCGACGTGTCGGGGCCCGCGGCGCTCGACGACGACGAGATCCGCGAGCGGATGAGCGGCAACCTGTGCAGATGCGGCGCCTACGTCAACATCGTCGCGGCGATCAAGCAGGTGGGCTCATGAGGCCCTTCGCCTACGAACGGGCCACCGACGTCCGATCGGCCGTCGCCGCCTGCGTGGCGGGCACGGCGGACGGGGCCGGCGCCGTCTATCTCGGCGGGGGAACGAACCTCGTCGATCTGATGAGACTCGGCGTCGTCTCGCCCGGAGTCCTCGTCGACATCACGCGGCTGCCCTTCGACGAGATCGAGGAGACCGCGGGCGGCGGGCTGCTCATCGGCGCCGGTGTGCGCAACAGCGACCTGGCCGCCCACCCCCTCGTACGGCGGCGCTACCCGATGCTGGCTCAGTCGGTCGTGGCGGGCGCCTCCGGGCAGATCCGCAACATGGCGACGGTCGGGGGGAACCTGCTGCAGCGCACCCGCTGCTCCTACTTCCAGGACGTGAGCAAGCCGTGCAACAAGCGGGTGCCCGGATCCGGCTGCCCGGCGCGGAAGGGCGACCACCGCAACCTGGCCGTGATCGGCCAGTCGGAGGCCTGCGTCGCCACCCACCCGTCGGACATGGCGGTCCCGCTGGCCGCGCTGGGAGCGGTCGTCCACATCGCGGGCCCCGGCGGTTCCCGCCAGGTGCCGATGCCCGGTTTCCACCGGCTGCCCGGCGACGCACCCGAGCGTGACACCGTGCTCGAACCCGGCGATCTCGTGACCGCGGTCGAGGTGCCGCCGCTGCCGTTCGCCACCCGCTCCCGCTACCGCAAGGTGCGCGACCGCGCGTCGTTCGCGTTCGCGGTCGTGTCGGTCGCGGCGGCGCTGGACCTCGAGGACGGCATGGTCAGGGACTGCAGGATCGCCCTCGGCGGCGTCGCCCACATTCCGTGGCGCGCGGAGCGGGCCGAGTCCGCCCTGCGCGGCTCGCCCGCCACCGAGGCGGCGTTCGCCCAGGCGGCCGCCGAGGAACTGGCCGGGACGACCCCCCTGCCGCACAACGCGTTCAAGGTGCCACTCGCTCGCAACGTGGTGGTCCGCACACTGCTCGACCTCGTGGAGGCCCCATGACCACCGTCGCCGCGCCGTCCGCCGGGACGGCCCTGGACCGGGTCGACGGCCCGGAGAAGGTGACGGGCCGGGCGAGGTACGCCTACGAGAACGTCCCGGCCGACCTCGCCTACGCCGTGGTCGTCCAGGCCACGGTCTCCAGGGGAGAGGTCCGCGCGGTCGACGCTGACTCGGTGCTCCAGCTTCCCGGGATGATCGCCACGATCTGGCATGAGAACGCGCCCCGGCTCGCCCCGGTCGAGGACGCGGAGCTCACCGTGCTCCAGTCGCCGCGGGTGGCCTACCGCGGACAGGTGGTCGCGGTCGTGGTCGCGGAGACCCTGGAGAGCGCCACCGAGGCGGCCCGCCTCCTGCGGGTGGACTACCGGCCCGAACCGCACGACGTCGAGCTGCGGCCCGACCATCCGGGGATGTACCGGCCCGATCACGTCAACCCCAACTACGCCACGGACAGCGAGCTCGGCGATCCCGACACGGCCCTCGCCTTCGCCTCCGTCGTGGTGGACGCGACGTACACCACGCCCGCGCAACACCACAACCCGATCGAGCCGCACGCCACGGTCGCCCTGTGGGACGCCGACGGGCTGACGCTGTACGACGCGACGCAGAGCACCTCAGGGGTGCGCGCCACGATCGCCCCGCTGTTCGCCCTGCCGCCGGAGAGCGTCCGGGTGATATCCCCGTACGTGGGCGGGGGTTTCGGGGGCAAGGGCGCCCCGCACGCGCAGGTCGTCCTCGCGGCGCTCGCGGCCAAGCAGGTGGGCCGCCCGGTCAAGCTCGCGGCCACCCGGCGGCAGATGTTCGCGGTGACCGGCTACCGGACCCCGACCGTCCAGCGCGTACGGCTCGGCGCGGACGAGGACGGGAAGCTGAGCGCGATCGTGCACGAGGCGTTCGAGCAGACGGCCACGATCAAGGAGTTCGCCGAGCAGACGACGGTCGTCACGCGGATGATGTACGCGGCGCCGCATCGCCGGACCTCGCACCGGCTGGTCCGGCTCGACGTCCCGGTCCCCACCTGGATGCGGGCGCCCGGGGAGACGCCCGGGATGTTCGCGCTGGAGTCGGCGATGGACGAGCTGGCCGTCGCCTGCGGGATCGACCCGGTCGAGCTGCGCGTCCGCAACGAGCCCACGATCGATCCGGAGCGGGGGCTTCCCTTCAGCTCGCGGAACCTCGTCGCCTGCCTGCGCGGGGGAGCCGAGAGGTTCGGCTGGGCGGGGCGCGACCCCGAGCCGGGCGTCCGCCGCCGGGGCAGGCAGCTGATCGGCACCGGCGTGGCGTCCTCGACCTACCCGGTCTACCGGATGCCGTCCCAGGCCTCCGCACGTGCCGAGCCCGGGGGCGGCTTCACGGTCCGGATCGCCGCCGCCGACATCGGGACGGGGGCGAGGACCGTGCTCACCCAGATCGCCGCCGACGCGCTGCGCGTCCCCCCGGCTCAGGTGCGGATGGAGGTCGGGGACAGCGCGCTGCCCCGCGCCTCGGTCGCCGGAGGATCGTCGGGGACCGCTTCGTGGGGGACGGCCGTCCTGCGGGCCTGCGAGGGGCTGATGGACGCCCTCCATCGCCGCGCGGGCGACGTCCCGCCCGGCGGCCTCGAGGCGAGCGCGGACACGGCGGAGGAGCTGCGTTCCCAGCGGCCGCTCTCCAGGCACGCGTACGGCGCGCAGTTCGCAGAGGTCGGAGTGGATCTCGACACCGGGGAGGTCAGGGTCCTGCGCCTGCTGGGCGCGTTCGCGGCCGGCCGGATCATCAACCCCAAGACGGCGCGCTCGCAGTTGATCGGTGGCATGACGATGGGCCTGTCGATGGCCCTGCTCGAGGAGAGCGTCATGGACCTCGAGTTCGGCGACTACCTCAACCGCGACCTGGCGCAGTACCACGTGGCCGCCTGCGCGGACGTCCGCGACGTCGACGCGTTCTGGATCGAGGAGGAGGACCCCGACCTGAACCCGATGGGGTCGAAGGGGATCGGCGAGATCGGCATCGTGGGCACGGCCGCGGCCATCGCGAACGCGGTGTACCACGCCACCGGCATCCGGGTCCGCGATCTGCCGATCCGCCTGGACCGGCTCATCGGTGGGGGTATTTGAGGTAACTCGCATAGAAAACAACCGGTTTGGGCACCCCCGAAGTACGGGCCCTTGGCCCGTGTCGAGGGGGGGACCCATGACTGTGACAGCGGATCTGGCGAAGCTGCTCGATCGGAAGTACGAGAACATGAGCCTGGCCGAGCTGCTCAAGGCCCCGGTTCATGCGATGGCGGGCATCACCGAGAAGGACGCCGAGCTCCTCAAGCAGGCCTTCAACATCAAGACGATCGGCGATCTGGGCCGCAACAGGCTCTTCCGGATGGCGGCGGACCTGGCGGACCTGGCCGACAACTCCAGGTAGTCCTCGCGCGATCCCGCGGGTCCCCGCCGGGGTCCGCGGGACGGGCGCCCCCGTCACAGCACTCGTTGCTCGTTGTAGAAAATCTTCGCTCTCTTGTAACTTGTTGGAAGGTATCTACGCAAGGGGCGGTCGTGACGGCTCTGTTCGTCGGGGTGGACGGTGGCGGTACGAGCACCCGATGTGCCGTGGCCGGGGAGACCGGAGAGGTCGCCGGGCGCGGACGGTCGGGCGGAGCCAACGTGCTGTCCGCGCCCGACCCGGCCGCCAGCCTGCTGACGGCGCTGACCGCCGCGCTGGAGGGCCTCGACCGGTCACGGGTCGCCGGTGGCGTCTTCGGACTCGCGGGGGTCGCCCGCGCCGAGACGCCGGCCGTCCAGGCCTGGCGCGCTGCCGGGCTGGCCGGCCTTCCCGTGGTGGTGCCCGACGTGCTCGTCGCCTTCTGCGGCGCCACCCCCGACCCTGACGGCACCGTGCTGGTCGCCGGCACCGGGGCGATGGCGGCCAGAATCCGGGGACGAGAGGTCGTGCGGCGTGCCGACGGGCTCGGCTGGCTGCTCGGCGACGAGGGCTCCGGAGTCTGGATCGGGCGCCATGCCCTCACCCGGGCGCTCACGGCCCTCGACGGCAGGACCCCGCCCACCCTGCTGGTCGACCTCGTAGCGGCGGCGGTCCTCGGCCGGGCCGCCCCGGCCGGTGAACTCTCCCCGGAGATCTGCCGGCAACTCACCCGGCAACTCGTCTCGGCCGTCTACGAGCAGGTGGACTCGGCGGGCGCGGCCTGGCTGGGCACGCTGGCCCCCGTGGTCGACGACGCCGCCCGGCGGGGCGACCCCGTCGCCGGGGACATCCTCGACGAGGCCGCGCGCCGGCTGAGCCGTACGGCGAAGG
Organism: Planotetraspora silvatica; assembly: GCF_016863315.1. GTDB lineage: Bacteria > Actinomycetota > Actinomycetes > Streptosporangiales > Streptosporangiaceae > Planotetraspora > Planotetraspora silvatica. The sequence continues at coordinate 79,125 of NZ_BOOQ01000017.1, forward strand.
TGGCCGCCAGGGACCCACGAGACGGCGAAGGCGACGCAGAGGGGTACGGCGGCCCGCTGGTGCTGGCGGGCTCGCTGCTGACCGAGCCGACGGAGCTGGCACGCAGGGTGCACGCCGCGCTGGGGGATCGGGTTCCGTGGACGCCCGCACGGGACGGCGCCGCCGGTGCGGCGGCGCTGGCGATCCGGGCGGCCCTGCCGCCGGACCGGGCGCATCAGGCGCACCTGCGGCTGCTCGACCGGGTGCCGGTTTCGGAGGAACGATGAGGACACGCTCCCGCGAGCTCTGCCGGCTGGCGATGACCGTGCTCCAGCCCGGCTTCGAGGGGACGGCCCCGCCGGACTGGCTGCGCCGGGCCCTCGCCGAAGGTCTGGGCGGCGCGGTCCTGTTCACCCGCAACCTCGCCGGCCCGGCACAGACCGCCGAACTGGTCGCGGCGATGCGCGAGGAGAACCCGGGCGTGATCGTCGCGGTCGACGAGGAGGGGGGCGCGATCACCCGACTGGAGGCGCGGACCGGCAGCTCATGGCCGGGCAACCTCGCCCTCGGCGTCGCCGACGACGTGCGGGCGACCGCACGGGTCGCCCGGCAGATCGGGCGCATGCTCGGCGCGGCGGACATCACGATGGACTACGCGCCCGTCGTCGACGTCAACGCCGATCCCCGCAACCCCGTGATCGGCGTCAGGTCCTTCGGGTCGGATCCCGAGCGGGTCCGGCGGCACGCCGTGGCGTGGATCGAGGGGCTCCAGGGGGCGGGCGTGGCCGCCTGCGCGAAACATTTCCCCGGTCACGGGGACACCGTGACCGACTCCCATCTGGCCCTGCCCGAGGTCCGCGCGTCCCGGGAGGTCCTCGAACGGCGGGACCTGCCGCCCTTCCGTGCCGCGATCAAGGCGGGCGTGCGCGCGATCATGTGCGGCCACCTGCTCGTGCCCGCCCTGGACCGCTCTCCGGTCACGCTGAGCCGTGCCGTGCTGACCGGACTGCTCCGGGAGGAGCTCGGGTTCGGGGGGCTGACCGTCACCGACGCCATCGAGATGCGCGCGGTCGCCGCGCTGCAGACTCCCGAGGAGATCACCGTCCACGCCCTCGCGGCCGGCGCCGACGCGATCTGCGTCGGCGTCTCCTCACCCGGTGGAGAGAGCGTTTACGCACTCCGCGACGCGATCGTCTCCGCCGTACGGGAGGGCCGCGTGCCCGAAGCCCGCCTGGCCGAGGCGGCGGGCCGGGTGCTCGAACTCGCCCGATGGCACGCGGAGCAGGCCCCGGCCAGGGCCGCGGCCGCCCGCGACGCCGACGAGGGCGTCGGCCTGAAGACCGCGACGGCCGCCCTGCGCGTGATCGGAACCCCCGGCCGCCCGATGCTGCGGGTCGCCCCGCTGGTCGTGGAGATGACCACCCGCCCGTCCCAGGCCGTGGGCCGGGCCACGGCGGTGGGCGTCGGCGCCGCGATCGGGGAGATCATGCCGGGGACCGTCGTGGCGGAGGTCGCCGAGGGAGAGGATCTCCCCGACCTCACCGATCTCCGCCGCCCGGTCGTCGTCGTGGTACGCGACGCCACCCGGCACGACTGGATCCAGCGGCTGCTGGCGCGAGCCCTGGAGGTGCGGCCCGACGCCGTGGTGGTCGAGACGGGCGTGCCGGGCACACCCGCGGGGGCCGTGTACCTTGCCACCCACGGCGGTTCCACGGTGTCGGCGCGCGCGGCCGCCCGCCGGCTGACCGCCATCCGGACGCAGGAGCACGCCTGACGATCGGAGCCCCTCGAACCTCCCCGGAACGGCCTCCCCACCCGCGTTTCCCCGTTTCACCTCCCCCAGAAGGAGCCTCATGAAGGAGCCCTCATCAGGCGGGCCCGTGTCCGCGAACCTCGTCGCCACGGTGCGCGCGGTGCTGCCCTCCCTCACCCCGGCCGGGCGCTCGATCGCCAGGCTGATCCTCGACGACCCGGCCACGGTCGCGGGAAGCACGATCACCGAGCTGAGCGAGGCCTCGGGCACCAGCCAGGCGACGATCGTGCGGACCGCCCGCGCCCTCGGGTTCACGGGCTACTCCCAGCTGCGCCTGGCCCTGGCCGCCGCGTCCGCGCACGGACGGCCGGAACGACTGGTGCCGGGCGACCTCGCCCCCGACGACCCGCTCGCCGACGTCATCGCCAAGGTCACGAGGGCGGAGTCGGAGGCGCTGGCGGACACCGCGGCGCAGCTCAGCCCGGAACGGCTGGGCCCGGTGGTCACGGCCGTCGCGGACGCCCGGCGGGTGAGCGTGTTCGGTGTGGGGGCGTCGGGCCTGGTCGCCGCCGACATGGCGCAGAAACTCCTGCGCATCGGCGTCTCCGCGCACGCCTTCACCGACGTCCACCTCGCTCTCACGGCGGCCGCCGTGGCCGGGCCCTCCGACGTGTCGATCGGCGTGAGCTGCACCGGGGAGACGCCCGACGTGCTGGAGCCGATGCGGACGGCCCGGCGGGCGGGGGCGGCGACGGTCGCGATCACCAACAACCCCCGTTCCTCGCTCGCGGAGACGGCCGATCACGTGCTCGTGTCGGCCGGCCGGGAGACGGCCTTCCGGCCGGGCGCGCTCGCCAGCCGCATCAGCCAGTTGCTCATCGTCGACTGCGTCTTCGTGGGCGTCGCGCAGCGCACCTTCGAGGCCTCAGAGGGCGCCCTGCGGGCCACCAAGGGAGCGCTGGACCGGTTCCTCGACGACACCCGGCACCGCCATCGTCAGACGTCTCCGCAGGTGGACGGCCTAGGTAAAAATTAACTTCACGACTGTCTCCATAGACGGAAAAAATTGACGCTGCCGCCGGGCGCCCGTATTGTCCAGGCAACCGGGAACCAGGAGCAGCCCATGAAGCGACTCGCGGCGATCGCGGCTCTGGCGTCGATCGCCACCGCCACCGCGTGTGGAAGTACCGGCCAGGAGAATGCAGGGCAGGGGGGGATCTACACCACGATCGACGGCGACAAGCAGATCAACGCGAGCGCGCCGATCAACCCCTTCAACCCCGTGGGCTCTGTCTTCGACGGCTACAACGGGATGGCGCTGGCCTGGCCGAAGAACGACCCGATCGACCCGAACCAGTTCTATCCCGCGATCGCGCGGAGCTGGACGTCGTCCCCCGACCAGTCGGAGGTCGTGATCCACCTGCAGCCGAACGCCCGCTGGTCGGACGGCAAGCCGGTGACCAGTGAGGACATCCGGGTCTCGATCGGCCTCGCCTACACCCAGGGCGGCACGGCCTACGCGCTCGACCCCAAGGCGGCGGGCGCCGCGGCCACCATCCAGGTGGTGGACCCCACGACGATCCGGATCACCCAGGGCGCGAACAAGAGCAACACGTTCCTCAGCAACCTGCTGTCGACCGTCGTCGTGCCCGCCCACGTCTACGGCTCGCTACTGCCCCGCGACTTCTGGCAGAAGCTCAAGCTCGCCCAGGACGGGAAGGGCAAGCCCGCCGAGCGGGCGAAGACCGAGATCACCGGCCTGGCCGACAAGGTCATCGGATTCGCGCCGCGCCAGGACGTGTCCGCGGGGCCGTTCGTGCTGGAGCGGATCAACCCCGGCGCGGCGCTGCTCAAGCGCAACCCGTACTTCTACGACAGCAAACTGATCGGCCCCGACAAGGTCGAGCTGCTCAACTACACGGGCAACCAGCAGATCTGGAACTACCTGATCGCCGGGAAACTCGACAACGCGCCCTTCACGTCCGTGCCGTCGGCCGTCCTGGACCGCATCCGCGCGGTCAAGGGCAGCCAGGTCATCAAGGGCTTCTCGCCCGTCTCCACGTCCCTGGCGTTCAACCAGGCGCGCAAGCCGTACGACAACGTGCACGTGCGCCGGGCGCTGGCCTACCTGATCGACCGGGCGCAGGTGACGAAGATCGCCGCACCCGAGGGAGGGACGCCCTCCCTCACGACGTCGGGCATCCACGCCGAGGCGGCCAAGGTCTGGCTGGGGTCGGCGTTCTCCGGCCTCGACCCCTACCGGCTCGACCCGGCCAAGGCCGCGGCGGAGCTCAAGGCGGCGGGGATGACGCGCCGGGGGAACAAGTGGGCGCTGCCCGACGGCAAGCCGTGGAAGGTGGAGATCCACGTGCCCGCGTCGTTCTCCGACTGGATCTCCGCGGCCAAGTCGATCAGCAGTCAGCTCACCGACCACGGGGTCGACGCGACGGTCGTCACCGCCGCCGACTACACCCTCTATCTCAGTGAGTTGGCGGCAGGGAAGTACGATGTTGGTTTCTGGCTGATGGGCCTCGGGCCCTCGCCGTACAACATCTACCAGCGCCTGTACGGACAGGCGAACGGCTGGCAGATGTTCGGTGGCCGGCTCGAACACGTCGCGCCGGGCACCGAGGGCAACTGGATGGGCGGCCCGGAGACGGTCGACGTCACCGGCGCGGGCCGGGTCGATCCCGGCGCGCTCACCAGCAGGCTCAGCTTCGCCTCGGCCGGAGAGCAGAAGCAGATCGTCGGCACGCTGGCGAAGGTGTCCAACGAGCAGCTGCCGGTGATCCAGCTGTGGGACTACGTGAACACCCAGTTCGTGAACACATCCCGGTACACGGGCTTCCCCCCGGACGACAGCGAGGCGCTGCGGCTGTCGTCGGGCGTGTGGATGCAGCTCGGCATGATCAGGAAGAGGCAGGCATGACGAAAGCGGTGCGGGACCGTCCGCGGGGAACCGCCCTCGCCCGCCGGGTGACGGGGCACGTCGTCCGCGGACTGGTCATGATCTGGGTCGTCGCGACGATCAGCTTCGTCATCATCAGGGAGATCCCCGGCGACCCCGTCCAGGGGATGTACGAGAGCCTCCTGCAGAAGGGCATGTCGCCGGACCAGGCGGAACGGGCCACGGCCGTGCTGTACGGGTTCCTCCCGACGGGCAGCCTGTGGGACCAGTACGTCGGGTACATGTGGTCGCTGCTCCACTTCGACCTGGGACGTTCGCTGAGCACGCCCGGCGTCGCGGTGACCAGCCTGATCGGTTCCGCCGCGCGCTGGACCGTGCTGCCCGTCCTCGCGGGCACCCTGCTGAGCTTCCTGCTCGGCGTGATCATGGGCGTCTACGCGGCGATCAAGCGATCCGGCAAGCTCGGCGACCTGCTCGCGCTGTCCGGCTCGCTGCTCCACGGCATCCCGGTGTACGTCATCGGGCTCCTGCTCACGGCGATCTTCACGACGCTGTGGCCGATCCTGCCGTCAGGAGGGCCGGTGGACGTGGCGTTCGTCCCGGGGCTGAACGCGGGCTACATCGGCTCGCTGATCCACCACGCCGTGCTGCCCGTCGTGACGTACACGCTCGCGAGCTACGGAGGCTGGATCCTGGCGATGAAGTCGAACGTGGTCGCCGTGCTCGGCGACGACTTCATCCTGGCGGCCGAGTTGCGCGGCCTGAAACGCGGCATCGTGTTCCGCTACCTGGCGCGCAACGCGATCCTGCCGCTGTTCACCATCCTCGCCCTGTCGATCGGCATGTTGTTCGGCGGATCGATCTTCATCGAGGAGATCTTCAACTATCCCGGGCTCGGGCTGCTGCTCGTCAACAGCATCAGCACCCGTGACTACGCGCTTATGGGCGGGACGTTCCTGGTGATCACGGTGGGCATCGTCGTGGCCAACATCGTCGCCGACCTGCTGTACACGGCGATCGACCCGCGGGTCAGGAGCGGGGAGGCGGCATGACCGTCACCGTCATCCCCGAGATGACCGCAGGCACCACCCGCGCGACACTGCGCCGCAACTTCTGGCGCGGGGTGTGGCGGGTGCTGTGCCGCAAGCCGAGCCGCATGGCGGGCGTGGTCATCGTCCTCGGATTCGCCGTCATGGGCGTCGTCGGGCCGCTGCTCTACCCCGCCAACCTGCCGCGGGACGACAACGCGCTCTACGCGCCGCCGAGCCTCCAGCACCTGTTCGGCACGGACTTCGAGGGCACCGACGTTCTCGCGCTCGTCATCACCGGCGCACGTTACGTCCTGCTCACCGGCCTCGCCACGGCGGTCATCACCGTCGCGCTCGGCACCGCCATCGGGCTGTTCGCCGGGTTCAGGCGGGGCAGGTGGGACAGCGCGCTCATGCGGCTCACCGACCTGAACCTCGCGATCCCCGGACTGCCCCTGCTGCTCGTCCTGTCGACCGTGTGGAAGTTCACCAGCCCGATCGAGATGGGCCTGGTCCTCGGGTTGCTCGGGTGGGGCGGCGTCGCCCGTGCCGTACGGTCCCAGACGCTGTCGTTGCGGGAGCGGGGCTTCATCGAGGCGGCGAGAGGGCTCGGCCTGCCCACGAGGCACATCATCGGGCGTGAACTGCTGCCCAGCATGGCGCCCTACATCGCGATGAACATGCTGATCGCGGTGACCGGCGCGGTCTACGCCCAGGTGGGCCTGTTCTTCCTCGGCGTCCTGCCCTTCGACGCCAACAACTGGGGCGTGATGCTGAACCTCGCCGTCTTCAGCGGCGGGGCGCTCACGACCCCCGCGGCGCTGCCGTACCTGCTGGCGCCGCTGCTCGCGATCCTGCTGCTCACGCTGGGCATCGTGCTGATCGTGGACGCGATGGACGAGATCTTCAATCCCCGCCTGCGTGAGGAGTGACCCCGCTTGACCAGAGATTCCGCCGCGCCAGAGGTACGCATCCGCGACCTCACCGTGGTCTACAAGACGCCGGCGGGCGAGTTGCCGGCGGTCTCCGGCGTGAGCCTCACACTCAACCCGGGCACGATCACCGGCGTCGTCGGGGAGTCGGGCTCCGGGAAGTCGACCCTGGCGCTCTCCCTGCTCAACGCCGTGCAGCCGCCCGGCAGGATCGCCGCGGGCAGCGTCGAGATCGACGGGCTCGGGGACGTCCTCCACCTCGGTGGCGAGGACCTGCGCCGCACCCGCGGACGCAAGGTCGGCTATGTCTTCCAGGCCGCGCAGAGCTCCCTCAACCCGCTGAAGACCATCGGCAAGCAACTGCTCGACCTCGGCCGTTCGCACGACGTGGACGACCTGCGTGCGCTGGTGGCCGACGCGAAGGCGCTCCTTGCCCGGATGGGCCTCGACGGGGCCCGCGTGCTCGACTCCCACCAGCACGAACTGTCGGGCGGGATGCGCCAGCGCGTCGGCATCATGCTCGCGCTCGTGCTGAACGCCCAGGTGGTCGTGCTCGACGAACCCACGACGGCACTCGACATGATCACGCAGGCGACGATCCTGCGGATCATCAGGGAGGTCCACGAGGAGCGGGCGCTCACCACACTCGTCATCACCCACGACGTCGGAGCGGTCGCCGAGGTGGCCGACGACCTCGCCGTGATGTACGGCGGGCGCGTGGTCGAGCACGGCCCGATCACCGAGGTGCTCGGCACGCCCCGGCACCCCTACACCCAGGGACTGATCCGGGCGATCCCGCGCCTGTCGGGGGACATCTCGCTGGCCAGGGCGCTGCCCGGCAGGCCTCCCACGCTCGGCACCCTCCCTGTCGCCGGATGCGTGTTCCGGGAGCGCTGCGACAAGCGCATGGAGATCTGCGAGACGGTCGAGCCCGAGACGGTGACCCATGACGGGCGGACGGTCGCCTGCCACGCCGTTGGACGGCCGGCGCCGGTGAAGCGGAGGGAATACGCGTGATCACGGGCACTGCGATCACCAAGACGTTCAAGCAGCGCGGGAACGTCCTCGGCAAACGTGAGGTCCCGGCCCTGCGCGGGGTCGACTTCGCCATCCCGAAGGGCGGAGCGGTCTCCTTCATCGGGGAGTCGGGCTGCGGCAAGACCACCCTCGGCCGGATCATCGCCGGTCTGGAGACCTACGACTCCGGTGAGATCGTGATCGACGGCACCCCGATGTCGTCGCTGACCCACCGCAACCGCCAGCCGTACTACCGCCGGATCCAGCTGATCCACCAGGACCCCTACTCGGCGCTCAACCCCACCCGCACGATCCACCAGACCCTGGAGGCGCCGCTGCGGCTGCGCGCCCGTCAGACGGGACGCTCGAAGTCGTGGGTCGACGTCCGCGCGGAGGAGTTGCTCGACCTGGTGGGGATCGACCCCGGCTACGTGCTGCCGCGGTACCCGCACCAGTTGTCCGGCGGGATGCGCCAGCGGGTGGTCATCGCGCGGGCGCTCACCATGGACCCCGAGATGCTCGTGGCCGACGAGGCCGTCTCGATGATCGACGTGTCGTTGCGGCTCGGCATCCTCGGCCTCCTGCGCGACCTGCGCGAGCGGCTCGGCGTGAGCGTGCTGTTCATCACCCATGACATCGCCACCGCCCGATACGTCGGGGACGAGGGCGAGCTCTACGTGATCTACCGCGGGCAGGTCGTCGAGCGGGGACCGACCGAGACGATCATCGCCGACCCCGTGCATCCGTACACGCAGTCGCTGCTGTCGGCGATCCCGGTGCTGCACGGGCTGGAACGGCCGGGCGCCGAGCAGGTCGTGCCGACCGAGGCGCTCGACGAGGCGCAGACGGACGAGGGCTGCCTCTTCTCGCGCAGATGTCCCTTCAGCACCTCCCGTTGCGAAAGTGAGCGGCCGGTTCTGGGTCACGACGGCGGGGAGAGCGGTGAGGCGACCGTGCAGTTGCACGCCTGCTTCCATCCGCGGCGCAGGAGCGTGATCCCGCAGGGCGTGGGGGCATGACCGACATCCGGCAGGTGACGCCCGGCGCCCGCGTGGAGGACCTCGCGGCGGCCGCCCTCTGGGCCGACGCCGACGCCCCTCTGCTGGTGCGGCGGCTGGCCTCCCCGCCGTCCGGGCGCCGGTGGACGGTGCTCGCCACTCCGGGCCTCGACGGGGCCGTGTTCGCCTCCATGTCCGAGGGCGGTGTGGGACACCTCGACCTGATCGCCGTCGACCCCGCGGCCCGCGGCCGGGGAATCGGCCGCCGCCTCGCCGAGGAGGCGCAGGAGTGGCTGCGCTCGGAAGGCGCCACCGAGGTCAGATTCGCCGGGAACCCGCCGTGCTACGCCTGGCCGGGCATCGACGTGCGCTACACCCCGGCGGCCTGCCTGGCGGAGAGCCTCGGGTACGACCGGTATCGGGTGGCCTGGAACATGACGGCCGACGTCTCGGCCATGGGGAGACTGCTCGACGAGGACGACGCGGTCACCGCACGACTGGCCTCGGCCGGGGTGACCCTCCATGCCGCGCCCGCCGGGGAGCGCGGGGCCGTGGCCGCCTTCGCCCGCCGGCACTGGAACGACGCGTGGGCCTGGGAGGCCGAGCAGGCGACGGGCTGCCACTACGCGTCGCGCGACGGGGAGATCCTCGGGTTCGCCGCGTGGGGCTCCCGCCCCCTCTGGTTCGGCCCGATGGGCACGGCCGAGGCGGCCCGGGGGCTCGGGGTGGGCCGGGTCCTCGCGAGGCGGTGCCTGGCGGAGCAGAGGGCGGCGGGCCTGCGCCAGGTTCAGATCGGCTGGGTGGGCCCTGTCCGGTTCTACTCTCTGGCGTTCGGCGCGCGGGTCGAGCGGGTCTTCTGGCTCTATCGCCGCGCCCTCGGCTGATGTCAGTCGTAGAGCAATTCCACCTGGCCCAACCAGGAGACCGGCGAGCAGAGCCCGCGCGGGTCTTGGCCCGCGTCGAGGTGCTCGCGCAGCGAGGCCGAGCCCCACAGCAGGTCGAGGAACGGGTCGCAGGCGAACTCGCCCGGATACAGCGTGCGGAGGCAGTGGAGCATCGACACCCCGGTGAGCACCGGCCGGAACGCCGACCGGTCGCCGACGTGCGCCTGGACGCCGCGCACCTGCAGACCCGCGTGCTTGCCGAACGTGGGGGTGAACCACGTGTCGCGGAAGCGCACCCCCGCAAGCCCGAGGCCGTTGAGCTCGGGCGCGAAACGCCCGTCCACGTACGGCGCGCCGATCAGCTCGAACGGCCGGGTGGTGCCGCGCCCCTCGGAGACGTTCGTGCCCTCGAGCAGGCCCGTCCCCGGGTAGACGAGCGCGGTGTCCAGCGTGGGCATGTTGGCCGACGGCATCACCCAGGGCAGGCCCGTCTCGCCGAAGTGCCATTCCCGCCGCCAGCCGCTGAGCGGGATCACGTGCAGGTCCGCGTCGATCGTGCGGTTGACGAACAGTGCCAGCTCACCGGGTGTCAGGCCGTGCCGTACGGGGATGGGCGCGCGGCCCAGGAAGCTCGCGCTCGCCGGGTCGAGCAGCGGCCCCTCGGCGTCGACGCCGCCGATCGGGTTGGGCCGGTCGAGCACGACGAAGCGCAGGCCCAGCCGGGCGGCGGTGACCATGAGGTCGTACATCGTCCAGACGTAGGTGTAGAAGCGCGTGCCGATGTCGCTCACGTCGAACACCAGCACGTCGACACCCGAGGCCGCCGCGAGCTCGGCGAGCTCGTCGGGGGGTCTCCGGTAGGTGTCGATGACCGGCAGTCCGGTCGCCGGATCGGTCGAGTCGCCCTCGCCCGCGCCCGCCTGCGCCGTGCCCCGGAGGCCGTGTTCGGGGCTGAAGAGCGTGGTCAGCCGGATTCCGGCCGACAGCAGGGCCGTTGCCGACGGGGTCAGATCGGGCAGGACTCCTGTGGGGTTGGTGATGAGGCCCGCACGGCCGTGACTCGCCGGCCGCGGTGCCGCGAGCAGCTCTTCCAGCCCCGTCCGGACACGAATCATCGGGATAAAATACTCCAAATAGGATATTTAGGATGAAATCACTTGCGGCTCTCGCCACCGAACAGAGCGATCCCCGCTACAGCCGGATCGACACGCTTCCGACGGAGGAGATCGCCCGGCTGATGAACGAGGCCGACGCCGCGGTTCCCGCCGCCGTGGCGACGGCGGTCCCGGTGATCTCGGCCGCGGTCGACGGAATCGCCGCGCGGATCACCGCGGGCGGCCGCCTGCTCTACGTGGGCGCCGGCACGTCGGGACGGCTGGCGGTGCTCGACGCCTCGGAGTGCCCGCCGACCTTCGGCACCGACCCGGACCTGGTCCAGGGCATCATCGCGGGAGGCGAGCCCGCGCTGACCCGATCCGTCGAGGGCGCCGAGGACGACGCGGAGGCGGGAGCGGAGGCCATCCGGGCCAAGGGGGTCGGCCCGGGAGACTCGGTCGTGGGGATCTCCGCCAGCGGACGCGCGCCGTACGTGGTGGCGGCGGTCGCGGAGGCCCGCAGGCGCGGCGCCCTGACGGTGGCGCTGGCCTGCAACACGGGCACGCCGCTCGGCGCGGAGGCGGACCACGCCGTCGAAGTGATCGTGGGGCCGGAGATCGTGACCGGGTCGACCCGGCTCAAGGCGGGCACGGCCCAGAAACTGGTCCTCAACATGATCTCGACGATCACGATGATCAGGTGCGGCCGGACGTACGGCAATCGCATGATCGAGGTGTCGGCGAGCAACTCGAAGCTCGTCGACCGTGCGGTGCGGATCGTCGCGGAGGTCACGGGGGCCGAGATCTCCGTCGCCCGCGAGGCCCTCGAAGGTGCGGACCACGACGTGAAGACCGCCGTCGTGATGATCCAGTGCGGCTTCTCCGCAGGCCAGGCCCGTGCGCTGCTCGCCGACCGCGGCGGGAGGCTCGACACCGCGCTGGGCGCCGATGACTCGCGGGAAGGCGACTGACGGCGCATGCTCGAGGACATTCTCCGGGCGGCGGTCCCGGAGGTCGCGTCCGCAGCTGTCGCGGTGATCGCCGTGGACGGGCGGACCGCGGCCGAGGCGGCCGTGGGAGAGGCGGTGCGCTACGCGGACGCGTCGCAGACCCCGGCTCGGGAGCGCCCGCCGGTCGCGCTCGACTCGATCTTCGATCTCGCCTCGATCACCAAGCTGTTCACGACCGTCGTGCTGCTGTCGCTCGCCGACGACGGCCGGGTGTCCATCGACGAACCGGTGGCGACATGGCTGCCGGATCACTACGGCGATCGGCCGGCGATCACGCTCCGGCACCTGATCACCCATACGGCGGGCCTGCCGCCTGGGCGGCGGGTCGAGGCGGAACCTCCCGAGCGCCGGTGGGACACGATCCTCTCCACCCCGGCTGCCGGTCCGTCCGGGACGCACGTCTACTCCGACGTCGGCATGATCACGGCGGGGCGGATCGCCGAGATCGCCGGGGACGCGCCTCTCGACGTGCTCGTGCGGGAGCGGATCACGGGGCCTCTCGGCCTCGCCGACACCGCCTACCGGCCGGACCCGGCATGGCTGCCGAGGATCGTGGCGACCGAGCACAAGCCTGAGCGCGCGGCGCGGCTGGGGGAGTCCGCGGCGGCCTGCGTCAGGGGAGAGGTGCACGACGAGACCGCCCACGCGCTCGGCGGCGTAGCCGGGCACGCGGGGCTGTTCTCCACGGCCGCGGACCTGGTCCGTTTCTGCGAAGCGCTGCGCGGCGGCGGCGGACTCCTCTCCCGTGAGGCGGCGGCCGAGATGACGCGCGACCACGGTGTCACCGGCAGCGCCTTCCGCCAGGGGCTCGGCGTGCGGATCGGCGACCCGGCCATCGTCGGCCCGCTCGTGGACGCGTGGGGGCACTCCGGCTTCACCGGGACGTCGCTCGTCGTGGATCCCGGCCGCCGGCTGACCGTCGTCCTGCTCACCAACAACGTCCATCCGCTGCGGGGACGGCCCGGCATCCGGGATCTTCGCCACGCGGTCGCCGCCGAGGCTCTCCTGGCCTGATCGCGGTCCCGCCGGGTGTCAGGTCCCGTTCGGAGCCCGGTAGCGCAGGCCGTCCATCAGCAGATCGAGCAGGCGGCGGGCCTGCTCGCGCCGTTCGGGGGCACTGGTGGTGAGGGAGACGCCGCTCAGGCTCGCGAGCACATCGTCCGGCGGGACGTCGGCCCGCACGCTCCCGTCTCCGGCGCCGGCCTGGAGCAGAGCGCCGATCGTGCCGATCAGCCGGTCGCGGCTGTGCGCGTACGGGTTTCCGCCCGAGGCGACGACCGCACGCAGCGCGTCGGCCATCCCGTGCTTGGTCGCCATGTAGTCGACGAAGTGGTCCATCCAGTCGCGCAGGGCCTGGTCAGGAGGCTTGACCTCCAGGAGTTCAGAGGCGGCGTCGCACAACCTCGCGAGCTCGTTGCGGTAGGCCGCCTCGACGAGGGCCTCCCGCGTGGGGAAGTGGCGGTAGAGCGTGCCGATGCCCACGCCCGCCTCCTTCGCGATCGCTTCGAGCGTCACGTCCGGGCCGTCCTGGGAGAACGCGCGCACGGCGACCTCCAGCAAGCGGTCGCGGTTGCGCTGGGCGTCGGCGCGCAGCGGTCGGGCGGGCGGCACGTTTCCTCCTCGTCGGGCGTTCGCAGCTCATTGTCCTGCGGGCGGGCGCAACTTGCTAAACGGAGGTTCCTCCGATTAGAGTCTTCACGTAACGGAGGTTCCTCCGTTTTCAGCGTACCGGCTGGGCCCCCGGTGCGCATGCCCTGGCATGACGTCAATCGTGGCGAGACAGGAACGAAAATGACCGCGACCACACGCATCACCACGCCGTTCACCGCCGAGTCGACCGCTGCCGAGGTCGTCGACGGCATCGACCTCACCGGACGCCGGGTCATCGTTACCGGCGGGGCCTCCGGCATCGGCATCGAGACCGCACGGGCGCTCGCCGGAGCGGGCGCGGAGGTGACTCTGGCGGTCCGCGACCTCGCGGCGGGGGAGCGCACGGCCGAGGACATCGTCGCGACCACCGGCAACAAGCAGATCCTCGTCGCGCGGCTGGACCTCGCCGACCAGTCGTCCGTCGCGGCGTTCACCGCCGCGTGGGACGGTCCGCTGCACATTCTCGTGAACAACGCCGGAATGATGGCCTCGCCCGAGATGCGCACGCCGGAGGGCTGGGAGCTGCAGTTCGCCACCAACCACCTCGGCCACTTCGCGCTCACCACCGGGCTGCACCGGGCGCTCGCGGCGGCCGGAGGCGCCCGCGTCGTGGCCGTCAGCTCGAGCGCGCACCTGCGATCGCCGATCGTCTTCGAGGACATCCACTTCCGGGAGCGGGAGTACGAGCCGTGGTCCGCCTACGGGCAGTCCAAGACGGCCAACGTGCTGATGGCGGTCGAGGCGACCCGGCGGTGGGCGGACGACGGCATCACCGCCAACGCGCTGATGCCGGGCGGGATCCGGACCAACCTCCAGCGGTACGTCTCCGACGAGGAACTCGAGCGCCTGCGCTCCCAGAGCGGCGCCGCGGGTGTCTCGTGGAAGACGCCCGAGCAGGGCGCCGCGACGTCCGTCCTCCTCGCGACGTCGCCTCTGCTCGAGGGCGTCGGCGGCCGTTACTTCGAGGACTGCAACGAGGCGGAGCCGCACCAGCCCGGCACCCGGCGGGGCGTCGCGGCCTGGGCGCTCGACCGCGAGGCGGCCACCTTGCTCTGGCAGGTCTCCGTCGAGGCCCTGGCCGCGTAGGACGCCGGCGTGGGTCAGGCGGCCTTGGGGGACAGCAGGCGGCGGATCTGCTGAGCGGCCTCGCGGCCGGCGCGGTTGGCCCCGACCGTGCTGGCCGAGGGGCCGTAGCCGACCAGGTGGAGACGAGGCTCCGCGACCACGCGGGTGCCGTCCATCTGGATGCCGCCACCCGGGCCTCGCAGCTTGAGGGGCGCGAGATGGCCGATGGCCGAGCGGAACCCGGTCGCCCAGATGATCACATCGGCGCCCGCCACCCGGCCGTCGTCCCACATGACGCCGTCAGGGGTGATCCGGCTGAACATGGGCAGCCGGTTGAACACCCCCTTGTCCATGGCGTCCCTGATGACCTTCGTGTAGGCGAGGCCGGTGGCGCTCACCACACTCTGCGGCGGCAGCCCCGCCCGCACGCGTTCCTCCACCCGGGCGACGGCCGCCCGCCGGCGGTCCTCGCCGTACGCACCTTCGTGGAAGACGAGCGGGCTTCGCGTCACCCAGATGGTCTCCGCGGCGACGTCCGCGACCTCGGACAACACGTGCGTCGCGGAGGCACCCCCGCCGACGATGACCACCTTCGCCCCGGCGAACTCCTCGGGTCCCCGATAGTCGGCGTAGTGCAACTGCCTGCCCCGGAAGTCCGCGGCGCCGGGATAGTAGGGCCAGTGCGGCCGGCTCCAGGTGCCCGTCGCGTTGATCACCGCGCGCGCCGCCCACGTGCGGGGTACGGCGGCGCCCAGGTCCGCGGGGAGGCTCCTGGCGTCGTGTCCCGGATCGTCCGCCGCCCGGCGGCTCGGCTGCGGCTCGGCGCCCGACTCTTCGGCGGCGACCAGGAGCCTGCCGTCCTCGTGACGGGTAACAGAACGGACCTTCACGGGACGCAGGACGGGCAGTCCCGTCTGCCGTTCGTAGTCGGCGAAGTACCCCGGCACCACGTCGGCGGCGAGCAGAGCCGGATCGACCTCAGGAGTCCGGTGAACGCCGGGCAGGTCGAAGATGTCGTGGATCTTCTCCATGGTCAGCGTCGGAGACCGGTGCCGCCACGCGCCGCCGGGTCCCGGCTCGGCGTCCAGGACCACGAATCCGAGCCCGAAGCGGCGCACGAAGTACGCGCTGGACAGGCCGGCCTGGCCGGCTCCGATGACGACGACGTCGACGTCTGTCACGGGAATGCTCGCGGCCGGACCGGTTGCGGTGGTGCTCACGGCCGTGGTCAACAACGCGCCGGGCGTCCGGCTTCCCTCGGGGTAAGTCCTGCCGGAGCTCTGGGCAGCGGCTCCGCCAGTGGCTGCCGGTGGCTGTCGGTTGCTCTGTCGGTGGCCCGGGATACGCTCGCGGATGCCGGGCTCGGACGGGGCCCGGCGTCGCAGCTGTGAGGGGGAGCAATGTCGGTGCTGGTGGCGTTCAGCGTCACGCCGATCGGATCCGGTGAGGACGTCGGAGAGCTGGTGGCGGAGGCGGTCCGCGTCGTGCGCGAGTCCGGCCTGCCGAACCGCACGGACGCCATGTTCACCACGGTCGAGGGTGAGAGCTGGGACGAGGTCCTGGCGGTCGTCACGGCCGCCGTGGCCGCCGTCGAGGCACGGGCGCCCCGGGTGAGCGTGGTTCTCAAGGCGGACTCGCGTTCGGGCGGCGGCCGTCTCGACGCGAAGGTGGCCACCATTGAACGCCACCTGGCGGAGGAGGCGTGACAACCGCGGCCGAGATCCGCGAGGTGGCCGCAGCCCTGCCGCGCACCGAGGAGAAGCTGGTCAGAGACCGGGTCACGTTCCGCGTCGGCCGGATCGTCTACGTGACGATCTCCGCGGACGAGACGTCGATGGGGTTCGCGTTCCCGAAGGAGGAGCGGGCCGCGATCATCGCCGCGGAGCCGGACAAGTTCCACATGCCGCGCCCTTCGGACGAGCGCTACAACTGGGTCCGGGCCTGGCTCGCCGCGCTCGACCACGCCGAGATGGAGGAACTCGTCGTCGACGCGTGGCGCATGGTCGTGCCGAAGCGGGTCGCCGCCGCGTACCTCGCTGAGGTTCGGTGACCCTCTCAGCAAGGCCGCTGAGCGATCAAGGACCCGTTTCCCTGTGGCGATCAGATGCCGGAGGTCGATCGGAGTGCCTCCCGTGACAGCCGGTCGGCGGCCCTCGTCGTCTCCGGAAGGCGATAGCGGGGAGTGAGCGCCAAGACGTTGTGGCAGGCGGTGTCCAGGTCGACGGCGTGGCCGACCGAGACGAAGACCGGCTTGACGCCGTCCTGCGTCCGAAGCACCCGTCCGACGACGTCGCCGTCAAGGCACAGATCGCTCCAGGCGCCTCTCTCGTGCGCCGGCTCGTCGTAGGCGCCCACGAACGCCGTCTTCGCGACGCCGATGGCGGGCAGACCGGTGAGCACGCCCAGATGGCAGGCGAGGCCGAACCGTCGTGGGTGGGCGATGCCGTACCCGTCGCAGACGACCAGGTCGGGTGTGACGGAGAGCCGCTCCAGCGCCTGGATGACGCTGGGCAGCTCTCGGAAGGCCAGCAGCCCCGGCACATAGTCGAAGGCGACCCGCCCGGGCACGGCGACCTGGTCGAGCACCTGGAGCGTGACCCCGTCGAGGATGACGACCGCGGCGGCGAGACGATCATCGGCGTAGGCGACGTCGACGCCGGCCACTCTCGCCGGACGGCGTTCACCCGGCCCGACGAGATCGAGCCGCGACCGCAGCTCCTCCTGGATCAGCTCGGCCTCGCGAGCGGTCGCGGGCATGGTCATGGACAGGCGCATTCTCACAATCGAGGACGATAACCACTGGCACCTCGGCGAGAGCGCGGACGGGTCCGGGTGGCTCATCGGATTCGAACGCACCGGGCCCTGTCACGGAGGCGGTTCGGTGGGGTTCCTACGTCGGCATGCGGGGTTTCAGGGGCCGCATGGCCGCTGCTCCCGGAGCGTGCAGCCCTTGGGAAGCACCGGTCCCTCGTTGGTCCAGCCCATCTGCGTGAACGTGAACTGATCGATCACAGTGCCCTTCGGCAGGCTGGAGAAGTCGGCCGCGCCACCCGTCCTCGCTGGGTCTCGTTTCAGCAGCACATACTTCATGGCCGACAACCTCCCCGTAGCGGGGTCGAAGACGACATGCTGTTCGAGATAACCGTCCTGGAGTGCCCGGGCGATCGTCACAGTGCCTGAGCGACGGACGACCCGTGCACCGGGAAGCTCGGTGAGCATGCGATAGAAGGCGGCACGTGTCGCCGAGGAGATCGGCAACTGCGCGAGGATGTCCGAGCTTGTCCCCCAGAGCCAATCGTCCTTGGTCGGCGTGTCCTCCACGGGTACGTCCCAGGCTTTCTCCGGGTGATCACCCGCAGGCCAGAAACGGAGGAGCGCGGACCTAAGCGTTGAGGGATCGCCGGGCAATTTCATGGACTCCAGGTTCGTCAATGGAGGCCCGGAAAAACCGTTCTGCCAGAACCAACTCCCAAGCAGCAGGTCGAACTTGGTCTGGCCGACGCGTAGGTCGCCATCTCTGCATTTCATGGGATATTCGCAGAACTCCGGGGAACCCGCGCGCTTCCACGCCTCCCGATCGGCGGCGGTAGCCGGTTCCAAACTGAGGAACCGCTTTTCGTCCACCAGGTTCGCTTCAGGACCCCATGCTGCTGTTTCGTCGACGAGGTCTGTGCGTCGCCATTGGACGTGGCTGATGCGCTGCCGCACGTAGTAATTCGATTTTGTCCGCGAGAACCCGTCCTCCTCCATGATCACTCGCCAGTACCGCCCCGATGAAGCTTCCGACCGGTCCGCCGGAGAGGCCGGCACCGGCCCCGTCAGCCGAGGGACCGCCACGATCGTGACGATCACCGCCACCGTGGCGAGCGCCGCCAGGGCCGCCGCCACCGGCATCCCGAACCGCCGTCTCGTCCGCGGGTCCCTCAGCACCCTGGCTCTGACCTCGGCGGTCTGCTCGGGATCGGACGGAGGTACGTCTGGCATGGCGGTGTCGATGAGCTTGAACTCATTCATTCAGGGCCCCATCCCAACGACTCGTTCAGCTTGGTTCTGGCCCGGTTGAGCCGCGAGGCCACCGTGCCGTAGGCGATCTCGAGCGCCGCGGCGACCTCGTCGTAGGTCAGGCCGCTGTAGGCGATGAGCAGGACCACGTCTCGCTCGCCGGGGGACAGACTCGCCAGCGCCCCCGAGAGCCGGCCGACCGTCGTCCCGGCGCTGACCTGGTCGACGATCCGCTGGTCGTGGCGGTCATCGTCCGGCGGCGGCCCCGTTCGGGCCAGCGCGCGGTAGCGGCGCAACTCGCTCCGCCGATGACGGCCGATCAGATTGGTGGCTATGCCGTACAACCAGGGCCGGATCATGCCTTTCTGCGGGTCGAACCGGTGGCGTCGGCGGAACGCGATCAAAAAGGTCTCCGCAGCCAGGTCCTCGGCGATGTCGAGGTCGAGTCGCCGCCCGATGTAGCGGCGGATCTCTTCGTAATGCGCGTCGAAGACGGTGCCGAACCGCTCGGGATCGACGACCGAGACGGCATCGGGGACAGCGATCATGCAAGGGGCTCCCTTGCCGGAAGGACAGGACACACCTTCTTGCCCCTACGGTCAGCACCCTTCCATACGTCTTTCAGACGCATATTCCGGTGGAATCCGGCCTTCCGAGAGTGTGATGCGGGGACGGCTCGGTCGCGCGTGCAGCGAGACCGCCGGAGATGGGCGGGAGAGGGATCGGATCTCGGGTGAGACGGGATCTGGCGTTTGATAATGGTCTTCTCGTGTAGATCCCAATTAGTGAGTGAAGTGAATGTCCGATTCATGCTTTATGTGTGCGAGTTTTTGTCGGTGGGGGTTGTTAGTTTGGCGCTGTGAATGTCGAGCGGCAGGTGATTCCGGAGGGGCTGGCCGG
>NZ_BOOQ01000018.1 GCF_016863315.1 Planotetraspora silvatica
GGCCGCGAAACACCCCTGCGTGGCCGACCCGGCCACGCAGGCCACATCTACGCAGGCCACAGGCATGCCAAGAAACAAGATCACCCGCTACGCCCTGTCGGACGTTCCGGCTGCTCCTCGGCCTCCACGACGAGTTCCTCATGCCACAACCGCCGCATCTCCGGGCAACTCTCGAGCACGTCACCGAGCGGGCCACGCCCGACGACCCGGCCGCGATCGAGCACGATGACCTGATCGGCGCGTTCGAGCGCCGCCTGCCGATGCGACACCACGAGCAGGGTCTCGGGGCCGCGCCCGTCCCGGGCGGCGTCGGCGATCCGGTCCCACAGCACCTTCTCCGTCTCCACATCAAGAGCGGACGACAGATCGTCGACGACCAGCAGGTCCGGCATCCGGACCAGAGCTCGCGCGGCGGTCGCCCGCTGCACCTGGCCACCGGACAGCCGTACGCCACGGGGGCCGACGATCGTGTCCAGGCCGTCGGGCATCTCGGCCAGATCCTCCTCGAACGCCGCCGACTCCAGTGCGCGGGCGAGATCCCCGTCGCTGCCGGACCGCCCGAGGAGCAGATTCTCCCGCAGCGATTCGGAGAACAGCCGCGGGACCTGGCTCGCGTACGCCGCACGGCCCGGCACCAGGAACGTCCCGGGATCGTCGACTGGCCGGCCGTTCCAGAAGATCGTGCCCTCGTCCGCTCGCACGAGGCCGAGCAGGGCGCGTACCAGAGTCGTCTTCCCCGACCCGACGGCGCCCGTGATGACGGTGAACGATCCCCTGCTGATCCGCAGGTCGACCGCGTGCACGCCGCGCCCGCTCCCGTCGAGGCGCACGGTCAGCCCGCGCGCCTCGACGACCTCGAGCGCGTCACCGTGATCCGGCGCGGACGCCGGCGGGACGGGTGGTTCCCGGTGGAACCAGACACCGCTGTTCCGCGACAGGTGATCGGCGTCCTCGTGGGGCGCCATCAGTCGTGTGAGCCGCTCCGTCGAGACCGCGGCCTGGGGCAGGCGGTAAAGCACCCGGCCGATGATGCGCGGCAGCGCCGTGAGCCAGCCCACATAGCTGGTGAACAGCGCGAGATCGCCCACCGTGAAGTCGCCGCGGCGCATCGCGGACGCGGCGAGGAGCAGGACGAGACCGATACTGATCTCGACGGTCGCGCTCGTCGAGGTCTCGAGCATGTCGGTCGCCAGCCGATCCTTCACGGCCGCGTCCCGTCTCCTCCGGTTGTGCTCACGCAGGCGCTCGAGTACGGCGTCCTCGGCGCCGGCGGTCTTGATCGCCAGCACGCCGCCGAAGGTCTCGCCGATGTACGCCGTGACGGCCGCGCCGAGCACCCGGGCACGACTGCGGAGTCGCCGGACCACCTCGCTCATCGACCGGCTGAGCACGCCGATCACGATCATGGGCACCACCAGGACGAGGGTGATGACGGGATCGATGGACGCCATGATCGCCAGCGCGCCACCGCTGAAGAGGAACGCCCCGGCGAGGGGCACGCTCTCGTCGACGAGTTCGACCAGGTCGCTCACGTCGTCACGCAGACGCGCGACCGACTCCCCCGGCGAGTGCGGCAGCCGGGCCGCGGCGGGTCCGGGCGCGGTGAGCACCGAGCGCAGAATGTTGGCCCGCAGGAGGGTCGCCATGGCGTCCCACCAGTAGCCCCCATACAGGTGCGCGATGTAGAGGATCAGGCTGCGGATCACCTCCACGCCCACGAACGCCGCGCACAACCAGAGAACCCGGTCCAGGCTCGCGACACTGTGTCCGCTGATCCGATCGAAGATCTGCTGCAGCAGCAGCCCGCTCCCGAGCGGGATGACGCTGACCGGCAGCCACAGGAGGCCTCCGATGAGATAGCGGCGCAGATCGTTGACCACGAGGCGTGCCGCCACCAGCGTTGCGGGCCTCATCGGCTCACCCCCGCCATGTCCAGCATGCGGGCGAACCTGCTGCCGGGATCCGTCACGAGGTCCTCGCGACGGCCGTACTCGACGACCCTTCCGCCGTCGATGACGGCGATCTTGTCCACGCGGGACAAGGAGGAGAGCTGATGCGCGATGAGCACCCCCGTCCGGTCGGCGAGCAGCCGGTCGACGCTCTGCTCGATGCGTCGCTCTGTGGCCGGATCGAGCCGGCTGGACGCCTCGTCCATCACGACGAGCCCGGGGTCGGCGAGGAACGCCCGGGCGAACGCGAGCAGCTGCGCCTCACCGGCAGAGACGCCGCTTCCCGAGACGCCCCCCAGCACGGTGTCGAGCCCGTCGGGCAGGGCCGCCAGCCAGTCGCCGAGACCGACGTCCATGAGAACGGCACGCAGCAGGCGGTCGTCTGGTGGCGGCCGGAAGAGCGTCAGGTTGTCCCGGACGCCGGCCGCGAAGATCTGCACGTCCTGCGTGACCGCACAGATCCGGCGACGGACCGAAACGGGGTCCGCGTCGCGCAGGTCGACCCCGCCTATCCGGACGGCGCCCTCGGTCGGGTCGTACAGCCGCAGCACCAGTCGCGCGATGCTGGTCTTCCCGCTGCCTGTACGGCCCACCAGGCCGAGCGTCTCGCCCGGAGCCAGGCTGATGGTGACGTGCGACAACACCTGTTCGCCGTCGTCGGGGTACGCGAAGCCCACGTCGTCGAGAGACAGTTCCAGCGGCCCGGTGTCCGGCAACGGCCGGGGGCCGACGGGCGCGGGCAACGTGCGCCGCTCGGCGAGCAGGCCGCCGATGCGGGTGACGCCGGCCAGCGCCGCCTGGTATTGCCTCAACTGGTCGATCAGCCGCTCGAACGGCGCCCGCACCATCAACGTGTACTGGAAGAGCAGCACGGCGGTGCCGACCGTGATCGCCCCGGACCTCTGGGCCCACGCGGCGAGACCGAGGGCGATGGCCGTACCGGCCGCGAACGCCACCCACGTGCCCGCGAGGAGGCCGACCCCGATCCACCCGCTCCGGAGGTTCGCCCGATACCAGGCGGAACTTGCCTGGTAGAGGCGGTGCACGGCGTGCTCTCCCGCGCCGTTGGCCCGGATGTCCTCCATGCCGGCCAGCCGTTCCTCCAGGTCGCCGAACAGCGCCGCGCCGGCCGCGCGCCCTCGGGCCGCGGACGGCACGGCCAGCCGCTGTGCGCGGGCCATGCCGAAACCGATCAGCAGGCAATAGACCAGCAGGAAGCCGCCGATCCGCGGATCGACGGTGAACACGATGACGATCACGCCGGCGAGCAGCAGGACGCCCGCGACGACGTCCAGCAGGAACGCGACGACGAACTCGGCGACGGCGACCACGTCCCCGTCCACCCGTTCGATCATCTCGCCGGGCGTGTGCCTGCCGTGGTAGGCCATGTCGAGACCGAGCGCGTGCTCGGCGAGGGTCTCCCTCAGACGGTTCGTGCCGTCCCACGCGAGCCGGCTCGCGAGCCAGCCGGTGAACATCCGCGCCGCTTGCCCGGCGACGGCGAGCGCGAGGTAGCCGAAGGCGATCAGCACGAGATGGCGGGTGCCCGCTCCGGCGATCGCGTCGTCGACGAAGCGGGCGGTGATGGGGGGCGCCAGTAGCGGCAGCGCCGTCGCGGCGACGACGGACACGGCCAGGGCCAGGGCGGAGCGACGCCCCGGTCGAAGGTGGCGCAGGACGGAACGCCGGGTCGTCACCCGGTCGGTGGTGGGCGTCATCGGCTAGACCCGCCGCCTGACGTGCAACAGGTATTCCTCACGGCTGAGCGGGTTGTGGTCGGTCCTCCGCCGGACGGGGACCGGCCCGCGTATCGGTTCGTAGTGGTCGAAGGCGGACTCCATCACCCCCTCGCCGTGGGTGAGCCCCCGCAATCGCTGCTGCAGGTCGTGCACCCGGTCGGCCGGGATGTCACCGTCCAGCGTGCACGCCGGGCCCCGCGTCGTCGTCGCCCGCGGGACGGCACGCAGCCGGGCCAGCACGGGGGCGATCGCTCCGATCGTGTCGGCCGGGACCTCGAGGTGGAAGCGGTGGATCGGCTCGCACACCACGGTGCCGGCCCGCTTCAGCGCGCTCATCAGCACCAGCGGCGTCAGCAGGCGGAAGTCCTTCGCGGTGGTCTCCGGAGAGGTGTAGCCGCACTGTGTGAGCGTCACCGTGCAGTCGATGACCTGCCATCCGTGCAGGCCCTGGCGCAGAGTCTCCCGCACCGTTTCCTCGAGCGCTCCGCGGAACTCCTCGACGGCCTTGTACACATAGAGCGGGATCGACTCGACCTTGACGTCCAGCCCGAACCGAACACCGGAGCCGGGGGCGGCCGGGTCGACACGCAACCCGACGGTGGCGAGGAACGGGTTGGGCGCCTTGCCGAGCAGTTCTACGGCGCCGCCGGTGTCGATCGGCCGTTCGACGCAGATCGTCGTCGTCTCGCGGAAGTCGACGTCGATGTCGAATTCGGTCGCCAGCGTCTGCTGGATGACCTCCTTCTGCACCTCACCGTAGAGGGAGAGGAACAACTCCTGCCGGATGTCGTCCTGCCGCAGATTGATCAGCGGATCCTGCTCGGCGAGTTGGGCGAGCGCGACATGCAGTGCGCCCTTCTCTCGGGGGTGTCGCGGAACGACGACCGTCTCCAGCGTGGGCGGCGCGAAGTGATGAGCCTCCTGGGCCGTTCGCGGCAGGCCGACCGCGTCGCCGATCCGGACGTCGGCGAGACCCCAGAGTTGCCCGATCTCCCCGGCGGCGACCGACGCGCGGGGCACAGCCGATCCGCGGTCGAAGACGCGGACCGAGGTGACCTTCCACTCGCCGTCCCGCTCGTTGCCCTGCTCGTTGCCCTGCTCGTTGCCCTGCTCGTTGCCCTGCTCGTTGCCCTGCTCGTTGCCCTGCTCGTTGCCCTGCTCGTT
>NZ_BOOQ01000019.1 GCF_016863315.1 Planotetraspora silvatica
TGCTCGTTGCCCTGCTCGTTGCCCTGCTCGTTGCCCTGCTCGTTGCCCTGCTCGTTGCCCTGCTCGTTGCCCTGCTCGTTGCCCTGCTCGTTGTCGCCGCGGAAGCGCAGCCGGTCGCGCGTCCGGACGGTTCCGGAGAACATGCGGACGTAGGCGATCTTCTCCCCTGCCGGGCCGCGCTCGACCTTGAACACGGTGCCGGAGACGGGCCCGTCGGCGTCCCCTTCGCCTGCGGGAAGCAACTCGGTGATCCCGGAGATCAACGCGTCCACGCCGGCGCCTGTGATCGCTGAGCCGAAGAACACCGGGTGCACCAGGGCCCGCTTGGTCTGCGCCGCGAGTTCGTCGCGGAGCCTGCCGTACGCGACCGGGGTCTCGTCGTCGACGTACGCGGCCAGGATCGCGTCGTCGTGGCGGGCGAGGAGATCGGCCAGCGCCGCCGTGAAGGCGCCGTCGGCCGCGCCGTACGGTGTGAAGCCGGCGTCGCGCGCGCCGAGGCCGTGCGCCGACCCCATCGGGACGACGTACGGCGTCAGCGTCTCCGTGATGTTCCGCAGGACGTGTTCGTCCTGCGCGCCCCCGCGGTCGATCTTGTTCACGAAGATGAGGGTGGGGATGCGCAACCGCTGCAGCGTCCGCATCAGCACACGGGTCTGCGCCTGCACACCCTCCACGGCGGAGATCACCAGCACGGCGCCGTCGAGCACGTTCAGCACCCGCTCGACCTCGGCGATGAAATCCGGGTGACCCGGCGTGTCGATCAGGTTGACCGTGACGTCGCCGATGACGAACGACACGACGGCTGACTTGATGGTGATTCCGCGCTGACGTTCCAGCGCCAGGGAATCGGTCTGGGTGTTGCCGTCATCGACGCTGCCGATCTCGTCGATGACACCGGCGGCATGCAGCAGCCGCTCGGTCAGGCTGGTCTTACCAGCGTCTACATGCGCCAAGATCCCCAAGTTCAGCGTGCTCACGTAGCGTCATGTCCTTTGGGTAGGTGGAATTCGCCTGCTGGGTGGACATGCATGCTGCGCGCATTTCGCCTCCTTGGTGGATCGGCTGTCACTGCGAGTACAACAGACGGCCGTCTGACGAGACAACCGATTTGTTGAGCGCCCCCAGCGAGGTGAGGTGCGTCTCACGAGTCTCCGCCTCCCGGCCGGGCCCTGACAGGTGTGGCAGACTTTCCGCGTGAATGCACCAAAGCTCCGCATTGTGGCAATGCATGCCTATATGCCGGGATATCGCCTGGTCGCCGACTGGGTGGAACGACACGGCCACGAGATCGTCCTGGTGGTGACGCCGCCGACCGGCGCCAACGAGCGCTACGACAAGAAGGCGACCCCGTTCGTCGTCGATCTCCCGCGTGGCGCCAACGTGCTCGTCACCGGGCAACTGCGCTCGATCGCCGCCCCGGTGATCGAGTCGCTGCTGCCCGACCTGGTGATATCCGCCGCGTTCCCTCGGCTGATCCCCTCCGAGATCCTCGGCATCCCCAAGTACGGTGCGCTCAACCTGCACCCGTCGCCGCTGCCCACCGGCCGCGGGCCCAATCCGGGGCGCCTGGTCTATGAGGGCGCCACCACGGCCGGGGCCACCCTCCACCGGACCGAGCAGGACTTCGACACCGGCGCCATCCTGAGCCAGCGCGAGCGACCGCTGCCGGACGATCTCGACGGTCCCACATTGTTCGCGATGTGGAACGAGATGCTGGCCGAATGCCTCGAGGAAGGCGCGGCCCGCGCCGTCGCGGGCGAACCCGGCACCCCGCAGGATCCGGCCAGGGCATCGGAGGCACCGTTCTACACCGACGCCGAGTGCCTCATCGACCTCACGGAACCCGTCGTCACGATCCGCCGCCGGGTCGCCGCGCTGAACGTCACCTCCCCCAAGGCGCGGATCCGCCTCGACGGCGCCGAGGAGACGGTCCACCGCGTGTACGGCGTGCCCGCCGACCGGCGGGCCTCACCCGGGACCGTGCTGGAGCGGCATGCGGACGGGTGGACGGTGCAGGCCGGCGACCAGCCGCTCCGTATCCTCACCGCCTAGGCCGGGAGCACGCCCGGCACCCGGTAGACGACGACCAAGGAGCGGACGGCCGCACATGACGCCTCCCCGGTACTGCCTTTTCGACCTCGACGGCACGCTGACGAATCCCGAGACCGGAATCGTCCGCTCGATGCAACACGGCCTGTCGGCGATGGGACTGCCCGAGGTGGACCACGCGATCCTCCGCGCCTCCATCGGGCCTCCGCTGCAGGACGTCTTCGCCCGGCTCGGAGTCGAGGACGTCGACGCCGCCGTGGTCGCGTATCGCGAACGGTTCACCGAAGTCGGGATGTACGAGAACGAGGTCATCCCGGGAATCCCCGCCGTCCTGGAAGCCCTCGTCGCCGACGGCTGGACGCTGGGCGTGGCGACGTCCAAGCCGGCCGTCTTCGCCGAGAAGATCCTGGAGCACTTCCAGCTCGACGGCTTCTTCACCTACGTGGCCGGGGCGACCCTCGACGGGGCCCGGCGGTACAAGACCGATGTCGTCCGCCACGCGCTCGACGTGCTCGGCGCCCCGCCCGAGGCGACCGTCATGGTCGGCGACCGCCGCGAGGACGTCGCGGGCGCCGCCGAGTGCCGCGTGCGGACCGTCGCCGTCCGCTGGGGATTCGGCGAGCCGGATGAGTTCACCGCTCCGGAGGTCATCTCCGTGGTCGACACGCCCGAAGCCCTTCTCACCGTCCTCAGGGAGACGGTTCGTCCGGCAGCGTGATCTCTCCCGCGACCTAGATCACCGGGGGGTAGTGTTCGGCTGTGCAGCAGAAGATCGCGGCTTATGTACCCCCTGGCGGTTATCCGGGGGCGGACCTCGACATCGGAGTTGCGGTAGCGGTGGGAGCGACCATCGGGGTCGTCATGCTGCTGGTCGCCCTGATCAATCCGAAAGAGCGCTGGTGGTCGTCCACCGCTTGGCGCTTTCGCAATCCGGATGCCGTCGAGCCGAGCGATGCCGCTTACACCGCCAGTCGGATGGGCTGGGTTGTCAGCGCACTGGCGGTCTTCGCGCTGACCGGCGGTCTGGTGGCCTTCGTCCATCACCAGGCAGCCGAGCAGCGCAAAGAGGCCCAGGAATTCGACCTGGTACCGGCGCGGGGAGACGGCGGTGCCGACATGTTCAAGGCCGCCACCATCACGCAGAAGATCCTTCAGCTGAGCTTCGAAGAGTCCCGGGAACCGCGCACGCTCGCCGGACAGGTGGCCACGTCAGTCGAGCCCGGTGCCACGGTGACGTTCCCCGCCAAACCCGAATTCGTCGCCCTTACCCTGGCCGACGGGAAGAGCTTCTGCCTGAACCTGCCGACTGCCGCACCGGTCAAGGCACCCGGCCCGTTCGACCCCGTCGTGGCGGTCCCGGGCCCCTGCTGAGAGGGGAACCGACATGATGACCCGGCCCGGCGACTACGGCGCCCCCGGATCGCTGGCCAAGGTGCTGGCGGACGTCACCGCGGAACGCGTGGCCCAGGACGCCATGTGGGGGGTGCAGGAACACCCCGACGGCACCGGGCCGGAGCGCCGGCCCGACGCCGACCGGGCCAGGCAGGCGGTGGAGGACGCCGCGGCCCGCGGCCTGCCCACCTGGCGGGACATCCTCTACGAGGAGGTCATGGAGGCGTTCGCCGAGGACGATCCCGAACGTCTGCGCGCCGAGCTGATCCAGGTCGCCGCGGTGGCGGTCAAGTGGGTGCAGGCGCTGGATCAGCGCGTACGGCCGGCCCCTCCCCAGACGTAGCCGCGACTCGTCAGAGGGCGGAGATCGAGACGGGCGCGCGTTCGGCGCGGCTGAGCGCACGCACCACATCGGTCTGGCCGTGCCGGCGCAGTGCGATCCGCGACAGCAGGTCGACGACGGTCTCGACGGCCTCCGAGGGCAGTTCGGGCGTCGGCACCCCCACGCTGTAGGCCAGGTCGTCGCAGTGGACGACGACCTCCAACAGCCGGCTCGTCACGAAGTCGTCCAGGCTGATCGACCACGGCCCCCAGGTCGGGCGCCGCACCGGCCGCGACGGCGCGGACGGCAGCACCGCCCGCAGTTCCTCGACGACACCCTCGACCTGGCTCGCCAGCGCCGCCGCGCCCTCCGCCGCGTCCTTCTCGCCGCTCGTCCGGATGCCCACGTTGAACGGATCGTCGATGTCCGATCCGATCCAGCTCACCCGTGCGTAGTAGTCGTGGATCGGGATGATCTCCTCCGTGGGCACCGGTTCGGCGAGCACCTTGGGGATGAAGAAGATCTGCCCGGCGAGGTGACCCGCCAGCCCCTGGACACTGAGCTTCGGCAGCGCACTCGGCTCATGCCATGCGGCCGCCACCTGAGGAGCGGCGATCAGCTTCGCCGCCGACTCGGCCGCCGTGAGGTAGAGATCTCTGATGTGCGTCATGCCAGTGCCTCCCTGGGCTTCGGTGATTCCGACGATGCGGGAAACGTCAAGATCCCGCAGAGGATTCCGGCGAGGCCGCCACGCGCTTCACCGCTGAACGGTGAAGGCCAGAGACGCATTGTGGCCGCCGAAGCCGAAGGAGTTGGCCACCGCCGCCGTCCACCGGCCCTGACGTGGCCGCCCGGTGACGACGTCGAGTCCGACCTCCGGGTCGAGGTCGTCCAGGTTGCGGATGGCGGGAATCACGCCATCGCGGATGGCGAGGATCGCGGCGACCGCGCCCATCGCCCCGGCGGCCCCGCACATGTGCCCGGTCATCGACTTGGTGGCGGTGACCGCTGGATGCGTTCCCAGCGCCTCGGCGATCGAACGGGTCTCCGTCAGGTCGCCGGTCGGGGTCGACGTGGCATGGGCGTTCACGTGGCCGACGTCGAGCGTGTCCAGGCCCGCCGAGTCCAGGGCCAGCCGCATCGCTCGGACCTGACCGGCCACGTCGGCGGCGGTAATGTGGTGGGCGTCGGACGTGGTGCCCGCGCCGGCCAGCGTGGCGTGCACCCGGGCCCCACGGGCGGCGGCGAACTCCTCGCGTTCGAGGACCACCAGGGCCGCTCCCTCGCCGAGGACGAACCCGTCGCGCCCGGTGTCGAACGGCCGGGAGGCCTCCTGCGGAGCGTCGTTGCGCCTGGACAAGGCCCTGGCCTGGGCGAACCCGGCGAGGGTGAGCGGGTGCACGCAGGCTTCCGCGCCGCCGGCGATCACCACGTCCGCACGGCCGAGGCGGATGAGGTCCAGGCCCATGGCGATCGCCTCCGCGCCGGAGGCGCACGCGCTCACCGGCGTGTGAGCGCCGCCCCGGGCGCCGAACTCGATGCTGACCACGGCCGCGGGGCCGTTGGGCATCAACATGGGCACCGTGTACGGAGAGACCTTCCTGGGCCCGGACTCTTCGAGGAGGTCGTCCTGGGCGAGCGTGGTCAGCACCCCGCCGACACCCGTGCCGATCACGACCGCCAGGCGCTCGGGCTCGACCTCGGGGGCGCCGGCGTCCGCCCACGCCTCCCGCGCGGCGACGAGAGCGGCCTGCTGGCAGCGGTCCAGCCGCCGGGCCGGCACCCGGCCCAGCACCTCGGCGGGGTCCACCCGCATCCGCCCGGCGATCCGTACGGGCAGGTCCTCCGCCCAGTCCTCGTCCACCAGGGCGATGCCGGATCGCCCGTCCAGCATGCCGCCCCATGTGGAGGCCACGTCCCCGCCCAGCGGGGTGGTGGCACCGAGCCCGGTGACCGACGCGCCCGCCTTCATTCCGTCTCCCATCGACGACCCCTTCCGTTCCTGGATCCGCCCCTGAATCCGCCTGGGCGATGCCTCGGGGGCGCTCCCCCACAACGCTGCCAGGGCGTACCGGGCCGGGCAGGTGGCCTGATCAACGAAAAAGTCGCGGGAGATTTGTCGCCGATGTCAAGATCACGTCGAGCCGTACGGCCGTAGCCGAGCCGCCTCGGACCGATTTTCGAATTCCCCCAAAACGGTAAAAACTTCCCATACGTGATGATCATCACATCATAGGATGAATGGAACTAAACCCGCTGAGCTCGCGGTTTACACACACGTAACACAGAGCACGCGCAACGTCTGGCGTCAATGGAGTCACCGGACGAGCGTGCACATCAGGGGGTTTGGACCATGAGCAAGATCACTCGTCGCCTGGCGACCGCGGCTGCCACTCTGGCTGTCACGGGGGGCGTCATCTTCGCCGCGGGTGGGGCCGCTTCAGCAGCCACGGTTGAGAGTGTCAGCCACAGCACCGTCTCCGCGAGCCATCTGACGGTGCGGCACAACAGTGACACCCAGCGGTGGGACGGATCGCGGTGGTGGTACCGCTACAACGGCCACGGCGACTGGTACAGCTCCAGCCACGGCACGCGTTACCGCTTCGACGGCCACCACTTCTACCGGTGGACCGGTGGCAAGTGGAAGGCCGTCTCGGCGACGTACGCCCGGCAGCACGACCTGAACGGCCGGTACTTCTCCCACAACTACTCGCATCACGACAACGGCAACAACGGGCACAACAACGGGCACGGCAACGGGCACGGCAACGGGCACAACAGCGGCCACGACAACGGCGGCAAGGGCCACAACGACAACGACCACGGCAGCAACGGGCACAACGGCGACAGCCACGACGACCACAACGACAACGGCCACTCCGGCCACGGGCACTGACCCAGTGGGCCGCCGGCCCGGTGTGACCACCGGGCCGGCCCGGGCCTCGCGATCGGCTTTCATCCACCGGCTTTCATCCACGCCGCATCGGGGCCCGCACGCCGTGCTTGCGGTGCACGCCGTACATGAAGTCCATGGAGTGCATGCCGTACACGGAGTGCATGCCGTACATGCCGCGCATGCCGTGCATGCCGTGCATGCCGTGCATGATCACGATTGGCATCACCGCAGGTCAGCGTGCATTCTTCCGAACCTGCGCATGATCACGAAACTTGTTTCCGCAGCTCACGCCATCAATCCACGAATGTGTGCATGATCACGCCCGGGGGGGTCAGGCGGCGCCCGGGGGGTCAGGCGGCGCGGGGGCGGCCTGCCCGGCGGACACAGGCGCCGGGCAGGCCGCTCACTCGTTCCAGCTGACCGTGAACGTTCTAGCTGACTGTGAAGCCGTCCAGATCGGGTGCGTTGGCGGTGTCGTTGAAGAACTTCAGCGTGTTGAAGCCGGCGTTCATCGGCACCGTGACGGTCGTCGTGATGGGCGAATCGAAGGACGTCCCCGTGAGTGTCGCCGTCACGGCAGGCCCGCCGTTGACGCTCACGGAGAACGACCGGGTGCCGCTCACCGTTCCGGCGATCGTCAGCTGCCTGTCGCCCGCGGCCGGCACGTTGACGTTGTACGTCGCGTAGTTGGAGGTGTTGTTGCCGATGAAGCGCACCTTCGCGCCGCCCGAGCAGGCCGCGCACGTGTCGGCTCTGGCGGACCCGCTCAGCACGCCGCTCTCTCCTTCGATCGAGACCGGCAGGGTGGCGCCTCCGCCGTCGCCGTCGTCATCCTTGATCGGCTTCCCGTGCCGGACGAAGCCGTCGCCGATCCAGGCCTCGTCGATGCGGAGCCGCTTGTATCTCGTCGTGTCGGTCGCCGCCGCGTAGGTGTTGAGCACCTCGAGCCGGACGTGGGCGGCCTTGTCGACCGCCGTGGTGTCGGGCAGCTTGATGACCTCCACGCCACGCTGACTGGGCAGAGTGCCGGCCATGACCGGTGTGCCCCAGTCGACGCCGTCCTTGCTCACGTAGACCTGGTAGTCGCGGATGCGGGCCGACTGCTCGGTCGCGGACCGCGCGTAACTCACCGAGTCCTCACGCTGGTTGAGGCCGATGTACTTCACCTTCTTGGCCTTGCCCAGGTCGAAGTCGAGCGAGACGGGCAGCGTCTTGTCGTTGTCCCAGTACGTCAGGTAGTCGCCGTCACCGGCTGCCGCGGCGTCGTGGCCGCCCGCGGACGCGGTGGCGGTCACGGTCACCCCGGACAGGGTCTTGTCCCGGCCCTTGGACGTGACCTTGAGGACCGTGTCGTACGGATCCCACTCGGAGATCCCGGTGATGGCGAGGGTGCCGTCCGACTGGGAGAACTTCAGCTTCGCGCCGGTGCGCAGGTTGGTCACACTCTTGATCTTGTAACCGTTGTCGCCCAGCTTCAGGGTGGTGGTCCCGGTCGGCGGGGTGACGACGTGGACGTAGTGGAGGTTCGGGTCCGTTCGGCTGATCGTGGTGACCCCGTGGGCGCCGTTGTTCCAGCCGCCGGGCTCAAGCCCGCCGTACATGTATCCGCCGCCCTCGACGCCGTGCAGCGACTCCCAGATCTGGTCGAGGTACTCGTCGGCGAAGTCGTTGAACGCCTCCTGCTTGCTGGGGAAGCGGCCGTTGACCATGGCCTGCTCGTCCATGAGCGCCTTGATCGAGGATCCGACGTTGGTGACCAGCCTGCCCAGCGAGACCCGGTAGTCGACGGACGGGTCGACTCCGTCGTACCACCAGTTGCCCGTCGTGGGGAGCTTGAAGTCGGCCTCGGTGAGCCGCGGCTGTGCCGTGTAGACCGCCTGGGGGTAGTCGTACGACGGCGTCATGCCGGTCTTCTGCTCGTTGCTGATCATGTCCATTTCTGGCGTGTCTTCGTTGTTGTTGCTGAGCGTGTAGTTGGGCCGCAACTGGTGGATCTGCTCGTACAGGTGGTTCTTCTCCCAGTACGCGTTGTCGTTGTCGATCCAGAACCCGCCGAGGTCCGGGTAGCGGTTCATGACCTCGAAGAAGTTGTCGTAGCTGAACTCGCCGAAGCCGTCGCGGGTGGTGATGTCGACGTCGTGCCCCTTGTACGCGGAGTACGCGGCCGAGTCGAGCCAGCTTCCGGACGTGAGGCCCTGCGTGTTCCACTGCGGGTCGTCGGTCATGTACAGGATGACCTTCATGCCCCGCGGCTTGGCCGCGTCGACCAGTTCGCCGAGGAAGTCCCGCTGCGTGCTGCAACTGCCCGGGATGGCGGACGGCCACGGGCGGGCGTAGCCCAGCCGGCTGTGGAAGGTGGCCAGGACGATGTACTGCGTGTGCAGTTTCTGCGCCTCGTCCAGCCAGTAGTCGGGGGTCCAGCCGCCGTCGGTGACGTCGGCCTCCCACTGGGCGCAGTCGGTGTGCTGGGGCGCGGTGCGCTCGCCCCAGTGCAGGAACAGCCCTCCGACCGAACCGCGGAGGAAGTCCTGACGCGGATTCTGGAGATCCGCGTGAGCGGGACTAATCATGATCATGTTCAGAACCAGGGCGACCGCCGCGGCGACCGCCGCGGAAGCCTTGAGTCGCCGTCGTCTTCTCACCCGGTCGTCGGGTAAGGCGTTGACCATGGAGAACTCCTTCGAGCCTGCGATAACGAGTGTCGTGGGCCGACGCCCGTGAGCGCTCACGGGCGAGTTTCGACGCCTTCACAACCTCCGGGATGGCGTCGCCGCATGGCGATCCGGCAAACCGCCGTGAGCGCTCACGGCAAGCCGTCCGGATCGCAAAGATTGGATCTGTGGACTGTGATCCCACAAAAACGAGCCGTCTGTCAACGGTGAAGCCGGATCGACCCGGGAGGAAACGGCAGGCATACATCGGATCTATGGCCTTGGCCGACCCGTCGCATCCCACCTGTACGGCCGCCCGATACGCCGAAGGCGTCCAGGGAGGTTACAGTCCCAACGTGCCGACCAACAGAAAACCTCGGGTCACCATCGACCAAGTGGCGCAGGCGACCGGAGTCTCCCGCCAGACCGTGTCTCGGGCGATCAACAACAAGACCGAGATAGATCCCGAGACCCGGCAGCGGATCCTCGACGCGGCCCAGGCGATGGGATACCGCCCGAGCCGCTTCGCCCGGGGGCTGGTCCGTCAGGACCTGATCACCATCGGCCTGGTCATCGCCGACGTGCTGAACCCGTTCTTCCCCGAGGTGACGGCGGGAGTGCTGGAAGCCGCCGAACGCCGGGGGTGGCAGGTCGTCGTCTACAACACCGGCTCGGAGCGCCGCAAGGAGCTGGAAGTCGTCGACATGCTCTTCGACCAGGTGGACGCGGGTGTGGCCTTCCTGCTCCACCATGACGCGATCGCCAAGGCGACGGCGGGCAACCTGCCGTTCGTCCTGCTGGACAAGGGCGGCAGGGCGCCGGCCGTGCCCGGGGTCCGGATCGACTTCGAGGGCGGGGCGCGGCGCGGCCTGGAGTATCTGATCGGCCGGGGGCACCGCCGGATAGCGATGCTGGACGACGAGGCGTACCTGTCGGCCGAGGCGCCGAACACCCGGCGCGAGCTGTACCTCAAGGTCATGGGTGAGCACGGGATACCGGTCGACATCAACTGGATCCAGCCCGCGCACAACTCGATCGACGGCGGCGCGGCGGCGATGGAACGGCTGCTGTCGGCGCACCGGGACGTCACGGCGGTGTTCGCCTACAACGACCTGATCGCCATCGGCGCCCAGCTCAGGGCGCGTGCGCTCGGCCTGCGCGTGCCGGAGGACTGCGCGTTCCTCGGTTTCGACGGCCTGAGCATCGGCGAGCTCGTGGAGCCTCCGCTGACCACGCTCCACATCGACAAGCGACGGCTGGGCGAGATCGCCGTGGAGCAGGCGGCTCTGCTGCTCGGCGGCATGAGCGAGGACGAGATCCCCGAGGCCGTTATCGAACCGCAACTGATCGTGCGGGCCTCTGCCTGATCACTCACTATTGACATTCGCGCCCTGTTGCAAGAATGTCTCCGTGAACGCTCACGTGAGCGGTAACGAGGAGGTGTCATGATCGGGCGGAACGAGGTCGTCCAGGCTCTCGACGCCGACCTCGCCGCTCTGGCCCACGGTCGCCAGAGGTGGTTGCGGGACGACGTCCTCGGCCTGCTCCTCCACTGGGGAATGCGCACCTCGCCTCCGTACACGGACGTGCGGGCGTGGGAGGACCGGGTCACGGCCGACGGGTGGACCCCCGGCCACTGGGTCGACCGGGCCGTCCAGTTGCACGCCGGCTACCTGGTGTTCGCGTCCTTCCACAGCCGGCTCGGCTATGTCCGCGCGTGGCCGTCGGAGATCCCCGGCAGCCCCGTCACCCGGCGGGACTTCCTGGGCGAGCTGATCTCGGCGGCCGCGTCCAGAGGTCTCAAAGTCCTGCTGTACATGACCGACGACCCCAAGTGGCACGACGAGGACGGCCTCGGGTCCCTCGACTCGGCGGCCTACTCCGCCTACAAGGACCGGCCCGTGGACCTGACCACCCGCGACGGGTTCGGGGAGTTCGCCGCCGACAACTTCGCCGAGGTCATGCGCCGCCACCCGGATCTGGCCGGGTTCTGGATCGACAAGGAGAACGCCCACTGGAGGCGGACCGGCCTCTACGACCGGATCCGGGCGGAACGGCCCGGCTGGATCCTGGCCTGCAACGACCCGGATCTCCCGTCCGCGGACACGGCCATGGACGTCGTCTGCCCCGGCGTCACCACGGACGTCCCCCTTCCGCGCGTGACCGAGTCCTCCTTCACCGTCGGCGGCGGCTGGTGGTACGACGGGTCGGATCCGGAGGTGGACCACGTCAGGATCATCAGACGGATCGTCGCCAACGCCGGTTCCTCCACCAAGTCGCTCCTGGGTTTCGGATCGCGGCACGACGGCCGGTTCACCCCGAACCAGGAGGCGTTCTGCGACTTCGCGGCGGCCCACCTGGACGGCATCGGGGAGTCGCCCGGCGGCACCGAAGACTTCTTCCTGGACACTTTGTCCCGCTCTGAAGAGCGACCCGGGCCCACCACTGCCCGCACACCATCGGGGACCGCTTCGCCGCATCCGGCGGCGTCAGAATTCACCCCTCATCACTCATCGGAAGGCACATCGTCATGAAGCACAAAGCTTTACTGACGGCTCTCGTCACCACCCTCGCGGCCGGCGCGTGCACCGTCGGCGAGCAGCAGACCCCGGAGTCGAGCGGCGGCACGGCCAAGAAGGAGATCAGCTTCCTGGTCTTCGAGACGCCCAACCTGACGCCGCAGGTGTGGGACGCGGCGATCAAGCGCGTGACCGACAAGTATCCCGACATCTCGGTGAAGAAGCTGGTCGCCCCGAGTGAGGACCGGGTCTCCTACGCCAAGCAGCTCCTCGCCTCCGGCCAGTTCCCCGATGTCATGATCGCGGTCTCCCCCGCCGGGTTCGCGGAAAGCGGCGCCATGGCCGCCTTCACTCCGGACGAGCTGAAGGACTTCGACTTCCCGAACAACGGCGCGGTCCAGGGCAAGATCTACCAGCTGCCCACCAACACCCAGACGATCCCGGTCGTCTACTACAACAAGGACCTGTTCGCCAAGGCCGGCATCACCGGCACCCCGAAGACGTACGCCGAACTGGTCGACGACGCCGCCAAGCTCAAGGCGAAGGGCATCACCCCGTTCGTGACCGGCGGCGGCAAGGACCCCTTCGCCTCCACACTCGCGTGGACGGCCACGCTCGCCACCGACGTGTACGCCAAGACCCCCGACTGGATGGCCAAGCGGCGGGCCGGGACCGTGAAGTTCACCGACCCCGACTTCAAGAAGGCCACGACCAAGTTCGCGGAGCTCGCCAAGCAGGGCTACATCGACAAGAAGGACGTCTCGCGCGACTACGCGGCGACTGAGCAGGCCTTCTTGGACGGCAAGGGCGCGATGTACCCGATGGGCAACTGGTTCGCCGCCGCCGGGGACGACCCCAAGCGCAAGCCCACGTGGGAGATCGGCGCGTTCAACTGGCCGAGCGACGACGGAAGCGTGGTCGTGCCCGCCTTCACCGGCGGCGGCCTGTCGGTGAGCGCCACCGCCAAGAACCTGCCCGAGGCCAAGAAGTTCGCCCTGGCGTACACGCTCGACAAGACCAACCTGGACGCCTCCGTCCACAACGACGGGCTCTATCCCGCGATCAAGGGGTACACGCCGCCCGCCGACACCGGCGCGGTCTTCAAGCTCGGCTACGACCTCTACCAGGAGGGCGTGAAGAACAACAGCGTCACCCAGGCGTTCAGCTGGGAGGCCGGCGACGACGGCATGCTGCCCGGCGTGGTCGACAAGTGGCGGGCCGGCGCGCAGGACCTCATCACCGGCAACAAGACCGTCGACCAGGTGCTCGCATCCCTCGACGACGAGTGGTCCAAGGCGTCCTGACCCATGGCAGTCGATGTAAGGACGACATCCGTCCCCGCCTCCGCGACCCACAGGTCGCGGAGGCCGCGCCTGCCGTCGGCGGAACGGCTGCGCTCGTTCGCGGTGTTCGGCGCACCGGGGCTGCTGGTCTACGCCTGTTTCGTGCTCGCGCCGATCGCGATCAGCTTCGGGTACAGCCTCACCAACCACAACCCGTTCAACCCGCCGACCAAGTTCGTGGGCCTGCGTAACTACCAGATGCTCTTCACCGACAGCGAGTTCCTCACCTCGCTCCGGGTGACCACGATCCTCACGGTCATCGTGGTGATCGTGCCGAACGTGGCCGGGCTCGGCATCGCCGTGCTGCTGGACCGCAAGGGCTGGCTCTACAACGCCCTGCGCACCGTGTTCTTCACGCCTATGGTGCTCAGCTCGGTGGTGGTGAGCATCGTGTGGACCCGCATGCTGGACGACGAGGGGCTGGTCAACCAGGCGCTACGGGCCCTGGGAGTGGACCGGCCGCCGGGCTGGCTGTCCGATCCCCGGCTCGCGCTGTACTCGATCGCGATCATCCTGTCCTGGCAGATGCTCGGCTTCTGCGTCGTGGTGTACCTGGCCGGGCTGCAGGGCGTGCCCAACGAGCTGGCCGAGGCCGCGTCCATCGACGGCGCCGGTCCGGTGCGGCGCTTCCGGTCGATCACCTGGCCGCTGCTCGCACCCTCGCTGACCATCAACACGGTGGTGCTGCTCATCACCGCGTTCAAGATCTTCGACCACATCCAGGTGATCACGCACGGCGGGCCCGGCACCGGGACGACCGCGACCATCGCCTACGACGTCCTGCAGACCGGCCTGGTGGCCAACCGGCAGGGCTACGCGTCCGCGATGGCCATCGTGATGCTCGTGATCATCGCGGTCGCGGCCGGGGTGACCCTCCGGATCCTCAACCGCCGGGAGGTGAACCTGTGAAGGACGCCCGCATGCCGTGGTTGCGGCCGGTCGTCGCGCTGATCATCAGCGCGTTCTTCCTCGTGCCGCTCTACATGATCCTCGTCAACGTGTTCAAGCAGGGCGAGAAGATCACCCAGTCGCCGGCGTCCCTGCCGGCCCCGCCCACGCTCGGCAACATCATCGGGCTGCTCAGCCGTACGGACAACCTGTTCTGGGCGAGCCTGTCCAACAGCATCGTGGTCACCACGCTGTCGATCATCCTGCTCACGATCCTGTCCGCGATGCTGGGCCACTTCCTCGCCCGGTCGCGGAGCAGGTGGGCCCGGGTGGCCATGCTCCTGCTGCTGGCCGGCCTGATGATCCCGCCGCAGGTGATCCTCATGCCGATCACCCAGGTGCTCCGGGCCTTCGGGCTGATGAGCACGCTGCAGGGGCTCGTCCTGTTCAACGTGGGGTACTACATCCCGTTCGGCGTCTTCGTGTTCTCCGGATTCCTCCGGGGCATCCCGATCGAACTGGAGGAGGCCGCGGCCATCGACGGCGCGAGCCGTTCACGCATCTTCTGGCGGGTGGTGTTCCCCCTGCTCCGGCCCGCCACCGCAAGCGTCCTGATCTTCCTGGGCGTGTGGATCTGGAACGACTTCATCGATCCGCTGGTCATCCTCGGACCGTCCCAGGGGACCACGATCACCACCGGGATCTACCGCTCCATCGGCCAGTACCAGGCCGACTTCGGCACGGTCTTCGCCCTGATGTTCCTGGCCACGCTGCCCGTGCTGATCTTCTATCTGTTCCTGCAGAAGCACTTCGTCAAGGGCCTAACGGGAGGAGCCACCAAAGGATGATTTTTCATCCGATCGCCGAGATCCCGGTCGATCCGGCACACGGGCTGGTGCACGCGCACGGCTGGCAGAGCTGGACGCCGACCACGGCGCTCCCCGTCGGCGGCCGCGGCTTCCAGCCGGTGGAGCCGATCATGCAGACGATGCGCTACCGGCCGGGACTCCCCGCGCCCGACGACGGATTCCAGGGCGAGGGGCTGCTCGCGGTGGCCCCGGAGCCGGACGGCCCGGTACGGCTGTTCGCCGCCAGGGACGGCCTGGTGAAGGTCCCCGCGATCCGGGCCCGCCTGGTGGGCGACCAGATGGTGATCACGGCCGACGAGCCGGGCGAAGTCGTCGAGAAGACCTTCGCCGGGCCGATCGACGTCGCGCTCGGCGCCTGGGCCGACGGCTTCGCCGCCGGGGCGGGCACGGGCCCGCTGCGCAGGCCGCCCACCGTGTGGTGCTCCTGGTACCACTACTACGAGGACGTCACCGAGGACGACGTGCTGGAGAACCTCCGCGCCGTCGGCGAACGCGACCTGCCCGTCGACGTCATCCAGATCGACGACGGCTGGCAGGCCGAGATCGGTGACTGGTTGACGCCGTCGGGACGTTTCTCCTCGATTCCGGAGACGGCCGGGCGCATCCACGCCGAGGGCAGGCGCGCGGGGCTCTGGCTCTCGCCGTTCCTGGTCGGGGCGCGCAGCGAGATCGCCCGCAGGCATCCCGAGTGGCTGGTGGGCGACGCCGGGCACAACTGGAACCAGGACCTCCGCGGGCTCGACGTCACGCACCCGGGGGCGTCCGCCTATCTCCGCGAGGTCTTCCAGACCCTGCGCGGCTGGGGGTTCGACTATTTCAAGCTCGACTTCCTGTACGCCGGCGCGCTGGCGGGGCCGCGGCATTCGGGGGCCTCGCCGATCGCCGCGTACCGGGAGGGAATGGCTCTCATCCGTGCGGCCGTCGGGCCGCAGCCGTACCTGCTGGGCAGCGGAGCACCGATCCTGCCCAGCGTCGGGCTCGTCGACGCCATGCGGGTCTCCCCCGACATCGCCGCCGGTTATGACGCGGGGACCGGCGATCTGTCCGACCCCTCGCAGCGGGCCGCTGCGCTCTCGACGGCCGGCCGCTCCTGGCAGCACGGCCGCCTGTGGGTGAACGACCCGGACTGCCTGATCGTCCGCCCCGCCGTACAGCGCCGGGAGCAGTGGACCGCGACCGTCGAACGGTACGGCGGCCTCCGCGCGACCTCCGACCGGATCGCCGACCTGGACGACTGGGGCCTGGAGACCACCCGTCGCGTGTTGTCCTCGGTCCCCCCGCCGACCCCCTTCACACCGTAGGGAGAACCTCATGGCGATCGAGACGGTTTCCGGCCGGTGCGGGGGCCTGGCCGTCACGGTGGCCTGAGACTCCCGCCGCCAGTGGGCCCCCGGGGCGGCACCGGGGGCCCACTGAAAACGATCAGCCGACGGTGATCTTGTCGAGGTCGGGCGCGTTGGCGCCGTTGTTGTAGAAGCGGATGGTGTTGTTCCCCGCGTTGAGCGTGACGTTCATCGTCGCGCTCGCCGGGGTGGACCAGCTCGTGCCGGTCAGCGGCAGTTCGGCTCCGGTGCCGCCGTTGACGCTGACGAAGAACGACCGGGTGCCGTCGACCTCGCCGTACACCGTGAGCTGTTCGGTGCCCGCCGTCGCGGCGCTGACCGTCAAGGTGGCGTAGTTCGCCGAGTTGTTCCCGATGAACCGCACTTTCGCGCCGCCGGAGCAGGTCGCACAGGCCGCG
The DNA here is from genome assembly GCF_016863315.1 of Planotetraspora silvatica. GTDB lineage: Bacteria > Actinomycetota > Actinomycetes > Streptosporangiales > Streptosporangiaceae > Planotetraspora > Planotetraspora silvatica. The sequence continues at coordinate 16,671 of NZ_BOOQ01000019.1, forward strand.
ACCACCGCGGAGCCGTTCAGCGTGCCGGCCTCGGCCTCGATCGAGGTCGTCCCGCCGCCTGCGCCGCTCCCGGCGTAGGCGCCGCCGATCCAGGTCTCGTCGACCCGCAGCCGCTTGTAGCGGGTGGTGTCGGTCGAGGCGGCGTAGGTGTTCACCACTTCCAGCCGGACATAGCGAGTGGTGGTGGCCGGCGGTGTGCCCGCTCGCCGAGGCGGTGGCGCCGACCGTGACACCCGAGTAGATCCCTTCCCGGCCGCTGCTCGTGACCTTGAAGACCGTGTCGTACGGATCCCAGGAGGAGACGCCGTTGATCGTCAGAGTCCCGTTGGCCTGGGTGAAGCCCAGCGCGGCGCCGGTGCGCAGGTCGGTCACGCCGGCGATCCGGTAACCGTTGTCACGCACCTGCAGCGTGCTCCCCGACGGCGGGGTGACGACATGGATGTAGTGCAGGTTCGGGTTGGTCTTGCTGATCGTCGTCACACCGTGGGCTCCGTTGTTCCAGAACCCGGGGGCTTGAGACCGCCGTACATGTACCCGCCGCCCTCGGTGCCGTTCAGCGACGGCCAGATCTGGTCCAGGTAGTCGTCGGCGAAGTTGTTGAAGGCCTCCTGGTTCGACGGGAACTTACCGTTGACCTGGGCGGTCTCCGCCATGAGCGCTTTGATGGACGAGCCGGCGTTGGTGACGAGACGGCCGAGGGTGAGCTTGCGATCGACCGCCGGGTTGGACCCGTCGTACCACCACGCACCGGTGGAGGGGAGCTTGAAGTCGGCCTCGATCAGCCGCGGCGCCGCCGTGTAGACCGCCTGCGGGTAGTCGTAGGCCGGGGACATGCCGGTCTTCTGCTCGTTGCTGATCATGTCCATGATCGCCGGAGTAGGCCGAGGAGTCCAGCCAGTCACCGGAGCTCAGCCCGTCGGCGTGCCACTGCGCGTCGTCGGTCATGTAGAGGATGACCTTCAGGCCCTGCGCGTTCGCCGCCGTGATCAGCTCACCGAGGAAGTCCCTGCTGGTGCGGCAGCTTCCGAGGATCGCCGACGGCCACGGCCTGGCGTACCCGAGCCGGCTGTGGAAGGTGGCGAGCACGATGTACTGCGTGTGCAGCTTCTGGGCCTCCGACACCCAGTAGCCGGGGGTCCATCCGCCGTTGGTGACGTCGGCCTCCCGCTTGGCGCAGTCGGTGTGCTGCGGCGACGTGCGCTCGCCCCAGGGCAGGAACAACCCCGACACGGAGGATCTTTCGTCTGTGATCCCACGGATCCCCGGACCTGTCAACAGGCAGGCGATCTTCCCGTGGCCGCTGGCGGTGCAGCGTCCCGGCGCGCGGACGCGGTCGCGAACCGAGCGCCGGACGCGCTCGCGAACCTCGGCGTCCGAGGAGGCGCGCCGACGGCGATCCGCTCACGCCGGGTCCGCCGGCAGGTCCCACGTCTCGAGGTCCCAGCTGCGTCGCACTGAGGAGATCGCCCGCCAGGCCAGCCGCGTGTCCAGCGCGAACGCGCGGCGGGCTGCCGCCAGGGCGTCGAACTCGGCCCCTTCCTTCATCCGGGCAGCCGTCAGGTCGTCCGCGAACACCTGCTCCAACGTCGAGCAGAAGTAGGCGTAAACCACGAAGTCGAGTGCTGAATCATCCGACGCGCAGGACAAGGCGATCTTCAGGACCTCGGGCGCCGAGATGCCCGGGGCCTCGTTTCGTGAGAGTCCGTGCAGCAGATCGAGCATGTCCGGCTTGATCGAATGCGCGGCGGACAGCGCCATGATGGCCTTCGCCTTGTGCATCAGATCTTCGCGGATGATCGCCGAACAGATGCGGGCCAGCGTGGCGGCCTCGGACAGGTCGTGCCCGTTGCGGACCACCCGCCGCGCCGCCCGGATGAGATCACGGGGCAGGCCGCCGGAAAGGCAGTGGCAGAAGGCGACATACGGTTCGGTCAGCCCCACGACGCGCCGGTACAGCAAGCGCAGGGACTCCTCGTAGGCGAGCGGCCCCACTTGGATGATTTCGTCGAACGAACTGTCGAAGGCGTCCCTGAACGGCAGCCCGCGACGCTCGAAGGCGTTCATCGCGTCATCGGAGACAGAGACCATGAAATGGATTCGGCTCAACCCGAGAACGCCCTTGATGTCATTGAGGAAACGTTCGGCCTCCTGGCCGGAGCCCATCTTGTCCAGCTCGTCGATGCCGATGAAGAGACGATGGTCGGGTTGGAGGAATTCAGCCACGTCGTCGGCGAAGGCGCGGAAGGTCGCGACGATCTCTGGATAGCTCAGTGGTTGTTCGACTCGAGAAAGTCCCATCGTCCGCTGGCCGTCCAGGCCGATCGGAAGTTTCAGCGTCCCGGACCATCCCGAGGTGTGGGTCTGTAGATATCGGATCTGGACCAGATATCGTCGCGCCCGTCTGGCCAATGCCTGCTCCACCCCGCTCGCCGCCCTCCACCTCGTATGGCGGAGATACAGCAGGACAAGAATGTGACCCGCCCCCGCCACCATGACGCCGGCCGCGACCAGATTCGCGCTCAAACCGATTCTGCGAAGCGCGTCGGCGCCGGACGCCACCCAATCCCGGCCGGTAAGCGCCATGACGAACGCGTTGAATCCGTCCAGCAGATCGCCGAAGAAGTCGGGCCATCTCATGATCGTCCAGGCGATCGCACCGTAACCGATCACGCGCAGAACATGACCGACGACCCGAGACCGGCGCCGCATCTGTGATGCGTCCGGCAGTCTCAGGTAGCGCAACGTCCTGCGGCAGAAGGTGGCGAACAGATGAAGGACGAAGTCGCGCGGCGCGTACTCGACGGGGGCCGACACCAGGCAGCGCAGATCGCCTCGTTCGTGCGAGCCCTGAGGGTCCTCGCAGAATCGCCTGATCAGGGTCGACTTTCCGGCGCCTCGGGGACCTGCGATGCCGATGCTCGCGCCCGAGACGCGGCTCAGGAGCGCGTCGAGCTCCCGCGCGACCGCCGTCGGGACGTGATAACTACTGTCGAAGACCTCGCTGAGTCCCGGACTGGCGTAGACGGTGAATGAATTGCTTAGATGATCCCGCCTGAGCGCGTTGATGCGCAGCCTTACCTGCGCGGCCAATTCGTGTTCTTTCAACGCCGCGATGAGCACGTTTCGAGGCGACGACGAGCCCTCGAATTCAGAGACCCACGTCGTCACGACGGGCAACGCCCACGCGTGGATACGTTCTAAATAGCGATGCGCCCCCTCGCCACCGAGGAGTCGGGATCCCGCGAAGGCGAGACCGCTGATCACGGTGATCACCAGCCCTGGCCAGATCAGCAGGCTCAGGCCACTCCAGATGCCGCCGAAGAGCCCCGCGACGACCGTCGCCAGCCCGATCACACCCGCGACGAGCGCCCTCTTGGCCAGTTGGACGTCGCGTTCGTCCTCCTTCAGTGCATCACGGATACCATCGGCCACCGTCACCACACGGGCGGCTATGTGCTCCCGCGATCTGCGGTACTCGGCCCACTCCCGAGGGGTGGCGGCCAGCACGGTGGCCGCATCTCGAATCATCGCGGCGCGCACCTGACCCGGTGTCACCCAGACGTAGTCGAATGCGTCGCGGATCTCCGGATCCCGCAAGGTCTCGCCGACCGCCGCCATGTACTGGTCGTAGAGAATCGCGTCGGCATTCAGGGGATCACCGATGTCCATACGGGGAACCTTGGGGCTGCCGCGCCTGGTGAGTCAAGGAAACAGACGGGGCGTGTAGGCGCCGGGGAATCGAGCGCGGCTGACGCTTCAATACGGAGCGCGCTCAGACGAGATGGACATGGGCCGGCCGACACCGGCCGGCGTCGAGCGCTTCTTCAATGGAAGAAGGACACCCTTCCCGGGTGCCCTTCTTGTCGTTCACGTCGTCGCGGAATTGAGCGATCGCCTCGTCGTCAGCCCTGACGCGCCTTGAACCGGGCGTCCTTCTTGTTGATGACGAAGACGCTGCCCCTCCGGCGGACGACCTGCGCCCCGGGCTTCGACTTCAACGACCGCAATGACCGGCGGACCTTCATGGCTCCCACCTTTCCGTCACGCACACCACCCGGCGTGCCGACGACGCAAACCATCCGGCGGCACGGCGCATTCCCCACCGGCGACATGCCGCGGATATCGGGTTGAGCGGGCCGTTCCCCGCGTCCTACGATCGCGAGTTGTGACGTTCACGTTCTTCTTCCACCTCCGCTAGGCGCCGTCGGCGAAGCGAGGGAAAGACCCGTCGCCGGCGAGGCGGGGTGGCGCAGCGCTGCCCCGGGCCGACGTGGAGAAGAACGATCCTCATGCGCATCAGCGCGTTTTCCCACCATTGCGAATCCCGTGGCGTCACGGCGCCGACCCTGGTCGCGCGATGCGTCCACGGGCTGGAGGCGACGGTCGCCGCCGAGATAGTCCAACTCGGGCTCGGGGCGATCACCCACCTGGGGCACCGCGAGGTCCACTTCCGTACGTGTCGATCGCGGTCGCAGGTAACCGGGCTGCGCACCGCCGATGACGTGTTCCTGCTCGCCGCGCAGTGCGCGGACGCCGGCACGGCCAAGAAGAACGCCGGTGCGCTCGCCCGGCTCGCCGACGCGGCAGACCTCGACGCGCTGACGCGGCTGCGCGAGAGCCACGGAGGCTCGGGCGCGGTCACCGGCGTCGAGGTGTCGGCGTCGTTCCTCGGCAGGCGGAACTTCACCCGCTACGACGTCGAGGACGCCGTCGGACAAGCCCTGGCGCGACGGCTGGGGGTGGACTACCACTCGCGCCGGGCGGGAACCGCACCTCCGGCCGGCTACGGCGGATGGCGCGTGACCCTCGACGGCACGCGGGCCACCCTCATGTTGCGGGTCGCGGACCGGCCTCTGCATCGACGCGCGTACAAACGGTGTTCCATTCCGGGGACCCTGCATCCTCCCCTGGCCGCCGGGATGGCGCGGATGGCCGGCATCCGTCCCGGCGACACGATTCTCGACCCCTGCTGCGGCGCGGGAACCCTGTTGATCGAGGCCGCCATGCAACAGCCGCAGGCACGGCTGTACGGTGTCGACCTCGATGTGCGGGCACTGAGTGCGGCCGAGGAGAACGCGGCGGGGCTGCCCGTCGCCGTCGGCCGGGCCGACGCCGGTCGCCTTCCGTTCCCGGACGGCGGTGTCGACCGTGTGCTGAGCAACCCGCCGTGGGGTGGCCAGGTCGCCGCGCGAGGTCTGCTCGCGGCGTCCTCATCCCGCTGGTGGGCGGAGCTGCGCCGCGTCCTCGCGCCGGGCGGGACGGCCGTGGTGCTGCTTCCCGACGCCGACGGCCTGGCCATGGCGATCGGGCGGCGGCTCGCTCCCGTCCACGTCCAGCGGGTCCGGGTCTCGGGCGCGCAGTCCTTCCTCGTCCAGTTGACGGCGCCCGGCGGGCAGGGCCGTCCGGCGTCAGGGCAGGGGGTGGCGGCTCAGCCGTGAGTAGGAGGCGCGGCCGGGGGCGGGCCGAGGATCCGGTGGCCGTAACGGCTGCCGGCCTCGACCAGCCGGGGGATGTCGGGCGGGGCCGGAACCGGCAGGCCGGGCCGTTCGGCGGGGCGGCCGATCTCGGCGATGAACTGCTCGAACCCGGACGGAGTGGTCAGCTGCAGACCGCGGACCGGTCCGCCGGTGACGACGAAGGCGTGCGGGATCTTGCGGGGCAGGAACGCGAAGTCGCCGGGTCCAGCGGTCCAGTGGTGCTCGCCGCAGTCGATGGCGATCTCCCCGTCGAGTATGTAGAACGCCTCGTCCTCATGGTCGTGGAGGTGCAGGGGCGGCCCGAATCCGGTGGGCGCGGACCACTCGATGAGGGTGAAGGCTCCCCCGGTCTGGTCCGCACCGGCCTTCACGCTCATCCTGGTGTCCAGGAACCACAGATCCGGCCCGTCGTCGGGGCCGAGCAGGTAACCGCTGGGGTCAAAGCTCATCGGATCCTCCCGATCCGTCGCCTGCCGGGGCGTAGAGCCGTATTTCGATGCCGTCGGGATCGTGCAGGCCGACAAGGACCTGGCCGGCGTGCCCGGTGACGATGCCGCCGTGCGGTTCCGCCAGGTCGTCCAGTCGTCGCTTCCAGGTGTCCAGGTCGCGAGTGCCGGGCACGCGGAGCGCGACCGGGTCGAATCCGGCCAGCGCGGCCGCCCTGATCGGGTCGTGCCGTACGGCCAGGTCCACCGTGTCGTTCGCGTCGCGCATGGCGATCCCCATGAGTGTGCCGTCTTCGACGAACTCGATGTGCGTCTGCAGGCCGAGCACCCGCTCGTACCAGTCGCGGCTGCGCACCACGTCCGTCACCGGCAGTTTGACATGGTGGAAGCCGCTGAGCGCCAGGTCCATGATCACCTCCGATGGAAGCTCACTAGAGTTGGCTCTAGTGAAACTCTTTAGAGTAGCCTCTAGCGAATGAGCGATTCCGTCAAGAGCAGGACCGGAGGCGGCAACCGCCGGGCCGCCCAGGCCAGGGCGACGCGGCGCCGGATCATCGACGGAGCCCGGGAACTGTTCCTGCGGAACGGATACGCGGCGACCACTCTCGATCAGATCGCCGGCGCGGCGGGGGTCGCGGTGCAGACCGTGTACTTCCACTTCGGCAACAAGGCCACGGTGCTCAAGGAGGTCGTCGACGTCCTGGCCGTCGGTGACGACGAGCCGATACCGATGCTGGACCGGCCGTGGGTGCGGCAGGTGCGCGAGGAGCCCGACGGCCGGCGGGCGCTGGCCGTCTGGCTGAGCAACAGCCGCGTCATCTTCGGCCGACTCGCACCGATCATGAAGATCGTCCGGGACGCCGCGGGCGCCGACCCCGAGATGGCCGCGCAGTGGGAGACCAACCAGCGCCAACGCTTCGTCGCCCACCGCGCCCTCGTTGAGCGACTCGGGGACAAGCAGGCCCTCCGGCCGGAACTGACCGTCCAGGAAGCGGCCGACATCGTCTTCACGCTCGTCAGCCACGAGGTCTACTTCCTGCTCACCGTGGAACGCGGGTGGACGCCCGACCGGTGGGAGAAGTGGATCAACGAAACCGTCGCCGGCGCGATCCTGCGCTGAGAACGCCGCGCCGCCGAACGCCCACTCTCATGCCGTACGGCGACCGGGCCCGGGGGACGAAGGGCGGACCGACCGGGACGCGGTCGCCGTACGGCGGGTCTCAGCCCTTGATCGCGCCCGCGTCGACGCCCTTGAAGAAGAACCGCTGAAGCAAAGCGAAGATCACGACGATCGGCAGGAAGGCGATCATGGTGCCCGCGGCGATGAGCCGGGGGTTGGAGCTGAACGTGCCGTTGAGGTACTGCAACCCGACCGTGAGCGTGTACTTGTCCGGATCGGTGAGCACGATCAACGGCCACAGGAAGTCGTCCCACGCGAAGATGAACGAGAAGATCACCACAACGCTCAGCATGCCCTTGACGTTCGGCAGGCCGATGCGGATCAGGCGCTGCCACGCGGTGGCGCCGTCGATGATCGCGGCGGCGTCGACGTCGGCCGGGATCGAGAGGAACGCCGTGCGCATCAGCAGCACGTTGAGCATCTGGATCGCCCCCGGCAGCGCGACGCCGATCAGCGAGTCGGAGAAGCCGAGCCCGCGCACGATGACGTACTGGGAGATGATCGTGACCTCGCTCGGCAGGATCAGCGTCGCCAGGAAGAGCCCCAGCACCAGCTTCGAACCCCGGAAGCGCAGCTTGGCCAGCGCGAACCCGGCGAGCGTCGCCCCGATGGCGTTCCCCGCGACAACGAGCACGGCGACGATAAGCGAGTTGCCGGCGTACGCCCAGACGGGGATCGTCTTGGCGACCTCGGTGTAGTTCGACAGCGTCGGGTGCTGGGGGATGAAGGTGGGCGTCTGCGTGAAGACGTCCTCGCTGACGCCTTTGAGAGACGTGGACAACTGCCACAGGAACGGGCCCACCGTGATGACCAGCACGACCAGGAGAAGCGTGTAGCGGACCACCTTCTCCGCCGGCGAGACCGTGTTGAACCCGCGACCACTCCGGGCCATCGCTACGACTCCTTCCGGTTGAGCCGTGCAAGGAACAACATCGGGCCGACCGTGACGACGAACAACAGGACGCTGAGCGCCGAGGCGTACCCGAGATGCCCGGTGAGGCCCTGGCCGTACAGCTGGATGAGCATCACAAGGGACATGTCGCGGCCGCCGGGCCCGCCGGTGCCGTTCGACAGGATGTACAGCTCGGAGAAGACCCGAAGCGCGAAGACGGAGATCAGCACCGAGATGAGGAGCATCGTGTTGCGCACGCCGGGCACGGTGACGGAGAAGAACCGGCGCACGGGCCCGGCTCCGTCGACGGCGGCGGCCTCGTGGAGCTCACGGCTCACGTTGCCGAGCGCCGACATATAAATGATCATGTAGTAGCCGAGGCCTTTCCACACGGTCAGGCCGATCGCGCTGAACAGCAGCAGCCAGCGGTCGGTGAGGAACGGCAACGGGCCGCTCAGGAAACCGAGCCGCTCCGCCATCCCGTTGATGACTCCCCGGTCGTTGAGCAGCCAGCCCCAGATGAGCGCGACCACGACCGCCGAGGCGATCACGGGGGTGTAGAACGCGATGCGGAAGAAGGCGATCCCGCGCAGCTTCTTCTCGACCAGCACGGCGAGCAGGAGCGGCAGCAGCGTAAGCAGCGGAACGCAGACCACCATGTAGACGATGCTGTTGATCAGCGCGTCCACGAGCTGCTGGTCGTCGAACATGCGGGTGTAGTTGCCGAGCCCGATGAACTGCCCGCCGCCCAGCGGCTTGGCGTTGGTGAACGAGAGGATCACCGTGTTGATCGCCGGTACGGCGTTGAAGAGCACGAGCCACACCGCCGCGGGGGCGATGAGCAGCCATGGGGTGAACCAGCGCTTGTGTGTCATTTGATCTCCTGCGCGGCGCGTACGGGGACCCCCGGCTGAGGCGGGTCCCCGTACGCGGTCGAGCGTGACGTCAGCCGTTGAGAAGCTGGTTGCACTTGGCGACGGCGTCGTCGAGCGCCTTCTGCGACGGCTCCTCACCGTTGATCGCGAGGGCGAACTGCTGGTCGATGAAGTCGGCCATCGCCTGGGTGACCTGGACCGGCTGCAGGATCTTCGCCGTGGACAGCGAGTTGAACGCGATCACCTTGGCGTCGCCGGAGTTCGTGCCGTCGCTCTTGCTGAAGAACGGGTCGCTCGCCGAGGCCTTGGTGCTCGGGAAGATGTTGACCAGGTGCGCGAAGGCGGCCTGGTTCTCCGCGCTGGTGACCCACCGGGCCAGCGCGATCGCGGCCGGGAGGTTCTTGGTCGACTTGGAGATCGACAGGCCCTGGACGTAGAGCGGGGGGGTGCCGAACGCCTGTGACGGCACGACCTTGGGCGCGAGCGTCGGGTTCCCCTCGGCGGCGAGGCTGGTGATGTAGTTGCCGCCCGCGGTGGTCCACGCCACCGTCTGGGAGTTGAACAGCTGGGTGTTGCCGGCGTACTTGGTGGTCAGCACGTCGCGCGGCATCAACTTGTCCTTGAAGGCGTCGCGGTACTTGTCGAGGATCGCGGCCGCCTCGGGGGTGTTGAAGGTGAAGCTCTTGCCGTCCGCCGACATGATCGGGACGCCTGCGTTGGTCAGGTCGATGAGGGTCGGCTTGCGGCTCATGAGGTAGACCTTGCCGCCGGACTTGTCCTTCACCGTCTTCGCCTGGGTGATGAGCTCGTCGAGTGTGGTCGGCGGCGTCTTCGCGTCGAGCCCGTACTTGGAGAGCAGCTCGGAGTTCCAGTAGTTGACGTCGGTGTTCAGGTACCAGGGGTAGCCGTAGACGCCCTCGTATCCGGCGTACTTGTACCCGTCGATGCCTCCGGGGACGTACTCCTCGGTCACCTTCGGGTCGGCCTTGGCCACGTCGAGCAGCAGACCCTGCTGGACCAGCGGCAACGCGAAGTCCGGCGGCAGGTTCGTCACGTCGGGCAGGCTGCCGCCCGACGCCTGGCTCAGCACCTTCTCGGCGTAGCCGTCGCCGGGCTGGTCGAGCCACTCCACCTGGGTCCCGGGGTACTTCTTCTCGAACGAGTCGATGACGCCCTGCACGTAGTCGGTGAACTTGGGCTTGAGCGCCCAGGTCTGCAGGCTCACCTTGCCGGTCACCGTGCCGGTGGCGTTCGCGGTCGGGGTGCTCGACGTGTCGGCGCCCCCGAGCCCACACCCCGCGAGCGCCGCCAGCCCCGCCACAGCCGCGACCAGCTTTATCCCATGAATTCGCATCACTTCTCCTGCCATGCGCTGAGCGATCCGGAATTGTGAGCCGACGCCCGGCGGCCCCGTCCGCAAACGGCCGACTACTAAACCGCTCTAGTGACTGGGGACTATCCCCCCACTAGACTTTGGTGTCAAGAGATGTCGCGAACCCGTGACGGACGCGGGAATCGACGCGATCCGCTTGCGCGCGGGGCCCCGCGGCGGCCTCCACCCGGCGATAATGCACGTGGCGGGGGCCCCTGTTGCAACGTGCCGACCTGCACGAACGAAGAAAGGCACAGTCGTGGCGCGACCGACCATCGAGGACATCGCCCGCCGCGTCGGAGTCTCCAAGGGTGCGGTGTCGTTCGCGCTCAACGGGCGTCCCGGCGTCAGCGAGGCCACCAGGGCCCGCATCCTCCAGGTCGCCGAGGAGATGAACTGGCGCCCGCACACCGCGGCCCGCGCCCTGGGCGGCGCCCGCGCGGGAGCCGTCGGCCTCGTCATCGCCCGTCCGGCCCGCACCCTCGGCGTGGAGCCGTTCTTCGCCCAACTCCTGTCCGGCCTGCAGGCCGGGCTGTCGGCGCATTCCGTGGCGCTGGAACTGCTCGTCGTCGAGGACACCACGGCCGAGATCGAGGTCTACCGCCGGTGGGCGTCCGAGCACAGGGTGGACGGGTTCATCATGGTCGACCTGAAGGTCAGGGACACGCGCGTCGACGTGGTCGAGGGCCTGGGCGTGCCCGCGGTGGTGCTCGGCGGTCCCGGCCGCCACGGCTCCCTGTCCAGCGTGTGGGCCGACGACCGCGAGGCCATGTTGTCGATCGTCGACTACCTCGCCGCGCTCGGCCACCGGCGCATCGCGCACGTCGCCGGCCTTCCCGCGTTCCAGCACACCCAGCGCCGCATGCGCGCGCTCCGCGACTCCGCCCGGCGGCACGGCCTGACGGACGTGTCCTCGCTGCCCACCGACTTCAGCGACGCCGAGGGGGCCGCGACCACCCGCATGCTGCTGTCACGGCCCGGACGGCCGACGGCGATCGTGTACGACAACGACCTCATGGCCGTCGCCGGGCTGGGGGTGGCCGGCGAGATGGGCGTGGCCGTCCCCGGCGACCTGTCGATCGTCGCGTTCGACGACTCGGTGCTCACGCGCATCGTGCATCCGGCGCTGACCGCGTTGACGCGCGACACGTTCGCGCTCGGCACCGAGGTCGCCGAGACGATGCTCGCCCTTATCGCCGAGCCCGGTCTGCGGAGGGACCGCAGGACTCCGACGCCGCGACTGGCGGTCAGGGAGAGCACGGCGCCCCCGGCCTTGGCAGGATAGCTAAAACGGTTTAGGCTGCGGGCGGTCGAAGCACCGGGCGATCCCTGCCGGGCGCCACCGCAGCCGGAGGACGAGTGACACCGCAACAACCAGGCCAAATCCCTCTGCGCTTCGGCGCGAACTACGTGCCCTCGTCAGGCTGGTTCTACAGCTGGCTCGACTTCTCGGCCGACGCGGCCCGGCGCGACTTCGCCGACCTGGCGGGAATCGGGCTCGACCACGTGCGGGTGTTCCCCATCTGGCCGTGGATCCAGCCCAACCGGACGCTGATCCGGCAGCGCGGCATCGACGACCTGCTCGCCCTCATCGACGTGGCCGCCGAGTTCGACCTGGAAGTCTCGGTCGACCTGCTGCAGGGCCACCTGTCGAGCTTCGACTTCCTGCCGTCGTGGGTGCTCACCTGGCACCAGCGGAGCCTGTTCACCGACGCGGCCGTCCGCGACGGCATCGCGGAGTACGTCGACCGGCTCACCCGGGCCGTCGCGACGCGCGGCAACGTGTTCGCGGTGACGCTGGGCAACGAGGTCAACAACCTGTGGCCCTCGAACCCCACCACGCTTGAGGCGTCCTCGGAGTGGGCCGCCGAACTGGTGGAGGTCGCCCGCACCGCGGCCCCGCGCCTGCTCAGCCTCCACTCGCTGTACGACGGCACCTGGTACGACCCCGGCCACCCGTTCTCGCCGGCCGACAACGTCGACCTCGGCGACCTGACGACGGTGCACTCCTGGGTGTTCAACGGCGTCTCGGCCATCGACGGCCCGCACGGCCCCGCCACCGTCTCCCACGCCGACTACCTCGTGGAGTTGGCGGCGGCGACGGCGACCGACCCCGCCCGGCCGGTCTGGCTGCAGGAGGTGGGAGCGCCCCGCCCGGACATCGGCGAGCACGAAGCCCCGGCCTTCGTCCGGGAGATGCTCGACGCGGTCACCCGCAACCCCGCTCTGTGGGGCGTCACGTGGTGGTGCTCGCACGACCTCGACCGGAGCCTGGCCGACTTCCCCGACCGCGAGTACGACCTGGGCCTGTTCACCGTGGATCACGAGATGAAGCCCGCGACCCGGGAACTGGCCGCGGTCGTCCGCGAGCGGCGCGGCAGCCGCCCGGCGCCCGTTTCACGGCCCGCCCTGGTGTGCGACGTCGACCTGCGCGCCCAGCCCGAGCGGAGGGGAGAGGTCGCCCCGGGCAGCCCCTTCCACAGCGAGTGGGTACGGCTGCGCCAGGCCGGGCCGCTCGCGATCGTCGGCGCCGCCCGTGCGGCCGACTCCGACTACCTCACCGCTCGCGGGATCGGTACCGTCCTGACGAAGGCGTGATCCACGACCAGCGGTGAGGCTCTGTCTCCGCCCTGTCTCCGAGGCGGGCTCCTGACCGCCCCCGCACCACCGCCGGTCGTCTCCAGCCTCGCGTGGGGACGACCGGTTCATCGATAGAAAGGATCAATAGCCGTGCCGGTCACCATCACCGCCGTGGAATCCACCGACCTGTTCGTCGGCGCGCAGGACGCACCACGTCAGGTGCTCCGCGTGGTGCTCGACGGACCGCCCGTCCCCGTCACCGTCAGGGGGCCGGGCGTCACGGGCGAGGCCACCGGCACGGGAACGGTCGAGGTGCCCCTCGACATCGACGGCCCCGTGGCCGGGGCCGAACTGCCGGTGACCGTGACGGCCGGGGAGGCGAGCGCCGAGGCCGTCGTCACCGTGGCCGAGCCCGGCTGGACGATGTTCCTGGTCTCGCACTTCCACTACGACCCGGTCTGGTGGAACACCCAGGCGGCCTACACCTCGCCGTGGGAGCTCCTGTCCGGCGACGCGACCACGCGCCCGCTGTGGGAGCGCAACGGCTTCGCGCTCGTCGACGCCCACCTCGACCTGGCACTGCGCGACCCTGTGTACAAGTTCGTGCTCGCGGAGATCGACTATCTGAAGCCGTACTTCGACCTGCATCCCGAGCGCCGGGCCGACCTGCGCCTGCTCATGGAGCGCGGCCAGGTCGAGCTGGTCGGCGGCACGTACAACGAGCCGAACACCAACCTCACCGGCGCGGAGACGACGATCCGCAACATCGTCTACGGCGTCGGCTACCAGCGGGACATCCTCGGCGGCGACCCGCAGACCGCCTGGCAGCTCGACGTCTTCGGCCACGACCCGCAGTTCCCCGGCTACCTCGCCGCCGCGGGACTGACCGGCTCGGCCTGGGCCCGTGGGCCGTTCCACCAGTGGGGCCCGATCCAGAAGAACTTCCGCGAGTCGAAGAACGACGCGCGGGTCATGCAGTTCCCGAGTGAGTTCGAGTGGATCTCACCGTCCGGCCGCGGGGTGCTCACCCACTTCATGCCGCACCACTACTCCGCGGGCTGGTGGATGGACTCCTCTCCCGACCTGGAGTCGGCGGAGCGCGCCGTCTACGAGCTGTACGCCAAGATCAAACCGGTGGGGGCGACGAAGAACCTGCTGCTGCCCGTCGGCACCGACTACACCCCGCCGAACAAGTGGGTCACCGAGATCCACCGTTCGTGGGCGGCCAAGTACGTGTGGCCGAGGTTCGTCTGCGGCACCCCTCGCGACTTCCTCGACGCCGTCCGGGCCGAGCTGGAGGCGACGGGCCGGCGGCCGAGCCCGCAGACCCGCGACATGAACCCGATCTATACCGGCAAGGACGTGTCGTACATCGACACGAAGCAGGCCCAGCGGGCGGGCGAGGTCGCCGCCGTCGACGCCGAGAAGCTCGCCACCCTCGCGGCGCTGGAAGGGCTCGGGACCTATCCCGGCGCGGCGCTCGACAAGGTGTGGCGCCAGCTCGCCTACGGCGCCCACCACGACGCGATCACCGGCTCGGAGTCCGACCAGGTCTACATCGACCTGCTGTCCGGGTGGCGTGAGGCGCACGATCTCGCCGCGGCCGTTAGGGACACCGCGCTCGACGCCCTCGCCGGTCAGGTCGACACCACCGGGGAGGGCGTCCCGATCGTCGTCGCGAACACGTTGTCGTTCGATCGCTCGGCCCTGGTCACCGTACGGCTCCCGCACGATGTCGAGGGCGGGCGCGTCCTGGACGACGCGGGCGCGGAGGTGGCGTGCGTGACCGACAGGGGCACGCTCCGGTTCTTCGCGGACGACGTGCCGGCCATGGGCTGGCGCACCTGGCGCCTCCTGCCGGGAGAGTCGGACGCGGAACCGGCGTGGACCCCTGCCGACGGCGAGACCATCGAGAACGTGCGCTACCGCGTGACCGCGGACGCGGCGAGGGGCGGCGCCCTGAGCAGCGTCTACGACAAGGTGTCCGGCCGAGAACTGGTCCGCGGCGGTCACGTCGGCAACGAGCTGAGGGTCTACGAGGAGTACTCCGCGCATCCGGACTTCGGCGAAGGCCCCTGGCACCTGGTGCCGCGCGGCCCGGTCGTCGGTTCGGCCGACTCCCCCGCGACCGTACGGGCCGAGACGAGCCCGCTGGGCTCCCGCCTCGTCGTCACGGGCACCGTCGACGGCCTGAACTACCGGCAGACCGTCACGTTGTGGCACGGCGTCGACCGGGTGGACTGCGGCACCCGGGTCGTCGACCACGCGGGCGCCGACCGGCTCCTGCGGGTGCGGTTCCCCGTCGACCTGCCGGGCGCCCTGCCGGTGAGCGAGGTGGCCGACGCCGTCGTCGGGCGGGGCTTCGCCCTGCCGGACGTGGACGTCGCCGACGCGCCGTGGACGCTCGACAACCCGGCGAACACCTGGTTCGGGCTCAGCTCGACCGCCCGCGTCTCGCTCACCGACCCCGACGGCGCGCCACTGGGTGAGCGCGCGCTCGGCGTCGCGGAGGTCGTCGTCCCGGCGCTCGCCGACGCCGCCGGCGCGCGTGACCTGGTGGTCGCGCTGGCCAGGGTCGGTGTGACCGCGACGACCGCGAGCGCGGAATGGGCCAGGTACGGCTGGCTCGACGTCGACTCCAACCTGCCGGACTTCCGCGTCCTGATCGGCGGCCCCGAGGCCAACGAGGCGACCCGCGACCTGCTGGAGCGCGCGGGCACGGACTACGCCGCCACGCTGGCCCGGCACGGCCGCGTCTGGGTCCCCGCGGAAAAACCGCTGCACGAGGTGTGGCGGCCCAACGCCGACCTGCGCGACCTTCGGGCGCTGCCCGCCCTCGTGGTCACCGACCCCGCGGCGCTGGCGGAAGACCTCGCGGACGCCCGCGTCTCCGCGGTCTCTCCAAGGCCGATTCCCGCGTCGGAGGTCCTCACCGATCACACGGTCGCGCTGCTGACCTTCGGGTTGCCCGGGTTCGCGGTCGACCCCACCGGCGCGCTGCACCTGTCGCTCATGCGCTCGTGCACCGGATGGCCCTCGGGCGTCTGGATCGACCCGCCGAAGCGCACCGCCCCCGACGGCACGTCCTTCCAGCTGCAGCACTGGACGCACGACTTCTCCTACGCGCTCGTCTCCGGGGAAGGCGACTGGCGCGCGGTCACCCTCCCCGCGCAGGGGCAGGAGTTCAACCACCCGCTGTACGCCCGCGTCACCGGCTCGCACGAGGGGCCCCTGCCGCCGACCCGGTCGTACGTGCGGGTCGAACCCGCCCGTGAGGTGCTCCTCGGCACAGTGAAGCCCAGCGGCGACCCCATCGCCCGCGGCTCCGCCGAACCGCAGGACCCGGCACGCGGCGTCACGCTGCGCCTCGTCGAGTCGACCGGCCAGGGGTCGGCCGCGACGCTCGGCGGGGCGCTGAACTTCACCGACGTGTACGCCGCCGACCTGCTGGAACGCCAGGGCAAGCCGCTCACGGGGGCCATCGCACTCTCCGGGAGCGAGGTCGCGACCGTCATCGGCGTGCCGGCCGGTCTCGACGGCGGGGCCCGCCGGGGTGACGGCTCGCTGGGCCCGTCGGCGGAGGCCGCCCAGCCCGTGCACGCGCGGTACTGGCTGCACAACCGCGGCCCCGCCCCGATCGGCTACCTGCCGGTCTCCGTGGCGGTCTCCCCCGGCCTGCTCCGCACGGACGGCGAGCCCGTCGAGGCGTCGGTGGTCATCGCCTCGCAGTTGCGGGACGCCCCGGTGGAGGGCACCGCCGTCCTCATCGCCCCCGACGGGTGGACGGCGACGCCGGCCAGGCGCCCGTACCGGCTCGAGCCCGACGGTCACGTGCGGTTCCCTGTGACGCTGACTCCGCCCACCGGGACGGAGGCGGGGCTGTACTTCCTCGCCGCCGGCATCGAGCACGACGGCCAGAGCGTCGAGGACGTCGTGACGGTCGCCGTCGGCGACCTCCCCGCGTACCTGCCCGTTCCCGGCGACATCCCCGAGGACTGGGCGGCGGCTCAGGGGACGACGGCCACGATCGCGCGTGACACGGGACTGTCGGTCGACGTCGTCTCCACGACCGTGCGGGTCGCTCCGGGCGGCCACGCGGCGCTCGGTGTGACGCTCGCCAACCGCACCCGGGGCGAGATCCGCGGCGAGCTCCAGGTCGTGTCGCCCTGGGGAACCTGGGACGCCGTCACCGCCCCGGTGCGCGGGTTCACGCTCGCGGCGGGCGCCACGGACACGGCGACGTTCGACGTGACGGTGCCGCGCGACGCCGACCCCGGCGCCTACTGGGCACTCGCCAAGGTGATGTGGTTCGGCCGCTGCCAGTACGCCCCGACGGTCGAGCTGGTCGTGGCACCGTGACCCACGACCACGTGCTCGGCTGGCTCGACGGGCGGCCGCTCCCGCGGGCCGATCTCGACCGCCGGCTTGCCGCCCTGCGCGGCGGGCCGCGGTCCTCGGCGCTGCCCGAACCAGGAAGCGCCGAGGACCGGCAGCTCACGCGCTGGGTCGCCCAGGTCATGCTCACCGAACTGCTGTGCGAGGCGGAGGCGGCCCGGCGAAGGCTCGACGTGGGCGCGGCCCTCCCGGTGCGCCTCGACCAGCGCGCCGCCGTCGAGCTCGGCTCGATCACCGCCGCGGCCTTCGAGGGCTGCGGTGCCGTACGAGCCGTGTATGAGGCGGTGACGGCCGACGTGACGGTGCCGGAGGAGCAGGCGACGGCCTACGCGGCGGCGACGGCCCGGCCCCCTGCCGAGTCCGAGTGGCGGCTGTCCACCGCGGACGGTGACTTCGACGCGGCTCCCGGCACATTGCCGGAGCGGCTCGCGTCCGCGCTCGCCGGCGCGGCGCCCGGGCAGACGGTGACGGTCGACGGCCTCACCGTCACCCTGCTCGGCACGCGGGAGCCGCGCGATCCGCCCGAGCCCGGTCCGCGTCTTCTCGACGCGGCCCGGCGTCTGGCCTTCGTCCGCTGGCTCGACCACGCTCGGGCGCACCGGCTCCGGCTGGTGCCGGGCCTGGAACACCCGGGAGACCCCGCCCAGCCCGACAACCACCACCGCCACTGAGCGGTCCCGCCGCGGGCCTCCGCCCTTCGGCGAGGTGCCGAGCCGGGATGTGATCCGTCGGCTTCACGATCTGCCGGCGGCGTCTCGTCAGTGATCCACCGGATGACGGTCACGGCTTGCACGGAGGTGCTGGATCCCCACGTCGAGGGCGGCTTCCAGGTGCGTGAACCGTCCGGTCGAGAGCCTGATCACGATGCCTCCCTGGATGCCGGCCAGCAGGGCGGCCGCCGCGTGCTCGGCATCGAGCCGGGGGTCGATCTCGCCTTGGCCCTGCATGGCGCGGACACCGGCGGCGATGTCGCCCTGCCACCGGTTGAGCAACTCGGTGACGACGGCCCGGGCTCCGGGGGTGCTGGGGCCGAGTTGTGAGATCAGCGCGTCCAGCGGGCAGTCCCAGGCCTGTCGGCGGTACCGCTGAATCAGCACGTCGCGCCATTCCTCCCAGGCAGGCCAGGATGTCAGCCCGCTCAACTGCGGCTGCTGGTCGCTGAGGACGCGGTCGGCCTCATATCGCGCCACGGCGAGGAGCAGTTCCTCCCTGCCACCGGGGAAGTAGTGGAACAGCTGGCTCTTGCTCGTGCCGGTCCTTCTCCGCACGTCGTCCAGCGTGGTGGCGGCGACGCCGTGCTCACGGATCTCCGCGGCGGCGCCGTCGATGATCCGCTGCCGCGTCGCACTGCCTTTGGGGGTCAACTCCCGGGTCATACCGCACGCCTTTCGACTGGACTTGCCGGTCCAAATTTATGTTGCGACGTTGGGCCTGTCCAGTTTCACCCTGATCGGGGGGCACACCACATGACCGCACGACTGCAGGACCGATACGCACTGGTCACCGGCTCCACCGACGGCATCGGCGTGGCCGTCGCCCAAGCCCTCGCGGCCGAAGGAGCGCACGTCATCGTCAGCGGCCGTAACACGGACCGCGGGAAGGAGACCGTCCGCGCGATCGAGGAGGCCGGGGGCCGGGCCACCTTCGTCGCCGCCGACCTGGGCCGGGGAGCGGCCGCGATCCGGGAACTCGCCGACGCCGCGAACGAGGTCGCCGGCGGGGCACTCGACATCCTGGTGAACAACGCCGCACTGCTGATCGACCCGGCGCCGACCGCGGAGGTCGGCGAGGACCTGATCGATCAGGCGCTGCGCGTCAACGTGAAAGCCGCCTTCCTGCTCACCGGCCTCATCGCCCCGGCGATGGCCGCACGCGGCAAGGGCGTCATCATCAACATGGGCTCGATCAACGGCCTGTTCGGCTCGGCCCACTCCGCGCTCTACAGCGCCACCAAGGCGACGATCCACTCCCTGACGAAGTCGTGGGCGGCCGAATACGGGCCCGCCGGAGTCCGGGTCAACACCGTCGCCCCGGGACCGACCCTCACCGAGAAGATCTCCGGCATCCAGGACCGCCTGGCGCCGATGATCGCCGCGATGCCCTCGCGGCGTGCCAGCACACCGGCCGAGGTCGGCGCCGCCGTGGTGTTCCTGGCCGGCGACGACGCGTCCAACATCCACGGCGCCACCCTCTCCGTCGACGGAGGGCGCGCGGCCGTCTGACCTCGGCCCCCTGCCGAACGCGTTGGACGGTCTGGAGAGATCAGACCCGGCGGAGCCTCCGGATCGACGGGATGAGCAGCAACGCCGCGCACACCGCGGCGGTGACTCCCGCCGACAGGAGCAGCAGGTCGCGGGGTTCGACGACGGAGGACACCGGGCCCACCAGGGCCTGGCCCACCGCCACGCCGGAGACCGAGCCGGCCACCTCGTAGGCGGTGACGCGGTTGAGGACGTCGGGCGCCACCTGGGTCTGGACGCTGGTGGACCACATCACCGACCAGACGGCCCAGCCGGCGCCGCCGATCAGCTGACCGGCCATCAGCGCGGGAAGCGGGAGTTCCAGGGCGGCCGACAGGGGGATGCAGATGAAGCCGATCATGGCCACGGCGCCCGCGGCCAGTGGGCGGACCGGACGGAAGCGGATCGCGACGAGGCCTCCGATCACGGTTCCCGCGCCCAGCGCCGCCATCGCCCAGCCGTAGGCGGCCTCGCCGAGGCGGTCGCCGATCAGCCGGGAGCCCAGCGGGATGTAAGGGCCGAAGACGAGCATGCCGAAGAACACCCAGACCACGATCACCGACCACATCCAGGTGCGGGAGCGGAACTCCGTCCAGCCGCGCCGCAGGTCGAGCAGAACGGTCGAGGACTCCCTGGCCACGGCGCGCGGGGCGAACCTGATCAGCGCCAGGCACAGGGCGCTCACCAGGAAGGTGCCCGCGTCGAAGGCGTAGACCGCGCCCGCACCGATCAGCGCCATCAGGATCCCCGCCAGGACCGGGCCGCCGAGTTGCGTGGCCGCATCAGCGATCTTGAGGGTGCCGTTGGCGCGCTGGGGGTCCTTCGCGACGAGGGGGACCATCCCCTTGCCACCGGGCTCGAACATCGCGGCGGCCGTCCCGGACAACGCGGAGGCGCACAGCAGCAGCCACATCGGCGGGACTCCGGCGAAGAAGGCGACGGCGACCACGCCCTGGGTGACGATCCGGACCAGGTCCGCGCCGACCATCATGGCGCGCGCGCCGACCCGGTCCGCGAAGACCCCGCCGAACAGAACGAACAGAACGAAGGGCGCGGTCCAGACGGCCAGAACGTACCCCACCCCCGAGACCCCGTAGACGGCCCCGACCGCCAGCGCCGCCGCGACCGGCAACATCGCGTCACCAAGCAGCGACACCACCCGGGCGGCGAAGTACAGCGAGAAATCCTTGGTCCAGAGCCTTGCGGGGACGCCCGGGGACGCTTCGCGATCAAGGATCGCGGTCATTCGACGATCTCCATGACCAGTCATCCTGGACATGCGGCCGCCCGCGCACAGGTGTCCAGAATGACATCATCAGGTACATTCGTGCCATGAAGCACCGCGTGGTCGCCCTGGTCGGTCCACCGCAGGAGATGTACCCGGTGACCTGCGCCTCCGCCGTGTTCGGCTGCCACGGCCCCGACATCCCCCAGCACTACGACTTCCGGCTCTGCGCCGAGCGTCCCGGCCCGATCCGGACCACGATGGGCGCCGACATCGTCGTCGACGACGGACTGGAGGCCCTGGCGGAGGCCGACACGATCCTCATCGCGCACTGGTGCGCCGGGCCGGACATCTCCGCCGAACTCGGCGACGCCGTCCTGGCCGCCCACGCTCGCGGTGCCCGGATCGTCGGGATCTGCTCGGGCATCCACATCCCGGCGAGCCTGGGCCTGCTGGACGGCCGCAGGGCCGCCGCCCACTGGGAGATCGCGGGCGAGCTGCGCCGGCGCTACCCCCGGGTCCGCGCCGACGCCACCGTGCTGTACGTCGATCACGGCGACGTCGCGACCGCGGGCGCCTCGGCCACCACCGTCGACCTGTGCCTCAACCAGGTCAGGCGCGAACACGGCGCCGCCCTGGCCATGCGGATCGGCCGTCAGCTGTCGGCCGCGCCGCACCGGGAGGGCTGCCAGCGCCAGTACCCCGCGCTGCCGACGACGGGCCCGGTCCCCGACTCCCTCGCCCCGCTGCTCGACTGGATCACCGCCAACCTCGACCGCCCGCTGACTCTGGAGGACATGGCCACCCGCTCCGGGATGTCACCGCGCACCCTCAGCCGCCACTTCTCCGAGCAACTCGGCATCTCCCCCGGCCGCTGGGTCCTCGACCGGCGCATCGCGGGAGCCCGCGCCCTTCTGGAGGAGACCGAACTTCCGGTCGAGACGATCGCCCAGCGCGTCGGGCTCTCCTCCGCGGTGAACCTGCGCCGCCGCTTCCACAACGCCCTGAAGACCACCCCGGCCGCCTACCGCCACTCCTTCCGCTGATCGTTCAGGCCGCGCAACCAGCACGGCGACCACACCCGCATGAGGAGTCGTGATGGTAGAAATTCGGCATGGATCATGCTGAAGCACGGCGGTTCGCCGAGGAGTGGGCGGCGGGGTGGAATTCCCATGATCTCGATCGGATCATGACGCACTACGCCAGTGAGGTGGTCTTCCGGTCACCGTTGGCCGCACGCATCATCGACGGGTCCGACGGTGTCGTCCGTGGCATCCAGGCTCTGCGCGCGTACTGGGCCGAGGGACTGCGGCGCAATCCCGACCTGCGGTTCGAGGTCATCGCGGTGTACGTCGGTCTCGACGGCATCGTGATCAACTACCGGGATCAGACCGGCCAGCCGGCCGCGGAAGTCCTGGTCTTCCGCGACGGCCTGATCGTCTCGGGCATGGCCACCCGCGGTTCGGATGAGTTGTGACCGGCGGCCTTGGCCGGACGTCCCCGCTTCATGAAGCAGAGCCGGCCGGTGCCCGAGCAGGTGATCCAGCAGGCCGGGGCCGTCGCTAGCGTACGGAGCAGACGGCGGATCCGATCACGGACGTCACGGCGTCCGGGTGGGATATCAGGGTCAGGTGGGAGCCGCCGCGGAACTCGGTGATCTTCGAGTTGGCCCGATGAGCCATGGCCCGCTCCGAGGTCGGGGTGATGATCCGGTCACCGGTGCTGATGAAGAACCAGGACGGGATCGTCTTCCACGCCGCGGCCTTCGACGGCGTCGTGAACGCACTGGTCGAGGCGGCTCGCTGGGTGGCCCACAGGCGGACCGCGACGTGCCGGGGCAGGTCCGAGGCGAACGACCGGACGAATGCGTCCTTCTTGAGGTAGAGGTCGGCGGCCCCCACGGGCGCCCCGGGATAGGGCACCTTGTCGTAGAGGGTGGCCGGATCCGCGTTGAGGGCGGAGCCGGAGCCGCTGAGCCCGCCGGTGGTCTCGCCGACATCGGGCGCCGCGGCGTCGACGTACACCAGGGCCTTGACGTTCGGCACATCCGCGGCCGCGTTCGTGATCACCGAGCCTCCGTAGGAGTGCCCGACGAGCACGATCGGGCCGGAGACGGTCTTCAGGAAGTCGGCGACGGACGCGGAGTCCGTGGTGAGGTCCCGGAGTGGATTCGCCACGGCCCGAACGGGATAGCCCGCGCGCTGCAGGAATCTCACTTCGCCGTTCCAGCTGGAGGCGTCGGCCCAGGCCCCGTGCACCAGGACGACCGTGGGCTTCACGCGTCCCGGCGACGGGCAGCCGACGAGCGGGGACGGCTCATGCCCCGTGACAGCCTGGGCGCCGGTCGCCGACGCCGCCACAGCCGACGCGGCGATCACGATGAGCGCCACCAGAGGCGCGGGCCGTCGTGTCGTGCGTGCGGAACTCCTTGTTCTCCGCTCCGGTTCGAGATCCATCATGTTTCTCCCCCTCCATCTCCGGTACGGCTGGTCGGCCTGTTGGGGAGTCGGGCGATCGTGCTCGTGGAGGGCGGGGAGGTCAGGCGAGGTGCTTGACCGCCCAGTCGTGCAGAGCACGGGCGGAGTCCACCACGGACTCGCGCCAGGTCTTCGCGGCGCCCTCCCCCGCGTCGTCGCTGACGTGCTTGACCAGGCGGATGGGAACGCCCGCCTGCTGGGCGACGGCGGCCAGGGCGTAGCCCTCCATGTCGACCAGATCGGCGCGGGCGGCGAGCGCGTCCCGCGCGGTGTCGTCCGCGATGAAGGAGTCGCCGGTCGCGAGGACGGGTCCCTCGACGGACAGCGTCAGGGGAGCTCCATAGGTCTCACCGGTGAGGCTGCGCAGGACGGCCGTATCGAGATCATGCTGGAAAACGGTGCTCACCTCGTGGGTTCCCGTCCAGCCGGGACGCAGCGCCCCCGCGGTTCCCAAGTTGATCACCGAGGACGGCAGGGGGCCTCTGCCCAGCACGCCCGCCAGCGCGGACGCCGCGTTGACCTTCCCCATGCCTGTCAGCAGCACCGGCAGGCCCCCGTCCAGGAACTGCGCCTCCTGCTGGACGGCGAGGACGAGAAGGGGCCGGTCAGAGGTGATCGTTCCGCTCAGTTCCATAGGAACCACCTTAGAGACGCGTTCATCAGGGTAAACAGCCTGCCCTACCGCCCGGAGGGCACAACGAGGGCGCGGCATCGCTCCCGAGGTGGAAGCTCGCCGGCCTCACGGGCTCGCGCCCGGCGACCGCCGAGCGGCACGTCGACCAGGCCGATCAGTCGTCGCGGCTCGCGTGGGTGAGCCGATGAGCGAGCGCTCGGATGTGGTGTTTGAGTTCGGGTGGATCGAGGACCTCGAAGTCGATGCCCTTGAGCGCGACGTAGAGGGCGATTTTGTCGAGGGATTCGCCGCCGGCGTGGAAGAGGCAACTGCCGGCGTCGCGGTGTTCGAGACGGCCCGCGGTGGGTGACGTGTGTTCGGAGACGATGTCGAGCGGTGCGTGGAACAGGATGGTCGCCCGGTACCGGTATGGGGAAGCGGTAAGGGCGTTGGAGACGTAGGTGTGCACCCCCTCGGCGGGCTCGGGCCGGGGAGTGAAGCGCGGCCCGGGTTGCGGGGCCAGGTCCATGCGGTCGAGGCGGAAGGTGCGCCAGTCGTCGCGGTCGAGGTCGAAGGCGAGCAGGTACCAGCGCCGGCCGGTGTGGATGAGCCGGTACGGCTCGGCGCGGCGGGGGCGTTGCTGGTAGCCGAAGCGGATGCCTTCGTGGGCGCGGCAGGCGGCGGCCAGGGCGGTGAGCAGGTCGGGGTCCACGGTGGGGCCGGGGCCGGTCAGCGGCAGGATGGCCGACTGCATCGCGCCCACGCGGTGGCGCAGCCGGGAGGGCAGGACCTGTTCGAGCTTGGCGAGAGCACGCAGCGAGGTCTCCTCGATCCCGGTGACCGTGCCCGTGGCGGCGGCGCGCAGGCCAATGGCCACGGCGACGGCTTCGTCGTCGTCGAGCAGCAGCGGCGGCAGGGCGGCCCCGACCCCGAGCCGGTACCCGCCGGTGGTCCCGGTGGCGGACTCGACGGGGTAGCCGAGGTCGCGGAGCCGGTCGACGTCGCGGCGGACGGTGCGGGTGGTGACGCCGAGGCGCTCAGCCAGTTCGGCGCCGGGCCAGTCGCGGCGGGATTGGAGCAGGGACAGCAGCCGCAACAGCCGTGCCGAGGTTTCCAGCATCCGCGCGCACTCCCTTCAACTTGAGGACCGAACCTGTCCTCAAGGGTTTCTAGTGTGGCTCGCACCGGGTCACCCGGGAACCCTCGAAGCCAAGGAGAACGTCATGATCCTCGTCACCGGCGCCACTGGTAACGTCGGCCGCCACGTGCTCGACCTGCTGGTCGCCGGCGGCCACGCCGTACGTGCCCTGAGCCGGTCTCCGCAGGAGGCGGTGTGGCCGGCCGAGGTCGATGTCGTCGCCGGCGACCTGGCCGCCCCGGCGTCGCTGGACGCGGCCCTGGCCGGCGTGGAGTCGGTGTTCCTGTTCGCCGTCCCGGGCAGCGGGCCCGCGTTCGTCGCCGCCGCCCAGCGGGCCGGCGTGCGTCGGGTCGTGCTGCTGTCCTCCGGCGGGGTCGACGACGAAGCGGAGGTCCAGGACGGGCCGATCGCCGCCTACCACGCCGAGATTGAGCAAGCCCTGCGCGGCTCCGGCCTGGCGTGGACGTTTCTTCGCCCGGACGTGTTCGCCGCCAACAGCCTGATGTGGGCCGGGCAGACCAGGTCCGGCGACGTGATCCGCGGTGCCCACGCCGAGGCGGCATCCGCGCCGGTGCACGAGGCCGACATCGCCGCGGTCGCCGCGGCCGCCCTCACCGAGGACGGGCATGCCGGTCAGGTGTACCGGCTGACCGGGCCGCAGTCGCTCAGCCACGCCGACCAGGCCGCCATCCTCGGCCGCGCGCTCGGCCGGCCCATCCGCTACGCCGAACTGCCCGCCGAGACCGTGCGTCAGGCGATGAGCGCCCACGTGCCGGGCCCCATCCTGGACAACATCTTCACCACCTGGGCCGCCTCCGTCGGCCGCACCGCACCCACCACCACCGACATCGAGAAGGTCACCGGTCGTCCCGCGCGGAGCTACCACGACTGGGCCCTCGACCACGCCGCCGCGTTCTAGTCCCCGAACCACGCCGCCGCGTTCTACTCCCCACCACCGTCCCGCGTCGAGGAGCAACCGAGAGATGACCCGCGTCTACCTGGAAAAGGGCCGAACGAAAATCGTCGCCTGCGCGCTGGACTGGCCCGGCTGGGCGCGCATCGGCACCACCGAGGACCGCGCCGTGGCCGCGCTGACGACTTACGCCGACCGGTACCGGCTCATGACCGCCGGAGCCGGGCTGTCCTTCGACCCCGGCCCGATCGAGATCGTCGAGACGGTGACCGGCGTCAACACCACCGACTGGGGCGCGCCCGGCGTACCCGTCGCCGAGGACAGCCGGCCCTACCGCGCCGCGGCAGCGGAGCGTACCGCCGCGATTCTGCAGACCGCATGGCGAGCCCTCGACGACCTCGCCGGGTCCGCCCCGGAGACTCTCCGCAAAGGACCCCGCGGCGGCGGACGCGACCGCGACGAGATCGTCGCCCACGTCGTCGACACCGAACGCGCCTATGCCCGCAAAATCGGCATCCGGCACCAGCCGTTCGCGGCCCACGACCGGACCGCGCTGACCGCACTGCGCACCGCGATCCTCGACGTCCTGGGCAACCCGGCCGACGGCGCACCGCTCATCCGCGACGGATGGCCACCGGCCTACGCCGCCCGCCGGTTCGCCTGGCACGTCCTCGACCACGTCTGGGAGATCGAGGACAAGTCCTGACCGTCAACAAGCTCCCTGGCCCACCCCCGGCCAAGTGCCCACCGGCGTCGCGGTGACCACGACCGGCCGTTGCAGCCGGGGCCGCTCGCGTCCGATTCGTTCAAGACGAGCCACAGCACCCACCGATACCGTCGCATTCATGAACGATCGCTTCGCTGCCGGACGGGAGTTCCTCCTGCACGAGGGCAGGCTCCTGGAGCGGCGCCTGTTCGCCACCTGCTTCGAGGGCGCTCCCGGCAACGGGGTTGTCGACGTCCTGAGAGGTTACGCCAACGAGGACGGCGGTTTCGGCCACGGACTCGAACCCGACAAGCGCTGTCCTGCCAGCTTGCCCATCGACGTCGAGGTCGCCCTCCAGACGATGACCGCGGCCCGGACCGTCGATCCGCCGCTGGTGCACGGAGCGTGCGAGTATCTCGCCAAGGTCGCCGCCGACGCGGACTGCCGTGGAGCCGTTCCGCTCGCCTTTCCGGTGATCGAGGCATACCCGAGGGCAGCGCATTGGGCGGAGTGGACCTATCAGCCGGGCCTCAACCCCACCGCCGGGCTCGTCGGCCTGCTCTACCGGCTACGGGTGAACCACCCCTGGATCCCCGCAGCGGCACGGTATTGCTGGGAACAGCTCGACAAGGCGGACCTGCCCACCGACGCTCACGCTTTGAGCGAGGTCCTGGTCTTCCTGGAGCACACCCCGGAGCGCGACCGCGCCCGTTCGATGGCAGCCAAGGTGCGCGAAAGCCTCGTCGAGGCGTCATGGTTCCGTCTCGACCCGGACGACACCAGCTATGGGCTTTCGCCGCTGAACGTCGCGCCTTTCGCCGACAGCCTGTGGCGCAGCCTGTTCGCCGACGAGGTCATCCAGGCGCACCTCGACCGCATGGAGCGCGACCAGCAAGCCGATGGCGGATGGCCGATCGCGTGGGAGCCCCCCGGTCAGGCGGCGCTTCTGGAATGGCGAGGCATCGTCACACTGCAGAGCTTGCGCACCCTGGTGTCCTTCGGCCGGCTCGACCCCCACCATTGACCGTGCCGGACCCGCGCAGAGTTCGAGTCGGCAGGATCCCTGGCGCTCGGCGCAAGGGTGATACGGAGTCAGGTGAGTTGGGGTCAGGTGTGCTGGGGAAGGGCAAGCCAGTCCTGCCAGGAGATGTCACGGCCCAGGTAGCGGGGCCGCCGGAACGGCCAGTCGGCGACGATCCACTGCGGCACCAGCGTGTCCAGCGCACGCTCCACCGCGCTGCCGAGCAGTTCGTCCACCACCCACCAGGAGATCTCTCCGTCCGCGCCGACCCGCTCGGGCGGGTCGATGTAGACGCAGCCGAGGATGGCGGTCTCCGCCGCGTCGAACAGCGCGTAGTTGAAGGACTGGTGGGCAGCTATCTCCTGCTCATGCCGGAGGAGATCCACACGGTCCTCCTCGTAGGTCATCGTCTCCTTTGGCCAGCCCCAGGCCGGACCGAAGATGCCCCACAGCCGCTCGCGGGAGCCCATCACGGCCGGGTAGTCGAGCTCGGTATCGGCCTCCCTGATCGGCCGCAGGTGATGCGCGCCGCCGGGCAGCGGAACGTGGACGGGGTGGACGAAACCGTCGGGCAGCCAGCTCATGAGACCGAGGCTAACTACAGGCGCAACCAACTCCATCCGCGGACCACACGTCATGCATGGAGCCGAACGACGTGCATGGCTACCTGAAGGCCGTTGAGCTGCAAAAACGCCTACTCCCACTTCCTGGGGGCAAGGAGTCGCAGGTCAGAGAGGGAGGCTTCACGCTGGAGGGCGTCCAGCGCGCCGGTAGAAGCCTCGTGTTTTCGAGGAGACCGGCGGGCCACGGCCACGCCGGCCTCACACGAGGAACCCCCGATGAGGAGCCCGAGGCCGTCTCAGGCCCCGATGACCAGGTCGGCGGCGGACACGGAGACCTCGATCTCCCGGGTCTCCTCCATCCCCATGGCCAGGGCGAGCTTGTGGTGACGGCGGGCCTCGTCGGCCCGGCCGCGGCGCTCCAGAGTCCGGGCCAGTGCCTCGTGCGCCCAGCCGTTCACCGGGTCCAGCTCCACCAGCGTCCGGAAGGCGTCCTCCGCGCGGCTGAGCTGGGCGCTGTGGAAGTACGCACGCCCCAGCAGTTCGACCACCGCGCGATTGCCCGGATCCCCCTCGGCGATGGGCGCGAGGATACGGCTCGCCTCGGCGTAATCCTTGGCGTCGAAGAACATCTGGCCGCGCTGGAACTCGTCGTAGGACACCGCTTCTCTCCTTCTCCGCGTGGCCGCCGCCGCACCGATGCGGCGCCGCCCGATCCCCTCAACCATCCGCCGTGTCCGCGTCTTCCCGGCCGGACTCCGCTGTCGGGGCGGCCAGGACGTCGGCCAGGACCGCCGCGAACTCGCCGGGACGGGACCAGTAGCCCGTGTGGTCACCCGGGAAGTCGACGACCTGCCTTCCCCACCGGGCGGCCAGGACGGCGGCCGGGCGATAGGGGAATCGTCGCCGCGAGTCGCGGCCGCCGGCCGGCACGATCCGCGCCCGCTGAGCGTCCAATGCCACGAGGTCGGGGCGGTGGCCCGGAGCCTGCCGTACCTCATGACGGAGGAAGTGGTCGAGGTTGCCGGACAGGCGGCCCATGAGCTCGAGGCCGATGCCAGCCGGCCGCTCGAGCGAGTCCGCACCGATGCCGGCCATGAACGATCGCATGGCCGGAGCCGTGCCGTCACGCAGGTAGGTGTCGTAGACGTTCGCGAAGAACCTCCGCCAGTCCGCCGCGTCCGGCAGCACCTCGGCGAGGGGCGGCTCGTGCGCGATCAGCCGGGTGACCAGGTCGGGGCTCCGGCTCATGAGGGCGAGCCCGACCACGGCGCCCGCACTGCTACCGAAGACCTGAGACGGTCCCCCGGCGACGGCCTCCAGGAGGCGACGCGCGTCATCCGCATGCGTCTCGCTCCATCCGGCCGGCTGCGGGCCGTCCAGCGTGCTGCGGGAGAACCCGCGCCGGTCGTAGCTGATGACGGTGTGACGGCCGGCGAGCAGGTCCGCGACGGCGTCGAAGAGCTCGGCGTCGCCGTTGCTCCCGGGGATCATCAGGAGGGCGGGCCCGTGGCCGCGCACCTCATAGTGCAGGCGAGCCCCGGGCACCTCCAGGGTGTTCGTCGTCGAAGGGGGCATGACATCGTCCTCCGATAGCTTACTTGCCGACAGGTAAGCAGATTACTGACCGGCCGTCAAGTAAGTATCGGTTCGACATGGTTTCGCCCTGCTTCAGAAAGTGGCGTTGACCCTGGCACCCCGCGGGCACCATCGGGCTCGTCGGCTCGAACCCGGGCCTCGTCTCCGGGCACCCCACTCCCGCACGTGGCCGGTCCGGTCACCGGCGGCCGGGTGCATGACCAATAAGGATCACGGCCATGGCCACTCCCGTCGTACTCGTCACCGGGGCGCTGACCGGCATCGGCCGCGCGACCGCTTTCGTCTTCGCGAAGAACGGCGCGAAACTCGTCGTCTCAGGACGGCGCGAGGACGCCGGCGAGGCCCTGGTCGGTGAACTGCGCGCACTCGGCACGGAGGCGGAGTTCGTGCGCGCCGACGTACGTCACGAAGCGGAGGTCGAAGGCCTGATAGATCAGGCGGTCGAGCGGTTCGGCCGGCTCGACGTCGCCGTCAACAACGCGGGGACGGAGGGCCGGGTCGCCCCGATCGTCGAGCAGACCCCCGAGAGCTACGCGGACACCTTCGACACCAACGTGCTCGGCACGCTGCTGAGCATGAAGCACGAGTTCCGGGTGATGCTGGCCCAAGGCGGTGGAAGCATCGTCAACATCACGTCCATCTACGGCGAGATCGGACTGCCCTCGGCCTCGGTCTACGTCGGCAGCAAACACGCCGTCATCGGCCTGACCAGGGTCGCGGCCCTCGAAGGAGCCGCGTCCGGCATCCGCGTCAACGCGGTGGCCCCGGGATTCACCGAGACCGCCATGATGCAGCGCACCACGGGCACCGACGAGGTGAGGTCGGCGGTCCTGGAGGTCATCCCCCAGCGCCGTTTCGGCCGCCCCGACGAGATCGGGGCCGCCATCGCCCTGCTCGCGTCCGACGCGTGCTCCTATCTGACCGGACAGGTCATCACGGTGGACGGTGGCCTCACCGCGGGCTGGCCTCTCACGTCGGAGAAACAGGCGTAGGCCACCTCACCCGGGCGTCATCGGCTGAGCGCGGCCCCTTCCTGTTCCCGCCGCGAGTCGCGAAGCTCCGCCCGTAATGCCTTGAGTTCGGCCATGACGCCCTCGATGGTGTGCTGCTCGGCCTGCCGGGCCTCGTCGGCCTCCCTGGCGTGGTCGTCCTCCATCGCCCGAACGACGACGGCGATGAACAGGTTGAGCACGACGAAGGTGCAGATCAGGATGAAGATGACGAAGAAGATCCAGGCAGCGGGATGGACGGCCATGACCTCGCGGGCGACGTCCGACCACGCCTCCCCGGTCATCACCTGGAACAGGGTGAACAACGAGGTGCCCAGGTCACCGAAGTAGTGCGGGGTGGTGGCCGCGAACAGTTTGGTGGAGATCACCGCGGCGACGTAGAGGACCAGGCTGAGCAGCACGGCGATCGAGGCCATGCCGGGCACCGCGGCGAGCAGCGCCGAAACGACGCGCCGCAGGCTGGGCACCACGGAGATCAGCCGCAGTGCTCTCATGATCCGCAGCGCACGGAGCACCGACAACTCGCCGGAATGCGGCAGGAGGGAGGTGCCGATGATCACGCTGTCGAAGATGTTCCACGGGTCGCGCAGGAACTTCATCCGGTAGACGTACACCTTGGCCAGGAGTTCGGCCACGAAGACGTACAGCGCCACGTGGTCGACGAGCCTGAGCAGGCTCCCGTGGCGGCTCATCAGTGCGGGTGACGTCTCCAGTCCCAGCGTCGCCGCGTTGATCAAGATCACTACGGTGATCACGTGCTGGGTTCGCGGGGCTTCCACTACGGTGCGAACTCGGTCGCGCCAGGCCACGGGGACTCCTGATTCATGCCCGGGTGCAGATGGTCACGTGTGATCGTAGTGAGGTCACGGCGTCACTTGATCACCGGCCAGGCGAGGCCTCCGGCGCCGGCGCGGTCCGCGTGCTCATCCGACCCTCCGGTCGTCGATCCCGTCGCGGTCCCACTCGATGCCGAGTCCGGGGGCGGCCGGCGCCAGGGCCTGCCCGTCCGCCACCTCGATCTCCCCGCGGGTGATCGCCCGCAACTGCGGGATGTGCTCCAGGTAGCCGCTGTTCGGCACCGCGCAGCACAGGCTCACGTGCAGCTCCATCAGGAAGTGCGGGCAGACCGGCACGTTGTACGCCTCTGCCAGGTGCGCGACCTTCAGCCAGGGGGTGATCCCGCCGATGCGGGCCACGTCGACCTGGACGATGCCGGCCGCGCCCCGGTGCAGGTACTCGCGGAACTGCGCCACCGAGTACAGCGACTCGCCGACGGCGACCGGGATCGAGCTCGCCGCCGCCAGCGTCTCGTGCCCGGAGACGTCGTCGCCCGGCAGCGGCTCCTCGAACCAGTACGGGTCCGCCGGTTCCAGCAGCCGTGCCCGCCGTACGGCCTCGGCCGCCGTGAGCGACTGGTTGGCGTCGATCATCAGGTCGAAGTGGGGCCCCACCGCCGCGCGTACGGCGGCCAGCCGCTCGGCGTCCTCCACCGGCGAACGGCCGATCTTCAGCTTGGCTCCGCGCCAGCCCGCGCCCTGGCTCGCCTTCGCGCCGGCGATCAGCTCGTCCGTGCTCAGGTGCAACCAGCCGCCCTCGGTGTCGTAGAGCGGGATGCGGTCCTTCGCGCCTCCCGCGAGCACCCACAACGGCTGACCGGCGTCGCGGCACCGCCAGTCCCACAGGGCCGTGTCCACGGCGGCCAGGGCCAGCGACGTGATCGCGCCCACGGTGGTGGCCCGGGTCGCGGCGAACAGGTCGTGCCACACCGCCTCCACCCGGCGGGGGTCCGCGCCGACCAGCCGGGGTGACAGATAGTCGCGCAGAAGGGCGAGCACGGCCGTGCCGCCGGTGCCGATCGTGTAGGAGTAACCGGTTCCGGCGCCGCCGTCGTCGGTCCTGATCTCGACGAAGACGGTCTCCTGCTTCAGGAACGACTGGACCGCGTCGGTGCGTACGGTCTCGACCTCCAGGTCGACGAGATACGCCTCGACATGACTGATCGTGGGCAACGAAGCTCCTCGCGGGGACGTGATTTCGTGATCCTATAGGATATTTCATGGATGAATAGCCGCCCGCCCTTCGGACCGTCAAGGCTTAACATTCATGAAATTGAGCCGACAGCCGGGAGGAAGCCCGAATGGCACGCTCCGAACCGATCCGATTCCGGCGCTCGACGCTGGGCGAGGACGTGTACGAGACGCTCAAGGGCCTGGTGCTCGAGCACAGCCTGTCCCCCGGCGACCGGATCAACATCGATGCTCTGGCCCGCGAGTTCGCGGTGTCGCCCACTCCGATCCGCGAGGCGCTGGCCCGCCTCGAGGCGGACGGCCTCGTGCGCAAGCGGCCCCTCGTTGGCTACACGGTGAGCCCTCTGCTCACCCGTGCCGAGTTCACCGACATGTTCGAGATGCGCCTGCTGCTGGAGTGCGCCGCGACGCGGTGGGCGGCTGAGCGCACCGACGCGGCGCGCCGATCGGCGATCACCGCCGAGGCGGCCACGACGGTCGCGCCCGAGGAGGACGACCCGGACGGCTGGCACGCCGCGTTCACGCTCCTCGACGCGCGGTTCCACGACCTCATCGCCGAGGCGTCCGGCAACGATCTGCTCCGCGACGGCATCAACCGGCTGCACGCACACCTGCACCTGCATCGGCGCTACTTCCCCTACGCCCAGGCGGGCGCGACCATCGAGGAGCATCAGCGCATCGCCGCCGCCATCGAGGCCGCGGATCCGGACGGCGCCGAGGCAGCCATGCGGGAACACCTGACCCGGGCGCGCGAGCGCCATCTGCCGGCGTTCGATTGAGAATCGCGTACGGCGTATCGCGGCGGAGCGGCAGACGGGCCGCCGACGACGGCGCAGATCGCAAATCCGGCGTAACGGCCTACTCCGGATGTTCGACACGTCCTCCCCCGGGCAGCGGAAGCCGATACGGACACCGCCGGCCCGGAACGCGCCCGGGCGGCCGGTGAACCCGATGGCGGAAGTGAGGACGGACATGGGAACCGCGACCACGGTGCCGGAGACCCGGGGCATGGCCGGAGAGGAGCTTTCCGCCGACGACGCCTACGCCACCATCAAGCGGTACGGCGGCTGGCGACTGATCCACGACTCGTATGTGCGGTTCAGGTACGGCGACGGCGTCAGCAACGCACGCGCCCTGGCATTCCAGGTCTGTCTGGCGATCATCCCCGGGGCCATCGCCGTCGTGGGCCTCAGCTCGGTGCTCGACCACGCGGACATCGGCCGGGTCCTCGAGCTCACGCTCCGCCGCCTCACACCGGGAGGTGGTTCCCAGATCGTCGAGGAGACGTTGTCGCCGGGCCGGCGTGGGGTGGGTGGGGAGACTCTCGCCCTGTGGTTCGGCCTGGTGACCGCCCTCGTGTCGCTCACGAGCGCGATGGCCCAGTTCGAGCGCGGCGCCAACCGCATCTACGGCATCGAGCGCGACCGGCCGTTCCGGCGCAAGTACGGCAAGGCGCTGCTGATGGCGGTGACGGCGGGCCTCCTCATGGTGGTCGGCCTGGTGATCCTCGTCGGCGGCGCGGCCGCCGGGGAGGCGGCGGCCGCGGTTTACGGCTGGGGTGACACCGCCCGAGCGGTCTGGCAGTGGCTGCGCTGGCCCGTCGGGTTCCTGCTCGCCGTCCTGTCGATCTCCGTGCTGTTCCGCTCGTCACCGAGACGTCGCCAGCCGGCCCACACGTGGCTCGCGGTCGGCGCGACCGTCGCCGTCCTGCTATGGATGTCGCTCACCTACCTGCTGTCCCTCTACATGGCAAGCAGCGGGACCTTCGGAGCGATGTACGGCCCGCTCACCGCGGTCATGGCGCTGTTGTTGTGGTCGTTCCTCACCTCGACGGCCCTGCTGCTGGGCATGGCGTTCGCCGCCCAACTGGAGGCGTGCAGGACCGGCCGGAGTGAGCCGGCGACACCCGATCCCTCCCTCGCGCCGCAGGAGGAGGGCCGGGCCGCGGCCCACGCCCGATGAGCCGATCGGCAGGCAGGGTGATCAAGCGTCCAGCACCATGAGGACGACGAGGCCGACGAGGTGGAGCACCACGACGAACGCGATGAGGAAGATGAACACGAACTTGGCGGGTCCGTGCTCGAAGTCCTTCCCCTCCTTCAGCGGGGGTCTCAGCGCCTGCCGATCGGCGATCCGCTCCTCCAGCGACTTCCTCTTCTGACGAGGCATGACAGTTCCCTTGGTGTCGTGAGTACTCATCCGGCCGCCCGCGTATGCCAGTGCGGGCGGCGGTTCACGAGGCGGCGGATCCGCGCTCGACGGGTGCGCCCACGAGTGAGCCGTACTCGACCCATGAGCCGTCGTAGTTCTTGACTCCCGGCCGGTCGAGCAGCTCACTCAGCACGAACCACGTGTGGGCGCTGCGCTCGCCGATGCGGCAGTAGACGATGGTCTCCCCTGCCTCCAGGTCGATCGACGCCTCGCCGTACAGGCTGCGGAGCTGTTCGTCCGACTTGAACGTGCCGTCGTCGTTGGCGGCCTTGGACCACGGGACGTTCTTGGCCGTGGGGACGTGGCCGGCCACCTGAGGCTGCTCCTGCGGGAAGTGCGCGGGGGCGAGGATCCGGCCGGAGAACTCGTCCGGGGACCGGACGTCGACGATCGTCTTGGTGCCGATGGAGGCGATGACCTCGTCACGGAAGGCACGGATCGAGGCGTCGGGCTCCTGGGCGCGGTAGTCGGTGGCGGGGCGCGCGAGCGGCTCGCCGGACAGCTCGCGACCGTCGAGCTCCCACTTCTTGCGTCCGCCGTCGAGCAGGCGGACGTCGCGGTGGCCGTAGATCTTGAAGTACCAGTAGGCGTAGGCGGCGAACCAGTTGTTGTTGCCTCCGTAGAGGATGACGGTGTCGTCGTTCGCGATGCCCTTGCGCGACAGCAGGGCCTCGAATCCGCTCTTGTCGATGAAGTCGCGGCGGATCGGGTCCTGGAGGTCGTCCCTCCAGTCGATCTTCACTGCTCCCCGGATGTGGTTCCTGTCGTACGCCCTGGTGTCTTCGTCGACCTCGACCAGGACGACGCCGGAGTCGTGGAGGCGCTCCAGGACCCAGGCGGCGTCGACGAGCACGTTGGAGCGGGTCATGGGTTCTCTCTCCGACGATGGGGGACGGCATCGGTGACGGATGCCGGTGACGGCGGCCACATAGTTAGTGCACTAACTGTTTGCACACTAACTGTTATAGCATGGCAGTCCGCTGCCCATGGAGGTGCCTCTTGAGTGACCTTGGCGACATTCCTGACCCGCTGGCCCTGGAGAATCAGGTGTGCTTCGCCTTGGCCGTCGCCTCGCGGACTGTGATCGCGGTCTACCGCCCTTTGCTGGAGCCGATGGGGCTGACCCATCCCCAGTACCTGGTGATGCTGGCGTTGTGGCAACACGCGCCGTTGTCGGTCAAGGACCTCAGCCGGTTGCTCCAGTTGGAGCCCGCCACGCTCTCACCGCTGCTCAAGCGCCTTGAGGCCAACGGGTTCGTCCACCGTCTGCGCGCCAGCGACGACGAGCGCTCTCTCGCGGTGACCCTCACCCCGGCCGGCCGGCGGTTGCGCGACGAGGCCGAGAAGATCCCCGCGACGATCGTCGGGCGTCTGGAAATGGAGCCGGCCGAGCTTCAGCATCTCCACCGGATGCTGACGCAGGTGATCGCCGCCGCCAACAAGGCCAACACGGCCAACAACGCCAACCACTCCCACCAGGCCGTCCGCGGGCAGGCGCCGGCCTCGTAAGGAGCTCGCGCGCCGCGTCGCCGGCCTCATGCCGCGCGCATCGACCGGATGAGGTTCTCCAGCCGGATGTGGGCGAAGCCGATCCGGGCGTCGGCGGCGCCGTACGGCACCCAGAGGGTGCCCTCATGCACGAGGCCGCCACAGGAGTAGACGACGTTGGGGACGTAGCCTTCGCGTTCGGCGGGGCCGGGGGCGAGGAGCGCGCCGGGGAGTTCGGCGACGACGCGTTCGGGGGCGTGCAGGTCCAGCAGGAGGGCCCCGATGGAGTAGCGGCGCATCGGGCCGACGCCGTGGGTGAGGACGAGCCACCCCTGCTCGGTCTCGATGGGCGAGCCGCAGTTGCCGACCTGGATCAGTTCCCAGCCGTGGACCGGGCGGTGCAATGGCGTCGGGCTTCGCCAGCGGTTGTGCTCGTCCAGGGAGGTCAGGCCGATGGTCTCGCCGTCGGAGCGGCACAGGGCCAGGCTCCGGCCCGCGACCGGGCGCGGGAACAGGGCCAGGCCCTTGTTCGCCGCTGCGGGGCCGCGCATGGGGGTGATCTCGAAATGGCGCAGGTCGTCACTGGCCAGCATCCGGGAGTGGATGTGCCGCCCGTCATAGGCGGTGTAGGTGGCCCGGTAGGACGGGACGCCGTCCTCACCGACCACTTGGACGAAGCGGGCGTCCTCCATGCCCTGGCTCTCGGCCGCCGTGGCGGGCCACAGGACGCGCCGGTCCAGGGGCACCTCGGCGGGGAAGGACACCGCGTAGTCGGCGGCGATCACGCGGCGCAGCGTCTCCAGCGTGCGGTGCGTGGTGGTGCGGGAGATCAGGTCGCCGGGGAGTCGCGCGACGGCGCTTTCGAAGTCGTCGTCGTCGAAGAGTTCGGGGAGGGAGCCCAGAACGGTGGCGGAGACCTCGTCGTCCCAGTCCTCGTCGGCGAGCCCGGCTTCGAGCAGATCGCGCCGGTGGCGGGTGGCCCCGCGCCGGCCGACGGCCAGCGGCCCGGTGCGGTCGCCGACGGCCAGCGCGGTGCCGGGGCCGATCAGCGCGGTGGCGAACCCGATGGAGGACAGGTGTCCCTCGCCGATCTGGCGCACGCTGATCGCCACCCGGAGCCGCCCCGGCCCCAGCTCCGACTGGTCGGGGTGGGCCACCATCGATGGATTGCACAGCGCGGCGGCCTCGACCGCGTACTCGTGGCTGAAGTAGGCGCCGACCAGGAGCCGTACCGCCGGCGCGACCTCGACGTCTTGCGGCACCCGATGCCGGACCAGGTCGTAATGGTGCAGGAAGGTCGCCGGCAGGTCGTGGTGGCGCTCACCGAAGCGGCGCAGCGTCTCCTCCAGCATCACGCCGGCCTCGTCCTCGTCCAGATTCCTGATCCGGTCGATCAGGCCTGCCGCGCGGCTGCGGGCCAGCGCGGCGTCCTCTCCGGGGACGAACAGTTTGATGATCACTCGGCGCGGGTCGGGGGTGAGCGTCAGGTCCAGGCGGGC
This sequence comes from Planotetraspora silvatica, assembly GCF_016863315.1. Classification (GTDB taxonomy): domain Bacteria; phylum Actinomycetota; class Actinomycetes; order Streptosporangiales; family Streptosporangiaceae; genus Planotetraspora; species Planotetraspora silvatica. The sequence goes on from NZ_BOOQ01000019.1 coordinate 54,615, forward strand.
GGCCAGGTCCTGGGGCAGGCGCGCGTTCATGTCGGTCATAACAGCTCTCTGGCGTGCTGCATGGTGGAGATCAAGGCGATGGTCGACTCGGCGCCCTGGTTGAGATTGGGACCGTGCGCGGTGAGGCCGTCGTAGCCGCCTCCGGTCTCCGGGTCCCCCATGGGGGTGCCCTGATCGTTGGCGCCGTCGAACCAGGCGACCGCCTGGCGGACGCGTTCGAGCCACGCGTCGTCGCCGGTGACGGCGGCGGCGGTGACGCAGGCGTCCGCGAGGGCGGCGACCTCGATGGGCTGCTGGTCATAGCGGGCCCGCGGCCCCTCCTCCCTGTACCAGCCGCCGGCGGGGACGACCGACAACACGCCGTCCCGGCTCTGAACGTCGCAGAGCCAGCCGAGCGCCCGCAGGCCTCCGGCGAGCGCCGTACGGTCCCCGGCGTGGTGCGCCGCGGCGATGAGCACCTCGGCGAGGGCGGCGTTGGCGTAGGTCAGCCGCTGCTCCGGCCACGGCCAGTCCGGGTCCTCGGCGAGCACGCCGACCGCGACGGCCGCGTCGCCGAGCAGGGCCGAGGCCTCCGCGTGGTCCGGGTGGGCGCGCAGCACCTCCGCGGCGCCGAGACCGGCGAAGGCCATCGCCCGGCGGTGCGGCGACCGGCGGGCCGACCCCCGGGTGAAGGCGAAGAGCGCCTCCTCGCGGATCCACCGGGCCGGGTCGCGGGCGGCGGCGGTGCCGAGGCCCCACAGCGCGCGCCCCCACCAGTCGCCCAGGCCGGGCTGGTCGCTCCAGCGCCGGTCGAAGGCGAGCCGGTTGCGGAACGCCCCGGAGGGGTCCTGGGCATGGGTGAGGAAGGCGAGGTAGGTGTCCGCGAGCCGCCCCACCTCGAGCGGCCGGCTCGGCTCCCGGGATGCGACGACGAGACCGCGGGCGACGTCGTCGGTGCAGTAGCCGTGCTCGCGGCGTACGACTGAGTGCCGGGCATGCTCGAACAATCCGGTGTCGTCGCTCAGCCGGATCAGGTGCTCGAACAGGCCGTCGTCTACGGGCCGGACGAGCGTCACCCGGTGGCCACGATCGCGACGGCCTGGCGTGCGGCGAGTAGGTCATGGGCCAGGTCCGCGTACCGGGCGGCGACCGCGGGCCACATCAGGGTCGGCGCCAGCTCGCGGGTACGGCCGGCCAGGGCGTCGGCGAGGCCGGGTTCGGTGAGGACACGCCGGACGGCGGCGGCCAGCGCCTCGGGGTCCTGGTGCGGCACGATCAGGCCGGGCCCCCCGGTGAGCATCTCGACCGCATGGGGGAAGGCCGTGGCGACGATCGGGATGCCGGCCGAGACCGCCTCGATGAGGACGCCGGAGGTGACCTGCTCGGGCGAGTCGTAGGGCAGCAGGACGACGTCGGCCGAGCGGATCAACCGCCCCAGCGTGGCCTGGTCGCGGTAGACGGGGTCGTACCGGACCGAGGTGGAGACGCCGAGCCGGGCGCCGAGCCGGTACAGCCGGTTGCGGTAGGCCTCACCCTGGTGCTCGAGCACCTTGGGGTGGGTCTTGCCGGCGACGGTGTAGGTGGGCGGCGGGGTGAGGTCGCCCAGCAGGGCGAGCGCCCGCAGCGCCCACTCGATGCCCTTGCCGGGACCGATCAGACCCCAGGTGAGCAGGTGCGGCCGCAGGCGGTGCCGGGACGGGACGCCGCGGTGGTCGGCGGCACCGTGCGGAATGACGGAGATCTTGCCCGGTGTGACGTGATATCCCGCGAGCAGCCGGTCCCTGGCGGTGGCGGTCATGGTGACGACCGCCCCGGCGGCTTCGACGATCTGCTCGAGCAGCCGTCTCTGGCGCGGGGTGGGATGGGTCAGGACGGTGTGCAGCACGACGATGCTCGGCACGGCGAGGCTGCGCAGCAGCGGCAGCACATCCTGGCCGTCGGCTCCGGGATAGATGCCGTACTCGTGCTGGACGACGGCGACGTCGAACCGTTCGAGGGAGGCGGCCGCGGCCTGCCACCCGCCGGTCCGGCTCGGTGACCAGGTGTGGACGACCCCGGCGGCGGGCGTCTCGTCCTCGCCGTCGGTGGTGACGCGGACGACGCCGGTCATCATGCCGTCCCGGGCCAATTGGGCGGCCAGGGCCGAGTTGAAGGTGGCGAGGCCGCACTGGGTCGGCGGATGGGTGCTGAGGAATCCGTATGAGCAGGCCACGTGGCTGGGCCCTTCCGGTCGTCGGCCGCTCCCGGGTCACGGGAACGCGCCTCACGCGGTGAAGACGTCCATCGCCCAGCGTGTGTGGAGGGATGGAAGCGGGCCTGAAACCGGGCCGTCCTCCTGCGGTGCCGGTGTGGACGGCGCGATCGCCGTGCGATTCCCGACAGTAGCAGGGCGTTACGCGCTACCCATAAGGCCGCCGTACACACCCAGGTAGTCCGTGACCATCCGGTCGACGCCGAACCTGCCCTCGGCCCGGGCCCGGCAACCCGCCCGGTCAACCGAGGCCACCCGGGAGACCGCCTCGACGGCCTCCTCGACGGTGTCGACCAGGAATCCGGTGACGCCAGGCTCCACGACCTCGGGCATCGACCCCCGCCGGTAGGCGATGACGGGCGTGCCGCAGGCCATCGACTCGACCACGGAAAGCCCGAACGGCTCGGCGAAAGCGATGGGGTGCAGCAGCGCCAGCGCGCCGCCCAGGATCTCCGCGCGCCGCCGCGGCCCCACGGAGCCCAGGAAGACGACCTTCTCACCGTCGACGTGCGGCGCCACGTTCTCCTCGTAATACCGCTGGTCCTGGATGATGCCGCAGATGGTCAGCGGCAGCCCGGCCCGCCGTGCGATCTCGATCGCGGCGTCGGTGCCCTTGTCGGGATGGATCCGCCCGAACGCGACGAGCCCCCCGCCACCGTGCGGATCGAAGGGCAGCGCGGCGAGGTCGATGCCGTGGTAGACGGTCGCGACGTAGTCCAACTCGGGGGCGCGGTCGGCGTCGGAGATCGACACGTAGGCCGATCCGGCCCGGGCGTAGGCGGGCAGGATCCCCGCTCCGGAGAACCCGTGCACGGTGGTGAGCATCGGTGCCCGGCAGTGCTCGGCGAAGGCCAGCGGCAGCCAGTCCAGGTGGCTGTGCACGAGGTCGAACCCGCCGGAGCGGCCCAGCGCGTACGAGACGTGCATGGCCTCCCAGATCCGCCCGTCCATGGAGGCGTCCTCGGCGTAGCCGTGCGGGGCGATCCCGTCCAGAGTGGCCGAGGTGATCGAGTCGAGGGTGGCGAAGAGCGTCACGTCGACGCCCCGGGCGGTGAGGCCTTCGGCGAGCAGGCTGGTCACCAGCTCCCACGGCCCATAGTGGCGAGGCGGGGTGCGCCAGGCGATCGGGCCCAGCAGGGCCACTCTCATCGCGGGTCGTTCGGAAGGGTCATCGCCCGACCTTACGCTCCTCGCGGCCCCGGCCCGGCCGTCAGGCGCCGATGACCCCGGTGCCGAGCAGGCCGAACAGTGCCACGCCGATGATGATCCGGTAGAGCACGAAGGCGTTGAAGGAGTGCTTGGCCACGAACCTCAGCAGCCAGGCGATCGAGGCGTACGCGACGACGAACGACGCGACCGTGCCGACGGCCAGCGGCGCGGCGCCCACTCCGGCGCCGAGCGCGTCCTTCAACTCGTACAGGCCGGCGCCCGTGAGTGCGGGAATGCCCAGGAAGAAGGAGAGCCGGGTGGCGGCGACCCGGTCCAGGTCCCTGATGAGCGCGGTGGAAATCGTCGCACCGGAGCGGGAGAAGCCGGGAAAGAGCAGGGCGAGGATCTGCGAGCAGCCGACGATCATGGCGTCGGCGAAGGTGACGTCACCCTCCCCGCGCTTGTGGCGGCCCATCCGGTCGGCCGCCCACATGAAGCCGCTGCCGATGATGAGCGATCCGCCGACCACCCACAACGAGGCCAGCGGGCCCTCGATCAGGGGCTTGGCGAGCAGCCCCACGGCGACGATCGGGATGGTGGCGTAGATGACCCACCAGGCGAACCTGTAGTCGTGGTTCCGCCGCTCGGCCGGGTGGGTGAGACCGCGCACCCAGGCGGAGGCGAAGCGCGCGATGTCCTTGAAGAAGTACAGCAGGACCGCGGCGATCGCGCCCACCTGGATGACCGCGGTGAAGCCGACGACCGCGTCGTCGGTGACGGGGATCTTCATCAGCCCCTCAACGATCTTGAGGTGCCCAGTGGAGGAGACCGGGAGGAACTCGGTGAGCCCCTCCACCACTCCGAGCACGGCGGCTTGGCCGACACTGATGACGCTCATGGGATCCGTTTCTGCTGGGTCTGTGTGGTGGTCGAGCCGCGGCGGGCCCGTAGGAGTTCCAGGCCGAGCGGCAGCAGGGAGACCAGGACGATGATGCCCACCAGGGGGAGCAGGTAGCGGTCGACGTTCGGAACAGCGGAGCCCAGCCCGTAACCGGCGAGCACCAGGCCAACCGTCCACACGAGCCCGCCCGCGGTCTGCCAGATCGTGAAGGTGCGCGCGGGCACCTCCAGCATCCCGGCCAGCGGGTTGAGCACGGTGCGGACGACGGGGATGAAGCGCGCGAGCACGATGGCCCTGCCGTGACCGTAACGGGCGAGCAGTTCCTCGGCCCGCGCGGCGCCGGCGTGCAGGCGCGCGCTGCGCGTGCGGTCCAGCAGCGCCCGGCCGGCGCGGCGCCCGAGGACGTAGCCGACCTGCGCGCCGAGCAGCGCGCCCGCCGCAGCTGCCACCAGCACCAGGGGAAGCGACAGGCGTATCCCGGCGGACTGGGTGGCGCACAGCAACCCGGCGGTGAACAGCAGCGAGTCACCCGGTAGGAAGAAGCCGATGAGCAGGCCGGTCTCGGCGAACAACACAATGAAGACACCGAGAACACCGAGAGAGGTCAGCAGCGACGTGGCGTCGAGGGGATTGAGCGCCAGAGGCACCGGGGGATCCTTTCCCGCCTGCGCTGTCTCCAGGCTCGGACGCATGGCACACTCGAGAGGTAGCAGCTTTTACAGGACTGTAGAAGTTCTACACGACTGTAGGAGATGGACGGAGGTACAGCAAGTCGTGGTCGCGAACAGTCATGAACCGAGCCGGCGCCGGGCGAACGGAGAACGCGAAGCCGAGATCCTGGCGGTGCTGCAGGAGGTGGGCACTCCCCTGACCCCCGGCGAAGTCGTCGAGCACCTCCATGACGAGCTGACCTACAGCACGGTGGTGACGATCCTCACTCGCCTGCACACCAAGCAGTTGCTCACCCGCACCCCACGGGGCCGCGCCTACGCCTACTCCCCCGTCGCCGACGAACCCGGGCTGGCGGCCCGCCGCATGCGCGGGGTCCTGGACGAACGACCCGACCGAGAGGCGGTCCTGACCCGTTTCGTCGACGGCCTGTCCAGCGCGGACGAGGAACTGCTGCGCCACTTGCTCGGACCCGAGCAGGATCTGGACCGGTAAGGCCCGCCGCATGCACGTCGCCGTCTATCTCCCGCTCCTGCTGTCCCTGCTGGCCGCTCCCGGCGCTCGGATCCTGGCCGAACGCTGCGAGCCACGGCTGGCCACCTGGCTGCTCACCACCTCGGCTGTCGTGCTGGCCGCGGCGAGTACCGCCTCCCTGGCCCTGCTGGCAGCGACCGGGCTCATCCGCATTCCGCCCCTGGCCACGATCGGCCACTGGTCCCTGCAGGTCGCCCAGCGCGACGACCCCGCCGAACTGTCGGTCGCCGTCGTCGCCGGAGTGCTGCTCGCCGCCGCCGCGTTCGCCGCCGCCCACATGATGTGGCGCCGCATACGGTCACTGGCCAGAGCGGCGCTGGACGCCGCCTGCGTACCCGCACCTGACGGCCTCATGATCCTCGACGACCCGGCCCCCGACGCCTTCGCCCTCCCGGGACTGCCCGGCCGCGTCGTCGTGTCCACCGGCATGCTCCGCGTCTTGGACGAGAGCGAGCAGCGCATCCTGCTGGCGCACGAGCGCGCCCACCTGGACAACCACCACTACCTCTTCGTCGCCCTCGCACAGTTCGGCGCCGCGGCCAACCCCCTGCTGCGTCCCCTGGCGCATGCCGCCACGTACACCGTCGAGCGCTGGGCCGACGAGCGCGCCGCCGCCATCACCACCGGCGACCGCGACCGGGTCGCCCGCACCGTCGGCAAGGCCGCCCTGGCCGTCCGTCGCACCCCGGTCCGCTCCCCGGTCCGCTCCCCGGTCCTCGGCATGATCGGCGTGACCGGACGCCGTTCGCCCCTCAGCGGCGCAGGCCCGGTCCCCCGTCGCGTCGCCGCCCTGCTCGCACCGCCGACCGGCCGCCGAATCGGGCCGGCACTCATCACCACGGCAGTGCTCCTCGCCGCCATCGTGTCCACCGGCGAGGCCGCGCTCGATCTCCACTCCCTCCTGGAGCTCGCCGGCGCCTGAAAGCGGAAAGGTCTGCGAATGCGCGCCGCCCCGGGAGTCCCGAGGGGCGGCAGGCCAGGCGGGGCTACGACTCAGTCGTCGTCATCGTCCTCCGCTGCGGCGGCCTGATCGTTGGGCACCGCTCCCCAGAGCGTGTACCGCGGGGCCGGCATGATTGACTCCTCGCTCTTGACGATCTTCCAGATCGCCTGGTTGAACAGTTGTTCGTCGATCTGATCTTCCTTGGCCAGGTCCTGCTGAGCCGACGCGTAGAGGCCCCAAAAGGATGAAGATCACTAACCGATGCACAGAGGTTCGTCGGCGGTTCACCAGAAACACCCCCGTCCGTCGCCGGTCTGCCACGCGAACGGGCTGGGATCCACGAGTTTGATCGTGCGATGCCTGGAGGACCGGAATGCGCAGAACATTGGCTGCCGCGGCTGTCGGAGCCGTGGTGCTGCTTGGCGGAACACTCACCGCCAACGCCAGCGACGGCTCGAAGCGGAACGACGACCATGGCGGGTCCAGCCGAACCTACGAGATCGCGCTCATCGGTGACATGCCGTACGGGGACATCGGCCGAGCCCAGTTCCCTCGGGTGATCGACGAGATCAACGCCGACCACGGCATCGCGTTCACCGTGTTCGACGGCGACATCAAGAACGGCAGCGAGCGCTGCGACCAGCCGCCGTACGACCTGGCTGTGAAGAACTTCGCCTCGTTCCGCCGGCCGCTCGTCTACGTCCCCGGCGACAACGAGTGGACCGACTGCGACCGGGCCAGCAACGGCGGCTACGACGCGAACGAGCGGCTCGCCCTCGTCCGCAAGATGTTCGCCGCGAAGCCGTACTCGCTGGGCCGGCAGACGCTCAAGCTGGACCGCCAGTCCTCCGCCTTCCCCGAGAACGTGCGGTGGCAGTACGGCGCGGTGACCTATCTGGGCCTGAACATTCCGGGCAGCGACAACAACGCTCCGCAGTTCGACGCGACCGGCAAGCAGGTCGACGGCGACCAGACCGAGTACACCGTGCGCAACGCGGCCAACCTGGACTGGCTGGACAAGGGCTTCGCCGCGGCCAAGGCCGCCCACTCGAAGGCGATCGTCATCGTTCTGCAGGCCGACATGTGGACCACCGAGCCGACCGCCCACTTCGCGGACACCAAGCGGAAGCTGGCCCAGCTGTCCATCGCCTTCCCGGGTCAGATCCTGCTGGTCAACGGCGACAGCCACGTCCTGAAGATCGACAAGCCGCTCACCGATGCGAACGACCAGGCGATCCAGAACGTCACCCGGGTGCAGACCTTCGGCAGTGCCCAGAACCACTGGGTGAGCGCGGAGATCGACCCGCGGGACCCGGACGTGTTCACCTTCCACCAGCACATCGTGAAGGCGAATCTCCCCACCTACGTCAGCCCCTGACGCATCGCCGAAACGCCCGTCGCGGGGCCGCACGTGCGGTCCCGCGACATATCCCGATGAACGACTCGGCTCAGTCTGCCCTCCGGGGGACGCCGTTCGGCTTCAAGGGGTCACCCGGGCGCGGTCTGCGTCCGGGCGCTCAGTCGGACGGACTCCGGAGGGCCGGGTCCCGCACGGACACGGTCACGGCCGTACCCGCACCCGGCTCGCTGATCACGACGAACCGCCCACCCTCGTCTTCGATCAACCGCCGGACCAGTCGCAGCCCGATGTGGCCCGGGCGGCGGATTCGGCTCGGGTCGAACCCGACGCCGTCGTCGGTGACGGTGAGCTCGACCGCCGCCCCCGGACCCGTGCCGACGGCGGCGACGCGGATGCGCACCGTCCGGGCCTGGGCGTGCCGAAACGCGTTGCGGAGCAACTCGCCTGCCACCCGGTGCAGGATGACGGCCGGCTGCTCACCCAGGTGTCCGATGCCGGAGACGTCGATGTCGACGGCCGGCGCCGGCCCGGTGGTCTCGCCTTGCCGGATCCGTGCGGCGAGGTCGGACAGCGCGCCCGCGAAGTCCCGGCCCACGGGTTCGTCCGGCAACAACTCCGTCAGCAACGTGCGCAACTCACGAACCTCGCCCGCGAGCAGGTTCTGCGCGCGGTCGAGCAGGTCGCGGCGCCGGGACCAGCCGTGATCGGAGGTGCTCCCGCTCTGACGGTCCGCGGCCGACCGGACCCCCTGCAGGAGGAGGCCGACCCCCGCGAGGTTCGGGATGACCCCGTCGTGCAGGCGCCGTGCCACATCTCTCCTGGCGAGCTCGGCGGCGGCCAGGCCGTACTCGCGGGACGCGCGCTGCTCCGCGCGGTCGCGCTCCATCCGGCGTGCCAGCGTCACCGACAGCGGGACGGTGGCCGCGGTGAGCAGCACCAGGCCGATCAGGACCGTCGGCAACAGGACGAGGACCGCGTGCCTCGTGGTGCCGGGCACGTCCACCGGCAGGTAGAGCTCGAGCCGCATGTCGTTGTCGCCGGCGTCGCGGAAGCCGAGGAAGACCTCCAGCCTGCTGCCCGCGAGGCCGGTCTCATAGCGGTGTTCCGCGTCGACCGGCACCGGACGGACGAGCACCTCGCCGGGGTCCAGGCTCGTGGCGAGCTGGGAGTCCTGGCGGCCCGACAGGCCCTCGACGCGAGGCTCGTCGGAGAACACCACCGTGGCCAGATCGCCGTCGACCCGGAAGACCTTGATCCGCTGCACCGTCCCGGACTCGAGGAACGGGGAGACGTGGTCGCGCAGATGTCCCCGGCCGACGCCGTCCAGCCGCACGAAGTTCTGCTCGGTCATCGGCACGAGCACGGTCGCGGCGACCTGGCGGGCCACGCTCTCCACGCGCCGGCGTGCGTCATCTTCGGCGAACCGCCACCCGCCCAGCGTGACGAGTGCGGAGATCACGACGGCGACCACGCTGGCGAGGAGCATGTGCCGGGCGAGCGTGTGCCAGATGACATGGCGCCCTGCTGGCAAGGTCACAGGTCAGTATCCCGAGCCGATGGTGATGAGGCCGAGCCGGTCGGCGGACACCACCGCATCGAGCTGTGTGTGCACGCCGAGCTTCGCCATGAGCCCCTTGATGTGGTCACGCGTCGTGTGCAGCGAGATCCCCAGATCGGCCGCGATACGACCGGCGTCGTGCCCCTGACCGAGTTCGCGCAGCACGTCGTACTCGCGGTCGGTGAGGCGGATCCGGCCGGCCGCGCCCCCACGCTCCACGTCGACCATCGGGTGTGCCGCGTCCGCGGATCGGATCGCGGCGAGAATCCGGGCCAGCGGCGCGCCCTTGCCCAGGAACGCCACCGCACCGGCGGCGATCGCCCGTTCGGCCAGGCTCTCCCGCGAGTGCGCGGTGAGCACGACGATCCGCGCCTCGGGACGCAACCGCCGTAGTCCCGCGATGACGTCGAAACCCCGCGCATCGGGCAGTTGAAGGTCGACCACGGCGACGGCGAAGTCGATCGCCGCGGCCTTGGCCAGGCCGTCGCGAGCGGTGTGCGCCGCGGCGACGCAGCGCAGGTCAGGCTCGAAGTCGATGCTCAGCGCCAGGGACTCGGTGAAGACCCGATGATCGTCGAGCAGCAGGACAGGCAGGGGCGACATCTCCCCAATTTTAGGGAGGTCACCCTAACTAAGGGAAGGCTAACCTTCCCATGTCACATCGAGATCAGCTGAAAAGGAGTCCGCGTGCGCACCCGACACACCCTCGTCGCGCTTGCCGTCACGGCCGCGATCGGCCTCACGGCCTGCGGCACCAACGAGGCACCCGCCGGCACGGCGAGCGGCGCCGGCGCCGCGAAGGCGGCTCTGGTGCTGTACAACGCGCAGCACGAGGAGGTCGGCCAGGCCTGGGCCGACGCCTTCACCGCGAAGACCGGCGTCAAGGTGGAGGTCCGCAACGGCAGCGACTTCGAGTTGGCCAACCAGATCGTCGCCGAGGGCGCGGCCTCCCCCGCCGACGTGTTCATCACCGAGAACTCGCCCGCGATGGCGCTGGTGTCGAGCAAGGATCTGTTCGCGCCCGTCGACGCGGCGACCAAGGTGCAGGTCCCGGCGCAGTACTCCTCCAGCAAGGGCGACTGGGTCGGCGTCGCCGCGCGTTCGACGGTGTTCGTCTACAACAGCTCTCAACTGACGGACGCGCAACTCCCGCAGTCGATCATGGACCTGGCGAAGCCGGAGTGGAAGGGACGGTTCGGCATCTCCCCCAGCGGCGCCGACTTCCAGGCGATCGTCAGTGCCGTCTACGCCGTCCAGGGCGACGCCGCCGCGGCCGCCTGGCTCCAGGGCGTCAAGGACAACGCCAAGATCTACCGCGGCAACGGCACCATCCTGAAGGCGGCCAATGCGGGCGAGGTTCCCGGCGGGGTCATCTACCACTACTACTGGTACGGTGACCAGGCGGACGGCGGCGCCGGCAGTTCGAACACCAAGCTCAAGTTCTTCGGCGGCAAGGACGCCGGCGCGTTCCTGAGCGTGTCCGGCGGCGGGGTCCTGAAGTCGAGCAGGCACCCCGCCGAGGCTCAGTCGTTCCTCGCCTACATGAGCGGCGCCGAGGGCCAGAAGTTGCTGGCCGACGGCGACGCCCTGGAATACACGGTCGGCAACGGAGTCGCGGCCAACCCGAAGCTGAAGCCGCTGGCGGAGTTGGACGCCCCTCCCGTCGATCTCAACACCCTCAACGGCCCGAAGATCGTCGAGGAGATGCAGCGGGTCGGCCTGCTGTGAACCGAAGCCTCATGGCGGGTGCCCGGCTGCGGTACCCGCCGCTTCGCCTCGTCCCGGCCCTCGCCGTGGCGGGGCTCACACTCCTGCCCGCCGCCTACGTGCTCGCCAGTGTGCTCGCCGGCGGCGACACCGCCCGTCTCCTGTGGCGGCCCCGAGTCGGCGAACTGCTCACGAACACCGTCCTGCTCGTCCTGCTCGGCACGTCGGCGTGCGTGACCGTCGGGACCCTCGCCGCGTGGGTGGTCGAACGGACCACCCTGCGCGGACGCCCGCTGTGGACCGCGCTGATGGTCGCACCGCTCGCGGTCCCGGCGTTCGTGAACAGCTTCGGCTGGTACTCGCTGTCCCCGTCGTTCGCGGGTCTGGGCGCCGCGGTCCTCGTCACCACCCTGTCCTACTATCCGCTCGTCTACCTGCCGGTCGCCGCCATGTTGCGCGGCGTCGACCAGGCGCTCGAAGAGCAGTCGCGGATTCTCGGCAACGGCACGTGGCGGACCTTCGGCCGGATCGTCCTTCCGCAGTTGCGGCCCGCGATGTCCGGCGGCGCGCTGCTCGTGGCGTTGCACCTGCTGGCCGAATTCGGCGCCCTGCAGGCATTGCGCTTCGACACGTTCACCACCGCGATCTACGACCAGTACCAGTCCACCTTCAACGGAGCCGCCGCCACCACGCTCGCGGGCGTGCTGATCCTGCTGTGCCTGGTGACGCTCGGCTGCGACCTCGGGCTGACCGGCCGCGCCCGCCTCGCCCGAGTCGGTCGCGGCGCGGCGCGGCCGGCCATCACGCACCGGCTGGGTCACGCCACGCCGGCGGCGTTCGCCGGGCTGGTCCTGCTTGCCGCCGCGGCGTTGGGCGTTCCGCTGGGATGCATCGCGTTCTGGCTCCTCACCAGCACCTCGACCGCGTTCCCCGCCGGGGAGCTGTGGCAGACGACGAGCACCTCGATCATCTTGGCCCTGCTCGGCGCGGCGGTCACGATCACACTCGCGTTCCCGGTGGCCTGGTTGTCGATCCGGCGCCCAGGACGTCTGAGCCGGCTCGTCGAGCGAAGCACCTACCTGGGCAACTCGCTGCCCGGCATCGTCGTCGCGCTCGCACTGATCACCATCGCCGTACGGTACCTGCCGTCGCTCTACCAGAGCACGGCCATGCTGCTCACCGCGTACGCGGTGCTGTTCATGCCACGCGCCATGGTGAGCCTGCGGGCCGCGCTGAGGCAGACGCCGCCGGAATTCGACGACGTCGCCCGCTCCCTCGGGGTCAGGCCCGCCGCGGTCTTGCTGCGGGTCACCCTTCCTCTGATCGCCCGAGGCGTCGGGGCCGGCTCGGCGCTGGTGTTCCTCGCCGTCATCACCGAGCTGACCTCGACACTGCTGCTGGCGCCCATCGGCACCCGTACGCTCGCGACCCAGTTCTGGAGCGGCTCCACATCGATCAACTACGGGCAGGCCGCGCCGTACGCACTGTTGATGATCCTGGTCTCCGCGCCCGCGGCGTATCTGCTGACCCGTCGAAGCAGGATGGTGGAGTCATGACCGCCCCGGGCTTGAGTGTGGCGGGCCTGTCGAAGTCCTTCGGTGCGCTGACCGTTCTCAAAGAACTCGATCTGACGGTCCCCGCCGGGGAGCTGACGGCACTCATCGGGCGCTCCGGATCCGGCAAGTCGACCCTGTTGCGCCTCATCGCGGGATTCGACCGGCCCGGCACCGGAACCGTGACGGTCGCCGGCCGCACCCTCACGGCACCGGCGATCGACGTGCCGTCGCACCGGCGCCGCATCGGCTACGTGACGCAGGAGGGGAGCCTGTTCCCCCATCTCACCGTGGCCGAGAACGTCACGTTCGGGCTCCCGCGACGTACCCGGCACGACGATCGGGTCGTCGCGGAGCTGCTCGAACTCGTCGCGCTCGACCACCGGTACGCGCGCCGCCACCCCCACCAACTGTCCGGGGGCGAGCAGCAGCGCGTGGCACTCGCCCGCGCCCTCGCCACCCGGCCGGACCTCGTGCTCCTCGACGAACCGTTCTCCGCCCTCGACGCCGAACTCCGCGCGGACACCCGGCGTGCGGTCACGGCGGCGCTGGCGGCCACCCGCACCACCGCCGTGCTGGTGACCCACGACCAGAGTGAGGCGTTGTCACTCGCCGAACAGGTGGCCGTCCTCCGCGACGGCATGATCGTGCAGGTGGGCTCGCCTGTGGAGGTCTACCGCCGGCCCGTCGACCGCACGGTCGCCGCGTTCGTCGGCGAGCTGACCGCGATCCCGGCGTCGCTGAACGGTGACACCGCCGACACGGCGCTCGGCCGCATCTCCCTGCCGGAGCCCGCCCACGGCATCGGCGCCGTGCTCGTGCGTCCCGAGCAGATCGTGGTCACCGATCCGGCGCCCGGCCTCGCCCACGCCACAGCACTCGCGATCGACTTCCGCGGCCACGACGGCCTCGTGCGGCTGCGGGTGGACACCGAGTACGCGGACGCCGAGAGCGGGCTCACGGTGACCGCCCGCAGTGCCGGGCAGCTGCTGCCCGAGCCCGGGCAACGAGTGGGAGTGCGGCTCACCGGCACCGCGCTGGCCAGTACGCGATGACCTCACGGGATGAGCTCACCGGCTCCGGCCTGGTGCACCCTCCGCAGGCGGACGAGCGTGCTGGCGTGGTCGCCCCGCGGCAGGCAGAGGGGCAGGCCCGACTGCAGCAACACGGCGCCCGGGTACGTCGCCCCGGTGTCCAGGTCCCGGTACACCGCCTCCGGCCGTACGGCGGCCAGGCGCAGCGGCGCCGGCGCGTGGCCGAACGCACGGGTGGGGCACCAGGCGAGCACCACGTGGTCGTCGTCGCGGACGTACTCGACGCCGGTCAGCGTCCCGTCACCGGCCAGCCGGTGCTGCGTGCCGTGCTGGACGACCGGCCGGACGCGCTTGTACGCGGCGACCAGCTCGGCGCTCTCCTTCAACTCTTCCTCGGTCCACGTGGTGAGGTCGCCGCCGATGCCGGGGACGCCGGCCATGGCGACGTGGAACCGGAAGCGCAGCGGGGTCCGCCGGGCGGTGGCCGGGTTGGGGCTGTCGGTGACCCAGGCGCTCATGACCTGGGCCGGGTAGAGCTGGCTGAACCCGTGCTGGATGCCGATCCGGTCGACCGGGTCGGTGTTGTCCGACACCCACACCTGGTCGGTGCGGGCCAGGATGCCCAGGTCGGCCCGGCCGCCGCCGCCGGAGCACGCCTCGATGCGCAGGCCCGGGTGGTCGGCCCGGAGCCGGTCCATGATCCGGTAGACCGCCCGCGTCTGGTCGATCCACAGCCGTTCGGGATCGCCGTTGCCCGGCCATCCGGCCTCGGTGAACGGGCGGTTGGCGTCCCACTTGAGGAAGTCGACGTCGTGCTCGGCGACCAGCCGGTCCAGCCAGGCGTGGGTCCACTCGGCGGTGTCCTGCCGGGCGAGGTTGAGCACCAGTTGGTGGCGCATCTCGGTCCGGTCGCGGTTGGCCATGTGCAGGACCCAGTCCGGATGGGCCCGGTAGAGGTCGCTGTCGGGGTTGACCATCTCGGGCTCCACCCAGATCCCGAAGCGCATGCCGAGCCGGCGCACCTCCGCCGCGAGCGGGGCGAGCCCGGATGGGAAGCGGGCCGGGTTCGGCTCCCAGTCCCCGAGGCCGGCCCGTTCGCTGCTGCGGGCGCCGAACCAGCCGTCGTCCATGACGAACAGTTCGACGCCGAGGCTCGCGGCGCGGGCCGCCAAGGCCATCTGGCCGGCCTCGTCGACGTCGAACCCGGTCGCCTCCCAGGAGTTGTACAGCACGGGCCGGGTCTCGTCCGGGTGGGACAGCACGTGCCCGCGGACATGTCCGTGCCAGGCGCGGCTGGCCGCCCCGAACCCGTCCGGCGTGTAGAGGCCGGCGAAGACGGGGGTCTCCAGCGCCTCGCCGGGCGCCAGCGACCAGGTGAGGCCCTCGTGGCCGAACCCGCCCGTCCACGTGGTCCGGCCGACGGGGTCCCGGTGCAGGGTGATCCGCCAGCTTCCGCTCCAGGCGAGCGCGGTGCTCCAGACCTCGCCGTGGTCCTCGCCCGCGGTGCCGTCGTCGACGGCCAGCCAGGGGTTGGCGTGGTGGCTCGTCATGCCGCGCCGGCTGGTCAGGACCGTCTCGGCCACGGGGACGTCGGTCCGCCGGACCTGGAATTCGCTGTTCCAGCCGCCGACGAGGTGGCTCATCCGGTAGTGCGTCCGGTGCGGTGCCGCCCAGGCGGCGGAGTCGCAGCGCAGCACCGTGACCGGTGCCTGGTCGCCGCGGTTCTCGACGTTCGTCCACCGCTCGATCACGTCGCTGTCGCCGCGCACCCGGTAGTTCAGGGTCACGTGCAGCGGATAGTGCCGATCGCGCAGGTGGATGCGCAGGTGGCCGCCGTCGATGTCGTGGCCGTCGTAGCGCCACTGAACTCCGCGGGTGCCGTCGGCGAAACGCACGAGGAGGCTGGGCGGCCCGAAGCGGGCGCCGCCCTCCACCGCCAGCTCGTCCACGCCGGCCACCGCCTCGAAACTGCTCGCCGCCGGTGACACGCGCTCGGCCAGCGTGACCGCCTGGTCGAGCGTCAGCACGGCACCCCAGTGGACGTGCCGTACGCCGTCGTCCTCGGCGAGCCGGATGGCATACGCCGAGGTAGGGCCGCGCAACAGCCACAGGCGGTGGTCGGGGTGGAACAGCACGGAGTGCATCTGGTCCTCTAGATCGGGCGGGCAGGCCGGTGGGTGCCGCTGAGCGTAGGACTTGCTCGGCGCGCGAATCAATACTTGACGAAGGAAATTATTACGCCTACGTTTCGGGCCATGGCTACCGAGATCGGCGCAGGCGCTCTCACGGAGACCCCGGCGGCGACCGCCGTGTTCACGGCGGTACTCACCGAAGGACCCCTGAGCCGGGTCAGCCTCGCGCACCGGCTCGGGCTGTCCTCCGCCGCCGTCACCAAGGCCGCGCGGCCGCTCATCGAGATGGGCTACCTGCAGGAGTTGGCCGCGACCGAGCGGACGGGACCGGGCGCGGGACGGCCGGCGAGTCCGCTCGCGATCCAGGCGGACCGCGAGTTCTTCGTCGGCGTGAAGATCACCGGCGACGAGCTCATCGGCGTGGTCGTCGATCTCTGCGCGGATGTGCGGGTGTCGGCCCACCGGCCGCTGACCGACCCGGGCGTCGAGGCCGTCCTCACCGAGCTCGGCCGCCTCGTCGACGAACTGCTCGACGGCCCCGGCGGCTACCGGGCCCGCACCCGCCGGCTGGGACTCGCCGTCTCCGGCGACGTGGACCGCACCACCGGCCTGGTCCGCTACTCCCCGTTCCTCCAATGGCACAACGTGCCGCTGCGTGAGCGCGCGGCGGAGGTCACCGGGCTCACCGTCACGGTGGAGAACGACGTGAAGGCGCTGACCACGGCCGAACACTGGTTCGGCGAGGGCGTGGGCGCCGAGTCGTTCGCCCTCGTCACCGTCGGGACGGGCATCGGCTGCGGCCTGGTCGTCAACGGACGGCTGGTCTCCGGCTCGCACGGCGTGGCCGGGGAGATCGGCCACATCGGGGTCGACGACACCGGCCCCGCCTGCCACTGCGGCGGCCGCGGCTGCGTGGAGGCGATCGCCGGCACGCCCGCCATCGTGCGGCAGGCCAGGGAGTCCACCGGCCGCCCTGAGCTCACCATCGACGACGCGGTGCGCCTCGCCCGCGGCGGCGACGAGAAGATCGGCGCCATCTTCGCCCGCGGGGGCGACGCGATCGGGCTCGGCATCGCGGCGGTCGCCAACCTGGTCGGCCCGGCCAGGATCGTCGTCTCCGGCGAGGGGCTCGCCGCCTACGACCTGTTCGAAACACACATCCGCTCGGGCTTCGAGCGGCAGGCGTTCGGCGCCGCCGTCGAGTGCCCGCTGTCCATCCGCCCGCTGCCCTTCGAAGAGTGGGCCCGCGGGGCGGCCGCGGTGAGCATCCAGTCGCTCGTCGCCCCCTGATAGGTCGAGGTCCCGCTGAGCGTCCGGTAAGCAGCCCGTCAGAGGCCCGGGACGGCGTCACCGTTCCGGGCCCCCGCATCATCGACTCCATCGGATTCACAGGGGCGTCAAGTGGAAGAGGAACAGATGGCCGGCGACGATCTCGTGCTCGCCTGGCCGCGGCCGGCGTCGAGCTGGTTCGAGGCGGCGCCCGTCGGCAATGGACGGCTCGGCGCGATGGTGTTCGGCGGCGTCCGCCGAAGCCGGCTCCAGATCAACGACTCCACGGTCTGGTCGGGACGGCCGGAGGGCCCGGCCGACGCGCTCGCCCGGGTTCTCGACTCCGGGGCCGGCCCGGAACGGCTCGCCGAGGTACGGCAGGCCGTCCGCGACGAGGACCATCGGCGCGCCGAGAAGCTGCTCATGTCCTTCGAAGGCGACTACAGCCAGGAGTACCTGCCCTTCGTCGACCTGTGGACGACCCTGGAAGCCGGCGACTCACCCGGCGCTGAGGCCGCCTACCTGGGGCGCACGCTGAACCTCGACGACGGCGTGGTCAGCGAGACGCTCGCGGTCAGTGGACGCTCCGTACGCCGGCGGACCTGGGCGAGCCGGCCGGCGCGGGCCGTCTGCGTCGAGGTGACCGTCGAGGGCGGGACCGCGGACATGCGGCTTGAGGTGTCCTCCCCGCTGCGTGTGGTCCACGGGGCGGCCGACGTGTCCGGGCTCACGCTCGGCGTCGAGGTCCCCGTCGACGGGGCGCCGCTGCACGAGCCGGACGTCGCCGAGCCCCTCCGATACGCGGCCGCAGCGGACGGCGGATACGACCCGTTCGCCGCGTCGGCCGTCCGGATCGGCACCGACGGCGAGGTCTCCGCCTCCGACGGGGTCTGGTCGGTCCGCGGCATGACACGGGCGCTGATCGTCCTCACCAGCTCGACCAGTGCCGCCGACTACTGGGCGAACCGCGCTGACGTGGTCCGTTCCGCGTCCAGGGATGAGCATCTGGCCCGTGCCGTACGCGACGCCGAGGCCGCGGTCGCGGCGGGTGCCGCGGAGCTGCTGCGGGCGCACCGCCAGGACCTGCGCGCCCTGCTGAGTGCGGCCGGGCTCACGATCGGAACCAGGCGGACGGGGACGTTCGACGTCGAGAGGGAGATCCTCGGCGGCGCGGACGAGGGCCTGGTCGCCACGGTGATGTTCCAGCTGGGCAGATATCTGCTCGCGTCGGCGTCCCGCCCCGCCGCGGGGCCGCCGGCCAACCTGCAGGGCCTGTGGAACGCCGAACTGCGTCCCGCCTGGTCGTCGAACTACACCATCAACATCAACACCCAGATGAACTACTGGGGCGCGGAGAGCGCGGGTCTGCCCGAGTGCCACGAGCCGCTGTTCGACCTGATCGAACGGCTCTCGCAGACCGGAGGCCGGGTCAGCAGGGAGCTGTACGGCACAGGCGGCTGGGTCGCCCATCACAACACCGACATGTGGGGCTGGGCCCTTCCCGTGGGCATGGGACACGGGAACCCGTCGTGGGCGATCTGGATGATGGGCGGCGTCTGGCTGGCCCACCATCTCTGGGAGCACTTCGAATTCGGCCAGGACCTGGAGTTCCTTCGTGAGCGGGGCTGGCCCCTGCTTCGCGGCTGCGCCGAGTTCTGCCTGGACTGGCTGGTCGACGGCCCGGACGGTCTGCTGGACACCATCCCCTCCACCTCACCGGAGAACCTCTTCGTCTCGCACCGGTCGACCCCGGAATCGCTCTCGTACTCCACCGCCATGGACATGGCGCTGATCCGCGCCCTGTTCTCCGACTGCCTCGCGGCGGCTGAGGCCCTGGGCCTCGACGACCCGATCTCCGGCCGGATCCGTACAGCGATGCCGCGGTTGCGGGCTCCGCAGATCGCCCCCGACGGGCGGCTGCGGGAATGGGCCGAGGACCTTCCGGAACAGGACCCGCACCATCGCCACCTGTCGTTCCTGGCCGGTGTCTACCCTCTGGGCCAGATCGACCCCGTCGAGACGCCGGACCTCGCGGCGGCGGCCGTACGGTCGCTGGATGCCCGCGGTCCCGGCGCCATGGGATGGTCCTGGGCGTGGAAGATCGCGCTGCGCGCCCGGCTGGGTGACGCCCGGACGGCACGCGAGCTGTTCCTGGAGGCGACCCGCCCGTACAGCGACGACCCGTTGGTGAACGTCCCCGCCGACGGCTCACTCTGGGGCGGGCTGCTGCCCAATCTGTTCAGCACCCATCCCCCGTTCCAGATCGACGGCAACTACGGGATCACGGCGGCGCTGCTGGAGATGGTGGTGCAGAGCCACGGCGGGGTCATCCGGATCCTGCCCGCCGTACCGGCCGCCTGGGCGGACGGGTCCGCGTGGGGCGTCCGGTGCCGGGGCGGGTGGACCGTCGACCTCGAATGGCGGCGGGGCGAGCTCACCTCGCTGACGGTTCGCAACTCCCTCCCCGGAACCCGTACGGCACGCGTCGGCCATGGCGCGACGACGGCGGAACTGACCCTCGCCGGGGGCGAACAGGTCCGGCTCGGACCGTCGCTGGACATTCGTGAGAGGACACCACGCCCATGACCGCCGACGCGGACCAGGCCGATCTCTGGGCCTACCGCAGCGCCTACGAGACGCCCGCGGACTTCGACGCGTTCTGGCGCGACACCCTCGACTCAGCGGCGGTCCATCCTCTCGATCTGAGGCTGACCCCCGTCGGCACGAGACTGCTGACCGTCGACGTGTTCGACGTGACCTTCAACGGATTCGGCGGTCACCCGGTCAGGGGATGGTTGCGCGTCCCCCGGCATCGAAGCGGTCCGCTGCCGGCCGTCGTGCAGTTCCACGGCTACGCGAGCGGTCGCGGCCACCCCCTGGACGACCTGCTGTGGCCCAGCGCCGGCTACGCGCACCTGCTGATGGACACCCGGGGCCAGGGCGGCGCGTGGGCGGGCGGAGACACCCCTGACCCGGTCGGCTCGGGTGCGTCGTACCCGGGGTTCATGACCCGCGGCATCACCGCGAAGGAGACGTACTTCTACCGGCGCGTGTTCACCGACGCCGTCCGGGCGGTCGAGGCGGTGCGCGCCGTCGACCTGGTCGATCCTGCGCTGGTCTCGGTCGTCGGGGCGAGCCAGGGCGGCGGGATCGCGCTGGCCGCGGCGGGCCTGGTGCCGGATCTGCGCGCGGTTCATCTCCAGGCGCCGCTGCTGTGCGACATCCGGCGGGCGATCCGGTCGACCACCGATGGCCCATACGTCGAAATTTCGGGATATCTGGCCACACATCGCGGCGCGGTGGAGAACGTCTTCGAGACCCTGGCGTACTTCGACGGGATCGCCTTCGCGCAGCGTGCCACCGCGCCCGCGTGGTTCTCGACCGGGCTGATGGACCAGGTGTGCCCGCCGTCGACCGCCTTCGCGGCCTACCACGCCTACGCCGGGAGGAAGGAGATCCGGGCTTGGGAGTTCAACGGGCACGAGGCGGGCGGGTCCCTAGATCTGGAGATCGCCCTGGACGCGTTCCACTCGGCACTGTCCGCGGCGCCGTGAGAAGCGGCCTGAGAAGCGGCGTGAGAAGCGGCGCGGGGAGACGGCGCGCCCCGCTAACCCAGTTCGATGCTGGTGACGGCGAACATCCCGGGCAGGTCCACATCCGGCACCGGGCCGGTGTACATGCGGGCGGCTTCGAAGGCCGGCCGCAGTCCGAGTTCCTCCATCAACCGCACGGACGGCTTGTTGATGTCGGGGACGTCGATGGCGACGGGCGATCCCGGCACGGTGGCGGACAGCGCGTTCATCAGCGCGAGGGCGACGTCCGGGGAGGTGGCGTAGAGCGGGCCGATCCGCGAGGCGCCGCTTGCGGCCCGCATGACGGCGAAACCGTGCAGCCGGCCGTCGCGTACGGCCGCGAGAGCCGTACGGTCGGGCAGGTTGACCCACGAGGCGAGGAACGCGTCCCGGGGCGCGGGGAAGAACCGGCGGTCGTAGGCGGCGAGTTGGCCGAACGGGACCGTCCGGATGTCGATCAGCCTGATGTCGCCCGGCGCCTCGGCGCCCGACGGCACGCCTTCGTAGCGGATGTTGTTCCAAGCACGCCGGAAGCCTGACTTCTGGTAGTTGTCCTGTTGCTCGACCACCCCGTCGAGCCCGATGTTGCGGCCGGCGAGGTGCTCCATCCCCGCCCGCCAGACCTGGATTCCGTACCCCTGGCCGCGAACCCAGGGGCGGGTGATGTAGAAACCGATGAAGCCGAAGTCGGCTCCGTACCGGATGGCGGATATCGACGCGACGGCCTCGCCGTCGAGCCTCCCGAAGAAGAAGCCCCGCGGATCGGCGGAGAAGAAGGTCTGCCCGTCGGATCTCCCCGGGTTCCAGCCCTCGTCGTCGGCCCATTCGCCGAGCCGCTCGATGTCCTTCACACTCGCGGTGGAGATGCTGTAACTCGACATCGCCCATCCTTTCGAATAAGGATATTTCCGCCCTGCTCGCGTTCAGATCGTCAGGCAGGCGAGGATCGGCCGGCCGTGCCACCGGCGCTCACCGCGGACGTCCGCGGCGCCCTTTCTGACACGCTATGCCGGAATCCGATCGGCTACCTGGTCGCGCCACTCCCATGCTCCGTCGTCGGAGTGCCCCGGTAGGGTCCGTGCGTGTGAGCGACAAGGCCAAGGGTGCCGGGGCGGCCGTCACGGCGGCGATCGCACTGGGACTGGGATCGTGGGTCGCGGGCGATCGGCAGCCCAACGCCTTCGACGGGGGACTCCAGCGATGGATCGACGGGGTGTTCGCCCACGAGGGAGCGCTGCTGCGCCTGTTCGTCCTGCCGACGGAGCCCTACGTCCTACTCGCCCTGATCGCGCTGATGACCCTCGTCTGCGCGGCGCAGCGGCGGTGGGAGGGCGTGATCCTCTGCCTGGCCGGAACCGCGCTCCCGGTGGCGGTCAACACCTGGGTGCTCAAGCCGCTGTTCGACCGTCCGCTCAAGGACTACCTCGCCTATCCGAGCGGCCACACCGTCAGCCTCGTCGCCACGCTCACCGTGCTCGTCGTGCTGGCCAGGCCGGGCGCCGCGCGAGCCGTGGCCGCCGCCGTCGCGCTCGTCGTCACGGTCATGGCGGGGATCGGGCTCGTCGGCAGCGGCTTCCACTACCCGGTCGACGTGATCGGGGGCGCGTGCTTCGCGATCGCCGCGGTGCTCACGACGTCGATCATCCTGAGCCGGCGTCGCGGGGGCCGCTGACCGTCGCCGGGCGATCGCCGTTCCCCTCCGCGGCCGCCGCGTCGCGTTCGTCGGTGACCGCGATGGATCCGAGCAGGGCGAGAGCCTGGGCGGAGTCCGTCCCGGGTTCCGCGTGGTAGATGACGAGCTGCTGCCCGTCGGTTCCGGCGATGTCGAGCTTCTCTCGGCGCAGGTGCAGCTCGCCGACCTTCGGGTGCAGCATGTGGCTCGTGCCGTCTCTGCGATGGCCGACGTCGGCGCGGGCCCAGAGGGTTCGGAAACGATCGCTGCGGATCGACAGCTCTCCGACCAGAGCCGCCAGACGTGGATCTTCGGGGTCGGTGCCGGTCACCGCGCGCAGACCGCCGACCACGCCGGCGGTCGCCCGTTCCCAGTCCAGGTGCAGTTCGCGGTCGGCCGGGTCCAGGAAGACCTGCCGCAGCAGGTTGCGGCCGGGTGCGAAGTTCGGTGACAGCGCACGGGCGAGCGGGTTGGCCGCCAGCACGTCGAAGTATCTGCCGGTCACGTAGGCGGGCATCGGGAACTGGCCGATGAGCTGCGCGATCCCGGCAGGGACCCGTTCGGCACGCGGGCGCGGCGGACGGCGGACCCTGGGCCTGGCCAGCTCGTGCAGGTGGGCGGTGGCGGCCGCGTCGAGCCGCAGCGCCTTGGCCAGCGCGTCGAGTATCTGGACGGACGGATGTTGATCACGCCCCTGCTCCAGGCGCAGGTAGTAGTCGGAGCTGATGCCGGCCAGCATCGCCAGCTCCTCACGACGGAGACCGGGCACCCGTCTCCGCTCGCCCGCGATCAACCCGACGTCCTCGGGGCGAACCAGATCGCGCCGTGCGCGCAGGTAGGCGCCAAGGGCATTGGTCGTGTCCACGGCTCGAGGCTAGCCGCCTTCGTCCCGACGTGACTGTCCCTGTCACTCCCAGGATGCCCGGGGCGTACCCGTCCCGGTCGGCGCCCGTCAAGAGTCGAGATCGCAACCCACGACCGAATCAGAAGAGATCTCTCATGACCATCACGCTCATCACCGGCGGCAACAAGGGCCTCGGCCGCGAATCCGCCCGCCGCCTCGTCGCGCTCGGCCACACCGTCTACATCGGCGCCCGGGACGCGCGGCGCGGCCAGGCGGCGGCCGACGACCTCGGCGCTCGCTTCCTGCTCCTCGACGTCACCGACGACGCCTCCGTCGCCGCGGCCGCGGCGACGCTCGCCGGCAGGGAGGGCCGGCTCGACGTCCTGGTCAACAACGCCGGGATCTTCGAAGGCATGGTGAAGCCCGAAGACGTCTCGATCGACACGCTGCGCTCCATCTACGACGTGAACGTCTTCGGCGTCGCGCGCGTGACGCAGGCGTTCCTGCCCGTGCTGCGCGCGTCCGAGTCGCCCGTGATCGTCAACGTCGGCACCTCCCTCGGTTCATTCGGGGTGGTCACCGACCCCGAGCGTCCTGAGAGCGCGTATGCCCTTCCCGTTTACGCGTCGTCCAAGGCGGCGGTGAACATGCTCACCGTCCAGTACGCCAAGGGCCTGCCGGAGCTGCGCGTCAACGCCGTCGAACCCGGCTTCAGCGCGACCGACCTCCACGGCATGACGGGGCACGGAATCCAGACGGTCGAGCAGGGCGCCGAGGTGATCGTCCGGGCCGCGACCATCGGTGCGGACGGGCCCACCGGCACCTTCTTCGACCGCGCGGGGAGCCTGCCGTGGTAACGACTCCCGGCAACCTCGCCTAGAGAGGCCCGCGGGTCGTGACCCCCTTGACAGCAGGCGTTCCCGGCCGCATGGTTGCTCTATTGTCCTATTGTCATAAGACAATAGAGAGGAGGGCTCCGGTGTGATCGAGTTCCTGCTTGACGGCCACTCTCAGGTGGCGCCGTACATGCAGCTCGTCCAGCAGGTCAAACAGGGCTTGCGGACCGGGCTGATCGAGCCGGGCGACCAACTGCCCAAAGTGCGCAGCGTGGCCGAGTCGCTGGCGATCAACCCCAACACCGTGCTGAAGGCCTACCGCCATCTGGAGGCGGAAGGCCTGGTGGAGGGCCGACCGGGGGTCGGCACGTTCGTCCGGCGCACCCTGGCGGGCCCCTCGCTCGCCGGTCAGGCCGAGTTGCGCCGCGAACTGGTCGGCTGGCTCCGCAGGGCCCGTACGGCGGGGCTGGAACAGGAGGACGTGGTCGCACTGATCCAGACCACGATGCGCGCCACCTTTCAGGACGACGAGAAGAGGGAGGAAATAGCGTGAACACGGCTCTGGAGACGCATGGCCTCGGCAAGCGGTACAAGCGCAACTGGGCGCTGCGGGACTGCTCGTTGCAGGTGCCCGCCGGACGGGTCGCCGCGCTCGTCGGCCCGAACGGCGCGGGCAAGTCCACCCTGCTGAACCTCGCCGTCGGCCTGCTGCGCCCGACCGAGGGCACGCTGCACGTGCTGGGCCGGCGCCCGGACGGCGACCGCGACCTGCTGGACCGCGTCGGCTTCGTGGCCCAGGACACCCCGCTCTATCCAGACTTCACCGTGGCCGAGCTGATCACCATGGGGGCCGGCTCAACCGGCGCTGGGACACCCCGCTGGCCCGGGACCGGATGGAGCAGATCGGCATCCCCCTGGACCGCCGGGTCGAGGGGTTGTCCGGCGGTCAGCGCGCCCAGGTCGCGCTGACGCTGGCACTGGCCAAGCGGCCCGAACTGCTCCTGCTCGACGAGCCGGTCGCCAGCCTGGACCCGCTGGCCCGCCGTGAGTTCATGCAGGTGCTGATGGGCAGCGTCGCCGACGGCGACACCACCGTGCTGTTGTCCTCCCACCTGCTCGGCGACCTGGAGCGGGTCTGCGACTACCTGATCGTGCTCCAGACCGCCCACGTGCAGTTGCTCGGCGGGGTGGACGAGCTGGTGAGCGAGCACAAGGCGCTGACCGGTCCCCGCCGGGACCGCACGGACGTCGCCGGTGTGGCGGCCGTGATCCGGGAGAGCCACACCGACAAGCAGACCACCCTGCTGGTCCGGACGGACGGGCCGATCCTCGACCCCGCCTGGACCGTGCACGACGTCACCCTCGAAGACCTCGTCCTGGCCTACCTCGCCTACCCGGCCCCCGGCCGGGCCGTGTTGGGAGTCGCGAAATGATCTGGCTGACCTGGCGGCAGCACCGCAAGCAGGCCCTGTTCACCGCGATGGGGCTCGCGGTGCTCGCGGCCCTGGTGATCCCGACCGGGATCTCCATGCGCAACGCGTTCACCGACAGCGGGCTCGCCGCCTGCCTGCGCGGTCTGGGCAAGGCGGAGTTCCTCCAGGGGGACGGCTGCGAGGCGCTGTCCAGCGTGTTCAGCACCCGGTACGAGAATCTGGCCACGCTCAGCATGCTGCTCGTCTTCCTTCCGCTGTTCGTGGGGTTGTTCTGGGGCGCCCCGCTGGTCGCCCGCGAGCTGGAGCAGGGCACCCACCGGCTGGTCTGGACCCAGGGCGTGAGCCGGATGCGCTGGGCGGGGGTCAAACTCGGGCTCGTCCTCGCCGCGACGGTGGTCGTGTCCGCCGGCTACGCGCTGCTGGTCTCGTGGTGGCTCGAACCGCTGAGCCAGGCGGGCCAGGGACGGATGGCCGAGCTCAGCTTCGACGTCCAGGGCATCGCGCCCGTGGCGTACACGCTGTTCGCGGTGGCGCTCGGCGTGTTCGCGGGGACCGTCTGGCGACGGGTCCTGCCCGCCATGGCGGCGGCGCTCGTCGGCTTCCTCGCTCTACGCTTCGTCGTGCTCCTGCAACTGCGGGGGAACTTCCTGGCCGCACACGAGCGCACCTACCCCGTGATCGGCGGGCAGCGACCCAACACGGCGCTCGGTGACTGGACGTTCTCCGTCGGGATCAAGAACGCCGCAGGCGAGGTGATCTCGAGCGGCGAGCAGATCCTTTGCTCGCCCAACGTGGCCGGCCAGCCGGGAGGACCGTGCGCGTCCCTTCCCTCTGACGCCTACAACTTCCAGCTCTATCAGCCGGCCGGCAACTACTGGCCGCTCCAGTTCATCGAGGCCGGCCTGTTCACCGCCCTGGCCGCGGTCCTGCTCCTCCTGGCGGTCCGGCAGATCCGCACCCGCATCGCCTAGCGTGCGACGTGAGGACGGCTCCCATGGGCATCCGGGAGATCGTCCTCGCGTTCGCATGAGGGAACAGTCGTACGGGGGCGGTCTCACGTTCCGCGGCTCCCGGACGTCTTCAGGGTGTGAGGGACGCGACCGAGTGTCCCCGGCTCGAGGAAGGGCGAGGCACCATGGCCAGGACTCATACCGTCATCGCGTCACCCGTGGGCGACCTGCTCGCGGTCGCCGAGGACGGCGTGCTCTGCGGGCTGTACTTCGAGAGGCACCTCCGCGGCCCCGAGCCGGAGGAATATGGCACCCGCGGCGACGCGGACTTCACCGAGGTACGCCGCCAACTGGGCGAATACTTCGCCGGGGAGCGGACCCGCTTCGACCTTCCCCTGGCGCCCCGGGGCAACGAGTTCCAGCAGCGGGTGTGGCACCTGCTGACGGAGATCCCCTTCGGCGAGACCCGCTCCTACGGTGACCTGGCGCGCCGGTTGGGCGACGTGTCGCTGGCGCAGGCGGTCGGCTCCGCGAACGCCCGCAACCCCATATCCGTGATCGTTCCGTGCCACCGGGTGGTGGGCGCGGACGGCGGCCTCACCGGGTACGCCGGAGGGCTGGAGCGCAAGCGGTTCCTGCTCGACCTGGAGGAGCCGGCCGCACGAAAGGCGGCGAGGCTGTTCTGAGCCGCGATCTCACGTTCCGGAGGGCCCGGACGTCTACCAGAGGTGAGCATGCGACGACCTTTCGAGCAGATCGTGGCCGAGTACGGGCCCATGGTGCTGCGCGTGTGCCGGGCCGTCCTCGGACCTCAGGACGCGGAGGACGCCTGGTCCGAGACGTTCGTCTCGGCTCTGAAGGCCTACCCGGACCTGCCGCCTGACGCGAACGTCGAAGCGTGGCTGGTGACGATCGCCCATCGGAGATCCGTCGACGTCACCCGCGCCGCCGCCCGCAGGCCCACTCCGGTGGAGACGCTGCCGGAGCGTCCCGGCGTCACCGGCAGGCCGGAGGACTGGGACGGCGACCTGTGGCGGGCGCTCAAGGCACTGCCCGCGCGGCAGCGCCAGGCGGTGGCCTACCACTACCTGGCCGGCCTGCCGTACAAGGAGATCGCCGCCCTGTGCGGCGGGAGCACGGATGCCGCGCGCAGGGCGGCGGCCGACGGAATCAAGACCCTGCGCGGCACCTATCCCCGACTCACCGATCAGAGCGGAGTGGCACGATGACGACCGCATCCGACCCGCAGGCCGGGCGCCTGTTCGCGGCGCTCCCCACCCAGGACGCACCCGCGATGGCCCGGCTCCACGAACGCCTCGTGGACGAGGCACAGCGCGAGGGCGTCCTCGACCTCGCCTACCGCACGATGGACACGCCCGTCGGAAGGCTCCTGCTGGCCTCGACCGTCCAGGGCCTGGTGAAGGTCGCCTTCGCCATCCAGGACCACGACGCCGTGCTGCGGCGCCTCGCCGACGACGTCAGCCCCCGCATCCTGGAGGCCCCGGCCCGCCTGGACGAGGTGAGCCGGCAGTTGGAGGAGTACTTCGCCGGGCGGCGGACCCGTTTCGACCTTCCGCTGGACTGGCGGCTGTCGAAGGGATTCCGGCGCGAGGTGCTGACGCACCTCCGCGAGATCGGCTACGGCCGTACCGAGAGCTACGCCCAGGTCGCAGCCGCCGCGGGCAGCCCCCGGGCGGTCCGCGCCGTGGGCACCGCCTGCGCCACCAACCCGCTCCCCCTCGTCGTGCCCTGCCACCGGGTGGTGCGCTCCGACGGCAGCGCCGGAGGCTACGCCGGCGGCCCCGACGCCAAGCTCACGCTGCTGGCCATGGAGAGGGCGGCCTGACGACCGCTCGATCGACATAAAGGATGTATTTCCTGCTATAAAAGTAGGCATTCGCAGCAAGCCTCCTGCCGACGGCCGGCGTTCTCGTTTCCGCAGGCGGATCCACCGCGGCACGTCGCGCTCGGGATCGCCACGCTCGACCGCATCAGCCACGGGCGCGCGGGATGGCACCCCAAGATCTCCCGGACGCCTGGCGAGACGGCCCAGATCGTGGACCACGTGCGCCCGGCTGTGGGGCGGCCTCCCGGACGGGCATCCGCCGGTGACCTCGGCGGCCCACGACGTCGAAACGTACGAGTTCGCGGCGCGGGGCTGCGACGTCGTCTACGTGACCCCGCGGGACTGGCTGGACACCACCGTGATGGTGGACCAGGTGCGGGCCGCGGAGAAGGCCGCCGGCCGTACGGGACCCCGTTTGAAGGTCTTCGCCGACCTCGTGGTCTTCCTCGACCGCGATCCCGGCGTCGCCGCGGGCAGGAAGGCGCGACTGGACGACCTCGACGGCGCGGAGTTCACCTCGGACGCCCTCGTGTACACCGGCACCGCCACGGGCCTCGTCGGCCTGATCCTGGACTGGCGCTCGGCGGGACTGGACGGATTTCGCCTGCACCCCGGCGTGCTCCCCCACGACCTGTCCGCGATCACGCGGGGCCTCGTTCCCGAACTGCGCGCCCGGGGCGTCTTCCGTCACCGGTACGCCGCCGCGGACCTGCGCGGCCGCCTCGGCCTGCCCCGTCCGGACGGTCACGAGGGCGATCCCCCACGACCGTCGCGTCCGTACCGGCGACGCTGGACGATGTCCTAACCGGCGGCGTGGAACTCGGCCCGCCAGCGTCGCCTCGGGGGGTCCTCGTCGTCGTGGAAGTCGGTGATCTCGGCGGCGTCGAGCCCGTGACCGGCGAAGGACTCGATCTCGTCCCGGGTGAGCGGCCACGGCATCTCACCGGCGGGCTCGCGGTCGAGCCTGGCCCTGGCGATCACCAGGAGTGTGCCGCCCGGCGCCACGAGCGAGGAGACCCGTGCGACGGCTCGCTCGCGCGCCTCTCCCGTCAGCACCTGCAGGGTGTAGATCTCGACGACGAGGTCGAACCCGGCCCGCCACTCGTCCGGCGTCGCCAGCAGATCGGCCGCGACGTAGTGGACCGGCGAGCCGGGGAAGCGGCCGCGCGCGCCCTCGATCGCGCTCGGCGCGACGTCGAAGGCGGTCACCTCGAAGCCCATCCCGGCAAGATGCTCGGCATCGTCGCCGAGGCCGCATCCGACGACCAGGGCCGTACGGCCGGCGCCGGAGAGGGCGCGGGACCCGGTCCAGGTCACCAGGTGGGGGTTGGGCTCGAGGTCCGCCCAGGGCACCACCGCCTCACCGCGGCCGGCGGCGGCGTACAACGGTTCGAACCAGCCGGTGGGGTCGCCCCGCTCCACGTATTGCGCGGCCAGCCGCCGGGCGTACGCACGGGTGTCGTCAACGGGAGAGGTCATCTCGATCGTCACCTTTTCCATGTCCACGTTATGTGTCCCATGATCCCATAAAGCCCATATACCAAGACAATATGTATCAAATTGCGGACACGCGGGTCATCGGTGCGAGGGACCGGCGGCATCACCGGGTGGGGCCGACACGGCCGGATGCGGCAGGACGGAGACCGCACCCTTGGATTCGAAGATCGCGAGATGGATGCCGTCCGGGCCGAGGTGCCCGTGCTGACGCAGGACGGCCTCGAGATCGGCCTCGGTGAGCCCGCAACGGCGCAGGTTGCGCCGGTCGACCCGGCCGTCCCTGATCAGGATCCGCAGCGGCGGATCGACCAGGCGGCCGACGACCGGCAGGAACCGCAGCCTGGTGATGGCCGTGTGGACGGCGAGCAGAGCCACCAGCGCCGCGGCGCCGGTGAGCCACGACGCGTCGGTCGCGGTGGCGGTGCGCCCCACGAGGGCGCCGACCGCGACGGCGGCGACCCAGTCGAACGGGGCGAACTCCGCCATGGTCCTGCGCTCGGTGAGCCGGAACGCCACCGCGGCGGTGAGGAACAAGGCCACCGCCTTGACGGCGGCGTAGACGGCACGGTGCCAGTCACCGATCAGGGCCTCGCCGAAGGTGTTCAAGCCTGGCTCCCCTCAGCCGGCGTCGACGATTCCACGGCGAGCCGACGACGCCCACCGCGTACGGGACCGGGACGACGAGCACGCCGACACCCATCCGGACGATACGCCCCGGCCGGCGGAACGCGGCCGTCCGACATGGCACCTTCTCCGAAGCATTCGCGGAACCTCCTCTCAGCGGCGAAAAGTCTCATGGCCGGAACATGCCGGGAGGTGGGCGCGGCCACTTAGCCTCGCTCTCCGGGGGACGGAGATTCCGGCTTATGGAGCCTCCGACTGATGGAAAGGGAAGCGTGATGTCAGCGAATCTGCAGGACAAGACCGTGCTCGTCGTCGGCCGCGGAAGCGGCATCGCCCGTGCGGTCACCCTCGCGGCGCGAGCGGCCGGCGCGCGGGTCGTGGTGGCGGGACGCGACCGCGCGGCCCTTGCACGGGCCTACGACGACGAGGGCGTCACCGCCGAGGAGGTGGATCTCACCGACGAGAAGTCGATCGCGACGCTGGCCGAACGGGTCGGCGAGGTCGACCACGTGGTGTCGACCGCCTCGGCACGCGCGCGTGGCCGCGTCGCCGACCTCGATCCGGACGCGCTGCTGGTCTCCTTCAGCACCAAGGTGATCGGGCCGATCATGCTCGCCAAGCACTTCGCACCGCGAATGCGTACGGGAGGATCCTTCGTCGTCTTCTCCGGGGCCGCGGCTCGCAAGCCGACCGTCGGAGTCCTGGGCGTCGCGGCCACCAACGGCGCGGTGGATGTCGTGACCAGGGCCCTGTCCGTGGAACTCGCCCCCATCCGGGTCAACGCCATCTCTCCCGGGACCGTCGACACCGGCGCCTGGGACGGGCTCGGGGCGGACAAGAAGGCGGAGCTGTTCGAAGAGCGCGCCGCGCACAACCCCGCGCGCCGCATCGGAACGGCCGAGGACATCGCGGACGCGGTGGTGTTCGCGATGACCAACACCTTCATGACCGGGGTCACGTTGCCGGTCGACGGCGGCGAACCCCTGGTCTGACCGCGGTGGTTCAGGCGCGGACGACGACCATCTTGCCGGCGGCCTCTCCGGCCTCCATCACCCGATGCGCCTCGCGTATCTCCTCGAAACCGAACACGCGTGACGGCTTCGCCTTCAGCCGGCCCGCCGCCACCTGTTCGGCGATCGCCTGAAGTGGCACGTCGGACAGCGGGAAGCCCGGCGTCCCGAACACGAAGCTGGCGAAGAAGGTCAGGTAGACCCCGCTCGCCATCTGCAGCAGCGGGTTGAAGTCGGCGATCGGGCCGAGACCGCCCAGCCAGCCCGCCAGGCAGGCGCGGCCGCCCCGGCGCAACATCGCCAGGGAATCGAGGATCGTGCTGTTGCCCACGAGGTCGAGCACGGCGTCGATCCGCTTGGCCTCGGCGATCCGCTGGGAGAGTTCCGGCCCTTCGAGCTCGCCGCGGTCGGCGCCGAGATCCTCCAGCAAGGCGAAACGCCCTCGGTCGCGTGTCGTGGCGATGACCCGAGCTCCGGCGTTCACCGCGAGGTTGACCGCGGCCTGGCCGAAGGCGGAGGTCGCACCCCGGATGACCAGCGTCTGTCCTTGAGCCACCTCCAGGTTGCGGAACAGGCAGGTCCAGGCGGTGGCGTAGGTTTCGGGGATCGCGGCGAGCTCGGCCCAGGGCAGATCGGATTCGATGAGCGCCACGTTCGACGCCGGCGCCCGGGTGTATTCGGCGTAGCTGCCGTCGATGGTGCGCCCGAGGCCGCCCATCAGCGCCGCCACCTTGGCGCCGACGGGGAACTCCCCTCCTGGACAGGCCTTCACCAGTCCGACGCACTCGATGCCGCTGACCTTCGCGGCCTCGGCCCACTCCCCTCTGCGCATGTGCATTTCCGCGTGGTTGAGGCCGAACGCCTTGACCTCGATGACGACCTGGCCGGACATGGGCTCAGGCTCGGGCAGTTCCGCATAGACGAGGCAGTCCGGCCCGCCGAATCTCTCGATGACGATGGCACGCATCACGGTTCCTCTCCACGGTTCACAGATCGAGGACGAGATCGGTCTCCGGCCGGGAACAGCAGACGAGGACCTCGCCCTGGGCGGGAGGTTCGAGCGGAGCCGGTGAGTAGTCCACGTTCCCGCTGACGATCGGCGTCGTGCAGGTGTGGCAGACACCCGTACGGCATGACCATCGTGTGGGCACGTCGCAGGCGTCGGCGAGATCCAGCAGGGAGCGGAACCGAGGCGACCAGCGGACCGACAGGCCGCTGCGGGCGAAGGTGACCAGCGCGCCCGTGCCCGGTCGCCCGGGCGGCTGATGGGGCGGTGTGCGGGGCCGACCGGCGATTCCGGGAGTGACGGCGCCGCGAGCACCGAAGAGTTCGGTGTGGATGTGATCCGCCGCCAGGCCGATGTCGAGCAGTGCGTCGTGGAGGGCGCTCATGAAGCCTTCCGGCCCGCAGAGGTAGGCCGTCGCCTCCGCCGGGACGCCGAGGTCTCTCAGGCTGTCCTCTGTGGGCCGGCCACGGGTAACACCCGCCCTGGGGGCGGGCTCCTCCTCCGGCGAGGTGTAGAAGACGTGTTCGTGCGCTTCGTGCAGCGAGGCCAGCAGCGTGTGCGCCTCGCCGGCGAAGGCGTGCTGACTCCTGCTCCGTGTGGTGTGGATCCACCAGACCGGTCGCCGGGTCCGTTCGGCGGCGAGCCGGTGCAGCATCGACAGGACCGGGGTCACCCCGATTCCCCCCGATATGAGGAGCACGGGCGCCGTGCCGGGCGTGAGGACGAAGTCGCCCCGGGGAGCCGCGGCCTCCAGGACGGCGCCCGTACGGAGACCCGCGTGCAGGTACCGGCTCACGACGCCATGGGGGTCCCGTTTCACGCTGAGGCGGTACGCGGGCGACCCGGGGGCCGACGAGAGGGAGTAACTCCGTACGGGAGGAGGGTCCCCCGCACCGCTGACGCGAAGTGTCAGATACTGCCCCGCCTCGGCGGCGGGCAGGCTGCCGCCGTCCTCCGCCTCGAGCCGGATGGACAGGACCGACGGGGTCTCCTCGGTGATCCGGGTGACGCGCAACGGCCTGAAGCCCGGCCAGCCTCGTTCCCCGGCCGCGGAAACGGTCGCCTGGTCCTCAGCCGCGGAAGCGGTCGCGTGGTCCTCGGCCATCTCGAGGAAGGACTGACGCCATCCGGGGCTCAGTGCCGGAATGGCCAGCGCCCTGCGCACCGTGTCCGGGTCGCGGCCCGGCAGATAGAGGAGCGCGTCGATTTCGGCGACACTGAGGGCTCCGGGCCCGGTCCTGGTCCGGATGATGTCGTCGCCGGCCCGCACCTCGCCTTCGGTGATGACACGGAGGTAGAAGCCGGGACGGCGATGGGAGACGAGAAGCGCGGGCATCTCCGGCTCGCCGAGACGCAGACCCACGCGGTAGCAGGTGACCCGCGGCTGCGTCACCTCGAACTCGGCCCCGCCGATGCGGTACCGGTCGCCGATGCACACCTCGTCGTCGGGCAGGCCGTCGACCGTGAAGTTCTCCCCGAACTGGCCGAACTCGAAGTCCGTACGGCCCAGGTGCTCCTGCCAGTGCGCATACGACTGGATCTGGTAGACGAGCACGGCGCGCTGCTCCCCACCATGCCCCTGCAGGTCGCCCTGACCGTCACCGTCGACGTTGAGCCGCCGGACCGTCCGCGGACCCGTCACCGGGTGCTTCCACACGCCGGTGTGGACGGTTCTGCCCTGCCACGGCACGTCCTTCGGCATTCCGACATTCACTGACAGGAGTCTTGCCATCGTGGTCCCCTCCCCTGTTCCCCGCGTCACCGCTGGTCAGGGCCTCCTAGACCGACTGTAACCACCGGCCGGGGGGCCTCGCGTCCGTCGGAAGATGAAACTTCCGGCGGACGGAGTTAGATTTTGCGAATGGCCACTCTCCGAGCACTCGAGTGCCTCGTGGCCTTGGTCGACACCGGATCGGTGACCAGGGCCGCCGCGGAGCTGCACATGTCCCAGCCCGCGCTCTCGCACCAGATCGCCGCCCTCGAGCGGGAGCTGGGCACGCCCGTCGTGGAGCGCCTGTCGCGCGGCGTCCGGGTGACGGCCGCGGGTCGCGCCGCCGTAGGCGAGGCCCGCGTCGCGCTCCAGGCCGCGGCCCAGGCCGTCCATCTGGGTCGTGAGGTCGGCGCGGGACGCACCGGCCGTCTCCGGATCGCCTGCGCCGAGACGATGACCGCCTGGCTCCTGGTGCCGGTGTTACGCCGGTGGCGCGCCCGCCGTCCCGATGTCCGGCTGGACCTGATGGAGTTCACCAGCACGGATCGCATGGTCGAGCGGCTCGAGGCGGGCGGCACCGACCTGGTGATCGGCCCGCGGCCGACCGGAACCTCCGCCCACCTCGAGGTGCTCGGCCAGGAGGAGATGGTCGTCGTGGCGCCCGATGGCCACGGTTTCGCGGCCGAATCCTCGATCGCCCCCGCGCGGCTCACCGCCGAGCCGTTCGTGCACTACGACCCGGAGAACGGGCTGGCGGTGTGGGTGGACCAGTTCGCCTCCGGGCATCAGGTCGCGCTCGCACCGGTGTTGCGGACGCGGAGCCCGCGGACCGCGGCGCAGCTCGCGGGGGCCGGGATGGGCGTGACCATCGTGCCCGCCTCCGCCCTCATGAGCCGCCCGTCCGGCGTGGTACGCCCGCTGAGCCCGCCCGTCCACCGCGACGTGGTCGCGATCGTGGCGGCTCCCGCCGACGAACTGGCCCGGCGGTTCGTCGCCGATCTGCACCGGCGCGGAATTCCCACGGCCGACTTCGAGGGTCGCCCTCCATCCACCCAGGGGTAACCCCTTGGTTCGTCAGGGACCCCGCCGGGTGGCCAGGCCTCTGCCCGAACACAAGTAACTACTTTTCCGTAGTTTTGCCGGTGCCGGGGGTCAACCCCCGTCTGCGTGCCGCTTTGCCCGTCCGGAACGGGCCGACAGAACCCCGTGAAACCGTAAAGAAGCATGTGAATGCAATTGGCCGGCGCCCTGCTGACTTGAGTCGTTCAAGTTTCAACGTATACCGTATGCAAGACCCCAAAGACGTGGTCATCCCATCAATTCACACACCGGGAGGGGTCATGGTGGACGAACTAAGACCTAACCAGGTGCCCGAAGAGGCCCGCGGGGAGCTCCAGGATCTGCTTCACCACCTCGTCAGACTCGCCGGCTCACCGAGCGTCCACAGGATTCTGCTCAACGCCTGGCTGTCGCGCGAGGACTACGGGACCTTCGTGCATACGCTGCACCTGGCGTCCTACCTCATCGCGCATCTATGGGACTGGTTCGGCATCTACCTGCCGGACATGTTCCCGAGCGTGACTCCGTACCTGTGCCCGCACTGCGGGAAGCAGGCATGGCCTCGGGGGCCGGGGTTCGGGTTCCCCAACCCGGCCAGCAACTGACCTTGGAGTAGTCCTGCCAGGACGTTCGCCTCGGCGTGGACGCTTCGGCAATCGCTGGGGCAAGGGCAGACCCTCGCTCCCCGTAGGTACGGCCCGCGGCCGACGGCGGCGGGCCGGCCGTTCCGGATCAGTCGACCGGCGCCTGACGCGCCCTCTGGTAGTGCCGCCGGGCCTTCATCCTGTTCCCGCAGGCGGCCATCGAGCACCAACGGGCCTGATTGGTCTTGCTGCGGTCGAGCAGGAAGAGGTGACACTCGCCGTTGGCGCACGGCCTGAGCCGTCCCGGCTTCGTGCTTTCCACGGCGCTCCAGGACAGGACGGCTCTGACCGCCGACGCGCGCTCCGCCGGTGCGTCGAGGGACCATTCCACCCCGCGCTCCGACACGACCGGGCGGTAGCCGACCCCTTCGAGGAACGGCGCCAGGACGGTCGGCGGCCGCTCACCGCTTACGACCGACTGCAGCGCGTCCCGCGCCTGCCGCGCGGCCTCCCAATCGGCGTGCGACCCGGATCCTCCTCGTTCCCGTAGCCAGACCCGTGCCTCGGCGGCGTCGCTCAGATGGTCCTGAACGACGCCGTCGACGATCGGCGTGCTGTTGAGCAGGTCCAAGAGTGCGTCTTCGTCCGCCCGCGTCGTGGGCACGTACATCTCTAACCTCTCTTCTTTATTTGACAGGTTACATCTTGTCCTGGTTTGCTGCTAACCATCCAAGCCACTCATGGGGGTTAGTTATGGGGAACGTCCACCACCGTTACGCGACCGTGCAGGGCCGGCGGCTCTTCTACCGGGAGGCCGGACCGGCCGACGCACCCGTGCTCGTGTTGCTGCACGGCTTTCCGACCAGCTCGTTCATGTTCCGCGATCTCATCCCGGCCCTGGCGGACCGGTACCACGTCATCGCCCCCGACCACCTGGGCTTCGGGCTGTCCGACGCGCCGTCCGCCGACGAGTTCGACTACACCTTCGACGCGCTCACCGAACTGACCGAGGGTCTGCTGAGCCAGTTGGGGGTCTCCCGCTACGCCATCTATGTCCAGGACTACGGCGCCCCGATCGGATGGCGGCTCGCCCTGAACCGGCCCGACGCGATCACGGCGATCATCACCCAGAGCGGCAACGCCTACGATGCCGGGTTCGTCGAGAACTTCTGGGAGACCGTCTGGGCCTACCAGCGCGAGCAGACCCCGGAGACCGAGACGGCCATCCGGCAGGCCCTCACCCTCGAGGCGATCAAGTGGCAGTACGTCACCGGGGTGCAGGACGAGACCGTCGTCAGCCCGGACACGTGGCATCACGACTTCGACCTGGTCTCACGCCCGGGCAACGACCGCGTCCAACTGGCCCTGTTCCTGGATTACGCGACCAATCTCCCGCTCTACCCGCGCCTGCACGAATACCTTCGCTCGCGGCAGACGCCCCTGCTCGCCGTCTGGGGACAGGGCGATGAGATCTTCGGCCCTCCGGGCGCTCTGGCCTTCGCCGACGACCTGCCCGACGCCCGGATCCATCTCCTCGAGGGTGGCCACTTCCTCCTCGAGAGCGCACTGGACGAGGTCACCGCCCTGATCCGAACCTTCCTCGCCCATTCACTGCCCAAGGACTGACCCCCCCCACCTGGGGCGTGATCATGCACAGGTTCGTGGATTGCCCGCCTGAGCAGCAAACACTCCCGCCGTGATCATGCACGGATTCGTGAGCTGCGGGCATGACCAGCGGAATCTCCACCCGTGATCATGCACACTTTCCGGGAAACGGCCCCTGAACTGGGACGACATCATCCGTGATCATGCAAAGTCAGGGGCATGCGAACAGGGCCGCCCAAGATGTACGGCCGGCCGAGCGTGACACTGCATGATCACGAAAGACGATTCGCCTGCTCACCGGCCCCCCACCCGAACCTGCGCATGATCACGGAGAGAGTCTTCGCTGGTCGACCATGTAGATCACGAACTTGTGCATGATCACGGTTAAAGTTCGGGCAGGTCAGGGGGCCTTCATGCGAATGTGTGCATGATCACGCGGGGGTTATGGGGGTGGCGGGGGTTGTGGGGGTGGTGGATTCGCCGGTGGTGGGGGGGAGGTCGTTGAGTTCGAGCAGCCTGGTCACCGCTTGCTGCGCGGTCACGATGTCCTCCAAGGCTCCCGGCACTCCGGTGAGAGGCGGTACCCCGGAGGTCACCATCGCGTGGAAGGCCGCGAGTTCACGTTCGAAGGACGGGGTGACGTCGCTGAACGCCACCCGCCCTTCGGCGCTCACGTCGGTGAGCCGGGTGGACGCGCCCAGCAGGTACGGCGTGGGGAAGACCATCTCGAAGGTGCCGGTGGCGTGGTGCACGGCCACGGTCTCCCGGTAGGCGGGATAGTCCTCCAGATAATGCCAATGGATGGCATAACGCCCACCGGCGCGCAACGGGCCCGCCATCTCGACCGAGC
Organism: Planotetraspora silvatica; assembly: GCF_016863315.1. Taxonomy (GTDB): domain Bacteria; phylum Actinomycetota; class Actinomycetes; order Streptosporangiales; family Streptosporangiaceae; genus Planotetraspora; species Planotetraspora silvatica. Next base: position 92,753 of record NZ_BOOQ01000019.1, read on the forward strand.
GCCCGCCCGCTCCAGGCCAGGTCGTCACGTGGTCGACGCCCGACGGTCCGCCCGCGAGAAGGCGCAGCAGCGACAGATCGTGGCAGATGCTGTTGAGGATGGTCGTGTAGAGCCCGCGCGCCTCGGGCGGGGCGTCCCCGATGGCGGCGCGGATCAGCTCGTCCTCCCGGGCCCGGAACCTGTCGAGAACCTCGGCGGGCACGTCTGCGGGCGGTTCCGGGAGCCGGGCGAACGCCAACTGCGACCGGTCGCTCGGATGGAGCACGGTCACCTGGACGGCACGCACGTCGGCGGCCCGTCCGGCGACCCGCTGCACGGCGGGGTCGTACTGCTTCATGTACCCGACCATCAGCCGGGGTCGCCCGGGATCCTCCAGTTCCGCGATCTCGGCCGCCTCCGCGCGGGTGTAGGCGAGAGGCTTCTCGCACAGTACGGCGTAGCCCCGGCGGAGCGCGTCGACGACCACGCGCCCGTGCGAACCCGACGTCAGCACCAGCACGGCGTCGAAGCCGCCCGCGTCGAGCATCTCCGTCACGTCGGTGTAGCGCCCGGCCACGCCGTACCGGTCGGCCATCCGCGCGGTCAGCGAGGCCGACAGGTCGCAGAGGGCGACCACCTCGAACAGGTCGCCGCGCCGCTCCAGCAGGGGCAGGTGCACCGTCTGCGCGATGACGCCGAGCCCGGCCACCGCCACCTTGAGCCTCACAGGCCCACGCTCCTCAGAAGGTCCCGGTTGGCCCGCTGGTCGGCGAGGATCGCGCCGAGGTCCTGGCCGGTGGCGGGCGCGTCCTGCTCGATCACGATCCAGCCCTGATAGCCGACCTCGCGGAGCACGTCGGCGAACCCGGCGATGTCCACCTCACCCCGTCCCAGCGCGGGGAAGCAGCCGTTCGCCACCGCCGTGGTCAGGTCGCCGCCCCGGGCGAGAACCGCACGGTCGGCGTCCTTGACGTGGACCTGTGTCACGCGACCGGACCAGGCCCTGAGCGCGGCGACGGGGTCGCCTCCCGCGAGCCAGAGGTGGCCGGTGTCGAGGCAGATCCCGACGTCGGTGAGCTCGAGGAGCCTTTCGACGTCCTCCGGCGTCTCCACGTCGGTGCCGAGGTGGTAGTGGAAGGCCGGTTCCAGGCCGGCCTCACGGCACACCTCGGCCGCGGCCTGCACCCGGGCGGCGAACTCCGGCCAGTCCTCAGCGGCGATCCCGGGGGCCGCGCCTCCGGGACGCGCGAACCTGGCGACGTTGCTCGGGCAGGCAAGCGTCGGCCTGGGGGCGAAACGGGGGTCGTCCACGGGGACGCTCGCGAACACCTCGAGCGCCGCCCGCAGGCCGGTGAGGTCGGCGTCGAACCCGGCGGCGTCGCCGTACCTCAGGTCGACCCAGCCGCCCGCCAGCCCGAGGCCCGCCCGCGCGAGATCGCCCGCTCCCAGGTAGCCGATCGGGCCGGAGTCGACCCCGTCGTATCCGGCCTCGGCCATCCCGGCGAGCAGTTCGCCGGGGCCGATCAGGTCGGTGTCGTGCCGGTAGATCCCGAAGTTCACAGGGGCGCTCGCCACCCGTGTCGTCGTGACTTCCAAGAGACTCCTCCGCTTCACGTGAAGGACAGGACCCAGGACCAGGTGTAGGTGCCGGGACCGACGAGGTAGGGGGCCAATGTGTCGGGCCCGCAGGAGGCGGTGCCCAGGCCGCGGTGGGCGGCGTCGACGTGGACGACGCACCGCGTCAGAGGGACGAGTTCGTCGTGGTGAAGGGCCGCCGCGAGATCGCCGTCCCGGTGACGTGTGACGCTCACCTGGCGCGGCTCGTCGAGATGTACGGCGAGGCGTGCCGCGTCACCGGTCAGGGCGAACCGGCGCACCGCGTGCCTGCCGCCGCTCTCCTGCGGCCGGGCGTACGGCGTGAAGAGCCGGTCCACCCTCGCACGGTACGCGCCGATCGGACCGCCCGCGCGCCGGTCGGGATAGGTCTCCCAGGGGCCCTGCCCGAACCATTCGAAATCGTCGAATCCGGCCGCCGTCTCCCACACCGAGCCGACACGGGGCACGTCGGCCAGCACGTCGGGCAACACGGCGGTCTCCTCGATCAGGACGCCGCCGGCCACCGGCGTGAGGACCTGCTCATGCGCGATCGAGACTCCCCCCGCCGCCACGTAACGGGCGCGGACGACGACCCGGTCGGCCTGCCGTACGACATCGAGGGGTTCGCGGGTCAGCGCGTGCAGACCCTGCTCCTCCCAGCGGGCGGCGAGCCCGCCGATGCGGTCGTTGTCGGTCGGGGCCCGCCAGAGGCTGAGCATGGGCGGGCTCGCCAGCAGAGGATGGACGAGCAGCCCTTCCCCGTCGACCTCGACCGGCCACGAGCCGGCGCCCGGGTCCGCCCCCGCTCCCCCACCGGCGCCCGCGTCCGCTCCCCCGTCGGAGACGGGGGTGCCCGCGCGGGCGGGCAGGTCACGGCTCTCGTCACGCAGCCGGACCTGCGGAAGGCACACCGTGGTTCCCGCGGGCGCCCACAGCAGGTCGTCCCGGGTGGCCACGCGCAGGGTCAGCCACACCTCGCCGGGCGAGGACGGCCCAGACAGCTCGGCGAGCAGCTCGGACGGCACCTCGACCACCGCGGAGCCGCCCGGCGGGATCGGCGGCAAAACGGCCGGGACCGTCCGGAACCGGTCGGCAGCCCCCGCTGTGCGACCGGCCGCCGTCAGGTCCCATACGGCGGTCAGCCACGAGAGGTCCCGGAAGTCCTGCCTATTGTGGACCAGCACCCGCGCCCGGCCGCCGGACTCGGCCGCGAGCTCGATCCGCACGGGCGCGGCGAGCTCGCGATGCTCGAACATCACCGGCTTCGGCGTGCGGTCGGGGAAGACCACACCGTCGAGGCAGAAGTTGCCGTCGTTCGGGCGGTCGCCGAAGTCGCCGCCGTAGGCCCACCGGTAGCCGGGCTCCGTGACTCCCGCCTCGTAGCCGCCGTCGGCCGCGGGACGGCCGTCGGCGACCCGCTGCAGCAGGCCGTGGTCCCAGAACTCCCAGATGAAGCCGCCCTGCAGACCGGGGGTGGACTCGATGGCCGCCCAGTAGTCGGACAGGGAGCCGTTGCTGTTGCCCATCGCGTGCGAGTACTCGCACAGGATGAGCGGCCGGGTCTGTCTCCCCGAGCGGGCGTACCCCACGATGTCGTCGATGGAGGCGTACATCGGGCACGCGATGTCGCTCGCGGCCTTGCCGTTCTCGTAGTCGTACCTGACGGCGCCTTCGTACTGCAGCGGGCGCGTCGGGTCGTAGCCGCGCAGCCAGCCGGCCGCGGCGTCGTGGTTGACGCCGTAGTCGCTCTCGTTGCCGAGCGACCAGATGACGACGGACGGGTGGTTCTTGTCCCTGCGGACCATCCGGGACACCCGGTCGAGGAAGGCGGGCAGGTAGACCGGGTCGTCGGCGAGCTCGGTGGCGTAGGCGTGGCTCTCGACGTTCGCCTCGTCGACGACGTAGAGGCCCAGCTCGTCCGCGAGGTCGAGGAGCACGGGGTCGTTCGGATAGTGAGAGGTGCGCACGGCGTTGAAGCCGAACCGCTTGATCGTCACGAGGTCGGCGCGCATGTCCTCGGCCGAGACCACCCGGCCCGTCCGCGGGTGGAAGTCGTGCCTGTTGACCCCTCTGATGTAGACGCGGACGCCGTTGACCAGCAGATCCCTGCCCACGATCTCGACCGTCCTGAACCCGACCCGGTGCCGCGACTCGTCGGCGACGGTGCCGTCCGGGCGGAACAGGCGCACGGTCAGGCCGTACAGCTCCGGCGTCTCCGCACTCCACGCCTGTACGGCGGGCACGGTCGCGCGCAGCCGGACCCGGCCGAGCCAGCCGGAGACCTGCTCCCGCTCGGCGGCCAGCGCGTGGAACTCCTCGTCGATCCCCAGTTCGGCCGGCTCGGCGGAGGGCCCGGCGGCGTCCAGCATTGCGGACACGCGCCATCCGTCGGGCAGCAGGCCCGCCGCCGACCTCACCCGGACCTCCACGGCCAGGTCCCCGGCTCCGCCGTCGGCGAGGCCGGCCCTGATGTGGACGTCGTCGAGATGCAGCGGGTCGGTGGCGTAGAGGTGCACGGGGCGGGTCACGCCGCCGTGCCACCACTGGTCCTGGTCTTCGACGAAGGTGGCGTCGGACCACTTGACCACCGTGAGCCCGATGGTGTTGGGCTCGCCGGGCCGTACGGCGTCGGTCACGTCGAACTCCCCCGCGAGGTGGGAGTCCTTGCCCATGCCGACGTCGATCCCGTTCACCCTGGCGAGCAGGACGCTCTCCGCGGCTCCGACGTGCAGGACCACCCGACGCCCAGCCCACTCCGCGGGCACGTCGACCTCCCGCTCGTAGACGCCCGTCGGGTTGGCCGACGGGGGGCGCGGCGGGAGATCAGGCCAGGGCATCTGGAAGTTGGTGTACTGCGGCAGGTCGCCCACGCCGTGGATGTCGTCGAAGTCCTGCATCGTCCAGCAGCCGGGGACGTCGATCTCCGTCCACCGGCCGGACAGGGCCGCGTCCGGACGCGGCAGGAGCTGGAAGCGCCACCGGCCGTCCAGCGTGATCCCCTGACGCGGTACGGCGTGCGCGGGCAGGCGGCGCCATCCGCTGATCTCCGGGGCCGACCAGACGGGCGTGTCAGCCACGCAGCGCTCCCTTCATGGCGTCGGCGACGAACCCGCGGGCGAACACGGCGAACACCACGACCAGCGGCGCGATGGCGAGGAGCGCACCGGCCATGACCATGCTGAAGTCCGTGTTGTGCGACGTGTTGAGCTGCGAGAGCGCCACCTGGAGGGTCACGTTCGACGGGTCGGTCATGACGATCAGCGGCCAGGCGTAGTCGTTCCAGGCGCCGATGAAGGTGAAGATGCCCAGGAACGCCAGTCCGGGGCGGATGATCGGCAGCGCGACGTTCCAGTACTGCCGGAAGAACCCGGCGCCGTCGAGGCGGGCGGCGGCGATCAGATCGTCCGGCACCGCACCCTGGATGTACTGGCGCATCCAGAAGATGCCGAAGGCGTTGGCCGCGGCGGGGATGATGAGCGCCTTGACGGTGCCCACCCAGCCGATGTTGACCATGATCACGAACTGCGGGATCAGCGACAGCTGCGCCGGGAGCATGAACGTGAGCAGCAGGACGCCGAACAGCGCCCGGTGCCCGGGGAACTTGTACTTCGCGAAGGTGAAGGCCGCGAGCGAGTCGAAGAACAGGACCAGCACGGTCGTGGAGCACGCCACGATGACCGTGTTGAGCAGCGACCCCATGAAGTCGATGTTCTCGAAGACCCGGGCGATGTTGGAGAACAACTCGGGGCCGAAGACGAGCTTCGGCGGCGTCCGGTACATGTCCCGCGTCGTGTTGGTCGCCATGACGGCGGTCCAGTAGAACGGAAACAGGGAGACGAGGACGCCCGCGAGCAGCGCCAGATGCAGGGCGAGCTTCTTCACCCGTGTCGCGGTCACTACGCCGCCCCCTTGTCGCGGCGCTGGACGAGGCGCCAGTTGATGGCCGTGAACAGCAGGATCACCACGAAGACGGCCCAGGCGATGGCGGCGCCGTACCCGTAGTCGTTGTTGCTGAAGGCCTCGCGGTAGAAGTAGAGGATCGCGGTGAGGCCCGCCTGTCCCGGCCCGCCGGAATTGGGGTTGATCGAGGCGTTGCCGCCGAACAGGACCTGCGGCTCGGTGAAGGTCTGCATCCCGTTGATCGTCGAGACGACGACGGTGAACAGGATGATCGGCCGGAGCTGCGGAACGGTGATCCGGAAGAACGTCTGGACCGGCCCCGCTCCGTCGATCTTGGCCGCCTCGTACATCTCCGTCGGGATCGCCTGAAGGCCGGCCAGGTAGAGGATCGCGTTGTAGCCCGTCCACTGCCAGGTGATGAGACTGGCGATGACGAGTTTGATCGTCCACTCGTTGCTCAGCCACGGCACCGCGCCGATGTGCAACGAGCCCAGGATCGCGTTGATCAGGCCCTGGTTGGTGCTGAAGACCGCGCCGAAGACGATGGCGATGGCCACCAGCGAGGTGACGTTCGGGATGAAGTACGCGATCCGATAGACCGAGGTGAAGCGGACCTTGGAGTTGAGCAGGACCGCGAGCACCAGCGCCAGGAACAACATCGGGACCGTGGACATGATCCAGATCACGAAGGTGTTGTACAGCGACAACCAGAACGTGGAGTCCTTCACGAGGAACTCGAAGTTGCGAAGTCCCACGAACTGCATGTCGCCGATGCCGTCCCAGCGCTGGAACGCGAGGTACAGCGAGAAGAGCACCGGCACCAGGCCGAACACCAGGAACAGCACGTAGAACGGCGAGATGGCCAGGTAGTGCGGCCAGTAGGTTCTCAACGCCCCCCGCCGGCGCCCCGCCGCGGGGCGTGCCCCAGGGGGAGCCTCGCGGGGAGGCGTCGTGCGGGTGTCGGTCATGTCAGTTCACACCCTGGCGCTCGGCGATCTCCTTGGCCTTGCTCACCGCGTCGGCCCACGCGGTGTCGGGGTTCTTGCCCTTCGCCCAGACGCTGAGGACTTCGTCGAAGTACGGCGCGGACACCGCGGCGTCGGCCGGCGCCTCGTAGCTGGCCGGGATCTTCTGCGCGGCCTCTCCGAAGACCTCGACGGTCTTCTGCCCGCCGAAGTACGGGTCCGGAGCGGTCAGCGCGGGCAGCGTGTAGGCGGCCGGGCTGGAGGGGAAGAGCGCCGCGTCGGTGAAGCCGCGACCCTGGTTCTCCGGGCTGAGGAGCCACGTGACGATCTGGAAGGCCAGCTGGGGGTTGCGGCACTCCCTGGGCAGGGCCAGGAACGAGCCGCCGTAGTTGGAGGGGCCGCCGGGCATGGAGGCCACCCGCCAGTTGCCCGTGTCGTCGGGGAGGGCGTTCTTGAGGTCCTGCCCGCGCCACGCGGCGCCGAACAAGGACGGCGACTTGCCCCTGCTGGCGGCCGTGAACTGGTCGCTCTCGCCGGCCTGCGGGGCGGCGATGCCGAGCTGGATGGGCTTGATCGCCAGGTCCCAGGCGTTGCGGATGTGGTCCTGGTCGCCGATGAACTTGCCGCTCTCGTCGATGAAGCGCTTGGTCCCCTGGCCGATGACCATCTGGAAGATCGTGGGGATGTCCATGACCATGCTGGCGCCGGTGTTCGCCTGCTTCATCTTCACGCCGGCCGCGTAGTAGTCGTCCCAGGTGGACATGGCCGCGGCCACGTCCTCGGGCTTCGAGGGCAGCCCCGCCTTCTCGAAGTCGGCCGGGCGGTAGTACATCGCGGTGGGGCCGATGTCGATCGGGAAGCCGATGAGCTTGCCGTCCTTGGTCGAGCCCTGCTTCCACTTCCAGTCCACGAACTGGGAGGCGAGCTTGTCGGCGCCCAGCGTGTTGAGGTCGATGAACCGGTCGGCCTGGACCAGCAGCGACGCGATGTCCTCGCCCTTGACCCCGGTGATGTCCGGGACGAACTTGCGGCCGGTCAGGGTGGTCACCAGCTTCTGCTTGAAGTCGCCGCCGATCACCGAGGGCTTCAGCTTCGTCTGCGTGAACTGCTTCACCGCGTCCGCGACGACCTTGTCGCTGAGGCCCCCACCCCAGTACCAGAGCGTCAACTCCTTGGCGTCCGCCCCCGAACCGGAGCCGGAGCCGCACGCGGCCAGCGCCGCCGAGCCGGCGGAAACAAGTGCGACCTGAAGAAGCCTTCTCCGGGAGAGTTCCATATCAGGGCCTTTCAATCAGGGATGACATCGGAGAGGAATGCGTGCGCCCGGCGGAGATCCGGATCGGTGACGTCGCGCCACCAGCGGGCGATTCCGGACCAGCCGGGCGCCGCCAGCGATCCGCCGATGCCCTGCACGGACAGCGCGGCGGACAGGTTGGCAAAACGCAGCCGGTCGGCGAGCGGCCAGCCGGCGAGCGTGCCGGCGACGAGGCTCGCTCCGAACACGTCGCCGGCGCCGGTCGGGTCGATCGCGTCCACGGAGAGCCCCGGGACCCGGGCGGACTCACCTGTGGTGGAGTCGACGGCCAGCACGCCCTCGACTCCGCAGGTGACGACCGCCAGCGGCACCAACTCGGCCAGCTTCGCCAGCGCGGCCTCGGGAGTGTCGGTCCGGGTGTAGCTCATCGCCTCGTACGCGTTGGGCATGAAGGCGTGGCATCCGGCGAGCTGGTCGAGCATCTCCGGCGACCATTCCTGGGAGGGGTCCCAGCCCAGGTCGGCGAAGATCAGGCCGCTGCCGCGGGCGGGACCCGTGCCGAGATGGACGATCGACGCCCGGGCCGCCGGCGGCTCGCCGAGCAGCCCTTCGGGGCCTCCCGGCGGTTCGGCGCCGTGGGTCACCAGCGCCCGGTCCCCCTGGTAGGCCAGCGAGACGGTCACCGGCGTGTTCCAGCCGGTCAGACGCCGCGACGGCGACAGGTCGACGCCCTCGGACTCGAGGGTGTCCCAGCAGTAACGGCCATAGGAGTCGTCTCCGAACGCGGCCGCCAGTGATGTGCGCAGACCGAGCCGTCCGAGCGTGACGGCGAAGTTGGCGATGCCGCCGGGCCCCGACGCCATGCCCGTGGTCCACGTCTCAGTGCCCAGCTTGGGCGCGCCCTCCAGCCCGGTGAAGACCAGGTCGTAGAAGAGCAGCCCAGACAGGAACACATCCACGTCTGCGGTCATGCGGCATTACCCACCTTGTGAGAATAATGAACTGATTTGGGCCGGAACGCACCGACCGAGTACGCAGGATCGTGCACCCATGAGCACTCCTTTAGCAAGAGTCTGACCGAAATTGCTCATATCGACCTATGGATGTGAGCGAGTTTGCACGCTAAGGTCACTGACATGCTCAGGGACCGACGGCACGAGTTGATATTGCGCATCCTCCGAGCCGATGGCCCGGCCACCGTCGAGCTGCTCGCGGAACGGCTGGACGCGAGTCACGCGACCATCCGGCGCGACCTCGTGCAGCTCGGCGAGGAAGGGCTGCTCAGGCGGGTGCACGGCGGCGCGATGCCGATCGACGACAGGGACGATCCGTTCGTGGACGTCGCGGAGGTCAGGTCGGCGGAGAAGGACGCGATCGCACGGCGCTGCGCGGAGCTGGTCAAGGACGGCGAGACCGTCCTGCTGGACATAGGGACGACCGCGCATCGGGTGGCCCGGCAGCTGAAGGGCCGCTCGATCACCGTGATCACGAGCAGCCTCGCCGTCCTGGACGAGCTCCAGGACGAGGAGGACATCCAGATCATGCTTCTGGGTGGGATGTTGCGGCGTGACTACCGGTCGCTGGTCGGCTTCCTGACCGAGGACAACCTGCGGCAGGTCCACGCGGACCGGCTGATCCTCGGAACCAGCGGGATCCGTCCCGGAGGGCACGTCATGGACACCACCGTGGTGGAGGTCCCGGTCAAACGGGCCATGATCGCCGTAAGTGACCAGGTGGTCCTGGTCGCCGACGTCGGCAAGTTCCCCGGGACGGGCATGGCCAAGGTCTGTGAGCCAGGTGATCTGAACATCGTGGTGACGAACGCGCCCGTGGAGCCGGTGACCGGCACCGCGTTGCGCGAGGCGGGGGTAGAGGTGATCGAGGTATGAGGCTGACCATTCTCGGTGGCGGGGGCTTCCGGGTCCCACTGGTCTACCGGGCGCTCCTGGAGGACAGGGGGAAGGGCCGGGTGACCCACGTCACCCTGTACGACCTGGACGCCTCCCGGATGGCGACGATCGGCCGGGTGCTCGCCGAGCAGGCGGAGGGCGTCGCCGACGCCCCGGAGGTGCGCGTCACCACCGACCTCGACGAGGCTCTCACCGGAGCGGACTTCGTCTTCTCCGCGATCCGCGTCGGCGGTCTCGAAGGCCGTGCCGTGGACGAGCGGGTCGCGCTCCAGGAGGGCGTGCTCGGCCAGGAGACGGTGGGGGCCGGCGGCATCGTCTACGGCCTGCGCACGCTCCCGGTGGCCGACCACATCGCCCGCAGGGTCGCCGCGCTCGCCCCCGACGCCTGGGTCATCAACTTCACCAACCCGGCCGGCACGGTCACCGAGGCGATGTCCCGCCATCTCGGCGACCGCGTCATCGGCATCTGCGACTCACCGGTCGGGCTGGGCCGCCGTGTCGCGTCCGCGCTCGGCGTGGATCCGGCCGCCGTCTGGCTCGATTACGCGGGCCTCAACCACCTGGGCTGGCTGCGCGCCGTACGGGTCGAAGGCCGTGACCTGCTGCCCGGCCTGCTCCAGGACGACGACGCCCTGACCTCCTTCGAGGAGGGCAAGCTCTTCGGCGCCGAGTGGCTGCGCACGATCGGCGCCATCCCCAACGAGTACCTGCACTACTACTACTTCAACCGCGAGGCCGTGACGGCCGCGAGGGCGGCCCGGCAGACGCGGGGGGCGCTGCTCATCGACCAGCAGCGGCGTTTCTACACGGAGACGACCGGCTCGGCGCTGGCCCTGTGGGAGAGCACCCGGCTGGAGCGCGAGACCACTTACATGGCGGAGAACCGCGAGGCGGTCGGCGCCGGGGAACGCGAGTCCTGCGACCTGGAGTCCGGCGGCTACGAGCAGGTCGCCCTCGCGCTCATGCGGGCGATCGCCCTCGACGAGCGCACGACGCTCATCCTCAACGTCCGCAACCGCGGCTCCATCGCCGCGCTCGACGGTGACGCCGTGGTCGAGGTGCCCTGCTTCGTGGACGCCAACGGCGCCCGGCCCTTGGCCGTCGACCCGCTCCCCGACCACGCCCAGGGCCTGGTCACCAGCGTCAAGGCGGTCGAGCGGGCGATCATCGAGGCGGCCGCCACCGGCTCCCGGCAGGCCGCTGTGCGCGCCCTGGCCGTTCACCCGCTCGTCGACTCCGTCAAACTTGCCGGACGGCTCCTGGAACGTTACGAACAGGAGCTTCCTCAGCTCGGCTACCTCCGCGGAAGGAACTGAACACCGATGCACGATGACCGCGAGCTCGTCGAGGCGCGGATCGACCGGGTGCTGCGGCAGCGCGTCACCCCCGCGATCCACGCCGAGCGCGTCCCGCTGACACTGGCGGCGTGGCACGTCCCCGACGAGCCCGTGCCCGTGGCGGAGGCGCTGGCCGCGGACTACGAGCCGTTCGAGGCGGGCACTCGCTGGGGCCGGCCGTGGTCCACCACCTGGCTGCGCGCGACCGGCACCGTGCCCGCCGAATGGGCCGGGCGCCGGGTCGAGGCCGTCTTCGACCTGGGCTTCATCGGCGACTGGCCGGGCGGCCAGGCCGAGGCGCTCGTCTACGATCTCGGCGGACGGCCCGTCAAGGGAATCGAGCCGCAGAACCAGTACGTCCCCGTCGCCGGCCCCAGCGAGGGCGGCGAGCAGGTCGGGTTCCTGCTGGAGATGGCCGCCAACCCCGACATCCTGGCCGGCGACTTCCTCCCGACGCCGCTGGGCGACAAGGCCACGGCCGGGGACGAGCCGCTCTACCGGCTGGCCTACGCCGACCTCGCCGTCCTCGACGAGAACGTCTGGCACCTGCGCCTGGACATCGAGGTGCTCAAGGAGCTCATGGCGGAGCTGCCCACCGACAGCCCGCGCAGGCACCAGATCCTCCGCGCGCTCGAGCGCTGCATGGACGCCATCGACATCCAGGACGTCTCCGGTACGGCCGAGCAGGCGCGGGCGCTCCTCGTGGACGTGTTGTCCTCCCCCGCGCACGCCAGCGCGCACACCGTCTCCGCGACCGGGCACGCGCACATCGACAGCGCGTGGTTGTGGCCGATCAGGGAGACCAAGCGGAAGACCTCCCGGACCTTCTCCAACGTCACGGCGCTGGCCAAGGACTACCCCGAGTTCGTCTTCTCCGGACCGCAGGCCCAGCAGTACGCGTGGGTCAAGGAGCGTTACCCGGAGATCTTCGAGCGGATGCGCGAAGCGGTCAAGGCGGGCCAGTGGGTGCCCGTCGGCGGCATGTGGGTGGAGGCCGACGGCAACCTGCCCGGCGGCGAGGCCCTGGCCCGTCAGCTCGTCCACGGCAAGCGGTTCTTCATGGACGAGTTCGGGGTGGAGACCCGCGGCGTCTGGCTGCCCGACTCCTTCGGTTACTCCGCCGCGTACCCGCAGCTCGCCCGCCTCGCCGGGAACGACTGGTTCCTCACCCAGAAGATCTCCTGGAACCAGACCAACAAGTTCCCCCACCACACGTTCTGGTGGGAGGGCATCGACGGCACCCGCATCTTCACGCACTTCCCGCCCGCCGACACCTACAACGGCACGTTCAAGGGCGAGGAACTGGCGCACGCCGTAAGGAACTACGCGGAGAAGGGCGCGGGCGTGCGCTCGCTGCTGCCCTTCGGCCACGGGGACGGCGGTGGCGGCCCCACCCGCGAGATGCTGGAGAAGGCCCGGCGCCTGCGCGACCTCGAAGGATCCCCGCGGGTCGTGATCGAGGACCCCAACGAGTTCTTCGCCGCGGCCCGTGCCGAGCAGCCCGACGCGGCCGTCTGGTCCGGCGAGCTCTACCTGGAGCTGCACCGCGCCACCTACACCAGCCAGGCCAGGACCAAGGCGGGCAACCGGCGCAGTGAGCACCTGCTGCGCGAGGCGGAGCTGTGGGCGGCGACCGCCTCCGTGTACGCCGGGTTCGCCTACCCGCACGAGGAGCTGGACCGCCTCTGGAAGATCGTGCTGCTGCACCAGTTCCACGACATCCTGCCGGGCAGCTCGATCGCATGGGTGCACCGCGAGGCCGAGGCGACCTACGCCCAGGTCCGCGCCGACCTCGAGGCGATCATCTCCGCGGCGGCCGCGGCACTGGCCGGGGCCGGGCGGTCCGCGTGGGTGCTGAACACCAGCCCCGAGGCGCGCGCCGAGGTGGTGACCGTCCCCGGCGAGCTCGCGGCCGATCTCACCGGGCACGCCGGCCAGACGCTCGCCGACGGATCGGCCGCCGTCTTCGCCGAGGTGCCCGGTTCCGGCGCCGTACGGCTCGGCGGCTCGGCGACGCCTCCCGCGCCCGTCACCGTGACGGGGACGACGATCGACAACGGCGTGGTCCGGGTGGAGATCGACGAGGCGGGGCTGTTCAGCTCGGTCAGGGACCTGGTGGCGGACCGCGAGGTGCTGGCTCCCGGATCCCGGGGCAACCTGCTGCAGCTCCACACCGACTTCCCGAACCACTGGGACGCCTGGGACATCGACCGGCACTACCGGCGGCAGCACGTCGACCTCACCGAGGCCGACTCGGTCACCGTCGTCGAGAGCGGGCCGCTCGTCGCCGCCGTCAGGATCGAGCGCTCCTTCGGCGCCTCGCGGATCGTCCAGACGGTCCGGGTGAAGGCCGGCAGCCCGCGGATCGAGATCGAGACCGAGATCGACTGGCACGAGCGCGAGAAGATCCTCAAGGCGGCGTTCCCGCTGGACGTGCACGCCGACCGCTCGGCGGCCGAGATCCAGTACGGCCACATCTTCCGCGCGACCCACACCAACACCAGCTGGGACGCGGCCAGGTTCGAGGTCTCCAACCATCGCTGGATCCACCTCGCCGAGCCCGGGTACGGCGTGGCCGTCGCCAACGACTCCACGTACGGCCACGACGTCGGCCGCACCACCCGGCCGGACGGGGGGACCACCACGACCGCCCGGCTCAGCCTGGTCAGGGCGCCCCGCGTCCCCGACCCCGAGGCCGACCAGGGCGGGCACCGCCTGACCTACGCGCTGGTTCCGGGCGCGACCGTCGCCGACGCCGTGGCGTCGGGATACGCCCTCAACATGCCCCTCCGGGTGACGCCGGGCGGGACGGGCGACTCCTCCGCGCCGCTGGTGACGGCGGAGGGCCGTGCCGTACGGATCGAGGCGGTCAAGCTGGCGGACGACCGCTCGGGCGACGTGATCGTCCGGGTGTACGAGTCACTGGGCGGCCGGGGCGTCACACGGCTGCTCCCGGCCTTCCCCGTCACCGCGGTGGAGGTGGACGACCTGCTGGAGCGCCCGCTGGACGGCGAGCAGGTCGCCGTGGACGCCGACGGCGGCATCCCGATCAGGCTCCGGCCGTTCCAGGTGCTGACCCTGCGCCTGCGCCGCGAGGCCTCCTGAGGAACCGTGTGCGAGCCTGCCGGCCCTGGCCGGCAGGCTCGTCCGCGGGGCAGGCTCCTCCGCACGGGAGGCGGGGTGACCCGCCGGTGCGAGGGCCCGTCGACCGCACGCGACGGCGACCCGGATCATCCCGGCACGACGTCGCACGTATTCTTGCTGCGTCCATCGCGTCGCCAGAGTCGGAGCCCCATGAACAGCCCTGAGCCGCCCTTCCGCCTGATCGTCACCGGGGGCGGGACGGGCGGCCACACCTATCCGGCCCTCACCGCGGTGCGCAGCCTGCAGGCCCGGCTCGCCGCCAGGGGTGAGGCACTGCAGGTGCTGTGGGTCGGCACGGCCAGCGGGCTCGAGGCCCGTGTGGCGGCGAGCGAAGGCATCCCGTTCGCGGAGGTCGCGACCGGGAAGGTGCGCCGCTCCCGCAACCCGCTGAAACTGGTCTCACCGGCCAACGTCAAAGACATGGGGCGCGTCCCGCTCGGCGTCGCGCAGGCACGGTCGATCGTCTCCGACTTCCGCCCGGACGTCGTCCTGGCCACCGGCGGCTACGTCGCCGTCCCCGTGGGACTCGCCGCGAAGATGTGCCGCCGCCCTCTCGTCGTCCACGAGCAGACGGTCCGGCTCGGCCTCGCCAACAGGATGCTCGCCCGCGCGGCGACACGCGTGGCGGTGTCGTCCGACTCGACTCTGCCGCTGCTGCCCGACTCGGCCCGGGAGGCCGCCGTCGTCACCGGCAACCCGGTACGGCCCGAGGTGCTGACAGGCCATCCCGGCAAGGCCGTCGACGTCCTGCGCCCGCACGGCTTCGCCTTCGACCACGCCCGGCCCACCGTGTACGTCACCGGTGGAGCCCAGGGGTCGCAGCAGATCAACGGGCTGATCCTGGCCGTGCTCCCGTGGCTGCTCGCCCATGCCAACGTGATCCACCAGTGCGGCCCGGCGAACCTTCTGGACCTCCGGAGCCGCGTCGCCGGACTCCCGCCGGCCCTGGCGGCCCGCTACCACCTCACCGACTACATCGGCCCCGAACTGCCCGACGTCCTGGCTCTGGCCGACGTGGTCGTCTCCCGGTCCGGCGCCGGAACGATCGCCGAACTGACCGCGCTGGGCAAGGCCGCGGTGCTCATACCGCTGGCCGCCTCAGCCGGCGGGGAGCAGGCTCACAACGCGCGTCACCTGCACGAGTCCGGGGCCGCGATCGCCCTGCTCGGCGAGGTGACCCCCGCCCGCCTGCAGGAGGCGGTCGCCCCCCTGCTCGCCGACCCGCGCATGCGCTCCGGGATGGCGGCGCGGGCGCGGGAGCACGGCCGCCCGGACGCGGCCGAGCGGCTCGTCGACGTCGTCCTGTCCGTCGCCCACCGCCGACGCCCGGCCCCTCCGACCGGGGCTTTCGGCCCGCTCTGACCGGCACTTTCGGCGACGCACCGTGGCCGACACCGGGCGCACCGTGTCCACCCGCCTTGACCTGCACCACGTGTTACGGGGAAAATGGGCCCGAGACAGTGGAGGGGAGTACTCCTTCGCGGCCCGTCGTCATCACGGACTGTAACGTCCCGGCGCGGCCGGCTCGCCCGAGGCGAGCGGAGAAGACCTCCGACAGACGTACCAACGCCCAGTCGGAGGATCACGCATGCCACCACCTATGTCCGTGCCCGCTTGGGTCTGGGCCGCGGCCCTGGCCGGTCTGCTCGCACTCATCCTGCTCGACCTCGTCGTGGTCGACCGGAAACCTCACAAGATCAGCGTGGCCGAGGCGGCGAAGTGGGTCGCGTTCTACATCGGCTGCGCCGTGGCCTTCGGAATCGGCGTATGGATCTTCGGGGGAAGCGACCAGGCGGCCGGCTTCGCCACCGGATACATCACCGAGTATTCGCTGAGCGTCGACAACCTCTTCATCTTCATGATCATCATGACGAACTTCGCGGTGCCCGAGATCCATCAGCACCGGGTGCTGCTCATCGGGATCATGATGGCGCTGGTCATGCGGGGCGTCTTCATCGGCGTGGGCGCGCAGGCAGTCCAGAACTTCAGCTGGATCTTCTGGATCTTCGGCGGAATCCTCATCTACACCGCCTGGAAGTTCGCCTCCGACAAACAGGAGTCCGAGGAGTACGACCCCAATGGGGGCCTCGTACGCCTGGTCCGCAAACTGTTCCCGGTGACGGACGACTACCACGGGTCACGGCTGACGATCAAACGGGACGGCCGGCGCTGGGTGACCCCGATGTTCATCGTCATCGTCGCCATCGGCGGGGCGGACCTCGTCTTCGCCGTCGACTCCATCCCGGCCATCTTCGGCATCACCCAGGACGCGTTCCTGGTCTTCGCGGCCAACGCGTTCGCCCTGATGGGGCTCAGGCAGCTCTACTTCCTGCTCGGCGGACTGGTGGAGAAGCTCGTCTACCTCTCCCACGGCCTGGCGGTCATCCTCGGCTTCATCGGCGTCAAGCTGGTGATGCACGCCCTGCACGAGAACGAGTTGCCGTTCATCAACGGCGGCGAGCACGTCACCTGGGTGCCGGAGATCAACAACTGGGTCTCCCTCGGCGTCATCGTGTCGGTCCTCGGCGTCACCACGCTGGCCAGCATCCTCAAGACCCGGCGGGACGGGCAGCGAGACGGGCAGGGAGGCGGCGACGGGACGTCCGCCGTCGAGGCCGAGCCGCCCGCGCCGGAAGTGGCCGGCAACGCACCGCACTGACGGGCGGGACTCTCCCGGTCTCCGCCCGGCGCGGGCGCATCGTCCGCGCCGGCCGGAGACCGATGGGCGGCCGGTCAGCTGCCGAGATAGCGGAGGACGGCGAGCACGCGCAGGCTGTACCCCGAGGTGTGCGACAGCTCGAGCTTGTCGAAGATCGCACTGATGTGCTTTTCGACCGCGCTCTGGGAGACGTGGAGGAGCTCGGCGATCGAGGCGTTCGTGTAACCCTGCGCCATCGCGTCGAGCACCTCCCTTTCACGCGGCGTCAGGTGACTGAGCGGATCGGTGTGGGTCGTCCTGGCGAGGAGCTGCCGCACCACCTCCGGGTCGAAGGCCGCGCCTCCCGCCCCGACCCGTTCCAGCGCGTCCATGAACTCGCCGACCTGGGCGACCCGGTCCTTCAGCAGATATCCCACTCCGGCGGTGTCCGCGGTGATCAGCTCCGTGGCGTAGCGCTTCTCGACGTACTGGGAGAGCACCAGGACGGCGATGCCCGGCCGGCGGCGGCGGATCTCCAGCGCGGCCCGCAGGCCCTCGTCGGTGTGCGTGGGCGGCATACGGATGTCCACGACCACCAGGTCGGGGCGGTGCGCGTCGACGGCGTCGAGCAGCGCCTGCCCGTCACCGACCGCGGCGACGACCTCGTGCCCCTCCTCGACGAGCAGCCGGATCAGTCCTTCACGGAGCAACGTCGAATCCTCAGCGAGAATCAGTCGCATGGGAACTCCGCGGTGATGATCGTCGGGCCGCTCAGGGGGCTGTCCACGGCGAAGCGCCCGTCGAGGGCGGCGACTCTGCGCGCCAGACCGGACAGTCCGCCGCCCGACGGATCGGCACCGCCGGATCCGTCGTCGCTCACCCGCACGACGATCATTCCGCCCTCCTCCTTGATCTCTACGACGACCTCCCCTGCCCCCGAATGCTTGGCCGCGTTGGCGACGGCCTCCCGTACGACGAAGTAGGCGGCGGTCTCGACCGTGCCCGCGGGACGCCGGGCCAGGCCGTACCGGACGGTGACCGGGACACCGGCTCGTCCCGCGACGGCCGAGAGCGCGTCGTGCAGGCCGAGGGAGTCGAGTCCGCTCGGGTAGATCCGCCAGGCCACGTCGCGCAACTCGTTCAGCGCCTCCTGGGCCTCCTGCTGGGCCTGGCGGAGGAGATCCTCCAGATGTTCCTGCGAGCGTCCCCTCCGGGCCCGGCCGATCAGCAGGGCCAGGGCCACGAGCCGCTGCTGGACCCCGTCGTGGAGGTCCCGTTCGATCCGGCGCCGCTCCTGGTCGACCACGGTCACGATGCCCGCCCGGCTCTCCGCCAGTTCGGCGACGCGCCGTTCCAGCGCCTCGGTGGAACTCGGGCCGAGGAAACGCCGGGCGATCCCCAGTTCCAGGGCCGCGACCCCGACGATCCCCATGATGTCGAGGAAGAGCATGACCACCCCGGCGACCGCGAGATAGGCCACGATCCAGGGGGTGGGCGGGATGCCGTCCGGGCTCTCTCCCCGCGCCCACCCGGCCACGAACGACACCCCGGTGGCGGCGCCGAGGCCCAGCAGGAACAGCACCAGGCCGCCCAGCACGCCGACGAGCCATCGGACGGCGAGGTAGGCGATCGCCCGGCCTCCGCGGTGTGCGGAGACGACCTGGCCGCCGAACAGGCCCAGCCGCCGGACCTCCAGTTCGGCCAGCCCGCCGGCGGCGAGGAGAACCAGTCGCGCCGACGCCGGCCCCGGCCGCCGATGGACGCGCGACACGAGCAGGATGGGCCCGGCCACGAGGAGGAAGACGATTTCGACCGCGGCGGTCAGCGTCCCCAGGACGAGCGCCGCCAGCACCCGCCCCGCCCGTGCCGCCCGCGTGATCAGACGTTCCCGCCGCTCAGGCATGGACGGCTCCGCGGCTCGCACCACGCGTCACCGGGCGTGTCTGCCCGCGCCGTGGCGCTCGCGCAGCCGGACGGCGACGAAACCGGCCACGGCCACGACCACCGCCACCACGACGACCTTGGACAGGATCCCCACGTACTGCTCCACCAGAGGCCAGCTCTCCCCGAGCAGATATCCCGCCATCACGAAGATCGTATTCCAGATGAGACTCCCGGAGAGGGTGAGGGCGAGGAAGGTGCCCATCGGCATGCGCTCCACGCCCGCGGGAACCGAGATGAGGCTGCGGAACAGCGGGATCATCCGCCCGAGGAACACCGTCTTCGCACCATGCCGGCCGAACCATGCCTCCGCCTTCTCGATGTCGGCGACCTTGACCAGGGGCAGCCTCGCCGCGATCGCCACCGTACGCTCCCGCCCGAGCAGCGCGCCGACCCAGTAGAGCGCGAGCGCCCCGATCACCGATCCCAGGGTCGTCCAGCACAGAGCGGCGACGAGACTCATGTCGCCCCTGCTCGCGGTGAAGCCCGCCAGGGGCAGGATCACCTCGCTCGGCAGTGGCGGGAAGAGATTCTCCAGAGCGATCGCCAGGCCCGCTCCCGGCGCCCCGAACCCCTCCATCAGTCCGATCGCCCACCCGGTGATTCCGTCAAGATCAGCTGCGTTCATGAGACGAACCTACGAAGCGGCGGGTGCGGGGGCCATGTGGCCGGCCGCCGGGCCCCGGATGGATCACCGGAGTCCGGGGGGTGGGGAAAACCGCACCATGAAGACAGGACGGACGTCCCGCGCAATCGATGTAAAGAAAACTAGACATCATGTCCGGGTTGCTTTACATTCAAGCCATGGCATTCGAAGAGAAACGCGCGTGGATCATGGTGGTGGTCACGATCGTCGCGTACGCGACCTACCTCGCCGTCGTCCTGGGGCGGGCGGGCGACATCCCGCTCGCCGAGGTTCCGTACGCGGGGGCGCTGCTGTGGACCGTCGGCGGCGCGGTCGTGGCGTCGATCGTGCTCCACATCGTGGTCGCGATCGCCTCGCCCGAAGAGGCCGACCAGAAGGACCAGCGCGACCGGGAGATCAACCGGTTCGGCGAACACATCGGCCAGTCGTTCGTCGTCATCGGCGGCGTGGCGGCGCTCGCCATGGCGATGGCCGAGCTCGACTACTTCTGGATCGCCAACGTGATCTATCTGATGTTCGTCCTGTCGTCGCTCCTCGGATCGACGGCCAAGATCTTCGCCTACCGCGGGGGCTTCCAGACGTGGTGAAGCCGACCCGGGTCACCAACACGATCCGGTCCCTGCGATTCGCGGACGGCGAGATGACACAGGCGGAACTGGCCCGTCGCATCGGCGTGACCCGCCAGACCGTCATCGCCATCGAACAGGGCCGCTACTCCCCCTCTCTGGAGATGGCCTTCCAGATCGCCCGGGTGTTCGGCGTTCCGCTCGACGAGGTGTTCCAGTACGGCGACAGCGAAGGAGAAACGCCATGAAGGCGATCGCGCACGACAGGTACGGCCCGCCCGGCGTCCTGCGACTCGATGACGTCGACATGCCGGAGCCGGGGGACGACGAGGTGCTCGTCCGCGTCCACGCGGCCGGCGTCGATCCGGGCGTCTGGCACCTCACGACGGGCCTGCCGTACGCCGTCCGCCTCGGCTACGGGCTCCGTGCGCCCAGGACCCGTGTCCGGGGCATGGACATGGCGGGGCGGGTCGAGAGGGCCGGGAGGAACGTGACCCGGTTCAAGCCGGGTGACCAGGTGTTCGGCTCCTGCGACGGCGCCTTCGCCGAGTACGCGTGCGCCCGGCAGGACAGGCTCGCGCCGAAACCGGCGAACCTCACCTTCGAGCAGGCGGCGGCCGTCCCCGTCTCCGGGTGCACGGCCCTCCAGAGTCTTCGCGACAAGGGAGAGGTGCGGCCGGGACAGAGGGTCCTGATCATCGGCGCGGCGGGAGGCGTGGGGACGTTCGCGGTGCAACTGGCCAAGGCGTTCGGAGCGCACGTCACCGGCGTGTGCAGCACGACGAAGACGGAACTGGTCCGGTCGATCGGCGCGGACGACGTCGTCGACTACACGCGCGACGACTTCGCGGACGCGGGGCACCGCTACGACCTCATCCTCGACACCGCGGGCCTTCGCTCGTTGTCGCACCTCCGACGTGCCCTCACCCCCCGGGGGACCCTCGTCATCGTCGGAGGCGAAGGGAAAGGACGTTGGCTCGGCGGCACGGATCGCATGCTGAGGGCGCTCCTGCTGGCGCCGTTCATCGGCCAGCGGCTGCGCGGGCTGTTCTCCACCCAGCGTCAGGACGACCTGCGGCTCCTGGCCGAGCTCATCGAGGCCGGCGAGGTCACGCCGGTCATCGACAGGACGTACGCGCTGGAGGAGGTCCCCGAGGCCGTCCGGCATGTGGCGGAGGGCCGGGCCCGCGGCAAGGTCGTCGTCACCGTGTGAGACCCGCGCACGTCAGGAACCCTTCGGGCGGGCCCGCACGTGCAGCCGCTCCCCCTGCGGGCCGAACAGCATGAGGACCTCGACCGGCCGGGATCCGGCGTTGGCGAACGCGTGCGGCACGCGGGTGTCGAACTCGGCGACCTCCCCGGCGGCGAGGACGAGGTCGTGTTCGCCGAGGACCAAGCGCAGCCGGCCGGAGAGCACATAGAGCCACTCGTAGCCTTCGTGGACCTTCTGCTCCAGATCTCCGCACTCCGCGCCTCCCCCGGGGATGATCGCCTTGTAGGCGAGGAGCCCGCCGGACTGACGGGTCAGCGGCACGAAGGTTCTGCCGTTCCGGGTGAAGGGACGCATGTGGACGCGGGGGTCGCCGGTCGCCGGCGCGCCGACCAGTTCGTCCAATTGCACGCCGTAAGCCTTCGCCAGAGGCAACAGCAGTTCCAGAGTCGGTTTGCGCTGCCCGGACTCCAGTCGGGACAGCGTGCTGAGCGAGATGCCGGTCGTCTCGCTCAGCTGGGCCAACGTGGTGTCCCTCTCCCGGCGGAGGGCGCGCAGTCGCGGGCCCACCGCCGTCAGCACGCTCGCGAGGTCGTCTTCTTCCATCCCTCTATTTGCCGGTCCGGCAAGCAGGTTTGTCAACTTCCGCCGTCCAGGTGGAGCATTCGTGGTCTCAACAGAACGCACGGGAGGACGGACACCGATGACCGAGGACACCATGTCGGATGAGGAGTTCTGGGACGCCCGCTACGGGCACGACGAGCAGGTCTGGAGCGGGAACCCCAATGTCATCCTGGTCCGCGAAGTCACCGATCTCGAGCCGGGCAGGGCACTGGACCTGGGATGCGGCGAGGGAGCCGACGCGATCTGGCTCGCCCGGCGAGGGTGGCACGTGACCGCCACCGACATATCCCGCGTCGTCCTCAGCCGCGCCGCCCGGCACGCGGAGTCCGCGGGCGTCGCCGACCTCGTCGACTGGCAGCACCACGATCTCGGCGCGTCCTTCCCCGCCGGCGAGTTCGATCTCGTCTCCGCCCATTTCCTGCACTCGCTCGGGGACATGCCGCGGGAGCGGATCCTGCGGACCGCGGCCGCGGCCGTCGCACCCGGCGGCGTGCTGCTGGTCGTCGGCCATTCGGGACCTCCCCCCTGGGATCACGAGCATGCCCACGTGGTGCTGCCGTCGCCGGAGGAGGTCCTCGAAGCCCTCCGTCTCCCGGACGGGCAGTGGGAGGTCCTGCTCTGCGAGGAACACGAGCGGTTCCAGACCGCCCCCGACGGAAGCCCCGCCACGCGGACGGACAACGTCGTCAAGGTCCGCCGCCTGCGCGAATGACCTCGATGCCGGACGCCCGCGTATTCTCCATGTCGCCAAACCTGACCGTCCTGGAGCGTGTCGCGTGACGATCCCCCATCTCTCGGTGTCCCTGGGCTACTGGCAGGACCGCCCTCCGGAGGAGGCGCTGCTCACCGCCGAGACCGCCGACCGGCTCGGGTACGGCGAGCTGTGGATCGGCGAGATGGCCACGTACGACGCGTTCGCCCTGGCCGTCCGGATCGCCGGCGTCACCGGGGCGATCGCGCTGACCCTCGGCCCGCTGCCCGTCTCCGTGCGCGACCCGATGACCATCGCCCGCGGGGCGGCCTCGGTCGCCGGCCTCACCGGCAGGCGGATCGGCGTCGCCATCGGCACCTCCAGCGACGTCGTCGTCGCCGGCTGGCACGGCCGCGACCGGCGACGGGCGGGCACGGCCCTGCGGGAGTCGGCGGTCGCGCTGCGGCAGTTGCTCGACGGGCACAAGACCACGTTCGAGGGCGAGGTGGTGCGGACCCGCGGTTATCACCTGCGGCTGCCCGCGCCCGAGTCCGAGCTCACCGTCGCGGCGTTCGGACCGGCGGCGGTGCGCACCGCCGCCCTCCACGCCGACCGGATGGTGCTGAACCTCATCACCCCGCGTTCCGCCGCGGTCCTCGTCGAGCGGATGCGGGACGAGGCCGAGCAGGCGGACCGTGCCGCGCCGAGGGTGGCCGCCTGGGTGACCGCGGCCGTCGACCCGTCCGAGGCGGCGCTGGAGCAGATCCGCCGGGCCGTCGTCGGCTATCTCGCCGCCCCCGGATACGGCGAGATGTTCGGCGAGGCCGGCTTCGAGGATCTGGTGCGATTCGCCAGGACCCGGCCGCACCCGCGTGACCTGCTCGCCGAGATCCCGGATGAGCTGGTCGCGGCGGTCGGACTCGTCGGGGACGGCGACGCCGTACGTGCCCGCCTCGAGGAGTACGCGGCCGCCGGCGTCGACGAGGTCGCGCTCGTCCCCGTCAGCGTCCCCGACGATCCCCGCGGCGGCAGGACCCTGACGGCGCTGCGCGCCCTGACCTGACCGGCCGCTCCTACTCGCGCTCACGCAGGTGCGGCTGGCCGGACAGGTGCCGGCCCCGCCCGAAGGTGCTGCCGAGCAGGACATATCCAAGCGCGTACGGTGCGGCACCGATGATCTCGAAGAGCGATGTGATCATTGAATGCGGCCCGAAGCCGAACAGCGCCGCAGTGCCACCGAGCGCGTACACCACGCCACCGAATCCCAGCAGCAGACCGGTCCACCGCTGGCCGTACCGGTTGAGCAGAAGGGCGAGCAGCACGTACCCCAGAGGAAAGAGGACATTCGCCGCCAGCACGATGATGCTGCCCTCGATGTCGAGATCCGCGGACGTGTGCACGATGTCGGGCGCGTACTTGGCCGCCACCGGGTTGTGGCCGCCGTCGAAGATGATGAGACCGAACCAGAACATGGTCCCGGCAAGAGCGGTGTACAGCGCCGCGAGTCCTCGCGGACCGAACCCGCGCATGCCCAGAGCCAGCACACCGGCCAGGCAGGTCGCCTGCACCAGCAGGCTGATCGCTTCCATGGAATGGGTGAACGCGTACCACTCGGCGTGCGCCGCAATGGCGTGCCCGTCGCGCGCCGGGTGCAGTATGACGGTGAGCAGGAACAGCGGCCCCCCGATCATCGCGGTTATCTTCACCATCATCCGTACATGCCGAGTGTCGTCTTCGGCATCGCCTTGACGAAGGCGGCCGCGAGGCGTCACGGCACCTTGCGCCGAGTGGTGGACAGTCATCGTTGTTCTCCTCATCTGCTGGTTCAGACCGATGTGCCGTCGATTCGCCTGCGTGCAGGTGGGCTCTGTGTTCGGGCACGCGACTCATGGGCGTGGGTGTCAGGTATGCGGTGCGCAGTTGACGCGTGGCACTAGTGGGTGTGCGGAATCGCACCGGCGGGTGCGACGCCTGCGGGCACGATGATCGCGGCCAGCACGGCGGCGACCACGGCCGCGACAGCACTGACCGTGAAGGCGTGGGCGACCCCGGACGTGCTGATGTCGCCGGTCACGCCGCCGACGGCGACGCTGGACAGGACGGCGACCCCGAGCGCGCCGCCGAGTTCGTGGAAGGTGTTCACGATTCCCGAGCGTGTGCCCGCCTCGTCGGGGACGACCCCGCTCAGCGCCGCGGTGACCGCCGTGACCAGCGCGGCGCCGACACCGATCGCTGCCACGCTGAGCCCGGCGACCAGACCGACCGGGCCGCCCGCGGCGGCCGCCAGCCCGGAACCGAGCGCGGCGACTGCCAACGCGCCCGCGGCGAGCACGCGCCCGTCGAGCTTCGTGACGGCCTGGCTGCCGCCGTGGGCCCCGATGATCGTGCAGAGCGCGATCGGCAGGAAGGCCAGACCGGTCCCCGCAGCGCTGTAGCCATGAAGGCGCTGGAGGTAGAACGACCCGAGGTAGAACGCGCCCACCAACAGGCCGGTGGCGACCAGCATCAGCATCACCCCGGCCACCACCGGACGACCGGTCAGCACCCGCAACGGCATCAGCGGTGCGACGGCCACGCGCTCGACCAGCACGAACACCCCGTACAGCAGAACCGCCACGGCCAACGGCACGAGCGTCGACACCGCGAGCCAACCGTGTCCGCCGACGTTGACCAGCCCGTATATGGCGGCGCCGGTGGCGAGGGTGACCGAGAGCGCCCCGGCCGCATCCACCTGGACCGGCCCGGACCGGTGTCGCCACCTGGCGGGAATCACCATGGGCGTCAGCGCCAGGACGATCAGCCCGGCCGGCACGTTGATGAAGAACACCCACCGCCAGCCCGGGCCAGACGTCAGCAGGCCGCCGAGAATCACGCCCAGGGCCGAACCCGCACCGGCGATCGCCGCCCATATGCCCAGTGCCCTTGCGCGGTCCTTGCCGGCGAAGGTCGTGGTGACCATCGACAGCGCTGCCGGTGACATCAACGCCGCCCCGACGCCCTGCGCCGCACGACCGGCCAGCAGCATCGCCGCGTCGGCCGCGAGTCCGCTGACCAGCGACGCGACAACGAAGATCGCCAGACCGCCGAGGAGCACCCGGCGGGCACCGAACATGTCGGTGGCGCGGCCGCCGAGCAGCATGAGACCGCCGAAGACCAACGTGTACGTCGTCAGCACCCACGGCATGATCCCCCGGTGCAGCGCCAGGTCGACGCCGATGTCGGGCAGCGCCACGTTCACGACGGTCACGTCGAGAACGAGCATGAACTGTGCGACGCTCAACAGCCCCAGCAGCCACCACCGCCGCGCGTCAGGCGATTCGGCGTGCTCCCGGTCGTTGGAGATGGGCAACGGTGACATAGCCGCCATGGCCTGCTCCCTCCTCTGTGTCAACGGCCGCCGCGTACACGATCGGCCTCCGCGGAACTAACTTGAACATGTCTGTTCGGGTTAAACGCTAGCATTAACTCCTACACGGGTGTTCGACTTAACTCAAGCCATGGCGAAGCGGTACGCGGCCACCAGGAGGGGCCGGACATTTCTGGCTCCTTCCGCGCCGTCGCCCACAGGACGAGAACGCGGGTGTCGCGAGGACAACACGAACTAGACTGTTCGAGTTACTCGGCGACCTTCAGCTCACAGGAGTCAGGGATGGCAGCCACACCGCGCGGCGCCGGGCCCAGGTCCCCGCAGCGCCCAGCGGCGCCGCTCATGGAGCGGCGGGCCGACGCCCGGCGCAACATCGCGTCCATCCTGGACGCGGCCGTGCTGCTTCTCTCCCGTGACGCCGACGCCAGCGTCGCCGACATCGCCAAGGCGGCCGGTGTCGGCCGGGTCACGCTCTACGGGCACTTCAGCACCCGCGCAGACCTCGTCGACGCTGTGCTGACGCGCACCGTGGAGCAGGCTGACGCCATTCTCGACGCGACCGACACGGCCGGTGACCCGCGCCAGGCGCTGACCCGACTCGTCGGCGCCTCATGGCAGATCGTCCACCGGTTCCGGTCCGTGCTTCAGGCCGCCCAGCGCGAACTTCCCGCAGAACGGATCCGCGCCGTCCACGACCGGATCCTGCATCGCGTCCAGACGATCATCGACCGCGGGCGACAGGCCGGCGTCTTTCGCGACGACCTCCCCGAGGAGTGGCTCGTCACGGTCGTGTTCAGCCTGATGCATGCCGCAGCCGAAGACAGCGCCGCCGGCGCGCTGGACACCGATGACGCGGCGCGGATCATCGCGGCGACGCTGCTCGCAGCCCTCACCGCGCCCGGTGCGACCGTACCCACGGTGAACCCGTAGCCGCCTGAACGCGCGGCAGTGCTCAGCACTACATCCCTGACCGGATGTGGAATCCGCCGGCCTACGCCGCCCGTGGTAGCGGCAAAGCCCTCCCCTGTCTGACGACCGGGACCGCTTGCGGCCGACATCGTGACCTCATCACACGGACGGCGCGGGTGGAGCGCCGGCTGGGGGACTTCGTCACCCGTTGAGGAATCCCGAGCCGGCGTGCCGCGATCACAGCACCACCGGTTGAAAGAGGGAAACGCATGAAGATCACGCTCTTCGGGGCGACCGGAGGCACCGGCGGTCAGGTGATCCGGCAGGCCTGCGACGCGGGCCATGAGGTCACCGCGGTGGTGCGGGACCCGGCCCGGCTCACCGAATCGCATCCCCACCTGACGGTGCTGCAGGCCGACGTGATGGACCCCGCCGCGATCGGCCCGGCCATCGACGGGCGTGACGCCGTGGTGTCGGCGCTGGGCTCCCGTGACGGGCGGGTGCCGACCACCGTCTGCACGGACAGCACGCTCAGCATCATCAAGGCCATGCACACCGAAGGCGTGCGACGACTCGTCGTGGTCAGCGCCGGCACCCTCACCACCGACGGCGACGGACCAATGACCCGCCTGATCCTCAAACCGATGCTGGGCAAGGTGCTCAAGCACACCATCGCCGACAAGCGCCGGATGGAGGATGTCATCCGCGCCAGTGATCTGGAGTGGACGATCGTGCGTCCGCCGATGCTCACGGACGGGCCCCGAACCGCTGACTATCGCAGCGCCGTCGACCGCAACGTGCGCGGCGGGATGCGCATCTCGCGCGCCGATCTCGCCGACTGCATCCTGCGTTGCCTGGTCGATCACGACCCGATCAATGCCGCGATCTCGATCGGAAACTGACCCGGCCATCGGGCACCGCATGCCCCCGCACCCGGCCGCCATGCCATCCATCGACGCCCTATCCACCCATGTCATCACCACAGGAGATGCGATGCCGGTCATCGTCGACGACCATCAGGCCGATGCCTGGAACGGTTACCAAGGCCACCATCGGGTCGACCATCACGAGCGCCACAACGCGGTGAACGACGGGCTGAACGAGGCCGTCCACCCCGGGGCGTCGCGAGCATGAGCACCGGCGCCGAAGTCCGCAGCCCGGCCATCATCCAGTTCTCCCGCTTCGTACTCCGCCACAAGCTGGCGGTGACACTGTCCTGGCTCGTGCTCTTCCTTGCCGGTGGCGCGGCCTCCGGCCAGCTGTCGGGCCACCTGTCCCACGACTTCTCCTTTCCGAACGCGGCCGGCGACAAGGCGAACCACGCCATCCTGACCGCCTACGGCACGGGAGCCGGCACATATCCGCTGGTTCCCGTGATCGTCCTCCCCGACGGAACCACCGCCGACGACCCGGCGGTCGAGCAGGCGTTCAACGCGGCGGCCGTCACCCCGCGGATGCGGGTGGTGTCCTATCCCTCCACCGGCGACCACCGGTTCGTCGGCGCCGACGGGCGGACCGTCTTCGGACTGGTCTTCACACCGCCCGCCCGTGGCGCGTCCACACCCGACTACGGCGGGCAGATCACCCGGGCGATGGCGAGCGTCCTCCCGGCGGGCGCGACGGTGCACGTGACCGGAATCAGCGAGCTGTCCACCGCGGACGACACCGGCTCGGGCAGCAGTGTTCTGACCGAGACGCTGATCGGTGGGCTCGGTGCGCTCATGGTGCTGGCCTTCGTCTTCGGCTCGTTTCTGGCCCTGGTACCGCTGCTGGTGGCGGCCGTGTCGATCCTCACCACGTTCCTCATCGTGCTCGGGCTGACCCAGGTCTCCGACGTGAGCTTCATCGTCCAGTTCCTGGTCGCGCTGATCGGCCTGGGCGTGGCCATCGACTACTCGCTCCTGCTGGTCACCCGATGGCGGGAGGAGCGGGCCCACGGCTACTCCGGCGACGAGGCGGTACACCGCGCGATGGCCAGTGCCGGGCGGGCCGTGCTGTTCAGCGGGGTGACCGTGGCCATCGGGCTGATCGCGCTGGTGGTTCTGCCCGTACCCTTCATGCGCAGCGTCGGATATGGCGGGATGCTCGTCCCCCTGGTCAGCGTGCTGGTCACCCTCACCCTGCTGCCGGTGCTGCTGGCCGCTGTCGGGCACCGAGTGGATTGGCCCCGGGTACGCCGGGAGGAGTCGGCCAGCCGCGTCTGGCGGGCGTGGGCCGGTGGTGTCGTCCGCGCCCGCTGGCTCGCCGCCGCCGGCGCGCTGATGGTCCTCGGCGG
Source organism: Planotetraspora silvatica (assembly GCF_016863315.1). GTDB lineage: Bacteria > Actinomycetota > Actinomycetes > Streptosporangiales > Streptosporangiaceae > Planotetraspora > Planotetraspora silvatica. The sequence continues at coordinate 121,706 of NZ_BOOQ01000019.1, forward strand.
TTTGGCCGTCGCCGGTTCGGACATCAAGCTCGGCGACGCCCACAGCGCCGCGCTCGCTCGCTCGGCCCGGCCGGCCGCCGCAGCCGGACTGGCCGACCTGACCCGGGCCGGGATACCCAGCGGCGTGCTGACCCCCATCGAAGTGCTCATCCCCGCCGGCGCGCAGCCACCGTCGACGCTGGACGGCCTGCCCGGCACCTTCGCGGCGGTCGCGCCATCCGACCCCGCGTGGCACCAGGCCGCGACGCGGCTGCTGGTCGTGCTGCCTGGCGACGAGGCGAGCAGCGACGCCGGTAAGGCCACCATCACCCGGGTACGCGATGTGCTGCACCGTGTGCCTGGCGCGCAGGTGGGCGGGCTGGGCGTATTGGAGCAGGACGCCGAAAACGTGCTCTACGGACCGTTCCCGCTGCTGCTCGCACTCATCGGACTGATCACCTTCGTCCTGCTGACCCGGGCGTTCCGCTCAGTGTTGCTGGCGCTCAAGGCGGTCGTGCTCAACCTGCTGTCCCTGGCCGCCAGCTATGGAGTGCTGGTCCTCGTATGGCAGAACGGCCACGGCTCACATGCCATCTGGGGGGTACCGGCCACCGGCGCGATCACCTTCTGGGTACCGCTGATGGGCTTCGCCTTCCTCTACGGGCTCTCCATGGACTACGAGGTATTCATCCTCGCCCGGATGCGGGAGGAGTACGACCGCACCGCGGACACCCGCACAGCGATCGTCGAAGGCCTCGGCCGTACCGGCAGGCTGGTCACCAGCGCCGCGCTGATCCTGTTCCTTGCCTTTGTCTCGCTGGCCACGGCGCCGGGCACCGACATCAAAATCCTGGCGACCGGACTGGGCGCGGGCATTCTGCTCGACGCGACAGTGGTCCGCAGCCTGCTGGTGCCGGCCACGGTGTCGCTGTTCGGCCGGTGGAACTGGTGGTTGCCCGGTTGGGCCGCCCGCCTGTTGCGCGTTCCGGCGGTGCCGGTCGACGCGACGTCCACGTCCGTCGCCGGCCCGGCTTCCCGTACCGCGGTCGGCTGAACCGGCGGCCGCACCAGCCGGGCCGCCGCCCTTCAACGGCGTCCTATCATCCTGCTGTGTACGACGACGGCCTGGTGACGTGTACTGACGCAGAGTTGATCATCAACAGGTACTACTTCCCCTTCGGGTCGGCCAAGCGGATCCCGCTCTCCGGCATCCGTGGGGTGCGGTGGATGCCGCTCCCCCACGGAAGCCTGCGGATCTGGGGTTCCGGCGACTTCGTGCACTGGCTCAACCTCGATTTCGGCCGATCCCAGAAGAAGGCCGCGCTCGTCATCGATCTCGGCCGCAGGATCGTGCCGGTGATCACGCCCGACGAGCCGGCCCGGCTCGTGGCGGAGCTCGCCGCCCACGGGATCGCCACCAGCGGGTTCCCGCAGGGCCCCGCACGGGCCTGATCGCGCTCGTCACACCGGTGACGGGGTGCAGCTGAGATCCCCGGCCTGCTGCCGCAGCCGTGCGGCGTCCTGCCCCGGCGGCACGCCGAACAGCCGGCGGTACTCGCGGCTGAACTGCGACGCGCTGTCGTAGCCGACCGTGAACCCGACGGCGGCCACATCCCGCGAACCGCTGAGGAGCAGCAGCCGGGCCTCCTGCAGGCGAATGCGCTTCTGGTACTGGATGGGCGTCATCGCGGTGACGGCGCGGAAGTGCCGGTGGAACGCCGACGCGCTCATCCCCGAAATCCCCGCGAGGTCGTCCACGCGGATCGCCTCCGCGTGGTGGTCGCGGATCCATCGGATGGCGCGGCCGACGTGGGACAGGCGGCTGTCGGCGAGGCCGATCTGGCGGACCGTCGCCCCCTGCTCGCCGGTGAGCAGCCGCCAGTGGATCTCCCGCTCGATCATCGGTGCCAGCACCGGCGCGTCGGCCGGGCGGCCGAGCAGTCTGACCATCCGCACCATCGCGTCGAGGAGGTCGTCCGGGGCGTCGCTGACCGCGACACCCCGCGGAGTCTCGGATCTTCGGCCCGGCTCACGCGTGTGCGCGGCGGGCCCGGCCTCCAAGATGAGCGACGCGATGACGGCCGGGCTGAGAGTGAGGCCGCAGCCGAGGAAGGGCCGCTCCGGACTGGCCTGCGCGAGTTGGCCGGTCACGGGCAGGCCGACCGAGACCACCAGGTACTGGCCCGCACCGTAGTCGTAGATCCGGTCGCCCAGAGTGAGACGTTTCGCGCCTTGCGCGACCACGGCGAGCGTGGGCTCGGCGACGGTTGCCGTGGGAGGGGACGGCTTGTCGGCCGCCGACAGCAGCAGGCCGCCGACGGCGGGGCCGGATCGCCCGGCATGGCGGGTGATCAGGGAACGCAGCTCGTCCAGGGACACGTTCGATTCAAGCATCGAGCGCGGAGCCTTCCATCCCGGTCCCGCCGAAGTCGACAGGATCGTGCAAGACACCGGCAGTATCGATCTAACGTTTGCGCAGGTCATGCCGCTTTACTCGAAGGGCTGGTTTCCACCCACGAGTACAGGAGCACAAGCATGGCGCTCGATTCCTACGTGAGCCTCGGTCACTCCGGCCTCAAGGTGAGTCCTTTCTGCCTGGGGGCGATGAACTTCGGCGAGGACGGCGGGATGGGCTGCGGCGTCGAGGAGTCGCAGAAGATCCTGCAGACCTACCTCGACCGCGGCGGGAACTTCGTCGACACCGCCAACTTCTACACGAACGGCCACTCGGAGAAGATCATCGGCGATTTCTTCGCCCAGCGCCCCGGGCTGCGCGACCGCGTCGTCCTGGCGACCAAGTTCTTCTGCAATCTGCACGTGGGCGACCCGAACGGCGGCGGCGCGGGCCGCAAGGCGATCTTCGGGCAGGTGGAGGACTCGCTGCGCCGCCTGCGGACGGATTACATCGACCTCTACTGGCTGCACAACTACGACTGGTCCACGCCCGTGGAGGAGACTCTGCGGACGCTGGACGACCTCGTCACCGCGGGCAAGATCCGATACGTGGGCTTCTCCGACACTCCGGCCTGGTTCACCGCGAAGGCGCACACCATGGCCCTGCTGCGCGGCTGGACGCCGATCACCGCACTTCAGATGGAGTACTCCCTGCTGGAGCGCACGATCGAGGGCGAGCTGATCCCGCTGGCGCAGGACGCCGGCATGGGCGTGCTCCCCTGGAGCCCGCTCAAGAGCGGTTACCTGTCCGGGACGTACACCCGCGGCAACGGCATCCCCGCCGGCACCAGGCGCTCGGCGGTGCTCGGCGCGCCCAGCGAGGCCCAGTTCACTGTGATCGACGCACTCGCCGCCGTCGCCGAGGAGGCCGGTGCGAGCTCCGCCGCGGTCGCGCTCGCCTGGGTGCAGAACCGCCCCGGCGTCACCTCCACGATCATCGGGCCCCGCCGGCTCGACCACCTCGAGGCGAACCTCGCCGGGCTGGAGGTGCGGCTGACCGAGGAGCAGACCGCCCGCCTGGACGAGGCGTCGGCCCCCACGCTGAACTTCCCCGCCGAACTCAACCGCCGGGTCGCGCCCATGCTCAAGTACTCGGGCGCCACCGTCGACGGCCAGAAGTCGTCCGTCTACCCGCCTCTGCTGGAGAGCACGACCCGCTACTGAGCCGGCCAAGGCAGCGACCTGCGGACCCTCGCCGGCCTCCGGCCCGCCTACTACGACGAGGACGTCGCCCGGCGGTTCCCCCAGATCGCCTGGAACGTCACCGCCGCCAACGCGAGCCAGATCAACGACGGCAGCGCCGCGGTCCTGATCACCACCGGCGAGACCGCCGCGAAGCTCGGCCTCACCCCGCTGGCGCGCCTGCACAGCTTCGCCGTCGCGGGTGACGACCCCCTCTACATGCTGACCGCCGTCATCCCCGCCACGCGTCAGGTCCTGCGGCGGACTTTCCTCCGGCTCAGCCGAGTCCATAGGCCCGGGCAAGTACGCGCACGGTGTCCGCCATCATCTGACGCAGTTCCAGGGGTGCGACGACCTCGACATCGACACCGAGTCTCAGCAGTTCGCCGCAGGCATGCTCGACGCTCTCGATGGGGATGACCGCCTCGATCCAGTCGTCGCCGTCGACCGCGGTCGCCGTGGAGTCGAAGGACCGCACCACCTCCGGGGGGACATTGGCGGCCAGCCGTTCATGCCCCCGGGGGGACAACCGGATGGTGGCCGTGCCCGTATAGCGACGCGCATGGAAGTCGTCCAGGTAGGACGACCAGTATTCACTCAGGACGAAGCCCTCCGGCCGGTCGAAGCGCTCGTCGCTCAGCACCGCGTCGAGGACCTGGGTGACCCGGTAGGTGGCGGTTCGACCCTGAGCCGCAGCCACGAGGTACCACGTGCCCGACTTGAGCACGAGGCCGTAGGGGCGCAGTCTGCGGTTCACCTCCTGTGGTTCGCGCCACCGGCGGTATCGGACGTCCACCGCACGCCGTCCGAACAACGAGTCCACGAGCAGCGGTAGATGCGGCGTCACCTCCACTTCCCTGTACCAACCGGGAGCATCCAGGTGGAACACCGCGTCGGTCCGCGTCGCCTCTTCACGCAGGGCGACGGGCAGCGCGGCCAGCAACTTCACCCGCGCCGCGGTGACTTCCGCGGCGAGTCCGAGGTCGGCGGCGGGCGCGGGCAGGCCGGCGAGGAACAGCACCCGGGCCTCGCCCTCGCTCAGCCCGGTGAGGCGGGTGCGGTAGCCGTCGAGCAGCTGGTAGCCGCCGGCGCGGCCATGCTCGGCGTAGAGCGGGACCCCGGCGGCCTGTAGGCGATCCAGATCACGGTAGGCGGTCCGCACGGAGACCCCCAGCTCATCGGCCAGCCGCCGGGCGGACATACGGCCACGTGTCTGGAGCAACAGCAACATCGACAACAACCGGTCGGCAGACATAGGAGGATTTTGCTCCTAAACACTGACAGCTTCTGGCACGCAAGCCCCCTACCGTCGGTCCTGGCCGTCCCACCCGGCGCGGACCGAACGCGAAGAACGTGAAACCTGGAGCTCGCTGTGACCAGAACCGGCCCCGCAGGCCATCCCGCTGTACTTGAGCTTCGCCAGTACACACTGCGCCCCGGCCGCCGCGAGGAGCTCATCGAGTTGTTCGAGCGGGAGTTCATCGAAACCCAGGAAGAGACCGGGATGATCATCCTCGGCCAGTTCCGGGACCTTGACGACCCTGACCGCTTCATATGGCTGCGCGGCTTCCAGAACATGGAGACCCGGCGAGAGGCGCTGTCGGCCTTCTACGGCGGGCCGGTCTGGGCCGCACACGGCCCCCAGGCCAACGACACCATGGTTGATTCCGACAACGTCCTGCTGCTGCGGCCCCTGCCGGCCGACAGCGGTTTCGCGGTGCCGTCCCCGTCCGAACGGCCGCAGGTCGGCGCCGCGGCACCGGACCGGTTCGTGGCTGCCACGCTGTGGCACTTCCCGCCAAGCCGTCAGGACGGCACAGAGCTGATCCGGAACGGTCTCGTTCCCGCACTGAACAGTGCGGGGCCCGCTTCGCTCGCCGTGCTCACCACGGAGACAGCCCCCAACACATTTCCCAGACTTCCGGTCCGCACCGGGGAGAACATCGCCGCGGTCTTCACCTCGTACGCGGACGAAGCCGCTCACCGCCGACACGTCGCCGACGTGCTGGCCCGTCCCCTCGTACAGGACGGGATCCTTTCGGACATCGAGCGCGCGCAGGCCGCGCCCCCCCAGTCTCTGCGGCTGGCGCCCACGGCCCGCTCACTCATCCGCTGAGGCCGCGGGCGCCGTCGCCTTCGTCGGGAGAGCGTGGCTGGAGCCCGGAGTCGGCTCCAGCCTTGTCTCGCGCGCGTACCTCGCACCGCAAAATTGGTCAAGACCGGAATAACCCTGGTTATCCGTCGTTGCCACGGCTCCGAAATACGGATTTCGTCGTCATTTTCGGATATCTCGAATGATTCATTGACTGAGTCGTTATGTGCTTCTAGCGTCCGCAGCATCCGTCGATCATCACGACATGGCGAGGTGCCACGTGGCCAAGTTCACCGACGACGAGTTGGGCATGAAGCGGGGAATCACCCGGCGGGACCTTCTGAACGGAATGCTGGTGGGCGGCGGCGCGGCGGCGCTGACCGCGGCGTTGCCGGGGGGCGCGGCGCACGCGTCCAGCGGGCACGGTGGCGGTTCCGCGTATCCGCCGGGCAGCAACGGCGTCGTCGGCCAGACGGACGCCGCACGGACCGTCGGCCACAATGTCACCTTCGGCGGCGCCCACCCCGGACCGGCTCGTGACCTGCGTGAACAGTATGACCTCGTGGTCGTGGGCGGCGGCGTGAGCGGCCTGGCCGCCGCGTATTTCTATCGGAAGGCCTTCGGCTCCCGCGCTCGCGTCCTGGTCCTCGAGGCCCTCGCGGACTTCGGCGGCCACCAGCATCGCAACGAGTTCCGCGTCCAGGGCCGCATGCTGCTGAGCAACGGCGGCATGGTCAACCTCGACAGCCCCGACACGTGGAACTCCCCCTCGCTGAACCTCATGGAGGACCTCGGCATCGACTTCGCGAAACTCGCCGAGGGCGTCGACACCGGCTACTACACGTCGAAGGGGCTCGGCACCGGCTACTTCTTCCCGGAGGAGAGCTTCGGCGCCGACACGCTGGTCAAGCGAGGCGCGAGCGAACCGCTCAGCACGTTGATCGCCCGGCTGCCGCTGTCGGAGACGGCGCGCGCGGACATCCTCAAAGTGGAGAACACGACAGAGGACTACTTCCCCGGACTCAGCGACGCGGACAAGAAGCAGCGCCTCGCCCGGATCAGCTACGCGGACTACCTGCGCCGCCACGTGGGCGTCGGCGAGGAGGCGCTCGTCTTCTACCAGCGCCGTACGCACGGGTTGTGGGGAACCGGCATCGAGGCGGTCCCCGCCGGAGACTGCTGGGGAACCGGCCTTCCCGGCTTCAAGGGGCTCGGGCTCGAGCCGACTCCGTACAACGGCATCGGGCGAACGCCGGCGATGTCCCTGACCACGACCGACGAGGAGCTCTACTACTTCCCCGACGGCGGCGCCACGGTGTCGCGGCTGCTGGTGTCGCGGCTCGTCCCCGGGGTGTTCTCCGGACGCCAGACGATGGAGAGCGTCATCACCGCCAGAGCCGACTACGGAAGGCTCGACCGGTCCGGCGCGGACGTGCGGATCCGGCTGAACGCCATGGCCACAGACGTGCGGCATCGGCGCGGCACCCGTGGGCCGGTCGACGTCGAATACGTCAGCGGCGGCAAGACGTACCGGGTGAGCGGATCGCACGTCGTCATGGCCTGCTGGAACAGCGTGGCCTCCTACATCGTCCCCGGCCTCCCGGCCGCCCAGGTCGAGGCCATGCGCTACGGGGTCAAGGTGCCGCTGGTCTACGCCAGGGTCGCCCTCCGGGACTGGCGGGCCTGGGAACGGGCCGGCATCTCGCGGGTCACCCCGTACGACACGTTCTGGGACAGCTGCTCCCTCGCGACGCCCACGCACCAGGGCGGCTACGAGTCGGCCCGCCGGTCCGACCAGCCGATCGTCGTCACGCTCTCCAAGACGCCGAACCAACCCGGCCTGCCGATCACCCGGGACCAGCACAGGGCCGGGCGCCGCCTGTTGCTCGAGACGTCCTTCAGCGACTACGAACGCGAGATCCGCGACCTCATGCAACGTGCTCTCGGCCCGAGCGGCTTCCGCGCCTCCAAGGACATCATGGCGATCACCGTGAACCGCTGGTCGCACGGGTACGCGTACGAGTACAACTCGATCGCCGATCCGGTGATCTTCAAGCCCGTCGCCGAGCAGCCGTTCGTCCGCGCTCGCCGGCCCTTCGGGAACATCACCATCGCGAACTCCGACGCCGGAGCCTTCGGATACACCCACGCCGCCATCGACGAGGCCGCCCGGGCGGTGAAGGAGCTCACCTGATGGCCCGGCGCGATCCGCGCTGACGCGGATCGCGCCGTCACCATGAAGGAATCGGACGGGGGCGCACCGGCGGCGCTCCCGTTCCGGAATCCCCGCCCCGCGGGACGCCGGTCTCTGTCTCCGGGATCACCTCCGTTGCCACGATTGCGCTGGCGCCGATCCTCGGTGCGAGAACTCGTGAAGGGAGTGCGTCATGGTTGATTCGAGGTGGCGCGTCGTGGCGGGGGTCGCCTGCCTGCTGGTGGGTTCGATCGGACAGCTCACGCAGTACCTGGTGACGCCGGTCCTGGGCGGCGACGCCGCCGCGGCCGACCAGATCCGCGAGGTGGCGGCGCACCTGCCCGAGATGCGGCTCGCGCTGTGGCTGGACCTTCCGGTGATCCTGGTGATCCCCGCCGTCCTGTACGTCGGGGCGGTCGCGGGCAGGTCCCGGCTCGCCGCCACGGGAACGGTGCTGGCGTTCCTGACGTCGCTCGGCGCGAGCGTCCTGGTGGCGGGCGACGCCCTCTACTACGAGGCCGCCCTGCGGGCCGACCAGGCGGGGGTCGTCGCCCTGGTCGCGGCGTACCAGGCGAACGGGCTGGTCAGCGGCCTGCTCGTGGCCTACCTTCTGGGCCACGCGGTCGGGTTCATCCTGCTGGGCATCGCGCTCGCCCGGGCACGTGCCGTGCCGGTGTGGGCGGGGGTGGCGTTGTGCGTGTCGCCTGTCGCGGAGATCGCGGGGCACGCCTCGGGGACGTCGGCGCTGGCGGCCGCCGGCTACGCCCTGCTGGTCGTGGCGTTCGGCGCCTGCGCGGCGGCTCTGGTCCGTAAGGGTCTGGCCGGTGTGTCCACCGGGGCGGGGAGTCCGGTCGCGTCGACGGCCTTCACGGCCTCCTGAGGATGCGCCGGCGCCTCGCGCGACGTATGAATGGATCTCGATGAACCGATCCAGACTCCTCATCGCGGTCACCCGCACCGCCGTCGCCGTGGCCGGTCTCCTGGCCCTGGCGGCGGTGGCCGTCGCGCTGCTCCACCGGCATGAGGCGCTGGACCTGGTGCTCGCGGCCATCGCGGTGGGCTTCCTGTCCGTGCCGATCGTGGGCGGCGCGGTGGCCCGGGCCGATCCGTCCAACGCCGTCGGCTGGATCCTCGTGGCCGCCGGAATCGGGATGCCGTTGGTGATCGGGGCCTACTTGTACTCGAAGGCGGCTTACTCGTACGGCGTCCCTCTGGAAGGCGCGCGGCTCGCGGGCTGGCTGGACGGCTGGCCTTGGGTGCTCGCCCTGGGGCTCGTGCCGACCTTCGGCCTCCTGCTGTTCCCGGACGGCCGGCTGCCCTCCCGCCGCTGGCGCCCGGTGTCGTGGGCCTGCGCCGCGGTCGTCGGCGCGCAACTGGCCTCGACACTCTTCGCGCCCGGACTGCTCGACCACCCCGAGCAGGACAACCCCACCGGCCTGCCGGGGCCCGCCGGCGCGTTCGCGCAGGGCCTCGGCGGCACGATCGCCCTGGTCGCACCGCTCACCACGCTGACGGCGCTGTCGGTCCACCTGCGGCGGCGCAGGGCCGGCGGCACCGCCGACGCCGCCCCTCTGGCGCTCGTCACACCGGCCGCCTGGCTGATCGCGGCGTCCTGGTGGACCTGTCTCGCCATCAGCGTGGCGAGTGACGACAGCATCAACGCATTGCCGTACGAGGCCGTCGCCATGGTGAGCCTCGCGGTGACCGCGTGGATCGCGATCCGGCGGTACGGCCTGTTCGACGCCCGCCTGGTCGTCAGCACAACTCTGGTGTACGGCACGCTGACCGCCTCGGTGATCGGTCTGTATCTGGCGGTCGCCGCCGGTGGGGAGCGGCTGGCGTCGGACACGGTGAGCCATCCACTCGCCGTCGCGGTCGCCGTGCTGGTGGCGCTGCCCCTCCGCGACCTGTTGCAGCGGGTGGCCAACCGCCTGGTCTACGGCTATCGCGACCGCCCCTACGAGGCACTGGTGCGGCTCGGCCGCCGGCTGGAGGACGCCGCGGCCTCCGACGAGGTTCTCCCCGCGGTCGCGCGAACCGTACGCGAGGTGTTGCGTCTCCCCCACGTGGCCATCGAGATCGGCGAGGAGACCGTCGCGGCGGCCGGACGCTCGGCGGGCACGTCGCCAGAAGAGTTCCCCCTGGTCTTCGCCGGAGAGACCATCGGAACGCTCATCGCGGAACCCCGTGAGGCGGGCGGTCCCTTCACCACGGAGGAGCGGCGGCTGCTCGCCGGGATCGCCGGCCAGATCGCGGCGGCCGGGCACGCCGTCTCGGTCACCGCGGACCTGCTCCGCTCCCGCGAACGGCTCATCGCCGCCACCGAAGAGGAACGCCGCCGCCTCCGGCGCGACCTCCACGACGGCTTGGGGCCGGGCCTGGCCGGCGTGGTCCTCGGACTGCAACGCGCGCGCAGGCATCTGGCCACGGACCCGGCCGCCGCGACGAGCCAGCTCGACGAGCTCACCAGCCAGACCCAGCAGGCCGTCGCCGAGGTGCGCCGCCTCGTCTACGGCCTGCGCCCGCCCGCGCTGGACGAGCTCGGCCTCGTCGGCGCGCTCCACGAACACGCACGCGTGCTGGGCGGGATCACGGTCGACGGCCCGGACCCGGCTCCGGCCCTGCCCGCCGCCGTGGAGGTGGCGGCCTACCGGATCGCCCTGGAGGCGATGACCAACTCCGCCCGCCACGCCCGCGCCGCCACGTGCACGGTCCGGGTGCGCATCGACGGCGCCCTGCACCTGGAGGTCGCCGACGACGGCGCTGGGCTTCCCGCGGAGTACCGGGCCGGGGTCGGCATCTCGTCCATGCGGGAACGCGCGACCGAACTCGGCGGCTTCTGCGCGATCGAGCGCCTGACCCCCACCGGCACCCTGGTCCGTGCCACGATCCCGTTGGAGCCGGAATGACCGCCGACAAGCCGATCCGCGTCGCGATCGCCGACGACCACCCGATGTTCCGCTCCGGGCTGCGCACGCTCGTCGAGGAGAGCCCGCACCTCGAGTTCGCCGGGGAGGCCGGCGACGGCGAGGAGGCCCTCGCGATCTGCGCCGACACTCGGCCCGACGTCATCCTCATGGACATCCGGATGCCGGGCACGAGCGGAGTCGAGGCCACGCGCCGCATCCTGGCCGGGCAGCCCGCGATCGGCGTCCTCATGCTCACCATGCTGGAGGACGACACCTCCGTCTTCGCCGCCATGCGCGCCGGCGCCCGCGGTTACATCCTCAAGGGCGCGGCGCCGGACGAGATCGTCCGCGCCGTCGTCGCGGTCGCCGCGGGTGAGGCCATCTTCGGTGCCGCCCTCGCCACGCGCATGGCGCACTTCTTCGCCACCGGCCCACGCGGCGGCGCCCACCCGTTCGCGGCCCTGTCCTCCCGCGAACGCGACGTGCTCGACCTCATCGCGGCCGGTCACTCCAACGCCGTCATCGCCGCCCGGCTCGCTCTCAGCGAGAAGACGATACGCAACAACGTGTCGAGCATCTTCGCCAAGTTGCAGGTCGTGGACCGGCCCACGGCGATCGTCCGGGCGCGGGAGGCGGGACTCGGCACACCGAACAGCGCACGCGGCGACACCCCCGTGTGAGCTTCGTCTCGTGCGCCCTCCCCGACTCGACGAGCGTGGTCGTGACCGGTCAGCCTTGGCGGCGGAACCAGGGCAGTCGTGACAGGGGCGCGCTGACGGTCACGACGTCGGGGCCGTGCAGGAGGGTGCCGTCATCGGCCTGCCACACGCCCGGCGGCAGCGCGACCTCGCGTGAGATGGCGCCCTTGACCAGGACCGGCGCCACCAGGAGGTCGGGACCGAGCAGGAACTGGTCGATGACCCGCTCGTAGCCCTGTCCGGGGAAGGCGAACTCCAGTGACCGCATGATCGGGTCGCCCGTACGGGACGAGTCCTTGGCCAGTGCGAGGATCTCCGGGCCGAACCGTTCGTGCAGGGTGGCGGCCGCCCTGCAGTGGTCCAGGTGCTCGGCGGGCAGCAACCGCCAGGGCGCGGCCGAGAACTGCATCATCGGGAACAGCGCGGAAGCCTGCGCGTAGCGGACGAAGAGCTCGGGGTCGAAGTCGGCGCTGCCGAACGACTGGTACTCGCCGCCGCCGATCATGTCGGGACAGGTGTACGCGTGCCCGGTGAGCGCCTGGGCAAGCGCGTTCGGGATGAGGCTGGCCAGCCCGTCGCGGCCGTCCCAGGCGTGGTGCTTGTCGCGCTGGCGCTGGGCCAGCGGCAGTCCCGCCGCGAGCCACGCGTCGCGGAACTCGTTGAGGGGGTACGGCAGGCCGAACCGGTTCCAGGCGATCGTGTACGCCTGGGGATCGGGGCATCCGAGGTCGGCGTAGAAGGCCGCCTCTCCGCCGTCGAACTTGAACCCGTCCACGCCGACGTCCTGGCGCAGCCGTCGCAGTTCTCCCGAGAGCCATCGGAGCGCCTCGGGCTTGAGCAGGTCGAGCGCCGCGCCGAACCCGTTCCACCACTCGCCGATCGCCGGCCGTCCGCGCCGGTCACGGATCAGCAGGCCGTCGTCGCGCAGCCTGCGGAAGACCTGCGAGTCGGGTGTGACGTAGGGCACCAGCCACAACATCACCTTGAAGCCCATCTCGTGCAACCGGGCCACCATCGCCGCCGGGTCGGGGAAGCGTCCGGTGTGGAAGGTCCACTGGCCGTACTCCTCGTGCCAGCGATCGTCGATCATCAAGATGCCGGGCGGGAACCCCTGGTCCAGCACGGCCTGGGCGTAGCCGAGCACGTTCTGCTGGGTCGGCTCGAAGAGGGTCTCGATCCACAGGTTGTACTGCGGCGCGGTGAACAGGAGCGGGTCGGGCATCCGTCCGTCCGGTGGGAAACGGTCCTCGGCCAGTTGCCGGTAGACCCCTGGCAGGTCGCCGTGGCCGCCGCCGACGATGATGCCGGCGGACACGTCCGCGCGCAGCAGCAACTCGCCTCCGGCCATCTCGATCGCGAACGGCCGATCGGACCAGATGTAGCGTCCCTTGCTGGACAGGAGCATCGGCATGCCCTGGTTGCCGCCCAGGTCGCGCAGGTCGGCACGGTAACCGTCGGTGAACGGCATCTCGATGCCGTCCGCCGCGGCGCCGCCCCACCAGTACTCGCCGTCCTCGATCGGCAGTCTGACCGTTGCCCCGAGTGTCACGTTCTCCCCTTCACGACGTCCGATGTCGCTCATGGTGCGGAACGCGGGCGAGCTTGTCAATGAGAAACAAACTCTTTCCAAACAGAAAGGATCTTGTGTGTCATAAGCGTTACAAATTGCCGATTGACAAGGTTTGGAAAGTGTTAGCACCATGGCGGCCATGGTTCCCGAGCCTGAAGGCGTCCCTACCGAAGGGCGCCGCGAACGCATCGCGGCCCTCGTGGCCGACCGCACTTTCGTCCGTATCGGCGATCTGGCCGACGCGTTCGGCATCTCCAGGGTCACCGTCCGTGCCGATCTCGATTTCCTGGAGAAGCAGGGCAGGCTCAAACGGGTCCGCGGTGGGGCACTCGCCGACGCGCGGCCCGGCGCACTGCCCGCCAGCCGGGCGGGCGGCCTCATCGAGTCCTCCTTCGAGGACGCGATGGACGCCTCCGCCACGGAGAAGACGCTCATCGGCCGGGCCGCCGCGCAGCTCATCACTTCGGGCGAGAGCGTGATCCTCGAGGCCGGCACCACCACGATGGCGGTGGCCAGGGCACTCGTCGAGCGCGCCGACCTGCGTGACGTGGTGATCTTCACCAACGGCCTGGCGATCGCGCTGGAGCTGGAACGGGCGATCCCCCGCTTCACCGTGATCGTCACCGGCGGCACCCTGCGCCCGCTGCAACATTCCCTGGTCAACCCGCTGGGAGTGGGCATGCTGGCCCAGATCAACGCCGACACCCTGTTCCTGGGCTGCAACGGAATCCATCCCCGGACGGGCTTCACCAACCTCAACCTTCCCGAGGCCGAACTCAAGCAGGCCATGATCCGCTCGGCGGGCCGCCGGATGTTCGTGGCCGACGGCTCCAAGGTGGGCCGCGTCGAACTGGCCCCCATCTGCCCGATCGACGAGGCGGATCTGCTGTTGACCGGCGCCTCCGCCGACGTCCAGGCGGTGGCCGAGTGCCGCGAGGCCGGCCTCGACGTCGAGATCTGCGAGGAGGCGTGATGGCCGCCACCCTCCTGGCGCGGCCACTCGGACGCCGTACGGCGCGGCGGTCCGGGTCGTCGTGGCAGCGTGGTCACGGCAGGATCGCACTGGTCTTCCTCGCACCCGCGCTGATCGGGTTCGCCGCCTTCTACCTGGTGCCGACCGTGCGTGGCCTGTGGTTCAGCTTCACCGACTACAACCTGCTGTCCGACCCGAAGGTCGTCGGGCTGGGCAACTACGGCGAGGTGCTGAGCGACCGGGTGTTCTGGAACGCGCTCAAGGTGACCGGCGTCTACGTCGTGTTCAACGTCGCCACCCAGACCGTTCTGGCCCTGGGCCTGGCCGTCCTGATGGAAAGACTGACGAGGTCGGTCATGATCAGGGCGATGGTGCTGCTGCCGTGGCTGGTGCCGAACGTCACGATCGCCCTGCTGTGGATGTGGCTGCTCGATGTCAACGTCGGCTTCGTCAACCACGTGATGGAGCAGATCGGGCTGTCCAAGCAGGGTTTCCTGTTCAGCCCCGACCAGAGCATCCTCACCATCGCCTCGATCAACACCTGGCGGCACGTCGGCTACACGGCGTTGTTGCTGTTCGCCGGCATGCAGCTCATCCCCAAGCACCTCTATGAGGCGGGCAGGATCGACGGCGCGGGCGAAGGGCGGATGTTCCGGCAGATCACTTTGCCGCTGCTGCGCCCGGTGCTCGCGCTGGTGCTCGTGGTCTCCCTGATCGGATCGTTCCAGATCTTCGACACCGTGGCGGTGACCACGGAGGGCGGGCCGGTCAACGCGTCCCGGGTCATCTACTACTACATCTACGAGAAGGCCTTCACCCAGTTCGAGTTCGGCTACGCCTCGGCGATGTCGGTCTTCCTCATCGTGTTCCTCGTCGCGCTGACCCTGCTGCAGATGCGGCTGTTGCGCGCCTCGACCTCAGATCTCGCCTAGGCGGAACCATGCGGAAAAACCCAGCCCGCCTGCTTGCCTGGGTGGGTCTCCTCGCAGCGCTCGCGATCACCCTGTTCCCCTTCTGGTGGATGCTCCGCACGGCGCTCACCGGCAACGCGAACCTGTTCAACGGCAGTTACTCGTTCCTTCCCGACGACCCGACGCCGATCAATTTCGAGCGGGTCCTCGGCCTGGCCTCCCCCGAGGAGGCGCGAGCCGCGGGCGGCACCGCGGCCAGCATGGACTTCTGGCTCTACCTGCGGAACTCGGTGCTGTTCGCCTTCGCCGTCGTCGCCGGTCAGGTCACCTTCAGCGCGATGGCCGCCTACGCCTTCGCCCGGCTGCGCTTCCGCGGGCGGGACGTGCTGTTCTACCTGTTCCTCAGCACGATGATGATCCCGCCGATCTTCACGGTCCTGCCCAACTTCGTGCTCATCAAGAGCCTCGGCGGCGTCAACACCTTCTGGGGGCTGGTCGCGCCGTACTTCTTCATGACGCCGTTCGCGGTGTTCTTCCTGCGTCAGTTCTTCCTCAGCGTGCCCGGCGAGATCGAGGAGGCGGCCGGGCTCGACGGCGCGAGCCGCTGGCGCATCTTCTGGCAGGTCGTCGTGCCGATGAACAGGGGCCCGCTGCTCACCCTGGCCGTCATCACCGCGGTGCAGACCTGGAACGAGTTCCTGTGGCCGCTGCTGATCGCCAAGCAGGAGAACGTCCGGGTGCTGACCACGGCCATGGCGATCTTCCAGCAGCAGACGCCCAACGCCACCCCCGACTGGGCGGGTCTCATGGCCGGCGCCACCCTCGCCGTCCTGCCCGTCCTCCTGCTGCTCATCCTCTTCGGCCGCCGACTGGTCGATTCGATCCGTTTCACCGGCATCAAGTAACCCCCCTGGAGAGACCATGAAGACCCCCCGCCGCACTCTGTTCGCGACCATGCTCACCCTCAGCACTCTCGCCGTCACCGCATGCGGCGGCGGCGGCTCGGGGACTCCCGCGGCCGACGAGAAGGTCACGCTCACCTACGCGTTGTGGGACGACAAGCAGCAACCCGCCTACCAGAAGTGCGCCGACGCCTTCCACGCCGCGAACCCCGGCATCGACATCACGATCACCCAGTCCGGCTGGGACCAGTACTGGACGGACCTGACCACCAAGCTGGCCGCGGGCGACGCGCCCGACGTGTTCACCGACCACCTGTCCCGCTATCCCGAGCTGGCCAAGAACAACCAGCTGCTGGACATCCAGCAGGACGTCGCGAACGACAAGCTCGATCTGTCGATCTACCAGAAGGGCCTGGCCGACCTCTGGGTGCGCGACGGCAAGAGGTACGGCCTGCCCAAGGACTGGGACACCATCGCGGTCGTCTACAACACCAAGCAGGTGGCGAAGGCCGGGATCGACCCCAAGGAGTTCGCCACCTGGACGTGGAACCCCACTGACGGCGGCGACTTCGAGAAGACGGTCGCCAAGCTCACCATCGACGGCCAGGGCCGCAACGGCCTGGACCCCGCGTTCGACAAGACCGACGTCAAGACCTACGGCCTGGCCCTGGAGACGGGAGGCGGCGCCTACGGCCAGGGCCAGTGGAGCCACTTCGCGGCCAGCGACGGCTTCGTCTTCACCGACAAGAACCCCTTCGGCTCCCGGTACAACTACGACGACCCCAAGCTGGCCGAGACGATCGACTGGTACGCCGGGCTGATCAAGAAGGGCTACATGCCGCCCTACGACCAGGCCGGCAAGCTCGGCGTCACCCCGATGATGGAGGCGGGCAAGGCCGCCATGGTCACCACGGGCTCCTGGACCATCTCCAGCTGGGGCGAGGACTTCGCCTTCGCGCCGCTCCCCATCGGCCCGCAGGGACGCAAGACGATGATCAACGGCCTGGCCGACTCGATCTACGCCGGCACCAAGCACAAGGACGAGGCCTGGAAGTGGGTCCGCTTCCTCGGCTCGGCCGAATGCCAGGACCTGATCGCCGACAGCGCGGCGGTCTTCCCCGCGATCACCAGCTCCGCCGACAAGGCCCTGGCCGCGCACAAGGCCGCAGGGCGTGACGTCAGCGCCTTCGTGGACGAGGCCGCCGACCCACAGGGCACCTTCCTCTACCCGATCACCGACAACGCCGCGAAGGTCGAGCAACTCGTCCTGGCCGCCTACGAGAGCGTCATGCTCGGCAAGGCCGACGCCCGCACGGCGCTGCCCGCCGTCAACACCGAGGTCAACAACCTCTTCCAGTGAACCGCCGGCCTGGACGTCCCTGACACCGCGGCGGACGGTTCACCCCTGGCCCAGCCGTTCCGCTGCCAGGACGAGCCGCCACGTCAGCTCGCCGGAGGCGGGGACCACCGCGGCGTCCCCCGGTCCCGCTTCGGCGAGGTCGAAGACCGCGCCCAGCATGGGCTCCACGCCGATGCTGCGGTACGGCGCGTGCGCGGGGAATCCCCCGAGGTTGCGCCACAGGGCGACGGAGACCGGGACTCCGGCGGGCGCCTCCACACGCAGGCTGAGCGTGTCGGGACCGTCGGTCACCCGTACGGCGCCGCACCGGAGCACAGCCCCCACCGCGGTGCCGTCTCGCGGGCCGAACCGGTCGAGCGGCAGGTCCAGGGGGGCGGGCCAGCGACCCTCGAGGTAGGGGGCGCCGGATGGCCACGGACGGCCGAGCATCGGCGCGGCCTCGGGGAAGACCCTCGCCGGGGTCGCGGGAGGAGCGATGAGCCGGGCGTCCTCACCGAGGTCGAGCAGGGCATGGGCGGCCCAGACGAACGGGTACCCGGGCTCGGCCGACAGGCGGTAGGACGCCACCACCGTCCCCGCCTCCTCGGCGACCGTGCGCCGCAACTCGAAGCCCTCGCCGCGTACGGAACTGTCGGCGGCGGAGCCGTCCCAGGGGCGGCTCCACACGTCGCCGTGGTCCGGCAGGCCGCGCACCGTGGGAAGGCACTCCTCCAGGCCGCCCACGTCGACGAAGTCCGCGCCGGGAGCCGCGGTCTCCCGGTCCGGATCGGGACGCGACCACAGCCACTCGCGTCCCCCGCCGGCGAGGGACGTCCATCTTCCGCCCCGCGCCAGATCGAAGCGGGGACGCAGCGGGATCGAAAACATCAGCTCTCCCATCAGGGCCTGCACGCCTGTCCTGAGAAACGCGGTCAGGCGGAGTCCTTGACCGCGCTCCATCCGCCGTCCACGACCAGGCACGCCCCGGTGACGTACGAGCTCTCCTCGCAGGCGAGGAAGGTGACCGCGGCCGCCACCTCGTCGGGCCGGCCGAAGCGCGCGGCCGCGGTGCCCGCCACGCTGCGCCGGCGGTCCTCCGCACCGATGCCGTCCCAGGCGGGAGTGAGGATCGGCCCGGGAAGCACGGTGTTGACCCGCACGTCGGGGCCGTACTCGACCGCGAGCTGGCGGCCGAGCGACACGAGGCCGCCCTTGGCGGCGGCGTAGGCGGGATGCCCGGGCAGGCCGAACGACGCGTGGACGGAGGAGCTCAGGACGACGGCGCCTCTGGCCTCCCGCAGGAGCCCGAGACAGGCGTTGACCGCCAGGTACGTCCCCTTGAGATTGACCGCGATCTGCCGGTCCCAGTCGTCCTCGGCCAGTTCGTGCGCGGGAGCCCGGACCACCATGCTGGCGTTGCTGTGGAGCACGTCCAGCCGTCCGAACTCGGCTTGCGCCGCCTCCGCGATCCGCCGCCAGGTCGCGGCGTCCGACACGTCGCCGGTCACCGTCAGCACGCCCGGCCTGTCGGAGCTCTGCGCGGCGACGTCCACCGCGATCACGCGCGCGTCCTCGACGAGGAACCGATCCACGACCGCGGCGCCGATGCCCGAGGCCGCACCGGTGATCACGGCGACCTTCCCGGACAGCAGTCCTCGTCCCATTCTCTCCACCTTGTCCCCGACGGTGAGTGATACGTCGAGCCGATCCCTTCAGGCCGGGATCAGCCCGGTTGTTCATCGCGACCAGTCAACACGCGCCGGCGGTCGCGGGGAATGTCCGATGATCGCGGTCACCTGGACGATCCGATGGTTCGTGCCATACTGAGCCCATGCCGATCCAGGAGGGGTTCCACAACCAGCGGCTGACCGTCGTGCCTCGCCGGGTCGTCGTCGAGGCGATCTCCCGCCCGGTGACGAGACGCCTCATGGTCACCGATACCGGCTACTACCCGAACGCCGCAGACCACCTGATGAGACGGCCGAGCGGCATCGAGGAGACCATCCTCATCCTGTGCACGGCCGGCACGGGGTGGGCGAATGTCGGGGGGACCCAGCATCGCGTCGGGGCCCACACGGCCTTGGTGATCCCCCACGGCATCCCCCACGCCTACGGCGCGTCCGCCGATAATCCCTGGACGATCTGGTGGTGCCACTTACGAGGCGCAGACCTGACGGAGCTCATCGAGGAGATCGGGGCGGGCGCGTCCAGACCCGTGGTCCCGATCGGCCGCCTCGATCGGGCGATCGCCTTGCTCGACGAGATCGTGACCATACTTGAACGGGATCATTCACCGGCGAGCCTGATGGGCGCGGCCGGCGTCGCGTGGAAACTCCTCACCCAGATCGTGGTCGACCGCACCATGCCGGTGCCCGGTGACCCCCTGCAGCGCGCGATGGCCTACCTGGCCGAACGGCTGGACAGGACCGTCCGGGTCGCCGACCTGGCGGCTCTGGTCGGCGTCTCCCCCTCCCACCTGAGCGCGCTGTTCCGCCGCGCCACCGGAGGCGGGGTGCTCGCGCACCACACGGCGCTCCGGATGGCGCAGGCGCGCAACCTCCTCGACACGACGGACGCGACCGTCGCGGCCATCGCCCGCGAGGTCGGCTACCCCGACCCCTTCTACTTCTCCCGTCACTTCAAGCGGATGCACGAGGCCAGTCCCACCGAGTACCGCAACCGCGCGAAGGGCTGAGCCGTACGGCCACCCCCTGTCACGACGCCGCGCGCACACGCGGTGCCGAGCCCGCTCTCCCCGTCACGACGCCGCCGGCACACTCACGACCCGGAGCAGCACCGACCGGTCGACGTCCAGTGACGGCGCCTCGATGCCGACGAGCCGGAGCGCACGCCCGGGAAGGGTCACCCCGTCGCGCTGCCACGGCGGGAGCACGGCGCCGGCCGCGGGCGCGGAGCCGGGATGGACGGCTTCGACGGTGTAGTGGCGCTCGTCGTCCAGGCCGGGCAGGCGGATGCGGCCCGGCGGCCACGTCGAGGGACGCTCGACGACGCTGAACGCGTAGAGCGCCTCACCGCGGTCGCGCGCCACGACGCCCTCCAGGCGGAACGCCGCGTCGGCGAGGTCGGCGTGGACCACGTCGCCCGAGTGCAGCAGCGCCCGGTGCTCCTTGTGGAAGGCGATCCACCGGGCGAGCGCCGCGTGGGTCTCGTCGTCGGCGGTGAGCAGGTTCACCTCGATGCCCAGGTGACCCCACAACGCCTTCTCCGCGCGGTAGTCGAGCGGATGCGTCCGGTGCGTCGTGTGCGACTCCTCGGCTCCGATGTGGGTGCCCTGCATCTCCGGGGGCACCAGCAACCCCGTCCAGCGCTGGATCTCCAGCCGCTCGTGCGGGTCGTTGCAGTCGCTGGGCCAGACCCGGTCGGCGAACTCGAGGACACCGAGGTCGACGCGTCCGCCGCCGCTGGCGCACGACTCGATCTCCAGCCCCGGGTGGGCGGCCTTGAGTTCCGCCATCAGCCGGTAGGCCTGCTCCACCTGCCTGCGCACACCGGGGCGGCCGTCGGGAGTGTGGCCGGCGTCGAGCAGATACCGGTTGTGGTCCCACTTGATGTAGTCGATGCCGAGCGACCCGACGAGGCCGCTGATCCGGTCGAACAGATGGGTGTACGCGTCGGGATGGCCGAGGTCGAGCACATGCTGGTGGCGGGAGGCGAGGCCGGGGCCGTGCCCGCCGTCGAAGATCCATTCCGGATGCTCGCGGGCCAGGTCGGAGTCGAGGTTGACCATCTCCGGCTCGAACCAGAGCCCGAAGTCCATGCCGAGTTCGCGGACCCGGGCGACGAGCGGTTCGAGGCCGCCGGGCCAGATGGCCGGGTCGACCGTCCAGTCGCCGAGCGAACTGGTGTCGTCGCGGCGGCCCTGGAACCATCCGTCGTCGAGCACGAACCGCTCGGCGCCGGCCTCCGCTCCTCGTTCGGCGAGCGCGGTGAGGGTGTCGAGGTCGTGGTGGAAATAGACGGCCTCCCACGTGTTCAGCACCACGGGCCGGGGCGAGCGGGGGTGCTGAGGCCGTGACCGCAGGTGGCGGTGGAACCGCGAGGCGAGGTCGTCGAGCCCGGCTCCCCACGAGCCGTACTGCCAGGGGCTCCGATACGACTCGCCCTGCCCGAGCACCACCTCGCCGGGAAGCAGCACCTCCCCCGCGGTGAGGTGCCTCGTGCCCGCCGGTGTCCGCTCGGCGGCGAGCACCTGGTTGCCGCTCCACGCGAGATGGGTCGCCCACACCAGGCCGTGCCGGAAGCCGAACCCGGCCTCCCCGGCGACGAGCAGCATCGTGTGCTCGAGTCCCGGCTTGCCTCCCCGCGAGGCCCTGACCCACTCCCCCACGTGGAACGGGCGTCGCTGCGGCACACGCTCCAGCGCCCAGCGGCCGGTCAGGTCGAGGATCTCCGACGCGTCCGACGGCACGGGGAGAGCCAGTTCGAGAGAGTCGATCCGGTACGGCGCCGCCGTGTCGTTCCTGACGGCGACCCGCTGGCGGACCAGCCCGCTCGCGGCGAGCACCTGGATCTCGAAGTCGGCGGCCAGGCCGTACTCCGGGTCGAGTGCCGTGCTGCGCAGCACGGGCCCGTCGTCGGCGTGGTCGACCTCGTGCGTCGCGTCCCGGAACTTGGGGGCCCAGCGGCGGCCGTCCGCGTCGCCGACGAGGCCCGGGCGCCCGAGCCAGCCCTCCGCCAGTTGCGGGAGCACCGGGACGGGCTGCGGATAGGTGACCGCGCTGTCGCCCACGGCGGGAAGCGCCGCCCGGTGCAGGTCCGCCAGGGCGTCGTCCCCGAGTGCGCCGAGGTCCGGCCCCCAGTGCAGGATGCGCGGGAGCCGGCCGCCGTCGACGGCGATGACGAGGCTGGTGCCGCCGGCGCGCAGGTGGATCGGTGTGGAGCCGTCGTTCACGTTTTCTTTCATCCCTTGAGTCCGCTGCTCGCGATGCCCGCGAAGAACTGCCGCTGCAGAACCAGGAAGACGATCACGAGAGGTATCGAGCACACGAGCGCACCCGCCATGAGGGTCGGGTAGTCCGTACCGAACTGTCCTTGCAGCCCCGCGAGGCCCACCGGCAGTGGCCGGTTCTCCCCCGAGGGGGAGACGATGAGCGGCCAGAGCAGGTCGTTCCATGAGTAGAGGCCGGTCAGCACGGCGAGCGCCGCGAGCATCGGCCGGGCCATCGGGAGCATGACGTACCAGAACACCTGGAAGGTGTTGGCGCCGTCGAGCCGGGCCGCCTCCTCGTAGTCCGCCGGCATCGTGAGGAACGCCTGCCGCATCAGGAAGGTGCCGAACGCCGAGAAGAGGCCGGGGATGGCGAGCGCCGGGAGGGTGTCCAGCAGCTTCATGTCGCGGATGATCTCGAACTGGCCGATCAGGAAGAGCTGGCTCGGGACCATCAGCATGACGATGAACAGGCCGAACAGCACACGGCTGCCGCGGAACGGGATGCGCGCGAACGCGTACCCCGCGAGCGCGGCCACCACGATCTGACCGGCGACCCGCAGGACGAGGGAACCGGCGGAGACCGCGAACATCGACCAGAACGGCACGGTCGAGAAGAACGTCTCGAACGAGTGCAGGCTGAAATCCGCAGGCAGGATCGTCGGCGGGATCCGGGTCACCTCGGCGGTCGTCTTGAAGACGGTGAGGAGCTGCCAGACGAACGGCACCACCATGAAGACGACCGCGACGATGAGGAACACGTGGATCGGCCAGGTGGTGCTCGGCTTCCCCCGCCGCCGGGAGCCTGACGTGCGGCGGACGGTGATCTCAGCCATAGAACACCCACGATCTCTGCAGACGGAACTGGACAGCCGTCGCGATCATGATGACCATGAGCAGCACGATCGCGATCGCGGCCCCGTAGCCCTGGTCGAACTGCACGAACGCCTTCTCGTAGAACAGGTACACGATCGTCTTGGAGTCGGTGAGGGCCGTGTTGTTCACCCCGCGCAGCATGATGAACAGCAGGTCGAACATCTGCAGGGCGGCGATCACGCTGAGGATCGTCACGAAGAAGATACTCGGGCTGAGCAGCGGCACGGTGATGTGGAAGAACTGCCGGACACGGCCGGCGCCGTCCAGGGAGGACGCCTCGTAGAGGGCCTTCGGGATGGCCTGCAGGCCGGCGCCGAGGATGATCAGGTTGATGCCGAGGCCCATCCAGATGCCGACCACGCCGAACGCGTAGATCGTGAAACGCGGATCCGCCACCCAGAACTGACCGTCGATCCCGAACCATGACAGCACGTAGTTGAGCAGCCCGAAGTCGCCGTTGTAGATGAACCGCCAGACCATGCCGATGGCGACGGGCAGGGTGACGACCGGCAGGAAGAAGAGCACCCGGTAGACCGCGCGGCCCCGGCCGACCTGCTCGATCAGCGCCGCGAGCACGACGGCCAGGGGGATGCCGAGCAGGATGATCACGGTGTAGAGCGCCGAGTTCCTGAACGCCTTCCAGAAGTCGCCGTCGCCGATGAGGGCGGTGTAGTTGTCCAGCCCGACGAAGGTGGCCGGCCCGAAGGCCGGCACGTCCTGGAAGCTCTTCATCAGTGTGGACAGGAACGGCCACACGTAGAGCGCGATCAGGCCGATCGTGGCGGGGGCGATGAACGCGAGCCCCCACCACCCGTTGGGCTTGCTGACGCCTGTGCGGCGGCCGGTCGGCCGCCGCACGGGCTTCGTCGCGACTGTCGTCATTGCTTGGCGAGCACCTGGTCGACGGCGTCCTGGTATTCCTTCGCCGCCTGCTCGACGGGCTTCTTGCCGTCCCAGGCCGGGCTCAGGAACTGCGGGGCCAGGCCCTGCCACTCGGACGCGTTGCCCGCGACCGGGAGCGGCACGCTGTAGTCGATGGCGTCGATGAACACCTGCAGGTGGAATTCGGGCATCGAGTCGAGCCACGGCTTCTGCGTGCCCTGGTAGGCGGGCAGCACCGTCCCGGTGGCCGCCTGGATCTCGGCCGCCTTGGTCCCGCCGAGGAAGGCGAGGAACTTCTTGAGCTCCTCAGGGTGCTTGCTCCCCGCGTACCCGGCGTTGCCGATGCCGCTGGTGACGGTGGCGCGCTTGACGCCCTGGGGCAGGGGCGCGACGTCGACCTTGTCCTTCAGGTCGGGGTTCTTGTAGAACCGCAGGGCCCAGTACGCGCCGGAGGTGTACATGGCGACCTTCTGGTTCTCGAACATCGAGACCGCCTCGGTGTCCGACAGCTGCTTCAGCGTCGGCGACTCGCCCGCCGCCTGCAGGTCGGTCCAGAACTTCAGACCGGCGATCCCCGCCGGGCTCGCGAAGTCGGACGCGGTACCCTCCGGGTTGATGATGCTGCCGCCGGCCTGCAGGATCGTGTTGTAGAAGCCGCCCTGCGCGTCGATCGGCGCGGCGATGCCGAACACGCCCTTCTTGGGGTCGGTCAGCTTCTTGGCCGCCTCCTGGACGTTCTGCCAGGTCCACGTGTCATCGGGGTACTTGACGCCCGCGGCGTCGAAGAGGGCCTTGTTGTACCAGAGGCCGTTGGTGTCGAAGTCCTTCGGCAGCGCGAAGACCTTGCCTTCGTAGGTGTAGGAGTCGGACACCGGCTTGGGGTAGACGTTCATGTCGATCTGGTTGGACTTGATGGTGTCCGTCAGGTCGAGCAGCTGGCCGCCCTTGGCGTACTCGCGGAAGTGGTCGGCCAGCATCCAGAACGCGTCCGGCGCGGTTCCGCCCGCGGCGCCGACCTGAAGCGTCGACCAGTATTCCGGCCACGGCAGGGTCTGCACCTTGATGGTGATGTTCGGGTTCGCCTTCTCGAACTCGGCCGCGATCTGCTTCATGGCGGGACTCTGGTCCTCGCTCCAGTTCGCGTACGTGAGGGTGACCTTCTCGTTTTTCGGCGTGTCCCCGGATCCGCCCGAGCAGGCGGTGAGGAGGCCGGCTGTCACGGCCATCGCCGTGGCGGCTATCCACTTGCGCTTCATGGTGTTCCTCTGATCGTGTTGCGTGCCGGTCGTGCGGGACCGGCACAGGGGGGTCATCCGCTGACGGATGGGACGTGAACCGTGGTGTCGACCCAGTCGACGTGAACGCCGGCGTCGTCAGGAGTCATGGCCTCGCTGCGCAGGCACAGGGTCCGTACGCCCCGGACTTCCAGGGAGAAGGCCGTGACGGGCTTGCCTGCCTCGACGACGGTGGTGAAGATCACGTTGTCGTCCGCGAGGACCGCGACTCCGGCGCGCCCGGCCGACTCGTCGTCGACGCCCACGGCGCCGGTGAAGATCTCGGCGCGCCCGCCGAGGTGGAAGAGCGCCTCGGAGTACGGCGCCGTGCCGAGGCCGCGTTCGAACTCCTGGTCCGCGACGCGCAGGGGTCGGCCGTCGCCGGGGTTTCCGGCGCCGTTCGACTGGTCGCGTTCGACGGGGCCGTCGTCGTTGACGAACGCGACCATCGGCAGGTCCGGCAGCGCGTGCTCGCCGGGGGTCAACGGGCGCACGACCCGGGCGTGCGCGACGACCGGGACCACGCCGTCGCCGTCCCGCTCGACCGTGACGACGCCGAGCCGCCCGGGCCGCAGCGAACGATCGGGCCGTACGGCCCAGCCGGTCTCTCCGGAGCGGTGGGCGGACCACCCCGCCGGCAGGCGCAGCCGGGCGTCCGCGTCGGTCGTCAGCGACGCGGTCCCGTCCGCTCCGACCTCGGCGACGGCCGGGTGCACGGCCGGCGCGGGAAGACGTGGGCGCGGCGCGGCCCGGAAGAGCATCGTGTCCGCCGGGGCCACGATCGCGACGAAGCCGCCGTCGCGGGCGACCTCGACGTCGATCGCGTCCGTCGCGCTCCTGGTCGTCTCCGCGAGTCCGGTCGCAGGCACCTCGGCGGACGCCGGCGCGGCGTCGCCGACGACCCAGACCTGGGCGTCGGGCCCCACCCGGAGAGCGTCGAACGGCACCCGGACGGTACGCGCGTCCCCTGTGGCGATACCGCCCACGAACCACCGGTCACCGGCTCGGCGGGCGATGACCGCGTGGGTGTCGGGGTCGCCCGCCAGCAGGATCGTCTCGTCCCAGACCGGCGCCAGTTCCGCGAGGAACCGGGCCGCGAGCGGACGTGAGGCGTAGGCGTCGACATGGTCGGCGAAGTGGGTGATCCCGGATTCGAACGCCACCGAGAGTCCGAGTTCGTGACCGTCGCTGGTCGTCCGGTTCGCGGCGCCGAACGCGACGGGCGTGGCGTCCATCGCCCCGACGACGTTGCGGGTGAAGGGCTGGATGACGTTGTGGGACGCGGTGAGCGCCTGGTTCTCGAAGAACACGTAGTATTCGGCCCCGCGGATCGCCTCGTACCCGATGACCTGGGGGAAGGTCCGCGCCCACCCGCGCGGGACGACCGATCCGTGGAAGTTCACCATGAGGCCGAGTCGTGCGGTCTCGGCGAGGATCGTGTCGTACCAGCGGTACCGGTCCTTCGACTCCGACTCCATGAAGTCGACCTTGATCCCGGCGACGCCCCAGGAGCGCCACAGCGCCAGCTTCCGGAGGTCCTCCGGGCTGTTGAGGTCACGCCAGATGGTCCACAGGTGCACCTGGATTCCCCGCCGGCTCGCGTAGGCGACGATCTCCGGTACCCAGGTCTCCTCCCATCCGCAGTCGATGAGCAGGTGCTCCCAGCCGAGGTCGGCGGCGACGTCGACGAAGTGCCGCTGCTTGTCCAGTTGCGCGCCCGAGTAGAAGTCCGACCACCACGACCAGGCCGCGCGGCCGGGCCGTACCCACTCGGCGTCCTCAAGCTCCGGCGCGGCGGCCGGCGCGAGCTCCTCGACGAACAGGGAGGACACGAGCTCGGGCAGCCCCCCGACGAGGAAGACGCGCCACGGCGTGACCACCCCGCGGGTGACCTCGACGGCGTCGTCGGCGAGCGTGAACCGCAACGTCCGGCTCCCGTCCCCGTCCGGCTCGCCCGCCTCGACGTGCGCGCCGGCGAAACGGCCGTCGATCCCCGATTCGGTGATCAGCAGGTGCGTCGCCGCGTCGAGCCGGGCGAGGAACGGGAAGCCGTACGCCCCGCCTGCCAGCTCGGCCGTGTCCGCGCCGAAGCGGGACGTCTCGTACCAGGTCTGGTAGTCGAGCACCCAGCTCCTCGACCCGGCGGGAAGCGTGACGGCGGTGCGGTCCGCCGTGACGCGGGCGGTCCCGTCGAGCACGGGCATCGCGTAGCGGATCGCGACGCCGTCGCGCGCCGTGCGCAGGATGACCTGCCATTCCACGCCGCCGGCCTCGCGGAAGGTGTGCACGCGCTCGTGGTGCTCGTAGCCGTGGTCGCCGGCGGCCTTGCCCGAGCGGAGGCTGATCCGATCGCGAACCGTGCGGTCCGAGACGTGCACGAGTTCCGCGTCGACGCCGAGCTCGGCGCCGTCGACGGTGAACCCGAGCGGCACCCGGTCAAGGACGATCGCGTCGTTCCAGGTGACGGTCAGCCGCACGCCCGTGCCCGCGTCTCGGACCAGGGCGCTCACCGCGCCCGCGCTCACCGCACCTGCGCTCACCTGGCCTGTGCTCCCCACGGGGAGGGGACGTACGTCGTCGCTCAACAGTTCTCCATCGGATGCCGCAGGGTTGTTCGGGGGGCGATGGCCCGCTATGTACGGGTGACGTTATAGGTCGTCTCGTCCTCGACCACATGGGCCTTCGTAGTTGCGGGATGGACAATCCGACGATTCCGGGGCCCGGCGCCGCGGGGGCGCGCAAGGCGGCCTGGACCCTCACATCCCGACGTCAGGAGAGTCGACCGTCGTGGTCGCCCCGGATGCGCCCTCGGTCAGGATGGTGTTTACGCCGGAACTCAGCGGAAGCCCGGCGGTCGCCGTCGCGGGGCGCCGACGGCCACCCGGACGGCGGACGAGATCCTCGGCCGTGTGGGGGTCGAGGCCGCTGTCAGGTGACCTCTATCGGCCGACCTTCATCGGGTGTCCTTCAGCGCTCCGGAGCGGAGTGATCGCCCCAGCCTGGCGAGTGCGCGCTCGGACGGACTGCCGGGCTCGGCCTGGAAGACGACGAGTTTCTGGCCGGGCGCGCCGTCGATGCTCAGCGCCTGGTAGGAGAGGGACAGCTCTCCGACATCGTGGAAATGGAAGCGAATGGCGTCGGGGGTTTTCGTCCGTACGTCATGGCGAGCCCACATCCGGCGGAAGTCCTCACTCGCCTGCGAGAGTTCCTCGACCAACTCGAGCAGGGCCCGGTCGCACCCCGTGCCCGCGGCGGCACGCAGATGGGCCACCACGGTATGGGCCTCGCCCTCCCAGTCCAGCCATATCTCGCGAACCGCGGGTTCCAGGAAGGTCAGCCGCATGATGTTGCCGCGATGCTCCAACCCGTCATAAAGAGCCTCGAACACCGAGTTCCGCACCAGGACGTCCAGAAGGCGGTTCACCACGAGGGCCGGCTTGTCGTGCCAGGTTTCCATGAGCCGCAGGATGTCCGGGTGAACCCGATCTTCCTGCTCGGGGGACGTGCCGTCGCCCGCCGTCAGGCGTGCGAGATCGTGGAGATGGCGGGCGGCCTCGGGACCGAGTTGGAGGACCCCCGCCAGGGCGCCGAGCACCTGATCCGAGGGGCGGCGCTCCCGGCCCTGCTCCAGGCGCGTGTAGTAGTCGATGCTGACACCGGCCAGCGTCGCCACCTCCTGGCGGCGCAGGCCGGGCGTCCTGCGACGATCACCGGCATGGCCCAGCCCCACCTGATCAGGAGTCGTGAGGTGGCGCCGAGCGCGGAGAAACTCACCCAGACGGCTACTCATGGCGTGCATAGTAAGAAATAGCAGGTCAAGGCCGTTTAAAGCGCCAATCCTAGGGACCGGACGCGCGCCGAAGCGGGGGACGAGACGCTCACGTTCCGAACCAGCTGACGGTATCGACGCGTAGCTCGGTGGAGCCTACGGCTGTCCGCAGTGCGTCTTCCAGATCGGCCAGGCGGTCGACGCCGAGGGCGGCCGCCCAGTCGGCACGCAGCTCATCGAAGATGATCGCGGATCGGCCGAGCGCGTCGACGCCGCGGGGAGTGAGACGGATGAGCTTGCGCCGCCCGTCCACCGGATCATCCACCCGTTCGACATATCCGAGTTCCTCGAGCCGATCGACGGTCTTGCCTGCGGCCTGCTTGGACACGCCGAGCCTGCGGCCCAGTTCCGTGGCCGACGCGCCGTCGAGGCCGACGGCCTGCATCGCGAACCCGTGCACCGGCCGCATGTCCGGGTGGCCCTGGCGGGCCAGCTCAGCGTGGAGCCGATCGATGAGCGCGCGGAAGCCCGCGAGCAGCAGCAGCGGCAACTCGAAGCCGGGACGGTCCTCAGTCATTGCACAACTCGACAACCTGGTTTACCATTTCGACAACCACGTTGCCTACTTTAGTGCGAGGAACCGTCATGACCTTCACCGACCACACGATCGAGTCGGCCCCGGCCGCCGCCCGCCGCTCCATGGAGGCCGTACTCGAGCACCAGGGATATCTGCCCTCGGCCGTTGGCCGTCTCGCCGGCTCACCCCAACTCCTCAACGGTTTCCTGCAGATCAGCGGCCTGTTCGAGACGACGACCCTGGAACCGATCACCCGCGAGGTCGTCATCATGACCATCGCGACGCGCAACGGCTGCCACCTGTGCGTCGCCATGCACTCGGCCAACCTCACCTCCCTGGGCGCCGACCCCGCCCTGATCGCCGCGTTGCGGGAACAGCGGTCGCTGGACGACGCCCGACTCGAAGCCATCCGGCTGTTCACCCTGGACGTGGTCGCCACCTCCGGAGCGGTCACCCCGGACACGTTGCGCTCGTTCTTTGAGCACGGCTACACCGAGCAGAACGCACTGGAGGTGGTCCTCGGCATCGGCGCCTACACCTTGTCCACGCTGGCCAATCGGATGACCGGCGCACCCGTCGACGAGGCCCTTCAGGCCTTCGCCTGGAGCGAGCACGCCGCCTGACCGAGCAGTTCAGCTCGAACCAGCGACAAACCCACCCAACGAGCGAAGCCGGTTCCAGAGAATGACCCACGGACCAAAGAATCGGGCATATCGCTCATATATGTACATTCAGAATGCGACATATACGACAATCTATATCATAATGATCAAGACTGACCTAAAGTAGTTAATAACCAGATAAGCAAGACCCAACATCCCGTGATCATCGTTTATCACCCTCTCAGCGCGGAAAATAAGACAAAGCAGGCATTGCCTATCAAAGGCGGCCTGACGGACATTTTCCACATCATTGGGAAAACGTCGCAGCGTAGAGAAATCAAACCTTTCACGGGGGAAAAATGCCCAACTTCAAGAGCCTCGTCGGGGTTCTCGCCATCAGCACCGCGCTGACCGGCGGGGCCGTCGCGCTCGGCACCGCGGTCACCACCAGTGCGGCGAACGCCAGCACTGTCATGGGTTGCGGCGGCGGCTGCGGAGGTGGCGGTTGCGGATGGGGCCGCGGGCACCGCAACCACAACCGCAACTTCAACCACCAGCGGCAGCACACCCGTCAGCGCCAGCACCAGAACCAGCACCTGCTGCGCGACTTCACGCTGATCGTGACGCCGTTCCAATCGAGCGACAACCAGGCCACTCCGTGGCAGAGGCAGACCACCGACTCGGCGGCCCGCCCGATGGCCGGCCTGAACTGACAATCGAAGCCATGAATGTGCCGTACCCGACCGTTTCCCGGAGGGCCGACCTGACGGCGAGCGCCGTCTAGTCCTCTCGGATCGGCCGGAAGCCGGCCGCCGACGATCAACGTTTTGCTTCGTCGGCGGCCGGCTTCTCGCGTCGGCGGCCTCACCCGAGGAATGACACGACCACAGCCACCCACTGCGGTCCGCCCCGGCACACCACCGCACATAGCGCCAGAGACCCGGCTGAGACGCCGGGCGCCGCCCCCCCCCCGTACGCCCCCGAAGAACCGAGCGATCAGGTTATTGCGTGGACTGGGTCCGTTAGCGGTCAGGAGCGCGCCTTGCCTGGCTAAGATCGCCGGCTATGACGACGATCGACAGGTTGGTACGCCTTGCGGCGCCCCCGAAGTCGCCGGTCGACGCGGGCGAGGACTGGGCCGTGGCCGAGGCGGAGTTGGGCCTGGAACTGCCTTCCGACTTCAAGGAGCTGGTCCGGCGGTACGGCGTCGGCAACTTCTGCGATTACCTTTTCACGCATCCGATGCGGTCTTTGATCGACTCCAACCTGGAACTGCTGGAGGCGAACCGGCTCGACCGGGTGGAGTACCCGAGTTGGTATCGGTATCCGCTCTATCCAGAACCGGGCGGGCTGCTGCTCTGGGGGGCGACCTCCAGCGGCGATCGGCTGTGCTGGCTCACGGGAGGCCATCCGGATTCCTGGCCGGTGGTGGTGTGGAATCCGCGCGATCCCGAGTTCCTCCCGCAGGACGTGGGCGTGGTCGAATTCATCGAGGCTGGAGTCAGCGGACGGACCGAGTTGTTCTTCGACGAAGACGAGGAGGACAAAACCGCGTGGTTCGAGCCTTACAGAGAACTGGCCGAGGTCTATGTCCGGCTGGCCGACGGCGAATTCACCTACCTTGATCGTCTTCGGATCTTGCGTGAGGCGCTGGCACCCACGGCCAACCGGGGAAGCGTGGAGACCCTGGACGGACACCGGCAAGATCACTTCGCCGCCACCGAGGCGCTGTGGAACGTGACCTACGAGACGATGTACGGCCACCAGATCCGGATCGCGTTCCCCCCCGACGACGAAGACAAGGTTCGTATCAAGATCATGGCTGCTGTCGAGTCCATGGGATGCCGGGTGCTGTCCGCGAGCCGCGCCGATGGAGCGCCGGTTTGGGTCGTCGGCACGACCTGACCTGGTACGACTAGCTCGCTCCGCCGCGACCAAGGCCACCGTCGCCGTCGTCAGCGGCCGGGTTTCTCGAATGGGCCCTGGTCGTCCAGGCTTCCCATGGTCAGGTTGACGGTGGTTCCCGTCATCCCGCTCGCGTTGCCGGACGCCATGAAGGGTCCTTTCCGGCCTTCGCTCACGAGGTGGGCACAGGTGCGACCGCCGCCGAGGCACGATTGCCGGACCCCCTTGCGGTCAGGCACCTCTCCTTGACCTCCAAACCCTCGACTGCGACGCGGAATCCGCCCCTCTCGAGATGCGATCCACAGATTGATAAATCCGGAATATCACCCATATTCGGATACGTGAAATGCGACATAAATGACATTTCATCGCAAGGTGCACCCTAGCGGCCCAACGTCGTCAATAAAGAGATAAGCAGGCTGCAAAAGCCGCCGATCATCGTTTGTCGCGCAGGCGACGAGGAAAACAAGACAATGCATGGATGATCCGCCAAGGATCACCTGAAAAACATTTTCCAGATTATTTGGAAAATGTCAGCGCATAGGGCACAAGTCCTTTCAAGGGGGAAATGAAATGCCCAACTTCAAGAGCCTCGTCGGCGTTCTCGCCATCAGCACCGCGCTGACCGGCGGAGCCGTCGCCCTCGGTGCCGCTGTCACCAGCAGCGCCGCGAACGCCACCACCGTCATGGGCTGCGGCGGCGGCGGCTGCGGCGGCGGTGGCTGGGGCCGGGGTCACCGGAACAGCAACCACAACTGGAGCCGCAACCAGGCGCGTCAGCACGAGCGCCAGCACCAGCACCAGCGCCAGTACCTGCTCCGCGACTTCACCCTGCTCGTGACGCCCTTCCAGAAGAGCGAGAACCAGGCCATCACGCAGCAGAAGCAGGACACCGACTCCAAGTCGAAGGCGGAGGCCGAGGACTACTACGGGGGGGCGCCCCGTCCGGTCGCCACGGTGACCGTCACGCAGGTTCCGCCCCTCCCGGCGGCGTGATCCTGTGATCGAGGCCTCCCCGGTGGGCTATCTACCGGGGAGACCTCGGTCCCGCTGTCCGGCGCCTTTCATCCGGAGCACTCGTCCGCTCCACCGGCCGGGACGCGCCGGCCGGCGGAAGCGGCGGTCACGTCTGAGATTGGAGTGCGGCCAACTCCCGGGCGACGGCGCGCTCGTGCTCTTCGGCGTCCTCCCGTGCCCGTCGGGGACTCCAGCGCCCGGTCATGACGAAGATGAACGGCAGGAAGACGATCTGTCCGGCGAGGCACACCCACCACCAGGTCTGCCACTGACCCGGCCCTTCCAGCGACGCCTTCTGGACCTCGGCCCCGTGCTCCTGCAGAACCTTGAGCTGCGGCCCCGCCTGCTGGACGACGGCGAGGTCGGCGGCGCCCACCTCCTGGGCCGCCCGGGCCGCGAGGTCCGGCGGAACGGAACCCGCCGGGTGTTCGGCCAGTTCGGCGAAGATCTGCGGATGGGCGTTCACGATGGCCAGCGCGGGGGCCGCCTGTGCCTGAGCGGCCTGCACCTCGGCTCCGTGCTCCACGAGCGGGGTGACGGCGGTCACCACGATCGGCACGAACGCGGCCGAGACGGCCACGACGATGCGCAGGATCCATCCCCAGACGGCGAGGCCGGTCGCGGTCGCGGCGGGATTGTGCCTCTCGACGGTCTCGGTGAAGCTCGCCATCCAGGGGGCGTACGTCAGGCCGCCGAGTATGCCGATCGCGACGAACAGCGCGGCGAACGTGGAGTACTCGGTGTCCGGGTGGGTGGCGAGTGTCGCGAAGATCGCGGTGACGACGGCCGACCCGATGCCGCCGACGAGCATCAACGGCTTGCGGACGCCGAGCCGGTCCGACAACAGGCCCGCCAGGACGAGCGCGACGGCGTTGGCCGCCCAGTACCAGTTGGCGAGCCCGTTGGCGCGCTGCTCGCTGTAGCCGAACGTCGA
Source organism: Planotetraspora silvatica (assembly GCF_016863315.1). Classification (GTDB taxonomy): domain Bacteria; phylum Actinomycetota; class Actinomycetes; order Streptosporangiales; family Streptosporangiaceae; genus Planotetraspora; species Planotetraspora silvatica. The sequence continues at coordinate 155,693 of NZ_BOOQ01000019.1, forward strand.
GGAGAAGTAGATGACGAAGTTGCCGACGGCCGCGTAGTACAGCAGCAGGTAGACGCTGATGGCGAAGGCCGAGCCGACCACGTCCAGCCGGAGCATCTGCCGCCAGTGCCCGGAGGCCTGCTGTTCGGCGTCGATGCCCCGGGCACGCGCTTCGATCAGGGCGCGGTCGCGCATGCTGACCATGACCTGATCGCGCAGCCGCGGTGACAGCTCACGCAGACCGAACAGCGCGATGACGAACACCACCAGGGCGCTGATCCCGGAGTAGCGGAGCTCGTCCTGCCAGGTCGAGGTGTCGAGGGTCGCGCTGGTGATGCTCGTGACCACGAGGCTTCCGATGACCGGGCCCATCGTCCAGTAGCCCATGGCGGTGGCACGGCCGAGCTGCGGGGAGAAGTCGCGGATCAGGGCAGGGGTGGCGACCAGGACGATGCCCTCGATGAAGCTGAGCACGGCGAACAACACCAGGTAGACGGTCTTGTTCGGCGAGCTCGGCAGGACCAGGACCAGGACCCCGGCGACCAGCAGGCCGTACACGACGAGGTTCGCGCGGCCCCAGCGGTCGGCGAGCCCGGCGAGCAGCGACGCGAACGCGCCGATGGCGTTGCCGACGACCGACAGCCAGATGAAGTAGCCGAAAGTCATCTCATAGTGCGTGATGATCGAGGTGGCGACGGCGTACTGGATGTAGAGCAGGTAGTACAGCACGATCGTGGTGACGACCACGATCGCCAGATAGGCGTAGCGGCGGCCCGACTCGGGATAGTGCGCGAGGTCGCGGCGCCACAACCGGCCCGCGAGACCTGGTGTGGCGGCGTCGTCGGCGGATGTGGAAACAGTCACATTGGACTCCCTGGGTTTGTCTCCCCCGAGAACCGGAAACTCAGGATGCTTCGAAGAAACGGCGGGGAACGTCCAGAAGCATCGAGCTGATCTGCTCGTCCACCACACCCTTCTCCCGCAGGTACGGCAGGACCTCCTGGCCGAGGTGCAGGTAGTGCCACTGGGGCAGGAAGGGCATCACGTTCGGGTCGATCCAGTCGATGTAGCAGGCCGCGTCCTGCGACAGCACCATGCGGTCGGCGTAGCCGCGGCGGCACATCTCGACCACGGTGTCGGCGCGCGCCTCGAAGGTGGTGTCCTGGTAGAGGCCGAACCGGTCCATACCCAGGACGAACCCGGCGTCGGCGAGCTCCGCCAGATGGTCGCAGTCGGTGGTGTCGCCGCTGTGCCCGAGAACGATCCGGGACGGTTCGACGCCTTCCTCCTCGCACATCACCTTCTTGACCAGGGCTCCGGCCCGGGATCGCGGGTGGGTGTGGACGGTGATCGGCGCCCCGGTGCGATGGTGGGCGAGGGCGACGGCGCGCATCACCCGCTCGACGCCCGGCGTCAGCCCCTCATGGTCGATCGCGCACTTGAGCATCCCTGCCTTGACGCCCGTGCCGGCTATGCCGTCGGTGAGGTCGGTGACGAACATGTCGACCATCGGGTCCGGGATCTCGGTGCCGAGCACCGCGTTGAGGGCCGGACCACGGTGGAGGAAGAAGAACGGGACGCTGTCGTAGGTGTAGACCCCGGTCGCCACCACGATGTTGAGCTCCGGCACCTGCTCGGCGATCCGCTGGATCCGCGGGATGTACCGGCCGAGCCCGATCACCGTCGGGTCGACGATCGTCTTGACGCCCTGCGCGGCCAGGGCGCGCAACTTGGCGATCGCGTCGGCGATCCGCTCGTCCTCGTCGCCCCATTCGCCGGGATGGTTCAGCTGGACGTCGGCGGTGAGGACGAAGATGTGCTCGTGCATATACGTGCGGCCGAGCTCGGCGGTGTCCACGGGGCCCTGGACGGTGTTGACGAGACTCATGCGCGCAGCTCCTTCTTGAGGATCTTGCCGGTGGGACCGACGGGCAGAGCGTCGAGGAAGCGGATCTCGCGCGGGTACTTGTAGGCCGCCAGATGCTCCCTGCAGAAGGCGATGACCTCCTGCTCGGTGACGACCGCGCCTGGGTGGAGCGTCACACAGGCGACGACCTCCTCACCCAGCCGCACGTCGGGGCGGCCGATGACCGCGGCCCCGGAGATCGCCGGGTGCGTGTAGAGGATCTCTTCGATCTCGCGGGGATAGACGTTGTATCCGCCGCGGATGATGAGGTCCTTCTTGCGGTCCACCACGAACAGGTAGCCGTCCTCGTCGGCGTAGGCGAGATCGCCGGTGTGGAACCAGCCGCCGCGGAACACCTGGGCGGTGTCCTCGGGACGGTTCCAGTAGCCCTTCATGACGTTGTGCCCGCGTACGACGATCTCGCCGACCTGGTCCGGGCCGGGCGGCAGGGGCCGCTCCTCCTCGTCCACGATCATGGTCTGCACACCCCAGATCGGCTTGCCGATCGAGCCGACCTTGCGCTGCTCCGCGCTGATGTTGAACGTGGTGGTGCTGGCCGTCTCCGACAGGCCGTACCCCTCCAGGATGACCACACCGGGGAACTTCTCCTCGAACGCCCGGAGGATCTCGCCGGGGATCGCGGCCCCGCCCGAGACGCCCACCCGCAGCGACGTCAGGTCCCGGCCAGAGGTGTCGGCCTGCAGCATGGCGAAGTACATGGTCGGCACGCCCGAGAAGATCGTGCAGCGGTGCCGTTCGATGGCGTCCACGACGGGCCCGATCTCGAAGCGGGGCACCAGCGCGACCGTCCCGCCGAACCGCACGGCCACGTTGAGCACACTGGACAGCCCGAAGACGTGGAACAGCGGCAGCACCGCCAGGCCGATGTCGTCGTCGCGGAACCCGAACAGCTCTCCGCCGACGGTGCAGTTCATATAGAGCTGGAAGTGGGTGAGTTCGGCGCCCTTGGGCCGTCCGGTGGTGCCGCTGGTGTACAGCAGGACAGCCGTGTCGTCGGCGTCGGTCGTCTCGATCTCACCGGTGTCGGCCGCGACGTACAACTCGGCGTACGGAAGGGTCCCCTCGGGGCGGTCCTCGTCGCCCGGCAGGGTCACCACATAGGTCGGGACGGTCCCGGCGGCCTTGACAGCCTGCTCGGCGATCGATGCGAACGTGATGAGCACCCGCGCGCCCGAGTCCTCCAGGTGGTAGGCGATCTCGGAGGCGTGCAGCAGCGGGTTCAGCGGGACCATGATCAGGCCGGCCTTGAGGATCGCGAAGTAGCTGAACAGGAACTCCGGGAGGTTGGGCAGGTGGACGGCCACCCGGTCGCCGGGCTCCAGCCCGAGGCGGCGCAGACTCGCGGCGACCCGCCCGGACATCTCGTCGACCTGGCCGTAGGTGAAGCTCAGGTCCCCGATGTGGCAGAGCGTCTTGTCGGGGCGGGCCTGCCGCGATTCGCGGAGGATCGTCGCGAGGTTGAAGCTCATGATGCTCCCGCTGTTGTTCGTACCGACCGTCCGGTATGTCGCGCAACGTACTGCTGGCCTCATCCGGTGTCAATGGATCTCACCGGCGCGAGATACGTCGGCCTCCCGCCGCCTCCCTGTTCAGTTGGGTGACGAGCACGCCGCGCGCTCGCACTCCCGTTCGAGCAAATCCAAGCAATCTAACGTTTAGTAACGATATTTTTACGCTGTGCTCATGGCATACATAGATGAGAGCCTGCGCCGTGGTCACACGACGACAGCGTCTATGCGTTGGCAGCGGTCATCGTGGATACCGCCGACCAGGAGAGCGTGCGTGCCGCCATCGAATCCCTCCGCGTGGGGAAGAGCCCTCGCCTTCATTGGCGCGAAGAGCCGACCCTGCGGCACCCCATCATTGCCAGAGCGATCAGTGGTATGCCCCTGGAGAGCCTTGTCACCGTCCACATCTTCAGCAGAGGCCTTCCATACGAGCGGGCGCGGCGGCTCTGCCTCGAACGGCTCCTGCATGAACTTGATCAAGCCAGAATCCGATCCGCCATCATCGAGAGCCGGTCGGCCAGATTGGATCATCTTGATCTCTTGCTCGTCCTGGGGATTCGCAAGGCTCGAATTCTCTCGGACGGCATCAGGGTCGACTGGCGACTCCCAGGGGAAGAACCGCTGCTCTGGGCCGCCGATGTGGTGGCAGGGGCCACAACCTGGTGGCTCGACGGCCAGCCCGCCGGTTTCGACATTCTGGCCCACCGCATACGCCTGGTATGCCTGGACTGAGCCAAAACAACGCGAAGGCCGGGCACCCGATTCCATCGGTAGTCCCGGCCTCACTTCCAACACCCACCGGGGGTGCGGCACTACTCAGTGTGCATCACGAACAGTGATCGGGCAAGCTCGTTGAGCCATCTAAGAGCGTGACACCGGTCCATCCGGAGATGTCGAGACGCCACCAGGCACAAGCAGGCCGCATCTACGCATCCCGGATGGCGCTGCTATCGGCCGATGAGGTGAAATATCGAGACACTCTGACGCTTGGAGATCACTGTGCCGTTGTTCGACCTCCCTCTTGAAGAACTCCGTGACTACCTCCCCGCGCGTGACGAACCCGCCGACTTCGACGCCTTCTGGTCCAGGACCCTCGCCGAGGCCGCCGAGCACGACCTGTCCCCCACGTTCACGCCCTACGACATCCCCCTCACCGCCGTCGACGTCTACGACACCGACTTCGCCGGCTGGGGCGGCGACCGGGTGAAGGCCTGGTTCCTGGTTCCGCGCGGCGCGCAGGGTCCGCTGCCGTGCGTGGTGAAGTACATCGGCTACAGCGGGGGGCGGGGCTTCGCCCACGATCACCTGACCTGGCCCTCGGCCGGTTACGCCACGCTCGTGGTCGACACCCGCGGCCAGGGCGCGGCTCATGTGCAGAACCCGGGCAGCACCGCCGACCCGCACGGGGGCGGCGCCCCGCACGTGCCGGGCATGATGACCAGGGGCGTCCTCGACCCCGACACCTACTACTACCGGCGGGTCTTCACCGACGCGACGCGCGCCGTCGACGTGGCTGCGGGGCATCCCACGGTCGACGCCGAGGCGATCGTGGTGGCGGGTGCCAGCCAGGGCGGGGGCATCGCCCAGGCGGTCGCCGCGCTACGACCCGACGTGCGGGCCGCACTGATCGACGTGCCGTTCCTCACCCACTTCCGCAGGGCCGTGGAGATCACGGACCGCGACCCCTATCAGGAACTCGTCCGCTTCCTCGCCTCCCAGCGCGGCACGCCCGAGCAGGTCTTCCGCACGCTTTCGTACTTCGACGGCCTCAACTTCGCCGCCCGGGGTCAGGTCCCCGCGCTGTACTCGGTGGCGCTGATGGACGACATCTGCCCGCCGTCCACGGTGTTCGGCGGCTACAACCACTGGCAGGGGCCCAAGGAGATCACCGTCTGGCCGTGGAACAACCACGAGGGCGGCGGCCCCTTCCAGGTGGAGGAGCAGTTGCGCCACCTGCACAAGCTCCTGGCCGTCGGCTGAATCCCTGGAGTGCGGCCCGGCGTTCTGGCGAAGTAACCCGCGCGGGATCGTCGGCCACCACAACGCGAAGGGCCCGCGCCGGTCGACGGCGCGGGCCCTCCTCGGGGTGACGGTCAGTGGTGGGGACGGGACTCGAGGAGACGGTCACCGGGGTTGCACAGCTCCCCGGTGAAGAACGTGCTGCCGGGCACGCACCGCCACATGCTCGGGTTGGTGTAGCTGGGCGCGAGGCGGACGTTCGTCGCCTGCTCCAGGGCGTAGCCGTCGGCGAGGAGGGTCGCCTCGCTGAAGGCCGTGCCGACGAGGGTGACGCCGATCGGGTTGTGGCCCGCGGAGCTGGCGGTTGCACCGTACCCGGCGGGGATCGTCAGCGCCGGATAACCCGCGCGGTCGGCGTATCCGACGAGGGCGCTGCCGCTCGGCGCCATGACGGCGTCGAAGTCGTCCGACGTGTCGCCGGGCGTTCCGTTGGTGAGGATGCCGTCGATCAGCGCCCGGGTGGACGTCTTGCCCGCCTCCAGGTCGGCCTTGTACGCCGCGCTGGTGGCGGGGTCGGACAGGTCGACGGCCTGGGCGGCGAGCAGCTGCCCCTGCTGGTACTTCAGTCCCTCCACGGGGTGGGCGTCGTTGTAGCCGATGACGGCCTGCAGCGACCGGGCTCCGGGGCCCCGCCGGATGCCGGACAGGTAGGAGTTCAGGTCGCGCTTGAACTCGCTCGGCACGACACTCGCCGGGTCGGGGCTCGGCGTGCCGATCGTCACCTGGGTGGTCGTGGCGCCGAGCGCCTGCAGAGCCGTCACCGTCGCGGGGTACGGCGCGGCGGTGCTCGCCACGACGGCGATCTTCTTGCCCTGGAGGGCGGTCGCGGACAGACCCGCGGTGTAGTTCTTGACGGGCGCGCCCGCCGTCGCCGGGTCGGCCCGGTCGGGCCCGGCGATCGCCGTGAGCGCGGTCGCCGCGTCGTACACCGTGCGGGTGATCGGCCCCGGCGCGTCCTGCGACCGGGCGACCGGCAGGACGCCGGTGCGGCTGACCAGGCCGACCGTCGGCTTCAGGCCGACGACGCCTGCCGCGTCGGCGGGGGCCACCAGCTGGGCCGAGTCGGTGGACGTCTCCATTCCGACGGTGAACGCCGCCAGCCCGGAGGCGGTCGCCGCCGCCGAACCGCCGGATGAACCGGCCGGGGTCTTGTCGGTGTCGGACGGCAGGAGCACCTGACCGGCGAGCGAGGAGTACCCCTTCGGCATGTTCGCGTCGAAGACGCCGTTCAGCTCGGACACGTTCGTCTTGCCGAGGATGATCGCCCCGGCGGCCTTGAGTTTGGCCACGACCGTCGAGTCGCGGCCGGGCTCGAGGTCCTGCAGGGCGATCGAGCCGCCTGTGGTCGCCAGCGAGTCCACGTCGAACCCGTCGTTGAGCAGCACGGGCAGGCCGTACAGGGGCCCGCGCGGCGGCTTGTGGCCCTTCTTGTCCTTCTTGTCCTTTTCTCGCTCCCGGTCGAGGGCACGGGCCTCGTCGACGGCGTCGGTGTTGATCGTGCGGACCGCCTGGGTGGCCGGACCCTCGGCGTTCGTCAGCGCGATCCGGTAGAGATACGCCTTGACGAGTTCCTCCGAGGTCAGCGTGCCGGCGGCGAGCCGGGCACTGAGGCTCTGCGCCGACTCCGTCTCCAGCGAGAACGGCAACGGCCGGGGCGCGTGGCCGAGCATGCGCATGATCGTGTCGTAGTCGGGGTTGCAGTGCCCCCGCTCCGCGAAGGGCTCCGCCGGGACCGTCTTCGCGCAGCGGTACATGCTCGGGTTGACCGAACCTGCCGTCTGACGCAGGCGGGTGGCCTGCTCGACGACGTATCCGACGCCGATCAGGTTGTACTCGTCGTAGGCGTTGCCGTGGACCTGCACGTTGACCGCGCGGCGGGTCGTGGCGGCGTACCCCATGGGGATCGTCATCGAGGGGTAGCCGGCCTGAGGCCCGTTCGGAACGCTGCCGAGGATCGCGATCACGGGGTCGGCGGGCTTGGCCGGGTCGGAGTCGGTGTAGGTCATCATGTCGTCGATGGCCTTGTGCCAGGCGGCCTTGCGGATGGGCAGGTTCGCCCGATACGCGATCTCGTTGGCACCACCGGGGGTGATGTCGGCGGCCGCCGCACTGAGGTGGCTGTTGTTGCCGAATTTCAGGGCCTGCTGGGCGTTGGCCTGGTTGTCGGCCACCTCCTGGACCAGCGACGTGATCGGCGCCTTAGGGCCGAGCCGGTTGTAGTACTCATCGATCGTCTTGTGCTGCTCGTACCCGCTGGGCAGGCTCGGGAGCGTGCCGACGGACACCGTCGGCCGCGGCACCATGATCGCGCCCGCGGCGGTCAGCGCGTCGTACGCGATCTTGAGCGGGCTGCCGTCGGTGAGCGTGCCGTTGTAGCCGATCTTCTTGCCCTCGACGAAGTCGAGGCTGAGGGCCTTCATGTAGTCCGGCAGCTTCGCGGGCGGAGCCGGGATGACGCCGGTGGCGAGGTAGTCGGGTCCGAAGATCGCACGGTACTCCGCGTCGCCGTCCGGATCGGGTCCGGCGATCGAGGCGAGCGTCATCGCCGCGTCCGACACACTGCGGACCATCGGTCCCGCCGTGTCCTGCGACGCGCTGATCGGCGCGATGCCGTACCCCGGGACGAGCCCGACGGTCGGCCGCAGCCCGACGAGACTCTGCGTGCTCGACGGGCTGATGATCGAGCCCGACGTCTCCGTGCCGATCCCCAGTGTCGCCATCGCCGCGGCCATGGCCGCGCCGGTGCCCGACGACGAGCCACTGGGGTTCTGGTCGGCGTCGATTCCGTTGATCACCTGGCCGGTGAGGTTGCTGAATCCGGACGGCTGGCTGCCGAAGCTGTTGGCGAACTCCGAGAGCCCGACCTTGCCGAGGATCACGACCCCGCGCTGGCGCAGCTTCTTGGTGATGCCCGCGTCCGTCGCCGGATACGAGTCACGCAACGAGTAGTTGCCGGCCGAGGTGTACATGCCCTTCACGTCGACGAGATCCTTCAGAAGGATCGGCAACCCGTGCGCGGGGCCGAGGACCTGCCCCTTCGACCGCTGCCGGTCGGCCAGCGCCGCTTCCTTCAGCGCGTCCTCGTTGAGCTGCGTCACGGCGTTGAGGCCCGGTCCGCGCTTGTTCAGCGCCTCGATTCGGTCGATGTACGCCTGGGTGAGCTCGACGGAGGTGAGCCGCCCCTTCGCCATCATGTCCTCGGCCTGGGCGCCGGTGAGCGTTTCCAGGTCGAGTACGGGAGGCCGGCGGGTGTGGGCCGAGGCGGTCGTCGGTACGAGCGGGATGGCGAGAGAGAGGGTGAGGAGTGTTGCCAGAGTGAAGCGGAGTTTGCGCACCACATGCTCCTTGAGGGGTGATGCTCGCGACCGTATAGACGATCAGTTACGGCCAGATGTCCGGGATGTTCCCGTCCGGATAGCGAAGATCATGGGTCCGAATCCCAGACACGGCTGAGCGGGTGCGCGCGATCGTCCGGATTCTGGTTGATGTCCATGGCCGTGTGCGGCGATATTTGCGGGGTGAGCGGTGAACCGCAGACTGCCCAGTCGGGGGTGATGCGTGCCGGGGCAGGCCAGCTGACCCGGACGGTGTGGACGAGCGCGCGCCGATGGACTCCGCCGCTGTTGCTCGCGGTGCTCTCGGCCGGAGCGCTCGCACCGCTACTGACCTCGGGCGCGGGTCTTGCGACGGCGGGGGTCGGCGCCGTCGCCGCAGTCGGCGGGAACGTGCTGACCGATGTGGTCAAGGCGGGTGTCGCGCGCCTGATGGGGACTGGAGGGAAGCCGTCGGCTCAGGACGTCCAGGCTGAGTTGGTGCGGCGGATCCAGGAGACGCTGGAGGCCGGCGGGGAGCACGCGAAGCAGTTGCGTGGGGACATCGCGCGGCTCATGCGGGAGCACGAGCTGGTCGGCGCGGCGATCGAGGCAGCCGTGCAGACCGGTGACCGGGATCTGCAGGCGGCGCTGGCCGCGGGTCTGGCCGGGCTGAGCGAAGACTTCGCCGAGTTCGCCTTCGTCCTTTCCGATGTCGGGGCGAACCTGCGGTCGATCCGGGAAGGCGTCGACCACAACCGCGCCGAGCTGCAACTGGCGGTGGGGTTGCAGTACCGGCAGGCGACGGATACCCGGCTGCTCCTGGACCAGGTGTCGCTGATCGAGCGGCGGACCCGCCCCGGTGGCTCTCCGGGCGGCGACGTGCCGCGGTGGGAGGCCCGGAGCCCCTACCAGGGGCTGGCTCCTTATTACGAGTCGGATGCCGAGGTGTTCGCCGGGCGTGAGGTCGCCACGGCCGAGCTGGTCAGCACGCTGTCACAACGGCTCACCAGCCCGGGACCGCTGATGGTGACCGGCGCCTCCGGGGCCGGGAAGTCCTCTCTGCTGCGCGCCGGGCTGGTCCCGGCCATCGCTCGGGGCGACCTGTCCGAAGCCGCCCGGCAGTGGCCGCGGCATGTCATCGACCTGCCTCCCCGCTCCCCCCTGTCTCGTCTGGCGATGGTGCTGGCGGGCATGGCCGGACTGGATGCCCCCTCCGTCCTCGGTGCCCTCGCCAGAGAGCCCCGGCATGCCCCGTTGCTGGTCCGGCAGGCCCTGGACGAAGACGCCCGGCTCCGCGCCCTCTCCGTGAATGTGGCGAGCAGATCCAGGCTGGTCCTGGTGGTCGACCAGTTCGAGGAGATCTTCGCCGTCGACGACGAGGACGCCGCCGCCGAACGCGTCGCCTTCATCACGGCGCTGGACGCCATGGCGACGATTCCGGCCGGACCGGACGGCGCCCCTGCGGCACTGGTGCTGATCGCGGTGCGCGGAGACTACATCGACCGCTGCGCCCGACACCCGCAACTGGCCACGGCGTTACGGGACGGCCCATTCGTGCTCGGGCCGATGTCCGAGACCGAACTGCGGATCGCGATCGCCCGGCCCGCCGCCTCCGCGGCCCTGGAGATCGAGCCCGGCCTGGTGGACACCCTCCTCGGGGAACTCCGATCACCGGCCGGAGGGTACGACCCGGGCGCCCTCCCGCTGCTCTCCCAGGCGATGCTGACCGTCTGGGAGCACCGTGAGGACGACCGTCTCACCAGCCGCGGGTACGCCCTGACCGGCGGCGTCACCCGCGCGGTCGCCACAAGCGCGGAGACCGCCTACGGCAGCCTCGGCCCCCGCGGGCAGGAACTGACCCGTCAGCTGTTCCAGCAGTTGACGATGGTCTCGCACGACGGCCAACTCGCTCGCCGTACGGTCGCCCGGACCGACGTGGACGCCGCCTGTCCCGAGGAGGACCGCGCCTGCCTGGAAGAGGTGCTGGAGCTCTTCGCCCGGCGGCGGCTCATCGTCGTCGACACCGCCTCCGTGCAGATCGCCCATGACACACTGCTGCGGAACTGGCCGCGGTTGCGCGACTGGCTGGACACGGACCTCACCGGGCACGCCCTGCGCAGCCAGCTCGTCGACGACGCCGACGAATGGGACCGGAACGGGCGGGCCGCTTCGTATCTGTACCGCGGAGAACGCCTGGCCGCGATCCTGCACGCCGAAGGACGCCGGCAGGCCGACCCGCTCTCCCGGCCTCCTCCCACCGGCATCCCCAAGGCGTTCCTCGACGCCGGCGTGCGTGCGGACAACCGCGGCAGACGTCAGCGTCGACTCGCCCTCACCACGCTTTCCACACTGCTCGCCGCAGCCGTCGTCCTCGCGGGCGTCGCCTTCGTCCAGGGGAGAACCGCTCGGGAGCAGCGTCAGGCGGCACAGGAGCAGCAGCGCGTCGCCACCGCCCGGCTCCTCATCTCCAAAGCCGAGGCGGCCCGCGACACCGACCCCCGACTCGCACTGCAACTCGGCATCTCCGCTGAAAGAGTTCACTCCGATCCCCAGACGCGGGCCAGCCTGGTGGGCACCCTCACCACCACCCAGTACGCGGGAACCCTCACCGGATACGAAGACACCGTCGAGTCGGTGAAGTTCTCCCCCAACGGCCGCATCCTGGCCACCACCAGCCGCATCACGACGACGAAACCGGTCACGACCTGCGGCGGCGACGGAACCGGCTGTGCCGTCGCCGGGCCGGCCTGCCGCGCCGGAGAGACTGCGTGCCCGGCCCCCACTCCCGAGCCCACGACGTCCACCAGCCTGGACGGCGCGATCATCCTGTGGGACATGTCCGCACCGGGCCGGCCAAGCCGGCTCGGCGCGCCCCTGATCATCGACAACACCTTCACCGCTTTGATCGCCTTCTCGCCCGACGGCCGTCTCCTGGCCACGAATGACGACGGCGGCAGGACCGCGACCCTGTGGGACATCTCCGATCCGGCGAAGCCGCTCCGGCGCGGCTCTTCGGCGGACGACACCTCCAGTGACATCCGATCCATGGCCTTCTCCCCGGACGGACGCACGTTGGCGACAGGCCGCGAGAACCACCAGGTCGACCTGTGGGACATGTCCGATCCATCGCGGATCACCCGGCGGGGCGCGGCGTTGACCGGGCAGACCAAGACGGTGGACTCGGTGGCGTTCTCGCCGGACGGCCGGACCCTCGCGGCCGGCAGCGACGATTCGGTGACGTTCTGGGGCGTCGCCGACCCGTCACGGCCCACCAAGCTGGGCTCGCCCCTCACCGCTCGTTCGCCAGTGGCGTTCTCACCCGACGGCCGCCTTCTGTCGACGCACCTCAAGGACCCCGAGTCGAAGAACCAGAACGCGTTCGTCCTCTGGGATCTGACCCGGGCCACGCCCACCCGGATCGGGACACCCATGAGCGGCAACAACAGTTCGATGGCGTTCTCCCCCGACTCGAAAACGGCGGTCACCGCCGGTGCGGAGGGCACCGCGGCTCTCTGGAACGTCAGCGACCCCGCCCGGCCCGTCCGATCACAATTCCCGCTCACCGGCCACACCGACTCCATCCAGGCGGTCACCGTCTCACCCGATGGGCGGACTCTGATCACCGGCGGTCAGGACCGGACCGCAATCCTGTGGAACCTCGTCGATGTCGGACGGCCCGCCCGACGCGGATCGACCCTGACCGGAGCGGACTCACTGGCATTCCGCCAGGACAGCCGCGCCCTAGCCTCCGGCAGCGCGAACGGCACCGTCTCCCTGCGGGACCTGACCGATCCGGCCCGGCCGGTCACCTTCGACGCCACCCTGCCGGGAACGGCCACCAAACTGTCGCCCGACGGACGTTCCCTCGCCGTTCTCGGGGCTGACGGCGCCGTCACCGTGTGGGACATCTCCAGCCCTGGCCATCCCGTCAAACGTGGACCGCCGCTGCCGGGCAGCGGAACTCCGGCCATGTTCTCCCCTGACGGCCGGATGCTGATCACCGGCGACGAGAAGGCATCGATGCTCTGGGATCTGACCGATCCCGCACGGCCAGTCCAGCGCGAGAAGGACCTGCCTGCCGTCATCGTGCTGGTGGCGGCTTTCCGGCCGGACAGCCGAAGCTTGGCCATCAGCAATATCTACGACTTCGACGGCAAAGTGACCCTGTGGGACGTCTCCGATCCGGCCAGACCCGCCGCACAGCCCGTGCCGATCCTGGCCGGCGATGCGTCGAACGTGACGTCGGTGTCGTTCTCTCCCGACGGCCGCATCCTGGTCACCGGGCGCGCGGACGGCACGATGATCCTCTGGGACGTCTCCCATCAGGGGCAATACGTCAGGATCGGGCAACCTCTGATCGGGCCGAGCGATCCCAACGGGAACATCGCGTCGCTGAGCAGCAGGGTGTCGGTCGTGGCCCTGGCGTTCTCCGCCGATGGACGGACCCTGGCCACGACCAACGTCGCGGGCTCGCTCACTCTCTGGGACCTCACCGACGTCTCCGCCCCGCACAAGCTGAGCCCGCCGATCCTCCTTCCCGACAGGTACGCGTTCGACCTGAAGTTCGCGCCCGACGGGAAGACCCTGGCCACCATCACCCTCGAAAGCAAGGTGGCCCTGTGGGATCTGTCCGGCATCAACGATCTCCTGGCCAACGCGGTGCAACGAGCCTGCTCCATCACCGGCCGGGGCCTCGACCGGACGGAATGGGCCCGCTACATCCCAGGCCTCCCGTACGAGGAGACGTGCGGGAAGTAGGCGTTCGAAGCCGCGATCCGCACGGGTCGAGGGCACGGGCACCGCCCGACATCGAGGAGGCCCGGCGCTGCCCTGCACCGTTCGTCGCCGGTGCCGGCGTCCACCGCTGACGAATTAGACAAAATTCGGCTAGTTGTCTAATGTGTCAGGAGTGAGCAGTTCGGAGATGGAGAACGACGACCCCAAGCGCGGCGCCGTCCTCACGGCCGCCCTCGGCCTGTTCGGGCGGTACGGGTTCCAGAAGACGTCGATGGAGGAGGTCGCCAAGGGGGCGGGCATCTCCCGGCCTGGCCTGTACCTGCTGTTCCCGAACAAGGAACAGCTGTATCGCGCCACGATGCAGGGCGTCATGGAACGGGCGCAGCAGGCCATGGAGGCGTGCTTTGCCGACGAGTCGCTGAGCTTCGAGGAGCGGATCGTCACGGCGCTGGACGCGCTGATGGGCCAGTACGTCGAGACCCAGGTGGCCAGGGATCTCAGCGAACTGCTGGAGAACAGCGAGCCGCAGCTGGGCTCGATGTTCCATGACTACCAGGAGAAGGCCAGGGCGACCATCAGCGCACAGGTCGGCTCGCTCGCCCCGCCGGGCGTCCTCACCGGGGAACTGGGTGCGGACGACGTCATGGACGTCCTCTTCTCCGCCGCCCTGACCTGGAAGCAGACGGCGGCCACCCGCGCCGAGTTCCGCGACAGGACCAGGCGCGCCGTCCGACTGATCTGCCGCGCCGCGGACTGATCCCCGCGCTGCGAACCGACCTCACGCCCCAGACCAACCCGCGCCGCGAACCGACCCCGCACCGCAGACCGACCTCACGCCTCCGCGGCGTTTTCACCGACACATCGACCCATGGAGTACAGCCATGCCCGCAATCACGACCCCCTTCAACGCGGAGTCGACCGCCGCCGAGGTGATCGCCGGTGTCGACCTGACCGGCAAGCGCGCCGTCGTCACCGGCGGCACGTCCGGGATCGGCCTGGAGACCGCCCGGGCGCTGGCCTCCGCCGGCGCCCAGGTGACCCTGCCCGTCCGCGACACCGGCGCCGGCGCGCGCGCAGCCGCCGACATCCGTTCCACGACGGGCCGGGACGACGTTCGCATCGTCCCCCTTGACCTGATGGAACGCTCCACCATCGACGCCTTCGCCGCCGGCTGGACGGGGCCTCTTCACATCCTGGTCAACAACGCCGGCGTGATGGCCCTCCCCGAGCGCACCACGACCCCGGAAGGCTGGGAGACGCAGTTCGCCACCAACCACCTGGGCCATGCCGCCCTGGCCCTGGGCCTGCACGACGCCCTCACCTCCGCGCAGGACGCCCGGGTCGTCGTCGTCAGCTCCTCCGCCCATCTGATCTCCCCCGTCGTCTTCGACGACATCCACTTCGCGTCCCGGCCCTACGAGGCCTGGTCCGCCTACGGCCAGTCGAAGACCGCGACCCTCCTGTTCGCCGTCGCCCTGGCCAAGAGGTGGGCCGCCGACGGCATCACCGCCAACGCGCTCCACCCCGGCGGCGTCGTGACCAACCTCCAGCGCCACCTCGACGACGCGCAACTGCGTTACGTGGGCGCGATGGACGAGCAGGGCCGCCGCATCGACCACCCCCAAGGATGGAAGACCCCTCAACAGGGCGCGGCGACCCCCGTCCTCCTGGCCGCCTCCCCCCACGTCCAAGGGGTGACCGGACGCTACTTCGAGGATTGCAACGAGGCCGCCGTAATCACCGAGCCGGGTGACGGCATGCGAGGAGTGGCCCCCTACGCGCTCGACGGATGTGCCGCCGACCGTCTCTGGGAGGAGACGGTCCGGCTCCTTCGGCGCTGACAACGCCGGAGCCCACCAACTCGGCGACGCGTACGGTCCCGGCCCTCGGCGTGGCCGCGACTGTCTACACCGTTCTGGGCGGGCGTGAGGCCGGTGGACATGGAGATCAGAAACAGCGTCCATCCGTGATCAATTCAGCCCACTTCGATCGTCCGCCGTGGCTAGCCTCGGCACATGGATGGAGAAGGGACCAGCGAGCCTGATTTGCAGACGCTGGCCGCACAGGCTGTCGCGGACCGAGACTACGAGCAGGCCCGCCGTCATCTCGCCCGTCTCAGGACGAGCAATCCCGCGGGGCTGGTGAGTGTGGCGCCGAACATCTATGACATGCAGGGCACGCCCCGCCCTCACGGCAACAGCTGGGAGCCAGGCTGGCACCACATCAGCCCTTCCTTCCTCGTCGTCACCCCCGACCCTGAACGCGCCGCCGCAGCCATGCACAGGGCAGGGCTCCGCTTCGGTCTCGTCACCGAAGACGGCCGTGAACTGAGGGACTGGGAGTGTGACGTCTCCGACGCCTACACGCCCAACTACATCTCCCCCATTCACCTCACCGAAGCCGGCCCCGCCTTCTATGCCGACACCAAGGGCGAATTATCGACCCCGATGGCCGAGGCCATGCTCCATGTCCTGGTGGACGAGCTCATCGCGGAGGAGGTTCCCTCCCATGTGACGAGCCCGCCCAGCCGAGACTTCGACCACGAAGTCTGGACCCCGCCTTCCGCGGAACCCGAGAAGGCCGGGGGCGCCAGGGCCTGGTTCGTCGCCCGGCCGGTGATCCGCCCCGTCGGCGACGGGCGCCATTACCGTGACCACGAGTACCGCCGTGCCGACGGCATCTGGACGCGTGATCTATCCGTGGCGGAGCAATTCACCACCCCTCCCAACGAGCTGGTCGAGGCCCTCAGGAATCTCCCCACGCCGGGGCTCCACCACGCGATGGGCCTGTTGCTCGAGCTTCCCTAGAAGCCTGAACGGCGGGGGCTCACCTCCTGAAAGGTGTAACTCACGCGCACCAGGTCCGTGATGTGGTCGATCCATCACGCGTACGGTCCCGGCCCGCGGGCTGACGCGTACGGTCCCAGGCGCGCATGCCGGGGCGAGACCTCCGTGCTGTAGAAATGAAGCTCGGCGAACCGAGGTTCGGCATGGCGCCAGAACCCCACGCCATCTGTGCACGGTGCACACGATCCGGCTCCGGGCTGTGCCGATCGCATCGTGACGAGGACTGGGCCCGTTCCTACGCTCAGGGCACCACCCGTGGCCCGGCCTGGCGCTCTTCGCCCCCCTCGGAGGCAATGATGGCTTCTTCTCTCGGCACCGACGACTACGCGATATCCCGAGTCCCCGCCCGCGCCCGATACTCCTGGGTGTCGGTCGCGGTCCAGCGGTTCGGTCAGATCTCCGCCCTCAGTCAGTTCCTCCTCGGCGCGACCCTCGGATTCGGGATGAGCTTCTGGAGCGCCTTCTGGGCGATCACCCTCGGCGCGGTCATCCTCGAACTGGTGGCCATCGCCTTGGGCGTCATCGGCATGCGGGAGGGGCTGACGACCTCCATGCTCGCCCGGTGGTGCGGTTTCGGCCAAGCCGGGTCCGCGCTGATCGGCCTGGCCATCGGGATCAGCCTGGTCGGCTGGTTCGGCATCCAGTCCGGGGTGTCGGCCGAGGGCCTGCACGCACTGCTTCCGGGGCTGCCCGTGTGGGCGTGGTCCCTGTTGTTCGGGCTCGCGGTGACGGCCATCGTCGTCAAGGGCTTCCATTCGATGGCGTGGACCGCCTACCTCACCGTGCCCGCGTTCGTCCTGCTGGTCGCCTGGTCGGTCGGGAGCGAACTTTCCCAGCGCTCGCTCTCCGAACTGGCCGCCGCCGCCCCCGCCGGCCCCTCGTTGTCCCTGCTGCAGGGCACCACGCTGGTCGCCGGCGGGTTCATCGTGGGCGCGGTGATCACTCCGGACATGACCCGGTTCAACCGGTCGGTCGGCGACGTGGTCAAGCAGACACTGCTCGGGATCACCCTCGGCGAGTACGTGATCGGCCTGATCGGCGTCCTGCTGGCGCACGCGATCAAGTCGGCGGACATCATCACGATCATCACGTCCACCGTCGGCTGGGTCGGCGTGCTGGTCATCGTCGTCGGAACACTGAAGATCAACGACTGGAACCTGTACTCCTCCGGGCTCGGCCTGGTGAACTTCGTCGGCACGGTCTTCGGCCGGCAGGTCAACCGCGCGGTCGTGACCCTGCTCATCGGCCTGGTCGGCAGCGTGCTGGCCGCGGCGGGCATCCTCAACAACTTCACCGACTTCCTCACGGTGCTGGGCGTGGCGTTCCCCCCGATCGCCGGAATCATGATCGCCGAGTACTTCGTGGTGCGGACCTGGCGGCGCGACCTCGACAGCGGCAAGGCGGCGGACGGGGTCCCGCCCGAGGCGCCCCGCTGGGTGCCCGTGACCCTCGTGATCTGGCTCGTCGCGGGCCTGGTCGGGAAGTTCGTGACCTGGGGCCTGCCCAGCATCAACTCACTGGTCGTCGCGTTCGTGCTGTACGCCGTCGTGGGCCGGCTCGGCCTGATTCGGGGATACGGCATCGCGCGCACCGAGACGGCGGACGGCCGGACGGCCGCCGCGTCCGCCCCCTCGGCCGCCTGAAAGGACCTGAAATGCGGATCGGAATCGACGTCGGCGGGACCAACACCGACGCCGTGCTCATGGACGGGCAGAGCGTCCTGGCCGCGGTCAAGACCGCGACCACGCGGGACGTGACCAGCGGCATCAACACCGCGCTCGCCGAGCTGAAGCGCCAGCGGGCCTTCGACCCGCTGGCGGTGAACGCGGTGATGATCGGCACGACGCACTTCATCAACGCGCTGGTCGAGGCCGACCGGCTGGCGCCGACCGCCGCCGTGCGGCTCGGCCTGCCCGCCACCGCGTCGTTGCCGCCCATGGTCGACTGGCCCGAGCGGCTCGTGGACGCCATCGCGGGCCGGGCCTACCTCTGCCACGGAGGGCATGAGTTCGACGGGCGTCACATCGCCGAACTGCGTGAGGACGAGATCCTGCGGGTTGCGGAGGAACTGCACCGGCACGAGATCCGCAGCGTGGCCATCTCGAGCGTGTTCTCCCCGGTCAACGCCGAGTTCGAGCAACGCGCCGCCGACATCCTCACCGGGCAGCTGCCCGCGATCGCCGTCTCGCTGTCATCGGAGATCGGCCGGATGGGGTTGCTGGAACGGGAGAACGCCACCATCATCAACGCCTCGCTGCGCGAGCTCGCCACCCAGATCGTCGACGGGCTCTCCCAGTCCCTCGAGGGCGCGGGCATCAGCGCACCGCTGTATCTCAGTCAGAACGACGGCACGTTGATGGACGTCGACTTCGCGCGTCGCTACCCGGTCGCCACCTTCGCCTCGGGTCCGACCAACTCGATGCGCGGCGCCGCTTTCCTGTCCGGCGTGGAGTCGTGCGCCGTCGTCGACGTGGGCGGCACGACGAGCGACATCGGCGTGCTGCAGCACGGCTTCCCGCGGGAGGCCACCACCGAGGTGAGCGTCGCCGGGATCCGCACCAACTTCCGGATGCCCGATGTCCTCAGCCTGGGCATCGGCGGGGGCAGCCGGATCCGCGGCGACGGCACGGTGACGGTGGGGCCGGACTCGGTCGGCTACCGCCTCGCCGATGAGGCGCTGGTGTTCGGCGGGGCGACGCTCACCGCCACCGACGTCGCGGTGGCGGCGGGTCGCGCCGTGATCGGCGACCCCGGCCTCGTGAAGGAACTGGACCGGTCGCTGGTGCGGGCGGCACTGGACCGGATCGCCCGCGAGATCGGCGACGCCATCGAGCGCATCCGCACCTCCCCCGAGCCGCTTCCCGTGGTCGCGGTCGGCGGCGGGTCGATCCTGCTCCCGGACGAGATCGGCGACTCCGGGCCGGTGCACCGGCCCGAGCACTTCGCCGTCGCCAACGCCATCGGCGCCGCCATCGCCCAGATCGGCGGAGAGGTCGACCGGATCTTCCCGGTGGAACCCGGCCAACGGCAGGCCGTGCTGGACGACGCCAAACAGGAGGCGGTCGACAAGGCGATCGCCTCGGGAGCCAAGCCGGGCAGCGTCCGGGTCGTCGAAGTCGACGAGGTGCCCCTGGCGTACCTGCCGGGAAACGCCACCCGGATCCGCGTCAAGGCGGTCGGCGACCTGCAACTGGAGGCCGGTCGTGGCTGAGCGGCTCATCACCGGTCCGGACCTGGACGACCTCGCGGTCGGCGCGGCCATTCTCGGCACCGGCGGCGGCGGGGACCCGCACATCGGCCGGCTGCTCGCGCACGCGGCCGTCCGCGCCGACGGTCCGGCCCGGCTCATCCCCCTGGAGAACGTCCCGGACGACGCGGTCGCCGTGGTGGTCGCCATGATGGGCGCACCCACGGTGATGCTGGAGAAGGTGCCCTCGACCGAACAGGCGAAGCTCGCCGTCCAGGCCCTCGCCTCCTACCTGGGCGAATCCCCCACTCACCTGGTGTGCGCGGAGGCCGGCGGCGTCAACGCCCTCGTGCCGGTCGTCGCCGCCGCTCAGCTGGGGCTCCCCCTGATCGACGCCGACGGGATGGGACGGGCCTTCCCCGAGCTGCAGATGGTGATGCCCACGTTGTACGGCCTCGGCGCCACCCCGATGTCGATCGCCGACGAGAAGGGCAACCAGGGGATCTTCGACACCGTGGACAACCACTGGGCGGAACGGCTCGCCCGCTCCGCCACGATCGACATGGGTTGCTCCGCGATGATCAGCCTGTTCCCGATGACCGGGGCGCAGGCCCGCGAGGCCCTCGTCCCGGGCACCCTGTCCCTCTGCGGCGAACTGGGCCGTCTGGTGCGCGAGGCACGTGCCTCGCACCAGGACCCGGTCGCGGCCGTCGTCGACCGGCTGGGCGGGGCCGAGCTGTTCAGCGGCAAGGTCGTGGACGTCAGCCGGCGGACCGAGGGCGGATTCGCGCGCGGCGAGGCGACGCTGGAGGGGCTGGACGGCCGGTCCGGCGAGCGGTTCCTGCTGCGATTCCAGAACGAGCACCTCGTCGCCGTCAGGGACGGCGTCGTGGTGGCCACCGTCCCCGACCTGATCTGCGTGCTCGACGCCGAGGTGGGCACCGCCGTCACCACCGAGACGCTCCGGTACGGCCAGCGCGTGCGGGTCATCGCGGCGCCGTGCGACCCTCGATGGCACACCCCCGAAGGGCTGGAGCTCGTCGGGCCCCGGTACTTCGGCTACGACCACGACACCGTCCGCGTCGGATCCGGAGCGCTCACGTGAGCTACACCCTCGAGATTCACGACCTCGCCGACCTGGCCCGAGGGGCGGCGTTGCTCGGCACCGGCGGCGGAGGTGATCCGTACATCGGGAGGCTGCTCGTGGAGCAGGCGCTGCGCGACGGCCCGGGGACGATCACCGTGCTCGACCCCGCCGAACTCGGCGACGACGACGTGGTCATCCCGACGGCGCAGATGGGCGCCCCGACGGTGATGGTGGAGAAGATCCCCCGGGGCGACGAGGCCGTGGCGGCGCTGCGGGCGCTGGAAGGACACCTGGGACGGCGGGCCGACGCGACCATGCCGATCGAGTGCGGCGGGATCAACTCGATGATCCCGTTACTGGTCGCCGCCCGCACCGGCCTGCCCGTCGTGGACGCGGACGGGATGGGCCGCGCCTTTCCCGAACTGCAGATGGAGACCTTCTCCGTGTACGGCGTGCCGGGTTCGCCGCTCGCGATCGGCGGCGAGAACGGCGAGACCGTCGTCATCGACACCGGCGCCGACAACAAGCGCCTCGAATGGCTCGCCCGCGGGATCGCCATCAGGCTCGGCGGCGTCGCGCACATCGCCGAATACGCGATGAGCGGCGCGGACGTCAAGCGGACGGCGGTCCCGAACACGCTCAGCCTCGGACTGCGGATCGGGCGCGCCCTGCGCACCGCGCGCGAGGAACACCGCGACCCGGTCGCGGCGCTCGCCGACACGATGTCCGGCACTCTCTATGACAAGGTCCGGGTGCTGTTCCGCGGCAAGGTCGTGGACGTCGAGCGGCGTACGGTCGCCGGGTTCGCCCGCGGGAGCGCCACGCTCGCCGCCTTCGAAGGCGACGGCAGGCTCGAACTGGTCTTCCAGAACGAGAACCTGGTGGCGCGGGTGGACGGCGAGATCCGGTGCGTGGTCCCCGATCTGATCTGCGTGCTCGAGGCCGACTCCGGCGAGCCGATCACCACCGAGGGGCTCCGGTACGGCCAGCGGGCCGTCGTCGTGGGGATCAGCACCCCGGACCTGATGCGCAGCCCGGAGGCCCTCGCGGTGTTCGGACCTCACGCGTTCGATCTCGACGTGGAGTTCCAGCCGGTGGAGGATCTCGTGTCACTCTGAGTGCATGCCAATCCGCTACCTCGGTGAGCCGGACATCGACCACCTCGCCCGGGGCACCACACTGCTCGGCTCGGGCGGCGGCGGGCAGACGGACACGGCCGCCCGCCTGCTCAGGCGGAGCCTGGCGGGCGGCCGGATCGAGCTGCTGACCAGCGACGACGTCCCCGGCGGCCACGTCGTCCCGGTGGGGATCGTCGGGGCGGTGTCGGCGTTCACGGAGAGGCTGCCGTCCGGTGGAGAGTGGGCGCCCGTGCTCGCGACGATCATGGACCGGACGGGGATCAGCCCCGCCGGGCTGATCGCGATCGAGGCCGGCGGGGTGAACGGCATCGTCGTGTTCGTCGCCGCGGTCGAGCTCGGCCTCCCGGTGATCGACGCGGATCTGCAGGGCCGGGCGCTGCCGCGGCTCGACCAGATGTCCGTGGCGGCGCTCGGCGAGCCGCTCACGCCCCTGGCCATCGGCGACGCCGGCGGCCGGCTGCTCATGCTGGACTCGCTGTCTCCCCAGGCCGCCGAGCGGATCGTCAGGTCCGCGCTCACCGAATTCGGCGGCTGGGCGGCGATCGCACTGCGCCCGCTGCCCGTGGAGCTGCTGGACCGCCTGACCATCCTCGGCTCGTTCAGCCGCGCCCTGCACCTCGGGGCCCGTCATGCGGCCTGGACCCTGAGCGCCGATCCACGCGAGGCGGCCGCGTCCCTCGGGGCTCGGATCCTGGTCACCGGCCGTGTCATCGAGGTCGTCCGGCACCGGGCGGCGGCGGGGTTCGGCCGCGGATCCGTGATCATACGAGCCGGCCGTGACGGGACCCTCGTTCGGCTGGAGATGGAGAACGAGTACCTGCTCGCTCTCATCGACGGCGAACCCGTCGCGTCCACCCCCGACATCCTGTGCGTCCTCGACAGGACCAGCGGCCTGCCCATCTCCTGCGACACCGTGCGCGGCGGCGCGGAGGTCGTCGCGCTGCACCTTCCCGGCCCGCCGTTCTGGTGGCGGCCGGAAGCCGTGGACATCGTGGCGCCCCGCGCCTTCGGGCTGGGCATCGACCCGATCCCTCTACGGGGGGCGACATGACGGACGTTCCGCCGACCCTGCGCGAGCTGATCGGCCATCCGCACCTCGCCGCCACGCCACTGTCCGGCGACGACGACCTCGACCGGCGCGTCACCGGGATCACCCTGATCGACCCGGCCGACACCGGCCTCGTCCAGGCGGGCGAGATCGCGGTGTGCCCGGTGATCCCCGCCGGTTACCTGAGCAGCTGGCGCCTGGACGCCACGATCCGCCGCCTGTACGACCAGCGGGCCGCCGCCCTCGCCGTCCCTCTCCCGGGACCCGGCGGCGAGACACTCCTGGACGGCAGCCGCCGCCTCGCCCGGCATCTGCACCTGCCGATCCTGGGCATCAGCGGGGCACCGCTGCGCTGGGCGGGGACCGCCGCCGTGTTCGTGCACTCCCCCGCCGTGGACGCGGCCGATCATCTGTGCCGCGCCCACCGCGCGCTGACTCCCCGCCTGCTCAATCCCCAGGACGTGGCCCGCGCGCTCACCGGAATCCTGGACCGGCCGGTGGCGGTCCTCGGCCCCGACGGCACACCGATCACCGTGTCCTTCGAGCTGCCGTCCGACTTCGATCCGCACGCCCCGGTGGCGCAGATCCTCACCGCGGACGGCCACACGACCGTCGCCGTACCCGTGCCGGGGACGCCGAGCGGGACCGCCGACCTGTGGATGGCGGCCGCTCTCGGGCCCGCGCCGGCCGCCTGGGCGCGCGCCGTCCGCGACGTCCTCCAGTTCGCGACACTCGCCGTCCAGCGGTGGCAGGCCACCCGCCGGGTCGTCCTGGAGCGTGACGCCCGGCTTCGCGCCGGCCTGTTCGGCGATCTCCTCGAGGGCAGGCTGGACAGCGGAGGCACCGCGCACCAGCGTGCGGCCGAAATGGGCTGGCGGCTGGACGGCTGGCACGTGGCCTTCCACATCGCGGCTCTGGGACAGGTCGACCTCCTGGGGCACACCGACGCCGTCGTGGCCGCCATCGCGGCGGAACAGATCGACGTCACCGTGGTGGAACGCGGTGACGGCTGGTCCGCGTGGACGACCAGCAGGACCGAACCGGACGAGGACACCAGCCGTGACCTGCTCGCCTCCCTTCAGCGGATCCGCCGGCGGCTGGCCGGCCGGTTCGACTGCGCGATCGGGGTGGGACGCGGCCATCCCGACACCGGCGGGCTGACCCGGAGCCTCGCCGAGGCGTGGGACGCGGCCAGGCTCGCCCGCGGACGGCCGCAGACCGGCCGCCTGGTGCACATCGACCGTCTCGGGCTGGCCCAGTTGCTGGTCGCCTGGGCGAGCACCGAGACCTTCGCCCCCACCGCGACCCGGCTGCTCGCCCCTCTGGAGTCACAGCCCGGCGAGCTCGTCGCAACGCTGTCCACCTATCTGGACGCCGGAGGATCGGCGGCCGACACCGCGGCGATACTCGGCGTGCACCGCAACACCGTCGCGGCGCGGCTCCACCGGATCGAGGAACTGCTCACCGTCGACCTGAACAACCCGGACGACCGCCTCGCCCTCCACCTGGCCTGCCGGGTCACCCTCGACCGGAACACCGGCTACTGACCGGCGGTGCGGCGCAGGGGTGGGCGGCGTGCCAAGGTGGCCCAGCGCCAGAGCCACTCCAGGGGGCCCTGGCGGTATCGGCGCAGCCAGAGGGTGGACCACACCCACTGGAGGGTGAGGATGGCGCCGGCGATCAGGAGCAGCGTCGTCGAGGACCATCTCTCCGGCGGGCCGTCGATGAATCGGCTGACCACCAGGACGAGGACCGTGGCGGTCAGATAGTTGGTCAGCGCCATCCGGCCCAGCGGCATGAAGACGGCCTGCAGCGCCGGTCGCAGCGGCGTCCTGAGCAGGACCAGCAGTACGCACACGTACAAACCCGCGAGCAGCAACCCGGCCACGGCCATCGCGCGGACGAAGTCCCGGTCGGACAGGCCTCCGATCTGCCACCACAGGGCAGGCGCCGCTCCCGCCGCCAAGACCAGGCCCAATACGGCCGGTACCCAGGTGGACCGCTCGATCCGGTCGATCACGCCGTACCGGACGAGTGCCGAGCCCAGCAGGAAGAGCCCGGGGACCAGCGTGAAGAAGCCGCCTGTGAAGATCGCCGACGTCGGGATGAGCACGGCGGCGAGGCCGGCCACGGCCCACCGCGGCAGCCAGGTCGAAGGCAGCAGCACGACCAGACCGACGATGGCGTAGACGGTCAGGATGTCGCCCTGCCACAGCAGCACGTGGTGCAGCAGGCCGACCCCGAGCAGCACCAGAAGCCGGCGCAGAAGGACCAGTCGCGGACGAGGAGCACGGCCCGCGGCGGAGCCCAGCAGCAGCGAGAACCCGACACCGAACAGCAGAGAGAAGATCGGGAAGAAGCGCTGATCGGTGAGCAGCCCCATCCACTCCCCGTGCGTGCCCGGCGAAGCCGGCACGACCACCCTGCCGGCGTTGGCTATCGGCTTGATGTTGACCCAGAGGATGCCGCACAGCGCGAACCCGCGCACCACGTCGAGCGCGGATATTCGCGGCCGGCCGAGGGAGGTCGCGAGGCCTTCCAGGGCGTCGTCTCGGACCGGCCCGCGGGCATCTCGGTCTCGCGTGTCGGCACTGTCGTGACGCCCGGCTCGGCCTGCGGCTTTCAGTACGGGGAGGTCTTCAGGTGACATGGGCCCCATCCTGCGGACCCGACCCGTCGCCGGCATCGGCTCAAAGCACGGTAAGCGTTCTTCGTGACCGTACTTTCGGCCGGTTGAGCGGCGCGAAGCACCCCGACGGCACACATACGGGCAGTCGGTTGAGCGCCGTGAAGCGGCCGACGCCACGGGGCAGAGCGAACGGCCGCATGATCCGGCTCACGGCCGCTGAGGAAATCGTCAGCCGATGGAAAGGCCGCATGCCGCGACGACCCGGTGGATCTCCTCCAGCGGGTACGGCGTCTGCCTGCTCTCTTCCTGGAGCTTGCGATAGAAGTCCGCCATCACCACGGCGAGGGAACTGTAGCGGGTCAGGATCGCCGCGGCCGCCTCGGGGATTCCTGTGGGGCGCTCGCCCTCGGCGCACGCGCGCACCAGCGCGTCACGCTCCTTCCTCTCGAAGTGCGCGTCGAAATGCAGGAGCCCGCGGGCGTTCATGAACGAGACGCCGGCCTCCAAGCCCTTGTCCACCAGAGAACACGCCCGGTCGGCGGCCTCCTCCCCCGCGCGCACCTGCGCTCCCAGCCACTCGTGCAGGTTCTGCGGGATGTACTCCAGGAACAGGGCCACACTGGCCGAGGCTTGCCGAAGGGCCTCGATCCGGTGCCGGACCTCCGGTCCGCCTCCCCAGTAGGCGACGGCCCGTTCCACGTCGGCCAGTTCCTCCGGAAGGGGCTGCTCCGTGTCCGGCAGCACGCGCCAGTGGTACATCAGCGGGAACCCCTGGAACTGCCCCGCGAGCACCCAGTTCGTGGTCATGGTGTGCACGGCGAGCTCCCGCCAGGCCCCGAAACCGGGCCCGCCGATGCCGTACTGACAGAAGGCCGGAAGCCCGAACATGTTCGCGGTGGACCGGGTGTTCCGCGGCAGCCTCTCCGAATCGGTGAGAGGCACCCTCTTCAAGAAAACCGGGGTCCCGGCGACCTCCATCAGCGCCGACCTGCCGCCGATGCCCGAACCGAGCGGGACGGCCGCGTCCACCAACTCGCGCAGCCCACGATCACTGCACAGGGCGAGGGAGGTGGAGACCGCGCTGTGAGCGGTGAGACGCCCACCGCGCGACATGTCAGGGTGCTCCATCACCGTCTCCGGTCGAGCCTGTGACCGGCTGAGCGATCAAGGTCACCTCGCCGCGGCGAGCAGGGCGGCGACGCGTTCGGTCTCGCGGCTAAGCGCGGCGGCGGGCACGTCTTCGAAGAGATCGAGGGCGATCTCGCCGTCCTTGGCCTCCCACACCCCGGCGACCCGCCCCTGGAAGACCACCACGGGTGAGATCCAGCCGGCGGCGCGACTGACCTTGGGCTTGGCCGCCCGGGGCAGCAGCGGCTCGAGGTCACGCGGGGCTCCCATGACGTATTGGTCGAAGCCGGGGAGAAGGCGGACCGACTCGGATGGGCGGGTGGCGGCCAACGCCTCGACATGCTCGGTGAGCGCCGACATCGGGCGCCCCTCGACCTCCACCTCGGTGACGTCGGGGCCGAGGTCGTGGAACCAGCCGCGCAGCGCCGCCTTGGGGGTCTTGCCGCGGAACAGCCAGGCGTCGAACATCTCGGGCGTCGCGGGTCCGTGAGCGCCGAGGAAGGACCGGACCAGCCGGGTGCCCGCCTCCGCCACAGGAAGCGGCACGATGCCCGGCGCGGTGAAGGTGACCCGGCCCTCGCGCGGCGGGCCGTAGCACAGCTCGCCGAGGAAGCTCAGGGGCTTGAGCAGCATTCCCCAGCCGGAGGTCAGCGCCTCTCTCAGATGGGCGTCGCCGGTGGAATCGATCACCGCCTCGACCAACTCGTCGCGGGTCAGCGCCCGCTCCCCCAGCACCCGTGGCACCGTGTCGACGATCGCCTCGATCTCGGCGGCGGTGACGCCGTGGCCGCGCTGCCACGATCCCTTCTCCCACAACCGCAGCGATCCGAGAGCGCCGCAGTACATCGGCAACTCGTCGGCGGGAACCAGGTGCAGGGTGCCGCGCATGAGCCAGGTCTTGCGCAGCGTGCGCTCCCGCCAGAGGGCGGTCTCGACCTCGCCGGGCCGCGGGTCCGCCTGCCGTACGGCGATCGCCAGATCGGCCGCCGAGGCCACCTGGCTCTGCACGCCGCAGAGCCTGCGGACGACGGAAACGACGTCCGCCCCGGTGCCGCCGGCGAACTGGCGCTCCAGCCGCCAGGCGAGCACCTGCGGCCACGTCAGGGAAATGCTCACGACCCATGACTACACGAGACGGCCGACAAATGGCGCACGAGCGATCACGGAAAGAAGCAGACGCGTCCCTCTGCCAAGCCGTCGGACAGGGCGAGCAGATGTCATGACCCGAGTTCATCATCGTCTTCATCCCTGGGGAAGATCACGATGAGCGGGGAGGTCCCTCAACACCCCCGTCCGCTACGTGTCGTGGCGGACGATCTCCCATCAACCCGCCATCGCCCTGGCGAAACCGACGGACTGTCACGATCGGTGCCCTCTGAGCGATGGTGGAAGTATGCGAGCGACCAACGCCGATCGGGCGTCCGCGACCGTCCGCCCTCACCGCCGGTCGGACTCCAGAGCCGGCAGCCGGGAGATACGCCAGTGGCCATGAAAGACGGACAAGAGAACACGGCGCGGACCGGCTTCGTCGTCATCAGCGACCATGAATCCAGGGGCTCCGCGGGAGAAGGCCCCCTGTACGTGATGATCACCGGAGAAGCCCCGGCAGGCACGAGCGTGGTGCCGGGTTCAGCGGATGAAGTGTCGGCGGACGGGGAAACGGAGGACGAGGAGCCGACGCCGGGCCTGGAGACGGAACTCAGTGCGATGGTGGAATTCATCACGGCCCAGCACCCCGAGATGACTCCGCATCCGGTCGTGCTCTACCTCGATGACGACGGCGACTACGAGGCCGTTCAGTCCGCGCTCCTCGACGCCATCGACGCCTTCGGGCTGAAGCTGGTCATGGTCGGCCGCCCGATCCGGGGATCCATATGGCAACCGTTCATCGCCATCTTCAAACGGCAGACGGCAGCCGAGCGCCTCGAGCAGGCCGGAGACGCGTTGACGGCGGGCGCCAAGGCGCGGTGGTACGGCGAGCCCATGTCACAGATCACCAAGGCACAGGGAGAGGCCATCGCCGGCCTGCTGAACAGCTTGCAGAACACGCAGAACGCGTTGCTGACGTTCAGCAACATCCTCCTCGTGAAGATCGACGGTGTCCCGATAGTGCGCGAGCTGACGCCCGAGCAGGTCGAGCACCTGCAGAAGAACCCACGGCTCTACGGCGACCCCCGGTTGGCGCTCGGCGTTCTCGATGACGGACCCTCGCAGGTGAAGACCGTCGGCTCGAGCAAAGATCCACACGCCGTCGTTCCGTAGCGAAACATGCTCCGCGCGGCACTTCGATCGAGAAAGCAGCCGCACCCCGGGAGAAGGACCGATGCGAGACAAAGGGGGCTACGAAGCGGCTTCGGCCCTCGCCCGCCGGGCGTCGCGTCGCTCCTCGAAGCGGGTCGCGGCCACTTCGAGCTTGGCGAGGAAGGCCGACAGCTCCTCGCGAGCCTGCTCCCCTTCGGCGTCGAGCCCTTCGACGTCGAAGGTCTTCCACTGCCGCAGCACCGGCAACAGGACCTCGTCACAGTGCTGGCGCAGGTCGTAGATGCCCGCCATGGCGATCGTCACGGACTTGCGGGCGAAGCCCTCGATGCCCTGCCCCGGCATCTGGAACGAGGTCACGACATCGGTGACGGCCCGCATGGTCTGCGACGGGGCCAGCTCGAGCGCGGCGGCGAGGAGGTTCCGGTAGAAGAGCATGTGCAGGTTCTCGTCGGCGGCGACCCGCGAGAGCAACCTCTCGCAGACCGGGTCGCCCGACACCTTTCCGGTGTTCCGGTGAGCGACGCGGGTGGCCAGCTCCTGGAACGAGACGTAGGCCAGCTGCCGCAGCATGCCGTCGTACTCCGTGGCGAAGCCGTTCTGCATGTGGGTCATCCTGGCCCGCTCCAGCGCGACCGGATCGACGGCCCGGGAGACGGTGAGGTAGTCGCGGATGGCGAACGCGTGCCGCCCCTCCTCCGCCGTCCACCGGTGCACCCATGTGCCCCAGGCGCCGTCCCTGCCGAATGTCGTGGCGATCTCGTGGTGATAGCTCGGCAGGTTGTCCTCGGTCAGGAGGTTGACGATGAGCGAGACACGGGCGGGTTCGGGAATCGAGGAGTCCTCCGGCGACCAGGCCTCGCCCTCCAGCACTCCGTCGAACGTCCGGCCGTCGCTCCACGGGACGTACTCGTGCGGAAACCACTCCTTGGCCACCGCGAGGTGGCGGTCCAACTCTCGCCCTACGACGGGTTCGAGCTCTACGAGCAGCTCCGTCTGGGTGAGCGGGCGAGACGCGACCGACATGTGGGACCTCCGAGTCAGCAAACCTACTTTGGCGTAACCTACGCTAGCGTAGGTTACGCACTCGCCCGGCCATTTCGCCCGGGCCGTCGAGCTTCCGGGACTGCTCGAGCCCGGCCACCTCCGCTCCGCCGCTCAACCGTGCCCCACCGCGACCCGGCCGACTGCCCCACTGTGCGGCTCCGAGGAAGCGCTGCAACGCAACGGATACGGGCCGTGCGCCGGTCGGCGCGTGGTCGAACCGGGAGCCGAGGCCACTGGGGTGAACACCGACAGCGGTCAAGTCGAGGCCCGCTCGAACGGACATGGCTTGCGGGCACAGGGGGCTTGCGTAATGTTCCTCTACTGTTCCTCGGGGCGACGGCTGGCGCGGTCATAGTCACTAACATGCCTGATCTTCAGCTCAGCCGCCGCCACCTGCTCGCGGGTGCCGCCACCGTCGTGGGTGCCGCCGTTCTGCCGTCCGTCAGCAACAGCCCCGCCGCAGCCGAGGCCGGGCATACCACGGAGCCTTTCCTGCTCGGAGTCGCAAGCGGTGATCCGCTGCCGAACCAAGTAGTGCTGTGGACGCGCCTCGTCCGCAACTTCGCCGCCGCCGCGTTCTCGACACGGCCGGTGCCGGTGAGCTGGCAGGTGGCCCACGACGAGCGGTTCCGGCGGCTCGCCCGCACCGGAGTCACCGTCGCCCGTCCCGAACTGGCCCACTCGGTGCATGTCGACGTCACCGGGCTGGAGCCGGGCCGCGAGTACTTCTATCGCTTCAAGGCCGACGGCGACGTCAGTCCGGTGGGTCGCACCAAAACAGCGGCGGCCCGCTGGGCCGATCCGTCCCGGCTCCGCCTGGGCATCGTCAACTGCCAGGACTTCCAGAACGGGTACTGGCCGGCGTATTGGGGCTTGGCCGAGGAGGACCTCGACGTCGTCTTCCACCTCGGCGACTACATCTACGAGTACGACCCGCGCAGCCGCTTTCCCGACCGCGCGCACACGACGCCGGAAACGCTGGGCAACGATCAGCTCACCACGCTCAGCGACTATCGGAACCGGCACGCACAGTACAAGTCGGACCCTGCGCTGCGCGCCGCGCACGCCGCCTTCCCCTGGGTGGTCACCTGGGACGATCACGAGACCGAGAACAACTACGCGGCCCTGACCGACGAGATCGACGACGCGGGCCCGGCCAAGCAGACGCGCAAGCAGTTCGCCGCGCAGCGGGCCAACGCCTACCAGGCGTACTACGAGCACATGCCCATCCGGGCCGACCTGCGCATCGGCAGCAGCGACCTGCGTATCTTCCGGCGCTTCGACTTCGGCCGTCTGGCCCGCTTCAACGTGCTCGACACGCGGCAGTACCGTACCGACCAGCCCGGGGGCTTCTCCGGTGACTTCGGGTTACCTGCCGCGGGCACGGCTAACTCCGCAGGGACGCTCACCGGTGAGGATCAGGAACGCTGGCTCTCCGCCGGACTGCTCGGCTCGCACGCGCGATGGAACGTGATCGCCCAGCAGGTGATGATGTCCCGCACGCTGTTCCCCAACCCCACCGGCAGCCCTGTCCCGCCGACGCTGGCCAACCTCGACCAATGGGACGGCTATGCCCCGCAGCGCACCCGTCTGCTGCGACTGCTGGCCGAGGCCAAGATCTCCAATCCGGTGGTGTTCGCCGGCGACATCCACTCCACTTGGTTCAGCGAACTGAAAGTGGACTTCGATCGCCCCGAATCGCGCTCGGTCGCCGTCGAGTTCGTCGCCACGTCGGTCAGTTCGGATTTCCCCACCGCGTTCGACGCACCTCTCAAGGCCGTCAATCCCACGCTCAACCCGCACGTCCGCTACTTCGACGGGCTCAAGCGGGGCTACCTGCGCTGCGATGTGCGGCGCGACACCTGGCGCACCGACGTACGCGTCGTCGACACCATCGAGGTCCGTCAGGCACCGGTGAGCACCAGCGCGTCGTACACCGTGGAGGCCGGTAGGTCCACCCTGGTGACCACCTGAGGCACCAGGTGGGAATTTCAGCGTTCTCAGCGGTGCCGGTCTGGTCCGTGACAGTTCCGGACCAGACCGGCACCGACCTCCTCACCGCCCTCGGTCACGGCAGGTATCGAGCACTGAACCGCAGCCGTCCGGACGGCCCTCAGCCGACAGGCAGCAGGCCGCGTTCGCCGAAGACCTTCTTGGCGACGAAGGTGGCGTTGAGCGCCTTGGGCATGCCGCAGTAGACCGCGGAGTGCAGCAGCGCTTCGACGATCTCTTCGGGGGTGAGTCCGACGTTCAGGGCGGCGTTGATGTGGACGTCGAGTTGGGGCTCACAGCCGCCGAGGGCGGTGAGCATGCCGAGAGTGACCAACTGCCGGTCGCGGGGCGCCAGACCTGGGCGGTCGTAGATGTCGCCGAAGGCCCAGGCGACGACCTGGTGGCCGAGTTCGGGGGAGATGTCGGCGAGGGAGTCGATGACCTTCTGCCCTCCCTCCCCGTCGACGCGGGTGAGGACCTCCAAGCCGCGGTCGAATCGGTCCTGGCGGGTCTCGGCGGGGGCGGTGTTCATATGCGTTCCGTTTCCGGCCGCGGGGACAGCAGCCGTTCATAGTGGTCGATCTTCTTGTCCAGCGCGTCCGCGTTCTGCTGGAGGGCCCGGATGCGCTCGTCGAGCCCGCTGCGGTGCTCGCGCAGGACGGCCAGCCGATCGGCGACGGTGGCCTTGCCGTCGGCGCGCAGCCGGGCGAACCGCTGCATGTCGGCGATGGACATCCCGGTCGTCCGCAGCCGCAGCAGGAACTCCACCCAGTCGAGGTCGGTCGCCGCATAGCGGCGTTGATTGCCTGCGCTGCGCCCGACCGGCTCGATCAGCCCTGCCTTCTCGTAGTAGCGCAGAGTGTCGGCCGACAGCCCGGTTCGCTCCGCCATCTGGGCGATGGTGAGCGGCGCCTCCTCCTGCGAGAGAGCGTCTTCGCTGTTCATGAGGCGAGACTAGAACTTGGAGTGCACTCCAGGTCAAATGGAGCGATGGGGGCCGCAGGACAGCTGAGGGCCGGGCCGGACGACGTCTGTGGTACACACCGTTCCATGAGCTCACCCGCTGCCCAGCACCTGGGCGTCGTGCCGTCCGTGTTCGCCGTCCAGCACCTGCCGCAGGCCACGTTCCCCGAAGACGACGAGTGGATCGCGCTGGTCCGCGCCCCGGAGGGCCTCACCGTCGTCCGCGAGACCTGGCCGACCGGCTCCGGCGAGCGATGGATCGGCCTGTACGGCGGGGCGCACGGCATGGGCGTCCCGGGCATGCTGGCCGCGATCGTCGGACCGCTGGCCGATGCGGCGATCCCCGTTTTCGTGGCCTCGACGTTCCACGCCGACCTGGTCCTGGTGCCCGAACCGAGGGTCAAGGAGGCCGTCGCCGTCCTGGAGGAGGCCGGGCATCGGGTGGACACCAAGAATCTGCGGTCAGCCGACATCTAGCGAGACACGACCTAGCAGCCGACCCGGTCGGGATATTCGGTGGCCGACGCTGCGAGGGCCGTACAAACTGGCGGGATGGGACGGACTGTCAGCGCGTGGGTGACCACGGGCGAGGAGCATCTCGGCGTCCTCGGGCCGTTTCCGGTGAACGTGCCCTGGTGGTCGCAGGTCGAGCCGGTCGTCGCGCACGTGGGACACGTTCTGGAGGTTCCGGTCCTGGTGCTGCGGCTGCTGTCCGTCGACGGCGGGGAGGGCGGCCGCGACGGTCATGTGACTTACCACATCGAAGCGCTGGAGCGGCCCGCGCCGGGGCGGCTGACCGCACTGCCCGTCGACCAGGCCTCCCTCACGAAGCCCGAGGCCCTGCGTTCGCCGTGGGCCGGGATGAAGGGTCTGCGGGAGATGCTCACCTGGGCGTCCGGCGCGCTGGCCACCGCGGGGCGCCCGGTCACCGGGCCGGTCGAGCAGCACAAGACGTGGAATCTGGCCGGGTTGTTCCGCCTGCCCACCGATCAGGGCCCGGTCTGGCTGAAGACCACGCCGCGCTTCGCCGCGGACGAGGCCGGCGTCATCGCCGCCTTCGCCCGTGTGGACCCGGGCCTGGTCCCGGCGGTCATCGCGGCCGGGGAAGGGCGGGTCCTGCTGGAGCACCTGCCCGGCGAGGACTGCTGGCAGGCCTCGCCCGAGACGATCACCAGTGCGGTGAGCCGCCTCGTCGCCGCGCAGGCGGCGGTGGCCGGCCTAGCCGACGGACTTCCGCCCGATCTGTGCGACCGGCGCACGCCCGTCATCGCCGAGCAGGCGCGCGAACTCCTCGCCGGCCAGGTCGCCCGGGAGCTCACCGCCGACGAGTTGCGGGCCGCGCGCGCACTGGTCGAACGGTGGCCGGCACTGGACGAGTGCGGGCTGCCGGACACGCTCGTGCACGGCGACTTCCACCCCGGCAACTGGCGCGCCGACGGCGGCCCGCCGGTCGTGGTGGACTTCGCCGACGCGCATCTCGGCAACCCGGTGCTGGACGGACTGCGGGTCTGCGACTTCCTGCCCGAGGCGACGCAGGCCGCGGCCACCCGCGCGTGGATCGACGCTTGGGAACTCCAGGTCCCCGGCTGCGACCCGGCCCGCGCGCTGGCCGTCGCCGAGCCGCTCGCGCACCTGTCGTACGCGGTGCGCTACCAGGAGTTCCTGGACGGCATCGAGCCGTCTGAGAGGATCTACCACCTCGGCGATCCCGCCGCGTCGATCCGTGCCGCCCTGCGCTGCGCACAGGGGTGAACCCACCAGGCCCGGATCAGACGGCCACGATGGTGGCCGCGCCGCACAAGATCAAGCACATCGGGGTGTACACGGTGAGGTTGAGCCGGTAGAACGCCGAATTCCGATCGGCGCCGATGCCCAGTGCCCAGACGACGCCGGCGCCGCCGCGCAGGAGCGCCCCGACGGCGACGGCGGCCGCCCCGGCGGCCGCGATCCAGCCGGGCATCCAGTCACCCAACTGGCCGGCCTTGGCGAGGACCGCGGTCCCCCCGGCGACCAGGATGAGAACGATCGGCGCCAGCACGCGGGGGGTGAACGGCACCTCGAAGTTGAGCACCATCTGGGACAGCGTGCGTGTGTCGCGGGCCGGCCAGGTGCGGCCGGTCATCCAGTAGACATGTACGAGGGCGTCGGCGCCCAGGATCGCGGCCACCACGATGGCCGCCAGTTCGTGAATCCTCATACCTGGGAGAGAGATCCACCGCTCACATCGACCGGCCTCCGGGCTCGCCATCGGATGCGAACCGCGTGACGAAACGGCGAACGACGACTCGGCCGAGGAGCCGGTTGGCCGGGGCGAGCAGTGGCCCGAGGATACGCATGCCCGGCAGCCGGAAGCCTGCCATGTAGCCGAACCGGGTTCCGTCTCCGGCCGGCACGACGGCGATCCCGAACGACACGAAGCGGCTCTGCATGAGACACCAGCCGGGCCGCAGGATGCCGTCGAACGGCGCGCGGAGTCCGGACCGGCCTCGAATCATCGCCCGGAACCGTTCACCGTGCTGCTCGGTGACGCGAACCGATCGGACCCCGGCGCTTCCACGCATGGAGTTTGTCGGGATTGAGAATGATCCATCGCGATCCCGGCCGAGCCGGCCGCTCGGTGGCGGTCCGGAATTTCGTCACCAGGGGCTGCTGCGGTCCTGTTCGAGTTGCCGCACCATCACCCGGCAGACTTCGGGCCGACGTTCACGCGCACCGTCAGGGTGGTAGACGACCTCCGTCGTGGACAGCAGGCCGTGCGGCCATTCGGTGTAGCCGAGGCGCAGGTACAGACGTTGGGCTTCATGGTTGTCCAGATTCACCCCCAGAGCGACGCGTTTGTAACCCCTCTCCCACAGCTCACGCTCGGCCACCTGCAGAAGTTCGGTGCCGATCCCCTCGTTGCGCCGTCCGGCGACGACCTCCAGATGAGTGAGCAACGGGACATCGGGAAGATAGGTGCGCAGGTCCGGCTCCTCAGCGGCGGCCAGCCACACGTAGACGTCCCCCACCGCCCTGCCGTCGTCCCACGCGAGCAGCAGCAGACCGTGCCCCGACGCCTGCCGGACGAGCCGGTCGGCGAAGTACTCCTCTTGCCCGAGCGACCAGACCACGGCAGGGAGATCCTCATCAACAGCCTGGCGAATAGCCGATGCCCCCACAAACAAACACATTCCCGGCCAAAGGGCTGGTAAATCAAGACCCATCTACATCCGGCATCTCACGACGTTCAGCGGGCTCTCCCCGTCCTTGATCAACCATTTCAGGGCATCGCCGACACCGGAGGCGAGAACAGGAATCCGCTTGAGGTGGTCCGCCCACCGGCCGCGGTCTTCCTCCCACGCTTTGACGTAGCCGACGCAATGCTCGGGTTCGATGCTCCGGAGCCGGCCGAGAGCCGCGAGCAACGATGCCTCCATGGCCCCGAGGTCCGGATCCGCCCCTGCCGGAAGGCTCCTGACCCGCCGCAGCACGGCTTCGATGAAGTCCCTCCGTTTGCGGAGGAAGTGCTTCCAGTGCAGCCGGTCGGCGGCATCCCGCCAGTTTGCGCCGGTCTGCCCGTCAAGGAGCCAATAGATTCCCTCCGCGAGCACGTCACCGAACTCCTGATCCCGGGCGCGGCCAGGACGGTCGAAGGGATCGTACGGCCGTTGCTTCACCATGCCCGTCACCGCGAGCGGGCGTAGCGCCTTGTCGCCCAGCAGGTAGAACCAGTCCTCGTTGTACACGTTCGGAAAGAAGGACGGGTTACGGGTCGTCTGC
Organism: Planotetraspora silvatica; assembly: GCF_016863315.1. GTDB lineage: Bacteria > Actinomycetota > Actinomycetes > Streptosporangiales > Streptosporangiaceae > Planotetraspora > Planotetraspora silvatica. Next base: position 192,261 of record NZ_BOOQ01000019.1, read on the forward strand.
ACCACGAGAGCACCACCTCCCACGAATGAGCCCTGGTCCCCTCCGGTCCGCCTGTGGGCGTGACACACCACCGAGTTGTCGGGATAGCCGCCGATGCGCATCCCGACCACGTCGTAGACGTTCAGCAGGCCCGCGGCTCGCGCGACCTCGTCATGGCCGCCGACCTCGATGTCGTCGTCCAGGAAGACGATGCGCCGCCACCCCATGAGACGCGCGAGGAGAAGCCCGACATTGCGTTTCGCGCTGAGATCGGTCCGTCGTTCGAACCGTGTGCCGCGCAGGAGAGCGGTCGTCGCGAGGTCCGGCAGATTGAGCCGATCCACATCGTCGATGTCGATGGCCAGGAGTTTCACGTCGGCCGGCAGAAAGGAGGCTGCCAGCCGTGCGCTGCTCCGACTCCGGCTGTGCAGGGATACGAGGGGACAATCCAGTTCGACGGCCAGACGAGCGGCGTGTCTCAGCCAGACCGGATGCCTGATCGTGGGGACGACGATGGCGTCGACGGTTCCTGTCTCCGCGGATCCGGACACTTCGTCGGCCAGATGCCGATGGTCGCCGTGATGATGCTCCGACGCGGCCGCTTCTATCTCGTTCTCCATCGGTCACTCAAGGCCATTCGTGCAGCCGGACGGCATCGAGGGTCCAGTCCGGCGTGACCACCACCCGGCCCTCGATCTCGACCCGCATGAGAACGCCGTAGGACTGCACATCGCCGAAGCGTTTTCTCAGGAACTCGGCGTTCCTGTCACGGAACCGTTCGTCGGTCAGCGCCCGGACCGCCCCGTACACGCCGCGGGGGTACATGCCGTTGCACATGGTCAGCGTGCGCTTGACGTTGTAGGGATTCTCACCGCGATAAAAGAACGCGACGTCTTCAAGCAGTCGCAGGTTATCGCCTGACCCGTGGACGAGTGGGTGATGCCGGCGCGTGTCGTCACCCTCGTCGACCTCGAAATACGTCCCTTGCTCTCTGTGCCAGTCGGCCACCTGCCGGACCGGCAGTTCGATCCGCTGAAGCACCGACTTCGTGATCCGGTTCCAGTCCACGCCGCCCAGCAACACCAGATGAGTGGTGAGGTCGTCCGACGTGAGCTCCTCGGTCGCCGCGCGCAGGGTCACCAGACTCCGGGGATTGGCCGCCCGAAGATGCCCGTGCAGTTCGAACAGCGAATCCAGATCCGAGTATTTGTAGAGGTCGATGTAATCGGGCTTCTCGGGGTCCGCGTACGGGATCTGCGCACGGTCCGCGTCGGGGACCTCCGAACAGATGATCGTGATCGGCCTGCCGTCGCCGAAATGCCAGGGGCCCTCGATGAAGGCGGCCGGTAACGACGGGGACTCGTCATCGTCGGCCACACCGGCGTTCTGTGACCGCTGCGCGTCCCGGCGCAGCCGGGTCAGCTCGTCGACCAGTACGACGCGCTCGCTCAGTTCATCCTCGGTCAGATCGGACAGGGGCAACACCTGCGGCGTCTCATCCGCCATCGATCTCTCTGTCGCGAAGAACGACGCGTATCCCTCGATCCTGTCCAAAGGGGGGATCTTGGGTGCGCGTACGGACTCCCATGACGAGATCAGCGGGACGCTGACGCCGAGCGCCTCGCTGAGTTGCGCCTGGGTGATCCGGGTTTCGCGCCATCGGCTGAAGCGAAGTTCACGCAGGCGCCGCGCCAGCCTGCCCGCCGCAGTGTCGTCGCCGCTCATCTTTCGCCTCATTCATCTGAACTTCAGCTATCCAACTAAACACTAAACCAAAGAGGGTCCGATGAAGAATCCGCAGCTGATGAGTAACGAAAGGATCCAGCTAGCGGACCGACGCGCGAGCGGAGCCCACTCTAGCCAGCTCCCCGTCTCAATCGCACAGGAATGCTTGGGTTCAGCAAGGGGAATCCAACTACTAGAGATTCGGTAAAGAAAATGAACTTCACTGAAGTTAAGAGAAGAGGGAACCCGTGCGTGAGACCTGAGACCGACGAGACCCAGCGGCGAGCAGTGCTCCCGCCAGATGACACAACGACCGCGGACACCTCCCGGTGTCCACACGGAAGGCCTCCATCCAGCACGTATTCACACCAGGGAACCTGATGAAGACACTGACCCTCCACCCGATGGTGGAAACCCTCAACCCCGAAGACAGCCGGACCCTGACCCTCCTCATTCTCACGATCATGATCACGCTGGTGGTGGCCGCCATCCGCTGGATGGTCCGGCGGACACGGGTCGTCCTCATGATCAGCGGAAGCGGCATCCTGCTCGTGGTCCTCACCATCCTGATCACGGCCTACCTCGTCGCCTACGGAACGATCTGAACTGAACGCGATCCGCCTGCTCAGGACGTCGGCGATCGCATATCGCCGGGTGCGCGAGATCGTGAAGGTGCGCCGGTCTGGTCATGGTCGCCGTGGGGCGGCCCTGTGGTCCGATCGTCAAAACCCCGGGAACTTACGGACTCCGAGCGGCTCGAAATCATAGAGCGATCCGTTGACCTGCAGCCCGTCGACCGCGCCGACGAAAGGCCCGTCATTGGGGCCCTTGTTGATCGACAGACTGTAAGTGATCACCGCATCGGGCAGTAGGGCCTTGAGTTCGGCGAACGAGCACGGATTGGTTTGCCTGCACGAGGTCAGCACGCCGGGGTTGGTCATGAACCACTTGCTGCCGGCTGCGCCGGCGTCGTACTGCTGCCAGACATTGGGCGCGGGGGTTGAGGGAGCCGACGGGCTGACAGAGGTGTTGCCCACGTAGACCAAGCTCGTGTAGTCCACTGCACCGACGTTGGGATCGACCTCCATGTTGAGGGTCGGCCGGTTGATGGTCGGGAACACGTCCGCGTCGACCCCGGTGAAGATCCAGTACTTCAGGACGTTGATGTCCGCCAGTCTCACTCCGGCGAAGTCGGTCTCGTTGCCGAACTGGATATGGTCCGCGCTGCTGCCCACGATGAGTCCGAGGCTGCCGAGGCCGTAGGGCGGCGGCGCGTCTGCCGAGGGGTTGCCGGCACTGCTGTGTCCCCACGGCCCAAGACGCAGGACGGCGTTCGGGTTGCCCTTCGTGTTGCGGCCGATGACGCCCCACTTTCCCGAATAGTAATCACCGGCTTGCGCCTGTCCGCCGGCCGCCGCGGTGCCCGTGCTGTTCACGGTCAACGCGACCGCACCCGCGGCAGTGATGCCGGACGTGGCCAATGCCAGGAATTTTGAAAATCTCATGGAGAGGTCTCCCGAAACAAGCTCGCAGAACCCCTTGTTCGGGGTTGCCTGGACTGGCCGGGAGGCGAAATGGACAGGCCACCGCGCCTCACTTGCCCTGGTCGAAAGTGCGGGGCGAAGCCCTCAGCCGGCATATACGCGGTTCTGGCGCGGCGCTCGAGCGGCGCCGGCACGAGCCGTCGTTAGTTGGGGAGAAGCGCCCAAGGGGTGCACGGCAGGGGCCCCGAAGTCGGGAGCGGAATACTGAGCGTGGTCAGATTGCCGAGCCGGCACACGGTGAAGTAGATGCCGCCGACGGTCCGTGCCGTGACCTTCAGAGCGGAGGTGGTGAAGGGATCGGGAGTGTAATTGGCGTAGAAATCTTCCGCGACGGTGATGTCGGTTACGGCACCGCCCTGACTGCCCGGCACCCTTTGCAGGCTCTGCCAGCTGGGAGAGCTGCGAGGATCCCTGATCCAGGGAATTCCGGCGTTGGCCGAGACCGTGAAGACGACCGGCGCATTCGGTAGAGAGTAAATGGTCGCCGAGTCGAGCCACGTGCTCGCTTTCTGCGTGCTCTTCGTCGTATTCCGCTTCGCCTGTTCGCCGGCGGAGGTGGTCTTCGTCATGAAGGCGCCGGCGTCCGCGGAGGCCGCCGAAGCCGGCGACCCCACGGTTCCGCTGGCCATCCCCGCGGCGACGGCCAGCGCAAGCAGACGACTGGCGGCATGCGACTGTGCAGCCGAGCCGGGCCTACGAGAAATCAATTGATTTCCTCCATGGCGATGATTGGAAATTCCAGGCACACCGCGTCGTGCGATGCGAGCTCAAAATTACCCGTGCACGAAACGCGGACGCCCGAGCGAATTCTCAATGACGGCAAACGTATGCTAGGCGATTATTAAAATCGTCCGCCCGGCTGGCACATTTCATGCATTGTGGCATTTGACGCGAATGCCGCCGCGACACGCCCACGGCCGGGGTGATCGGCAGGAACACGGCGGTCGTGGTGACCTTGAGTCCACCGGCGAGGGGCGCAACCGCGGACGAGCCTCACTCGCCTGCCATGACCGTACAAAACAGATCATTGACCGGGACTTGACAAAAAGTTACATTACGTCGGCAGATCGGGGGTCCCAGGTGCTCGAAGGGAGAACCGTTCTATGGTCCGACGCGTTCTGATCGCCGTCGCAGCCGTACTCCTGCTCGTCTGGGGTGTCCAACCAGCCGCATCCGCGGCGGACGGCACCCGAACTCCATCGGCGCCCACCTACACGGTCACCCTGACCAGCAACGCCTCGGGCAGCACCTGGACGGGACACGAGAGCGTCACCTTCACCAACCCCTCCGCGGACCCGTTGACGGAGGTCTACCTCCGGCTGTGGGACAACTACCACGGGACGTGCCCGTCCACGCCGATCACCGTGACCAACGTGACCGGGGGAACGCCGTCCCCGTTGTCCGTCTCCTGCACCGCGCTGAAGATCACGCTGCCCACTCCGCTGAACCAGAACCAGAGCACCTCGCTCGGGTTCGACCTGAGCATCGTGGTGCCCGCCGGCGCGGACCGGTTCGGCCGCGACGGGTCCTACAACTTCATCGGCAACGCGCTGCCGGTCCTGGCGGTACGCGACGCGAGCGGCTGGCACCTCGACCCGTACTCCAACAACGGTGAGTCCTTCTACTCCCTCATCAGCAACTACTCGGTCACGCTCGACCACCCGACCTCGCTGCTCGTGCCCGCGACCGGCACCTCCGTCGACACGCCGGGGACGTCCGGCCGTACGGTCACCAAGGCCACCGCCGCCAACGTCCGCGAGTTCGCGTGGGCGGCCGGGCCGTTCGTGAAGACCACCAGCACCACCACCACGGGTGTCACGGTGAACGTCTATCGGGTGAGCTCGATCAGTTCGAGCAGCGCCAACTCGATGATGACCACCGCGAAGAACTCGCTCGTCGCCCATGCCGGCCGCTTCGGGGCCTACCCGTACGGCGAGGCGGACGTGGTGCTCGACAACAACTTCTGGTTCGGCGGCATGGAGTACCCCGGTTTCGTGCTCGACGTGGTCAGTTCCACGGCGCTGGCGCACGAACTGGCCCACCAATGGTGGTACGGCATCGTCGGCGACGACGAGTACAACAGCCCCTGGCTGGACGAGTCGTTCACCGACTACGCGACCGACCTGTACAACAACGTCTCGGGCACCAACTGCTGGAACAACGTCACCTGGCAGTCATCGGCCGAGAAGATCAGCAACTCGATGGCCTACTGGGACGCCCATTCGAGCCGGTACGGAACCGTGGTCTACACCTACGGAAAGTGCGCGCTGCACGACCTGCGGCGCACGATCGGCACGACGGCGATGACGAACCTGCTGAAGAACTACGCCACCGCCCACTGGTACGGGATCTCGACCACCGCGGACTTCAAGGCCGCCGCCCAGGCCGCGACCACGGTCAACCTGTCGTCGTTCTGGACCACCCACCGCATCGACGGCTGAGCGGCCCGGCCCACCGGGCTCATCGGCTCAACCGAAGGGACAGCAAACTGGCCTGGACACCCTCGAACGGGCAGGCGTCACGCGAACCAGGCGATCGACTGCCCGTGCCCTCGGGTCCAGGCCAGCGGTGTCCGGTCCAGCGCGAGCACATTGTGCAGCGACTCGTCCGGTGGCTGCGGCAGCGCGTCATAGGACAGCACGTCGGGGGCCTCGTTCGCGATCCAGTGCCCGGGCAGCCCGCGTACGACCTCGACGAACGCCTCCCGGCGCGGAGGGGGCACCTGGTACAGCACGGACGTGTGGAACACCACCAGCGTCGCACCGGCCGGTGCCCGCTCGGCCAGCGCCGGCAGGTCGTCCACCAGGTCTCCGCGGACCAGCAGCGGCGGGTCCGCCGCGGCGACGGCCGCCGCGGCGCGCAGCCGGGCCCGGCGGTGGGCGTGCTCCGGCCAGATGAGAGCGTCAAGCCAGGCGACGTCCGCCGGGTCGGTCACGTCGAGCGGGTTCAGATCGAGGCCGGCCCGCCACACCACATCCGGCAGGCAGGCCGGTGGCGTGAGTCCGGTGGCCACGCAATCGAGGATCGGCGGGCCCGAACCGACAGTGTGATCGCCGTAGCGGTAGGCGTACCGGTCGGGGTAGAGGCACAACCCGGCGGACGCGCCGACCTCCAGGAGCGCGAGCGGCTGCGGCAACGCCGCGAGCACCGGCAACAGCAGGGCACACCGTCCGGCCTCGTTCGTCTGCGTGGCCCGGGTGCGCGACTCCGCCTCGATCGCCGGCCAGTTCTCCACGACGAACTCGTGGAACGCGGCAGGGTCGTCGACTGGACCGCCGAGGAACCGCACGACGCCGAACAGCAGAGTCGGCTGCCTCTTGCCCGGCGGCAGCGTGCCGAGCAGCGCCACGACCTCGTCGTCGCGGGAGACCGCCAGCGACAGACGCTCGTAGGCGGGTGATACGCCGCGCGCCTCACGTACGGCGAACTCGGCGTAGGTCATGGCGATCGTCATATCGTCATGATTTCAGCGACGCCCGCCCTCCTGCTCTCGAAGAGCACAGACGCTCGGGTCATGCCGGGCCGATGCGAAGCGGCAGCGTCCGCGGCCCGCGGACCTGACCCGCGGCCCAGGTCACCGCCGCCGGGTCGTGAAGGCCGAAGTCCGGGATCCGTTCGAGCCAGACCTCGAGGGCGACCCGAAGCTCCATGCGGGCCAGGTGCGAGCCCACGCAGCGGTGGATGCCGAGGCCGAACGCCACGTGCCGGTTGACCTCACGGTCGATGACCACCTCGCCGGCCCGGTCGAACTGGGCCGGATCGCGGTTGGCCGCCGGGAACGACAGCAGCACCCAGTCCTCGGCCTTCATGTCCACACCGTTCCAGTGCATGTCCTCCTTCACCAGCCGCGCCATCGTCACCGGTGCATAGACCCGCAGGAACTCCTCCATCGCGGTCGGCAGCAACTCCGGCTCCGCCACCAGCCGCTCCCGATCAGCCGGCGTCTTCGCCAGATGCCACAGCGACGCGCCGATCGCGCTCCACGTCGTGTCGATGCCGGCGATGAGCAGCAGCGCCATCGTGCCGGCCACGTGCGACGGGTCGAGCTTGCGGCCGTAGAGCTCCGCGTTGATGAGATACGTCGTCAGGTCGTCGCGGGGATTGTCGACGTGGTCGCGGATCTGGGCCAGCAGATAGTCGAAGAGCTGCCCCATCCGCTCCATGCGCTCCTCCGGAGGGAGGTTGACGCCTTCGAGCGAGTTCTCGATGAACTCACGGAATTGCGGCCCGTCCTCCGGCGGGAAGCCGAGCATGTCGGCGATGACCCGCATGGGGATGTACTGCGCGTAGTCACGGGCGGCGTCGACGGAATGCTGTCCGTCGAAGGCGTCGATGAGCGAGTGGCACAGCGCTCTCGTCGCCTCCTCCCGCTTGGCGACCGCGTTCTTGGTGAACACCGGGAGCAACAGCTTGCGCGCGTCGTGGTGGAACGGCGGGTCGGAGGAGATCGGCGGTGTGCCGCCCACGGGCGCCAGCTCGCGGGGCGGACGGAAGTTGCTCATGATGATCGACCGTGAGGAGAAGCGCTCGGTGTCGTAGGCGACCGCCGCGACGTCCTCATAGCGCGTCGGCAACCACCCGCCGCCGAAACGGTCGGTGTGCGCGACGGGGCAACGCTGCCGCAGGTCGTCCTGGATCGGGTACGGGTCGGCGGCCCACTCGGGCTCGAGGTGGGAGAAGTCGGTCGCCCAGTCCGTGACCGGGCCGGTGACGATCTCGTTGCGCGTACCGAGGGGTTGGTCTCCCCTCGTCTCCCGGAAGTCTCGGGTGAAGCGGTCGTCGAGAGTCATGTCAGGCCTCCTCGACCAGGTCGATCGCTCTTTCGGGACAGTTGGACACCGCCAGGCGCGCCACGTGCTCCTGGTCCGGCGGCACGGCGCTGTCGCCGGCGACTTGCCCGTAGCCCTCGTCGTCCTCGCTGAAGAGGCCGGGGGCGAGGTCGTAGCAGCGGCCATGTCCATGGCACCGCTGGGGGTCGATCTGCACTTTCACTGAGTGGCTCTCCTCTGAGCAGTGATGTCGGTGGGGGCGAGGGCGGCCACGACCCGGGTGAGCAACGCGGTCCACTCCTCGTCGTCGACCGCATGCAGGTCCGGCGGGATGAGCGCGCTGCCCATCGAGAGCAGGAGGCAGAAGTGGGCGAGCGCGTTCGGCGACAGCGCCGAGTCGAGCTCGCCGCCGGCCTGACCGGTGCGCACCAGATCCGCGACCCAGTCGGCGCGTTCGCCGACGTAGTCGCGCATCGGCCCGGCGACGTCCTCGTCGCGACGCGACGCGACCAGCGCCTCGACGATGAGGTAGCCGCGGGCGTCGCGACGACGGGGAAGCCAGCGGCCGATGACGAGAAGGAACTCCGTGATCGACCGGTCGGGGTCGGCGGCGAACACGGTGGCGAGCATCCGCCGCCCATGAGCGCGCAGCGCCGCCACGAGCAGTTCGCCCTTGGAGCCGAAGTGCGCGTACAGGGCGCCGTTGCTCACCCCTGCCGCAGCGGCGATGTCGGCCACGCGCGTGCCGTCGTACCCGCGCTGGGCGAAGACGTCGGCCGCCGCGCTCAACAACCGATCGCGCGTTTCAGCCGCCGTGACGCCCGCTATCCGCCCCATCAACGAATTAAAAGACCGTTCATTTCATTCGTCAAGGGAGCCGGTGGGAGTCTCCGGCGAAGAATTTCCGGGGCGTCGCGCCGTCCCGCGGGCGAACCAGGCTGCCGAGGCTGCGCATACCAAGGCCGCGAGCAGGAACGCATACGCCGATCCGGCCCCGGCGCCAAGGCTGACGCTCGCGCCCATCGCGGCGACGCCGAGAGTGGCCCCCGTCTGGCGGGTGGCGTTGAGAAGACCGCTGACGGCTCCGGCCGTGCCTTCCGGGGCGACGCCCATGACCGCTGTGACCAGCGCGGGCAACGCGAACGAAACACCGAGTCCGGTGAGCAGCAGGCCGAGTGCCAGCCAGCCGTATCCGGCACCGGACCGGACGGCGCAGCCGAGCACCACGCCTCCGCCGGTCATCAGGGTCATCCCCGCCAGGATGGGCGGGCGCGCGCCGAGCCGTACCACGATTCTGCCGGTGACCGGCGGGTTGAGCGCGAACGGCAGCGTGAGCGGGAGGAACGCCAGACCGGTGGCGATCGGGCCGAGCCGGCGCTCCTGCTGGAGCAGCAGCGGCAGAACGAAGAGGCCACCGGAGAGCGTGAAGTTCACCGCTGCGCCGACGGAGAGGCCTGCCCCTACTCCTTTGGCCCTCAGCAGTGCCCGGTTGAGGGCCGGAGCCGGGCTGCGCCATTCCACCAGCACGAACACGGCCCCCGCGAGCACCGCCGCCGCCCCGGAGCCGGCGGCGTGGGGCCACGAGCGCGAACCCGCGGCGATGAGCGCGTCGGTCGACGACGCCAGCACCATGCAGCCCGTCACCTGTGCGGCCCAGTCGATCCGCCGATCACCGCGCGGGCGGTGGACCGCCCGCCCGGCGGTGAGCACCAGCACCAAGGCCGCGATCGGGACGTTGACGAGGAAGATCGCCCGCCAGCCCGCCAGCCCGACCAGGGCTCCGCCGACGATCGGACCCGCGGCCATCGCGGCTCCACTCGTGGCCGCCCACGTCGCCACGGCGCGGGTCCGTTCGGCCGCGTCCGGATAGAGTCGCGTGATCATCGCCATCGAGGCGGGTACGCAGGCCGCCGCCGCCACACCGAGCACCACTCGCAACGCGACCAGGATTCCCAGTGTCGGCGCGAGGGCGCACAGCAGCGAGCCGGCCCCGAACACGACGACTCCGGAGCGGAAGACCCGGTCCGCACCGTAGCGGTCGGCGACCGCCCCGGAGGACAGCAGCAGCGCGGCGAACACCACCGTGTAGCCGGTGGTGGCCCACTGCAGACCGGCGATCGAGGTGCGCAGCGAGGCGGCCAGATCCGGCTCGGCGACCGAGAGCACGGTCATGTCCAGCAACACCATGAAATATCCCAGCGAGATGCCGAGCAGTGTGGCCGCCCGACGACGTGGCCGCAGAGCGGCCCGCGCATGCCCGGCGGGGAGAGAAGATTCGAGGGTGGTCATGCAGCCCACTGTCCGGCCCCGGCGCCGGAGGCTCCACCGGAGCGCCCGTACACTCCGTTCGGAAATCCCGAATCCTCCTCGCGGGGCTGGAGAGTGGCATGGAACTGCGTCAGTTGCGGACCTTTGAGGCGGTGGTGCGGCACGGTACGGTGACCGATGCCGCCAACGTCCTCGACCTGGCGCCCTCCACCGTGTCCGAGCAGATTCGCATCCTGGAACGATCGCTGGGCGTGGCGTTGTTCGAGCGGACGGCCAGAGGGATGCGGCCGACCGACCAGGGAGAGGTGCTGCTGCGCTGGGCCCGCAGCATCCTGGACCAGGCCGAACAGGCGCACCGCGAGGTGACCGGTCGAGGCCGGGCGGTACGGCTCGGCGCGCTGGAGACCATCGCCGCCACCTATGTGCCGCGGGTGCTGGCCAGAGTCGCCGGACGCCGCCCGGGCATCACCGTCGACGTCCGTTCGGCAACGAACCGGGACACGCTGCTCGCCGAAGTGACCGCCGGGCAGCTGGAGGCGGCGCTTCTCTTGGACACCGGGGACGCCCTCGGCGATCTCGGCTTCCCTCTACCTGCCGCGCCGCTGACCTTTCTCGACCTCGATCCGGTGCCGCTCGTCCTGGTCGCCGCACCCGATCACCGGCTCCGTGACCGCCGCCACCTGGGGCCTCAGGATCTGACCAGCGAAAAACTACTGGTCAATGTGCCGAACTGCTCCTTCCGGATGGCCGCCGACAAGCTCCTCGGCCCCGGCCCGCAGCGAATCCAAGCAGGCGGGGTCGCGGTGATGCGCGCCTGGGTGGAGCAGGGCCTGGGCATATCGCTCCTCCCCCGATTCGCGGTGTCGGCCGCCCTGGAGTCCGGCACACTCACCGGCCTCGACTTCGCCGCCCCGGACCTCAGCCTCCGGTTGATCTGGCGCTCCGACAGGGAGGACCTCCCCGGATTGCGTGACGTCCTCTACGCCGCCGGCGCCTGACGACTGGCCGGGAGCACAACCGGCTGCGAAGCCGGCGTGCTCAGCCTCTTTGCCGGGTCGCGGTGACCAGCCAGTGACTCCCGTCCAGCCGGACGCCGCCGGGTCCCTCGTGGGACACGAGGTTGGCGGTGACCGCCTCGCGCGCCTGGGTGACCGCCCGAGGATCGGCATCGCGGAGGTTGAAGCGCATCGGTCCCATGTCGAAGATGAACCCGGCCGCGTCGACGGCGTCCCTGCCGAAGATCATGGGCGCCGTGACGTCGTCGTGGGTCACGCCGGTGAAGCCGGCGTTCGTCAGCACCTGGCGAATCCGGTCCGGGTCGGCCAGCGAGGCCGGCCCCTGCCGCGAATCGCCGGAACCCCCCGCGGGTGCGCGCTCGGCCAGCAGCGCGTACAGGGGACGAAGCGCGCGGGCGAAGTACTCGCCGGCATCCGCACTCCGCATGCAGATGAAGGCCAGGCGTCCCTCTGGCCGCAACGCGCGCCCGATGTTGGTGAACGCGGCGACCGGATCGGCGAAGAACATGATCCCGAACCGGCTGAGCGCGACGTCGAAGGCGCTGTGCGCGAACGGGTGAACCTGGGCGTCCCCCTGCTCGAAGGCGACATTGGTGATCGCCTCCTCGACCGCGGTGGCACGCGCCCGCTCCAGCATGGGAGCCGACAGGTCGACGCCGAGGGCTCGTCCCTGTGGTGCCCGGCGAGCGGCCAGCCGGGTGATCTGCCCGTTGCCGCATCCGATGTCGAGCACGTGGTCGCGTTCGCCGATCGACGCCGCGGCGAGAAGCGGTTCGTTGAAGCCGCTGTTCATGGCGTCGTAGCGGTCCCGGTGCTGAGCCCAGTGAACCCCTTCGTAGCCGTTCCACGCCTCGGCCTGGTGGGTGTTGACGACGTCTGTGCCCTGGGCGCTCACTGTGCCATCTCCTTCTGTGGCTCCTCGGCGAAGGCGCGACGGCGCCCTGTGCCGTTGACGATCATCATGATGATGTCGGTCGATCGCATCACCCGTCCCGACCTGCCATAGCCGCCCTCGGGTACGCCGATGACCTGCACCCAGACGACCGGCTCCGCGTTGACGCGCTGGGCATCGGAGTCGGCCAGCACCCGCGTGACGCGTGAGATGAGTTCGGCGGCGGCCTCCTCGCGCCATGCCCTGGGGAGGCTGACGCGGACGAGGTATCGCGGCGGCACTCCCGGATCAGGCGCTCCGTCGCCGGTGATCCATGTGCCGGGTTCGTGGAAGACCACCTGAACCAGGGCGCGGCCGGCGGCGATGACCGCGGCCGGTGCGCTCTCCTCGTACGTCAACTCGGCCGACAGTCGCTCGCCGAGATGGCGGCGCTGTTCGTGGCCGAGCGCTCCCTTCGGTGCGAACACCTCGATGAACATCATGACGTTCGGTGCCCCTTCCCTGAGGTCTCCGTCGATGCCGTCGACATCGGATCGGCACCGACCAGACCGATGGCGGCCACGGAGGGATTCGTGAGCAGCGGCCGACGCCGACGTGCGGACAGGTCCATGACAACAATGCTGACGCCCCGGCCGGTCGCCGTCATCGCACATGGGGAGGCGGTCGCGGGTACTTCGGTGGGCCGCGATTCCGCAAGGTCGCTACTTCGCCGGGAGTAGCACCGGGCTCGTCCCATCGGGCGGGTGGACCCTCCGATGCGGAAAGGCGGCCCGGCTCCATCCGGCCGTCGCCGAAGTGTCGGGCGGTCAGCGTCGGTGTAGTGAGCCGAGTCTCCGGTCACGTCGACGAACTCGTCAGTTTTGCCTGATCAGAGGCGTGGCAGTGGATGACGCGGAGCGGCCCTGGCGTGATCCTCCGAGGATGCGATCGCTTTCCGGCCGCCGTCTCTCGGCGGCGCCGACCGGTGGCGGACATCCCATGTCAAGGAGGCAGGACGATGAACCAGAACAAGGACGTCACTCCGCGAGGGCCTGGCACGCATCACGACGAGTGGATCGGCGGCGAACCTTCCGTCCTCGTGTTCGACGTCAATGAAACACTGATCGACTTCGAGTCGATGAACCCTCTTTTCGAGAGGATCTTCGGTGACAGGCGCGTGATGCGCGAGTGGCTCGGCCACCTGGTCATGTACTCCATGACGATCACCCTGTCCGGCCTGTACGAGGGGTTCTTCACCCTCGGCCAGGGACTGCTCAGGATGGTCGGCGACATCCACGGCGTCGAGGTCACCGACGCCGACATCGAGGAGATCAGGAACGCGATGTTGACGATGCCGGCGCACCCCGACGTCGAGGCAGGCCTGAATCAGCTGAAGGACGCCGGATTCCGCATGGTGACGCTGACGAACTCCCCGCCGAACCCGAAGGGACCGAGCCCACTCGAGCACGCCGGCCTCGCCCACTTCTTCGAGCGGCAGTTCACCATCGAGACCACCCGCGCCTACAAGCCCGCCCCGCAGACGTATCACCTGGTGGCGCAGGCCCTGGAGGTCCCTCCGTCCACGTGCTTCATGGTCGCGGCGCATGTCTGGGACACGGTGGGAGCACAGAGCGCCGGCTATACCGCGGGGCTTCTCACGCGGCCGGGCAACGCTCCCCTGCCTGTCCGCTCGCTGCCGCAGCCCAACCTCGTCGCGCCGGACCTCCCCGCCCTGGCCACCCAACTCATCGAACGCCGGCGTTCCTGAGCGCAAGACGCCGGGACGGGGACCCAGGGGGGATCGGAGGCTGCCTGCGGCGTCGGGAACCGGGCTCAGCCAGGCACCCCCGCGAACGACACGGGCGCGGTCGACCCCCGCACGACCAGTTCGGTGGCCAACTCGACATGGTGGGAGTCGATCTTCTCCCCTGCCGCCAGGCGCAGCGCCGTACGCATCGCGACGCCGCCCATCTCCCGCAGGGGCTGGCGAACGGTGGTCAGTGGCGGCGAACCCATCCGGGCGACCTGGGTGTCGTCGAAACCCACGATGCTGAGGTCTTCGGGGATGCGCAGGCCCCGCGCCCGGGCGGCCTCGATGATTCCGAGGGCGGTCTCGTCGCTGCCCGCGAATATCGCCGTCGGGGCCTCCGGCAGGTCGAGCAGCGCCGCGCCCGACTCCACGCCGTCGTTGTAGAGGAAGTGCCCCTCCCGCACATAGCCGGGGACCACGGGCGCCCCCGCGGCCTCCATGGCGGCCCGGTAGCCGTGCATGCGCGCCTGGTTGCAGGCCGCGGTCGCCGGGCCGCCCAGGTAGGCGATGCGGCGGTGGCCGAGGGAGAGCAGGTGCTGGGTCGCGGCGAGGCCGCCGGCGAAGTTGGTCGACCCGACGCTGGTCACGTCGGTGCGCGGCAGGTTGAGCGGGTCGATCACCACCAGCGGCAGGTTGGCCCGCGACAGTGCGGCCAGCTGCCTGGCGGTCATTTCGGCCGTGACGGCGATCACCGCCCTCCGCCCGGCGGAGACCAGGTCGCGGGCCCACACGGTGGTCCGGTCCGCGCCCCTCCGGATGCTCACGACGACCCCGACGCCGACCTCGGCCCCGGCGTCGACGGCGCCCTGGATGATCTCGGTGGAGTACGCGTTGATGTCCGTGTCGAACTCGACCTCGATCGTGCCTGCCGCGGTCGCGTCGCCCCGCCGCGGCGACGGAGCGACGTAGTCGTGCTGCAGCAGCAGCGACTGCACCAGTGAGCGTGTCGTCGGTGCGACGTCGCTGCGGCCGTTGAGCACCTTGGACACCGTCGCGACGGACACCCCGGCCGAGGCCGCGACGGTGGCCAGAGTGGCGCGCCTAGGATTGACCGGCATCTCTTCCCTCCTGCTGCCCGGCGGCTGTGCCAGACGCCGGAACCACGTCCACCGGTGTGACGAGCCGTCTGTCGTGGCCGACGACCCGCAACGGCCCGGTCAGCCGGACGCCGCCGCGGCACGGAAGGTCGGCCGCCGAAGTGCCGACGAGCACCTCGACGTCTCCGGGCTCGACGATCCGCCGCAGGTCGCGGCCGGTGAACGCGGTCCGGTCGGCATGCACCTGGAACCGCACCTCCGCGCTCGCACCGGGCTCGAGATGAACTCGCTTGAACCCGGTCAGCTGCTTCACCGGCCGGGTGACCTGGGCGACGACGTCGCGCAGGTACAGCTGGACGACCTCGTCACCCGCTCGGCCGCCCGTGTTGGTGACGCGGACCGACACGGTGAACTCGCCGTCGGTGGGCACCTCCGTGCCGTCGACGCACAGGCCGTCGACCTCGAAGGTGGTGTACGAGGCGCCGTACCCGAACGGGAACAGCGGGGTCGGGTCGACGTTGCTGATGCCGTGGCTGTCGTCCCCCAGCGGCGGCTGCAGGTAGGTGCCCGGCTGCCCGCCGGGCCTGCGGGGGATCCGCACCGGCAGCTTGCCGCCCGGCTGGACACGGCCGGAAAGGACGCCGGCGATCGCCACCGCTCCCTCCTCACCGGGCATGAACGCCTGAACGAGCGCGGCGGCCCCGGCGTGCACGTCGCCCAGGGCGTACGGCCGGCCGGAGACGACGACCACGACGACCGGGGTTCCCGTCGCGGCGAGCTCGGCCAGCAGGTCCGCCTGCACACCGGGCAGCCGGAGGTCCTCGGCGTCACAGCCCTCGCCCGAGGTGCCGTGCCCGAACAGGCCGGCGAGGTCACCCACGACGGCGACGCACAGGTCCGCGTCGCGGGCCGCGGCCGTCGCCGCGGCGAAGCCCGAGCGGTCCGCGCTCTGAACGTCACAGCCCCGCTCGTGGACGATCTCGGCGTCCGGCAGTTCGGCGCGCAGCGCGTCGAGCACGGTGGGCGCGGCGATGCCGAGACCGAGGCCGGGGTGGCGGGGCAGGACGTGGTTGGGGAAGGCGTAGCACCCCATGAAGGTGCGCGGGTCGTCCGCGGACGGTCCGACCACGGCCACGCGATGCGGCGCCGGACGTCCCTCTCCGAGCAGGGGCAGCGCGGTTCCCGCGTCGAGCAGGACGATGGAGCGCTCGGCCATCTCGAGGGCCAGGGCGCGGTTGGACGGCGAGTCCAGATCCGTCGCGGCGGCCGCGGCCACCGACCCCTCAGGCGTCCAGTCCTCGTCGAGCAGCCCGAGTTGCACCTTCTGGGTGAGCAGGCGGCGCGCCGCGCGGTCCACCAGGGACTCCGGCATCTCTCCCCGGCGCACCCGCTCGACCAGATGCTGCCCGAAGCCGAGGGTGTCGGGGAGTTCGACGTCGACGCCCGCGGTGAGCGCCTGGACACCGGCGTCGTCGGTGTCGGCTGCGACCCCGTGCATCGTCGCGAGGAACGGCACGGCCCAGTAGTCCGACACGACGGTCCCGGTGAATCCCCACTCGTCGCGCAGCACCTCGGTCAGCAGCCACGGGTCGGCCCCGGCCGGGACACCGTCCACGTCGGAGTAGGAGCACATCACCGAGCGGGCGCCGCCGAGGGCGACGGCGGCCTCGAACGGCGGCAGGATCATGTCCATGAGCTCCCGGCGCCCCATCGGGACGGGACCGTGGTTGCGGGCCGCCCGCGACGCGGAGTACCCGGCGAAGTGCTTGAGGGTGGCGATGATCCCCGTGCTCTCCAGGCCGCGGACGTACGCGGCGCCGAGCATCGCGACGAGATGGGGGTCCTCACCGATCGTCTCCTCGACCCTCCCCCAGCGGTAGTCGCGGACGACGTCGAGCAGCGGCGACAACCCCTGGTGCACCCCCACGGCCCGCATGTCCCGCCCGATGGCGGCGGACATCCGCTCCACCAGATCGGGGTCGAACGTCGCGCCCCATGCGATGGCCGCCGGGTAGACGGTCGCGCCGTAGGTCGTGAATCCGGTCAGGCACTCCTCGTGGACGAGGGCCGGGATGCCGAGCCGGGACCGCTCGATGACCGCCCGCTGCAGCCGGACGACCTCCGCGGCGCCTTCCGCCGGGGTCACCGGGCCGCTTCCGAAGACGCGGGTCAGATGACCGAGCCCGAACCGGGCCGCCTCCTCGATGGGGATGGTCCCCGAGGCCGCGAACACGTCCTGCATCGGTGCGACGTTCAAGGCCCCGGCGGCATCGGCCGCCTCCGTCTCCGGACCGGCGTCGGCACTCGGCTCCGGCGCGCCGGCCTCCATGTCGTTGCCGACCCACCGGCTGCCGAGCTGGGCGACCTTCTCCTCCAGGGTCATCTCTTCAAGGAGGGCATCGACCCGGGCGGCCACGGGAAGCGTCGGGTCCTGCCACGAGCGGAGGACCCGGTCCGACGTCGGGGTCCGGTCTAGAGCCGTCATGTGCCGCTCTCTTTCAAAGGGGGGTTTCTGTCGCAAATTCTCGCAACATTTCGGCGCCGTGAAGCGATCCCGCGCGCGAGACCTCCTTGACCCAAGTCGACCAGCTTGACGCCCGTGAGAGCGTACCCCACAGGCCTCACCGAACCCAGTCCAATCCTGTGAGTCAGAGGTATTGACACACCATCAGCCGAAATCTAAATTGACGACCCGCGCGGTCATGTCGCAAATGTTTCGAGAAGCTTGCTCAAGGAGGAATTGAAGAGCGGCATCGGGGGGTGCTGATCCATGACCGCCGGCCGACGCATCCGATGGTCAACGAGCCGCGGCCAGCCCCCGGCATTCAAGTACGGAGATCAGCGTGGATTCCAATACAACCTCTCGCCGTAAATTCCTCCTCCTCTCCATGGGCGTCCCCCTGGGTGCCGCGCTCGCCGCCTGCGGCGGAACCGCCGGCCCCGGCAGCGCCGGCGGCAGTAGCGGCGGTGGCGCCAAGGCCACTTACTGGTATCTGTCCGTGCAGCCGCAGGAAGGCGTGCGCACCAGGGCCGTGGAGCGGTTCAACAAGGCCAACCCCGGCGGCACGATCACGGGGACGCCCTTCCAGAACGACGCGTACAAGACGAAGATCAAGACGGCGATCGGCGCGGGGCAGGCGCCCACCATCATCTGGGGCTGGGGCGGCGGAACCCTGCGCACGTACGTGCAGGCCGGACAGGTCGAGGACCTCACCTCGTGGTTCGAGCAGAACGCGGCGGTGAAGGACCGGCTGTTCCCCTCGTCCTTCGGCGCGGCGACGATCGACGGCAAGATCTACGCGATGCCGTGCGAGACCGTGCAGCCCATCGTCCTGTTCTACAACAAGACGGCGTTCGAGAAGATCGGTGCCCAGCCGCCCACGTCGTGGGGCGACATCATGGACCTGGTCCCCAAGTTCAACAAGGCCGGCATCGCCCCGTTCTCCCTCGGCGGCCAGTCCCGCTGGACGAACATGATGTGGCTGGAGTTCCTCCTCGACCGCATCGGCGGCACCGAGGTGTTCCAGGCGGTGTTCGACGGCACGAAGGACGCCTGGTCGCACCCCGCGGTCCTCGACATGCTGACCAAGGTGCAGGACCTCGTCAAGGCGGGCGGGTTCATCAAGGGCTTCTCCTCGATCACCGCCGACTCCAACGCCGACCAGGCCCTGCTGTACACCGGCAAGGCGGCGATGATGCTGCACGGCACCTGGACGTACGGCGGCATGTCCCAGGACGGCGGCGACTTCGTCCCCGGCGGCCACCTCGGCTACATGAACTTCCCGCCGGTCGAGGGCGGCAAGGGCGACCCCAGCAACACCGTCGGCAACCCCGGCCAGTACCTGTCGATCTCCTCCAAGGCGACCCCGGAGCAGAAGGAGATCGCCAAGAAGTTCTTCGCCACCGGGGTGCTCACCGACCAGGAAGGGAAGGAGTGGGTGGAAACGGGCGGCGTGCCCATCGTCAAGGGCTCTGACGCGGCGTGGGCCGGCTCCAAGGACGCCGACTTCCTGAACTTCGTCTACGGCATCGCGAGCAACGCCAAGGTGTTCGCCCAGTCCTGGGACCAGGCGCTCAGCCCGACCGCCGCCGAGGTGCTGCTGGACAACATCGCCAAGCTGTTCCAGCTGTCGATCACGCCGCAGCAGTGGGTGGACAACATGAACGCGGTCATCGGCCAGTGACAGCGTTCGCACCCCCCGCCCGGACCGGGCCGCCGCCCGCCGCCACGCGTGAGGCGCGTGGCGGCGTCCTGCCGTGGCTGGCCGTACCGGCCCTGGTGATCTTCGTGGGCTTCGGAGTGATCCCGCTCATCGGGGTCCTGTTCCTCAGCTTCACGTCCTGGGACGGGCTCGGTGAGATTCACCTGTCGGGGCTGACGAGCTGGCGGGCCGTGCTCGCCGACCCCGGGCTGCCGCACGCGCTGTGGGTGACATTCCTGGTGATGGCCGCCTCCTGGGCGTTCCAGACGCCGGCCAGCATCCTGATCGGCGTGTTCCTGGCAGGGCGCCAGCGCTACCGTGCGGTGCTCGCGGTGGTGTTCTTCATCCCCCTGCTGCTCAGCCAGGCGGCCATCGCCATCGCCTACAAGGCGCTGCTCGATCCGAACTTCGGGCTCGGCGCGGGGCTGCACATCGATCTGCTCTCACAGGACTGGCTCGGCAGGCCCGTCCTCGCCTTCAGCACTGTGATCTTCGTGGTGTCGTGGCAGTTCATCCCGTTCCACTCGCTGATCTATCAGGGCGGCGCGCGGCAGATTCCGGACTCCATGTACGAAGCCGCGGAGCTGGACGGCGCGGGGCGGGTGCGCAAGTTCTTCAGCATCACGCTGCCGCAGCTCAAGTACACGATCATCACGTCCTCCACGCTCATGGTCGTCGGCTCGCTGACCTTCTTCGACCTGATCTTCGTGCTGACCGCGGGCGGCCCTGGAGACGCCACCCGGGTGCTCGCGCTCGACATGTACAAACGCGGATTCCAGGCCAACCTCATGGGGCCGGCGAGCGCGATCGCCGTCATCCTCGTCCTCGTGGGCCTCGCACTGGCGTTGCTGCTGCGCCGGCTCGGCGGCCGCAACCCCGACGCCAGCCAGCTGGAAGGGGCCTGAGCGTGAGCGTGACCCAGACGACTAAGCGGGAGCCGACCGCCACGTCCGGAACGCACCGGCGCCCGCAGGGCAGGAGTGGCGAGCGGCCGAACTGGCTGGGCGCGGCCGTGAGCTGGCTGTGGCTGGCCGTGGTGATCGTCCCGATCTACTGGATCGTCATCACCAGCTTCAAGGCGCAGAGCACCTACTACGCGTCGAACCCGCTGGCACCGCCCAGTGAGCCGACCCTGGCCAACTACAAGATGGTCATCGAGTCCGACTTCCCGCTGTACTTCCTCAACAGCCTCATCGTCACCATCGGCGCGGTCGTCCCGGCGGTCGCGGTCGCGTTCATGGCGGCGTACGCGATCGTCCGGGGGGGCGCCGGCCGCTTCCTGCGCGGGGTCAACTCGCTGTTCCTCATGGGGCTGGCCATTCCTCTGCAGGCGACCATCATCCCGGTCTACCTGATCATCATCAGGCTGCACCTGTACGACTCGCTGATGGGGCTGATCCTGCCGTCGATCGCGTTCGCGATCCCGCTGTCCGTGCTGGTCCTGTCCAACTTCATCCGCGACGTCCCCAAGGAGCTGTTCGAGTCGATGCGGCTGGACGGCGCGAGCGAGGTGACGACGCTTTGGCGCCTGGCGTTCCCGCTGACCCGGCCGGCCGTGGTGACGGTGACGATCTACAACGCGCTGACGATCTGGAACGGATTCCTGCTGCCGCTGATCCTCACCCAGAGCCCCGACAAGCGCACGCTGCCACTTGCCCTGTGGTCCTTCCAGGGGCAGTTCAGCGTGAACGTGCCGGCGGTGCTCGCCTCCGTCGTGCTGACCTCGCTGCCCATCCTGATCCTCTACGTGGTGGGCCGGCGCCAGCTCCTCAGCGGCCTGACCGCGGGGTTCAGCAAGTGATCGCTCTTCGGCCGTCTTGCCGCGGGACCGTGCCCTCGGCCACGAGAGCCGAGGAGAGAGGGCGAGCCCGCCCGGGCATCAGGTGACGTCATCCAGGGGCTGGACCGAGAACCCGGTCCAGCCCTGACCGGCTCCGGTCGAGCACGTGGCGAGCTCGACAGGGTGCCCGGCCGGACGCAGCGTCTGACTCCTTGCGGCCGGTCAGGACGCCGCCCCACCGTTCAGCAGCGGGGCGAGGGCCTCCCGGAGATCTCGCGGATCCCGGTAGAGGACACCGGTCATGCCGAGTTCCTCCGATACCCGCACGTTGTCGGCATGGTCGTCGATGAACAGGCAACGGTCCGTTGAGACCCCGGCCCGATCCGCGGCGATCTCGTAGATCCGCCGGTCGGGCTTCGCCACGCCGACGGCGGAGCTGTTGACGATCGCATCGACGGCGTCGAGCAGCCCCACTCGGGCGAGGTCGCGTTCCAGACGGGTCGTGGCGTTGGTGACCAGCACCACGGGCACCCGCTCACGCACGCGTGTCAGCAGATCCAGCACCGGCGCGTCGACCCGGTGCGGCGCCTCGACGAAGGCCCGCACGAGTCGCGCGGCGCCTTCCGCGGACCCGCACAACGCGGTGAGCCTGTCCCCGATGGCCGCCTGCCACTCCTCGTCGGTGATGTCACCGGTCAGGGCTCGATGCACCAGATCGGGAGCGAACGCCACGGAGGTGACGGTGCCCGCCTCCAGCCCGAAGTCGCGTTCCAGCGCCAGCCCGTCCGGATCGTAAATCCTCAGCACACCATCGAGATCGCACAACACCGCGTCGAAACGCCTCACCAGGACTCCCTCGTTCCGCCTCACCTTCCGCTCTACTGTCACCCGGCGCGAGCCTCCCGGCCAGATCCAGCCACCACCCGTGTCGTGGCCCCGCCTGTTCACGACGTTCTACGGCGGGGACGCGCACGGCGCCACCGATGACCCGCTCCTGCGACCGGGCGGTCAGCGGGGGGTGGGCGGCGCGGCCGAGTCTCTGATGACCAGACGGCACGGCATGCGGTGGACGCCGCTGGTGGCCCGTCCCTCTATGGCGGCGAACAGGTGCTGCGCGGCCGTACGGCCCAGCAGTTCCAGGTTCATGTCCATGGTGGTCAGCGGTGGCCGCGTCTCCTCCGACAACACCTCCCAGTTGTCGTAGCCGACCACCGCGATGTCGTCGGGCACCCGCCGCCCCCGTTCGCGCGCCGCCTCGATCAGCCCCGCCGCGATCTGGTCGCTGCCGCAGAAGACGGCGTCCACGTCAGGATCCGCGTTGAGCACGATCTCGGCCGCGTGCCGTCCCCAGCGCTGGGACCAGGCGCCGTAGACGACGCGGTCTCCCGACAGGGGAAGTCCGGCCGCCTTCAGCGCACCCAGGGCCCCCTCCGCGCGCTCTCGTGCCGCCGTGTAGTGCGTCGGCCCCGTGACGTGGGCGATCCTCCGGCGCCCCAGCGCGATCAGGTGCCGTACGGCGTCGCCGGAGCCGGCCACGTCATCGGGGACGAACGACACGTCCTCCGGGTCGTCGGACGGCGCGTAGGCGTAGACGACCGGGATGGACAGGTCGCGGCTGATGGAGGGCCGCGGGTCGGTGCTCTCCCCCACGACGATCAGCCCGTCGACCCGCCTGGCGAGCAGCGTGCGCAGGTAGTGCTGCTCGCGGAAGGCGTCACCCCGGGCGTCGCACAGCAAGACCGCGGTCTCGCCTGAGCCGAACGCGTCCTCTGCGCCGAGCATGACGGGGATGCCGAATCGGCCGACGCTGTCGCTCGTCAGCAACCCCACCGTCCGGGTCTGGCCGGTCACCAGACTGCGGGCCAGGGGGTTCGGCTGGAAGGACAGCTCGCGCGCGGCGGCGAACACCCGGTCTCGGGTCTCCGCGCGTACCTGTCCCCGGCCGTTGAGCGCCTTGGACGCGGTCGCGATCGAAACTCCGGCCAGAGCCGCAACGTCATTGATCGTCACCGCGCGTGGTCGCTCAGAAGGCATTGCGAAAACCTTTTCTTCGGGAACATCACTGTCGCCAGAAAGCTCGATCGACCGTTCACGCAGACCATAACGGTCGCGCCGACATCACGGCAACCAGCGGGCCCGCCGCGCCCATTGACAGCTCATCAGATGACGTTTACGTTTCCGAAAACCTTTTATTTTGCTTCACGCCGGTGCGATCGCAAGCAGTTGCTTGGTTGGGGCGCGAGCACCGGGCATCCGCCGCCGTCATGGACGGCAACCCCCCCAGAAGTGCAAGGAGCAGGACATGGCAAAAAGGTTTTCTGCGGCGATAGCCGCTGGGCTCTTGGTGACAGCGCTGGCCGCGTGCGGCGGCGGCGAGCAGACGGAGGGCGGAGCGTCCGGAGCCCCCGACAGCGGGACGACGATCACGATGTGGACCCGCGCCGCCACGCAGGCCCAGAGCCAGCGGCTCGTGGACGCCTACAACAAGTCCCACAAGAACCAGGTCAAGCTGACCGTGATCCCGATCGACAACTACCAGCCGCGCATCGCCGCCGCGGCCGGCGCCGGGCAGCTTCCCGACATCTTCGCCGCCGACGTGATCTTCGTGCCGAACTACACGTCGCAGGGGCTGTACCTGGACATCACCGACCGGATCGCGAAGCTGCCCTTCAAGGACTCGCTCGCCGCCTCGCACATGAGGCTCGGCACGTACGAGAACCGGATGTACACCCTCCCGCACACGCTCGACCTGTCGGTCTGGTTCTGGAACAAGGACCTCTACAAGAAGGCCGGGCTCGACCCGGAGAAGGGCCCGACGACCCTGAAGGAGTTCGCCGCGCAGGCGACCACGGTCCAGGACAAGCTCGGCAAGGACGGCAAGGTCCACGGCACGTTCTTCGGCGGCAACTGCGGCGGCTGCTACGTCTTCACCTTCTGGCCCTCGGTCTGGGCCGCCGGCGGCCAGGTCATGAACGAGCAGGGCACCAAGTCGCTGGTGAACCAGACGCCGATGACCGACGTCTTCCAGATCTACAAGGACCTGTACGCCAAGGGCATCAGTGGGCCGACCACGAAGGAGGAGCAAGGCGCGACCTGGACGGGCTTCTTCCCCAAGGGGGAGATCGGCGTCATGCCCATGCCGTCCACGACGCTCGGCTCCATGCCCGCTGACATGAACATCGGCGTCACCCCGATCGCCGGCCCCGACGGCGGCGAGTCCACGTTCGTCGGCGGCGACTCGGTCGGCATCTCCGCCACCACCAAGCACGCGGACGCGGCCTGGGACTTCCTGTCCTGGACTGTCGGCGACGAAGCCCAGGTCGAGGTCCTCGCGAAGAACAAGGACGTGCTGGCCAGGACCGACCTCGCCAGCAACAAGTACTCCGAGGCCGACCCCCGCGTCGTCTTGATCAACTCCCTGGTCGCCAAGGGGCAGACGCCGTACGCCCTGCGCTTCGGCCAGACCTTCAACGACCCGCAGGGTCCGTGGCTGCGCTTCGCCCGTGAGGCCGTCTTCGGTGATCCCGCCAAGCTGGCCGAACTCAACGTCGCCGTCGACAAGTCGCTCGCCCAGTCATGACCCGACTCGCCTCGCCCCGCGCGGGCCGCGACCTTGACCGGGTCGCGGCCCGCGCGGCCCACGCCCGCGGCCGTCCCCGCTCGCGTAGATACATCGGGATGCTCTACGCGGCTCCGACCGCCGTCATCGTCGGGGTGCTGTTCCTCGCCCCCCTCGCGCTCGTCGTCTGGATGTCGTTGAACAAGTGGCCGCTGCTGGGCCAGCCGAGGTTCAACGCGCCGGAGAACTACGCCAAGATCTCCGATGACCCGTTGTTCGTGGACTCGGTGTTCTTCACGCTGAAGTACACCCTGATCATCACCGTCCTGCTGTCGGCGGTGGCGCTCGGCCTCGCCCTGCTCGTGCAGAACCGCAGGCCAGGGGTCACCTTCTTCCGCACGGCCTTCTTCCTGCCGGGTGCGGTCGGCTTCGCGGCGGCCTCGCTGCTGTTCTACGGCATGCTCAATCCCGACTTCGGGCCCCTCGGGTTCATGGACGTGAAGTGGATCGGCACGCCGAACATGGCGCTGTTCTCCACGATCGCGCTGGTCCTGTGGAGGTTCGCCGGGTTCAACATGCTGATCCTGCTCACCGGTCTGCAGGCGATCCCGGTCCAGGTCTACGAGGCCGCCAGGACCGACGGGGCGAGCAGGTGGCAGACCTTCACCAAGATCACTCTGCCGTTGCTGCGCCCGACGATCGCGCTGATGCTGATCCTGAGCATCACCGGCTCGCTGCTGGCCTTCGACCAGTTCTTCATCTTCACCAACGGCGGCCCCGACAACAGCACGGTGTCCATGGTCATGGTCATCTACCGCAACGCGTTCTTCCGCTTCGACCTCGGCGGCGCCGCGGCGCTGTCGGTCGTGCTGCTGGCAGCGCTGGTCGCGCTGAACGCCCTGCAGTTGCGGGTTCTCAGGGGAGGCGACAAATGAGGCGCACCGGCTCGTATTCCGCCACGTCGGCGCTGGCCGTCCTGTTCCTGTTCCCGCTGCTCTGGAGCGGGTGGTCGTCCCTGAAGGGGCAGCCGGGCAGCGGGCAGACCAACGGGTACGGCTTCGGCAACTACACGAGGATGGCCCACTTCGGCGAGGGGCTGACCTCCTACCTGACCAACAGCCTGCTGGTGTCGGCGATGACCGTCGCGGGAACGCTGCTGGTCTCTGCGCTGGGGGGCTACGCGTTCGCCAGGTTCGCCTTCCCCGGCAAGAACCTGCTGTTCCTGGCGACGCTGGCGATCCTCATGGTTCCGTACGCGACGATCCTGATCCCGCTCTATGTCCTGCTGGGCAAGATCGGCCTGCAGAACTCCCTGGTCGGGCTCAGCCTCGTCTTCGTGAT
Organism: Planotetraspora silvatica; assembly: GCF_016863315.1. GTDB lineage: Bacteria > Actinomycetota > Actinomycetes > Streptosporangiales > Streptosporangiaceae > Planotetraspora > Planotetraspora silvatica. Next base: position 218,162 of record NZ_BOOQ01000019.1, read on the forward strand.
GTTCCAGTTGCCGTTCGCGCTCTACATGATGCGCAACTCGTTCGAAGCGGTGCCGCGGGAGCTGGACGAGTCGGCGATGGTCGACGGATGCGGCACCTTCCGCGCCTTCACCCTGATCCTGCTCCCCGCGGTACGGCCGGGCCTGGTCACCGTCGGACTGTTCGCCTTCCTCGCTTCGTGGAACGACTTCCTCGCCCCCCTGATCCTGCTCAACGACGGGGCCAGCTTCCCGCTCCCGGTGGCCGTCTGGAGCATGACGCAGCGCACGTTCGGGGCGATCGACTACGGGATGCTGGAAGCCGGGGTCATGGTCATGGCCATTCCCTGTCTGCTCCTGTTCATCGTGCTCCAGCGCTACTACGTGCGCGGATTCATGTCAGGCGCGCTGCGCGGCTAGCGGCTTCTCTTCGCATGAGAACTCTGAAAAGGACAAATGTGACTGGCATCGTCGAAAGACACACCTCCCCTGTCGCCCCCGTCGTCCCGCGCGGCGGGGTGTTCACCCCGCTCGGTCTTGATGAATCCCGGCTCGCCGGAGGATTCTGGGGGGAGCGCCAGGAGCTCAACCATGACGCGATCATCCCGCACGCTCTCCATTGGCTGGAGCGGGCGGGCTGGGTGGGGAACTTCGACGACGCGGCCTCCGGCCGGCCGTACGAGCACCGGGGCATGGAGTTCGCCGACTCGGAGATATACAAGATCATCGAGGCGATCTCCTGGGATCGGGCGAGAACCGGCCCGGGCGGCGCCGACCTCCACGCCCACCTCGACGCCGCGCTCGACGGGCTCGTCGACCGGCTGGCGGCGGCGCAGGACGCCGACGGCTACCTTCACACGCTGTTCGGCCGGGCCTGGCAACGCCCTCGCTACTCGGACCTCTCCTGGGGGCACGAGCTCTACTGTTTCGGGCATCTCCTCCAGTCGGCGGTCGCCAACGCGCGTGCGGGGGCCAACGCCAAGTACCTCCAGGTGGCGACGGCGCTGGCCGATCACGTCTGCGTGATGTTCGGGGAGAACGGGCTGCGCATGGTGTGCGGTCACGCCGAGATCGAGCTCGGCCTGGTCGAGCTCTACCGGCTCACCGGCGTGCGCCGCTACCTGGACCAGGCGGCCCTGTTCATCGATCGGCGCGGCGCTGGAACGCTCCCTCGCATCGAGTACGGCAGCGCCTACGCCCAGGACGACATGCCGGTGCGCGAGGCCACCGTGCTGCGCGGCCACGTCGTGCGGGCCCTCTATCTGTCGGCCGGCGCCACGGACGTCGCCGTGGAGACCGGCGACGCGGAACTGCTGCGTGTGCTCGAGACCCAGTGGGCCAACACCGTCGCGACCCGTGTCTACGTCACGGGCGGGATGGGATCCCACCACAACGACGAGGCGTTCGGCCTCGACTACGTCCTGCCGCCTGATCGTTCCTACTGCGAGACGTGCGCGGGCGTCGCCTCCATCATGTTCAGCTGGCGGCTTCTCCTGGCCACCGGGAAGAGCCGGTATGCCGACCTGATCGAGCGCACGCTGTACAACGTCCTGGCCGCGTCTCCAGCGCGCGACGGCAGGGCCTTCTTCTACGCCAACACGCTGCACCAGCGTTCGGTGAGCGTGCCAGCGCCGGTCAACGCCGACGGCCTGTGCCTGAGAGGCGCGAGCAGCCGGCGCGAGGCCTGGTTCGAGGCCTCCTGCTGTCCGACCAACCTGGCCAGGACTCTGGCGAGCCTCGGCGCGCTCTGGGCGACCAAGGACGCCGAGGGCGTGCAGATCCACCAGTACGGCGGCGCGTCGGTCGACACGGTCCTGGCGGACGGACGACGTGTCGGCCTCGACATGGAGACCGAGTTCCCGCACGCCGGCACGGTCACGATCACGATCCGGGAGTCCCCCGGCACCCCGTGGACGCTCTCGTTGCGCGTCCCCGAATGGGCGGAGGGCGCGAGCGTGTCGGTGAACGGGGTCGCGGAGGAGGCGGCGCCGGGGGTCGCCTCGGTCACGAGGCCGTTCGCCGCCGGGGACACGGTCGTGCTGGAGTTGCCGATCGAGGCGCGGTTCGTCTTCCCGCACCCTCGCGTCGACGCGGTCAGGGGCTGTGTCGCGGTCCAGCGCGGCCCCGTCGTCTACGCCCTGGAGTCGGTCGACCTCCCCCATGGCTGGAGCACGGAGGCGACGGTCGTCGACGTGTCGAAACCACCCATGTCGGACAGCGACGGCGTGCGCGTCCACCTCTCCTCGGCCGACTCCCCCGCGCGCGACTTCCCCTACTCGGTCAGCGCCGCGGACGTCGCCCCCGACCTCGCGGCCTCGGCCGAAGTGCCGCTGACGCCCTATCACGACTGGGCGAACAGGGGCCCCTCCACCATGCGCGTCTGGATCCCCACGAGTCCCGTCGGCACGGCCGAGTGATCGGTCGCACGGAATCGGGGGTCGCGATGGCGTGAGCCATCGCGAGATTGAACGGCCGGCCTCCGTGAGCCGCAGACGGGTCCCTTGCGCAGCCCGTCGAGCATGGTTCGCGGATCGACCGGTTCGGACGCCCGGGGCCGGGTTCGCCTCTGAGCCCCGCCCCGGGCCGCCGTCCGCCCGGGATCGGTTCCGCCGCGCGGCCGACAAATGCCTGGCGACCAGGCCTGGCGACAAGACGGAGATCTTGCCTGCCCCTAGGCTCCCTACCCATGCGCATACTTGTGACCGGCGGAGCCGGGTTCATCGGCTCCCACCTGACCGACGCCTTCCTGGCCAGGGGTGACGAGGTCGCCGTGCTCGACGACCTGTCCTCCGGCAGGCTGACCCGGCTGGACCCCCGGGTGGCGGCGCACAGGGCCTCCGTCGCCGACCCCGGCGCGCTGGCCGCGGTCGTCGCCCGGGTCCGGCCCCAGCTGATCTGCCACCTCGCGGCGCAGATCGACGTGCGGGCCTCGGTCGCCGATCCGGCGGGCGACGCCCAGACCAACGTCATCGGCACCATCAACGTGCTGGAGGCGGCGCGCGTCGCCGGAGCACGGGTGCTGTTCGCCTCAACCGGCGGCGCCCTGTACGGCAAGGACGCGGTGATCCCCTCGGACGAGGACCAGCGGCCCGAGCCCGAGGCGCCGTACGGCACGGCCAAATACTGCGCCGAGCAGTACATCGGCCTGTCCAACCGCCTCCACGGGACCACCCACTCGGTGCTCCGGCTCGGCAACGTCTACGGACCGCGTCAGGACCCGGCCGGAGAGGCGGGAGTGGTCGCCATCTTCTGCGGCAAGGCCATGCGGGAGGAGCGGCCCGTCATCTACGGCGACGGCACCCAGACGCGGGACTACGTCTACGTCGGCGACGTCGCCACGGCCTTCCTCGCCGCGGCCGACTCCTCCATCGCGGGGGTGTGGAACATCGGCACCGGCGTCGAGACCAGCATCCTCACTCTGGCCGACGTCATCGGCCAGGTCACGGGCCGGAGCATTGAGCCGGAGTTCGGGCCCGCGCGGCCCGGGGAGCTCCGGCGCAGCGCGCTCGATGTGGCACGCGTCGCCGGTCAGCTGGGTTGGAAGGCGGCCACCTCGCTGTCCGAGGGCGTCGCGAGCACCTTCGCGTGGGTGCGAGACGGCGGGCCCGACAGGTAGAGCTCGGACCGCACGCGGAGTGGAGTGGCGGAGGAGGGGTGACCTCCTCCGCCACGGGAGCGGACCGCCGTTACCTCAGCGGTTGTAGATCTTGATTTCGGTCAGGCCGGACTTCGCACCGGAGGCGTTGGTCATCAGCACTCGCACCCGCTGCGCGCTGACCGGCGTGAACCGGACCACGTTGTAGTTGCCCTGCGGTGTGCTCGGTGTCTTGACCTGGGCCGCGGCGTTGGTCCAGGTGCTGCCGTTGAGGTACTGGATCTGGTAGGCGGACGGCGGGCGGTAGGTGGCGCTCGCCGGACGGCTGTCCTTGAAGTAGAGCCGGACCTCGTCGAGGGTCTTGGCGCTGCCGAAGTTCACCTCGTACCAGTCCTGGGCATTGGGCGAGCCGCCCGCACCCCAGTAGGGCTCGTTGACGGGGTAGCCGTCCACCGCGCCGCCGGTGCTGGTGCCGCCGCCGGTGTAGGAGGCCGACACGGTGGCGCCCTGGGCGAGGTTGGTCAGGTTGGCGGTGAGGTCGACTCCGGCCTTGGCGAGTTCGTCGACGACGCGCGCGTCGGACTGGACGACCTGTTGCGGCGACCGGAGCCCCGCGATCGCGGTGCTGAAGGCCACGGTCCCTGCGGTGCCGCTGAAGGTGACCGCGCCGGTGTCGGGGTTCCACACGAAGGGCACGAGCTGGTTCACCGTCGCGGCACGGGTGCCGTTGATGTAGATGGAGTATCCCTGGGGAACCCCGGGGTACTTGACCACGCCGTCGGCCGGGTCGTCCCAGACGATGGACAGGTCGGCGTTGCGGTAGCGGATGTTGTTGACCGCGAAGTTGGACCAGCCGATGTTGATCGGCGAGAGCTCCACCCTGTTGTCGTTGCGGGGGCGCAGCCCGGCGACGTCCTCGATCAGCGTCCAGTTGCTGCTGCCGAGGATGTTGTGGTGGATCCACGAGCGGTAGGTGATGGACGAGCCGTTCCAGTTGGCCCAGAACTCGTTGGCGTCGGGCCACTGGGTGTTGCCCCCGACGTACTGGGCCCAGGTGTTCCAGTAGAGCAGCTTCTTGTAGTCGTCGGTGGTGATGTAGGAGCTGGGGTAGTTGCGCAGAGCCGACGAGAAGAGCCGGAACTGCACGGTGGAGTTGATCGTGGAGAAGTTGTTGCTGCCCGGGTTGCCGGCCGCTGCCGCCGCCGCCTTGTCCTTCTGGTTGGCGGTGTAGAACGGGAAGACCGGGTATTCGGCCGGGTCGGTGAACAGCCGCAGCGCCTCGCGGTAGGTCGCGGTGTTGGGCATCAGCCCCACGGCGTACGGATAGAAGTTGTTGATCTCCTTCCACGGGTCGAGCGTGTTGGTCGACACGTGGCGGTGTTGCAGCACGCGCGCGGTCGGGTTCCACAGCACGTTGACGACCGCGTTCTGCACGCGGGTGGCGAGCGTGCGCATCTCGGCCGCCTTGGTGGTGTTGCCGATCGCGTCGTACGCCTGCGCCGCGGCGAGGGCCCCGCTGTAGACGTACGCGGACTCGGTGCGATCGAGGTTGCCGCTGCGCCAGTGGAAGGAGACCGCGTCGGCGTCGTTGCCGGTCAGCGCGCCCCAGTCGTACTCGATCAGGCCGTTGTTGTCGTGGTCGTAGAAGCTGAGCTGGCCCTTCGCGTCGCCTTCCGCGTACTTGGCGAGGTTGGCCGCGATGCCGGGCTGACCACCGTGGATCTGGTAGCTGCGCCAGGCCGCCTCACCGATGTACTGCGTGTAGCTGTTCGACCAGTTGGCCGGGTCCCCGGGGTTGTCGAGGAACCTGCCGCCCTTGGAGACCTGACCGACCGAGAGCCAGTCGCCGTAGGCGTACAGCGGAGTGCGGAGGTACTTGAGATCGTCGATGTGCATCGGCTGGGTGAGCACGATGGCGTTGTTGTACCCGAGCGCGCCCTCGACCGAGGTGGGGAACTGGTAGGTCTGGCCGGGCAGGTTGGCGTCGAGGTTGTTGAACCTCATCAGCCACCACCGGTAGTAGTAGTTCTTCTTGATGGCCGGCTCAGGCGAGTCGAAGTACGGGATGTTCTGCGCCCACCACAGGTTGTAGGCCCGCACGTGCGTGGCGAACGCGGTGGCGTTGGTGTAGCCCTTGTACGCGTTGTACTCGGTCAGCGACTCGGGGATCTCGTTGGTGACGAAACCCATCACGACCTTGGCGGTGACGGTGGCGCCCGCGGCGACGGTGACCGAGCGGTTGAGTCCCCCGCTGGTGACGGTGAACCCGTCGCCGGACAGACGCGGGGACAAAGTGGTGAGGTTGTTGAAGGCGCTGCGGCTGCCGGTCAGCTCGTTGCCGCTGCCCGAGGTCGCGTACGGCGAGGTCGCCCGCAGTTGCAGGGTCGTCGCGGAGGTGCCCGTGTTGGTGATCGAGAAGTTCGCCACCGCGACGTTGTTCTGAGTGATGAACTTGGTCTGCTCGACGCGGACCGCACCACTCGTGTGCACGCTCTTGAAGTAGCTCGGCGCCTGCCAGCGCTGGGAGACCTGCTCGGTGAAGGTGCCGGGCGTGATCGCCACGGTGAACGCGCTCTGGTTGCTGATGCTCTCGATGTAGGCCACGTTGCCGGCGAAGCCGAGCGTCCCGGGGTTGTGGGTCTTCATGAACAGCGCCCGGCCGCGTGTCATCAGGATGCCGCCGTCGGCGTCGGACGGATCGCTGCCGGAGCGGCTGAGCAGCCGGTCGATCCAGAAGTTGGTGCCTGCGCTCTCCGAGTCGTAGATGGCCTGCATCATGTTGCCGGTGTTGTAGGCGACCGGCGGCGCGGGTACGGCGGGGCCGCTGAAGGTCGGGTATCCGATGGTCTGGGCCGCGGACGCTTGCCGTCCTGGGGCCACGAGCGCGCTGGCGACAAGGCAGAGTATGGCCACCATGACCAATGATCTCGACCTGGAGCGGGCGTACACCAGCATCGCGTCACCTCCTTCGGGGTGGGACTGGCGGGGGGGTGCGAAGTAGCGAGGGATCCGTGCCGACGCGCCCGGGATGCGCCGCTTCCGTTCACGATCGGCTCCGAAAAGGTTTTCGGCAACGTTAAATTTCGATAACGAGAGCCCGGCGACGGGGTGTTGTATCGGACGGATCTTCGACATAAGCTCAGGACACGCGCCCCTCCCGACTTTGTCGGCATCTCGAAACGCTTTCGAAAGGTTTTCGGTGGGCCGACGTCGTTCCGAACTGGTGACCCTGGCCGACGTGGCCAAACTGGCCGGGGTTTCCGTCGCGACGGCGTCCAAGGCGCTCAACGGACGGCCTGAGGTCGCGGACGCGACCCGGTCGCGGGTGCGCCACGCCGCCGCGGAGTTGGCCTTCCATCCCAACCCGCTCGCCCGCGGGCTGATCGGCGGCCGCACCCGCACCATCGGACTGCTCACCGACGAGCTCGGCGGGCGCTTCTCCATGCCGGTGCTGCTCGGCGTGGAGAACGCCCTGGGCAACGAGGAGATGTCGGTGGTGCTCTGCGACGCGCGCGGCGACTCCATCCGCCGCCAGCACTACATCCGCACCCTGGTGGCCAGGCAGGTCGACGGATTCATCATCCTCGGCGAGAGCAACGACCTGCGCCCGTCGCTGACCCGCGACATCCCGGTGCCGGTGGTGTACGTGTACGGGGAATCCAGCGACCCCGGGGATCTGTCGATCCTCGCCGACGACGAGGGCGGCGCACGCCTCGCCGCCGAGCACCTCATATCCCTACAAAGGCGTCACGTCGGGCACATCACCGGCCCAGAGCTGTACCGTGCCGCGCGCGACCGGGCGGCCGCTCTGCGCCGCGCGCTGCACGACTCCGGTCTGGACCTGGCCGGTGGAGAACCCTTCCACGGCGAATGGTCACGCCGCTGGGGCCGGCATGCGGCGCACATGCTGCTCACCGCCGACCCCGACGTGGACGCCATCTTCTGCGGCAACGACCAGATCGCGGACGGCGCCTGCGAGGCGCTGACGTACCTCGGGCGGCGCATCCCCGACGACGTCGCGGTGGTGGGCTACGACAACTGGGAGACGCTGGCGGCCGACTGCCGTCCGCCGCTGACCACCATCGACCTGAATCTGGAGCAGTTGGGCGCCATCGCGGTGGAGCATCTGTCCGCGGCCCTGGACGGACACCGCACCACCGGCGTCATCCGCCATCCGGGACGGCTGGTGGTCCGCGAATCGACCGGCCCGCCGTCCCTTCGCCCGTCGCCGGCCGCCACACGAGGCTGAGACGCGGCCGCGGGGCTCACCGTGCCACCGGCCGCAGGCTCACCGTGGCACCCGGTGCGGATCGCGCTCCGCCGTCTGGAGTTGCGGGCGCCGACCCTCGCGCCGGTAGAGGATCGCACGCGCGGCGACCGTGACACAGCAGACGCCGAGCAACAGGCCCCAGATGACGTCGGTGGGGAAGTGCATGCCCCGGTACAGGCGAGAGAAGCCGACGATGAGCGGGACGGCGACGGCGACCATCCAGATCGCCACCCGCGACGCCCTGTCGCGGATGTGCGAGGTCAGGATGAGCGCGATCGCGCAGTAGAACCCGACGGCGGCGCTGACGTGGCCCGAGGGGAAGCTGGAGGTCGGCGGAGCGGGGTCGAGGTGCGGCACCGGCGGCCGGCGCCGGCCGATGAACTCGGTGGTGGCGAGGAAGACGAGCGACTGACCCCAGACGGACACGATGAGGAAGGCCGATTCGCGCCAGCGTTTGCAGACGAGCCTGAACACGATAACGGCCACCAAGGTGAGCACCACGATGTACGGCATGTCCGACAGGCTGGTGCCGTAGTCCGTGAGCGTGTTCAACAGCGAGGTGCGGTCGGCGGCCAGGCCCCGGTTCACGGCCGCCTCACCGGTCGGCCACCTGAGGATCAGCTCGCCCACGCCGTAGGTCGCCGCGGCCAGCAGGAGCAGCGGCACGACGATCGACAACGCGTAGTACCTCACGTGCCCGATCATGGCTGTGGGCGTATTCACCGGCTCGGCTCCATTCCCTCGGTCAGCGGCGCGGCCGGCCTGCGGCCCTGCTCTCGCCGCCACGTCTCGAACGCCGCCGCGGTGGCGGCGACCACGGCTGTGCCGAGCACGATCCCGGCGACCACGTCGCTCACCCAATGCACGCCGAGGGCGATCCTGGTGTAGCCGACCGACAGGACCAGGAACCACGCGACGGCCCAGGCGACGCGCCGCCCCCACCGGGGCAGCATGGGCAGGACGAGCAGGACGATGACGCCCGCTCCCAGCGTCACGTTGACGGCGTGGCCCGACGGGAACGACTCACCCGGCGCCAACGCGACGGGATCCGGCAGGTGTGGCCTGGCCCGCGCGACGATCACCTTGAGCGCGAGGCCGAGCAGCCCGCCCACGGTCACGGTGGTGAGCGCCCATACGGCCAGCCTGGGCGCGCCCTTTTGCAGCAGCCAGACGGCGAACGCGGCGACCGCGATGCGCCACGGCCACGGCCCGAACAGGTCGGTCCACACGACGAGCAGCCTGGTCACTCCGGGATGCGCGAGCGCGTACACGTGCAGGTCCTCGGCGACCTCCGCGTCCAGCCGGTTGACCGGCATCTTGGCGATGACGAGCAACACGGTGAAGGGGACCATGGCGAGCGCCACGGCGAGCCCGGCGACCGTCAGCCGCAACCCCAGAGTGCGGTCACGCCCGGCATACGCCTTCAACCACGGATGTGTCACCGTCCGGCTCCTTCGCGATCGGAGTGGTCCTTGATCCGCATCCGCTCACGGCTACCCGGGCAGAAGGCGCTGACTCCTGTTCTGCTCTACCGGTGTGGATCATCTTTGAAACCCGTCGCCGAGGGTAGCCGGGGAGCATGTCCCCCACCGTGGCGGTTGTCGCGCACCGCAAGAAGACTCTCGGCGCCGGCCTGGACAGGCTGCGTGTGCTGGTCAGCGAACAGGACGTCGGCGACCTGCTCTGGTACGAGGTGCCCAAGAGCAGGAAGGCGCGCAAGAAGGTCCGTGACGCGCTCAGGCGGGGCGCCGACCTGGTGTTCGTCTGGGGTGGCGACGGCATGGTCCAGCGGTGCGCCGACGCGATGGCCACCTCCGGCGTGCCGATGGCGATCCTCCCGGCGGGGACCGCGAACCTGTTCGCGGGCAACCTCGGCATCCCCGCCGACCTTGAGGAGGCGGTGCGCATCGGATTCAACGGCCGTCGGGAGAAGCTGGACCTCGGGGTGCTGAACGGCGAGCATTTCGCGGTGATGGCCGGTGCCGGATTCGAGGCCGAGATGATCGCCGACGCCGACGGGCAGGCGAAGAAGCGGCTCGGGAGGCTGAGCTATGTCAAGGCGGCCGTCCGGCATGTCGGCGGCCCGCTCGTGCCGATGAAGATCAAGGTCGATGGCGTGACCTGGTTCGACGGGGAGGCGAGTTGCCTGCTGCTGGGCAACGTCGGCACGATCGCCGGCGGCATCGAGGCGTTCGGCGACGCCCGGCCCGACGACGGCTGGCTGGAGGTGGGCGTCTCCACGGCCACGGGACCGGTGCAGTGGGCCCGGGTGCTCGGGACGATGGCGACAGGACGCTCCGAGGAGTCACCGTTCGTCCGGATCACCCGCGCGAGAACCGTCTCCGTCCGGTTCGGCTCCCCCCTGATGTACGAGCTCGACGGCGGCGAACGCGGGGCCACCACTCGGCTCAAGGCCAAGGCCGTCCCGGGTGCGTTGACCGTCTGCCTTCCCCGCACGGGCGAGGGCTCCTGACGCGAAGGCGCGGGCGGTGACGTCCGCGCCGGGCCGTCCCTCAGGACGTGACGTCGGATGCGGCCTCTGCCCGGGCGACACCGGCGGCCCGCCGGTCGCCTGTGCGGAGCACGCCGGCGAACACGGCGAGCCCGCAGGCGAGCGCCGTCACCACTGCGAAGGACACCACCAGGCTGGTCGCGTCGGCGATCGTGCCGATGACGAACGGGGCGATGAGTCCCGAGGTGTAGGTGACGGTGGCGACGCCCGCGATGGCCTGGCTCGGGTTCGGGCCCTTGCGTCCCGCCGCGGCGAACGCCAGCGGCACGACGACCGCGATGCCGACGCCCAGCAGCGCGAAGCCGGCCATCGCGACCAGCGGATGCCAGGCGGTCATCACCAGCAGGCCGCCGACGGCGGCGATCACGCCGCTGGCCCGCACGGTGCGCACCGCTCCGAACCGGTCCACCAGGGCGTCGCCGGCGATCCTGGCCACGGCCATGGTGAGCGTGAAGCCCGTGGTCGTCGCGGCCGCCACACCCGCCGAGGCCGTCAGGACGTCTCGCAGGTAAACCGCGGACCAGTCCAGGCTCGCCCCCTCACCGAAGGTGGCGCAGAACGCGACCGCGCCGATGAGCAGCGCCGACTTGGGCGGCAGCGCGAACCGCGGAGGCGGCTCCTCGTCCTGGTCCGGGCGCAGGTCGAGCACGTAGTGGCACGCCACGAGTCCGACGACAGTGAGAGTCCCCGCCGCCAGCGCGTGGTGCAGTTGGGCGCTCACCTCGAGGTGCGCGGCGAGCGTGCCCACCGCGGAGCCGATCAGCGCGCCGACGCTCCACATGCCGTGCAGCCCGGACATGATCGACTTGTCGAGCCGCCTTTCGACGTCGACGCCCAGCGCGTTCATCGCCACGTCGCACGTCCCCGCGCTCGCTCCGAAGACGAACAACGCCAGGCACAACGTGGGCATGTTCGGCGCCAGTGACGGCGGGATCAGGGCCAGCGTCCACAGGGTGAGGAGGCCGCGGAGTGCGGCACGGGCGCCGAAGCGATGGCTCAGCCGGGCCGCGAGCGGCATCGTCAACGCGGCGCCGATCGCCGGGAAGGCCAGAGCGATCCCCAACTGACCCGCGCTGACCGCGGCATGTTCCTGAATCCACGGGACCCGGGTCGCGAAGGACCCGGTCACCGAGCCGTGGACGCAGAACACGGCGGCCACCGCGTATCGCCCCCGCCGCACGGTGCGCTGGTCGTAGCGTGCCAACAGGAGACCCCCGGTGTCCGATCGGCCCATATCGGCCGCCCCAGAGAACTGTAAGCTCAATACCGACCAAGTGGTAGGTATCTGACCGCCGAAAGAGTGAAGACAGTGACCGCCGGGGCTCAGCACGGTTACGAGAAGGGCCGCGCCAAGCGACGTGAGATCATCGATCGCGCCGTGACGCTGTTCGGCGAGGCCGGTTACCGCGGCGCGTCCCTGCGCGAGATCGCCGCCCGCTGCGGCATCTCGCATCCCGGCCTGCTCCACCACTTCCCGACGAAGGAGTCGCTGCTGCTCGCCGTCCTCGAGCACCGTGACGAGGTGGACGGGAAGTGGTTGTCGATCGACGGCGCCACCGGCATGGAGTCGCTGCGCCGGCTGGTCGGCCTCGTCTCGCTCAACGCCGCACGCCGGGGCATCGTCGAACTGTTCGCCGTGCTGTCCGCGGAGGCGACGTCTGCCACGCATCCCGCCCACGACTACTTCGTCGAGCGCTACCGGACGTCCGTCGACACCTTCGAGCAGGCCTACACGCGGGCCCGTGACGAGGGGATCCTGCGGCCCGGCATCGATCCGGGCACGGCGGGGCGGCAGCTCGTCGCCCTCATGGACGGCCTGCAGGTGCAGTGGTTGCTGGACGACTGTGTGACGGACATGGCGGGCATCGTCCGGGCACACGTCCAGGGTCAGCTGACCGTGCCGCTCTAACCCGCACGACTCTGAGCGGCCCGCCCGAGGGGCTCAGGGGCGGACGGCGCTCACCAGCCAGACGGCGCCGGGGATGCGGACGCCCACTGAGGTCTCGTAGGCCCCGAGCCCCTCTCGCAGTTCCTCCCGAGTCCGTTCGACGACGGCCCGGTCGACCCCGTCCAGGTTGAAGCGGACCGGCCCCTGACTGAGGATGAACTCGGCCGCGTCGACGGCGTCGCGGCCGTAATCCATCAGCGCCTCGACCGGAGTGACGTTCACGTCGGCGAACCCGGCCTCACCGAGCACCTCGTGGATGCGGGCCGACTCGACCAGGGATCCCATCCCCCGCGCGGCGGGCGACGGCCCGCGCATCAGCGGTTTCAGCGCCGCGGTGGCACGGGCGTAGTCACTGTCAGGGGCGCCGCCCTGCGGCCCCATGAACGCGAGCCGCCCACCTGGCCTCAGCCCTCGCCGGATGTTGGCGAAGGCGGCCACCAGGTCGCCGAAGAACATGACGCCGCCACGGCTGATCGCGACGTCGAAGCCATCGTCGGGAAAGTGGTGGACCTGGGCGTCCCCCTGCTCGAACCTGACATTGGCGACACCTTGCTCCGCCGCGTCGGCGCGGGCGCGCTCCAGCATCGGCGCCGAGATGTCGACGCCGACGACGTGTCCCCGGGACGCCCGGCGTGCCGCCAGCAGCGTGATCTGGCCCGTCCCGCAGCCGACGTCGAGGACGCGGTCGTTCTCGACGATCGCGGCGACCTGGAAGAAGTCGTGGTTGAAGGCGGCGACCATCGCGTTGTAGCGGGCGGGATTCTGTGCCCAGTGGACGCCTTCCCAGCCGTTCCACGCCTCCGCGTGCCAGGTGTTGACGATTTCCTGCATGGGTCCTCTCCTCCTGCGATTCACCTCACTAGAGTTGAACTCTAGTGTCGACATCTAGAGATAAGCTACAGCCATGGGTCAGGTCAAGGGCGAGGACAAGCGGGCCCGCAAGGCGAAGGAGACGCGCCGGCGGATGCTGGAGGCCGCGAGCGAGCTGTTCGTCCAGCATGGATACGGTGCGACGACGCTTCAGGAGATCGCCGATCGGGCCGGCGTCGCCGTACAGACGATCTACTTCACGTTCGGCAACAAGCGCGTGCTTCTCAAAGAGCTGATCGACGTGTCGATCGCGGGAGACCACGAGCCGATCGCGACGATGGATCGGCCGTGGTTCCACGGGGCCCTCACCGCGGAGACCGCCGCCGCCCACGTGCGGCTCCACGTTCGGGGCACTCGGGGAATCCTGGAACGGGTCGCGCCGGTCATCGAGATGCTGCGCGCCGCCACCTCGGCCGATCCCGGCATCGCCGACCTCTGGGACCAGGACACCGACCCGAGGTTCACCGTCCACGCGGCGGCCGCCCGGTCACTGGTGACCAAGCCGGGAATCCTCCCTGGCGTGACGGCCGAGCACGCCGCCGACCTGCTGTTCGGCCTGCTCAGCCCGGAGCTCTATCTGCTGTTCGTCCGCGACCGCGGCTGGTCGCCCGATCAGTGGGAGCACTGGTCATTCGAGACTCTGACCGCCCAGCTCTGCATGGGGTGAGACCGGCGCCGGCGACCTGCTCCGGCGCCTCCCGGCGCGGTCGTGTGCGCCACCGGTCCTCGGTTCACCGGTCCCGATGACCCTCTTTTCACCTGCACGCCCATCGGAATACCCTGCGGGGGTACCGTGTTCCATAATCGGGCAAACTGATTTCCAGGTGGAGAAATGGCCGGATACACGGGAAGCAAAGAAGACCATCTCAGGCGGCTACGGCGCATCGAGGGCCAGGTCCGCGGCCTGGAGCGGATGGTCGACGAGGACAAGTACTGCATCGACGTCCTCACCCAGGTATCGGCCGCCAACAGGGCGCTTCAGGCTTTCGCACTGGAGTTGCTCGAGGAGCACATGGCGCACTGCGTCGCCGAAGCCGTCGCCAAGGGCGGGGCCGAGGCCGACGCCAAGGTCAAGGAAGCCTCCGACGCCATCGCCCGCCTCGTTCGTTCTTGATCGACATAGAGCAGGAGTTCTTGGGATGACCACCGCCACCTTCACCGTCAAAGGCATGACCTGCGGCCACTGCGTCAGTTCGGTCAAAGAAGAGGTCGGAGAGGTTGCCGGCGTCGCCGGCGTCCAGGTCGACCTCGCCACAGGCCTCATGACAGTGGAGAGCGAATCCCCGATCGACGCGGCGCGGATCAGCACCGCCGTCGCCGAAGCCGGATACGAAGTGGCGGATCCGTCGTGAACGCCCCGATCAAGCTCGGCGTGTACGGTCTCGGCCTCGCGGTGATCTTCAGTGCGGCCGTCGGGGTCGGCAACGCGGTGGGCGCGGTGGGTCCGGCGCCGGTCAACACCGGCCACGGCGCTCACGCGACCTCCTCACCGGCCCGGCAGAGCACGGAGCCAGTTCCCGGAGGGCTGCAGGTGTCGCAGGACGGCTACACCTTGACTCCGGAGACGACGACGCTCACGCCGGGTGAGCGCACGGCGTTCCGGTTCACCGTGACGGGACCCGACGGCAGGCCGGTGACCCGCTACCAGATCGCTCACGGCAAGAAGCTGCACTTCATCGTGGTGAACCGCGACCTCGGCGACTTCCGGCACCTCCATCCCGCCGAGACCGGCGGCGGAGTCTGGTCGGTCCCCCTGTCGCTGCCCGAAGCCGGGACCTATCGCGCTTTCGCCGACTTCACCCCCGAAGGCCGCGAGGGGCTCACCCTCGGCACCGACCTCTACGCCGCGGGCGACTTCACCCCGCAGGCCTTGCCGGCCCCCGCCCGTACGGCCACCGTCGACGGCTACACCGTCGAACTCGACGGCGACCTGACCCCGGGTACGGCCGGCAGGCTCACGCTGAGGGTGAGCAGAGACGGCACGCCCGTGACCGACCTGGAACCCTACCTGGGCGCCTATGGTCACCTGGTCGCGCTGCGCGCGGGCGACCTGGCGTACCTGCACGTGCACCCTGACGGCGCCCCGGGCGACGGCAGGACCCCGTCCGGGCCGACGATCACCTTTCACGCCGAGGCTCCGAGCCGCGGCGACTACCGGCTCTTCCTCGACTTCCAGCACGAGGGAACCGTCCACACCGCCGCCTTCACCCTCCGGGCAGAGCAGTCGCCGACCAACGGAACGCCGGTCGAGCCCGACCATGGGCACTCCGGCCACTGACGCCCGGTACGCCGGAAAGGAGTGGTGATGACCTCCACCACGCATGACAGACCGCAGGCCGCCCGCGGCGCGGTCGAACTCTCGATCGGGGGCATGACCTGCGCGTCCTGCGCCACCAGGATCGAGCGCAAGCTCAACAAGCTGGACGGCGTGACCGCGTCGGTCAACTACGCCACGGAGAAGGCCAAGGTGACCTTCCTCGAGGATCTCGACCCGCGGCAGCTCATCGCCGAGGTCGAGAAGGCCGGGTACACGGCCAGACTGCCCGAACCTCCCGGAAAGCCGGAGGAACCGGCGCCGGATGACGAGCTCCGGCCGCTGCGGACACGCTTGATCACGTCGGTGGTGCTGGCCGTTCCCGTGATCGCGATGGCGATGATCCCGCCACTGCAGTTCACGTACTGGCAGTGGCTCTCGCTGACGCTCGCGGCACCGATCGTGGTCTACGCCGGCCAGCCCTTCCACAAGGCCGCGTGGACCAACCTGCGGCATGGCGCGGCCACCATGGACACGCTGGTGTCGCTGGGCACGATCGCCGCGTTCGGCTGGTCGTTATGGGCGTTGTTCTTCGGTACGGCGGGCACCCCCGGCATGACCCACGGGTTCGACTTCACCATCGCACGCGGCGACGGGGCGGGCGCCATCTATTTCGAGGCCGCGGCGGGCGTGACGGCCTTCATCCTCGCGGGCCGCTACTTCGAGATCCGATCCAAGCGCCGCGCGGGCGCCGCGTTGCGGGCGTTGCTGGAGATGGGCGCCAAGGACGTCACGGTGCTCCGCGAGGGCACCGAGGAACGCGTCCCCGTCGACCGGCTGGCCGTGGCCGACCTCTTCGTCGTACGGCCAGGCGAGAAGATCGCCACCGACGGCGTGATCGAAGAGGGCACCTCGGCCGTCGACGCGAGCATGCTGACCGGCGAATCCGTCCCCGTCGAGGTCCGGCCGGGTGACGCCGTCACCGGCGCGACCGTGAACGCGGGAGGCCGGCTGGTCGTCCGGGCCACCAGAGTCGGAGCCGACACCCGGCTCGCCCAGATGGCCCGGCTCGTGGAGGAGGCGCAGACCGGCAAGGCCCAGGCCCAGCGGCTCGCGGACAAGATCTCGGCGGTCTTCGTGCCGACCGTGATCGCGCTTGCCGTCGGCACACTGGGCTTCTGGCTCGGCACCGGCGCGGGCGCGGGGGCGGCCTTCACCGCGGCGGTCGCCGTGCTCATCATCGCCTGCCCCTGCGCGCTCGGACTGGCCACCCCGACCGCTCTGCTGGTCGGCACCGGCAGAGGAGCCCAGCTCGGCATCCTCATCAAGGGGCCCGAGGTGCTGGAGTCCGCCCACGGGATCGACACCGTCGTCCTGGACAAGACCGGCACCGTCACCGAGGGCAGGATGACCCTGGTCAAGGTCGTCGCCGCCGAGGGTGAGGACCGCGGCGAGGTCCTGCGCCTGGCCGGGGCGCTGGAACACGCCTCAGAGCACCCGATCGCCCAGGCGATCGCCCGGGGCGCCGCCGAACAGGTCGGGGAACTGCCCACTCCCGAGGACTTCGCCAACGTCGAGGGCCTCGGTGTGCAGGGCGTCGTGGACGGCCACGCCGTACTCGTCGGGCGGCCCAGGCTGCTCGCCGAGTGGTCGCAGCATCTGCCTGACGACCTGGAGCGCGCGCTGCACGCCGCGCAGGACGCCGGCCGTACGGCTGTCGCCGTCGGCTGGGACGGCAAGGCGCGCGCGGTCCTCGCGGTCGCCGACGTCGTCAAGCCCACCTCGGCGGAGGCCGTCTCCCGGTTGCGCGCGCTCGGCCTGACCCCGGTGCTGCTGACCGGCGACAACGAGACCGTCGCGCGGTCGGTCGCCGCCGAGGTCGGCATCGGCGCAGTCGTCGCGGAGGTGCTGCCCGCCGACAAGGTCGACGTCGTCAAGCGGCTCCAGGCCGAAGGGAAGGTCGTGGCGATGGTCGGCGACGGCGTCAACGACGCGGCCGCGCTCGCCCAGGCCGACCTCGGCCTGGCCATGGGCACCGGGGCCGATGTGGCCATCGAGGCCGCCGACCTGACGCTGGTCCGCGGTGACCTGCGCGTCGCCGCCGACGCGATCCGGCTGTCGCGACGGACGCTGCGCACGATCAAGGGCAACCTCTTCTGGGCCTTCGCCTACAACGTGGCCGCCCTGCCGCTGGCCGCACTCGGGTTGCTCAACCCGATGATCGCCGGTGCGGCCATGGCGTTCTCCAGTGTGTTCGTGGTGAGCAACAGCCTCCGCCTGCGCCGCTTCCGATGAATCCGGGCCGACGGGCCTCCGGCAGTCGCCCCGGAGGCCCGTTGGTCTTGCCTGCGCTCGTATGGGTGACGCGACCCTCAGGAGTGCCGTCGCGTCACAGCTTGCGCATCGGTTTCACCCACCCACGCGAGGCGTGCTCAGCCCCGGGCGGGTGGCGCGGCCGGTTCCTGATTCGAGGACGCGATAATCGTCGAGTAGCGGAAAACGGTGACACCCCAGGACTCATCCCCCAGCCGGACATCTGTGCCGCCGACCGACGACAGGAAGGCCGGACTCATGGTGCGCAAATACACAGCGCGGATCGTCGAATCAGGCGGCGAGGGGATACGCCTCGAACCCACCGGCGATTCCACCATCCCGGATCAGCCCAACGAGATCAATCTGCTCGGCCTGGCCGTCGCCCTGGCGCTGGGCAGCGCGGGATACGAACATCACCCGGAGCCTCGGAACACGGAGCTCCAAACGATCGAGGGGTTGCTGGCCGGTACGGCCACCATGCCGTGGAGGGCCCGGTCCACTGAGGCCACCCCTGCCGGCGACGAAGAGACGAGCGCGCCGGAAACCGCGGCCTTCGTCGTTTGCGAGCGCTCGGAAGCGGGCGTGTCGAGATGCAAGGTGGAACACCTTCCTGTCCCCACGCGGTAGATGAGCTCGAACCGTGTGCCGGCAGTGCGCTCATCGCGAGGGCCCAAGGCCCTGACGACAGGCCCAGAGGTGCCGCATCGATCAGGCCCGGTCCACGGTGATGGCCTGGACGGGACACGCACGGGCGGCCTGTTCGACCGCGGGCCTCACGGCATCGCCGGGTGTGGCGTCGTACACGAGTTCGTCGTCGTCATTGAGGGTGAACACCTCCGGAGCGGCGAACACGCATTGGGCGTGCGTCTCGCACAGTGTCATGTCCACACGGACGCGCATCATGATTGCCTTCCAGTGCGGTGGGATTCGAGGCTTGTGGCGGGGTTGAACCGGGAGTACCCGCCGAACGACCAGCGCTCCGGGAGGGCTCCGGTGACCTGGACCACCTGTTCGATGTCGAAGTCGATGAGCCGGTGCGCACCGGGTGTCGCCGCCGCCCTGTCCTGGTCCCAGTCGGTACGGGCGCGGCCGGTCAGGTGCAGCGTGTGACCGTTCTCCCAGTCGAGGAAGAGCAGGCCGCAGCGTGGGTCGAGTTCGAGATTGCCCAGGGTCATGTACATCGAGTTGCCGGTGTAGTCCGGCCACGTCAGCCGCCGGTCGCCGGTCATCGTGACGAACCCGGGGTTTCCACCGCGGTGTGAGGCGTCGGCGCCCAGGCCCGCGGCATGGGTGGCGACGAAGAACGTGTCGGCGGAGGCGATCCATCGCCGATGGGCGGGGGTCGGCTCGCGGGTGACATGTGCCGACGCGTTCGCCGTCCGGGTGTCGTCCTCGATGGCCGTGCGGGTCTGGATGTACTTCGGGCAGTTCGCGTACACCTGCTCGGTGTGGATCCGAAGCCGGTCACCGTCCGCGTGGGCTCTGCCGTTGACCCGCATCCGCCTGCGACTGGCCTGCTCGATGGCAAGCATGCCGATGTCCGCTTCGGTGGTGAACCGCCCGGCGAGGGGATCGCCCGCGCCGGGCAAGCGGGCGGCGACGATGGTGCGGTCGTCGGGTGTGGTGATGAAACCGGGCGGGCCTGTGAGCACACTGGCCCACACGGTGCCGTCGTCGACGGCGGCGATCACCAACATGCGCTGCAGGTTGAGGAAGTCGGCTGCCACCGGCGGAATGACCGCGCCCACACCGGCCGACCCGTGGGCCCCGACGGTGACGCCGGCACGGCGTTGCACCGTGCGTTCGCCTGGATGGAACATGGGAACTCCTTACGGGTCCCGGGCCGGACCACACGGCGCGGTCCGGCCCGGCGAGCGGATTTTTAGAAGAAACCGCAGGTCGGCGCGCCCTGGGTGGGTGCGGGCGCGAGTCCTGTCGCGGCCGGGGCGAAGATCTCCAGACGGATGCCGTCCGGATCGGTGAAGAACACTCCACCGGAGCTCGCACCTTCGCCGTGCGCGACGATGCCGTCGTAGATCAGTTCAGCGCCGATCTCGCGCAGCGTGGCCTCGGCCCGATGCACCGCGTCCAGGTCGGCGACCTGGAAGGCCAGGTGATGAAGTCCGGGCTGGTCGGTGGCGAACGTGCCCCCGCTCTGCTGCCACAACGTGACCGTCGGCGTACCTTCCACGCCGAGGAAGGCGAACCTACGGTCTCCGTCGCTCTGCTGTCCGATGATCTCGAAACCGAAGACCTGGCGGTAGAAGGTGATCGAACGAGCCAGATCGGTCACGTTCAACCCGACATGGCCGGTGTGCAAGGCGGCACCCATGGAAAAACCTCCGGAATTCAAGTGATCGTCGCGAGTCGGGCGCCACCGCTTTCGCCTCTTCTAACGGTTGATGCGCCGCCGTACCGCTAGATAATGTTCGCACACTTCTCACGGAGTCAACAGCCAGGTACCATTAGAAAGTGGATGTGGCAGACCTCACCGATGGCGGAGCCCCGATCCTGGGGGAGCCGTTGCCGCTCGAACTCGGCAATACCGCATACGCGGTGCGAGGCCGTCCCCGGGACGGCCTGCAGACCGCCGAGCACCTCGCCGCCTGGCTGCGAAACGTGCGGACACGCCTGGAGATTCGCCTCACGGACGCCGACCTGCTCGCCGTGACCGACGACGACCTGGCCTCCGGCAGGGAACTCCGCGACGCCATCCGGCTACTCGCGGTCGCGACCGCGGCGGGCCGGAGCGCCGACCCCGATGCGGTCGAAACGCTCAACCGTCACGCTCGGCAGACCCCGCGGTGGCATGAACTGCACCTCGCCCCCGAGCCGCACGTCACGGTGGGCACGGCGGGCCGGCCGGTCCCGGCCGTTCTCGCCATGATCGCCGAAGAGGCGGTGCACCTGTTCGCCGGGCCGCCGCGCCTGGAGGTATGCGCCTGCCAGGGACCCGGCTGCGTGCTGCACTTCGTCCGGGACACACCACGTCGGGAGTGGTGTTCGCCCGGCTGCGGCAACCGCGCACGCGCAGCCCGGCACTACGCCAAGGTACGGAAACCTTGAGCCGACACGGCCGTGCACGAAGATGGCCGCCCCGGCCGGATCGAGCAGGCCGCGCCCGGTCGGTTGTCGTCCGCCTACGGACGCGAGGGGCAGGAAGTCACACCGCCGGTGGGAGGTGACGGTGTCCCGCGATGCGCCGGACGAGATCGGGTGTCCACTCCACGTACTCGATCTCGGCGCCGTCCGCGTGCCGGGCATAGAGGAACCTTCCGGTCTCGGCCGCGGTCGCGGGAACGGTGATCCGCCCCCCGCGCGCCACGACCAGCCGGGAGATCTCGTCAAGGTCGGAGACGACCACGGTCGCGGAGGCCGGATACTTCGCCCGTTCCTCCGCCGGCACGTCGATGACCAGGAAGTGCCCGACAGCTGCGGCCTTGACGTTGTCGAACGCGAAATAGAGGTCCGGCTCTTCACCGACGAGCTCCCGCAGGACGGGCAGGGCCTGGTCCAGGTCGTCCACCCAGAGGCGGGCGTAGGTCCTGAGGACGCTCATCGATTACTCCATGAGGTTTGATGGCATTTCATACCTTTACGGTAGATAAGTGAGTTTCAGTCCGGAAGAACGCACTTTTGGGTGAGAGGGGAACCCCGAGGTGACCAAGCAGGTGACCGACGGCATGGAGCCCGCCGAGGTGAAGCGGACCGAAGCACTGGCAGCCGAGATCTTCACCGACATCGCCAACAAGTGGGCGCTGCTGATCATCAACACGATCGGCGAGAGCACCCTGCGCTTCACCGAACTGTGCGCCGCCGTCGAGGGCATCAGTCACAAGATGCTCGCGCAGACCCTGCGCATCCTGGAACGCGACGGCGTGGTGGACCGCCTCGTGTATCCGACGGTGCCACCTCGAGTCGACTACAGCCTCACCGACGCCGGGCTCGTGCTGCGTACGACGGTCAACGCCCTGTGCATATGGACCCGGCAGCACGTCGACCACATCGACCAGGCCCGTCAGCGCTTCGACGAGCGGCAGGCCCGACCCTCGTCCACGGTCGCGCAGGAGACCTGAAGGAAGCCGGAACCCGATCGTGGCGTCGTCCGTTGATCGCGGCGAGAAGCCAAGTGAGGGGTGAATGGTGTTCCGGAAGTTGATGACCGCACTCGGGGCCGGCGTCGAGGTGGACACGGTGCTGAGCACACCGCAGGTGCGCCCGGGTGGGCTCCTTCAAGGCGAGGTCCGTTTCAAGGGAGGCTCCGCCGACCACAAGGTCGACGAGATCACCATCGACTTCACCGCCGTCGTGGAGGTCGAGCACGGCGACAGCGAGCACCACGCCACCTACACCTTCCTGAGGTCCCGCGTCTCCGGCCCGTTCGAGCTCAGGTCAGGCGAGGCTCGGTCCCTCCCGTTCTCGATCCCCGTGCCATGGGAGACGCCCCTCAGCGCGATCGGCGGGCGACCGCTGCCGGGGATGCGGCTCGGGGTGGCCACCGAACTCGCACTCGCCGGGGCCCTCGACAAGGGCGACCTCGACCCGCTGTACGTCGAGCCCCTGCCGGAGCAGGGTCACCTGCTCGCCGCCCTTGACCGGATGGGCTTCCGCTTCGGCCGCGCCGACCTGGAGAAGGGCACGCTGCGCGGCTCGTCGATGCCCTTCTACCAGGAGATCGAATATCACGCGGGCCCGGAATGGCGCCGTCACTTCAACCAGCTTGAGCTGACGTTCGTCGCCGGGCCGTCCTCGATGGACGTGATCCTCGAGGCCGACACGCGGGGCGGCTTCCTGACCTCCGGCCACGACGTCTACAACCGTTTCACGGTCCGGTACGGCGACCACCCGGGAGGGGTGGAGCAGTCGTTGCGCGACGGCCTCGCCGCCATGGCCCGCCGCCGCGGCTGGTTCTGACCGAACGGTCGTCTACTCGACCACCGGCTCAACGACGCCGCAGCCCCCCGTCATCCGTACGTGGGGCGCTGCGGCCAGCCGGGCGGGGAGTCCTCCCAGTCCTCCTGCCGGCCGTACGGGGTCAGGTCGAAGATGCTGTTGGCGAAGACGAGCCGATCCACGCCGCGCGAGGTGGTGTTGTACGTCCGGTAGACGTCCTCGCCGTCGCGGAGGAACACGCTGAGCATGAAGCCGCGGCCCGCGCCGCAGTCGTCCGCGAAGGACGTGCCGTGTGACGACACGAACGGCGGCGTCCAGCCCATCCGCGCCTTGTACGCCTCGATCTGGGCGAGCGGCATGTTCGACACGGTCACCCACGTGACCCCGCGCTCGGCCAGCCCGGCCAGCCCGCCCACGGGGACGTTGTTCGTCAACCAGGTGCAGCCGGGGCAGTAGTGGTCGGGCCCGTTGTCCATGAACTGATAGACGACCAGCTGTCCCCGGCCCTCGAAGAGGTCGAGCAGGGTCTTCGTGCCGCTGGGCGTGTCGAACGCGTACCCGTCGGCGAACTTGACCATCGGGAGGCGGCGACGCCGCGCGGCGAGCGCGTCCTGAGCCCGGGTGACTTCCTTCTCGGCCTTGAGCAGCTCGTCGCGGGCCTGCTCCCACTCCTCAGCCGAAACGATCGTTGGCTTCTCCATGCGCCGATTGTCCCCGCGGAGACCGACAAAATCTCGCAGACGCCAGACGCTCGCTCTGGGGACTCCCCCGCGGCGCGTCGCCGGCGTACGGGCCCCGGAAGTCACCGGCCGTGGGACGTCCGGATCCTCTGCGAGATGACGCAGGCGTGGCGGCCTCGGTTGCACAGAGCGGACTGGGTGTTGGTCTTCCCACTGATGCTGATCGACACCTGTTGCTGGCCGTGCATGATGGTGGGGCTCCGCACCGCTGAATAATTCCGGTTCTTGACGCCGTTTCCGTTGCGCACGGGGCCATGGTCGTCAGCCGAGGCCGCGACCATGCCCGGTGTGCTCGCGCTCGCCGGCGGTGACGCCATGGCGCCCGCGATCACGATCATCAGCAGAGCGGATGTCAGCCGTCGCATGTCGACGACCACGCTGACAGACGGATTCCCCACAAGGCGACGGCTCATTTCTCTGCGCACCTGCCCCTGAAGTCATGTGGTGGCGGGTACTTCGGCATCAATGGTGTCGACTTCCTACCCCGTGACACCGCGTCGGCCGTCCTCCCAACGGCCGGATGGCGCAATCTTGGGTGCGCGTTGTCCTGTCGACGACCAAGCCGAGGCCGGGGGGTGAAGGCCTCGTCGTGAGGCGCTGGTCTCACGTGATCCTCGGCGAGGTGCACCCGCCTGGCCGATCCGCGCGGCGGGGTTCGTCACGAGAGGTCAGAAGTCCGCCAGCAGCTTCTGTGTCAGTTCGCTGAGACGCCGACGGTAGTCCGGGTCATAGGCCTCCTCGGAGGCACGCGCCTCCTTCTCTCCGTCGAAGTAGCGGCCGGTGACCTCGGCCAGTTCGGGTGCTTCCACCAGACGCCGGGTGGCCGCCACCCCCTTCTCCAGAGAGTCGACGATCTCCATGCCGGATCTCCGGGACATGGCCGTCGGCATGTACGTCGCGGGATGGACACTGTTCACCGTGACGCCGCTCCCGTCGAGTTCCTCGGCCAGATCGTGGGTGTGGCTGATGAGCGCGAGCTTGGAGCGGCAGTAGGCGGCGACGTCGGTGTATCCGCGCTCGAGTTGCGGATCGTCGAAGTCGATCGGCTGCTGGCCGATCGAGGCGACGTTGACGATCCGGGCGGGTGCGGCTCGGCGGAGCAGGGGAAGCAGTTCCCGGGTGAGCAGCACAGGCGCGAGATAGTTGACCGCGAGGCGCAGCTCATGCCCGTCGGCCGACGATTGCCGCGTGGATCCTTCGACGTGGAATCCGATGCCGGCGTTGTTGACGAGGACGTCCAGCCGGTCGTGCGATTCGGCGATCTCCGCGGCGAGACGCCGCACGTCGGCGAGAGACGAGAAATCGGCTTTGAACGTTTCGCCCCCGGTGGCTTCGGCGACCTCGTCGAGGCGCCGGGCGTCTCGCCCGTGCAGCAGCAACCGGTGCCGCCCACCCGCCGCGAGGTCTTCCGCCAGAGCGCGGCCGAGTCCGTCCGAGGCGCCGGTGATGAGAATCAGTGCCATATGTTCCACTCTTTTCCAGTAGATGGGGTTCCGTTCGCGGCAGGACGGACCATCAGGTCAGCCCGCGGGAACGTCTCGATCGTAGGTCGCCCATACATAGGAAAACCAATAGCCTTGCCTCTATGAGCCATAGACATGCCGATACCTCAGCCACTCCCCTGGGCGATGGGGCGGATGGTGGGCCGCTGGACCTGATGTTGCTGCGGACGTTCCTCGCCGTGCACCGCGCGGGCTCCTTCACCGCGGCCGGCGCGCTGCTGGGGCTGTCCCAGCCGACGGTGACGAGCCAGATACGCGCTCTGGAGGCACAACTCGATCGCCGGCTGTTCGAGCGGCTGCCCCGGGGCGTGGTCGCCACGTCAGTGGCCGACGAGCTGGCCGTGCAGGTCGCCGGCCCTCTGGACGAACTGGCGGAGGTGGCCGGACGAGGCCGCCCGGGTGGTGCGTCCTCCGAACCGGTGCATCTCGGCGGCCCGGCCGAGGTGCTGAGCATCCGGGTCCTGCCCGCCCTCGCCCCACTGGTCGAGCAGGGTCTGCGACTGCGGATCACCACCGGCCTCGCCGACGACCTGCTCGACGGCCTGCGCGCGGGGCGTTTCGACCTCGTCCTGTCCCCGATCCGCCCACGCGGGCGCTCCGTGGTCGCCGTGCCGCTCATGGACGAGGAGTTCGTGCTGGTGGCCACGCCTGTGTGGGCCGACAGGATCGGTCCCGTCGGCTGCGACGACGCCGGCCCCCTGAACGACGCCCCGCTGGTCGCCTACGCGGAGGACCTGCCCATCGTCCGCCGGTATTGGCGCCACGTCTTCCGCGCGCGTCTGACCAGATCACCCGCCGTGGTCGTCCCCGACCTGCGTGGAGTGCTGGCGGCCGTCGTCGCCGGAGCCGGAGTCACCGTGCTCCCCCGCTATCTCTGTGCCCGTGAGCTCGGCACCGGCGAACTCGTGACGCTCCTCGACCCCGACGACCCGCCCATCAACACCGGCTTCCTCGCGCAACGCCCGGGCTCGCCCGAACGCCCCCACGTCACTCTCGTCCGCGACCGGCTGCTTCGCGCGGCCCGGTCCTGGTGAGGGTGCTCCCCCGACTGGCCGCCCCGCGCACGTGAACGTGGCGGCGCGGAGAGCCGCGGTCAGGGCGTCAGCGCCGTCCACTCACCGTGATCGGCGACGCGCAGGCGGGAGGTGAGCCCGGCGTCGTCGAAGGCCCGATCGATCTCGGCGTGCCCCTCGGAGAAATGGGCCCATCCGTCGTAATGCGCGGGAATGACGATGGGCGCATCCAGGACGGCCGCGGCCGCGGCGGCACGCTCGCTGGTGAGCGTGAGGGGCCGGCCGCGTTCTTTCGCCGGCACCCGTGCCCCACCGATGAAGAGGACGGCCACATCGACGGGGCCCACCCGGCGGGCGATCTCGGCGACCGCTCCCATCGACGCGTTGTCACCGCTGACGTAGACGGTGGGGAGGTCCTGGCCCGACAGCAGGAACCCGGTGACCTCGCAGTTCACATGACCGTCCTCGTCGCGGACGCCGTCCTGCGGACCATGTACGGCGGGCAGGGCCCGGACCTCCAGGAGTCCGCCGCCATCGGCCCGCGGAAGTTCATGGGTGGTCCAGGGAGCGAGTCCGACGGCGGGCGGCCCCAGCCTCCGGGCGCTCACGGGCCCGGTCAGCAGCACCGGTGCGGCCAGAGCGAACGCCCGGCCACGCTCGTCGAGGTTGTCCGGATGGAGGTCGTGGCTGACCAGCGCCGCGTCCACCGGGCCGACGTCCGTCTCGGACGCGGCGGGGCCGGTGAGTTTGGTCAGGTACGCCTTCTGACCCGGGTCGTCGAAGGTGGGATCCGCGATGATCCGCAAACCACCGATGTCGATCACCGTCGTCGGCCCCCCGAGCACAGTGACGGCGCACCTGTGCCGTGTCGGCCCGATTCGATCTGTCATGACGGCTCCTCCCAAGCTGACGGGACCTCTTTATGACGCTCGTCCGCCGCCATATATGCCCTGGCCACCGCCGTCGGCGTCGTCACGCAGCCGGTCACGCAGTCGCAGCCGCTCACGCACGGCATCGCCACACCATCGCAGCCGAAACCGCAGACCTCGTCGTGCGAGCCCACCGCCCGTCTCGTGATGTGATGTCGTACTCACGACCGGACTGCAAGGGATGGTGGCCAGGTGGATGGCGAGGATGTCACAGGGCGGCTGCGGCACATCTGTCTGTCATTGCCGGAGGCGGTCGAGAAGCCGTTCGGCGGGCACACGGCGCCGTCGTTCCGCATACGCGACAAGCTTTTCCTGATGACCGGCGAGGACGGCGCTTCCATGACGTTCAAGGCAGGTCCGGGTGTGCAGGAGGCTCTGGTCTCGTCGGATCCCGAACGCTTCTTCGTCCCGGCATACGTGGGAGCCAAGGGCTG
Organism: Planotetraspora silvatica; assembly: GCF_016863315.1. Classification (GTDB taxonomy): domain Bacteria; phylum Actinomycetota; class Actinomycetes; order Streptosporangiales; family Streptosporangiaceae; genus Planotetraspora; species Planotetraspora silvatica. The sequence continues at coordinate 245,412 of NZ_BOOQ01000019.1, forward strand.
GGTGGGGGCTCGGCTCGACGTCGAGCAGGACTGGGACGAGATCGCCGGGCTGGTCGAAGACAGTTACCGGTTGATCGCGCCGAAGCGGCTCGTCGCGCTGCTCAACCGCCCGGTGTGAGGTCGACCATGGATCCGGCGCGGGCCTGAAGATCGATATCCGATCATCCGCCTCGTGCCTGCTCGCCGCGCGCGAGGCGGGCGAGCCGGGCAGGCGTCGGCCACCGCACGTCGTGGACGAGACCGAGCTTCTCGAAGATCCAGATGAGCCGGGCCGAAATGTCGATCTGGCCGGGCCGTACACCGTGCCGGGCGCACGTCGGGTCGGCGTGGTGCAGGTTGTGCCAGGACTCGCCCATGCTCAGGATCGCCAGTGGCCAGAAGTTCGCCGACCTGTCGCGCGTGGTGAACGGCCGATCGCCGATCATGTGGCAGATCGAGTTGACCGACCAGGTGACGTGGTGGAGCAACGCGATCCGGACCAGACCGGCCCAGAAGAAGGCGGTCACGGCCCCCCACCACGTCCAGGTGAGCAGACCGCCGAGGACGGCGGGCAGGATCAACGTGGCGGCGGTCAGCGGACCGAACAGCCGGTGGACCAGGCGGATGTCCCGGTCGGTCAGCAGGTCGGGGATGAACCGCTGCTGGTTGGTCAGGTCACGGTCGAGTACCCAGCCCATGTGGGCGTGCCAGAAGCCACGCGCCAACGCCGCCGGGGAGGTGCCGAACAGCCAGGGTGAGTGCGGGTCGCCCTCTTTGTCGGAGAAGGCGTGGTGGCGGCGGTGGTCGGCGACCCAGTGCAGGATCGGGCCCTGCACCGCCATGCTGCCGACCACTGCCAGCGCGACCCGGAGGCCGCGGCGGGACTTGAAGGCGCCATGGGTGAAGTAGCGGTGGAAGCCGACCGTCACGCCGAGGCACGTCACCGTGTAGAAGAACGCGGCGAGGATGACGTCGACCCAGCCGAGTCCCCACCCCCAGGCGACCGGCACAGCCACGATCACCGCCAGCAGCGGCACCGCGACGAAGGCGTAGACCGCCGCATGTGCCGGGAGCGGACGCTTGCCGTGGAGGATCGGTTTCGGACCGGGCGCGGTCCCCTCGGACAACAGTGGCTGGGCAACGACCTCGGCCATAAACGTCACCTTTGCTCAGCAGCGGTTATGCCAGACCATAGCCCGCCGGAGCGTCCGCCACTCCGCTGTCCGACGAACCCTGGTGGGTCAGCACATGAACGCACCGGCACCGAAGACCCCGATCCAGATCCCCGGAGACCGCGTGTCAGCTGAGCTTGCCGGGATGGAGGACGACCTTCGTCCAGCCGAGATCCCGCCGGTCGAAATGTTCGTAACCCCGCGGCGCGTCGTCCAGGTCCAGTTCGTGCGAGACGACCCAGGACGGCCGGGCCTTCCCCTCGTGGATGAGCGTCATGAGCGCCCGGTTGTAGCCCTTCACGTTGCACTGGCCGTTGGCCATCGTCTGGCCCTTGAACCAGAACATCCCGTAGTCGAAGGCGATCTCCCCCTGCTTGTAGAGATCGTTCGGGCTACCGGGATCCGACGGGACGAAGACGCCGACGACACCGATGGTCCCGGTGAACTTGACCGATCTGACGAGGTCGTTGAGCGTCATGTTGGGGTGCTCGTGCCCCTGCGGGTCGTGCGCCTGGTAGCCCACGCACTCGCAGCCCCGGTCGGCGCCCAGGCCCTTGGTGAGCTCCATGACCTGATCGACCGGTGGCATCCGGGAGTCGTCGATCGCGATCGCGCCGATCTCCTCGGCCTTGGCGAGCCGGTCGGGGTGGCGGTCGACGACCATCACCTTGCTCGCGCTCCTGAGTACGGCGGAGTAGGCGGCCATCAGCCCGACGGGCCCCGCCCCGTAGATCACGACCGAGTCGCCCGCCTCCACCTGGGCGAGCCGGGTCGCGTGCCAGCCGGTCGGCCAGATGTCGGCGAGCATCACGTAGTCGTTCTGCTTCTCCTTGGCGTCGTCCGGGAGGACGAGGCAGTTGACGTCGCCGTACGGCACGCGCAACAACTCGGCCTGGCCGCCGTCGTAGGGCCCCATGGCCGCGAAGCCGTACGCCGCCCCGGCCATGCCCGGCTCGGGATTGGTGGTGAGGCAGTAGGCCGTCAGGCCCTTTTCGCAGTTCGCGCAGAAGCCGCACGAGATGTTGAACGGGATGCAGACCACGTCGCCGACGCGTACGTGGTCGACGGCCGATCCGACCTCGACCACCTCGCCGAGGTTCTCGTGACCGAGGACGCGGCCCGTCTCGAAGTCGGTCCGCCCTTCGTACATGTGCAGGTCCGACCCGCAGATGTTGGTCGTGGTGATGCGGACCAGGACATCGGTGGGCCGCTCTATGAGTGCGTCCGGGACTCTCTCGACATTGACCTGCCGAGGTCCCTCGTACACCACGGCTCTCATGATTTCCCTCGCATGCGGTTGGTTGCGTTCGGAGAGGTCAGGCGGCCAGCGCGGCGTCCACCCATTCGCGTAGGGCGGGAGCCGACGCCGCACCCGCCCGCCGGGTGACGACTCTCCCCTGATCGATCACTACAAGCGTCGGGATGGCCTGTACGGCGAAGCGTTCCGACAGCCGGGGCGCGTCGTCGACGTTCACCTTCACCAGCTTCAGGCGACCGGCCAGATCGGCCGCGATCTGCTCCAGCGCCGGGCTGACCTGGCGGCACGGCGCGCACCAGGGTGCCCAGAAGTCGACGACCACCGGCATTCGAGCCGCCTCGACGACATCGCTGAAGTCGTCGTCCCCCGCCTCGGTGACCCAGGGAAGCGGCTGGTGGCAGTCGCCGCACTGCGGGATCCCCGAGGCGGCACTGGGCAGCCGGTTCTTCCGTCCGCACTTCGAGCATCGGACGACGCTCGCGTCCTCGGCCTGTGACCGCATGGTCAGACCTCCGGATTCTCGTACGTCACCGAGAGTGTGCCGCCGGTCAGTCCGACACGGATGACCGCGCCGTCGACGACATCGCCGGCGACCAGGGCGCGGGCGACGCGGGTCTCGATCTCGCGCGCGATGAAGCGGCGCAGCGGCCGTGCGCCGTAGACGGGGTCGAACCCCTGCTCGGCGATGAAGCGCACGGCCTCGGGTGCGACCTCCAGTGTCATCCTGCGTTCGGCGAGCCGGATCCTGATCTCGGTGAACATCAGTGACACGATCTGCTCGATCTCCGGCTCGGTGAGCGGCTTGAACAGCACGATGTCGTCGATCCGGTTGAGGAACTCGGGCCGGAACCGCGCGCGCAGTTCGGCCATCACCATCTCGCGCACCTCGGGGTCGATCTCGCCCGTGGGAGCGGCCTTCTCGCTCAGGAAGTGCGAGCCGATGTTGGACGTCATGATGATCACGGTGTTGCGGAAGTCGACCGTACGGCCCTGGGCATCGGTGAGCCGCCCGTCGTCGAGCACCTGCAGCAGGGTGTTGAAGACGTCCGTGTGGGCCTTCTCGATCTCGTCGAACAGCACGACCGAGTACGGCTTGCGCCGTACGGCCTCGGTGAGCTGGCCGCCCTCCTCATAGCCGACGTATCCGGGCGGTGCGCCGACCAGCCGGCTGACCGTGTGGCGCTCCTGGTACTCGCTCATGTCGACGCGGACCATGTTGTCCTGGGTGTCGAACAGCGCCTCGGCGAGGGTCTTGGCCAGTTCGGTCTTCCCGACGCCGGTCGGGCCGAGGAAGATGAACGACCCGATGGGCCGGCGCGGGTCCTTGATCCCGGAACGCGCCCGGATGATCGCGTCGGAGACGGCCTGCACGGCCTCGTCCTGACCGATGACGCGCTCGTGCAGGATCTGGTCGAGGTGCAGCAGCTTGTCCCGCTCGCCCTCCTGGAGCCTGCTGACCGGGATGCCGGTCCAGCGGGACACGATGCCGGCGATCTCCTCTTCCGTGACGACCTCGCGGAGCAGCCGCCCCGCACCGTGCTTGGATTCCAGTTGCCTCTCCGCGGCCTCCAGCTTGCGTTCCAGCTCGGGCAGCCTGCCGTGCATCAGTTCGGCGGCGCGGTTCAGGTCGTACGTGCGCTCGGCCTGCTCGGCCTCGCGCCGGACCACCTCGATCTCCTGGCGCAGTTGCTGCACCTTGTGCAGGGCGTGCCGTTCGGCCTCCCACTGGGCGCGCATGGCGTCGGCCTGGGCGCGCACATCGGCGAGTTCGGCGCGCAGCGCCTCCAGGCGGGTCCGGCTCGCCGGGTCGTCCTCCTTGGCGAGGGCCGCCTCCTCGATCTCCAGGCGCATCACCCGGCGCGTGAGCTCGTCCAGCTCGGCCGGCATGGAGTCGATCTCCGTACGGAGCATCGCGCACGCCTCGTCGACCAGGTCGATCGCCTTGTCGGGCAGGAAGCGGTCGCTGATGTAGCGGTGGCTCAGGACGACCGCGGCGACGATGGCACTGTCGGTGATCTTCACGCCGTGGAACACCTCGAGGCGCTCGCGCAGGCCGCGCAGGATGGAGACGGAGTCCTCCACCGACGGCTCGTCCACGAAGACGGGCTGGAAGCGGCGCTCCAGCGCGGCGTCCTTCTCGATGTGCTTGCGGTATTCGGTGATCGTCGTCGCGCCGATCATGTGGAGTTCGCCGCGGGCCAGCATCGGCTTCAGCATGTTCCCCGCGTCCATGGCGCCCTCGGCCGCGCCCGCGCCGACGACGTTGTGAACCTCGTCGACGAACAGCAGGATCCGCCCTTCCGCCGACGTGACCTCGGTGAGCACGGCCTTGAGGCGCTCCTCGAACTCGCCGCGGTATTTCGCCCCCGCGACGAGGGCGCCCACGTCGAGACTGAAGATCGTTTTGTCCTTCAGGCCCTCCGGGACGTCGCCTCGGGCGATGCGCTGGGCGAGGCCCTCCACGATCGCGGTCTTGCCGACTCCCGGGTCGCCGATGAGGACCGGATTGTTCTTGGTCTTGCGGGACAGGATCTGCACGACCCTGCGGATCTCGCCGTCGCGGCCGATGACCGGGTCGAGTTTGTCCGCCCTGGCGGCGGCGACCAGGTCACGGCCGTACTTCTCCAGAGCCTCGTAGGCGACCTCCGGGTTGGCCGAGGTCACCCGCTGGTTGCCGCGCACCTGCGTGAGGATCTCCAGGAAGCGCTCGCGGCTGAGGCCGTGCGCCTTGAGCAGCCGCCCCGCGGCGGTGTCCGGCCCCTCGTCGAGCAGTGCGAGCAGCAGGTGCTCGACCGAGACGTACTCGTCCTTCAGCCGCCTGGCCTCCCGATCGGCGGCCTCCAGCAGACGGGACAACCGCTGGGTCAGGTACACCTGGCCGGGCGCGGCGCCGGGACCGGTCACACGGGGCCGGTGTCCCAGCTCGGCCTCGAGCTCCAACGCCAGCTTGTCCGCGTCGGCGCCGGCGGCCGAGAGCAGGCGTGGGACCAGCCCTTCCGGCTGTTCCAGCAACGCGGACAGGAGATGCTCGCCGTCGACTTCGGTGTGCCCGAAGCGGGTCGCCTTGGTCTGCGCGTCGTGCAGGGCCTCCTGTGACTTCTGGGTGAGGCGGTTCACGTCCACGGCATGCCTCCGGGAGTTCTCGCGCGGGTCCGCAGAGCCGCTTCGAGCTCCGCGATGCGGTCGAGCAGGTCCGCCACCAGACCCAGCGAGGCGTAGTTGACGGCCAGTTGCGTGTGCAGCCTCTGCAGGCGCCCGGCGGCGGCGAGCTGGGAGGGCGGGAAGCACAGGTCCCCCGCCGCGTCGCGGAAGGCGTCGATCAGGCCCAGCGCGACCAGGCGGCGCACCAGTTCCGGATGCAGGCCGGTCGCCTGTGCGAAGGACTCCAGGTTCAGGAGCGGGAGCCGTACGAGGGGATGGCTCATGGCCTGGTCCTCCCTCCCGATTCGGAGCGCGGGTTGACGCTGGAGACGCCGGCCAACTGCTCATAGAGGCGGCGCTCCTCGGCGCTCAGCGTGCGCGGGACCATGATCCGGACCTCGGCGAACAGGTCCCCGGGGTCGCCGCGAGGGTTGGGCATGCCCTGCCCGCGCAGGCGCAGGCGGCGCCCGGAGGAGGAACCGGGCGGAACCTTGACCTTCGCCTCCCCGCCCGGGGTCTCGACCGCCACGGTCGCGCCCAGCGCGGCCTCCGCAGGGGTGAGGGGCAGCTGGACGTGGATGTCGCGTCCCTCGACGCGGTAGCGGGGGTGATCGCTGATTCGCGCGATCAAGTAGAGGTCGCCCCTCTTCGCGCCGCCGGCGCCCTCGCCGCCCTGACCCGCGAGCCGGACCCGCTGCCCGTCGCGGACGCCCGGGGGGATCGTGACCTCCAGCGTCCGGAATCCTCCGCGGCCGGGAAGGGTGATCGTGCGGCGGCCGCCGCGGTGGGCTTCCTCGACCGTCAGCGGCAGCTCGGCCTCCTGGTCGGCTCCGGGCATCGGACCCCAGCCGCGGCCCCGGCGTCCCCCGCGCCCCCTGAACATGCCGCCGAACAGCTCCTCGAAGTCGATGCCCTCTCCGGTCTCGAACCGGACCTCCTGCCCGGCCGGGCCGCGCGCCCACCCGGCCCGGCCTCCCGTGCCCGCACCGGCCCGGGCCCGGGCGTACGCCGCCGGGTCCACCCCCTCGGGCACCTGCCGGAAGTCCCGGCCGAACGCGTCGTAGCGCCGGCGGGTCTCAGGATCGGACAGCACCTCGTACGCCTCCGACACCTCTTTGAAGCGGTCCTCGGCCCCGGGGTCCTTGTTGACGTCGGGATGGTAGGAGCGCGCGAGCTTGCGGTAGGCCCGCTGGATCTCCTCGCGGCCGGCCGTTCGCGGCACCCCGAGGATCTCGTAGAAGTCGCGGTCCGCCATCAGTCCTCCGCCTTGGTGGACACGACGACCGACGCGGGGCGCAGCTGGTCGGGACCCTCGCCGTAGCCGGGCCGTACGACGTCGACGACCGTGCCCGGCTCGGCCTCCAGGTCCTCCACCGTGCTCACGGCCTCGTGCCTGGCGGGGTCGAACCGCGTCCCGAGAGCCTCCACGCGGGGGAAGCCCAGCCGGGCGAGTACGGCCACCGCCTGGTCGCGGACGGCGCGGACGCCTTGGATGACCGCGCCGGGATCGGCGTCGGCGTCCGCGTGCCGGAGCGCCAGTTCAAGGTTGTCGATGACCGGCAGCCACTCCGCGGCGACCCGCGCCCGCTCGTCGAGCCGTTGTCTGGCGATGTCCCTGGCCGTCCGCTTCCGGAGGTTGTCGAGCTCCGCGACCGCACGCAGCCACCGATTGTGCAGATCCTCCAGCCGGGCGTCCGTGCCGGCGCTCGTCTCGGCGCTCTCGCGGGCCGCCCCGGGCCCCCTCGCATGCGGCTCGGGTTCGACCGCCGTCGCGCCGGTTTCGCGGGCCGTCCCAGGTGCGCCGGTTTCGCGGGCCGTCTCAGGCGCGCCCGGCTCCTGCGGCCTCCCGGTTACGGCCGGCCGCTCAGCGGCCGGTCCCGCCTCCGCGGCCTCGGCCGCCGGAGCGCGCGGGTTCCTATCCTTGTCGGTCATGTCACTCCGGACTGGTGAACTCGGCGTCGATCACGTCCTCGTCCGGCCCGCCGGCGCCGGGCTGCCCCGGCTGCTGCCCGGGCTGTCGCGGCTGGGCGCCGGCCCCCAGCGCGTGGAAGACCTGCTGCAGCTCCCCCGCCAGACCGCGCAGCCTGTCGACGGGCGCCTCTTCCTTGATGGCCTGACGGGCGTCGGCGATCAACTGTTCCGCCCGGGCCTTCTCGTGGACCGGAACGGTGTCCCCGAGCTCGGACAGGCGCCGCTCCACCTGGTAGGCGATCGAATCGAGCTCGTTGCGGGCGTCGATCGCCTCGCGGAGAGCCGCGTCGTCGGCGCGGTGTCGCTCGGCGTCGGCGATCATCCGGTCGATCTCGCCGGTGTCCAGGTTGGAGCTCTCGCTGATCGTGATGCGCTGCTCGGCTCCGGTGTCCTTGTCCTTGGCGGTCACGTTGAGGATGCCGTTCGCGTCGATGTCGGAGGTGACCTCGATCTGCGGCACCCCGCGGGGCGCGGGCCGGATGTTCTCCAGGCGGAACCGGCCGAGCACGCGGTTGTCGGCGGCGCGTTCCCGCTCGCCCTGCAGGACGACCACGTCGACGGCCGACTGGTCGTCCTCGGCGGTGCTGAAGATCTCGGTACGGCGGGCCGGGATCGTGGTGTTCCGATCGATGATCTTCGTCATGAGACCGCCGAGCGTCTCGACCCCGAGCGACAGCGGGGTGACGTCGAGCAGCACGACGTCCTTGACCTCGCCCCTGATGATGGCCGCCTGGACCGCCGCGCCGAGCGCCACGACCTCGTCGGGGTTGACCGTCATGTTGGGGTCTTTTCCCGTCATACGGCGCACGGTCTGCTGGACCGCGGGCATGCGGGTGGACCCGCCGACCAGGATCACCTCGTCGAGATCGGCCGAGGTCAGCTTGGCGTCGGCCATGGCCTGCTCGACCGGCCCCCTGACGCGATCGATCAGGTCGGCGGTGATCTGTTCGAACGTGGACCGCATCAGCGTGGTGTTCAGGTGCTTGGGCCCGTTCGCGTCCGCCGTGATGAACGGGAGGCTGATCTGGGTCTGGCTGACCGCCGACAGTTCCACCTTGGCCTTCTCGGCTGCCTCGAAGAGCCGCTGCAAGGCCTGGGGGTCGGCGCGGAGGTCGATTCCTTCCTGGCACTGGAACTCGTCGGCCAGGTGGTCGACGATCCGGCGGTCGAAGTCGTCGCCGCCCAGGTGGGTGTCCCCGGCGGTGGCGCGGACCTCGACCACGCCCTCGCCGATGTCGAGGATGCTGACGTCGAAGGTCCCGCCGCCCAGGTCGAAGACGAGGACGGTTTCGCTGCCCTTCTTGTCCAGGCCGTACGCCAGGGAGGCCGCGGTCGGCTCGTTGATGATGCGGAGGACCTCCAGGCCGGCGATCTTGCCGGCGTCCTTGGTCGCCTGCCGCTGGGCGTCGTTGAAGTAGGCGGGCACGGTGATGACGGCCTCGGTGACCTTCTCGCCCAGGAACTTCGCCGCGTCGGCCACGAGTTTCCTCAGCACGAAAGCCGAGATCTCCTCCGGCGCGTACTGCTTGTCCTTGACCTTGAACCGCACGGCCCCGTCGGGACCCGCCGCGACGTCGAACGAGACCGCCTTGATCTCGTCGTGCACCTCCTCGAACCGCCGGCCCATGAACCGCTTGGCCGAATAGATCGTGCCCTTCGGGTTCAGGATCGCCTGGCGGCGGGCCATCTGGCCGACCAGGACCTCGCCCTGATCGGTGAACGCGACCACGGACGGCGTGGTCCGCGACCCCTCCGCATTCGGGATGACCGTCGGATGGCCGTCCTCGGTCGTCGCGATCACGGAGTTCGTCGTGCCCAGATCGATGCCTACTGCCTTCGCCATCTCCCTAATCCCCTCACGAATCCCGAGCGTCCATCCCGGCCCCGGTTCCGCTGGTCCCGGTCGGAATGCGCCAGCCGAACGCTCCGGCCAGGAGGTCCGTTCCGTATGCGTGACCGCTACTTGAAGGTCTTCGTGGACATCCGGGCGGTGTTCAGCACCCGCCGGGCCTCATCGGCGGAACCGTATTGCGCGACTCGCGCTCGTTCCGGGTTCTCATGGATCAACCTCCCGATGGTCGGTTGTCCCTACTGCCGAGAAGCCTCGCCACCGCTCCATCAGCCACCGCTCAGAGACGGGCGGCCCGCCCCGAACCCTCTACATATCCAGCCAAAGCGCGCGCACGCCTCTCTCGAAACCCTCAGATGCCCATTTTTGGATCAAACAACGAAGGCGGGCACTTCCCTTGACCGACTCCACCTACGTTCACGAAAGACCCATGGACCTCCGCCCATGGGCCCGCCTGCCCGATCAGGCGCAACCTCCCCCATGTTGCCCATCGGCCACCGAGGTGGGGCTTCGCCTGTCGCCCGGCATCGCCTTCCTCCGGCGGCCCGACTCGCGGAACGCCGCCGGAGCGAACCGATCACCCCGGGAAGAAAACCGAAATATCAGTATCCGGGTGCATCGCGGAACCGATCTCCGACTATTCCTTTATCACCCTGCAATTGGTTATACCGGGCAGTCGTGGACGCGGATCCGCGTACGCCAATTGACGACATACGCCAATAAATCAAATCACTGACAAGGATATGACCAGACAGATGACCAGAGTTGGCGTTCGCCTGATGCCTCAGCCCTCGGCGATCTGGTTATCCTCTCCCTGTCCCGACCAAGATCATGGCGTGACGAAATAGGCAAGCCCCCCGTTCAAAACGATCCGGCACGTCTTGCCGGAATTCCTCCGGGAGGTCGGTTTGCTGGTCGGGGCTTACGCGCGCAAGGGTTTCCTCGGAAGCGCTTTCACGGGATTCGTGGCATGTGCGGTCGGCCTGGGGCCGATGGCGTACGCCTCTTCCGCCCCATTGCGAGATGTGACCACCGATCTGCCCGTTGTGATCAGTTGCGGTCCGGACCAGCAGGGCCCGACGCTGCGGCTCACACGGGAGATGCAGCCTGGTGACGACCGCGCGATCGTCACGGTGCTCGTCGCCAACACCAGCGGCGTCGACGCGAAACAGGCGAGTTTCTCAGAGAACCTTTCCGCCGTCCCCGGCAACGGGGTCGTGGGCACTGTGCAGACGACCTCGGGCACGCTGACCTACGACAAGCCGCTCCTCAAATGGACAGGCGATCTCGCCGCCGGTGACAGCGTGACGATCCGTTACGCCGTGCCGACGCCCGCCGAGCAGGTGTCCATCCCCACAGTCGACGCGAGCGCGGGGCAGACCTGCGAGACCACGACCAGCCGATCCGAGGCCGAGACCGGGCAGGCCGAGACCACGCGGGCCGATGCCACGGCTGATCCGGCGCCCGCCACCCCCGGAGACACGGCTGACCCGGCGCCCGTGGCCCCCGGAGACACGGCTGCTCGGCGCGGGTCGTCCAAGAGGATTCCGACCGAGGCCGACGCGGCTCGATCGAGGGCGAAGGCGGGAGCGCGAGTGGCGCTCCGGTCGCCGATCGCGTTCTCCCAGCGGTATTTGGACAATTACCGAGGGGCGGTGACCCGTGCGGGGAACGCGGTGGTGACCTGTTATCCGCCGGCGGTGGCGGACTGTCCCACCCGCCGGAACGGCTCGGGCAACAACAGCGTCGCCGCCACCTTCATCGACGTGGACAGTGACGCGTCGACGTTCAACTCCAGTACCGCCGACCTCGCGATGTCGCCTGGTGCGCAGGTGGCGTACGCACGCCTCTACTGGGGTGGGCGGAGCCAGACCACGACGGACACACCGGGCCTGCCGTCCGGAAACCGCTTCGCACCGAACAACAGCCTGCGCGGGCAGGTCCTGATCAAGGCCCCGGGCTCGACCGCCTACCAGACGATCACCGCCTCGGCCGCCGACATCGGCGACACCCCTGACAACGTCACCGCGACCGGAATCGTCTACGGCGCCTCCGCGGATGTCACGTCTTTGGTGGCGTCGGCGGGTGCCGGCACCTACTCGGTGGCGAACCTGCAAGCCGCCCGGGGCTTCGACGGCCTCGGCGCGTTCGGCGGCTGGTCCCTCGTGGTGGCCTACCGGGACGCGTCCCTGCCGTTGCGGAACATCTCGGTGTACGACGGCTTCCTGGAGCAGGAGAACGGCGCGCCGAACACCACGATCAACTTGTCCGGCTTCCAGACTCCGGTCACCGGAACCCCGAACGTCCAGTTGGGCCAGATCGCCTACGACGGTGACAACGCGATCGTCGGCGACTCTTTGAGCATCAAGACCACCAACGGACCGCTGACCGTGCTGAGTGACGCCATCCACCCGGCCAACAACTTCTTCAATTCCACCATCGGCACACTCGGGAACCAGGTGCTCACCCGGAATCCCGCCTTCACCAACACGCTGGGATACGACTCCAACATCGTCAACGCGTCTTCGGCGTTCCGGAACAACGACACCTCGGCCCAGGTCACCTTCAGCACCGTGGGTGACGCCTACTGGCCGCACGCGTTCTTCACACAAATCGACCTCCACCAGGCGAACATCCAGATGACCAAGTCCGCCCAGGTGATAGGCGGCGGGGTACCCGCGCCCGGATCCGTCGTCGAATACACCATCACCGCGACCAATGTCGGGGACGACAACGCCATCGGAGTGGTGCTCTCGGACCCGATCCCCGCCAACACCATCTACGTACCGGAGACCATCTCCGTGGCCTCGGGTCCGAACACCGGTCCCAAGACGGATGCCGTCGGGGACGACCAGGGGGAATTCGTCGCCAACCGGGTCGACGTCCAGTTGGGAACCGGAGCGGGCCCCTTCAACGGCGGCACGTTGGCGGTCGGCCAGTCCACGTCCGTGAAATTCCGGGTCACACTCGGGCCGGATTCACCCGGCACGACGGTGACCGACACCGCGACCGTCGTATACGCCAGCGCTGACACGCCCACCCAGCAGGGAGCGTCTTCCGGGACCACGGCGACGGTGGTCCCCGCACAGGTCTCGTCGTTGGCGTTGCTGAAGACCGCCTTCCCGAGCACGGTGTTGTCGGCCGGGCGGACGGTGACGTACTCGTTCCTGGTCACCAACACCGGCCAGACCACCCTCACCGGCATCAGCGCGACCGACACCT
>NZ_BOOQ01000020.1 GCF_016863315.1 Planotetraspora silvatica
CCTTGGCCGTCAGCGGGTTGTCGCCCGTGATCATGACGGTGCGGATGCCCATCCTGCGCATCTCGTCGAACCGCTCGCGCATGCCCTGCTTGACGACGTCCTTGAGGTGGATGACGCCCAGCACACGGGCCTTGCCGCCGGCGACCTCGCCCACCACGAGCGGGGTGCCGCCGGAGCCGGAGATGCCGTCGACCAGGGGGCCGACCTCCTCGGTCGGGTGACCGCCGTTGTCGCGCACCCACTTCATCACCGAGGTCGCCGCGCCCTTGCGGACCTGCCGCCCGTCCACGTTCACGCCCGACATGCGGGTCTGCGCGGTGAACGCGACCCACTCGGCGTGGGCCAGCTCTCCGGGCTGCCGCTCCCGCAGGTTGTGGGCCTGCTTGGCGTGCACCACGACGGAACGGCCCTCGGGCGTCTCGTCGGCGAGGCTGGCGAGCTGCGCCGCCTCCGCGAGCTCCTGCTCGCTGACGCCCGCGACCGGGACGAACTCCGACGCCTGCCGGTTGCCCAGCGTGATGGTGCCGGTCTTGTCCAGCAGGAGCGTGTTGACGTCGCCCGCCGCCTCCACGGCGCGGCCGCTCATCGCGAGGACGTTGCGCTGCACCAGCCGGTCCATTCCGGCGATGCCGATCGCGCTCAGAAGAGCGCCGATCGTCGTCGGGATGAGGCACACCAGCAGCGAGACGAGCACGACGCCGCTGACGCCGTCGGCGTTGAGCGCCAGGGAGTCGGCGATGCCCGGGTTCGCGATCTTGGAGTAGATCGCGAGCGGCTGCATGGTGATGGTCGCGATCAGGAAGATGATCGTGAGCGCGGCCAGCAGGATGTTGAGCGCGATCTCGTTCGGCGTCTTCTGCCGATTCGCGCCTTCGACCAGCGCGATCATCCGGTCGATGAAGCTCTCACCCGGCTTCTGGGTGATCTTGACGACGATCTGGTCGGACAGGACCTTGGTGCCGCCCGTCACCGCGGACCGGTCGCCTCCGGACTCCCGGATGACCGGCGCGGACTCTCCGGTGATGGCCGACTCGTCCACCGACGCGATGCCTTCGACCACGTCGCCGTCACCGGGGACGACCTCCCCCGCCTCGACCACCACGTGGTCGCCCTGCTGGAGTTCCGGTGCCCCGATCACGTCCCACTGGGAGACGGCCGAGCCGGGCTTCCAGCCCTTGAGACGGCGGGCGGTCGTGTCCCGCTTGGCCGCGCGCAGCGTCGCGGCCTGGGCCTTGCCCCGCCCCTCCGCCACCGCTTCGGCCAGGTTGGCGAAGATGACGGTGAGCCACAGCCACACCACGATCGCCCACGCGAAGAACGACGGATCGGTGATCGCGAGCACGGTGGTGAAGACCGCGCCGACTTCGACGATGAACATGACCGGGTTGCGCCACAGCGTGACCGGGTTGAGCTTCTTGACGGCGTCGGGCAGCGAGGCGATGAGTTGCTTGGGGTCGAGCAGGCCGCCTCCGACCTTGTCGTCCTTCTTATGCGGCGCGGGCGTGCGGCCCGGGCTTTCGACAACTTGTGATGACACCTGGGTTGCCATTTCTACGAAAGTCCTTCTGCGAGAGGACCCAGCGCCAGAGCGGGGAGGAAGGTGAGGGCGACCACGATGATCGTGACGCCGACCACCATGCCGACGAACTGCGGCCGGTGAGTGGGCAGCGTTCCCGCCGACACGGGGACAGGCGCCTGCCTGGCCAGCGATCCGGCGAGACCGAGCACGAAGATGATCGGCAGGAACCGGCCGAAGACCATGCACAGGCCGAGCGCCACGTCATACCAGGGGGTGTTGACGGTGACACCGCCGAACGCCGAGCCGTTGTTGTTCGACGCGCTGGTGAAGGCGTAGAGGATCTCGGACAACCCGTGGGGGCCGCTGTTCAGCATCGCGGCCAGGCCCGCCGAGTTGCCCATCGCCGCGGCGGTGCCGATCAGCACCAGCGTGGGAGTGGTGAGGAAGTACAGCGAGGCGAGCTTGATCTCGCGGGAGCCGATCTTCTTGCCCAGGTACTCGGGCGTCCGGCCGACCATGAGCCCGGCCACGAAGACCGTGAGCACCGCGAGGACGAGGATGCCGTACATGCCGGCGCCGGCGCCTCCCGGCGCCACCTCGCCCAGCATCATGTTGAACATCGTCATCATGCCGCCGAGCGGGGTGAAGGAGTCGTGGAACGAGTTCACGGCTCCCGTCGAGGTCAGCGTGGTGGCCGCGGCGAACGTCGCGGAGTCGGGGACCCCGAAGCGCACGTCCTTGCCCTCCATCGCCGAGCCGATCGCCTGCGTCACGGTGGCGTGGCCGCCGATCTCGAAGACGTTGGTCAGCACGATGCTCGCGAGGGCGAGCGTCCCCATGACCGCGAGGATCGCGTAGCCCTGCCGGTTCTGGCCCACGAGCCGGCCGAAGGTGCGCGGCAGCGAGAACGGGATCAGGAAGATCAGGAAGATTTCCAGCCAGTTCGTCCAGGTGGTGGCGTTCTCGAACGGGTGGGCGGAGTTGGTGTTGTAGAAGCCGCCGCCGTTGTTGCCGAGTTCCTTGATGACCTCCTGGCTGGCCACGGGGCCGCCGGTGATCGACTGGGTGCCGCCCGCGAGGGTCGCCACGTCGTGGGGAGAGGCGAAGTTCTGCACCACGCCGCCCGCGACCAGCACCAGCGCGCCGATGACGGCGATGGGCAGCAGGATGCGCACGGAGCCGCGCACGAGGTCCACCCAGAAGTTGCCGATGTTCTCGGTCCGGTTGCGGGCGAACCCGCGGACCAGCGTGATCGCGACGGCCATGCCGACCGCCGCGGAGACGAAGTTCTGCACCGCCAGGCCGGCCATCTGGACCAGGTGGCCCATGGTGGACTCGCCCGAGTAGGCCTGCCAGTTGGTGTTGGTCACGAAGCTGATCGCGGTGTTCCACGCGACGTGGTCCGTGACGGGGGCCATGCCGAGGCTCAGGAACAGCTTGTCCTGAAGGCGCTGCATGCCGTACACGAAGAGGATCGAGATCACCGAGAACGCCAGAACGCTGCGCGCGTAGGCGCCCCAGCGCTGGTCCCGGTCGGGGCGCACGCCGATCAGGCGGTAGATGCCGCGCTCGGCGACGTTGTGCCTTGTGCCGCTGTAGACCCGGTACATGTAGTCACCGAGCGGCTTGTAGACCACAGCCAGCGCGACGACGAGGGAGACGATGAAGATAATTCCGGCCGCGGTAGGACTCATCAGAACCGCTCCGGAAACAGCAGGGCCGCGATCACGAAGATCACAAGTGCGGCCGACACCGCCAGGCCGATGGCATTGATGGCGCTCACAGGCGCTCCACCGCCTTGACGACCAGCCCGAAGATCACGAAAATCGCGATCGTCAAGGCGACGAAGATGACGTCCGCCATCCCCACTCCTCAGATCCGTAAGGATTACTCCGCGCCACCAGGACAGGTGGCGCAGACAAAGCAAAGCCCTCTATTCCGGGCCTTCCGCACTCCTTGACGGGTTCCATACGGGCGCTGCTCGCGTATTGACGCGATCTCTACGACGGTGATCCGCCACACACCCCGGCGGACGGATCACTTCTGGCGGTGATACCGAGACGTTATGATTCCCGGGCATTGGCGGCCGAAATCAGCCCATTCCTGGCACTTGTCCCTTCGGCCGCCGTCGTCGACACACCCGAGAGAAGGCCGTGATCCCGTCACCGTCGGGCCCCCGGAAACCGACCGCCTCCATACGCGACCGGGACGACATGCGGCGGCTCGTGCGTGAGCTGACGGAGCCGCTGATCCCCCACTTCAGCGCCGGCCGGGCCCGCCTCAGGCTCGGGGCCAACACCGCGCACCACGACGACGTCGCCGCGGAACTCGAGGCCTTCGCCCGGCCTCTGTGGGGGCTCGCCCCGCTCGCCGCGGGCGGTGGCGAGTTCGCCCACTGGGACCCGTGGCGGCGCGGGCTCGCCACGGGCACCGATCCCGGCGACCCCGAGTTCTGGGGGCCGGTGGGCGACACCGACCAGCGACTGGTGGAGACGGCCGCCATCGGCCTCGCCCTCGCCCTCGCGCCCGAGGAGGTGTGGGATCCGCTGACCGGCCGCGAGAGGGACACCCTCGCCGCCTGGCTGCTCGCCGCCCTCGACGCCCGGCCCGTGGACAACAACTGGCAGTTCTTCCCCGTGATGGTGGGGTCGGGCCTGGACCGCGTGGGCGTCGCCTTCGACCGCGGGCCGAACGCCGCGCGCCTCGACCGGCTGGAGTCCTTCGACCTCGGCGGCGGCTGGTACAGCGACGGCCCGACCGAGCAGCGCGACTACTACGTCCCGTTCGCGATGCACTACTACGGGCTGATCTACGCGCGGCTAGCCGGTGACCGCGACCCCGGCCGAGCCGGCCGTTTCCGGGAGCGGGCCGCCGCCTTCGCGGAGGACTTCCAGCACTGGTTCGCGGCGGACGGCGCCGCCGTGCCGTACGGCAGGAGCCTGACGTACCGGTTCGCGCAGGGCGCGTTCTGGGGGGCGCTCGCCTTCGCCGGCGTCGAGGCGCTCCCCTGGTCTGTGATCAAGGGGCACCTGATGCGGCATCTGCGGTGGTGGCTCGACCGGCCGATCCGCGACACGGGCGGGCTGCTGACGATCGGGTACGGCTACGCGCAGCCCATGCTGGCCGAGCAGTACAACGCGCCGGGCTCCCCGTACTGGTCGATGAAGGCGTTCCTGCCTCTCGCGCTGCCCGCCGGGCATCCCTTCTGGGTGGCGGAGGAGCGCGAGGCGCCCGGCCTCGCCCCGGTCAGCACCCAGCCGCAGGCGGGCGCGGCGCTGATGCGCGACGAGGGCGGGCGGCACGTGGTGCTGCTCAGCGCGCGGCAACACCACAACTGGGTACGGCACGGCGCCGCCAAGTACGCCAAGTTCGCCTACTCGACGCTCTTCGGCTTCAGCGTCCCCGCCGGATCGTGGGGACTCGAACAGGGGGCGTTCGACAACACGCTGGCGCTCAGCGACGACGGGGGACACTGGCGTCCGTGCGAGGTCCCGGGAGACTCCTCGGCGTCGGACGGCGTGCTCCACACCCACTGGACGCCCTGGCCGGACGTGGAGGTCGAGACCTGGCTGCTCGCGCTCGCCCCCTGGCACGTCCGCGTGCATCGCGTCCGGTCCGGCCGGGCCCTGCACGTGGCCGAGGGGGCGTTCGCGGTGGACCGCGATCCCGCGCCCCATCGGACCGGGACCGGCCCGGGTCACGCGAGGATCGACTCCCCCGCCGGGTTGTGCGTGATCGAGGACCTGCGCGGCGGCCGGGCGGGGGAACTCGTCCGGGCGCTGCCCGGCACCAACGTCCTCGCCCGCCGCACGGTGATCCCGACGCTCGTCGGCGGCCTCGGTCCCGGCGAGCACCTGCTGGCCTGCGCCGTCCTGGGCTCGGCGGGCTCCCCCGGCCCCTCTGGTGGTCCCGGCTCCGGTGGCTTCGGTTCGCCGGAAACGGAGGCAGAGACGGAAACGGAGACGGAGTCGCCCGGCGCGTGGCCGGCGCCTCCGGCATGGGAGACCGTCGGCGCCCTCCTCCGCGCGTTCCGCGAGCGGGGACACCCCGGGCTTCCCGGGGACGGCTGACTCCGGACCGCGACGCGACGACGGTACGGCGGGCCCGCC
>NZ_BOOQ01000021.1 GCF_016863315.1 Planotetraspora silvatica
CCCGCCGAGTGGGCCCGCCGTACCGGATCGGTCACCGGCGGGTGTTCATCACGGGAAGTTCACCAGGTAGCTGGGAACCGTCGCCGTGCCCTGCGCCGGGCCTCCTGTGTTGTTGATGACGTGGGCGATCGTGCCGTTGCCGCCCAGGGATACGGTGAGCAGGTCGTGGAACTTCACGCCCGCGGCGGTCGGCGCCTCGAAGCCGCGCGCGGCCACGATCGAGGGATCGACGTTGAAGTAGCAGTAGCTGCCGAGTCCCCAGGCCTCATGGGTGGTCACGTTGCCGGCCACCTTGTAGGCCGCGTACCCGACGGTCGACCCGTTCATCCAGGAGCCCGCGTTCGGCGGGTCGTAGGGCATCTCGTTCTGGAAGAAGATCGTCCGGCCGCCCTGGCCGTTCCAGATCACCTCGTATTTCTGGTAGTGCTCGACGAACAGGCCGTAGGCCGTGACGTTGTTGCCGTTGACGATCAGGCCGGTGTCGGCGGGGTTGGTGGTCCAGCCGACGCCCGCGCCGTGGTCGGCGCGCCACGCCCAGATGTGGTCGATGATCGCGTTGCCGCTGTTCACCACGAGGCTGGTCGTCGCCTTGCCGGGGCCCGCGCCGCCGATCCGGAAGAAGACGTCCTGGATGGAGCTGGGGTTGGCGGCGTGCGCGGCCGACGACCCGTCCTGCCCGAGGCGGAGCAGCACCGGCGAGTTGACCGTGCCGGCGTCGAAGAGCAGTCCGGCGATCTTCACGCCGTCGACGTCGGAGACGCTCATCGGGACGACACCGTTGTCAGGGATGATCGTGGCGTAGCCGAGGCCGAGGACCACGGTGTCGGCCCTGGTCACGTTGATCGTCTGGTTGACGTGGTAGATGCCGGGGGTGAACAGGAGGTTCAGGCCCTGGGCGAGCGCCGCGTTGATCGTCGCCGCGCTGTCGGACGGCTTGGCGACGAAGAACTGGGTGAGCGGGATGGACGTGCCGGGAGTGGCCCCGTTGGCCCAGCTGGCTCCGCTCGAGTTCTGCCGCAGCGACGGGACGAACACCCGGTAGGCGCCGCCCGCGTCGAGGTAGAGGTACGGCTTCTCCCGGGTCACCGGGCTCTGGGCCAGCGTCGTGTACGGCGGGTTCGGGAAGCTCTGCGCGGGAGCGCCGACCACGCCCGAGAACACCATGTTCCATACCGCGTTGGTCCATCCGCCGATGTTGCTGTTGCGGGTGAACCACTGCTGCTGGGAGTACGGTCCGACCGTGCCGTCGATCTTGCTGTCGGCGATGTAGCCGCCGCTGGCCCAGCCGTAGCCCGCCGGTGCCAGGTTCAGCCCGCCGCGGACGTGGACGCGCCGGAACGGCGCGGCCTGCGACACCGCCCACCGGTCGGTGCCGTTCGACGGGACGATGGCCAGATTCTCGACGGAGCGCCAGAAGTTCTGGGTGGCGTTGCCGCCGAACCAGCCCGCGTCGACGGTGACGTCACCGTTGATCGTGACGTCGTCGGGCGACTGGCCGAGGCCGGCGATCGAGGTGTAGAAGCCGGTCTGGGCGTTGATGTTGTTGTAGGTGCCCGGCTTGAACATCAGCGCGTACCGCTGCGAGCCGAACTGGTTGGACTCCTGGGTGGCGAACACGCTGTTGAGCTGGCTCTGAATGGTGGCCGCGGGCTGGGACGGGTCGAAGACCAGCACGTTCGGGCCGAGCGGGCCGCCGCCCTGGATGGGGCCCCCACCGCCCCCGCCGACGAGTGTGCCGTAGACCTGGAACTCCCACAGGGAGTAGCCGTAACCCGTGTTGCGGACGGTTCCGTACATCCGCACGTAGCGGCCGGTCCCCGACACGGCCAGGGTCTGCGTGCCGCCCGTGCCGGTGGTCGTCGAGTAGACGTCCGTCCAGGCCGACCCGTCGGCCGAGACCTGGATCTTGAATGCCTTGCCGTACGCGGTCTCCCAGTTGAGCACGACGCTGCTGATGGTGGCGCCGGCGCCCAGGTCGACCTGGAGCCACTGCGGGTCGCTGAAGGCGCTCGACCAGCGGGTGCCCGTGTTTCCGTCGACCGCGGCGGACGCCGGCGTGCCGCCGTTCTCGGTCGACGAGGCGGTCGCCGGCTTGCCCTGCGACAGCAGTGTGTCCGCCGCGGCGGCGGGACCGATCGTGAGATAGGACGCGACCAGGGTGAGGGCCGCGACGAGGGTGGCGAGGAGGCCTAATCGGCCTGACCTGCGGGATGGATGCACTGCTTCTCCTCGGGGCGGGGGGCCGTCGCATGAGCGGCGACGGGCGGGGAGAGCGCTCTCTACCGGGTAGAGCGTGCACTTGTGCAGTCAAGGCTGTCAATACTTAATTTAACCCTTCGGCAATAGGGTCGACTTATCCGCGAAACGCACCGGCAAGCAGGCATGGCCAGGCAAGATCGCGAAAATCTCACGGTTCGGACGGCCGCGAATGACGGCGTCCGGGGACGTCAGGGCACTTGACCGCAGCTGGTCGAGGCGTGCGATGATCGCGCTCTCAGAGCCCGCCGCGGCCCGTTTCCGGCGCGCCGCACCTGGCGCGTTCCTGGCGGACCGTTACGGCGGACCGTTCCCGGCGGGCGCGTGAAGCGCTCCGGCCGCCGTCGGCCTCAGACCACCGCCGGCGTGCGCGCGGCGCCGCTGTCGCGCAGGAAGTCCTCCACCACGAGGGCCGCGGCCCCGAGCGCCACGGCGTCGGGGCCGAGGCTGCCGAGCACGATGGCGCCGGGCGGCAGCGGATGGACGAGGCAGTTCTCCGCCACAACGGCGCGGATGTCGTCGAGCCGGTGCCGGCCGAGCATGAGCCCGGCCCAGCCGCCGATGACGACCCGCTCGGGATCGAACAGATGGATCATGTTGGCCAGGCCGATGCCGAGGTAGGCGATGGTCTCGTCCACGACGGGTGAGCCCTGCTCCAGCAGGCCGGCCAGGGCCTTCTCCTCGTCGGCCGCGTCGACGCGGATCCCGGCGCGGTCGAGGATGCCCTCGGCGCCGGCGTACGCCTCCAGGCAGCCGCGCCCGCCGCAGCGGCAGGTCCGCCCGCCGATGGTGACCTTGACGTGGCCCAGCTCGCCCGCGGCGCTGGCGGCGCCCCGGTAGGTGGTGCCGTCGGTGACGAGCGTGGCGCCGATGCCCGAGCCCAGGAAGACGATCACCGCGTTGCCCGCGCCCCTGCCGGACCCGAACCACAGCTCGGCCTGGCCCATCGTCTTGGCCCCGTTGTCCACGAACAGCGGCAGCGAGGTGCCCTCGCGCAGCAGCGCCTTCAGCGGCACGCCCTCCCAGCCGAAGGTCTTCGCCTGGACGAGCCCGTCAGGACCGCTCTCCACGATGCCGGGCACGCCGACGCCGGCCCCGAGCACCTGCTGGGTGGTGACGCCGCCCTCCGCGAGGACGACGTCGATGCCGGCGAGGATGTGCCGCACGACGAGTTCGACCTCGTGCCTGGCCGTACGCAGGGCGTACTCGACCTTCGCGCGCTCCTTCATGTCGAGGTCGAACAGCTCGACGCGGACGTGGGTCTCGCCCACGTCGACCCCGACGGCGAAGCCGAACTCGGGGTTGACGCGCAGCAGGACACGGGGACGGCCGCCGTCGGAGTCGACCTGGCCGGCCTCGACGATGACGTTCTCGGCCAGCAGGTCACCCGTCATGTTGCTGACCGTCGCGGCGCTCAGGCCGGTGGTGGCGCTCAGTTCGTTCCGGCTCGCCGGACCGCCGAAGTACAGCGCTCGCAGCAGCACCGCCCGGTTGCCTCGCCGAAGATCGCGGACGGTCCTGCGCACGGGCCTCGTCATGCTGCTACCTGCCTCCCCTATCTGCCCGGACATGTTAGTTCAGGGTCCGAAACCAGTCATCAGCGGGCCATGCGTGCAGGCCGAATTCCGCCCGATTTCGAATAACGGAAAGCGTGACGGCGCGTCTCGGCCGCGTTACCGAAGCGTTTCCAAGAGAGGTCATGACTTTTTTTTACACTTACATTATCTTCTGATCACCCCCCAATGAGGAGAAGTGAGATGAGCCGAAAAGTCGCAGGAGCCGCTGCCGCCATAGCTCTGATCGCCGGGCTCACCGCATGCGGCGGTGGTTCCGACGCGGGTGACGCCCCCACTCTGACCTTCTGGATGTACCAGCCGCGCACGCCCCAGGCCGGCCAGATATACGAGGATCTGCGCAAGGGCTTCGAAAAGGCGAACAACGTCAAGGTCAAATACGTCCAGATCGCCAAGGACGACTACAACACCAAGCTGAGCAGCGCCATCGCGAGCGGCACCGCCCCCGACGCGGGCGTCCTCGACCAGCCGCTGGTGTCGCGTTTCGCGCTGGACAAGACGACCGTGGAGGTCCCCGCGGGGACCATCGACGAGAGCGCCTTCTACAAGGGCGCGCTCGACACCAACCTCTCCGAGGGCAAGCTCTTCGGCCTCCCGCTCGACCAGACCACGGTCGGCCTGTTCTACAACAAGAAGCTCGTGCCCACGCCGCCCAAGACCTGGGACGAGCTGAAGGCGACGGCCAACCAGGTGCACCAGGCCGACTCCAAGATCGCCGGCATCGTGGTGCCGAAGGGCGACGGCTACGGCGCGTGGATGTGGCCCGGCTTCGTGGCCGGCGCGGGCGGCGCGCTGACCGACGACGCGAGCAAGAAGGTCCTGTTCGACCAGCAGCCCGCGGTCGACACGCTGCAGATGTGGGTGGACCTGCTCCCCTCGTCGCCGCGGCAGATCACAGACTCCGACAACGCCTTCGCGAACGGCCTGGCCGCGATGATGATCTCCGGGCCGTGGGACGTCGCCACCATCAAGGACCAGTTCCCCGACCTCGACTTCAACGTCGCGCCCCTGCCGTACAAGACCGAGCCCGCCGGCAACATCGGCGGTGAGAACGGCGTGGTGTTCAGCACCAGCAAGAACACCGCCCTGGCGTGGAAGTTCCTGCAGTACATCACCAGTGACGCGAACAACGCGAAGTTCGCCGACGCCTTCGGCGGCTACCCGACCAACATCAAGGCCGCCGAGCAGACCGCCGCGACCATCGAGCCCCAGCAGGCGGCGTTCCTCGAGCAACTCAAGGTCGCGCACGCCCGCCCCGCGGTCCCGCAGTGGATCCAGGTCAACGACGAGATCATCGCCCCCGCCCTGGAGAAGGCGCTCAGCGGCAAGGCCACCCCGCAGGAGGCGCTGACCGAGGCCGCCGACAAGACCCGCAGCCTGCTCGGCTGGAACAGCTAGCCGAGAGCGCGAGGATTCTCCGTGGCAAATCCGGTGCAGGCCGACAGGCCCGCCGCGACGCCTGACCGGCCTGGGCGGCGACCCCGCCCAGGCTTCGGGCGCCGCGACTCCATCGTCGGGTGGCTGCTGATCGCGCCCGCGTTGGTCTACTTCGTCGCCTTCCTGCTCTACCCGGCCGTCGCCGCCCTCTACTACAGCTTCACGGACTGGAACCTCCGGTCCAGCCCGAGCTGGGTGGGCCTGGCCAATTACACCGACCTGCTGTTCGACGACGTGAAATACCCGCACTTCTGGAAGTCGGTGCAGGTATCCCTGATGTACACCGTGGTGGCCGTGCCGCTCACGCTGGTGGCCGCGCTCGGTCAGGCGCTGCTCGTCAACGCGATCCGCAAGGGCTCCAACCTCTTCCGGCTGTTGCTGTTCCTGCCCGTGGTCACCGCGGAGGCGGCGGTGGGCGCCATCTGGCGCTGGCTGTACGACCCCCAGTACGGGCTGATCAACGTCATCCTCGGGTGGTTCGGCGTCCCCCCGCAGAACTGGCTCAACAACCCCGACCTGGTGATCCCCGCGCTGGCGTTCATCGCGGCCTGGCAGTGCGGCATCTCGATGATCATCTACCTCGCCGGGCTGAAGGGCATCCCCCTGTCACTCAGGGAGGCGGCCATCATCGACGGAGCCGGGCCCGTGCAGCGGTTCCGGAAGATCATCATGCCGATGCTCAGGCCCACCACGTTCTACCTGCTGGTGACGGGGGTGATCGCGGCACTGCAGGTGTTCGGCCTGGTGTACGTGATCTTCTCTGCCGCCAACAAGAGTGTGACGGGCGGCCCCGAGCAGGCGGGCCTGACCTACGTCCTGCATCTGTACCTTTTCGCGTTCCGCTACGACGCGATGGGCGCGGCCTGTGCGATGTCGTTCATCCTGCTCGTCTTCATCATGATCATCACGGCGCTGCAGTTCAAGTTCGTCAAGCAGGAGGCGGCGTGAGGAACGTCAGGCTGGCGCCCATCTACATCGCCCTGATCCTCCTCGCGGCGATCTCGGTCGTGCCGTTCATCTGGATGCTCGCGACCTCGTTCAAGCACGGCCACGACGTCTACACGAAGGTGCCGAGCCTGCTGCCGCTCGACCGCAAGACCGGCGAGTGGGCTCCCACGCTGGAGAACTACGAGTACGTCTTCGACCTGAGAGGTCTCGGCACGGCGTTCCTCAACAGCGTGTGGGTCTGCCTGATCCTGATCCCGGCCAAGCTGCTGATCGACGCGCTCGCCGCCTACGCGTTCGCCCGCATCCCGTTCCCGGGGCGCGACAAGCTGTTCGTGCTGATGCTGGGCGGCATGATGGTGCCGACGATCACCCTGCTGGTGCCGCGTGTGTTCGTGACCCAGGAACTCGGGCTGTTCGACTCGCAGTGGGGCCTGATCGTGCCCAACATCGCCTCGGTGCTGGACATCTTCCTGTTGCGGCAGTTCTTCATGTCGCTGCCGGGCGAGTTGGAGGAGGCGGCGCGGATCGACGGCGCGGGACGGATACAGATCTTCTGGCGGATCATCGTGCCGCTGTCCAAACCGGTGTTGTCCGTCGTCACGATCACGAGCTTCATCTTCCACTGGAACGACCTCGTGTGGCCCCTCGTCGTGCTCAATGACCCGGAGAAATACACTCTGCCCCTGGCACTGCAACAACTCGCCACCGCGGAGGCCGGGCGCTCATACTACATCATGGCCGGCGCGGCGGTGGCGGTCATCCCCGTGATCGCCGTCCTCCTGGTGTTCCAGCGCCGCATCCTGCAGGGAATCGCGTTCAGCGGGCTCAAGAGCTGAACGCCGACCACGGCCTCAGCGCCAGATCACGAATGGGAGTGTGAGCGTGACCATCGAGGTCCGCGACGGAGTCACCGTCATCGACGGGCGGCCCCAGGTGCTCGTCACCGCCGACTATCCGTACTACCGGGACGACCCCGCCGTGTGGGCCGACCGTCTCCGGGCGATGCGCGACGAGCTGGGCATCGAGGTGATCACGAGCTACATCCCGTGGCGGCACCACCAGCCGGAGCCGGACTCGGCTCCGGACTTCACCGGCCGGACCCACGCGAGCCGGGACGTGGTGGGATTCATCGAGTTGTGTCACCGGCTCGGGCTGAAGCTCGTCGCCAAGCCGGGGCCCTTCATCCACGCCGAGGTCACCTACGGCGGGCTGCCCGACTGGGTCTGCCCGTCGTCGGATCCGTCGATCGAGCCGCTGCTCGACGCGGACGGTGCGGCCTCGTTGTGGTCCGACGGCGCGAACAGGGCCGGCCGGCCGCTGCCGGCCCCGTTCGGGCCGGTGTTCTCGGCGAAGGTGACCGAATGGTTGTCCGCGGTGGGCAAGCTGGTGCTCGACGGCACCACCCACCCGGACGGCCCGGTCATCCTGATGCAGATCGCCAACGAGGGCATCTACACCAACGGAGCCCGCGCCCTGTCGGCGTACGACTACAGCGCGTCGGGCCTGTCCTTCTTCCGCGACCGGCTCCGCGCCTGGTACGGCACGCTCGACGAGTACGACCGCGTGCACGCGACGACCTCGGGCAGCTGGGACGAGATCGAGCCGCCGCGTTCGTGGACCGGGGCGGACAGCCCCGAGCGGATGCGGGCGTACGCGGACTGGGGCCGTTTCCACGCCGACTACACGGCCGAGGTGTACCGCCGCTGGGCCGACGCGGTCGGCTGCTCCGTGCCGACGGTGGTCAACCTCAACCCGCCGACGGTCGAGGAACTGGACGACTGGCTCGCCCGGGTGCGGCCGGAGACCTGGCGGGACATCGCCTACGGGTTCACCAACTGGATGGGCGTCGTCTCCACGGACCCCGACTCCCAGGCGCGCTACGTCATCGCCGCCAAGCGGGCGCCCGGCCCCAACCTCGAGGAGAACTGGGGCTTCTCCGTCCTCTACGACCAGGCGTACTCCGACGCGACGACGAGCTACCACCAGACCCTGCTCGCCCTCGCCGCCGGAGCCACCGGGTTCAACGTCTACACGGGAGCCGGCACCTCCGGCTGGCTGCCCGACCTGGACACCGCGCACACTCCGCCGTACCCGGACTGCGCCCCGATCTCGGCCGACGGGTCGGCGACGGAGAAGGCGCCGGTCGTGCGCGTCCTGGCGGACTTCCTCGCCCTCCACGGCGAGGAGTTCCTGGAATGCGGCCCGGTCACCGGGGGGGCATTCGGGCTCTACGCGCCGTACGCCGGGATCGCCGCCTGGGCGGGACCCGGGCAGGACGGGATCCCGAGGTGCGGCGGTGCGCTGCGGGACTTCCACGACCGCATGCGCGAGGCGGGTCTCGACTACGCGCTCCTCGACCTGGAGACGGTGACGGCGGAACGCCTGGCCGCGCACGCGTCGGTGACGGTCCCCGGCGGGCCGTTCCTCCACCGCCACGTCCAGGACCTGCTCGCGGGATACGCCGCGAGCGGAGGCAGGGTGGTGCTCGACGGCCCGGCTCCGCACCTCGACGAGGACCTGCGCCCGTACACCGTGCTCGCCGACGCCCTCGGCTCCGCCGTCGGGACCGGTTCGGGTCCTGTGCCGGGCGACGTGCTGGAGGATGCCCCGGTGGCACGGGTCGTGTCGGGTCACGCGGACGCGTTCCTGCGGGCGCATCCCTCGCGTGACGTTCAGTACCTGACGGTGCTCGTGCAGAGCGACAACGACGGGCCGGTCCGGGTGGAGACCCCGCACGGCGTCGTGGAACTCCTGTCCGCCCAGGGCGGGGCCGCGGTGGTACGGCTGGCCGGCGGCGCCCTGGACGACTTCGTCGTCAAGGGGCTCAACGGTTTCCTGGACTCGGCCGTGCCGGCCCGCATCGCGATGAGCGACGCGGAGTCGCAGGCGGACCGTCCCGCCGACCTCGCGCGCGTCGGCGGGACTCTCCGCCTGCTGTTCTGACCACGGACAGGTGAGGGCCTCCGGGCGTGGTGTGAGCCGACCAAGGACTCACAACCGCCGGAGGCCCTCCGCCATGTCCGGGGGCATCCGCCGTGCCGCGACGAGGGCGCGCACACCGGCGAGGGCCTCCGGCACGGCCGCGCCTGATTCCGGTTCATGCCGTCCGTGCCGGCTTAGTGAACGGACGGCATGAACCGGCGTCCACCTTAGGGATGTCCGACCCGATTTATCCCTTTATTGTCGGAAATATGTCGGGCGTATTCCGTCTCGCCACCTGAGCGCGGCGAAAACCCGGCCCGCGGTGACCAGCCGCGGCGACGACCCTGCTCACGGTGACCGGCCCACCGCGAGCAGCCCACCGTGATCGGCCGCGCTGACCAGGCCGCACTGACGCATCGGTGAAACCCGTATTTATCGGGTGTCTCGCCTTCTCCGCTCCCCCACGCTGAGCGTGTTCGCCCCAACCGGAAGCGTGAAGGAGAGGAATCGCGGCCCATGGCGTACGACATCGACCCTGGAGGGCCTGCGGAGGAGGTCATCACCTGCGAGTCGGCACGCGAAGCCGGCGCCGCGGATGGTCGCAACCAGGCTCTCTACCAGGTGTTCATCACCGATCCCACATTCCAGCCCCCGTTCGTCGCCCGGATCTCGGCCTACTTCAACTCGCGCCAGGGCCGCCTGCTCATCGAGCGGGCAGAGGCCCTGGGCCTGATCGAGCGGGACGCGCAGACCTCGTCGGTGTCCCTCACCAAGAGGGTCAACGAACTACAGGCGATCAGCGGGGCGGTGAATCCCGACATCCTCGCGCTGGGGAAGGCCGGCGGGGCCTCGGCCGAGTCCTGGGGCGAGGTGCGGCCCCTCACCGTGGAGGAGGCCGACCAGGAGCGGATGGAGAAGAGACTCCGGCAGTACAACGCGGAGATCGAGACCCGGGTCACCTCCCTGTCGACGGCGAGCAACAACTGGCTGCAGTGCTGGACGTCCTTCCAGGAGAAGGCGCGCATGACGCTGGACGAGGCCAACGCCCTGGTCGCCTGTTACAAGGACGGCCTGCTGAATTCCCACCAGCACGCCGAGGAGATCGCGCGGCGGTGGCGGCCCCAGGAGTTCGCCCTGCGCGACACCTGGTTCCAGGACCCCACCGCGCAACTCCAGATCGCGATACCCCGTGGCGTCCGGGACAGCGTGAGCCAGGCCTGGGAGCAGTGGCTCGACCTGTGGCGCCGCGACCATCACCCCCACTCCCTCGAGAGTGGCGACTCCTACGACGGCAGGTGAGACCCCCATGCACATCCCGGCCACCGCACCACGCCCCGCCATCGCGGCCCTCGCGGTCGCCTTCGTCACCTCTCTCTCGTCGATCACCGGCTGCACGGCCGCGGACGCGAAGCCGACGAAGGCCGCCTGCGGGGCGGTCATCGACATCACCGGCTTCCGCGGGTACCCCCAGGCGGAGGAGTTCCTCAACCAGAACCTGCGCAACTTCCTGAAGGGCTGCGACTGGCTCGCGTACGCCGCGATCACCGGGAACTCCGAGGGGTCGCCGTGCCAGGCCTCGCCCGTCCCCCTGTACGCCCGGCCCGAGGAGAACCCCAACGACAACCCCAAGATCGCCGCTGCCGTCACCAAGGCGCATCTCGCCGAGGCCGTCACCAAGGCGAAGCACCTGCTGACCTGCGACGAGGACGACGCACAGGGGTCGGACGTCCTCGGCGGGCTCCGGGTGATCGCCGCCCAGGTCGAGGAGGCGCCCGACGAGGACATGGAGCGGCGCGTCGTCGTCTTCAGCGACATGATGAGCAACGTCGGCGCCCTCGACCTGTCCTCAGGCGACTACGGCGCCGAGGCCGCGCGGACGGCCAAGGTGAAGGAGCTGAAGGAAAAGAACCTCCTCCCCGACCTCACAGGCGCCACCGTCGACATCTACGGCTTCAACCTGCTGTCCGAACGGGAGCCGGACCGCGTCCCCCCGCTGAAGCTCCTCTGGAAGGCGATCCTCGTCGCCTCGGGGGCCGACGAGTCCAGCGTGAACGTCCACCAGTGATCCCTCAGCCGTCCCTCCGGCCTTGTGACAGATCGGAACGACCATGGCCATGAAGCAGACCGTCTCCCGTCAGCCCGCCCACGACGAGCCCCCCGCGCCTCCTCCAAGCTGGCGACCCGGTGCTATCCGCCTGCCGGACTGGGACAGCCTCAAGAACACGGCCGAGGCCAAGGGCGCCGACGACGCGGCGAGCCCCGGCTTCGACTCGATCACGTTGAAGACGCAGGGCTACGAGCCCCCGCACCTCCTCGTGCTCGACGCCCAGCGGCAGCTGGCCATCGACGACCTCAACGCGCAGCTCGCCCAGGAGGAGCTCGCCGCCCGGGCCGCCCAGGCGGCGCACGCCAAGCGGGCCGAATCCGTCGGCCACGACTACGCGCGGGCGAGAGCCGTACACGAGACGGCGCGTGGGCGGGTGGAACGCCTGGAGATCGGCCCTTCGCAGTGGCCCGGGGACGGCAAGCCCAGCTCGATCGCGCTCCGCGGAGGCTGGCGCGAGGTGCTCAAGCAGTGGGGCGTGCCCCTGCTCCTGCTCCTGCTGCTCCTCACCGTGGAGGTCCCCATCTACTACCAGACCTTCCTCATCTGGGGCGACACCACGACCATGACGTACGCGTTCGCCATCGGCGCGATCTTCGTGTTCGTCTTCGGACCGCATTTCTACGGCCGGAAGTTCCGGGAGTGGGAGGAGTTCCGCGGGTCGCGCAGGCACGCGGCGGACCGCGGCGGCGACCGCCGCGGCACAGAGCGGGATGGCGGGCGGCAGCGGCGCAGGGGCCTCGCCGGGCGGCCCGTCATCCTCTTCCTCATCCCGGTGATCTGGCTGGCCGCGATCGCGGCGGTCGCGGCACTGCGGCTGCTCCTGATCGACGGCGTGAGCTACACCGACTCGAACGGCGTGGAGCAAGAGGCGCCCTCACTCATCGAGGGGTGGGGGCTGATCCCGACCGTGATCCTCGTCTTCACTCTGATGATCTTCACGGCTCTCATCGCCACCGAACTCGGCCGCCGCATGGGCAACCCCAACGACCACGACCTCAAGGAGCAGCGCGCCGGGTTGCGCCGCGCGGCACAGGTCCTCAAGGCCGCGGAAGCACGCCAGGCCGAGTCCGACGCGTACGCGTCCGAACTCGCCCAGTACCTGTCGACCGCCCGGCAGAACCGGGACATGCACACGATGCGGATCGAGGGCGGCTTCGACCACCTCGAGACGATCTACATGGACGCGCTGATCCGGAGGATCGACGACCCCAAGGCCTCGCTCTACGGTCCCTCCGTCCTCGACAGGCATCAGCGGCGCCGGCACGACTACAACCAGTCCGACACCTGAGGAGACCCCCGATGGGTGTGAACCTTTCCAAGGGCGGCGACGCCCTCCTGTACGGTCCCGGCCTGACCAGGGTCCTGATCGGGCTCGGCTGGCAGGCCGCGGACACGACCGGCCGTGACGTCGACCTGGACGCCTCGGCGCTGATGGTCGGCCGCAACGGGCGGGTGCTCACCGACGAGCACTTCGTCTTCTACGGCAAGCTGACCAGCCCGGACGGCTCCGTCGAGCACACCGGCGACGACCGGACCGGGTCGGGCGCCGGCGACTGCGAGGTCATCCGGGTGGACCTGGAGGGTGTGCCCCCCCGGTGCGTGCGGATCGTCTTCACCGTGTCGATCTACGAGGGCGACCGGCACGGTCAGACGTTCGGCCAGGTCCGCGACGCCTACATCCGCGTCGTGGACGAGGCGACCTCCGCCGAGTTGGTGCGTTACGACCTCAGCGAGGACGCCTCCAAGGAGACCGCGGTGATCTTCGGCGAGCTGTACCGCCACAACGCCGAATGGCGCTTCCGCGCCGTCGGCGAGGGATACACCACGGGCCTGCGCGGCATCGCCGTCAGCTACGGGGTGGACGTGACCTCATGATCCTCCGCACTTTCGGCTGGTCCTTCGGGGTGACCGGACTCGGGCTGGTCGCGGCGCTCGCGCTGGGCGGCCCGGGCGCCCTGGCGCTGGTGGCGATCCTCGCCGTACTGGAGATCTCACTGTCGTTCGACAACGCGGTCGTGAACGCCCGGGTGATCGAGCGCATGAGCCGCTTCTGGCAGCGGATGTTCCTCACCGCCGGCATCGTGATCGCCGTCTTCGGCATGCGGCTGGCGTTCCCGCTGCTCATCGTGGGCGTCACCGCGCACCTGAGCCCGGGCGAGGCGATCGGCCTGGCGCTGAACGACCCGGCCGAGTACGGCAGGCGCCTGCACGAGGCCCATCCGCTGATCGCGGCCTTCGGCGGCATGTTCCTCCTCATGATCTTCCTGGACTTCGTCTTCGAGGAGCGCGAGTTCGCGTGGCTCGCCTGGCTGGAGCGCCCACTGGCGAAGATCGGCAAGCTCGACCAGTTGTCGGTCGTGGTCGCCCTGGCCGTTCTGTTGTCCGCCACGTCCGTCGCCGCGAGCGAACCCGGCGGGGTCCTGGGCGCCGGCGTGCTGGGCATCGTCACGTATCTGCTCGTCAACAGCCTGGGAAAGCTGTTCGAAGCGGGCGGCGCCGACTCGGACGACGCCGGGACCGTGGACAGTTCG
This sequence comes from Planotetraspora silvatica, assembly GCF_016863315.1. GTDB lineage: Bacteria > Actinomycetota > Actinomycetes > Streptosporangiales > Streptosporangiaceae > Planotetraspora > Planotetraspora silvatica. The sequence continues at coordinate 13,776 of NZ_BOOQ01000021.1, forward strand.
GCGGGCAGGACGGTGGGCAACGCGGTGGGACGGGCCGGGTTCTTCCTGTTCCTCTACCTCGAGGTGCTCGACGCGTCCTTCTCGTTCGACGGGGTGGTCGGAGCCTTCGCCATCAGCGACGACCTCCTGGTCATCGCCCTCGGCCTCGGGATCGGGGCGATGTACATCCGCTCCCTCACGATCTTCCTGGTCCGGCGCGGGACGCTGAACGAGTACGTCTACCTCGAGCACGGCGCCCACTGGGCGATCGGCGTGCTGGCCGCGATCATGCTGATCGGGCTCGGCCATGACGTGCCCGAGATCGTGACGGGACTCATCGGCCTGGCCTTCATCGGCACCGCGATGCTCTCCTCCACCCTGCGCAACAGGCGCGTGGCCGGTGCCGCCGGCGACGGACAGGACCTCGCCCGCGGAACCGTGCTCGCGGGCGCGCCCGCGAGTTCCGCCGACCCGGTCGGCACGCTCAACACCGGGACCCCCGGCCGGAACTGACCGGCCGACCGAAGTGCCGCGGGGGACGACCGCGGCGGAAAGGCGGGACGGCGATGGAGAACTACCGGGTCGTGCTCACCAAGGAGGCACCGAGGATGTCGCTTCCCGCCGAGGCCGGCCGGATGCGCGTCACCCTCAACTGGAACGCCGCCGGGCCCACCCCCATCGACCTGGACCTGTGCTGCCTGTGGGAGTTGGCGGACGGCTCACGCGGCTGCGTCCAGGCCTTCGGCGGGAAGTTCAGCGCGCCCCGGAACGCCGCGGTCCCGGTGATCGCCCACGACGGCGACGAGCGAAGGGGCGGTCCCGAGGGCGAGAGCATGACCATCGACATGTCCCAGGTCGAGCTGATCCGCCGGATCCTCGTGTTCGCCTACATCTACGACGGAGTGCCCAACTGGGCGGCCGCGGACGGTGTCGTCACGGTCTATCCGGTCAGCGGGCCGCCCGTCGAGGTCAATCTGGACGAGTCCGACCCGCGGGCGCGGGTGTGCGCCATGTTCCTGCTGCGCAACGTGGGCGGCGAACTCCGCATCCGCAGGGAGGTCCGCTACTTCACCCGCGGCCACCGGGCGATGGACGCGGCCTACGACTGGGGGCTCACCTGGGGGCGCGGCCGCAAGTGACGCGGGCCGGGCCCCGGCCGGGTCGCCCCGGCGGGCGGTCAGCGCGGGAGGCCGGGGTCCTTCGGCCTCCTGAGCGGCGGCGGCACGAGGATCCACGCCGTCTCCTCGAAGCCCTTCTCCGGCAGCTTCGCGGTCACCGGCTGGAAGTCCGCGGGATCCAGGTCGCCGCTCCCCTGGGCGATGACGTCCATGAAGACCGAGTCGGACACCGCGAGCACCAACATGGCCGCCTTCTCGTCCTGGAGCGCCGCGCGGACGGTCGGCGCGTCGAGCATGCGATGCACGGCGATGGCGGTGGTGCCGACGTAGCCGTTGGCACCGCGCCGGATGTTGCCTCTGCACATGGCGACCCGTAGCCGCAGAACCGCGTCGGCGTTGAGGTCGGCGTTCACGTCGTGCAACTCCATCCGCAACGCCCTGACCAGGTCGGGGATGACCTTCGCCTCCTCGATGCCGGGCGGCAGCACGGCGAACTGGCCGTCACCCTGTTCCTGCAGGTCCACGCTCGTCTCGTCGATGCCCGCCCTGCGCCGGGCGGCCGTCAGCACGGCGACCAGCCGCTCCTGGGCGCGCAGTGCGGCGACGTCGGTGAACCGGCTGTACTTCTCGATGTCGGTCGCCACGCACAGGCGTACGGCGGCGCCCGCGACGGGACGGGACGCCGGTCCGGTCACCTCGGGAAGGACCTCGCTGAACGTCTCCGCCGTCGCCAGGGCCGCGTCGAAGACGTCCGACCAGGTCCGCCGCACCCGGCTGATGGTCGTGCTCACGAACAGGCTGCCGGCGAGATCCGGGACGTCGCCGGGCAGTTCCAGCAACACGCGCAGGCCGTACGAACGGCGGGCCAGCGGACGCCCGGGATCCGCGGTGAGAGTGAACCCGAACGCCGGCCGCTGCGCGCCGAAAACCCGGGGCTCCGGGTCGCCGGGGACGTTGCGCAGCCGGTTGACGAGTCTCCTGAACCTGCCCTCCGCCGGGGTGCTCTCCAGGCCGTTCCCCGCCGTGCCGGGCGTCGTGCCCGGTGTCGTGGCGGGCGCCGTGCCCGGTGTCGTCGTGGCGGGTGTCGTGGCGGGCGTCGAGCCGGGCCAGGGGCCGACGATGTCCTCCAGCGCGCCCTCCCCCGCGCCGAGGCGAAGGGCGAGCGCGTCGTCGTCGGTGAGGCGCACCTCGAACCGCAGCCCCGTGTAGTGCCGATCGGGCGGCAACTCGTCGAGGTCGAACGCGAACAGCGCCTCGTAGTGCCGGACACCCGAGGTCGCGGCCCGGCTGCGCAGCGCGGGCGAGAGCATCTCGCCGGGCACGAGGTAGACGTAGGGCCGGGCGACGTCGACTCCGGTCTCGCGCGGACGCTGCGTGCCCGGGCCGAGGAGCTGCTCGGCGCCGTAGAGGTCGGAACGCGCCAGGATCTCGGCGTCAGGCAGAGGGGGTTCGGCTGTCTGGTCGGTCATGGGGTGCCTTCCGCGTTCGGGGTTCGGATCGGGACGCCGGGCCGGGTGCGGGAACCCAGGCCGAAGAAGGTGAACGCCGCCCACAGGTGGGGTTCCCGGGCGGAGGCCCGCTGCGACGACGCGGCTCGGGCCTGGGCGTGCCGGAGCGCGCTCACCGGCTCCCTGCCGTCGAGCAGCCAGCTCTCGTGGAAGTCGGCCATCAGCTCGAGGCTCGCCCGCTCGCCGACGGGATAGAGCGTGGTGATCAGCCCCGTCGGCCCGCCGGTGAGGAAGGCGCGGCTGAGCCCGATGACGCCGTCCGCCGTCACCGCGCCCGCGCCGGTCTCGCAGGCCGCGAGGATGACCAGGTCCGCGGTGATGCCGAGGCCCGGCACGTCTCTGGCGTGCAGGATCCCGTCGTGGTCCGCGGACGGCGCCAGCACCAGATGGGACGCCAGCGGATCGCCCCGCAGGTCGGGTACCGCACGGGCGTGGGTGCCGAAGTACAACACGGTCCCCCGCCCCGCGACCTCGCGCAGCGTGGCCACGCTGGCCGCGGGGCCGGTGTGGAGGACGTGCTCGCCGTACATGCTCGTGATGACGTCGAAACGCCGCTCGGTCCAGTCGAGAGGCTCCCCCTCGGCCATCGGCGACGGATTGACCAGTGCCACGAGAGTGGGCCGCCCGCCTGGGATCGGGCCGGTCGTCACGTCCGGGGTCAGGGCCAGCGCGGGAAGCACCCGGATCGCGTGCCGCTCGACGAGGTAGGAGCCGGACCCGTCCATGAGGGCGGAGAACGGCACGCGGAACAGCTCGGCGTGCGGGACGACGGTGACCGGCTCGTCGGGGTCGGCGGGCAGCAGCCCGTCCGGGATGACGTCCCACAACACGGCGCCTAGGCGGCTCAGCACACCGGCCGTCGCCGTACGCGATGCGGCGTCGTGCCGGGGGGTGCGGGCGAGCCGTCCGAACTCCGCGACGTCCTCGGTCAGCCGGGCGCGGTCGATCCTGCGGGTGACCGAGGTGACCCGACCGCCGCGGGAGCAGACCCAGATCGCGAGGAGGTCCCCCGACAGGAAGTACTCCACGACGGCGGCCTCGTGCGAAGTGAGCAGGTCGAGCAGCGCGGCCCGGTTCACCGGTCCGGCGCCGGCCAGGCCGCGCGACGGTCCGGCCGCGCCGGCCGCGTGAAGGGCGTCGGCGAACGCGCGCGCCCTGGACATCTCGGACACGGCCAGGGCGTCCACGGGAAGGTCCAGGTCGAGCAGGAGCGTCACCATGCGCTCGTAGAACGGCAATGCCAGGTCGGTGGAGAGGATCTTCTCCCAGGTGTCGTCGAGCAGGGCCCGCCAGGTCTCCACGTAACCGGCGGTGATGTGCGACGCCTGCCGCGCCTGCTCACGGACGAACCGGGCCGCGGACGCCGGATCGGACCGGCGCAGGTGGGTGCGGAGCAGCGCGAGCGTCTCCACGCCGTCGCGGATCGCGATCGTCACCGTCTCGTGTGCCGTGGCGGCTTCGGCTCCCGCCTCCGGCGGCCCGCCGGAGGCGAGCCGGCGTGCGGCCGCGCCCAGTGTCTCCTGCCCCCTGGCCAGGAGGCCGTCGGCGTGCACCCACGACGTCTCGACGGACTCGGGATCGCCGGGACGAGAGCCGATCTCGCGGAGGGCCGCGCACATGGACCCGGTCGCCGCGGCGGACTCCTCCGCGGCCGCGTGCAGGGCGTCCGCGCCGGGAGGCCCGGTCCGTCCCCGCCAGGGTCTGCGCCGGTACGCGCCGGTGAGGTCGGCCAGCCGGACGAGCGTCTCGTTCAGGGCTTCGGCCGACGACCTGACGAAGCGGAGCGCGTCCAGCCAGGGATTGAACGCGCGAGGGCCGACTGTGAGCTCCCTGCGCGACTCGGCGGCGGTCACGAGCAGCCCGGGCAGGCGCGTGTAGGCGGACTCCGCGAAGGCGCAGCGGATCCGCGCGTCAGCCAGGACGAGACGATCGATCAGCTCCCCCGCTCCCTGCGGCGGGTCATCACCGTACAACTCGGCCGCGAGGTCCAGCACGGGCGCCGCCTGCGCGTGCCGCCCCGCGGCCAGCAGGTCGGCGCCGAGCCGCCGCAGCGCCGGACGGTCCTCCACCGCGAATCCGGTCAGCGGGGCTTCGAGGTCGCGGACCAGCACCACGAGGGACCAGCCCTCCTGGCCGGGTGCCAGCCCGACGGCGACGTCCGGACCCCGCGCCAGTCGCAGGAATCCCCCGCCGAGAGCCTGCCCGCCCTCGATCAGCCCTTCCGGCTCCGTGACGGCCAGGCTCTCGACCGGTCCCAGTGCGCCCAGCCACCGGCCGCGCAGCGAGGCCCGGCTCAACCGCGTCCTGAGCTCCCTGACCGCGGCGGACTCGTCCGCGCCCACCGCGTCCGGCTCCGGTTGCGGCTCCGGCTCTCCCGGCGATGCTGACGGCGACGCCCCGGAGTGCCGCCCCGGCGGTGGTTCCGACGGTGGTTCTGACGGCGGCGACCAGGGCTGCGGCTCCTGTGCCGGCTCCTGGCCGGACGACGATGCCTGGTGAGGAACGAGTCTCTGCCTGACGTGGGCGATGACTCCGCCTACGCGCCCCCGGCCGGTGTAGACCGCGTCGAACTCCCAGGCGGCACCCTCCCCCGGTGCGCCGTCGGAGCCATCGCCGTCCAACCCACCTCTGGCGTCACCGGCCGGGAGACGACCGTCGAGCGTGCTCCCGTCGCCGGACCGGGTGGTCACCAGAACGTGCCCAGAGCGGGACCGCCAGGTGCCGGCCAGCGAGGTGCCCGTGCCCAGCTGCGCCTCGGCGGAGCCGTCGGGACGAAGGCGCAGTTCGAGACCGGTGAACAGGCGTGTCAGGAAGGAATCCCGCGGGCGAGGTGCGACCTCCCGCCAGCCCGCGGGCCCGCCGTCCGATGCCCGGGCGGGCTCGGCGAGCGTGATCGTGGGAGTGCGCCCGATCAGGCTCCGTCCGCCGGCGGCCATGTCACCCGCCGAGGGCGTACACGTAGGCCGGCAGGGATCTCCCGGGCATGGCGGCCGTGAGCGCGACGGAGACGGGGCGGAATTGCCCCCGGTGCAGGTCGGCTGACTCGGGATAGGCCAGCTCGTCGAGGAGCTGGCCCGAGATGATCATCGCGAGGTCGCTCCGCGGGCTTGCGCCCAGCTCCGCGTGCAGATGCTCGCTGGCGCACAGATCGCCGACCACGGTCACCGCCTGACCTTCGAACCCGTCGTCGGTCAGCCTCACCAGCCCCTGGTGGAACGCGATGCGGCAGCGCAGCCTCGCCCCGGCCTCGCTGCGGTTCCGCCGCCACAGGCCGTTGTGCAGCTCACGTGTGAGGTCGGCGACGACGCGCGGCTCGTTGACCCCCGAGTTCAGCACGAGCAGGATGCCCGCGGGCAGGACCTGGAAGGTGACCTGGTCGAGGCCCGCGGCCATGCTCGCGCCCTCCGCGAGGTCGACGAGCGGCCCGCTCGGGTCCCCCTGCGCGGGCGTCTCGGCTCCCATCGCCACGCACAGCCGCCGAACCGGGTCCAGGCCGTCCATACGTCCTCCGAATGCAGGGCGAGCACGTGATCTCGTCAGTCCTCCTCACTCTGCGGGCCGGAAGACGGCCAGACCCCGTATTCAGGCGGGATTTCGCTGATTCCGGCGTCCGCGTACAACGCCGCGCTGTCCAGGATGAGGATCCGCCCGTACCTCGTCGCGATCACCTGGCGTTCGCGCATGGAACGAAGGATCTTGTGCACGCTGTGCTCCCGGGCGCCGATCATGGCGGCGAGCTCCGGCTGCGTCAGCGAACCGATCAAAACGCCCTCGGCCGTCGTCTCGCCGTACCGCTGGGCGAGGTAGATCAGCACACGCGCCACGCGAACCGGCATCGGCGACGTGCCGAACTCGATGCGGTGCCAGGTGGCGTGCCGCAGCTTCCCGACGACGTTGGCGTTGACCGCGAGGGCGACGTCCGGGTGGTCCGCGAGGAAACCGAGGAAGTCCCGCTGGCTGATCTTGCGGACGAAGCAGGGCCCGACCGTGACCACTGACGCCACCCGCGGGCTGCCGTCGAGGCTGGCGAGCTCGCCGACGAGGTCGCCGTCGGAGCGGATGGCGAGCAGGACCACCTTGCCGTCCGCGCTGTTGCTGACGACCTTCATGTAGCCCTGGACGATGAGGAAGACGTCCTTGGTCCGTGGGTCGCCCTCCATGATCAGGGTCTCGCCACTGACGAACTGCGAGAACGTGCCGAGCGACAACAACGTCTCGCGTATCCGGGGCTCCAGCGAGCCGAGCAGCGTGGCGGGCGGCCACGGTCCCAGCCTCCGCGGGCCGTGGGGGTGCCTCGGCGTCGGTGTGGCCATTTCCTGCCTCCGCCTTCAGGCCGCCGGGGGTGACGATCCCGTTTATAGCGCAATAAGTGGCTCATGTGGCAGAAATACTGGACCGTTCCCGCTGATCGGTGCCACGATCTCTCCGGGCGATCCCCGCAACCCTGTTGGAGGATCCGTGGACGCCGTCGCAGTCTGGTCGCGGCACCTCGCCGCGCATCTCGCGCCCCATGAGGCCGCGTCCGCGGAGCGCGTCGGCACGGCGTACGTGGCAGGGGGACGCCGCCGCCGTGACCTCATGCGGAGCACCACGCCCGAGCCCGGCGGCTTCGGCGGCGCGGGCCCGGGAGAGCTGCCGATCATCCTCGACGGCCTCCGCGCGGTGGCGGGCGACCTGCTCGGCCTGCTCGCGAGCCATCCGCTGGCCAACCTGCTCGTCCTCGTCGCGATGCGCGGAGCCGGACGCCCGGCGCGTGACCCCTCCCAGGCGGCTCCCCACGGGTACGGCGCCCCGCCGTCCCCCGCCGAGGCCGTCCCGTCGCTCGGCCAGACGATCGACGCGCTGCGGAACCGGCTGACCGCGCAGGGGATCCCCGCCGACCGGGCGGACGAGCTCACCTACGACACCCTCAAGCTGATCTTCCAGCAGGATCGCGGCCCCGCCGAGATCGAGGCGTTCCTGCGGGCCCTCGCGGGCAGCCCGCCCTCGGGCCCTGCCGCCGGGAGCACCCCGCCCTCCGCGCCGGGCGAGACCTCCGGATGGATGTTGCCGCCCTGGCTCTGGCTCTACTTCCTCGGCGTCCTCGCCCCGTCCGTCCCCTCGGCCGTCGAGGGCTTCCAGGACGACGTCGCCGGCATGGCCACACTGGTCGGCTATCTGGCGGCCAACGTCCAGCGGGCCGGGACGGCGATCCTGACCGCGGCGGGCGTCCTGGAGTTCCTCCCCGCTCTCCTGCTGCTCACCGGAATCCTGGGAGTGCTGCTCCCAGGCACGCGCGGCCGCTGGGCGGAACGCCGCCACCGGCTCCAGCCGAGCGACGACCCGGTGATCGGCGAGATGACCGCCTACGTGCGGCGCCAAGCGCCCGCCGCCGGACTCCGGCTCGGCGAACGCGACGATCGGCTGGCCCGCGTCTACCCGGTGGGCTGGAGGGAGGCACGCGTCGCCGTCTATCCGCCGCTGCTGCGCCTGTGGAGCCGGGACAGGGACGCGGCACAGGCCGTACTGCTGCACGAGGTCGCCCATCTGCGGCAGGGAGACCATCTGATCGTCGGACTGGCCAGCCCGTTCGCGTGGTTCGTCAGGAGCTGGGGCGTCGCCCTCACGGCGCTCGCCCTGGTGCCGGCGGCGGTCTATCTCGCGGTGGGCGGGACGGGGACGTCGCCGGTGCTCAACTCCGTGTTGTACGTCGCGGTCGCGGTCCCGATCAGCCTGATCCTGCCCGTCGCCGGGCTGTGGGTCGCCGAGCTCAGCGCCGACCGGTACGCGATGAGCGTGGCCGGGCCCGCCGCGCTCGCTCGCGCGCTCGGCCCGGCCCGGCCGGCCGGGCCCGTGATCGGCCGCCTGCTCGGCCTCCTCAGCCATCCGCCGCTGCGGCTGCGGCTATGGGCCGCGCGTTCCTGGCCGCGAGGCACCGCGGCTCTGGCGGCGCTGTGGCCGCTCGCCTTCGTCGTACGGCTCATCGCGATCACGGTCTACGAGCTGTTCGCCCGGATGCTGAACGGATCCTCCTTCACCGAGGCCGTGCAGGTCGTGGCCGGCGGCCTTCCCGAGGAGTTGTCCTCGGTCCGGACCCTCCTGGCGGAGATGGCCGCGCTGCTCCTCAACTGGCCGCTGATCGCACCACTGTGGCTGCGCATCTGGGCGCCGCTGCGCGCCTCGCGGCATCGTTTCGCCCCCTATCTGCTGTCGGCGCTGGTGCCCGGACTGCTCGTCGCCGGCGGGTTCGCGGCCGGCCCGGCGGGCGAGGTGTCCGTCGCGTCGAGCGGCCCATCTCCCTCCGCGGCTTCTCCCGCGCAGCCGGCCACAGGCCCGGTGACCGAGCCCGCCGCCGGGCCCGCCGCCGAGCCGGCGACGGAGCGGACCGGGCTGGTCGACGACCGCCCGTGGACCGGGCACTCCCTCCCCGCCGACCTCCGGATCACCACGTTCGTACGGCTCGACCAGCAGGGCGGAGATCCGGGCTGGAAGGCGCGGGCGGCGGGCAGGCTCGGCGCGGGCGTCTGGCGGGCGGACGAGGACGGGCGGCTGACCTTCTCCGACCTGGCGGGCGGATCCGACCTGCGCCCCGGCGAGGGCGGCTGGCTCCGCATCGGCGACGAGGTCACCTTCTGGCTGCCGATCGAGCAGGTCACCGAGAGCGGATCGGTGGCCACGGAGATAAACGGCACGATCGACCTTGGCGGTGGCCCGGCGGTCATGAACGCGTTGTGGGCCCGCAAGCCGGACGGCTCCGCGGCCGATCTGCTCGCCTCCCCCGCGCTGGACTTCACCGCGCGTCTCGACGTGCGGACCGCCCCTTGACGCGGCACCGGGGACCCGGCCCGGCCTCGTCCCCGCCAGGCGGCGCAGACTCTGGCTATGAAAGAAGTCCTCATCATCGGCATCGGCGCCGGTGATCCCGACCACCTCACACTGCAGGCGGTCAAGGCCATCGCGGCGGCCGACGTGTTCTTCGTCCTCGACAAGGGATCCGGAGAGGGGCCGGGGGCGCACGACCTGACCCGGTTGCGCAGGGACGTCATCCGGGCGCACGCGCGAGAGCCGTACCGCCTCGTCGAGGCCCGCGATCCCGAGCGCGACCGCACCAGCGGCGCCTACACCGAAGCCGTGGAAGATTGGCGGTCCCGGCGGGCGGACGTCTACGAACGGCTCATCCTCGACGATCTCGGCGACGCCGAGACCGGAGCGATCCTCGTCTGGGGAGACCCGTCCCTGTACGACAGCACGCTCGCCGTCCTCGAGGAGGTGCTCGCCCGGGGCTCGGCGCGGTTCGGCCACACCGTCATCCCCGGTGTCAGCAGCGTGTCCGCGCTGGCCGCGCGGCACCGTGTCAGCCTGACCCGCGTCGCCCGGCCCCTGCACATCACCACCGGGCGCCGTCTCGCCCGGGCGATCGCCGGCGGAACCGGCCTGCCGGGCGGGGCCGGCGACGTCGTCGTCATGCTCGACGCGCACTGTGCCTTCGCGGAAATCCCCGGAGACGCCGACATCGACATCTACTGGGGCGCCTACCTCGGCACTCCCGACGAGATCCTCATATCGGGGCGCGTCGGTGACGTCGCCGAGCGGATCCGCGGCACCCGTGCCGAGGCGCGCGCCCGCAAGGGCTGGATCATGGACACCTATCTGCTGCGGCGTGCCCCTGAGGCCGGAGGCCGCCCACCGGACGGCGCCGACCGCGGCTGACGCCGCAGAGTGTGACTTCGCAGAGTGTGACGCCGCAGGATGTGACGCCGCGGGCCGGCCCGTCGCCCGGCCTGCGACGAGGGTCCGTCACCAGGCCTTCTGCCACATAGCGTGCCGGGCGTTCATCTCCTTCGTCTCCGGGTCGACCGACTCCCGTCCGGTCGAACGCCGTGCCGCGACGGGCGCCTTCGCGGGCATCGTGGCAGGTGCCGTGACGGGGACCATGGGGGCCCTCGCGGGTGACGGCACGAGGGAGTCGCTCATGCTGACGTCGAGGGAGCCGATGCTGCCCAGCATCGCCAGCCCCTTCTCCGTCAGGCTTCCCGGCTCGGCCTGGAAGATCAAGAGCTGCTGGCCGGGAGCGCTGTTGACGGTGAAGGACTCGCAGACGAGGGTCAGGCGGCCGACGTCGCGGTGATGGAACCCCTTGGATTCGTGCTTCTTGAAATGCACGTCATGCCGGGCCCACAGACGCCGGAACTCGTCGCTCTCCTCGGACAACTCCTCAACGAGCTCGGGCAGGAACGGATCGTCCGGGTCCGTGCCCGCCGCCGCACGCAGGTGCGCCGCCTTGTGATACGCGACCTTCTCCCAGTCCACGTAGAAGTCGCGCGACTCGGGATTGAGGAAGACCATCCGAATCAGATTGTCGTTGTGCGCCAGCCCGTCGTAGAGCGCCTCGGCTATCTGGTTGGTGGCCAGAACGTCCATCCACCGGCCGAGCACCAGCGCCGGTGTGTGGTTCCACCCCCGGAGCAACCGCATCAACATCGGGCTCACGCGTTCCACCCGGCTGGCCGGCGTGCCGCGCCGCGTCCGAGGGTGCGCCAGGGCGTACAGGTGCTGCGCGGACTCCGAGTCGAGGTCGAGCGCCCGCGCGAGCGCCGAGAGGACCTGGTCCGACGGATTGCGCTCCCGCCCTTGTTCAAGGCGGCTGTAGTAGTCGGTGCTGACACCGGCTAGGTAGGCCATCTCTTCCCGGCGCAAACCGGGGGTCCGGCGGCGGCCGGAATGCTTCAACCCGATCTCATCGGGAGTCACCAGCTTGCGCCGCGCTTGTAGGTACTCACCAAGAAGCTTTCCACTGTCCACCACACCACGTTAAATCCAAATAGAGAATTAAGGGTGGGTGCATCTCACCCATTACCAAATTTCCGGTAAAGTAGATTGTTATTTGCATAAAGGTAAAGCGGGCTGAATTATGTGTTATTTCCGATGAGCTTACGGCCCGGAACGCCGGCCGGGAGAGGGCCGGCGCGCCGGGGATGCGAGCCTCAGGGGGACGCGAGCGCCTCCGTCGGCGACATGCGGGCAGCGCGGACCGCGGGGTAGAACCCGGCGACACCTCCGATCACCAGCGTCGCGAGCACGCCGCCCGCCATCGCCCAGACGGGAACGATGGACGGCCAGCCCTGGGACGTGGCGTAGGCGGCGGTCACGCCGATGCCGAGCAGCACTCCCCCGGCCCCGCCGATCAGCGACAACAACAGGGATTCGACGAGGAACTGGGACCGGATCTGCCCTCGCGTGGCCCCCAGGGACCGGCGCAGGCCGATCTCGGCGCGGCGTTCCAGCACGGAGATGACCATGGTGTTGGCCACGCCCACCCCGCCGACGATCAAGGCGACTCCGCCCAGGCCGAGCAGCAGCGCGTTGAGCGTCGCGTCGGTCGCCTGCTTGGCGGCGAGCGCGTCGGAGGGCCGGGAGACCTCGACCTCGTTGGGGTTCTCCGGGTTGGCGGTGGCCGCCAGGACGTCCCGCACCGCGACGACCTGCTCCTCCTCGGCCCTGGTGTAGACCGTCGTGGGGTAGCCGTCGAAGTCGAGCCGCTCCTCGGCGACCGGCCAGCCGACGAGCGCGGCGGCGTCCAGTTCGGGGGCGAGTGGCACCGGCGCGAGCACGCCGACGACGGTGAACCACCGGCCGCCGAGCCAGACCCGCTGGTCGGGCCCCGCCTTGGTGACCCCCAGCCGGTCGGCCGCCCTGTCCCCGAGGACCACGGCAGGAAGGCCATGGGTGGCCTCATTGAGCCAGGTGCCGCTGGCGACCGTCGCGCCGACGTCCCCGAGCAGGTCGAGCCTGGCCGCCTGGACCGAGATGCCGCCGGTCTGGCCCTCCGGGATGTGGTCGTTCCGGTAGACCTTGGCGCTCGTGGCGCCGATCGCGGTCACCGAGGTGACGGGGGCGATCTGGCCGATCATCCCCTCCGCCTCGGCCGGCAGGTGGGAGTTCTCCCCGAAGAAGGTCTGGCCCGGCGAGACCGTGAGCAGGTTGGTGCCGAGCGCGGCGAGTTGCCGGTTCAGCTTCTCCTGGCTGGAGGCCGAGATGCCGACCACTCCGATCATCGCGGCGATGCCGATCGCGATTCCGAGCGCCGACAGGAAGACCCGCAACGGCCGGGCCCGCAGCCCGGCCCCGCCCACCCTGATCACATCCCGTGGGCGGAGCCGCGCGGGAGTCGGCCTGCCGGACCGCCCGCCCCTCGCGTGCCCCGGGATCGGTTCCGCCGGGTTCTGCGCCGTGGTCAGCATGCCGGCACCCGCCTCACCTGGGAGTCCTCCATCACGCGGCCGTCGAGCATCTCGATCCGCCTGGGCAGCCCGGCGGCGATGTCCCGATCATGCGTGATGATCACCACGGTGGTCCCGCCCTGGTGGAGCTCCTGGAGCAGCCCCATCACGCCGGCGCCCGAGGAGGAGTCGAGGTTGCCGGTGGGCTCGTCGGCGAGGAGCAGCAGAGGGTCGCCGACGACGGCGCGGGCGATCGCCACTCGCTGCCGCTCGCCGCCGGAGAGCTCATGCGGGCGGTGGTCGAGCCGGTGTCCCAGGCCGACCCTGCGCAACGCCTCCGCGGCACGTCCGCGCCGTTCGCCGAGCGCGGCGCCCGAATAGAGCAGCCCGTCGGCGACGTTGTCGAGGGAGGGGACTCCGGCCGCGAGGTGGAAGTGCTGGAAGACGAAGCCGATCACCCCGGCCCGCAGGGCGGACAACTCCCGGTCGGACAACTCCGCGATGTCGTGGCCGGCGATCCGGACCGTGCCCTCCGTTGGCCGGTCCAGCGTGCCGATCATGTTCAGCATCGTCGACTTCCCCGAGCCGGAGGGGCCGACGATGCCGACGAGTTCGCCGTAGCGGATGGTCGTCGCGGCTCCGCGGAGCGCGGCCACGCCGCCGCCGTAGACCTTGCTGACGCCCGCGAGTTCCACGATGTACGGTCCGCCGGCCGCCTCGGGCGTGGTGACGCCGTCCCGGCTCACGAGGGCACCACCACGGTCGCACCCTCGTCCACCCCGGTCACCTCGACCTTGCCGTCGGCGAACATCCCGGTCTCGACCGCGACGTAGCGGGTGGCGGGGCCCTCCACGACCTGCACGCCGTACCCGCCCTCGGCCAGGGCCACCAGGGCACCGACCGGGACGACGAGCACGTCCTCGCGCTCCGCGGAGACGATGGTGACGTCCACGGGAGCGGTGTCGTAGGTCTTGAGCTCGCCGTCGTCGCGCACCGAGACGACCACGTCGACCGTGGTCGTCGTCTCGTTCTGGGTCGTCGTCTCCGTCGCCACCTTGCCGACGCTCGTCACGGTGCCCTGGACGGTGGAACCGTCCGGCAACTCGACGCTCGCCTTGATCCCCTTCTTGACCAGGTGCTGGTCGGCCACGTCGAGGGGGACCGTGACCTCGCGGGTGGTGCCGGTGTAGGTGAGGACGGGCCCGGCCGCCTGGCCGCCGAGCGCGGCCTTGAGTTCGGCGATCCGGAGCGGGCCGTCGTGGACGACGACGTCGCCGGGCGCGACCTGTCCCGTGACCTTCAGTCCGAGGTCGTCCTGCCATTCCTCGACCGCCTCGCGGGTGGCCCAGGTGAACTCGTCGTCCACGGTGAAGCCGTCGTATCCGAGCTTGGCCAGGTTCTGCTCCAGCATCCTGACGTCCCGGCCCTCGACCCCGTTCTGGAGGACCCGGTAGAGGGGCGTGACGCCGTAGAGGAGCGGGACCCGGTCGGCGTCGGCGCTGTAGACCGCACGCCCTCTGGTGATCGTCGCGCCCGGAGCCGGGAGCCAGGTGATCGTGCCCTGCCCGCGGCCGGTGACGGTGGCCGTGTCACCGTAGCCGAGGGTGCCGTCGACCTCCTTGGTGTCGGTCAGCGTCGCCCGCTCTACCGTGGCCGTCGCGGGGGGCGTCCGCTCTGCGGCCGCCGGGCCGCTCTCGCCCCCCACGCCGATCGCGGTCGCGGCGACGGCCGCCGCGAGCAGCGCGACGCCGCCGGTCGCGGCCGCCGTCCTGACCACCCGGCGCCGTCGCGGGCGACGGACCGGCTCGTCCCGGCGTCCGGTCTCGTCGTGCGGCGTGTGCGCCGCCGAGTGCTCGCCGGCGCGCTCCATCGCCGTCTCCCGGGTGCCGGTCACGGCCTGCCTCCCACCGGGCCCAGTTGGCCCAGCTTGTCCCTGCACGCCTCTGTGGCCTTCTGGAACTTGGGATCGTCGGGACCGAACCCGGGACCTCCTCCGGTGATCTTCACTCCGCCGCCGCTGAAGTCCGGATCGGGCATGTCGACGCCGTGGTCCCGCATGCACTGGGCGAACGCGAGAAGCTTCTCCTGCTGCTCGGGGGTTACCTCGGGGCCCTTCTCACCGAACGGGTTCAGGCTGCGGCACGCCTCCATCGCCTTCTGGACCTTCGCCTCGCCGCCCTTCTCACCGTCCACGCGCAGGCGCATGCCTCCCTTCCCGTCGGTCTCCGGATCGGGCATGTCCACGCCGTGGTCCCGCATGCACTGGGCGAACTTCCTGCCCTGCTCCGCGGGGTCCACCGAGGGTGTCGGGGAGGCGCTCGCCTGCGACGCGGTCTCGGTGCCCTTGACCGAGGCCACGCCCGGCGAGCCGTCGGCTTGTCCGCATCCGACGGCGAACGCGAGGAGCGCCGCCGCCACAAGTGTTCTTCGCATGAGCCCGATGCTGCTCGGCGCCCATCGGAGCCGGCCCGGAGCTACCTCGGAGCACCATCAAAGTCCGGATCTTCCTGCTCCCCCGGCGAGGTGTGGAGCGGCAGCAGGACGCGGAACACGGCGCCCGTCTCAGCCTCCCTCTCAGCGCCCGTCGTCGTCCCGGAGGGTGCCAGTTCGACGCGTCCGCCGTGCGCCCGGACGATCGCGGCCACGATGGCGAGCCCGAGCCCGGCTCCGCCTTCGGCGCGGGAACGGCTCTGGCTGACGCGGTAGAGGCGCTCGAAGATGTGCGGCACATGGCCGGCCGGGATCCCCGGCCCGGTGTCCGCGACCTCGATGACTCCCATGAGCCCGGGAGCCGCCGCGCCCACGGCGATGGCGGGACCGGACCCGGCCATGGCGACTCCCACCCGAACCGTGATCTTCGCATCCGGCGGCGTATGAGCGAGCGCGTTGGCCACCAGGTTGGCCGGCACCTGCCGCAACCGCGCCTCGTCCCCCACGACCACGACCGGGGCGAGCGACGAACCCAGACCGGCCAGCCGTACCTGCCGGTCGGGCACCCGGGCACGGGCGTCGCGGATCGTGTCGGCGGCGATCTCCAGGAGGTCGACTGGATGGCTGTCCATGGGACGTTCCTCGTCCAGGTGGGCCAGGGTGAGCAGGTCGTCGACCAGGACGCCCATCCGGCCGGCCTCGTCCTCGATCCTGCGCATGGCCTCGTCGAGCGGCGGCCCCGCCGGAGTGCCTCCCCTGCGGTACAGCTCGGCGAAGCCCCGCACGGAGGTGAGCGGCGTGCGTAACTCGTGAGAGGCGTCGGCGAGGAACCGGCGCATGCGCGCCTCCGACTGCGCCCGCGCGGCGATCTCCCTCTCGACGCGGTCCAGCATCACGTTCATCGCGATGCCGAGGCGGCCGGGCTCCGTGTGCGGGTCGTCCGCCGGGACGCGCCGGCCGAAGTCGCCCGCGGCGATGTGCCCCGCCGTCTCCTCCATCCTGGTGAGCGGGCGCAGGCCGAGCCGTACCAGCGCGGCCGCGGCCAGTCCGAGCAGGAGCAGCACCACCGCCATGACTCCGGCGTCGATGGCGAGCAGCCACTTCTGGATGGCCTCGATCTCGGCCATCGACGAGGCCGTCACCATCGTCCCCCCGCCGGGGACGTCCACCGCCATCACGCGCCAGGACGGCCCGCCCCTGCCGGGCACCGTGTACGGCTCGCCTCTGTGGATCTCCTCGAAGGAGCCGAGATCCGGCCCGCTGATGGGCTGGGAGGGGAACCCGCCGGTCAGCCTTCCGTCCCGGGAGAAGAAGTAGATCGCCCGGTCGCCGACGATCCGCGCGACGATCTTCTTCTCCACCGGGATGCCGGCCTCCCCCGGGTCTCCCGGAGCGGTGAGCCCGGCGGGCGGGCGATCGGCCAGGGCGATCAGGCCCGAGGAGGCGACACCCGTGGTGGCGCTCAACTGGTCGTCGAGCCGGTCCATGAGATAGCCGCGCAGCAGGGCCAGCCCCGCCGTGTTCGCCAGCACGAGCGCGAGACCGGTCAACGCGACGGCGGCCACCACGAGCCGGGTGCGCACCGTCCAGCGGCCCGGGCCCCTCACGCGTCGCCCTTCCGCGGCAGCTTGAGGGTGTAGCCGACCCCGCGCACGGTCTGGATCAGCGGTGGATCCCATTTGTCGATCTTCTTGCGCAGGTAGTAGACGTACGACTCGACGATGCTGGAGTCGCCGTCGAAGTCGTACCGCCAGACCCGGTCGAGGATCTGCGTCTTGCTCACCACCCGCCCGGCGTTCGCGATCAGGTAGGCCAGCAGGTTGAACTCGGTGGGCGACAGGTCGACGAGGATCCCGGCGCGCCGCACCTCGTGGGCGTCCGGGTCCAGCTCCAGGTCGGCGTAGGACAGGACGTTGCCCTGCGGCGGCTCCGCGGCCCGGCTCCTGCGCAGGATCGCCCTGATCCGCAGGACGACCTCCTCGAGGCTGAACGGCTTGGCGACGTAGTCGTCCGCGCCGATGCTCAGGCCCTGGACCCTGTCCTCCACCGTGTCCCGCGCGGTCAGGAACAACACGGGCACCTCACCCAGGCGCCGCGCCACCTCGAACCCGTCGAAGTCGGGCAGCATCACGTCGAGGACCACGATGTCGGGCTCGAACTCCCTGACCGCGGTCAGCGCCTGCGAACCGCTCTCGGCCGTTCTCACCTCGAAGGACACCAGGCGGAGCGTCTGGGACAGCAGCGTGCGGATGTTCGGCTCGTCGTCGACGACGAGAACCTTGGCGGCCCGATCCATATCTCAGGGTCTACCTGAGAATCCTCAATTTCCGCTCAAAGCCCGGTCATCAGGTCATCCCGGCCTCCGGAGGGCGCCTCGAGGACGGGCGGGCGCCCGGCTGGTCAGGTAACCCTTACTTAGGATAGCCTTACCTAAATTTTGCTCGGACCTGAAGGAGTGCGGCGTGCGACTGGTGCTCCGGTTCTACAGCCGGCTGCACGTCGCCGAGTACACCGGCCTGGCGGCCGTCCTGGTGGCCGGCTTCGTGCTGGTGCGCAGCGGGTCCGCGTCCATCGGGACGGCGACGGCGGCCACGCTGTACTTCCACAGCCTGTTCGGCCCGATCAACTCGGCGCTCGTGCTGATCGACGACGCCCAGTCCGCGGGCGCGAGCCTCGCGCGACTGGTCGGCGTGGCGGCCGCGCCTCCCGGGGAACACGACGCCGGGCGTGAAGCCGCGCACGAGAACGGGCGCGCGGGCGATCAGGCGGCCGTGACGGTCTCCGGCCTCGGGCACGCGTACGAACCGGGCCGGCCCGTCCTGCACGACGTGGACCTCGTCCTGCGGACCGGCGAACGCGTGGCTCTGGTCGGGGCGAGCGGCGCGGGCAAGACCACGCTCGCCAAGCTCATCGCGGGGGTGCATCGGCCGGCCACCGGGTCGGTACGGCTGGCGGTCGCCCCATCCGCGGACGACGGGCGCCCGGTCGCCCTGGTCACACAGGAGGTGCACGTCTTAGCGGGCCCCCTCGCCGACGACCTCCGGCTGGCCCGGCCCGGAGCCGCCGACGACGACCTCCGGGAGGCGCTCACCCTCGTGGGCGCGCTCGACTGGGCCGAGGCGCTGCCCGACGGCATCGCGACCGTGGTGGGCGAGGGCGGCCACCGCCTCACCCCGACGCAGGTCCAGCAGGTCGCCCTCGCCCGCCTCGTCCTGGCCGATCCACCGGTCGCGGTGCTCGACGAGGCGACGGCCGAGGCGGGCAGCACGGGGGCACGCGCCCTGGAGTCGGCCGCGGACCGGGCGATCGAGGGCCGCACCGCCCTGGTCGTCGCGCACCGCCTGACCCAGGCCGCGACCGCCGACCGGGTCGTCGTCATGGACGCCGGCCGCATCGTCGAGATCGGCCCCCATGACGAACTGCGGGCCGCCGGCGGAAGTTACGCCGCGCTCTGGGAGGCGTGGTCGGACACCCGCGCACCGCACCCGCCCGGCCCCCCTCACCTGCCCGGCCCTCCTGACACCCCGCACCGCCCTCACCCGCCGAACGACGCCCCCCGGCACACGACGAATCCGAAATCGACATGAAGGGTCTTTTGATGTTCCGCTCCCTGAGAGGCACCCGGCTCGCGGTGGGACTCGCCTCCGCCCTGCTCCTGTTCGGCGCCGCCGCGTGCGGCTCGGGCTCCGGCACCACCGGCTCCGCCTCCGGGCAGCCCTCGGCCTCCACGCCGCAGACCGGCGCCTTCCCGGTGACGATCCAGCACAAGTTCGGGTCCACCACCATCCCGGCCGAACCCCAGCGCATCGTCACCGTGGGCCTGACCGACCAGGACGCCGTGCTGGCCCTCGGCAAGGTGCCGGTCGGGACGACCGAGTGGATCGGCGGCTACAAGGGCGCCATCGGGCCGTGGGCCGCCGGCAAGCTGGGCTCCTCCGCCGTGCCGACCGTGCTGAAGGACACCGGCACCGGCCCCCAGATCGAGAAGATCGCCGCGCTGCGCCCCGACCTGATCCTCGCCCTGTACTCGGGGCTGACGAAGGACCAGTACGAACTGCTCTCGAAGATCGCCCCGGTCGTGGCCCAGCCCGCGCAGTTCTCCGACTACGGCATCCCGTGGCAGCAGCAGACCCAGACCATCGGCACCGCGCTCGGCAAGCAGGCCGAGGCGAACAAGCTCGTCGCGGACGTCGAGGCCCGCTTCAGCGCCGCGAAGCAGGAGCACCCCGGCTTCATGAAGGCCACGGCGGTGATGGCCACGCCGTACGAGGGCATCTTCGTCTACGGCAGCCAGGACGGCCGTTCGCGGGTGCTCACCTCGCTCGGCTTCACGCTGCCCGCCGGTCTGGACGCGGTCGTCGGCGACGAGTTCGGCGCCAACATCAGCAAGGAGCGCACCGACCTGCTCGACACCGGCGCGATCGTGTGGATCGTCTCCGACCCCACGAAGGGCGCGGCCACCCTCCACGCGGACAAGCTGTACGGCGACCTGAACGTGGTCAATCAGGGCCGTGAGGTCTACATCCAGGAAACCGGTGACTACGGCAACGCCATTTCGTTCGTGTCGGTGCTGAGCCTGCCGTACACGCTCGACAGGCTGGTGCCGCAACTCGCGGCGGCCGTGGACGGCGACCCCGCGACACCGGTGGAGCAGGCCGCCTCCTGACACTCCCATGAGCCGGTCTCCCTGAGCCTCGCCTCCGGCGCAGGGAGACCACGAGGGGCCGGGCCGCGATCGCGGCCCGGCCCCTCTGCACGTCTCCCGGACATACCCGACCCGGCGAGCGGGTCAGGAGGCGGCGGACAACAAGGTGAGTGCGGCGTGGCGGGCGTGCTCACCCGCGCCGGCGCCGCCGTGATGCGCGGCGACGACGGTCGCACCCTCGACCAGCATGAGCAGCTGCCGCCCCAGAACCTGGGGGGCGGAGGCTCCGGCGCGCTCGGCGATGCCGGTCAGCAACTCGAGGTATCGGTCGAGATGACGTGCGGTGATGGCGCGTACGGTCTCGACGTGGTGCTGGGCGGCCGCGTTCAGCATCGCGCAGCCGCGGAAGACCGGGTCGTCGTACCACTGCTGGAGGGCGTCGAACACGGCGGCGAGCTGGTCGCGGGGGTCGTCGCCGGCGGCCACGGCGGCCGCGGCCAGCCATTGCACGACGCGCTCGCTGCGCTGCCGGAGCATGGCCTCGACCAGGCCCTCCTTGGTGCCGAAGTGCCGGTAGAGCGTCTCCTTGGACACCCCGATGCGGCTGCACAGCTCAGCGACGCCGACGCCGTCGAGGCCGCGCTCGTACAGCACCGCGGTGGCCGCTTCCAGGATGGCGGCGCGGGTGCGCGCCGGGTCGATCGTCGAGCCTTTGGCGACTGGCATGGGATGGATGGTACCGCTCGGTTCGATCTGATGCTAGCGTCTCGGATCGTACCGATCGGTTCGACCTTGGGGAGTCCTCCATGATCAACCCACTTGCCGCCGCCCTCCGTGTGACCCTCACACGTACGATCTCGAGCTTCCCCGCGCAGGGTTCATGAGGCAGGACCTGTCGCGGGCGCGGTGGCAGGCGCTGCGGTTGGCTCTCGGCACCGCTTCGGCACTGGGACTGGCGCGCTTCGCCTACGGACTTCTTCTGCCGGCCATGCGTGACAACCTTCACTGGACCCTGGCCGACGCCGGCACGATGAGCGCCGCCAACGGGCTCGGCTACCTCCTCGGCGCTCTGGCGACCCCCGTCGTCCGGCGACGGCTGGGCACTGCCGCCACCTTCCGCTCGGGGATGGTCCTCACCGCCATCGCGCTCGCCGCCACCCCCCTCGGTGGTGACCACCTGGCGCTGCTGACCGCACGGGTCGTCGCCGGCGCGGCGGGGGCCCTGGTGTTCGTCACGGGCGGTGTGATCGCGGCGCGCATCGCCACCGGCATCTCCTCCGGCATGCCCATCGCCGTCTACTTCGCCGGCACCGGTCTGGGCATCGTGTTCTGCGGCGTGACCATTCCGGCCCTGGGGGATCGCTGGCAACTCGCCTGGGTCTGCCTCAGCGTCGCCGCCGGCCTGGCGGCACTGGTCAGCTGGTCCGCGGCACGCATCGACGAGGACGCCGAGGAGGACGGCCCCGCGTCGGCCACCCCCGCCGGCCACCGGCCGGTGCGCCCGCTGTCGCGGACGGCCGTGGCCTACCTCCTGTTCGCCGCCGGATACATCACCTACATCACCTTCCTGTCCGCGTACCTCGCAGACCGGTACGCGCCGGTTTCGCAGGTGACGTTCACCTGGACGGCCCTGGGGCTGGCCGTCATGGCGGCACCCTTCCTGTGGAGCCGTCCCATCACCCACTGGCCCGGCAGCAGAGCCCTGGCCGCGCTGCTGGCCATCCTCGCCGGCGGTGCGGCACTCCCCCTCATGTCCCCGGCGGAGCCGGTCATCCTCGCCTCCGCGATCGTGTACGGAGCGACGTTCATGGGCGTCCCCGCCGCCGTCACCGCGCTCATCAAGGCCGCCGTCTCGCCCGCCCGCTGGACCGCCGCACTGGCGGCCTTCACCACGCTGTTCGCCGCCGGCCAGACCGCCGGCCCGTGGCTGGCCGGGCTCCTCGCCGATCGCACCTCGACCGGCGCGACCCTGGCGTGGACCGCGATCCTGTGTGCCGCGGCGGCTCTGATCGCCACGATCGGCAACCGCTCACGCCTCTCCACCGCGCCCTCCACAACCTCCCAGCCAGGCGGCGTCATCGAGACGGACGCCTGAGACGACTGGTTCATCCACGATAAGGAACACGGTTATGGCAACTTTCGTACTGATTCCCGGTATGTGCCACGGCGGCTGGTGTTTCGATGAGCTGACCGAACAGCTCCGCGGCCACGGGCACCGCACCTACCCGCTGACGCTGACCGGGCTCAGCGAACGCGGTCACCTCCTGCACGGCGGAGTGAACCTCGACACGCACCTCCAGGACGTGACCGGCGTCCTGGAGGTCGAGGACCTCCATGACGTGGTCTTGGTCGGCCACAGTTACGGCGGGATGGTGATCACGGGCGTCGCCGACCGCATGCCCGGCCGCGTCGCCGCCCTGGTCTACCTGGACGCCATGGTGCCGGGCGACGGCGACTCGTGCTGGAGCGTGGTCTCCGATCGAGAACGGCAGTGGTACACGGACGTGGTGGAGACCGGGTACGCGGTGCGGCCGCTGCCGTTCTTCGACACCCGGGCCACACCCCACCCGATCGCCTCGCTGCTCCAGCCCCTGCGCCTCACCGGGGATCCGGCGCGGGTCCGGCGCCGGGTCTATGTGTACGCGGCGGGCTGGGACGGCGAGTCCCCCTTCACACCCGTCCATCAGCGGCTGCTCAAGGACCCCGCATGGGCGACGTACGCGCTGGACAGCGGGCACAACCTCATGCGGGACGCACCGCAGGACCTGCTGAAGATCCTTCTCGAGGCAGCGGAACCCCGGCTCGGATCGACGTGAGGTCGGTGTACCGGACGGCGGGCGGTCGTGGCCCGCGTGCAGGATGACGGCCACGGGGGCTCGGCCGACGGCTCGGTGCCCGCGGTCGCGGTGACCGGCACCGACTGCTCGCCCGCGACGGCGAGCAGCCGGTCGTCCGCAGGGCTCCGGACGGCTCGGCTCGGGTCAGCCCCGCTGCTCCTCGGGACACGGTGAGCCGCGACCGCCCGACATACTAAGGTAAGGATTACCTAACTACACAAGACCGTCCCGGGCTACAGTTAAGGCCTGCCTAACCTAAGGATGCTGAGTCGTTGGACAGACCCCGGTGACGCGGGACAGGGGGCTCCGTCCCGTCCTCCTCGCGGCGGTGCTCGCCGCCCTCCTCGTGGTGCTCTGCCTGCTGTCGATAGCGCTCGGCGCGCTGAACATCCCGCTCGACCAGGTCGTCCGCGCGCTGTTCGGCCACCCCGACAGCACGCGCGTGGAGAACGTCATCTGGTCGGTGCGGATCCCCCGCACGGCCCTCGGCCTCGCGGCCGGCGCGGCGCTCGGCCTGTCCGGCGCGCTCATGCAGGCCCTCACCCGCAATCCGCTCGCCGACCCTGGAGTGCTCGGAGTCAGCGCGGGCGCCTCGTTCGCGATCGTCTTGTCGGTGGCGGTCCTGGGGGTCGGGTCGGTGTTGGGTTACATCTGGTTCGCCTTCGCGGGAGCGCTCGTGGCGAGCGTGCTCGTCTACCTGCTCGGCGGCCTGGGCCGTTCGGGGCAGACACCGGTGAAGCTGGCGCTGGCCGGAGTCGCCATCACCTCGTTGCTCACCTCGCTCACCAGCGCGATCGCGTTGACCGATCCCGACGCGCTCAACCGCTACCGGTTCTGGAACGCGGGATCGCTCGCCGACAGGGACGGCGGCGTGGTGCTTCAGGTCCTGCCCTTCCTCGCCGTGGGCGCCGTTCTGGCGTTGTCGAGCGCGCCCGCGCTCAACAGCCTCGCGCTCGGCGACGACGTGGCGGCCTCGCTCGGCCGGCGGCTCGGCCTGGTGCGGTTGCAGGGGGTGGCCGCGGTCACCTTGCTGACGGGAGGCGCGGTGGTGGCCATCGGGCCCGTCGTGTTCGTCGGACTGGTGGTCCCGCATGTCGCGCGGGTCCTCGCCCAGCAGGCCGCCATCGGCCCCGACCATCGGTGGCTCCTACCCCTGTCGGCGGTGCTCGCGCCCTGCCTTGTCCTCACGGCGGACGTCATCGGACGCCTCGTCGTCCGCCCGAGCGAGATCCAGGCGGGGGTCCTGGTCGCGTTCATCGGCGCGCCGTTCTTCATCGCCCTGGTGCGCCGCCGACGGCTCGCGGAGGTGTGAGCGTGACTCCGTCCCCGTCCGTGCTCACCCACTCCTCCCGCCGCACGTTCCGGCTGGCCGTACCGCCCGTCTCCGGTGTGCTGCGGCCCCGGCTCGTCGCGGTCTGCGTGACCCTCGCCGTCGGCGCCTTCCTGGTCTTCTGCTGGGGCGTCGCGATAGGCGACTACCCGGTCGGCCTGGCCGACGTGATGAAGGCGCTCGCCGGCTCGGGGGATCCCGGGACGCTGCTGGTCGTCAGGGAGTTGCGCTTGCCGCGCGCGATGGTCGGCCTGCTGGCGGGCGTCGCGTTCGCCCTGTCCGGCGCGCTGTTCCAGACCATGACCCGCAATCCGCTGGCCAGCCCGGACATGATCGGCATCATCGAGGGCGCGGGGACCGCGGTGGTGGCCGGCATCGTCCTCGGCTGGGACGGCGGTCTCGGCACCCAGGCGCTGGGCCTGCTCGGAGCCCTCGCCACCGCCCTGCTGGTCTACCTGCTGGCCTGGCGCCGCGGGACCACCGGCTACCGGATCATCCTGGTCGGCATCGGGGTCGCGTGGATGTGCACGAGCGCGACCGACTTCCTCATGGCGCGCGGCGGGCGGTTCCAGGCGCAGGCCGCGCTGGGCTGGCTCGTGGGCAACCTCAACGGCCGCGACTGGGCCCAGGTGGGCCCGCTGGCCGTCGCCATGGCCGCCCTGGTGCCGGCCGCGCTGCTGCTCGGCCGCTGGATGCGGACGCTCCAACTCGGCAACGACCTGGCCACGGGCCTCGGGACGCCGGTGCAACCGGTCCGGCTCGCGCTGCTGCTCGTCGGCGTCGGGCTGATCGCCTTCGCCACCGCCGCGGCGGGCCCGGTCGCGTTCGTCGCATTGGCGGCGCCGCAGATCGCGCAGCGCCTGGCCGGCACGGCGTGGCCGCCGCTGGTGGCGTCCGGGCTGACCGGGGCGCTCGTCGTCCTGTCCGCCGACCTCATCGCGCGGACACTCATCCCCGGCACGGAACTGCCGGTCGGAATCGTCACCGGCGTCCTCGGCGCGCCGGTCCTGCTCTGGCTGCTCATCCGCGC
The DNA here is from genome assembly GCF_016863315.1 of Planotetraspora silvatica. Classification (GTDB taxonomy): domain Bacteria; phylum Actinomycetota; class Actinomycetes; order Streptosporangiales; family Streptosporangiaceae; genus Planotetraspora; species Planotetraspora silvatica. The sequence goes on from NZ_BOOQ01000021.1 coordinate 38,852, forward strand.
GAACCGCGCGGGCTCAGGAGGCTGAACGGATGTCGACCACAAGCCCGGACCTGCGGGCGAGCGGGCTGCGTCTGGCGTACGACGACCGGCTGATCGTCGACGACCTCGATCTGGCGGTCCCGCCCGGCCGGGTGACCGCCATCGTCGGCGCCAACGCCTGCGGCAAGTCGACGCTGCTGCGGGCACTGGCCCGGCTGCTCACGCCCCGCGGCGGCGCCGTACGGCTCGACGGGCGGGCTCTGCAGTCCGTGCCGACGAGGGAGCTGGCCCAGCGCCTCGGCATCCTGCCGCAGTCTCCTGTGGCCCCGGAGGGGTTGACCGTCATCGACCTCGTCAGCCGCGGCCGGTCCCCCCACCAGACGTGGTGGCGGCAGTGGTCGGAGGCCGACGAGCGCGCCGTCGCCGGAGCACTGGCCGCCACGGGACTGACCGGGCTCGCCGACCGCCTGGTCGACGAACTGTCCGGCGGCCAGCGTCAGCGCGCCTGGATCGCGATGGCCGTGGCTCAGGGCACCGAGGTGCTGTTGCTGGACGAGCCGACCACCTACCTGGACCTGGCCCACCAGATCGACGTCCTGGACCTCGTCGCCGACCTCAACCGGCGCGAGAACCGCACGGTCGTGATGGTCCTGCACGACCTCAACCAGGCCTGTCGTTACGCCGATCACGTCGTCGCCATGAAGTCGGGCCGGATCGTGGCGGAGGGCGCGCCCGCCGACGTCATCACCGCCCAGTCGGTCGAGGAGGTCTTCGACCTACGCTGTCAGGTGATGACGGATCCGGTCAGCGGCACGCCCCTGGTCATCCCGATGGGCCGCCACCACGACGGCGCGGCCCAGGAGACGGCGGACGGCGGCGCGGAGGTCAGGGCCGGGCGGTGAGATAGCCGCCGGCGTGACGGCGGGCATCTACCTCCAGGGTGGAACCGAGCACAGCCACGGCCTCACCTCGACCCTGCCGTCCACCACGGCCGTCCGGGCGGGCGAGATCCGCGACTCCCTGCTCACCCGCCGTACGCCCCGCGCGTCGTGACCGCCACGCGCGGGGCCACCCCGGTTCCTACTGGACCTGCGTGCCGAAGGTGCACAGGGAGACGACGGTGTTGACGTCCTTGGTGACCCTGGCCTCGATGTCGGACGGAGGCGCGGTCTTCTTGTCGAGCGCCTGAACGAGGTCGTCGTAGTCCCCCGCCAGCGTGGTCATCGCCTTGCGCACATTGTCATCCTTGGCCTTGTCCCCGGCCGTGTTGAGCTTCGTGACGATGGTCGTCAGCTCCTTCTTGAGCGTGGCGGGATCCGACGAGAGCTTGAGGGCGTCCTCGAGGATCACCGACTTCCCGGCCGTGCAGCCCGGGTCGAGAACGGTCGCGACGTTGTCGCCCACGGCCCTGACCACGACGATGGTCAGCCCGGTCCAGCCCGCCGTGACGACCAGCGAGATGATGATGCCGGCGATCGCCAGGCCCCTGCCCTTCCCGCCGCGCTTCGGCGCCACGACCAGGCCGATGATGCTCAGGATGAACCCGATCGGGGAGACCAGGAACGCCAGGACGAATCCGGCGACGGCGAGCCCGTTCGAGGTCTTCACCGGCTCGGTGCCGTATCCGTACGGACCACCGGCCGGAGGCTGGCCGGGGTAACCGGGCTGACCGGGGAAACCGGCGGGGGGCTGCGGGGGGGTACTCATAGTTTCATCCATTCGAGAAATTCATTGATTCGCGGCATCCGGGCGACCGGTACGGATCGAGGAGCCGCGACCACGCTCCCGCGAGCGCGAAGGCGCTCCAGGCGGCGGTGAGGGAAGACCAGCACAGACGTGGTCGAGCATCCGTCCGGCGGTCAGGTCATTCGAGCCTCTCTCACGTTCTCGCATCTGTCGGCGTGTACCGCCGACACGATTCCGAGGAGTCGGGTCGAATACGGCCGGAGCGCGACTTTACTGACACCTTCCTCGCCGAGCAAGGCTCATATGGGTAACGCATTCGCCCGGGTGAAAATGTGGTGAAAAGTTGTCGAACCAGGGCCTGGCACGCTCCAACATCCCGTATCGAACTGCGCCATGTCCACCCGATTCGACATCACTCGCGCCGATCACAGGGTCGTGGGCGCACAACCACGAATACGACGATCTATCACCGAGGCGTCCAGATCCCCGTAAGCCGACCACGATCCCTGCAATATAGTTAGTTGACATTAGGTAACTAGTTGCGGAGTCCGAAGGGGCTGGCCGATGGCGGCTGACGGAACACTCGAGTCCACCTCGAAGCGCAGATGGGGCGGTGCGCCGAAGATCGATTCCGATCATCCGCACTACAAATGGGTGGCATTGTCCAACACGACACTGGGCACGCTGATCGCCACGATCAACAGCTCGATCGTGCTGATCTCGCTTCCGGCGATCTTCAACGGGATACGGCTCGACCCCTTGGAACCCGGCAACGTCAGCTACCTGCTCTGGATGCTGATGGGATACATGCTGGTCAGCGCCGTCCTCGTGGTCAGCTTGGGCCGGCTCGGCGACATCTTCGGCCGGATCAAGATCTACAACGCCGGTTTCCTGCTGTTCACGCTGACCTCGATCGCGCTGTCGCTGGATCCGTACCACGGGGGCGCGGGCGCACTCTGGCTGATCGGCTGGCGCGTCGCACAGGCGATCGGCGGCTCGATGCTGATGGCGAACTCGGCGGCGATCATCACCGACGCGTTCCCCACCCGGCAGCGCGGCATGGCGCTCGGTGTGAACATCGTGGCCGGCATCGCGGGCTCGTTCATCGGCCTCGTGCTGGGCGGCCTGCTCGCCGAGTGGAACTGGCACTCGATCTTCTGGATCAACGTGCCGATCGGCATCGTGGGGACCATCTGGGCCTACCGCTCGCTGCACGACACCGGCGTGCGCAGGCCCGCGAAGATCGACTGGTGGGGCAACGTCACCTTCGCCGTCGGGCTCACCGCGCTTCTCGCCGGGATCACGTACGGCATCCAGCCGTACGGAGGGAGCACGATGGGCTGGACGAACCCCTGGGTGCTCGCGGGCCTGATCGGCGGCGTCGTCCTGCTCGCGCTCTTCTGCTACATCGAGACCCGGGTCACCGACGCCATGTTCCCGCTCAAGCTGTTCCGGAACGCGGTCTTCGCCGGCGGCAACGCCGCGACCCTGCTGGGATCGATCGGACGCGGCGGCCTTCAGTTCATGCTGATCATCTGGTTGCAGGGGATCTGGCTGCCCCTGCACGGCTACAACTACGAGGACACTCCCCTGTGGGCCGGCATCTATCTACTGCCGCTCACGGTCGGGTTCCTGGCCGCCGGGCCGCTCGCGGGTTACCTGTCCGACAGGTTCGGCGCCCGCCTGTTCGCGGCGAGCGGGCTCGTGCTCATGGCGGTGTCGTTCCTCGGGCTGCTGGCGCTGCCGACGGACTTCGACTACTGGGCCTTCGCGGCGCTGATCTTCCTCAACGGCCTCAGCGGCGGCCTGTACGCCGCACCCAACACGTCCCTGATCATGTCGGCCGTGCCCGCGGAAGCCCGCGGCGCGGCGTCCGGGATGCGGGCCACCTTCCAGAACGCCGGCATGGTGTTGTCGATCGGCGTCTTCTTCTCGCTGATGGTGGCCGGCCTCGCGAGCTCGCTGCCGCACACGCTCAGCACGGGTCTCACCGCGCAGGGAGTCCCCGCCGCGTCGGCGAACGCGATCGCCGCGCTGCCCCCGGTGGGCACTCTGTTCGCCGCCTTCCTCGGCTACAACCCCATCCAGCAACTCCTCGGCCCGCAGACGCTGGGCCAGTTGCCGGCGGCCAACGCGCACACCCTCACCGGCAGGGAGTTCTTCCCCAACCTGATCTCCGGCCCGTTCCACGACGGACTGGTGGTGGTGTTCTGGCTCGCGATCGTCATCTCGCTCATCGCGGCGGCGGCCTCCCTCATCCGCGGGCGCGACGGTGCGGAGTCCCAGCCCGATGGCGTTGGCGGCCAGAGTCCCGCGCGCGTGGGATGAGAGCACGCGGGCTGACGGGCCGTCACGGTCCCACCCGTACGGCGGGCGCATTAGATGTCCCGATCTGTGCGGGTATGGACCGGGCGGCCCAGCCCGTACGGTAGGACCGTACGGAGTCGGCAGAGGACCGGAGGAACGATGGGTGACCCGACCGGGCAGCACACCCGGCAGGCCACAGGCGGGGATCTCGACCCGGAGGAGGTGGGCAGGCTCCGGCTGGTGATCGCCCGGCTGCACCGCCAGATGGCGCAGGCCTCCGGCAGCCAGGACCTCACCTTCGCCCAACTGTCGGCCCTCGCGCGGATCGAGCAGCGCGGCCCGATCCGCCTGGGCGAACTGGCCACGCGGGAGGGCGTCTCCGCGCCGTCCATGACCCGGACCATCACTCCCCTGTCGGCGGCCGGGCTCATCGGCAAGGCCTCCGACCCCGAGGACGGCCGGTCGTTCCTGGTGGACATCACGGCGACCGGCAGGAAGACCCTCGCGCGCATCCGCAGAGAGCGGTCGGCGCTGCTCGCCCGGCGCATCGACCGGCTGGACCGGGAACAGCGTGAGGCGCTGGCGGCGGCGATCCCGATCCTGGAGATCCTCGTGGACGAGTCGGCCGAACGATCCTGACGGATTCCCCGGGCCGTCCTCCTCCACCCGTCGGCTGATCTGCGCTCGAGACTCCCCGGCCTCCGGCCGGTCGATCTATGCTCGAGCGCATGAACTCAGGCGAACGTGGCGGATCGCACGAGGACCGCTGCTCGCTCCTCAGCGCCGAGATCGACCGGTTGGTGGACGTCGTGCGGGGCGGCGATCCCGCGGCCGAGGTCCCCACCTGCCCCGGGTGGACCCTGACGCGGCTGCTGAAGCACGTCGGCATCGTTCACCGCTGGGTGCGCCATCTCGTCGCCGAGCGGGTCACCGAGCCCCTGTGGTCTCGCGACCTCCCGGTCACCATGCCCGGCGACCCCGGGGCGTACCCGGACTGGCTGGCGGAGGGAGGCGCCGAACTGGTCACCGCGTTGCGGGACGCCGATCCCGGCACCGCGGTGTGGTCGTGGAGCGCACGGCCCGATGTGGGTTTCTGGAGTCGGCGGATGTTGCACGAGACCACGGTCCACCGCGCCGACGCCGAACTCGCCCTCGGGCGCGAGCCTCACATCGAGGCCCGCACGGCGGTCGACGGCGTCGACGAGTTCCTCGCCAACATCAAGGTGGCCCCGTGGATGACCGAGTCCCTGCGGGAACTGGGCGGGGCCGGGGAGACCCTCCACATCCACGCCACCGACACCCCCGGTCGCGACCCGCACGCCACCCCCGGCGAGGGCGTCCCCGCCGCCCACCCGCACGACCGTGACTCCGGCGAGTGGACGATCACGCTGAGCCCCGGCACGTTCACGTGGACGCACGGCCACGGCAAGGGCGACGTCGCCGTGCGCGGGCCGATGAGTGATCTCCTGCTCCTGCTGTACGGCCGCCGCGAGCCGTCCGACGGGCGCTTCGAGGTGTTCGGCGACCGCGACCTGCTCGCCCGCTGGCTGGCGAAGACCTCCCTCTGAGATCAGCCGATCTTCTCCGGCGGCCCCGCGATCATCCGGCATTGATGGTCGCCGTATTCGAGGCATTCCGCGCAGGACAGCCGGCCGTCCAGATGACCGTCGCAGACGCGTCGTTCACGAGTGTGGTAGCAGTCGCACGAGAAGACGGCGGACCAGGTCGCGATCGCGTCACAGGTGCCTCCATACGGATGATTGATCACTTCACACCGAGGCGTCCTCGGCCGGGCGTGTTCCGGAGTGTCGGACATCGGAACTGGGCTCCCTCGCTCGGACTATGGCGAGCATCGTGCGTGCCGGCCCGATCCGTCCTGGTCATCGCGGATTCCCCTGGCGTCCCAGCCTTGCCCGCGTGGGCGGGGCGGTCGACGCCATCAATGAACCATTCATCCTCACTTAATGCCATATAAGCGGTATGCGTGCTTTGTGTACCGATGGATGGACTGTGGGTATAGGTGCCGAGAGGAATGTCCGGGGCAGGCCCCGCCTCTCATCCCGGCGGGACGGCGAGGAGGCACCGTGAACGAGCGACCGGGCCAGGTCCTGGTGCTGTACGGCATCACCGGGGACCTCGCCAGGAAACTGGTCCTCCCCGCGCTGTACAGGCTCACCCTCCACAAGAAACTCGATCTGCCGATCGTCGGCGTCGCCCACGGCCACCTGGATCACGATCAGCTCCGGCGGCACGTGCACGACAGCGTCGCCGCCGCATGCGAGCAGGTCGACGAGGCGGCCGTGGAGGCTCTCCTCTCCCGGATCGAACTGGTCTCCGGCGAACTCGCCGACCACGCCACCTACGAAGGCGTCGGCCGGGCCATAGGTGACCGGGGATTCGCCGTCCACTACCTGGCCGTGCCGCCCTCCCTGTTCGCGCAGATAGCCGAGGGACTGGACGCGGCGGGTCTCACCGCCGACGCGCGACTGGTGGTGGAGAAGCCGTTCGGGGACGACCTCGAGTCCGCGGAGCGCCTCAACGAGGAGCTCCATCGGCACTTCCCCGAGGATCGGTTGTTGCGGGTCGACCACTTCCTCGGCAAGGACGCCGTCGAGAACCTCCTGATGTTCCGCTTCGCCAACAGCATCCTCGAGCCGGTCTGGAACCGCGCCCACGTCGCCTCCGTCCAGATCACGATGGCCGAGTCGTTCGACGTCGCCGACCGGGGCAGGTTCTACGACGCGGTCGGGACCGTCAGGGACGTCGTGCAGAACCACCTCCTGCAGGTGCTGGCCTACCTGGCGATGGATCCGCCGTCCGACGACAGTGCCGAGGCCGAGCGCGACGAGAAGCGGCGGCTGCTGTGCGCGGTGCGGGCGATCGACCCGGGCGAGACGGTGCGCGGGCAGTACGCCGGCTACCCGAACACTCCGGGCGTCGCCGCGGGGTCGACGACGGAGACGTACGTGGCGACGCGGCTCTGGATCGACAACTGGCGCTGGGCCGACGTCCCCTTCCTCATCAGGGCCGGCAAGGCGCTCGCGGTCACCACCACCGAGATCGCCGTCGAGTTCCGCAGGCCGCCGCGCGTCCTGTTCCTGTCCCGCGACTGCGAACGTCCCGCGCCCAACATCGTGCGGTTCCGGCTCCAGCCCGGCCCGGGGGTGACGTTCCGCCTGCTCGCCAAGGATCCGAACACCCCCGTGGGCACCCGCGAGGTGAACGTCTCGGTCGACTTCGCGAGCCAGCTGGGCTACACCGAGAGCGCCTACGAGCGGATCTTCACCGGCGCGCTCTCCGGAGATCCGCGACTCTTCGCCCGCGAGGACACCGTCGAGGAGGCCTGGCGCATCGTCGATCCCATCCTGGACGCCAAGGCGCCGCCGGAGCCGTACGAACGCGGCAGCTGGGGGCCCGCCGCGGCGGACCGGCTCGCCCCAGGCGGCCGCTGGCTTCCGACCGAGGTGCACCCATGACCGACCTAGACACGCTGTCGATCAACACCATCCGCGGCCTGTGCGTCGATGCCGTGCAGAAGGCGAACTCCGGGCACCCCGGGACTCCGCTCGACATCGCGCCCGTGGCGTACACGTTGTGGCAGCGCTTCCTGAGGTTCGACCCGGCCAACCCGATCTGGCCGAACCGCGACCGTTTCGTGCTCTCGGAGGGCCACGCCTCGGCGCTGCTGTGGTCCCTGTTCCACCTGAGCGGCGTTCGCGCCGTCGATCCCGACTACGAGATCCTCGGCCGTCCGGCCGTCACACTCGAGGACCTGGAGACGTTCCGCCAGCTCGGGTCGCACGCGCCGGGGCATCCCGAATACCGCCTGACCAGCGGCGTCGAGGCGACCACCGGCCCGCTCGGTCAGGGCGTGGCGACGTCGGTCGGCATGGCGATCGCCGGCAGGTGGCTGGCCGCGCGCTACAACCGGAAAGGGTTCCCGCTGTTCGACTTCGACGTGTACGCGCTGGCGGGCGACGGCTGCATGATGGAGGGCGTCTCGTCGGAGGCCGCCTCACTCGCGGGCCATCTGGGCCTGGCGAAGCTGTGCTGGATCTACGACTCCAACCGGGTGACGATCGAGGGCCGCACCGGGATCACCTTCACCGAGGACGTCGCCGCCCGCTTCATCGCGTACGGCTGGAACGTCACGACGGTGTCGGACGCGAACGACCTCAACCAGGTGAGCCGTGCCCTGCACGCGTTCAGGGCCGAGCACGAGCGGCCCACCCTCGTGGTGGTGCACAGCCACATCGGCTACGGCTCCCCCGTCGAGGACACCCCGAAGGCTCACGGGGAACCGCTCGGGCCCGACGGCGTCAGGGCGGCGAAACGCTTCTTCGGCCTGCCGGAGGACGCCGACTTCCACGTCCCGCCGGAGGTCTACGAGTGCTTCGCCCGGGGCGTCGGCGAACGCGGGGCCAAGGCCAGGACCGCCTGGGAGACGACCCTCACGGCGTACCGGGGCGCGCATCCCGACCTCGCCGACGAACTCGACCGGATCCAGCGCAGGGAGCTTCCCGACGGATGGGCGGAGGCCCTGCCGGTCTTCCCGGCCGACCCCAAGGGGATGGCCACCCGCGACTCCTCCGGCCACGTGCTCAACGCGCTCGCGCAGGCGATCCCGTGGCTGCTCGGCGGCTCCGCCGACCTTTCGCCCTCGACGAAGACCCACCTGTCCTTCGAGGGCGCCGGTGACTTCCAACCGGGCGAGCCGGGCGGGCGCAACCTCCATTTCGGTGTGCGGGAACACGCGTCCGCCGCCGCCGCGAACGGCATGGCCCTCACCAAGCTCCGCCCGTTCTGGTCGGGCTTCCTGATCTTCTCCGACTACGCGCGGGGGGCCATCCGGTTGTCGGCGCTCATGGAGATCCCGGTTCTGCACATCTTCACGCACGACTCGATCGGCGTCGGCGAGGACGGGCCCACACACCAGCCGGTCGAGCAACTCGCCTCGCTGCGCGCGATGCCCGGTCTGCTGGTCTTCCGGCCGGCCGACGCGAACGAGGTGGTGGAGACCTGGCGGATCGTGGCCGGGCTGCGGCGCGAGCCCGCGGCGCTGGTCCTGTCCCGGCAGGCGCTGCCCACGCTCGACCGGTCCCGGTACGGCGCGGCCTCCGGGGTGGCGAAGGGCGCCTACATACTGGCGGAGGCGCCCTCGGGCGACCCGGACGTCATCATCCTCGCCACGGGCTCCGAGGTGTCGATCGCCCTCGCCGCCCGCGACGACCTGGCCGAGGAGGGAATCGGCGCCCGCGTGGTGAGCATGCCGTGCTGGGAGCTGTTCGACCGCCAGCCCAGGGCGTACCGCGACGAGGTCCTGCCGCCGGCGGTGAAGGCCAGGGTGGCGGTCGAACAGGCCTCGACCCTCGGCTGGGACCGCTACGTCGGCGACGGGGGTGTCGTCGTCGGCATGCACACCTTCGGCGCCTCCGCGCCCCTCAAGCAGTTGCTCACGAAGTTCGGCTTCACTCCGGAACGTGTGGCGGGGATCGCCCGCGACCTCGTGACGGGGGCGCGCGCGTCCGATGCGGATCCCGGGTGAGCAGCGGACCGAACGCATGGGGAAGGATGCAATCACTGAGAACTTTCGCAGCGACCGCCCGCCCGGCGGCCACCTCGCCAGCGACCGGAGGAATTACCGATGTCCACCACCCCGCTCCGTGACCGCGCCTCCTGGAAGGCGCTCGAGCGGCATCACGCCGAGATCAGCGGTCGCCACCTGCGTGAGCTGTTCGCCGAGGACCCCGGGCGGGGCGAGCGCATGTCCGCGGAGGCGGCCGGGCTGTACCTCGACTACTCGAAGAACCGCGTCACCGACGAGACGATGGGCCTGCTGGCAGATCTCGCGCGGGAGTCGGAGCTGGAGCGGCGCAGGGACATGATGTTCCGCGGCGAGAAGATAAACACCTCCGAGGGAAGGTCGGTGCTCCACGTCGCGCTGCGAATGCCGAAGGGCGCCTCGCTCGTCGTCGACGGCACCGACGTCGCCGCCGAGGTCCACGACGTCCTCGACCGGATGGCCGACTTCGCCCGCCACGTCCGGTCGGGCCAGTGGAAGGGCCACACGGGCAAGCCCATCAAGAACATCGTCAACATCGGCATCGGCGGCTCCGACCTCGGGCCCGTCATGGCCTACGAGGCTCTGCGCCACTACACCAAGCGCGACCTGACGTTCCGTTTCGTCTCCAACGTCGACTCGACCGACTTCGCCGAGGCGACCCACGACCTGTTCGCGGACGAGACGTTGTTCATCGTCTCGTCCAAGACGTTCGGCACACTGGAGACGCTCACCAACGCCCACTCCGCGCGTGACTGGGTCGTCGGCCAGCTGGGCACCGACGAAGCGGTCGCGCGGCACTTCGTCGCGGTCTCCACGAACGCCGAACGCGTCGCGGAGTTCGGCATCGACACCGCCAACATGTTCGGCTTCTGGGACTGGGTCGGCGGCCGGTACTCGATGGACTCGGCCATCGGCCTGTCGACGATGCTCGCCATCGGGCCCGAGCACTTCGCCGAGATGCTGGCGGGCTTCCACGAGATGGACGAGCACTTCCGCACGGCGCCGCTCGCGGAGAACCTGCCGGTGATCATGGGGTTGCTCTCCGTGTGGTACGTGAACTTCTTCGGCGTGCAGAGCATCGGCGTCATGCCGTACGAGCAGTATCTGAAGCGGTTCCCCGCCTACCTCCAGCAGCTCACCATGGAGTCGAACGGCAAGCACGTGACCCTGGACGGCCGGGCGGTCGACTACGACACCGGCCCCGTCTACTGGGGCGAGCCGGGCACGAACGGCCAGCACAGCTTCTACCAGCTCATCCACCAGGGCACACGGCTGATTCCCGTCGACCTGATCGGTTTCGGGAAGAGCCTCAACCCGCTGCGCGACCACCACGACCTGCTGATGGCCAACGTCTTCGCGCAGGCGCAGGCCCTCGCCTTCGGCAAGACGGAGGAGGAGGTCAGGGCCGAGGGCACCCCGGACCACGTCGTGCCGCACCGGGTCATGGAGGGCAACCGGCCGACCAACGTGCTGCTCGCCGAACGGCTCACCCCCCACCTGCTCGGGGCACTGGTGGCGCTCTACGAGCACATCGTCTTCGTCCAGGGGACGATCTGGAGCGTCGACTCCTTCGACCAGTGGGGTGTGGAGCTCGGCAAGGTGCTCGCCGGCCAGATCGCCCCGGAACTGCTGAGCGACGAGGAGCCCGAACTCGCCCACGACTCGTCCACCAACACCCTCATCCGACGGTACCGGGGGCTCAAGTAGGCCCCACCTGAGCCCGGCGAAGCACGGGCGCGACGCTCGGACTTCCCCGGGCAGGACGCTCAGGCTTCGCCGAGCAGGAACGCCCGGGCTTCGCCTGGGCGGGACGGGAGGAGCAATGGCGACGGACAGGCCCATGCAGCTCGGCATGATCGGCCTCGGCCGGATGGGGGCCAACCTCGTCCGCCGGCTCATGCGGGACGGCCATCGCTGTGTCGTCTACGACGTCGACGAGAGCGCCGTGCGCGGACTCGAAGGCGAGGGCGCGACCGGCGCCACCTCCCTCCAGGACTTCGTGGCCAAGCTGGACAGGCCGCGGGCGATCTGGCTCATGCTGCCCGCGGCCGTCGTGGAGCCGATGCTCGGCAAGCTCACCGATCTGCTCGACGAGGACGACGTCGTGATCGACGGCGGCAACTCCTACTACCGGGACGACATGACCCGGGCCAAACGGCTCGCCGCGAAGCGGATCCACTACGTCGACTGCGGCACGTCAGGCGGGGTCTGGGGCCTCGATCGCGGGTACTGCCTCATGATCGGCGGCCAGGCCGCGGCCGTCCAGCGGCTCGATCCGATCTTCCGTACGATCGCGCCCGGCGCCGGCGGCGTGGAACCCACGCCGAGCAGGGCCAAGGGGGACGGGACCGCCGCGGAGGGCTACCTCCACTGCGGCCCCAGCGGCGCGGGGCACTTCGTGAAGATGATCCACAACGGCGTCGAGTACGGCATGATGGGCGCGATCGCCGAGGGCCTGTCCATCATCCGCCACGCCAACGTGGGCAAGGAGGGCCGCGAGATCGACGCCGAGACGGCGCCGCTCCGCGACCCCGAGGCGTACCAGTACGACATCGACGTCGCCGAGGTCGCGGAGGTCTGGCGCCGCGGCTCCGTCGTCTCGTCGTGGCTCGTCGACCTGCTGGCGGACGCGCTCGCACGCTCGCCTCAACTCGACGGCTTCGAGGGGCGCGTCTCCGACTCCGGCGAGGGCCGCTGGACGGTGGACGCGGCGATCGACGAGGGCGTCCCCGCCCCGGTCATCACGGCGGCCCTCATCGAGCGCTTCGAATCGCGCGGGCTCGGGCGGTTCACCGACGTGGCCCTGTCCGCGATGCGCAGCGAGTTCGGCGGCCACGCCGAAAAACGCGCCCGCCCCACCCCTCCGGCGTGATCATGCACACCTTCGGCCGCGGTATTCCTGACCTGCCGCTTTCATGTTCGTGATCATGCACACTTTCGGTTGCGTCGCCCTTGACCTGGCCAAACTCCATCCGTGATCATGCACACTTTCCGGAACGGCGTGGCCGACCTGCTCCAATAGCGCCCGTGATCATGCACTGGTCGCGGATGCGGTGTGGCAGGGGGATGAGATCCGGGCGATCCCGGAGAAATGTCGGAGCACTCTGGTACATGTAAAGCCATGGGTGTGACCGTCGACGAGTTCCTGAAGATGCTGGGCGATCTCCCTGAGGTCAAGCTGAGCGACAGCGACAGCTGGATCGCGCTGAAGGTGCGCGGCAAGGGCTTCGGCTACCTGTGGGAGCGGACCGAGACCGTGGGCCTCAAGGCGACGATCGAGGAGCAGATCGCGTTGGTGGCCGAGCGCCCCGACGTGTTCGAGGTCCAGTTCACCACGGGCAGGTTCGGCTGGGTCGTCGTGCATCTGGCGAAGATCGATCGGGAGGAGCTGTTCGAGCTCGTCACCGAGGCATGGTGCCTGACCGCCCCCAAGCAACTCGTCACCGCCCACGAGTCCCGCCACTGACCCCCCCTGGCGTGATCATGCACAGATTCGGCAGAGGCACCCCTGGTCGGCCCCGACCTTGTTCGTGATCATGCACGCATTCGGGAAAACCACCCCTGACCAGCCCCGACATCGGGCGTGATCATGCACTGGTTCCGTTGCATTGCCTCCGACCAGCCACGACGCCAACCGTGATCATGCATGGATTCGTGACCGAGACGGCGAACTCCACGGTCGATGATCACATGACACGTACGTGCATGATCACCAAGCCATCCGGCCCAGGTCAGAGCCGCTTTCCTCGAATCTGTGCATGATCACGAACGACAAATCCCCAAATCAAGGTGGCTTGCATCGAAAGTGTGCATGATCACGGCCCAAGTTGGGGCTGGTCCGGCGTGCACGTCGTCACGAACGAGTCCTTCGCCGGCGCGCCCGTCGAGGCCGATCCGGACACGATGAGAGCGATGCTCGACAGATCCCTGCAGGCGACCAGGTTCGAGATCGAGTTCGGCAGGTGACGCCTCCCGGCTCTGCGTCACACCCTGGTCACGGTCACGCCGGCCTCGGTGAGACGAGCCGCCGCGTCATCGGACAGTCCGTCATCGGTGATCAAGCTGTCGATCGCGTCGATCGCGCAGATCCGCGCGAACGCCCGGCGGCCGACCTTGGACGCGTCGGCGACGACCACGACGCGGCCGGCCCGCTCGATGAGCTGGCTGTTGACGCTCGCCTCCCCCTCGTGATGCGCGGTCGCCCCCGCGTCGACGTCGATCGCGTCGACCCCGAGGAAGGCGATGTCGATCGCCACCTGTTCCAGCACTCCCGACGCCAGCGGGCCGATCAGCTCGTATGACTGCGGCCGGGCCACCCCGCCGGTGACCACGATCTTCACGTGCTGGCGGACGGTCAGCTCCGCCGCGATGTTCAGCGCGTTGGTGACGATCGTGAAGCCGACCTCCGGATCCGCCACCGTGGCCAGTGCCCGCGCCACCTCTGACGTGGTCGTGCCACCGTTCATCCCGACCACGGCGCCCGGTTCCACCAGGGCCGCGGCCGCCTTGGCGATGCGCTGCTTCTCCCCCGCGTGCCTGGCCGTCTTGTACCGCAGGGGGAGGTCGTAGCTCACGCTCTGGGTGACCGCGCCGCCCCGCGTCCGCATCAGCAGCTGCTGGCCCGCCAGTTCGTCGAAATCACGCCGGATCGTCGCGGTGGAGACCTCCAGCGACTGCGCGGCCTGTTCGACCGACAACCGGCCCTCCTCCGCGAGGAGTTCGAGGATGGCGTTCCACCGCTCGTACCTGCTCACCGTGCCTCACCCTGCCTACTCACGCTGCCCCGCCTCCTGGCGCACTCGCCGCGCACCAGCCTGGCACACACACCGGATGCCACCCCCAGCTCTGCACAAAGCTGTTCAATAATGCTATGAAATATGCAGAAACGAACCCTATCTGGAGGCGGCATGACCACCCACACCGAGGCCGAGATCGCCTCACAACCGGACTGCTGGCGCGAGGTGGCCGCCATTCCGGCCCAGGCCCTGCCCGCCCCCGGTGAACGCGTCGCCGTCGTCGGCTGCGGCACCTCCTGGTTCATCGCCCAGAGCTACGCGGCCCTCCGCGAGCGCGCGGGACACGGCGAGACCGACGCGTTCCCCGCTTCGGAGACCCCTCTCCGGCGTCCTTACGACCGCATCGTCGCCCTCACCCGGTCGGGGACCACCACCGAGGTCCTCGATCTCCTTCGCCGCGTGAAGGAGTCCGGCTCCTCCACCAGGACGACCGCCATCACCGCGGACGCGGACACGCCGGTGACCGGTCTGGCGGACGAGACGATCGTCCTCGGCTTCGCCGACGAGCGGTCCGTGGTGCAGACCCGCTTCGCCACGACCCAGCTCGCCCTCCTCCGCACGCACCTCGGCGAGGACCTCACCTCCGCCATCGCGGACGCAGAGCACGCGCTCGCCGAGCCGCTCCCGGAGTCGCTGATCGCCGCCGAGCAGTTCTCCTTCCTCGGCACCGGCTGGACGTACGGCATCGCCCAGGAGGCGGCGCTGAAAATGCGGGAGGCGTGCCGGGCCTGGACCGAGGCCCACCTCGCCATGGAGTACCGCCACGGCCCCATCGCCATCGCGGGACCGGGACGGATCACCTGGACGCTGGGCACGGCCCCCAGCGGGATGCGCGACCAGGTCGAGGCCACCGGCGGCACGCTCCTGGAGACGACCCTCGACCCGATGGCCGAACTCATCCGCGTCCAGCGGGTGGCCGTCGCCCGCGCCCACGCCGCCGGCCTGGACCCCGACCGGCCGCTGCACCTCACCCGGTCGGTCATCCTCCCCGCCTGACGGCACGACTCCGTAACCGAAGAGGTTGAGCGCCCGGCCGTCGTCCCGCTTCCGTACGGCGGGGCGGCGGCCGGCGCCTCGCCGTCCACGGGCCCGATCGGCGGGCCGGACCCGAAACCGAGCAGCACCATCGGCACGACGATCGAGGCGAGCGAGGTACGCCGCAATCCATACCTGGACGGGCCGGATCAGGCCTCGTGAAGCCCGCGGGCGATCAGCCGCCGTACGGCGTCGACGACGGTGCGCCTACGGCGGTCGCGGTCGGCCGGAGCGTTCGTGCCCAACTCGGGGGTGACCGACGCCCACGCCCCCGCCACCGAGATGACGAGCGTGAGGAGCTCGACCGGCGTGTAGTGATCCGACAGGACGCCCTCTCGCTGCGCCCGCGCCACCTTCTCGAGCTTCCCGACGTTGGAGGTCACGATGGCCTGCAGCGGAGCCCCCTGCGGCCGCTCCAGCCGGTACCAGGTGGCCAGGCGAACGGTCGCGGGATCGTCCTCGTAACGGTCGAACAACCGCCCGGCGTACCCCGGAAGGTCGGCGGCGTCGAACGGCACGTGCTCGATGGTCGCGGCGACCAGAGCGGTGAAGACCGCGTCGAACAACTGGTCCTTGTTGCCGAAGTACGCGTAGATCATCGCCTTGTTGCATCCGGCGGCTTCGGCGATGCGGTCGACCCGGGCCCCCGCGATGCCGAGCGCGGCGAACTCGACGGCCGCCGCCTCCAGAAGCCGCTTCTTCGTCCGATCCGCGTCCCGCACCATGCCCGTGACCCTACCACTCGGTCCAACCAACCGGTTAGTTGACACAACTCGCCCGGCGGGTGTTTCCTGACTCGTATCCAACTGGTCAGTTAGTTAGTGAAGGAACCCCTCATGTCCAAGACCTGGCTCATCACCGGCAGCTCCCGGGGCTTCGGCCGGGAGCTCGCCAAGGCGGCGCTCGACAACGGCGACCGGGTCGTCGCGACCGCGCGGCGCCCGGAGCAGCTCGACGATCTCGTGAAGGAGTACGGCGACGCCGTACGGGCGATCGGGCTCGACGTCACCGACGCGGCGGCCGCCCGCGCCGCCGTACAGACCGCGGTCGACGAGTTCGGGACGCTCGACGTCGTGGTGAACAACGCCGGCTACGCCAACAGCGCCTCCATCGAGGACACCCCCGACGACGATTTCCGCGCCCAGATCGAGACGAACCTGTTCGGCGTCGTCAACGTCACCAAGGCCGCCCTGCCCGTACTGCACCGGCAGCGGTCGGGGCACTTCATCCAGTTCTCCTCCATCGGCGGACGCGTCGGCGGCACTCCGGGGATGGGCGCGTACCAGACCGCCAAGTGGGCCGTCGAAGGCTTCTCCGAGGTTCTCAGCAACGAGGTGAAGCCCTTCGGCGTGAAGGTCACCATCATCGAGCCCGGCGGCTTCCGCACCGATTGGGGCGGCTCCTCGATGCGCACCCCACCGGTGAGCCAGGACTACGACGAGACGGTCGGCGCGATGAACCGCTACCGGGAGTCCACCGTGCACCAGTGGGCGGGCGACCCGGTCCGCGCCGCCAGGATCATCACCGACATCGTGGGCCTCGACGAGCCGCCGCTGCGCCTTCTGCTCGGTGCGGGCGCGGTCGACCTGGCGGAGCAGGCCTCCAGGGTGCGCGCCGCGGAAGCCGAGAAGTGGGCCGACGTCAGCAGGTCCGCCGACTTCCCCGCCGACGAGTCCTGACAGGGACGACCTTGACCGCCCGGCGTCCATCCGGTGCCGGCGGATCCGCTGCCTGCTCGCCGGGCAGGACCCGGAGTTCGCGGGTCACCGGTAGACGCTGGCGATCGCACGCAGGTCGGGATGCGTCTCCGAGGCCGGGCGCAGGCGCGGCGCGAGGGAACGCTTCAGCTTCCGGGGCACGCCCGGTCCCAGCCCCACATATTCCAGGCGGGTACCGGCGGGGACACCTCCCAGAAGGGTCGTGGCCCCCCGCCCGGTCACCCCGGTGTGGCGAAGCTCGAGCCGACGGAGCGGGCTGCCCATGAGCGCTCCGGTGAGCGCCTCCACGCCGAGGTCCCCGGTGACGTTGGCGGGTGCGCCGAGGGCGCGCTCCGACGGCGGCCGGCCGAGGTCCAGCACCTCGATCCCGTCGAGAGCCGCGGCCAGCGCACGGGCGCCGGCGGGTCCGATCCCGTTGCCGCCGAGGCCGAGGCCTACCGGCCGGGCGGGATCGGCCGCCGCCGCGAGCGCGGCGGCACCTTTGTCGCCCAGATGATTGGCCGCCAGGTAGAGCTCGCGGACACCCGCGTCGCGGATCAGCGCCGCCAGCAAAGGTGCGGCGTCGGGACCGAGGCCGTTGCCGCCGAGGAAGAGCCGCTCGATCGGCCGGGACCTGTCCGTGAGTGCGGCGAGAAGGGCGCCCAGCCCGTCCACGGTGAGCCCGGTGTTCACCAGGTCGAGCGTGCGGAGCGTGGTGTTGCGGCGCACCATCGTGGCGAGCGCCCGGACTCCCGCGTCGCCGATCGGATTGCGCTTGAGCCAGAGGCCGTGGACGGTGTCGTCACCGGCCAGCCGGTCGGCCAACGCGGCGGCTCCACCCGGGTCGATGCGGTTGCAGCCGAGATACAACGTCCGCAGCGGGTGGCCCGGCTGCAACGCCCCGGCGATCGCCCGGGCTCCCTCGGAGCCGATGGCGTTCGTGCCGAGCAGCAGATGGGCGACATGGGGCGAGGCGGTCACCACGGGCAGCAGCCGGATGACGCCCACCGGGCCGAGTCCCTGCTTGCAGAGGTCGATCCGCCCGTCCGGCCGTACGGTCCCCACCGGGAACGTCTCGTCGGCGCTGACCGGGTCCGAAGTGGCCAGCCTGGCGAGGAGCGGTCGGAGCGCCGCGGGGTCGGCGAGCGGCACATCGGGATGCTCGATCGCGGGGCAGCGCACGGGCGTCGGCTGCGTCATCACCACTCCACCGGTTGGAAGTCCTTCAGGAACAGGCCGGACATCCGCTGCCCGCCGACGCCTCGTACGACGGGGTCGTAGACGCGCGCGGCGCCGTCGATGACGTCCAGCGGCGGCCGGAAACCGGACTCCCGCTGGGCCGTCTTCGCAGGATGAGGACGTTCGTCGGTCACCCAGCCCGTGTCCACGCTGTTCATGTGAATCCCCGAGGCCGCATAGTCGGCGGCCGCCGTACGGGTCAGCATGTTCAGCGAAGCCTTCGCCATGTTCGTGTGCGGGTGCCGGACGGTCTTGTTCACGCGCGAGAAGCTCCCCTCCATGGCCGAGACCTGCACCACGTAGCGATCGGGGAACGGCGACGCCTCCATGAGCCCGCGCAGCCGGGAGGTGAGGAGGAAGGGCCCGAAGGCGTTCACCGTCTGCACCTCCAGCCACTCCACGGGATCGACCTCGTGCAGGCGCAGATTCCAGCTGTTGCGCGCGCGCAGGTCCAGCGGCTGGCCCGTCTCGTCCGTACGGCCGGCCGGGAAGAGCGACTCCATCCCGTCCTCCCCCGCCGCGAGCGTACGGCCGGCGGAGCCGAGGGCGGCGACCTCCACCGCCTCGCGGAAGGCGACCGCGGCCGGCCTCGCCGGAGTCGTGATCCGGACCCGTGCCGCCGTCCCTGTCAGAGGCTCGTTCTCCGCCGAGCGCACCTGATGGTGATACGCCTGGGGCCGTCTGATCGTCTGTGCCGCGTTGTTGACCAGGATGTCGAGGTGCTCGAAACGGTCGTGCACGGATTCGAGCAGCCCGGCCAAGCCCGCGAAGTCGAGCAGGTCGACGCCGTGAACATGTAAGCGGTCCAGCCACTCCGCGGAGTCGGGCACCGCCGCGAAACGACGGGCGGCGTCGCGGGGGAAGCGAGAGGTGACCAGGACCTCGGCGCCGTCACGCAACATCTTCAGCACCAGATGGAAGCCGATCTTGATGCGGCCGCCGGTGACGAGCGCCCGCCGCCCGTGCAGATCGCATCGCGCGTGACGGCGGCTCAGGCTCTCGGCCGCACAGTCCGGGCACATGAGGTGGTAGACGGGATGCACGTGGCCGTACATCGTCTTGCACACGTAGCACCGGTGGGCGCCGACCAGCGGCCGCAGGACCGTCGGCACCGGGCCGGCGGTCCCGGCGCCGGCCAGGTGTCCTGCGGCCGGCCGCGTCGGCTCGGGACCGGGGTCCTGCTCCTGGTAACGCTCCGAGGCCGCCATGGCCTCACGGTCGCGGCGCCTGCGGTCCGCGCGTCTGGCCGCCTTCCGCGCCTTCCTGCCCGCCCGGTAGACCTGCGCCACGGCCTCGTGCACGGCCGCCCACCGCGGGTCCGCGGGGTCCGTCGCGCGCGCCCGGTCGAGCACCCGCAGGCAGGTCTCGATGTCCGGCTGGGCGAGGGCGTCCGCGACCACGTCCGGGGGGTTCGACGCCATCGGCTCTCCTCACGAATGAGCGGCAAGGCCGGCCGGATTCGAACCGGCGTCCTCCCTTGAGCAAAGGGCACGACGACCTCTGCGCTACAGCCTTGCCTTCGGTCACCTTAGCGATATTTCCGACACTTGATCACGGGCCCGCACGGAGCGGCCGGCACGAAACGATCACCGAAGGGGCGGCGCTGTGACGCACATCACGCACGGCTCCTCACTGCACAAATATGCTCATTAATGCTATGAAAGATGCATAAACGAACCATCCTCCGTCGGGAGGCCGCAGTGATCTCCCCCACTGGCGCCTGCGACCAGGCAGAACTCGCGGCATGATCCTCACCGTCACGCTCAACCTGGCTCTCGACGTGACCTACGCGGTCGGCGATGTCGACTGGAACGGCATGAACCGCGTCAGCGCGGTCCATCGCCGCGCGGGCGGCAAGGGCGTGAACGTCGCCCGCGTGCTCACTTCTCTCGGCCACGAGGTCCTCGCCACGGGCCTCGCCGGAGGCCGTACCGGCGACGCCGTCCTGGCCGACCTCACCCTCGCGGGCGTCGCCGCGGACTTCACCCCCATCGCCGCCGAGTCACGGACCACCCTCGTGGTCTCCGACCCCGGCGCGTCCGCGTCCGGTACGGCCACAGCCCCCCGGAACGCGCTGTTCAACGAGCCGGGCCCGGTGGTGACCGACGAGGACCTCGCCCGTTTCACCCGCCACTTCGCCGGCCTCGTCGGCCGGGCGGACGCCGTCGTGATCTCCGGGAGCCTGCCTCCCGGCGTTCCCGCGGACTTCTACGCCGGACTCGCGGCGATGGCCGCGGAGCGAGGCGTGCCCGCGATCGTGGACGCCGACGGCGCTCCTCTCCGTCACGCCCTGCGCGGCCGTCCCTCGATCGTCAAACCCAACGCGGAGGAACTCGCGCGGGCCATGCCCCGCGGGGGGGCATCGCACCCGTCTCCCGACACGGCCCGGGCGGAAACGTTGCGGAGAGCGGGAGCGGAGTCCGTGGTGGTCTCGCTCGGAGCAGGCGGGGCGCTCGCGGTGACGCCCGGCGGGTCCTGGCGGGCCCACATGCCGCGCGAGATCTCCGGAAACCCGACCGGCGCGGGAGACGCCCTGGTGGCGGGGCTCGCCCTCGGCCTCGTGGAAGCCACCCCATGGCCGGACCGGCTGCGCCGCGCCACCGCGCTGGGGGCCGCCGCCGTCGCCGCTCCCCTCGCCGGCGACTTCGACCCCGGGGTCTACCGGACCCTCCACCCCGCGATCAGCATCGAGCCCGTCGCCTGACCCCCCACCCGAAGAACCACAGAAACGGAGGCCGTCCATGCCCCTCGTCGGCATCGGCGACATCACCCGTAACGCTCCGGCGGGCGTCGGCGCCTTCAACGTCATCCTGCTGGAGCACGCCGAGGCGATCGTCGCGGGAGCGGAGGCCGCGGACACCCCCGTGGTCCTGCAGATCAGCGAGAACGCGGTCCGCTATCACGGGGCGCTGGCCCCGATCGCGGTGGCCTCGCTGGCCGTCGCCGGCGCCGCGGCCGTGCCCGTCGCCGTGCATCTCGACCACGCCACCGACCGCGCCCTGGTCGAGGAGGCCGTCACGCTCGGGCTCGGCTCGGTCATGTTCGACGCCTCCGCACTCGACGACGAAGCCAACGTGGCGGCCACCGCGGACGTCGTCGCCTGGTGCCACGAGCGCGGCGTGTGGGTGGAGGCCGAGCTCGGCGAGGTCGGCGGGAAGGACGGTGTGCACGCGCCGGGCGCCCGCACCAAACCACACGAGGCCGCCGACTACGTGGCGCGTACGGGTGTCGACGCCCTGGCGGTGGCCGTCGGCAGCTCCCACGCGATGACCACCAAGGACGCCGTGCTCGACCTCGACCTCATCGCGGAGCTCCACGCCGCGGTGCCGGTCCCTCTCGTGCTGCACGGCTCCTCCGGGGTGCCCGACGACACCCTCCGCGCTGCCGTACGGCACGGCATGAAGAAGATCAACATCGCCACGCATCTCAACAAGGCCTTCACCGAGGCCGTCCGCGGCCACCTCGACCTACACCCGTCGGCGGTCGACTCCCGGGCGTACGTCAAGGTCGGCCGCGACGCCGTCGCCCGCGAGGTGGCCCATCTCCTCAACGTCCTGTCATGACCCCCCACAGAACCCCGCCGTGATCATGCACCGATTCGTACGCGGCCACGCCGACCTGCGCGAACCTCCGCCGTGATCATGCATGGATTCGTGCGCGGCCACGGTGACCTGCGCATACGGTCCGCGTGATCATGCGCAGATTCGTTGACGGGCGCTCTGACCTGCGCAAATCTCTGGCGTGATCATGCGCAAGATGCGGGCCCAATTGACTTGTGCGCAACGTGCGCAAGAGCGCTGCGGCCATGGCCACAGCGACCGCGGGCAGCCTTCTGCGGGCAGGTTACTTCGGGTTCTCTGTTCGATGGGCGATGCGTCCGCGAAAACTATTCGGGCGATGTATCGAGCAAGGGCCGGGTCCGCGCACGGCCGTACACGAATGTGTGCATGATCACACGGACCGTATGCGCAGGCCAACACGGCCGCGCACGAACCCGTGCATGATCACGACAAAGGTTCGCGCAGGCCAGCACAGCCGTACACGAACCCGTGCATGATCACGCGGACCGTATGCGCAGGCCAGCATGGCCGCGCACGAACCTGTGCATGATCACGACAAAGGTTCGCGCAGGTCGGCATGGCCGCGCACGAACCCGTGCATGATCACGGCGGGGGTAGGGGGACGACGGTGGCGGTTCGGCGGGCTTGTTCTGCGGCCCATACGACGCGGTGGGAGGCGAGGCTCGTGGCGGCGTCCGTCCAGACCAGCGAGGCGTCGCCCACGGCCACCGCCCGGAGGAAGGCGTCCACGAGGGCTCCGTCTCCCCCACCATGGCCGTCCGCGGTCGAGGCTCCGCTCTCCGCGCTGGTGTCGACGACCTCCTCCCGGCCTGTACGGAAGTCAATGACCTTCAGCAGGGTCCCGTCGCCCTCCAGGTAGCCGTGTGTGCCGAAGATCCTGGTCCTGCGCTGCTCCTGCGGTGTGAACGCCGTCATGGTGAAGGAGACGGTGCCGCCCCCGGCGAACTCCCAGGAGACCACCTGATGGTCGACGGCGGAGTTGTCGCAGGCGTAGACGCACCGGCCGTAGGGTCCCTCGCGCAGGGCCTGCCGTACGCCCTCCTCGGTGTGGTCGGAGGTGACCACGCTCAACGGCCAGAACGTGCGGTCCGGATCCTTCAGGCAGTCGAGGTAGAGCCGGGGCGCCGAGTAGGGGCAGGTGGCCTCGACCGCGCAGTCGAGACACCGGTCCGCCGCGCCCTCCGGCCGGTTGGCCGCGGTGAAGTGTTTCAGCGACCCGAACGACGAGACGCGTTCGACCGGCCGGCCGGTGATGTGGAGCAGCCAGTCGATGTCGTGGCACGACTTCGCGAGCAACATGGGCGCGTCCTGCTCACGCCGCCAGTTGCCGCGCACGAACGAGTGGGCCTGGTGCCACCAGCCGACCGGCTCGAGGTGCTGCACGCTCACGATCTCGCCGATCCGCCCGGACGCGAGAAGCGAGGTGAGCACGCGGGTGTAGACGGTGTAGCGGAGCACATGGCAGACCGTGAGGATCACTCCGGCCGCCTCCACCGCGTCCACGATGCGCCGTGCGTCGGCCTCCGAGGTGGCCATCGGCTTCTCCAGCAGCAGGTGGTGTCCCGTGCGGGCGAACGCCACGGCCTGGTCGGCGTGCTGCCCGTCCGGGCTGGCGATGACGGCGGCGTCCGCCGACCGCTGGGCGGCCAGGGCCGTCCAGTCCGCGTGGACGTGTTCCGGCGCCAGCCCGTGCTCGGCGGCGAAGGCCGCCCGGCGCTTCGGATCGGGATCGGCGACGGCGACCACGCGGGCGCCCGCGGCCGCCGCGTGGCGGGCGTAGACCGTGCCCCGCATGCCCGCTCCGACGACGACCAGTGTGACCGGCCGGCTCATGTTCGATCCTCTCCGCGGGTCATCCCTTGAGCCCGCTGAACGACATGGTCGCGATGAAGTGCCGCTGGGCCACGAGGAACGCCGCGATCAGCGGGAAGGTCGCCAGCACGTTGCCGGCCATCAGCGCCGACCACTGGGTGTGCCGGGCTCCCGCGAACGTCGTGAGACCCACCTGCAGGGTGTAGGTCTCCTCGGAGTTGATGGCGATCAGCGGCCAGATCAGGTCGTTCCACGCGCCGAGGAACGTGAAGACGGCCAGGGTCGCGAGCGCGGGACGGGCGAGCGGCAACACCACGCGGAAGAACACGCCGAGGCGGTTGCAGCCGTCGATCCGGGCGGCCTCCTCCAGTTCGCGCGGCAGGCTGAGGAAGAACTGCCTCATCAGGAAGACCCCGAAGGCCGTCGCCAGCCAGGGCAGGAACGCCGCGGCCAGCGTGTCGATCAGGCCGAGGCTCTTGAAGACGAGGAACGTCGGGATCATCAGCACCTGGGTCGGCACCATGACGGTCGCCATGATGGCCACGAAGGCGACGCCCCTGCCGCGGAAGCGCAGCCGGGCGAAGCCGTACCCGGCGAGGGAGCACAACACCAGGTGGGCGACGACGGCGACGGCGGTGACGAGCAGCGTGTTGCCGAACCACCGCGGGTAGCTGTCCTCGGTGAGGACCTTGAGGTACCCGCCGAAGTCGATGTGGCTGGGCCACAGGTGCGGCGGGAACGCGTTGATCTCGGCGTCGGGCATGAACGACGTGATGAGCATCCACACCAGCGGCGCCGCGAACAACAACGACAGCGGCATGAGGACCAGGTGGTAGGGCCACTGACGCTTCATGAGGGTGCCTCCCCTCGCCGGGCGTACCAGAGCGCGCCCCCGGACACGACCAGGGTGACCACGAACAGCGCGTAGGCCACGGCCGCCCCGTATCCGGCGTGGAACAGCTGGAAGGCCTGCTGGTACAGGTAGAACACGATCACGGTGGTGGAGTCGAGGGGCTGCCCCTTGGTGGTCGTGTACACCAGGTCGAACAGTTGCAGCGCGTCGATCGTCTGCCAGATCACCAGGAAGACGGTGGCGGGCCTGAGCTGGGGCAGGGTCACCGCCCGGAAGACCCGGAACGCGCCCGCGCCGTCGACCCGCGCCGCTTCGAGCAGTTCGCGCGGGATGTCCTGCAACGCGGCCAGGTAGACCACGATGGGCAGGCCCACCGAGCCCCACAACGACACCATGACCAGGGTGAGCAACGCCTGCGAGGGGTCCTGCAGGAATCCCTGCCGGGCGATGCCCGCGCCCGCGAGCAGGTCGTTCACGATGCCGAACTGCGGATCGAGGATGAAGTTGGCGAGGATGCCCGTGGCGGCCGCCGAGACGACGTACGGCACGAACAGGCAGGTCCGGTAGAACGCGCGGAACCGGATCGGCCGGTTGAGCGCGAGCGCGATCGGCAGCCCGATGATGAGCGATCCCGGGACGTACAGGACGGAGTACAGCAGGGTGTGCAGGGTCGCCGCCCGCAGATCCGGGTCGTCGAGCAGGTCGCGGTAGTTCTGCAGCCCCACGAACGAGCCGGGCGCCAGCAGGTTGTCGTCCCGCAGCGAGAGGATCAGCGCCCAGACCGCCGGGAAGATCGACAGGCCGACGATGACGAGCGTCGCCGGCCCGACGAAGCCCCACCCGGTCAGGTGGGGCATCAGCCGTACCCGGGGCCTGGCCCGCCGCCCGCGCATCGTGAGCGCGTCGGCGGCCATGTCAGCCCTTCGCCAGGATCTTGTCGGCCTCCGCGGCCGCGCCGGAGAGCGCCTGCTGTGCCGTCGCCTGGCCGAGGAGAACCTGGTCGATCGCATCGCCGACCTTCGCCGAGATGTCGGGATACCCCGCGATCGACGGGCGGGCCTGCATCGCGTTGTCCTGGTTGGCCAGGAACGCGTCCGCCCCGGTGAACTGCTCCGCGAACTTCTTGTAGGCGGGCAGCTTCGAGGTGGCCTGGCGGATGGGCAGGTTGCCCGATCCGAGCGACCAGCGGGCGTCCTGTTCCGGCTTGGTCAGCCAGGCGAGGAAGTCCTTGGCCGCCTGGGCCCGCTTGGAGCCGTTGTCGAACACCACCCAGTTGTCCGGGCCGGAGATCGTCTGGTGGTTGCCGCCATAACCCGGGAGCGGCACCACGCCGTAGTCGACGTCGTGGTCGGCGAGGTCGCGCATCGCCCATGGGCCCGCCATCTCCATGCCGACCTTGCCGCTGTAGAAGAGCGGCAGGAACTTCTCGCCGTTCTGGTCCAGGTAGACCGACTTGTCGTCGACCGCCATGGCCCGCCAGAGGTCGAGGCTCTGCACGGCCTGCGGCGACGCGAAGGCGGCGGTCTTGCCGTCGGAGTTCAGGATCGACCCGCCCTGCTGCCAGACCATGGGCCAGAAGCGCCAGACGGTGTCCTCGTCACCGGTGACCACGTACGACGTGCCGAAGACGCCCTTGCCGGGATCGGTCAGCTTCTTCGCCGCCGTGCGGAAGTCGTCCCAGGTCCAGTCCTTCGTCGGGTACGGCACGCCCGCGGCGTCGAAGAGCTTCTTGTTGTAGATCAGTCCCAGGTTGTCGACGACGGACGGGACGCCGATGACCTTGCCGTCGACCGTGGCGGCCTCACGCGCGGCGGGCCAGAAGTCGTCCCAGCCGAACGACGGGTCCTTCACCATCGAGGACAGGTCGACGACCTTGGGGGTGTCGGCGAGGGTCGAGGACCAGGAGCCGTACATGTACGCGACGTCAGGCGGTTCGCCGCCGGCCAGCGCGGCCTGGACCTTCTGCAGCATCTCGTCCACGTTGGTCGTGCCGACCTCGGGGTCGACCACCACCCCCGGGTGCGACTTGTTGTACTCGTCGGCGAGGTCCTTGAGGGTCTGGCCCTCGGCCTCGGTCTGGCCGTGCCACCACACGACCTTGACCTTGCCGCCGTCATCGCCGGACTGGCCGCCGCACGCGGTCGCGAAGCCGAGCGCGGGGACGATGGCAAGGACGATGGCGAGCTTGCGGATCATGGCTTCATCTCCTCTCGGAGCGACTCGGGCAGCAGGTCGGAGTGCGCGCGCACCATCTCGTCGCACAGCTCCCAGATCTGCTCCAGGGTGAGGGTCGCCGCGGTGTTCGGGTCCACCATCGCGGCGTGGCGGATGTGCTCGGGCCTGCCGTCGACGGCGGCCCGGACGGTGAGTTCGCCGACGGTGGCGAAGGAGCGGTTCAGCGCCGCGCACTGCGGCGGGAGGTCTCCGACGGCCATCGGATGCACGCCCAGCCGGTCCACCAGGCAGGGGACCTCCACGGCGTAGCCGGCGGGCAGGTTGGAGATCAGCCCGTGGTTCGGCAGGTTGCCGTAGACCACACGTGGCCGGCCGGTCACCATGGCGTGGATGATCTGCGGGGCGTACTCCATCGTGGCGTCGGGCGGCTCGAACTCCCCCGCGCGGGCGCGCTCGTACGTGGCCACGTTGTCCGCGCTGATCTGGACGTACTCTCCGACGTTCAGCCGGAACCGCTCGATCTCCTCGTCGTGGCGCAGGAACCAGGGGAGGTATTCGGAGGAGTGCTCGCTGGACTCGGTCGGGTAGTAGCCGAGCCGCCGGTACATCTCCACCCGGACGCGCCGCCGCAGTTCGGGGTCCTTCTCGATGGCCGCGTCCAGACGCGGGTAGAGGTCCTCCCCGTTCGCCGAGAAACGCAACACCCACGACTGGTGGTTGACGCCGGCGCACAGGTAGTCGATCTCGTCGTACGGCACGCCGACCAGGTCGGCCAGGCCGTCCATCGTCCAGTGGACCGAATGGCACAGGCCGACCACCCGGGGCAGCTTGCGCGCCAGGTAGGTGATGTTCATGGCCATCGGGTTGGTGTAGTTGAGCAGCCACGCGCCGGGACAGACGTCGGTGATGTCGGCCGCCAGCGCGTCCAGGAAGGGGAAGGTGCGCAGTGCCCGGAAGATCCCGCCCACGCCCAGTGTGTCGCCGATCGTCTGGCGCAGGCCGTACCGTGCGGGGATCTCGAAGTCGGTCACGGTGGCGGCGTGCATGCCCACCTGGACCATGTTGATCACGAAGTCGGCTCCGGCGAGCGCCTCGCGCCGGTCGCGGTGAGTGGTGATGACCAGACCGGTACGGCTCTCGCCGGCGATCCTGCGCGCTCCGGTCTCCGCGACCGCGAGCCGTTCCGCTGAGATGTCGTGGAGGGCGATCTCACTTTCCGCGAGCTCCGGGAAGCTCGCCAGGTCGGCCAGCAGGCCCTGGGTGAACACGACGCTGCCGGCGCCGATGAAAACAATCTTCAATGGGTCGCTCCTAGCGGGTGGGCCCTGATGAGGGCCCACCCCGGGGTGGTTCAGACGCCGCGGCAGGCCACGCGGTAGGCGTCCAGTTCCAGATGTTTCTTCAATGAGTTGAAGTTCTGCGCGTTGGCCTTCGCGCAGAACTTGGACGTGGCGAGGTCGTACTCGACCTGCATGACGGCCTTGCCCGCGGCGACGAACTGGTCGTAGCCGTAGCCGCCGTTGTCCGCGGTCGTGCACTCCTTGTATGTGAAGCACTCCTCGTTCAGCGCCCAGTCGAAGTACGGCAACAGCTGCGGGATCTGGGCGTTGTCGTTCTTCAGGGCCACGGAGAGGCCTCTGTTGTGGGCCTCGTTCGCCAGCCACGAGTTGTAGGCGAGCTGGTCGGCCTTCGTGAGGGGGAAGCCCGTCTTGTTGGTGTAGCCGTCGACGTTGTCCGGTTCGACCGCGTCGAAGCCCTTCGCCTTGCACATGTCGAGCCGGGCCCGCATGATCGCGCCGAGGGGCCCGCCGTACTGGCGGATGTCCAGCCAGCGCTCTCCCGCCCAGCCGTCGAGGTTCTTGCCCAGCACCGCGGCCGGGAACTGGGCGGCGTCGGGGCGCCAGTCCTCATAGGAACCGGCGCTGATGTAGCAGACGACCTTGCGGCCCTGCCTCGTCCCGTGCAGATCGGAGACCAGGCCGACGGGAGCATCAAATCCATCGATGTCGTACATATCGACATTTAGATAGGGACTCGTCGGCAGTGACGACAGTTGCCACTGCCAACTGGTCCGCAGGGCGGGATGCCAGCAGCTGGGGCAGGCGACGGGGGCCGGCAGAGCGGCGCCCTGCGCGGGGCTCGCGGTGACGATCAGGCTGACCGCGAAGATGGCGGTGAACAACGCCTTGAGATAGCGCATGTGCACTCCTCGCATGGACTGACGTTCAGGCAAGGGGCGTCATGCGTGCTGTTCCTCACTCTCCCTCACCGCTCGGCCCACGATGCGGTGGGAGTGACAAGACCCATAGTGATCAGCAGGACCATGTCAGCACGCCTCGTTCGGCTTCCTTCCTCGCGACTGGCTCAAGACTTGCGCGTATTAGCTCGATTCGCAATGCTTTCGAGCATTAATTCGCACGAAATGGAGTCCCGAGCGATGTTCGACCTCCTCGTGGTAGGCGACGCCAATCCCGACGTGATCCTCTCGAGCGCCCCCCGACGTCCCGCGTACGGCCAGCGCGAGGAACTCGTCGACACCGGCGTCCTCACCGTCGGCGGCTCCGGCGCGATCATGGCGTGCGGAGCGGCGCGACTCGGTCTGCGCACGGCGTTCGTGGGCCGGGTGGGCGACGACGAGGCGGGCCGCTTCATGTTGTCCTCGCTGGAGGCACGGGGCGTCGACGTGTCGGCCTGCGTCGTGGACCCCGCACTGCCGACGGCGCTGACGGTCGTGCTGGTCGACGGCGGAGGGGACCGGGCCATCCTCACCGCGCCGGGGTGCCTGCCGCATCTGTCCGGGGCGGACGTCCCCCGGGAACTCCTCGCGTCCTCCCGCCACGTGCACGCGGCGTCGTTCTTCCTCCAGCCTCGGCTGGCCGCGGACCTTCCGTCCCTCTTCTCCGTCGCGCGATCTCACGGGGCGACCACATCGCTCGACACCAACGACGACCCGTCGGGCCGGTGGGAGGGACTGGCGGAGGTCCTCGCGGAGACCGACGTGCTGCTGCCCAACGAGGCCGAAGTGCTGGCGATCGCCGGCCGGATCGCCGGGGGCTCGCCGTCCGCTCATGCGCCATCCGTTCAGGCACCGTCGACTCACGCGCCATCCGCTCATGCGCCATCCGCTCAGGCACCGTCGACTCATGCACCGTCGACCCGTGTGCCGTCGGCCCGCGTGCCCTCGACCCTCCCGTCCGGCGCCTCCGTGGCGCCCTCCGCCGTCGAGGCCGCCGCGCGTGATCTGGCCGCGCGGGGCATGCTCCCCGTCGTCAAGCTCGGACGGGACGGCGTGCTCGCGTGGACGGACGCGGGAGCCGTACGCGCTCCGGCCGTGGCGGTCACCCCGGTCGACACGGTCGGGGCCGGCGACAGTCTCGACGCCGGGTTCGTCGCGGCGCTGCTGCGGGGGCTGCCGCCGGCCACCGCGCTGCGGATCGCCGCGGCCTGTGGTTCGCTGTCGACGCGGGCGGCGGGCGGGACCTCGGCTCAGGCGACCTGGGAGGAGGCGGTGAGCGCCGCCTCCGTCTCCCTCCCGTGATCCCCGTGGACCGCGGCGCGGACAACGGCGCGGGCAGCGGCGGGGCGGTGTTCACCGACGACAGGCATCCGGCTGGCCTGGCCGGCTCGCCCGCTCATCTCACAAGAGGTCGTCGCTCGCGGATCCAGGGGCAAGGGGCCGCTTTTTCGTTTCTCATGGAATCTCGGACGGCTTCCATGAGAAACGAAAAGGCCGAGACTGCACGAGCGACCGGCCACGGCCGTTGGCCAGATCCGCCTCGGATGGTGCGGCGAAAGCGAACGGGGATGAACAGGCACTCGTTCGACTGCGCTGTCTCCTGAACACGGGCATGCCGGTCGACATGAGTCGGCCAAAGATACGACGGAAACCGGCAACCAGTGATCTTGAGTTGAACTTGCCGCAGGTGAGGTGCTGGGGCGGATCGGCGTCGGCTGCCCGACCAGGGACAGCGATGCGCAAACGCAGCCGGAGGCCCGATCTTGTGTCACCGTTCGCAGTG
Organism: Planotetraspora silvatica; assembly: GCF_016863315.1. Classification (GTDB taxonomy): domain Bacteria; phylum Actinomycetota; class Actinomycetes; order Streptosporangiales; family Streptosporangiaceae; genus Planotetraspora; species Planotetraspora silvatica. The sequence continues at coordinate 69,594 of NZ_BOOQ01000021.1, forward strand.
GACTTCTTCGCGTACCCGCTCAGATCAGTCAACGGCGTACCCGATAGCGCAGGTGAAGCACCCGGTTGCCCTGAATCACCACCTCAGGATCCTCCAACATGTGCTGCGCGTGGACCGACCCGAAGTAGCGCTTGCCGGACCCGAACACGACGGGCACGACGTCCATGCGCACCTCGTCGATCAGGCCCGCGGCCAGCACCTGGCCACCGACGTCGCCAGCGGCGACCTCGACCATGCGGTCACCCGCAAGTTCCTGCGCCTTGGCCACGGCTGCCTTGACGCCGTCGACGAAGTGAAACGGCGCCTCGGGGTCCCAGCCTTCGGGCTCCGGCCGGTGCGTCACGACGACCACGTGATCGATCCCGCCCGGAGGTTTCCCGTCCCAGCCGTCCGTCATGTCGAAGACGTGGCGGCCGACGATCGTGACTCCGATCTGGTCCCAGTACGGCCGGGTGTAGTCGTAGGACGTCTGCGACACCTTCAGCTCGCCGCTCTCGTCCAACGGGACGTCGCCGCTGGACAACCAGTCGAACAGCGGTCCGGGCTGGTCATTCTCGTCCGCGACGAAGCCGTCCACCGACACCGAGCTGTACATGACCACCTTGCCCACGGGGCTCTCCTCTGCTTTGGGTGCCCCCAAATTAGCGTGTCGTGAGCTGTCGCTTCTTGTAAGAAATCAATCGGCCGGCAGCGGCCAGCCGTCCAGCACGTGGCCGGGATGTTCGCGCAGGAACCGCCGCCGGACTTCGACGTACCGGGTCGGCGTGAGCCCGGTGAACGCCCGGAACTCGTGGCCGAAGTGGGCCTGGTCGAAGTAGCCTGCGCCACCGGCGAGGTCGCCCCAGTCGATCGGTCCGGCGGGGTTGATCGCGAACACGGTGGCGGTGAAGCGGTAGGTGCGCGCCAGCCGCTTCGGCGTGACGCCGATGAGCTCCTTGAACCGCTGTGCCAGATGAGTGCTGCTGACACCGGCTGCCACGCTCAGGTCGCCGATCGCCACCGCCCCGCTGGCCGCCGCGATGACGCTGCTCGTATGGCGGACCAGCCCCAGACCGGCGGTCTCGCACAGCCGTCGCATCAGCTCCTCCTCGAGCAGCGTCAGCATCTCGTACGGCCCGTCCGCCGTAGCCAGCCGGTCTCGCAGCTCGGCAATGGCGGGTCGGCCCCAAACCTGCTCCACCGTCACCGGCCGGTCACACAGCTCGGCCGCGGGCATCGGCAGGAACGGCGCCAGCCCCCACGGCTTGAAGTGCACGCCGACTGACCGGGTCCCCGGCGGATAGCCGAACTCGAAGGCGCGGGTGGGCATGGTGACCACGCAGCCGTCGGCATACTCGGCCGTCTCGATGTCGGTGCCGGCGCGGATGCGGAACGGCGCCCCGAGGTTGACGATGAGCAACGCCGACGGACTCGGCGGCAGCATCAGACGGGCGTACGGCGGCGCACCCTCCAGGTAGTAAAGGTCGTCGATCAGCCCGTCCAGCGGCGGTCGCGGCACTCTGGACACGTACTCCACGCCCACAGCATCGCCGCCACCGTGTTCGCGATCAACCCCGCCACCCGACCTCCTGGAACGCCTTGTAGATCTGGTTCTTGCGCGAGTTCGACGACAATCGGCGCATCGGCGTCACCGAAGACACTTTGCATGGTGAAGAGCCGCGTTACATCAGCGGCTTTTCTGCGCTTCCTGAGGGAGTCCCACCGGCCCGCTGGGGGCGGTGCCGGCCGTCCCGGCGTGCACGCGTCGAGGCCCCGCGCCGGATAGGGCGCGGGGCCTCGGCGAGGGCTTTAGTCCTCGGCCTCCGCCTCCGACTTGGAGTCGCTGTCCTGCCTCTGCCACGGGGTGGCCTCGTTGTCATTGCGCTGGAACGGCGACACGACCAGGGTGAAGTCGCGCATCAGGTGCTGGCTCTGGTGCTCGTGCTGGCGCGCCTGCTGCCACTGCCTGTTGTGGTTGCGGTTGTGGTTGCTGTTCCGGTTGCTCCGGCCCCAGCCGCCGCCGCAGCCGCCACCGCCGCAGCCCATGACCGTGGCGGCGCTCGCGGTGCTGGTGGTGACCGCTGCACCGAGGGCGACCGCCCCGCCGGTCAGCGCGGTGCTGATGGCGAGAGCGCCGACGAGGCTCTTGAAGTTGGGCATTTAATTTCTCCCTTGAAAGGACTGTCGCCCTATATGCTCTGACTTTTTCCAAACACTGTGGAAAATGTCTTTCCGTCGACCTTTGATAGGCCGTGCCTGCAATGCGTTATTTTCCGCACCATCCAGCCGACAAACGGCGAGCATCGCCTTTTATACAGCACTTATCAATCTATTGACGATGTTGACCCTATAAATATTGTTTTGATCTGAAATGTCATTTATATCCGATTTCGAATGCCCCTTATGGGTGCTATGACCGCTTTCAAGTCGAGCAATCACCGCCGTGATCCTTAGAGGTCATCCATTGCGTGAGTCGGCGGCAGCAAAGGCGGGCGGCAACGGCGCCGAAGTGGTCGGCTCGACGTACGCGTCGATGTGGTCACCGGCAGCCGGGGAACCTGGTCACGGCTTGACTGCGGCAGCCCGCCGGAGTCGCCGGTGCCGCGCCGCGCGGGAGGGTCTTGCGCACTAACTCTATCTAGGTAGATATTGGAGTCATGGCACGCGCACGACGCCCCTCCCCGCAGACCGCGGCCGTGCTCACCACCCTCGCCGAGACGGGCGCGGACTGGAGCCACGGCTACGACCTGTGCCGCGCCCTCGGCCTGAAGGCAGGCACGGTCTACCCGATCCTCATCCGCCTCTTCGAGCGCGGGCTGGTGGAGACCTCCTGGGAGACCGACCCGCCACGCGGGCGGCCGGCCCGGCACCTGTACCGGCTCACCACCGCGGGCGCCGAGCTCGCGCGCTCCGTCGCCGTGCCGGCGCCTGCCGGTGACGGTGCACCCGCCCCCGGCGCGGCCCGGCTCGCGCCCAGGACCACCTGACCAGCGACCGCTCGACCCCCGGCCCGCCCTGTCGTTCGGAGGCCCTCGATGCTCGATTTCCTCCTCTTCCTGGGGGTGCTCGCGCCCGCGCCCCTGCTTGCGATCGTCGTGCTCGCGGCCCGGCTGCGTGGCGCCGTACGCCGGGACGGTGTGGGCACATTCGCCGCCCGCATCCGCGCAGCATGGCGGGACGGCACCCGACGCCCCGTGTGGCCGGCACTGATCGGTGTCGCCGCCGGTGCGGCGCTCCTCACCGTCGGCCTGGGGCGCGCGTACCTGGCCACGGTCACGAACGGCCCGCGCTGGGGCTTCGACGTGGTGCTGCTGTCCATCGTGCTCGGACTGCTCGCGGCGGCCGGGTGCGGCGCGTTCGCCGGTCTGGCCGCCGCCGCGGTCGCCCGCACCCGCGGATTCGGAGCCGGGACCATCGCCGGGCTGCTCGCCCTCGTCGCCGTCGCCGCGGGCACCGTGTCCGTGCACCTGCCGCTGCGCGCCGCCTACCTGGCGGTGCCCGGCGATTTTCCCGTCGTCGCGAACCTCGCCGGCGGCGACCTGCTCATACCGTTCGAGGTGTTCCTCGCCGCGCTGATCTGGGCCCTGCCGTGGCCCGTCCTCGGAGCCGCGCTCGGCGCCCGCGCCGAGATCGCGGGCCGCCGGCACGCGGTACGCGACGTCTGGCAACTCCTGCTCGACCTGGCCACCGCCGACCTGCCCGGCAACCGGTCCGCGTGGGGTGCCGCGCTGCGGTCCGAGCTCGCGGCGATCGACCCGCCGGCCGAGCGCCGCAGGTTCGCCTTCGGAGGCGCGTGGGCCGCGCTGCGGTCCGGGCGGCCGCACGGCGCGCGGATGCAGGCGGGAGGGGTGGCACTCCTCGTGGCAGGTGGGTCGTTCGCCGCCTCACGCTGGTCGCTCGCGCATGACCAGGGCGGCATACCCGGCTTCTGGGTGCCCGCCCCGAGCGCATTGCTGCTCGCCGTCGCGCTCGCCACGGCCTGGCGCGACCGATCCTTCGGGTCGGGGCTGCGCGCCGGAGTGCTAGGAGGGATCGGGGCCCTGGTGGCCATACTCGCCGTCGGCATCCCCGAGGCCGTGGTCTGGATGCGCGAGCGGGCCGGTTACCTGAGCACCGGCGACGCCGTCCCGCCGACGTGGCAGGCGGCAGTCCTCGACGTGCTGCGCCCCGAGTTCGTCGTCGTCATGATCGTGTTCTGGGCCGTGGGTGTGGTCGGCGGCTCGGCGCTCGGCTCGGCGCTCGGGCGCCGGCGCTCCGACGAACCTGACGACCTCCCCGCGGCCGCCCGCTGATGCCGGTCCACAGCCCCGACTCCTGCGGCGGGTTCACCGCCTGCTGGCGCGCGGTCCACAGCCCCGACTCCTGCGGCGGGTTCACCGCCTGGTGGCGCGCGGTCCGCGGACGCGGCCACCTCTGGCGGATCGATGCGCGGGCAGACCGGCCCGCGCATCGCCGTACAGGTGTCAGACCGAGGCCGCCAGGGGTGCGGACAGGTTCTGCTTGGCGAGGCGGCTGCCTTCGTCGGCGATGATCTCCGGCGTCCCGGCGGCGATCCCGTCGAGGGCGGCCGACGCGACGACCGCCGGGTCGATCTTGTGGTCCGGGTCGACGTAGGAGGCCATGTCGGTGTCCATGTAACCGACGTGCAGGGCGGCGACGTGGATGCCCTTGGGGGTCAGTTGCCGCCGGACCACATTGGTCATCGCCCACGCCGCGGCCTTCGCCGCTGAGTAGGCGCCGTAGTCCACCGGATGGACCCAAGAGAGCACGGACAACACGTTGAGGATCGCGCCGCCGCCGTTGGACTCGATGATCGGCGCGAACGCCCGCGTCACGGCGAGGGTTCCGAAGTAGTGGGTCTCCATCTCAAGACGGATCGTGTCGAAATCACCGTCGATCAATGGTGTGTGAGTGGAGATGCCCGCGTTGTTGATCAGCAGGGTCGCGTCAGTGGCGATCCGTGCCGCCTCCGCCACGGATTCCGGGTCGGTGAGATCCAGCCGCAGCGGCACCGCGCCCGGCACGTCCACCGTCTCGGGCCTGCGAGCGGCGGCGTACACCTTCGCGCCGCGTTCGATCAGCTGCGCGACGAACTGACGGCCGAGCCCGCGGTTGCCGCCGGTCACGATCGCCACAGAGTTCTCGATCTTCATGGTGCTCCCTTTCGCAATGGGACCTGAGATCGCCGGCCGACGGTCAGCGACCGGCCGTACGCATCGGACTTCCGAGGTGACCGGTCATCTCAGACGGTACGGCCGCCTAGGTCTTGAAATCCAAGCTAGCCATCCTTGCTTGGATAAAGCAAGTTAGGAGGTAGATTGGTCGCGTGAGAAGGACCACCCGTGACGCCCTGCTGGACTCCTCGTGCTCGATCCAGCGCAGCCTGGAGGTCGTCGGAGATCCCTGGACGATTCTCATCCTGCGTGAGGCGTTCATGGGGGTCACGAGATTCGGCGACTTCGGTACCGCCCTCGGCATCTCCACCGATCTGCTCTCCGACCGGCTGACGACTCTGGTCGAGGCCGGTGTCATGGAGAAGCGCCCCTACAACGAGCCCGGCAAGCGCTCGCGGCACAGCTACCACCTCACCTCCACGGGCAAGGAACTGCGTCTCGTGCTCGGCGCGCTTCAGCAGTGGGGTGATCGGCACCGTCTCGGCGACGACCCTCCTTCGTCGGAACGTCGCAGCCGCACCACCGACGGGCGCCTCTCGGTGGCCTTCGTCGACGAGTCGGGCAGCGCGGTGGCACTGGACGACGTCGACTTCGTTCCCGTGACCGATCCGCACTGACCGGGTCTTTCGCTCACCCCAGGTCGAGCTCGACCTCCACGCCCACGGGGTCCGCCAGCCGCAGCGCGCCGAAGAACGCGCTGTACGGCTTGATGCCGTGGTCGGACTGCACGACCGTGCCCGTCCCCCGGAGACGGCCCTCCTCCGTCCGGGTGACCTGAAGCCGGAACGGGCGTTCCACACCGCGAACGGACAGCGTGCCCTCGACGACGCCCTCGTCAGGGCCGGTGGCGGTGATCCCGCTGGAGACGAATCTCACCTCAGGATGCCGGTCGGCGTCCAGCAGCTTCCCGGCGGTCTGCGTGATCTCCCGCCTGTCCCTGTCCATGAGGGGGACGGCGCCGCCCGTGCCTTCCACGACTCGCAGGGACCCCATCTCGGCTGTGACGGTCACGGTGCTCGCGGCGAGGTCGTCCTCCGCCACGAAGACCTCGCCCGCCCACCGCCTCACCTCGATGGTGAGATCGTGGCCCATGCGTCCGGCGAGGCCCTGCCGTGAGGTCTTCACGACCAGCGTGCCGCAATCGGGGCCGATCCGATGGTGTTGTCCTGGTACCGACATACACGCACCGTAGGACCGCGGACACGCGACGCAAAGGATCCGCGCCGTGTCCCGGCCCCACCGTCACCCGGGCCACCATCGCCCGGGCCCACCGTCACCTGGGCCAAGCCCGCCGTCAGCCCTCCCCCGGACACACCGTCCGGGCCAAGCCCGCCGTCAGCCGTCGCCGGTCGCCGGAAGGCGATCCCTCGCCGCGGCGACGGCCGCCTGCCCGACGCTGATCCCGCCGTCGTTCGGCGGCACCCGGACGTGCGTGAGCACCCGGAAGCCGCTCGCGTTCAGCCCGCCGACGGTCCGCCCGAGCAGCAGCAGGTTCTGGAAGACCCCTCCGGACAGCGCCACGGCCGAGACGCCGGAAGAGTCGCGCAGGATCTCGCAGGTCCGCACGATGACATCGGCCGTACCGTTGTGGAACCTGGCGGCGACGACCCCGGGCTCCACGCCCGCGAGCACATCCTCCGCCGCCGCTCTGACCAGGTCCGCACCGGCCACCAGGAGCGGGCGTCCGCCTGAGATCGCCGCGCGGTAGGCGCCGCGCTCGGCGGGGTCGGCGCGCTGCTCCAGGTCGACCGCCGCCTGGCCCTCGTAGGTGATCGTGTCGCGCAGGCCGAGCACGGCGGACACCGCGTCGAACAGCCGCCCCGCGCTGGAGGTCGCCGGAGAGTTCAGGCCGGCCCTGCCGATCGTGAGGACGTCCGCCCACGTCGCCTGGTTGCGGCGGACCACGTCCAGCCCCTGGGGCGGCCGGCCGCCGTACGCCGCGTCGAGGTAGGCGGCCGCCATCCGCCACGGCTGCCGGATCGCCGCCGTGCCGCCCGGCATGGGGACCGGGGCAAGGTGGCCGAGCCGTTCGAAGGAGACCAGGTCGGCGAGGAGGAACTCGCCACCCCAGATCGTGCCGTCGGCGCCGTAGCCGAGCCCGTCGAAGGCCACGCCGAGCACCGGCCCCGCCTCGCCGTTGTCGGCGAGGCAGGACGCGATGTGCGCGTGGTGGTGCTGCACGCCGGTCAGTTCGACACCGGTCATCGCCAGGGCGTGCTTGGTCGACAGGTATTCGGGATGCAGATCGTGCGCCACGAGTTCGGGCCGGACGTCGAAGAGTTTCGTGAAGTGGTCGATGCCGGTGACGAACGACCGCATCGTCTCGTAGTTCTCCAGATCGCCGATGTGGTGCGAGACGAACGCGTGCCGTCCCTTGACGAGGCAGAACGTGTTCTTGAGCTCGGCGCCGCACGCGAGTATCGGCCGGCGCGCCGGTGGGCCGAGCCGTACGGGATCGGGCACGTGGCCCCGGGAGCGGCGCAGCACCGACTCCCCGCCGAGGAACGGGCGCACGACGGAGTCGTCGGTGCGGATGTGAATGGGCCGGTCGTGGACGAGGAAGGCGTCCGCGATGCCCGAGAGCCGTCCCAGCGCGTCGGCGTCGTCGTAGGCGATCGGCTCGTCGGACACGTTTCCGCTGGTCAAAACGATCGGGACGGCCAGCTCCGCCAGCAGCAGAAGGTGGACGGGCGTGTACGGAAGCATGAGGCCGAGCCGGCGGTTCCCCGGAGCCACAGAGGGCGCCACGGACGGCGCGTCCCTTCGCGGGAGCAGCACGATGGGCCGGGCCCGACCGGTGAGCGAGGCGGCGGCGGTCTCGTCGACCTCGCACAGCGCGGCGGCCGTCTCGACGTCGGGGACCATCACCGCGAACGGCTTGTCCTCACGATGCTTGCGGGCACGCAACGTCGACGCGGCGGCCTCGTCGTCGGCTCTGACCGCCAGGTGGTAGCCGCCGAGGCCTTTGATCGCCAGGACCCCGCTCCCCCGCAACAACGCCGCGGCCTCCCGCACGGGGTCGCCGGGGAGTTCGGCCCCGTGCGCGTCCACCAGCCGGAGCCGGGGACCGCAGTCCCAGCAGGAGATCGGCTGCGCGTGGAACCGCCGGTCGGCCGGATCGCCGTACTCGGCCGCGCAGGCCGGGCACATCGGGAAGGCCGCCATCGTCGTGTTCGGGCGGTCGTACGGCACGTCACGCACGATCGTGAACCGCGGCCCGCAGTTGGTGCAGTTGATGAACGGGTAGCCGAACCGGCGGTCGGCGGGATCGGCCAGTTCGGCCAGGCAGTCGCCGCAGGTCGCGCCATCCGGGGAGACGAGGGCCCGGCGCGGTCCGGAGCCGTCGCTGTCCACGATCGTGAACCCGCCGGCGCCGCCGGGCTCGCCGGCTCTGACAGTGACCCGCTCGATCTCGGCCAGCGGAGGGGCGTCACGTTCGAGCGCGGCGAGGAACGCGTGAACATCGGCGGAGGCCCCCTCGATCTCCACGAACACGCCGCCTGCGTCGTTCCCCACTCTGCCTGCGAGGCCGAGCCGGGTGGCCAGGCCGTACACGAAGGGCCGGAAGCCGACCCCCTGGACGACGCCCTCCACCCGAACGTCGCGGCGTATCCGCCCGTCGAGTGGCTCAGTGTGCATTCGGCGGGTCTTCCGGTCCGGCGAACAGGTACGCGTGTTCCGCGACGAACCGTTCGACGCTCTGCGCCGGAGCCCCGGTGATCTCCTCGACGGTGCGCGTCGAACGGTCGTACCGGTTGTGCCGGGTCAGCCGGGCCATCGTGATGATGTGCTGGCACACGTGGGGCGGCAGTTCGGGGTGGGCGGCGAGCCGCCGGGCCCACACGTCAGGCGGCACGTCCACATAGGTGACGGGCCTGCCGAGCGCGCGGGAGTACTCGGCGGCGACGCCGTTCATGTCCTGCGACCGGGGTCCCGTCAGCTCGAGCACCTGACCGATGTGGCGGGCCGGGTCGTCCAGGACGGCGAGCACCACCCGGGCGACGTCGGCCGCGGCGACCGGCGACGTTCGGCCGTCGCCGAAGGGCAGCGGCAGCGTCCCCGCCTCCGCGACCGGCCGTGCGACCAGGGTGGTGAAGAGCGGGTTGTCCAGGAAGGCCGTGGGGCGTACGTGCACGACCGGGAGACCGGACCAGTCCAGCACCTGCTCCGACAACCAGTGCAGCCGTTGCTGGCTCGACTCCTCGGTGCTCACCGCGGTCATCTGGGACACGGTCATCTGCGAGATGTTGACCAGCGCTTCGAGACCGCCGGCCGCGCGGGCCACCGTGGCGACGGTCGCCGTCGCCTCCAGGTAGGAGGACGACACGCTCAGGCTGAAGAACATCCGCTCGACGCCGTCGAGCGCCTCGGCCACGGCGTCCGGCCGCGTGAGGTCGCCCGCGACCACCTGCGCGCCCAGGGAGCGCAGATGGGCGGCGCGCTCGTCGTCGCGATGCACCATCGCGCGCACCGGGACGCCCCGCTCGCGCAGCGACTCGACGACCATGCGGCCGACGCCTCCGACACCGCCGCCCGCGCCGGTCACCAGGATGCGCGGCTTCGCCTCCATCGGTCTGCACCCCCTCCGTAGGACCTGCCCTGACCTGCGGCGCAATCCTACGAGTGGCCTCACTCTCCGAGGCGGTACGGCACGGCACGCACAGGTCCCGGTTCCCCCACAGCTCGGCGAAGCACGGGAGCGACCTGGAGCGGCGAGGCCCGCGCCCTCTCGCCGCCGCGTACCCGCTGATCCGGCCGTGCCGTACGGCCAGGTGGAACCGGGGCGGGCACCTGCCGGTCGGCCGGGACGAAGACGGCACTATCTTTCGAGACGGAAGGAAAGCGTGTCGTACCGGGTTAAGTCCGGCGGCACGCAGGCGACCGGACATGATCGGCCGCCACACACCAGGGTCATACCGATCATCACCGCGGAGGGGGCTTTTCCATGGCCGACCAAGACGACGACTTCGACGGCGATTTCCAGGAGGACGTTCTTGAGGACGACGGAGTCCTGGAGCCTTCGGACTCCCTGCTGACCGACGACCTCGGCGACGATCCGCTCGACACCGGGCTGACGGCGGCCGAGCGCTGGTCGGCCGGTCAGAGGTACGGCACGACGGCGGCCGAGGCCGAGGAGGGCGAGTCGCTCGACCAGTTGCTGGACGAGGAGGAGCCCGAGCTCGACCCGGCCCTGCTCGCCGGACGCTGGGACGAGGAGGAGCCGCGCAGCGGCCGGCTGATCGGCGAGGAAGGCGACCGTTCCGGGGCGCTCCTGGGCCGTGACATCGGCATCGACGCCGGCGCGTCGAGCGCCGAGGAGGCCGCCGTGCATCTCACGGACGAGGACACGGACCGGGACGCCGAGCTCGACGACCCCCTGGACGAGGATCTTGACGAGGCCCTGGCCAACCTCGCGGCCGACGAGGCCCGCGACGCCGGCGACGAGTGACCGGGGCGGCCGTGTGACGCGGCCGCCCCGGCGCCCGGGGAGCCGATCGTTGGCCCCCCGTTCACCTTTGCGTACGGAACAAGGAAGTAACTGTTAAGTCAGGCGGAATTGGGTTTCATCATCTGCACTCCAAATCTGAACTTTTACGTCCAGAAAGGTGCACTTGTGACCTCTCCCATTTCACGTCGAAACCTTCTCCGTTCCGGTGCGGTCGGCGGTCTGGGCATCGCCATCGGCGGCAGCATCGAAGCGATCGCCGGCCCTGCGGCGGCGCAGGCCGCCCAGTCCGGTGTGGGCCGGACGGCCGGCTACGGGCCCGTCGTTCTGGACCCGAAGGGCCTCCTCTCCCTCCCCCGCGGCTTCTCCTACAAGATCGTCGCCGAGGCCGGCAAGACCCTCCTCGAGACGGGCCAGCCCACGCCCAGCGACGCCGACGGCACCGGCTGCTTCCGCGGACCCAAGGGCTTCGTGCTGGTCAACAACCACGAGATCGGCGGGGGCGAGCCGTACGGCGTGCCGCCTCTCGCGGGGCTGACCTACGACCCGGGCGCCCAGGGCGGCACCACCAACATCGAGGTCGACAGGCACGGCAACCGCGTCCGCGAGTACGTAAGCGTGGCGGGCACCCACAACAACTGCGCGGGCGGCATCACGCCGTGGGGCACCTGGCTCACCTGTGAGGAGACCGAGCAGCGCGCCGGTGGCGTCTTCCAGAAGGACCACGGGTACGTCTTCGAGGTCGACCCCTTCGACCGGAAGGCCAACCAGAACCCGGTCCCGCTGAAGTTCCTCGGCCGGTACGCCCACGAGGCGGTCGCGGTCGACCCCCACACCTCGGCCATCTACCTCACCGAGGACGCCGGCAGCCCGAACGGGCTGTACTTCCGCTGGCTCCCCCCGAAGCACTTCCACGGCCGCAAGGGCGAACTGCGGGAACTCGCGCTCGGCAAGGGCGGCGACAGCGCGGGCACGCTGCAGGCCATGAAGTGCTCCAAGGGCGGCAAGCACATCGGCGACCTGTCGGAGGCCACCGTCCCGGGCACGCGCTACAAGGTCACCTGGGTCGACGTCCCCGACCGCGACGCCAAGACCGTCTCGGTGCGCAAGCAGTTCACCGACGACCAGATCACCCGGAGCCGCAAGCTCGAGGGCGCCTGGTGGGGCGACGGCGGCGCCTACTTCGTCGCCAGCTTCGCCCGGCACGACGACGGCAGCCGCAACGAGCACGACGGGCAGGTCTGGTTCTACGACCCCGACTCCGAGACGATCACGCTCAAGACGATCTTCGGCGTGAACCCGGACCCGGAGGCGGACACCGATTACGACGGACCGGACAACATCACCGTCTCGCCGTACGGCGGGGTCATTCTCGCCGAGGACGGCGAGGGCCTGTCCCACCTGGTCGGCGTCACCGAGCAGGGCAAGCCGTACGCGCTGGCGCGCAACGAGCTCAACGACAGCGAGTTCACCGGCCCCACCTTCAGCCATGACGCGCAGATCCTGTTCGCCAACATCCAGACGCCCGGCTACGTCTTCGCCATCACCGGGCCCTGGGGCCGCAAGGACGACCACGGCCACGGTCACGACCACCACTGAGCCGCGACGCTGGTCGCGGGGGCAGGACCGTCCCCGCGACCGCCCCAGGCAACTCCCCCTGCCTGCGGAACCGCGGGCACGACGCCGCCCTCCCCCTTCTGGGACGGGCGGTGTCGTGTCTCACCCGCCGTTCCGTCGTCCATCGTCGGCACGTCGCGAAATGGGACCAATCCGCCGGCCTTTCGGCTCCGAAGTCTGGGCGGCTGGTTCCGCCCGGTGATTTCATCGGGTGACTCGACGCTGCGATGGGAGGGCGCGCATGCGACCGGAGGACGAGTCGCCGCCGGAGGGGCGTCCGCATGCCGGCCCGCCCGGTCTGGACGAACTGCTGAGCCGGGTGGCGCGCGGAGACCGAGGTGCGTTCGAGCAGGTGTACGCGCTGGTCTCGGCCCCCGTCTACGGGGTGGTGCTGCGCGTCGTCCGTGATCGGGCCCAGAGCGAGGAAGTCACGCAGGAGGCCCTGGTGGAGGTGTGGCGCGCCGCCGCCCGCTACGACCGGGAGCGGGGCTCGGCGATGGCGTGGGTGATGACCATCGCCCATCGCCGCGCCATCGATCGTGTCCGGTCGGCCCAGGCCGGCGCCGACCGGGAGTCCCGTGCGGCGCGGATGGACGTGCACCGGCCGTTCGACGAGGTGGCCGAGTCGGTGGCCGCCCGGCTGGAGCAGGAACGGCTCCGGCGATGTCTGACGGGATTGACGGATCTTCAGCGAGAATCGGTTACTTTCGCCTACTACGGCGGATACTCCTATCGTGAGGTCGCCGAGCTGTTGAAGGTTCCGCTGGCGACGGTGAAGACACGGATGCGAGACGGGCTGATCCGCCTGCGCGACTGCCTGGGGGTGGAACGATGACCGGCCAGGGCGGTGGGCCCGACGTGCACGCGCTGGCAGGGGCCTACGCGCTGCACGCCATCGACGACGACGGCGAACTGCGCCGGTTCGAGAGACATCTGGCCCGGTGTGCCGAGTGCTCCCAGGAGGTGCGCGGACTCGCGGAGACGGCCGCGCGGCTGGGACAGGCCGCGGCCGTGGAGCCCTCTCCCGCGCTGCGTGACCGGATCATGGCGGAGATCGGCCAGGTCCGTCAGCTGCCTCCACTCGTCGCCCCGTCGCCGCGTTCCGCGCTCTCCGGCTCCCCGGCGCGGCCATGGCGGGGCCTCCTGGCCGGATGGCTCCGCTGGCGGCCCCGGCTCGCCGCCGCGATCGCCGCGACGGCGGTGGCGGCCGCGGTCGTGCTCGGCGTCGTGACGGTCCGGACCCAGACCGGCCTCGATCAGCTGCGAGCGGCCGACCGGGAGGTCACCGCCGTGCTCGCGGCACCGGACGCGCGGTCGACCACGGTCCCGGCGGGAGCCGCGGGCGGAACCGTGGTGGTCTCCCGCTCCCAGGGCAAGATGGTGTTCCTCGCCTCGGGGCTGGCCGCCCTGCCGGACAGCAGCACCTACCAGCTCTGGCAGATCGGCCCACGGGGAGCGCGTTCGGCCGGCCTGTTCCGCCAGGACGGCACCGGCTACATCTCGCCGGTGGTAGCCGCGACGGCGGACGGCGCCACCAAGGTCGGAGTGACCGTCGAACCCGCGGGCGGCTCGGAGCAGCCCACCACCCAGCCGCTCCTCCTGCTTAATCTGCCCACTGCCTGAAAACCGGATCGCTCCGGACCAATCCGAAGTCGCGGGGGCTCCGAAGCCCTGATGTGACAGTCGAAAAGCGGGCCCGCCCTCCGATCGCAGCAGCCGTCTCCGGCCTGCTGGCGGCGACGGCGGCGCTGGGCGCGGCGGAACTGGGCGCCGCGCTGCTCCGGCCGCAGGCGAGCCCCCTGCTCGCGGTGGGCTCGGCGTTCATCGACCTCACCCCCGCATGGCTCAAGGACTTCGCGATCCGCACGTTCGGAGCCAATGACAAGACCGTCCTGTTGCTCGGCCTGGTGACCGCGGTCGCCGCGTGCGCGGCCGCCGTCGGCGTCCTGTCGACCCGCCGGCCCCGCGTCGCGGCCGGCGGCCTGGCGGCGCTCGGGGCCGTCGCGACCGTGGCGGCGCTGTCGCGCCCCGACGCGGTGCCCACTGACGCGCTGCCATCGCTGGTGGCGGCCGTCACGGGTGCGCCGGCCCTTCTGGTGTTGCGCCGAGCCCGCGCACCGCGGGAGCCGCACCGAGCCCTCGAAACCGCGCCGCAGACGACGCACCGGAAAGCAGCCGCACCGGCGCCCGGGAAAGCAGCCGAACGGCTGCAGGAGACGGCGCCCGAGACGGTTCGTACCGACAGGCGGGCGCTGCTGCGAACGGGAGTCGCGGTGCTGGGCTTCGCCGCGATCAGCGGCGGGACCGCGCGTGCGGTGAACGCCGCCCGAGATGCCGCGGCCGGCGGCGCCGGTCTCACCCTGCCCCTGCCGTCCGATCCCGCACGGCCCCTGCTCCCGGGCGGCGATCTGCGCCTGCCCGGGCTGAGCTCCTTCACCACGCCGAACCGGAGCTTCTACCGGGTCGACACCGCCCTGGTGGTCCCGCGCGTGCCGTACCGGGACTGGCGGCTGCGCATCCACGGGCTGGTCGACCGGCCGGTCGAGCTGACCTTCGACCAGATCCTCTCCCGGCCGCTCGTCGAGCGGGACATCACGCTGACCTGTGTGTCGAACGAGGTCGGCGGCCCGTACGCCGGGCACGCGCGCTGGCTCGGCGTCGACCTGGCCGGGCTGCTGCGCGAGGCGGGAGTGCGGGCCGGGGCCGACCAGATCCTCTCTCGCTCCGCCGACGGGTGGACCGGCGGCACCGCGGTGGAAGCCGTCCTCGACGGCCGCGACGCGCTGCTCGCCATCGGCATGAACGGCGAGGTCCTCCCCGCCGCGCACGGCTTCCCCGCCCGCATGATCGTCCCGGGCCTGTACGGCTACGTCTCGGCGACCAAATGGGTGACCGAGCTCAAGCTCACCCGTTTCGCCGACGAGCAGGCCTACTGGACCCGCCGCGGATGGGCGGAGAACGCCCCGATCAAGACCGCCTCCCGCATCGAGGTCCCCAAGGCGTTCGCCCGCATCCCGGCAGGCCGTACCACCATCGCCGGGACCGCCTGGGCCCAGCACCGCGGGGTGGCCGCGGTCGAGGTCCGGGTGGATGAGGGGCCGTGGACGCAGGCCCTTCTCGCTCCGTCGCCGACGCCCGACACCTGGCGGCAGTGGCACCTGGACTGGCCGGCCACGCCCGGCGACCACCATCTGGAAGTCCGCGCCACCGACACCGCCGGCGAGGTCCAGCCGTCGCAGCGGACGCCGCCCTTTCCCGACGGCGCGACCGGCCGCCACTCGGTCCTCGTGACCGTCCGATGACCGTTCCCCATCATCAGTCCGACCCGACCCGAAGGAAGATCATCATGAGGAAGACCCTGCTCACCCTGCCCGTCCTCGCGGGAGCCCTCTGCCTGTCCGCGGCGTGCGGCGGCGGCACAGAGGCGACCCCGGCGTCCACCGCCGCCGCGCCGGCCACCCAGGCCCCCATGTCACCGGCGCCCGCCGTGGCCATGCCGTTCGGCACCGCCTGCTCGGCCGTGCCCGCCTCCGGCGAGGGGAGCTTCACCGGAATGGCCGACGACCCGGTGGCGACTGCCGCCTCCAACAACCCCGTCCTGTCCACCCTGGTCACGGCGGTGAAGAAGGCAGGGCTTGTCGACACGCTCAACTCCGCCGAGGACATCACCGTCTTCGCGCCGACCAACGACGCCTTCGCCAAGATCCCGAAGGACACGCTGGACAAGGTGCTGGCCGACAAGAAGACGCTCACGAGCATCCTCACCTACCACGTGGTCGCCGGTCGCAAGACTCCGGCCGACCTGGAGAACGGCTCGTTCACCACGCTGGAGGGCGCCAAGGTGACCACGACCGGCTCGGGTGAGAACTTCACGGCGGGTGGCGCCAACGTCGTCTGCGGCGACGTTCCGACCAGGAACGCGACCGTCTACATCATCGACACCGTCCTGATGCCGAAGAGCTGACCCTCTCCGGCTGACGCGGGGCCGCGGCACCGCCCTGAATTCCGGGAGGGCGGTGCCGCCCGCGTGTGCGCGGTCGGCGTGACGCCGTACGGCCGGACGGTCCCCGATCAGGTCACCACGCCTCAGGTCACCACCCGCCGAGGACGGCCGGGGCGATCACGCGGTGACGGCCGACCGGATGAGGGCGTGGAACATGTCAGCCCTCGCTCGCACATAAGGGGCAAAGTGCTCGTCAACTGGTGTTACCGGACACTCCCCGCCGGGCATCGCGGGCATACGACGTGATTCATCACCGCCATTCGACTCACGCTCGATATGTCGCCCTCGGAGGACGCCATGGCCCAGACATCGCACGTCATCACCAGTGCGCGCAGGAAACTGGACGAGCCGCACCGTGTCACCCTGCCGCTGGTCGGGACGGTGACCATGCCTCCGCCCGACCGCCTCGCCTTCTACGCGGTGCTGGGACTGCTCGGCGTCATGGAGATCGTCGAGTGGCCGATAGTGCTTCTCGTCGGGGCGGGCCATTTCCTCGCCCATCAGCGCCGGTACCCCGCGCTGATAGGGGTGGGCGAGGCCGCCGAGGCCGCGTAGCGGGTCACGGGCCGGCCAGCACCTCCGGAGTGATCTCCCCGAGGCTCGGGATGCCGCACACCATCATCGTGATGTCCAGATCGGCCAGCAGGCTGCGGATCACATGGCGGACTCCCGCCTCCCCCGCGAGCCCGAGTGCGTAGACGTAGGGACGGCCGAGCAGCACCGCCCTGGCGCCCAGGGCGAGCGCCTTGATCACATCCGACCCGGTGCGGATCCCGCTGTCGAACAGCACGCTGATCCGGTCCCCCACGGCCGCGGCCACCGCAGGCAGGGCGTCCAACGAGGCGATCGCCCCGTCGGCCTGCCGTCCGCCGTGGTTGGAGACGACGACGCCGTCCATCCCCGCGGCGGCGGCGCGGCGCGCGTCGTCGGCGTGCAGGATGCCCTTCAGGATGATCGGGCCGTCCCAGCGTTCCCGCAGGAACGGGAGGTCCTTCCAGCTCAATGACGCGTCGCCGAAGGTCGCCGTCCAGGCGAGGACGGCGTCGTGCAGGTCGTGGTCGCCGATCGGAGAGCCGACCGCCTTCTGGAACACCGGATCGGTGACGTAGTTGGCGAGGCCGATCCCTCGGAGGAAGGGCAGGAATGCCTGGTCCAGGTCACGCGGCCGCCAGGCGAGCGTGTGGCTGTCCAGCGTGACGACGAGGGCGCGATAGCCGGCCGCCCGCGCGCGGTCGAGGAAGCTTTCTGCCAGGTCGCGGTCCTTCGGCCAGTAGAGCTGGAACCACCGGGGGCCGCCCTCGCTCGCCTCCGCCACCTGCTCGATCGAGTGGGCGGCGGCCGTGCTCAGCACCATGGTCGTGCCGAGGCCTGCCGCGGCGCGGGCCACGGCGAGCTCCCCTTCGGGATTCATGATCGCCAGAACCCCGACCGGGGCGAGCAGAACCGGCGCGGGCATCCGCGCGCCGAACAACTCCAGCGACGTGTCCGGTTCCGCGACGCCGCTCAGCATCCTCGGGACGATGCGGTGCCGCTCGAAGGCCGCGCGGTTGGCACGCGCGGTGGATTCCGTGCCGGCGGCCCCGGCGACATAGGCGAACGCCCGGGGCTCGAGCCGCTCTCCCGCCGTCCGTTCCAGCGCGTCGAGGTCGGTCGGCAGGCCGGGCAGCACGCCTTCGAGCCCGCGGAAATAGATTTCGCGCTGATAATCGGCGAGCACAGCCATGATCGCTCCCCTTCCTGTGACGCGGCTCAGGCGGGTGTCCGGCCGTGCGGCCGCATCGGGCGATCAGCGAGTCTCCTGCGGGCGATCATCGACCGCCCCACCTCGCACCTTGCACTATGCAAGATCTCGATACCGTCGACACTACGCCTGCGATTTCCGCCCGGGTGAGGCAGCTTGGCTCTCTCCCCCGTGGTGGCCCCGCGGGGATCCGATTTCCTCGTCCGGGACTCCCAGCGGAGGACCGTAGTCTCACCGGTATGAATCTTGGACGGTTGAGCAGCGCGGGCCTGATGCCGCCCGGTGGCGCGAGGGCACGGGAGTCCGCGAGGTCCCGGCGCCGGGCACGCTCGTCCGCCCAGACGCGATGAGCGACACCACGGACACGGCCCCTGAGCTGAGCCCGCGCCGGCCCTTCGCGCTTCGTCTCCCCCCGGCGCTGCTGGCCTGCGCGGCCGTGCCGGTAGGGATGATCACGCTGCCGTGGGCGGCGTTCATCGTGGTGATATCCGTGAGATCGCTGCTCGGCGGCTCCGATGGGACCTGGCTCGGGCTGGTGACGATGGGCGTCGCCCCCCTCGTCGGGTACCCGGCGGCGGCCGTGTTGTGGTCGCGCTCCCGCCGGGCCGCGACCCCGCGCCGAGCATGGATCCTCGCGCTGCTGGGCGTCGTCGTGATCGTCGCCGTTTCCTTCATGTCCGTTTACGCGCTCGGATACGGCTTCTACGACGAGTGGAAGGAGACCCAGCCCGGCGGCCGGGGCTATCACCCCTGACGAACCCGGGTGGGCCTTGCCGTACGAGGGCGCCCCTTCGAAGGGACGAGAATGTCCGCGGGGCGAGGTTGGCGACAACCGGTGCCTCCGTGATCGTCTCGCCGTAAGATCACAGGAGTGTTGCTGGGGAGAGACCCGGAGCTCGGGGTCATCGATCGGCTGGTTGACGATGTCCGGGCGAGCACGGGACGGGCCCTCGTGCTGAAGGGCGATCCGGGAATCGGCAAGTCGGCTCTGCTGGACCATGCGGTGATGCGAGCCGGGCGGGACATGCGTGTGCTCCGGGTGGCGGGTGTCGAGGGTGAGGCCGAGCTGCCCTACTCCGCCCTTCACCTTCTGCTGCGTTCCGTCGTCGACCGGATCGGCGTGCTGCCCGCTCCCCAGGCCGCCGCGCTCCGTGGCGCCTTCGGGATGGGGCCCGCCTCAGGCGCCGACCGCTTTCTGGTCGGGCTCGCCACCCTCACCCTGCTGTCCGAACTGGCCACGGAGCAGCCGCTGTTGTGCCTGGTCGACGATGGTCACTGGGTCGACACCGCATCCGCCGACGCTCTGCGTTTCGCGGGACGCCGCCTTGAGCACGACCCCGTCGGCCTGATGATGGCGGCCAGGGACGGCGGGCGACCGGCCGGCCACGCGTCGTCCTCCACGGACCTGCCGGTCATGTGGCTCGGCGGACTGCCGCACGACGCGGCGGCGGCCCTGCTCGCCCAGGAGGCTCCCGGTTTGTCGGCGCGGCTCCGAGACCGGGTGCTGGCCGCCGCGGGCGGCAATCCGCTCGCCCTGCGGGAACTGCCCAAGACGGTGGGAGACGAGGACTCGCCCACTGATCCACTGCCGATCACCGAACGCCTGCAACGCGCCTTCACCGGGCAGATCGACCGGTTGGCGGAGGCCACCAGGAATCTCCTCGTCATCGTCGCGGCGGAGGGCACCGGTGAGCTGGGCACGGTCATGCGGGCCGCCGACCAACTCGGGGTGCCGACGACGGCCCTGGCCGAAGCCGAGCAGGCCGGACTCGTCGTCGTCACCGCCGGCTCGGTGCGGTTCCGGCATCCGCTGGTCCGGACCGCGGCCTACCAGGGCGCCCTGTTCACCCAACGGCGTACCGTGCACCAGGCCCTTGCCGGCATCGTCGCCGGGAGCGATCCGCACCGATGGGCCTGGCATCTCGCCGCCGCGGCGTTCGGACCGGACGAGAGAGCCGCCGCCGCCCTGGAACGGACGGCGGAGAGCTCTGTGCAACGGGACGGCCAGGCCGCGGCCGTCGCGGCCTACGAGCGGGCGGCACAACTCAGCGAGGACGGTACGGCGCAGAGCCGGCGCCTGTCGGCCGCCGCCATGGCGGCGATCGAGGCCGGCCTGTTCCAGCGCGCCGAGGAGTTGTGCGACGCGGCCGCGCGGCTCACCGATGAACCGGTCGTCCTCGCCCGGCTGGCCAACGCCCGTGGCCGGCTGGAGTTCGAGCATGGCAGCCCGCGGGTCGCCGCGCGCCTCACGCTCGACGGAGCCGTCAAAATCGCCGTCGAGGCGCCGGCCGAGGCCGCCGGAATGCTGGTGCTGGCGACCTACTACGCCGGGCACGGCGTGGACCTCCCGCTGGCGGGTGAAGCGGTGGCGATCCTGGACACCCTCGATCTGCCGGCGGACCACGACTTCCAGCCGTACATGCGTCAGGCACGCGGCTTCTACAAGATCATCGCGGGTGATGTCGCCGACCCCGCCATGTTCTTCGCGCTCCGTCCCACCTCGGTCTGGGAGCGGACCTGGACGGCGCGCGTGCTCACCGTCGCCGGGCACGCGTCGGCGGCGCTGGAGATGTCCGCGGCCATGGTCGCCGAGACCCGGACGACCGGGCTCATCGGGCACCTCGCCAACGCGCTCTTTCACCAGGCCTGCGCTCAGGCGCTGCTCGGGCGGCATCAGGCCGCGGCCGAGTCGGCCGAACAGGCCCTCACGATCGCGGCCGACACGGGCCAGGGCTCGGTCGCGACCTATCTGCGCGGCCTGCTCGCCTGGCTGGCGGCGCTGGACGGGGACGACGAGCGATGCGTCGCCTACGCCGACGAGGCGATCCGCTATGCCGACGACCATCGCGCCCCGCCCAGCGCGGCGGACGCCACCTGGGCGCTGGCCCTGCTCGATCTCGGTCGCGGCCGCTACGAATCCGCGCTGAGCCGAATGGAGAACCGGTGGCGCTCCTGGCCGTACAGCACCGCATGGGCCCGGAGCACCGCCGACCATGTCGAGGCCGCGATCCGGGCCGGGAAGCCCGGCATCGCGGCCCGGCTCGTCGGCGAACTCGAAGCCGACATCGGGAAGCTTCTCGACCCGTGCGGCCCGTCCATCGTGGCCCGTTGCCGCGCCCTGGTCAGCCCGGCGGAGGAGGCCGAACACCACTTCAGGACGGCCCTGGGGCCGGGAGCGTGCGAGGACCGGCCGTTCGAGCGGGCGCGCACGCTGCTCGTCTACGGCGAGTGGCTCCGGCGTGAGCATCGCAAGACCGAGGCGCGGGTCCAGCTCCGGGCGGCTCTGGAGATCTTCCGGCGCACCGGGGCGGAGCTCTGGGCGAGCCGCGCCCAGGCCGAACTACGGGCCACCGGCGACCGCTCTGCCACCCGTGTCCCCGAATCCCGCCTGGTCGGCCGGCTGACCCCTCAGGAACTCCAGGTCGTACGGCTCGCCGCGACCGGTGCCACCAACCGTGACATCGGAGCGCAGATGTTCCTCAGTCCGCGCACGGTGGCCCAGCACCTCTACCGGGCGTTCCCCAAGCTCGGCATCACCACCCGCACCGAACTCGCCGCCCTCGACCTCGATCTCTGACCGAGTCCGGGCACGTGCCCGTGTGGAGGCGATGCCGGCGGATATACGCGGCCTGCCGGACATGGCACACGCTCTTCGGTCGCACGAACCTTTGCGGGGAACGAATTGAGTCATCTGACTTAGTTCTCCGATCGCGGTCGAATTCGAAATGGCGACCGGTTTAACCCGTCACGGACCGCCGGTGAACGGCCAGAGCCGCCCTCGTGGCGATTTTGAGCATTCCGTCGGATTCATTTGAAGATCGCGCCCTCATACCGTTGCCGATGGATAACGGCCAATTCGACGGGAAGGCCCCCCATGAAGAACATCTTGCAGCGGACCGCCGTGCTCGCGGGTGCCGCGGCCCTGGCCGGCACGGTGATGGCGGCTCCGGCCTCCGCCGCCACCCCCGCCAGCATCTGCGGCTCCGGTTACTACGTGCTCGACTCGCACGCCGTCGGCGCCTACGCGACGGTCTACGTGCTGTACAAGAGCGGCGGCGACAACTGCGCCGTCACCCTCCTGAAGAAGCCGGACGGCAAGAAGCACCAGCTCGGCGTCTACCTTCGGTACCAGGGTGGCACGATGCAGAAGGACGTGGACATGTACAGCACCTACGCCGGCCCTGTGTATGTGCACGCCCCGTCGAAGTGCATCGAGTGGAGCGGCCTGTCCGGCATCGACGACGGCACCTACGTCAGCCCTTGGGAGTTCTGCGACTGACCCGTCGCCCAGGTGCGTGGACCCCGCTCCCCGGCCAATGGGGCGCGGGGTCTTTCCGATCACTGATTTCCGTACGGCAGGCCTGAACATAAGGGGAAGCCCTTGTACGGCATACGACGAAAAGGTAAGAAACGACTCAGACTACTGGCCGCATCGTTGGGCATGGCAACGCTCGCGAGCATGCTGATCGGCCTGCCCGCCCAGGTCGCGCGGGCGGACCCGGCCGGAGCGCCGACGTACCGGGCGCTGGCCGGCGGCGGCTCGGCGACGACCCAAGGCCTGATGGACGCGCTGGCGAATGTGATCACGGTGAACGGGCAGAAAGTGCTGGCCTCCTACTCCGCGGCCACCCCCCCGCTGAACTCGGCCACGATCACCACCAAGGACCCCGCGACCAATCCGGGCTGCACGCTGACCCGCCCGGCGGACGACGCGAGCGCACAGGGCGCCCTGCGGTACTCGATGGGGGCCGGCGACGGGTGTCTCGACTTCGCCCGGCTGGCTGGCGAGCCGATCCAGCAGTCGATCAACCCGGTCACCGACGTCACGTACATGCCGTACGCGCTGGACGGGATCACGTACGCGACGAACCGGGGCAACGTCCTGAACGGCCCGAGCCTGGACTTCCTGCACGCGGTCTACACCTGCGCGGCCACCTCGACGCCGTTCCACCCCCTGCTGCCGGCCTCGGGGTCGCAGTTGCGCAGTGAGTGGCTGGCGGCCATCGACATCAGCGAGGAGGACGTGCGCGGCGGGAAGTACCCGTGCGTCAAGGACACCGACTCGGCCGGACGGCCGATCGGCGAGAACGACATCTCGCCGCTGAACACCGACCATGCCGCGATCTTGCCGGTGTCGATCGGGCAGTACGTGGCGCGCGGATGGAGCAACGTCCGGATCGGGAACATCCAGCTCGCGCCGGAGACCGACGGGCGGGGTCCGGTGGTGCCCAACACCGCCGCGTTCCCCGACGGCGTCGGCTACACCTCGTACACCCCGTTGACGGGCGAGCTGACCGCCCAGGAGTTGACGGACGTCTACCAGTGCCGGATGACGGAGATCGGCTCGGCTCCGGTGACGCCGGTGCTCCCGGCGGCGAGTTCGGTACGGTCGGCGTGGCTGGCGAGGGTCGGCATCACCGAAGCCGACATCACCGCGGGCAAGTACCCGTGCATCCGCACCAAAGGAAGCGACGGCGCCCCGATCCCGGTCAACGACGGCACCGTGGCGGCGAGGACGGAGATCCTGCCGTACTCCATCGCCGAGTACATCCGCCAGGCGGTCGGCTACAGCGGCGGCGTGACGACCGTGGACAAACGCAACGACCGCACACTGGGCGGCCTCATTCAGAGCGACGGGGTGGTGAAACGGCCGTTCGTGCTCAACACCGGCTACGGCCGTCCGCTGGTGCACCGGTTGTACAACGTGATCCCCGCGGAGAAGCAGCGGATCAGCCCGTGGCGGGAGGTCTTCACCGGAAGAACCTCGCTGATCTGCCAGAACACCGCGCTCATCGAGACCTACGGGTTCACCCCGCTGGCCCCGGAGGCCTGTGGCGGCGGCGATCGCCCGCTTACCGACCCGGCGCCGCCCAGCTACCGGATCCGGAATGTGAAGAGCGGCAAATGTCTGGCGATCGACGGCGGAAGCACCGCCAGCGCCGCGCAGGCCGTGCAGCGGACCTGCACCAGCGGCGGCACCGAACAGCGGTGGACCTGGTACGGGACGACGGGACGGCAGCTCAAGAACACCCGCAGCGGGCAGTGCCTGGCGATCGGCGGCGGCAACACCGCCAACGGCGCGCAGGCCATCCAATGGCCCTGCGGGACCGGGAACGAACAGCAATGGATCCTGCAAGCCGACCCGGCGGGCGCACAGAACCGCCTCAAGAACCTCAACAGCTCGCTGGTGTTGTCGGTCTCCGGTGGGGGCAGCACCGCGGACGGCGCCAAGGTGATCCAGTGGGCGGTCAACAACGGCCCCGAACAGGGCTGGACCCTGGAGACCGCCACCACCGCGGCACTCGATGAAGACACGACGGGCGCGCCGACCAGCGCGCTTGTCTCCGCCACGGCAGGCGTCGCACCGGCGAAGGCGGCGGCCGGCGAGTACGCCTCGGTGACCTACCCGGCGCGGATGGTCGACTTCCGCAACGGCAGGTGCAGAATGCAGGGCTGGTGGAGCCAGGCGAACCTCAGGCCCGGCACCGGGCCCATCGGTGGTGCCTTCCTGGACACCACCGCGTATGTCGTCGGCCCCAAGTGCGCGATCACGATGCAGCTGCAGGTCGTCAGCTACCAGTTGAGAATCGTGGAGTCATTCACCGCCGACTTCTACTACGACGCCAGTCAGCCCACCTGGAGCGGCCACAACGAGCGCTGGAAGTTCTGGGGCCCCATCCTCGGCGGGGCCTACGTGCCGAAAATCAACAACATGGTCTATCTCCTCAGCTACACCCTGAAGGACATGACCGACCCGAACGGTCTTCCCTCGATCGGTCAGGTCTGGGGACCGAAGGCGAACTGGTGCGACCACTGGCGCCCGCCGAGCAGCCCGCCTGGCTGCACCGCGTGACACCCACGGATCTCCCGCGCCCCGGCATCTCCCGCGCACCCCGCTCGGGACATGCCGGGGCGCACATCTCGTGCTCATGAGGCTCCCCACGATGGGACTCTCACCTCATCACCGGTGAGCGACACGACGTATCGCCGGCCGGACCACGTCTCCGGTTCACGACGTCACGTCGTCGTGGGCGACGGTGACGACGATCTTGCCGACCTGGCCGTTGGCCTCCACGTAGTGGTGGGCCGCGGCGATGTCCGCGAGGTCGAAGGTGCGGTCGATGACCGGGGTGAAGGATCCCGAGGCGAGGCCCGCGTTGACGAAGGCGACAGCGCGGCGCAGGCGCTCAGGATTCGTGGTTATCGCGTGCATGTTGTAGGTGCTGCTGGTCAGTTCCGGGTAGGCGTGCGCGTTGGGCAGCGGGGTGAGGCGAGGGTCGAGAGCGCCGTAGACGACCAGGCTGCCGCCGGGGGCGATGCCCTGGGCGATGGTCTCGACGCCGGGGCCGGCGATCGGGTCGAAGGCCAGGCGGACGCCTTCACCGCCGGTGATCTCCTTGACGCGGGCAGGGAGGTCCTCCGCGTCGGTGGCGATGACGTGGGCCGCGCCGGCGTCCAGGAGGCACTGCTTCTTGCCGATGCCGCGCGTGGTGGCGATGGGGATCGCGCCGATGTGGCGGGCGATCTGGATGGCGGCCAGTCCGACGCTGCTGGAGGCCGCGGTGATCAGGACATGGTCGCCGGGACGTACCTGGCCGGACTCGACGAGGGGGCCGTAGGCGGTGATGTAGGCCATCCACACGGCCGCGGCCTGCACGGGGTCGACATCTGCCGGACGGGGGACGACGGCGGCGGCGGGAACGATGACGTGGTCGCCGTAGGTGCCGTACTCGCTCTGCAGGAACGAGGGCACGACGGCGACCGGGTCGCCCTCGGCGAGGCCGCCCACTCCCTCGCCGACCGCCTCGACCACACCTGCGGCCTCGTAACCGAGTTTGGAGGGGAAGACCGGCCTGTCGAAGTAGACGCCCTCGCGGTACATGATCTCGGCCCGGTTCAGGCCGATCGCGTCGACGCGGATCCGCACCTCTCCCGCTCCCGGAGCGCCCACCTCCACGTCGCGGAGGGTCAGGACCTCGGGTCCGCCGAGCCGGTCGAACTGTACAAGTCTTGCCATGGCGCATCCGTCCTAGGGGCGGCAATCGGGGAAGTGCACCGATTGAGCTCGGTGCTCACATCCACCCTGGCCCAAAGTTCGATGGCCGTCAAATATTGAGCACCATCGAAAGATGTACTCGTCGGGCGAGCGGCGCCGACCGGGCGACCTCAGGCCACGCCCGCCTCGGACTCCGCGGCGGAGGCGTCCACCACGGCCGTCAGCAAGCCGGGGAACTGCTCTTCCATCTCATCCGCGCGCAGCGTGTTCAGCTTCGCCGTCCCCACGTAGTACTGCCGGATCACGCCGGCCTCGCGCAGCACGTTGAGGTGGTGGGTGAGCGTCGAGAGCGACACCGGCGCGTCGAAGGTGCCGCAACTCTTGTCCTCACCCGCCCCGGCCAGCTGGGACACCACCATGCGCCGGACCGGATCCACCAACGCCTCCAGGACCTGCTGCAGCGAAACCTCCGACAGATCGGGGTGTTCCACAGTCCGAGCGGCGGTGCGGGGGCGGGCCACGGTTGACTCCTTGAGACGGCATCGATCCGATCCGGCCATAGTACGACCGGCATCGAAACCGGACCTGCTCCAAGATCGATCTCACCGGTGCCGGCCGCACCGAGATGCACCCCCGGAAAGGGAACTCACCGGCGTGCGGCATGTGGGCTCAGGAGACGCTCGCCATGGCGAGGTTGTCGCGGCGTTCCTGGAGATGGGCCCACCCGATGAGGCCGAACAGGACGGCGAGGAGGACGGCGGAGGAGCCGACGGTTCCGAGGTCGAGACCGCCCTTGGCGGTCGGCTTGGTGAGGAGGTCACCCGCGGTGGCACCGAAGGGTCGGGTCAGGACGAAGGCGAGCCAGAACAGCAGCACGTTGGGCACGGCGGGGACGTACTTCAAGGCGAGAAGCAGCGCGAGCAGAGCGGTGATGAGCACCACGCCTCCGCTGTAGCCGAGGCCTGAGCTGTCGGACAGGAAGTCGCCCAGGGAGGTGCCGAGCGTGTTGGAGACGAGGATCGCCGACCAGAAGAGGGTTTCGCCGCGGAAGGTGTCGATGTCACGGATCGCGAAGGTCAGCCCGGTGAACTTCCAGACGACGAAGACGGCGACGAGGATCGAGATCAGGATCGCGGCGCCGGCGGGGTAGCCCAGGCCGAGGCCCTGCGGCCCCCAGCCCAGCGACGTCGCTCCATCGGGCAGGTATTCGGCGCCGGCGTCGCGGTTCATGAAGTCCGACATCGTCGTGCCGGCCATGCTGGTGGACAGGATTACCGTCCAGTAGAAGAACGGGTTGTACCGCTTGGAGGCGAGCTGGATCACCAGGGTGACGAGGAAGATCAGGAGCAGCGCGACCGTGGTGAGGAAGTATCCGATCTTCAGCGTCTGGGCGAACAGGTCGCCGGCGGTCTCGCCGAGCGTGGTGGCGGCGACCTTCATGATCCAGAAGGCCAGCGTGACCTCGGGCAGCTTCTTCATCACGTAGTCGCCGGGCCGCTGGATCCAGTGCATGTCCCTACTGGGCGCCTGGTCGTCGTTTCGCACGCTTGAGTCCCCTCACTTCCCGTGACCGATGCCTTGCGGAGATGCGGTACGACGCTCCGGAGCGCCTGACGCCCCAGACGGCGGGGCGACGGCCAGAGGGCGAGTGCGGGGCCCCGTTCAACACCTGCACGATCGCATCGCCCTCGCGTCGATTCAGCAGGGCGTCTCCAGCGGCGGATGCCGCCGGGCGGAGTCGACCGAAGCCGCGAGATCGTCAGCTCGCTCCATGCGCCACAACCGCGCCGCATCACCATCAGTAATCACTACATCACTAAAGGCTACTGATGTGCATCGGGCAGCGCGGGAGGATCGGGTAAGCAAAGACGGAACTTCACCTCAAGGACCGGGAAGCACCGAGCGCCGCGAACGCGGCCTCGTCCGCCAGTAGTCGGTCGGCGCACCCTGTCCGGCACCTCATACGTAGACGGCGGCACACCCGGTGCCGCCGTCTACGTCACTTATTTCGCGGGGTCACGCCACCCGATCTTCACCCGATCCTCGACCGGGCTGAGAATCCGGGCCCACCCACTCACGCGGAGCATCCCGGAGGGCTTCCGGGCGGGGGCCAGCCGGCGCACCAGTTGGCCTTCGGCCCCCAGACCTGGCCGGTCGAGAAGGAGACGTCGGTGGTGGTGAGGTCCTTGAGCTTGAAGTTCAGCAGATAGGGGACGTTGCCGACCTTGATGTCGTAGGACCCGCCCTGGATCGGGCCCCAGAACATCCAGCGCTCGTTCTTTCCCGGGCCGGTCGGCTTACTGGCGTCGAACCAATGGTCCGTGGACATGAGCCAATCGGCTCGCCGATCGTAGTTGACGCCGCGGAACTCCATCGTGACCAGGCATTTGGGGCCGTCGACGTACCCGTCGACGTAGAGGAAGGTGCCGCCGATCGGCGCGCTCGCGCCGCCCTTGCCGTAGGCGCCCATCCTCCACCAGCCCTGGAACCGGCACCTTCCGTGGCGGACGTCGACCATGCGCTCCGGATAGTGCGCGGCGACGAACTCGCTGGTCGTGGCGGCGCTGGTCAGACGGGTGGCGGCCGGACCGGTGCCGGTCGTGGCCGCGAGGGTCGTCGGCGCGCTCAGAACGTCCTCCCCCGGCGAGGCCGTCGTGGCCGTCTGGAGCGTCCAGCTCTGTTCGGAGGAGCCGTCCGCCGTCCACTGCACGACCCTGACCCCGTCCGCCGTGTCGCCGCCCGGGACCGTCAGCATCTTGCCGCTGCGGACGTTCTTGAAGCCGACCGCGGTGCTTCCCGCCCCCGCCGTCGACATCCACTGCTGCCCGGTATCGGAACCACACGGCGCCAGGACGGCCTGCGCGCCGGACAGGTCACCCGTAGTCGCAACACATTTGCCACTGTTCGCGCTCTTGAGCTGCAGTTTGTCCGTTCCCGCCCAGCTCCATCGCTGCGCGGCGGCGCTGCCGCAGGTCCGCTGAACGACCGGGTCTCCGTTGGAGGTTCCGGCTGCCTCCAGGCACTTGCCGCTCCTTGCGTTGCGGATCGTGTAGGAGGGCGGCGTCGGATCGGAGAGCATCTGTGCTCCGCCGCCACATGCCTCCGGCGCCAGCGGAACGAAGCCATAGGTCTCGATGAGCGCGGTGTTCTGGCAGATCAGCGACGTGTCGCCGGTGAAGACCTCCCGCCATGGCGTGGCCCGCTGCTTCTCCGCGGGGACGACGTTGTAGAGCCGGTGGAGCAACGGGCGTCCGAAGGACGAATTGAGCACGAACGGCCGCTTCACGACCCCGTCGCCCTGGACCAGCCCGCCCAGCACGAGCCCGTAACGCTTGTCCTTGACCACCTGGGACTCGTCAAGGACGACCGCCTGCCGCAGGTACTCGGAGATCGAGAACGGGACGATCTCGTGCTCCGCGATCCCGAACCCGTCGTCGACGGGAGGCGGCGAGTCGTCCGGCCGCCACAGCCGCAGGCACGGGTACTGGCCGGCCTCGATGTCGGCCTCGGACATCTCCATCGTCTGCAGCCACCAACTCCGGACCAGGCTCGGCCCCGGCAGCACCGGCGTCACCCATTTCCCGTCGATGTACGACGTCGAGCACTGGTAGATGCTCCGCAGCTCGTCGAGGCTCAGATCCCGCAATTGCCCGCGGTGAATGGCGTAGCCGACCCCGCCGGGGAACACCTCGGTGTCGGGCACCACGGGGCCTCGCCCATCCGACTCGGGAACCGACCGGATGTTCCCGATTCGCACGTTGGGCCATCCCTCGGCCACGTAGCGGCCGATCGACACCGGCATGATCGCGTCCGGGTCCGCCGCCACCGGCGCGACGTCGTTCTCCCGGATCGGCTGGCCGGCGTTCGTGTCCTTGACGCACGGGTACTTTCCGCCGCTCACGTCCTCCTCACGGATGCCCAGCGCGGCCAGCCACTCGCTGCGCAACTGAGATCCCGATGCCGGTAGCAGCGGGTGGAGCGTGATGCCGGGCGTCGATCCGCAGGTGTAGACACCGCGAAGATAGGTCAGGCTCGGTCCGTACAGGTTCTTCGACGTGTTCATCGCGAAGGTGATCCCGTCCACCGCGAACGGCAGGTAGGTCACGTCCTTGACCGGCGCGATCGACTGCTGGTGCGGCTCGCCCGCCAACCGGGCGAAGTCGAGGCAGCCGTCGCCCCACGCCACCGAATTCCCCAGGGCCATCTGGCCTGAGGCGTCGCCTGCCGGCCGGTTCACCGTGCAGTTCGCCTTGGTCGTGATCGTGCTCGTCAGCCCAGGCCGGGCCGCGTCGTAGGACGACAGCACCTTCTGGCCGTTCACCGTCACCTTTTCCGCGAGCGCGTTCATCAACGCGTCCGTGGTCGCGGAGCCACCTCCGGCGAGCGCCCGGTACGTGGGTGCTCCACTCGGATCCGCATGTGCGGTCTGCATGGGCATGGCGCTCATCAAGGTCGCGAGCAACGTCGCACCGAGCGACGCGGCCAGCAATCTATACCGGCCAGTTTTCCTGACTTTTCGCCTTAAGCCGTTCAAGCACTTTCCCTTTGTGTTCGCATGCGGACGGAGCGGGAAATCATCGGAGATGACCTTTGTCAAGGCGGTCGGACGTGGCTTGGTAATACGTGTGGGCGTGCCGCTCAAACCACTTCGGGCCGTCCCTCGCTCGAAATACGTTCACTGAGGAAATATTCGGAGTCTGCGAAACGGAAGATGATCACAAGGCGAACGGTCGATGCCACTTGCGGGACCGATTGAAGATCATGATGCGAAGCACCGCGACCAAAGCCACGGTTCCGCTGGACCAGGGGCCCGCATCGGAGGGATCGTCACGCCGGTCGGCAGCATGACAGCCGCCGGTCGTCAATCAGGTGTTCATGTTCGGCTCCCGAAACGACTCCCCATTGTTTGATCTTGAAAGTCAATCTGGCACCCCGATCGCCCTTATAGATCAAGGGGTCCCTCCGTATGCGTAAGCGCATCATCGCCGTTGCGGCACTGAGCCTGACCACGCTCCTGTCCACGGCCGTCTCCGCTCAGACGGCCTCGGCCGCCGACGTTCAGACGTCCTCGGCCACCAGTCAGCAGGCCGCCTCCGGTGTGATCTACTGGTCCTTCCAGAATGCCTAGACCGACAAGTGCCTGACAATGTGGTCCAGCGGTGTCATCCGCGCCGTCGACTGCGACGGCGGCACCGCCCA
Organism: Planotetraspora silvatica; assembly: GCF_016863315.1. Lineage (GTDB taxonomy): Bacteria > Actinomycetota > Actinomycetes > Streptosporangiales > Streptosporangiaceae > Planotetraspora > Planotetraspora silvatica. The sequence goes on from NZ_BOOQ01000021.1 coordinate 100,749, forward strand.
GCAGTGGTACTGGCTCAACAGCGCATGGAATGTGGACGAGCTGGGCGAGCCCTATAGGCGGCTGAAGAACAGGTGGACGGGAAAGTGCCTGGTCGCCGTCGCCGAGGATGAGGACGTCAAATCCGGCCCATGCGACGACTGGACCAGCAGGCACTGGAGACTCCTGTCAGGAATCACCCTCTCCCAATTCTCATCCGACATCGCGGACGGCTGGCTCATGAACAACGTCGGTACCGACCACGTGCACTTGGGCTATGGGACTGGTTATACGGAATGCTGGTACAAGATCAGGATGAATTAGCACGTGTGAGGGGCGCAACGGCGTAGTGGCCGCAGGTCACCCGGGCCGAGGCGGTGATCGGGACGGCACTCCTCCTCTCCCCGCACCACGCCTGCGCCCCACCGCCGTGGTGTCAGCGCCACCTATTGTGTTGTCGCCAGCGAGTGGTAGTCCCCGGCCGAGATCTGGGTCACCCAGCTCAGCCCAGGCACGGCGACCGGGGTGCGGCGGCCGGTGAAGGTGCCGTCGCCGAGTTGCCCGTAGTAGTTGTCTCCCCAGGCCGCCACGGTGCCGTCCCAGCGCACCGCGAGGCTGTGGGAAAGGCCACCGGCGATCCGCGTCACCCCGCTCAACCCCGACACCTGCACGGGGGTGGTGTGGTTGCCGGTGGTTCCGTCACCGATCTGCCCACTGGCGTTTCTTCCCCAGGCGAGCACTGTGCTGTTCGAACGCACCGCAAGATTGTGGTAGCCGCCGGCGGCGATCTGGGTCACCTCTGTCGTCCCGGCCACCTGTACGGGCGTGGTGCGGTTGGTGGTGGTGCCGTCACCGACCTGCCCGAATTCGTTGTTGCCCCAGGCCACCACGGTGCCGTCCGTGCGTAACGCGACACCGTGGTAGTAGCCGCTCGCGATTTGCGTCACCCCGCTCAGGCCACTGACCGCGAGAGGGGTGGCGCGGTTGGTGGTGGTGCCGTCGCCGAGCTCCCCGAAGAGGTTAGAGCCCCAGGTCCACACGGTGCCGTCCGCGCGTAACGCGACACTGTGGTACCCGCCGGTGGCGATCTGGGTCACCCCTGTAAGCCCGGCCACCTTCACCGGGGTGGCGCGGTTGGTGGTGCTGCCGTCACCGAGCTCCCCGTAGGCGTTGTTGCCCCAGGCCCACACCGTGCCGTCCGAACGCAACGCCAGGCTGTCGTTGTAGCCCGCGGCGACCTGCACGATTCCGCTCACGCCGGTCACCTGCACAGGTGACGAGCTGGCCGTCGTCGTCCCGTTTCCCAGCTCGCCCTTGCTGTTGTCTCCCCACGCCCACACGGTGCCGTCCGCGCGTAACGCGACACTGTGGTAGGCGCCGCCCGCGACCTGGGTCGCGTGACTCAGGGCGATCGGCCGCACAGATGCCGAGTTGGTCAGCGGCGTCCCGGTGCCCAGCTGCCCGAAGCCACCCTGTCCCCACGCGTAGGAGTTGCCGCCGGTGGCAGCCGCCGACCCGGTGGGACTCAGCGCCGCCACAGCGCCACCGGTCACGACGGCGAGCACCGCGGCGACCACCGCGGTCCGCACTCGGACGCCCGGCACCCACCTTCGCAGCCGTCCCGCTCCTGCCGGCCCGGTGTGAGGAGAGCCGGGCGAAGCCTCAGGCATCAGATCAGTCATGCGATGCGTCCTTTGCGATTGGAGCAGCCATGTCGTCGGCTGTGGTCGGTGCCTGCCGCCGCCGGCCCGGCCTTGCGCCGGACCGTTCCACGCCAGACGACAGCAGGGTGGGGCGGGCCGGTTGATGGTCACTTGACGGCGGATTGCAGTTACGTGAGGTGGTGTTGTGAACCAGGGGCAGTCACTCCAAGCGAATACTTAAGCAGGCACTTGACTATTGCTGGCACGTGAGCGAATAGTTAAGTACATGCCTAACCATTCAGAAGCGGGTGTCCGGACGCCGGAACCCGCGGGGACAGAGGGAATCCGCCGACCCGCACCGAGCAGGGGGCCGTCATGAGAAGGACCCGCCGGCACGTGCTCGCCCTGCTGGGAACGGCGTTTTTCATGACCATCCTGGACGGCACCAGCCTGCTGTCGGCCCTGCCCTCCATCGAGGGTGATCTGGGGCTGCGCGGCCCCGCGATTCAGTGGGCGGTGACGGCCTACGCGTTGGCCTTCAGCGGCCTGCTGTTACCGTCCGGCCGGGCCGCCGACGTGCTGGGACGCCGCAGGGTGTTCCTGGCCGGGATGGCGCTGCGGGTGCTGTCGTCGCTGCTGTGCGGGCTGGCGCCCTCCCTCGAAGTGCTGGTGGCCGCCCGCGCCCTGCAGGGCGTCTCGGCGGCGATCATCGCTCCCGCCGCACTGTCCATGGTGATGAACGCCTTCCCCGAGGGCCCGGAGCGCAACAGGGCGCTCGGCGTCTGGGGCGGGCTCGGCGGGTTCGGGGCGACCGCGGGGCTGCTGCTCGGCGGGCTGATCACCGACACACTCGGCTGGCAGTGGGTCTTCTGGGTCAACGTGCCCATCGGGACGACGGTCCTGCTGCTGGCGCCGGCGCTGCTCCACGAGAGTCGTGCACACACACGAGGGTTCGACCTCGCGGGCGCGCTGGCGATCACTCCGGCACTCGTCCTGCTGGTGTACGTCCTCAGCCGGGTGCCGAGCGACGGGTTCGACGGCAGGCTGCCGGCCGCGGCGGCGGTGCTCGTCGCGCTGTTCGTGACGATCGAACGGCGTTCCGCGGCTCCCCTGCTGCCGCTTCGCCTGCTGCGCTCGCGGGTGCTGGTCGGGGGGAACCTGCTGCTGCTGATCGCCGGGATGTCGGTCGACGGCATGCTGATCACTCTGACATCGCACGTCCAGCGAGTGCTGGGCTGGTCCGCCGTGCAGTTCGGGCTGGCGGCCGCGGCGATGACCGCGGCGTCGGTGGCGGTCGCGCTGTTCAGCCGGCACGTGACGACCTGGGGCATACGGCGGCTCGCCGCCTCCGGAACCGTGCTGCTGGGCACGGCCTGCCTGCTGCTGACCCGGTTCTCGACCGACTACTCGCTCGGCCTCCTGCTCCTCGCACTGCTGGTGTTCGGCGCCGGGATGGGCACGGCGGCCGTGTGCTCGCAGATCTCCGCGCTGACCGGAGTCACCCAGCGCGACTCGGGCCTGGCCGCCGGGCTCGCCGACACCTCCTTCGCCATCGGCACCGCGCTCGGCGTCGCCATCTGCTCCAGCGTCGCCACCGCGAGGGCGTCCGCGATCGGCGGGCCCGCGACGCTCGCCCTCAGCTCCGGGCACCGCACCGCGTTCGCGACTGCCGCCGTCTTCGCCGCAGCGGGCCTGGTCGTCGCTCTGACCATGCTGGGCAAGCGCCCGAGCCGTCCGGATTCCAGGAACCCCGAGTCCCGCGGGGCCGGCGGCCGACCGGCGAGCGCCACCACGCCTTGACGCCTCAGCCTGGACCTCATCGCGAGCGCGCGGCGGCGACCACGGCCAGCACACCCGCACCGAGGATCGGGAGACCGATCGACAGGATGCCGAGGATCCCCAACAGCATCAGCACCACGCCCGACACCGCCAGCGCCAATCCCCGCCGGGGCGCCGCGTGGGCCACGCCGTAGATCCCGAGAAGCGCGGCCACGGCCAGCCCGCCGAGGAACCAGGCCGCCGCGTGGCCGCCTTGCTGGCGTATGAGGACCACGTACAGGACCAGCATGGCCACGGCGATCAGAACCGCGATCGCTGCCAGAGGATCCCAGCCGTTACGCGATGAGATCATGATTCATCGTCGCAGAGCCCAGGGCGCCGATCGAGACTTTCCCGCGAAATGCCTACTCGTCCGCATGGTCGCGTTCGCCCGGTTCAAGCACCGGCCCGCCGTCGTGAGTGTGCCCGGAGGTCCGCACGGTGTGATCCACCGCCGAAGGAGAGCTATCTTGCTGGGGCAGGTCGGTCCGTGGTCGCGGCTTCGGCGGCGAATGCCGAGCGCCGTACGTGGCGTGCGGACCTCGGTGACGGTCGAGGAGACGACGATGAGCAACGAAACCACCCCGTCGCACGGTGCCGGGGCCCGGCCGTTCCCGTTGGAACCGACGCCGATCCACGTGCCCGACGACGTGCTCGCCGACCTCCGTCAGCGCCTGGAGCTGACTCGCTGGCCGGACGACGTGGGCAACGAGGATCGGCATTACGGCGTGAACCGCGCCTACCTGCAGGAACTCATCGACTACTGGCGCACCGGCTACGACTGGCGCAAGGCCGAGGCGGCGATCAACGCGTACGAGCACCACCACGTCGAGGTCGAGGGCGTGCCGGTGCACTTCATGCGCAAACCCGGAGTCGGCCCTGACCCGACACCGCTGATCCTCACGCACGGCTGGCCCTGGACGTTCTGGCACTGGTCCAAGGTCATCGACCCGCTGGCCGACCCGGGCGCGTACGGCGGCGATCCCGCCGAGGCGTTCGACGTGATCGTCCCCTCGTTTCCCGGCTTCGGGTTCTCCGCCCCGCTGCCGAACCACCCGGACATGAACTTCTGGAAGGTCGCCGACCTCTGGCACACCCTCATGACCCGCACGCTCGGCCACGAGAAGTACGCCGCCGCCGGCTGCGACGTCGGAGCCATGGTCACCGGCCAGCTCGGGCACAAGTACGCCGATGAGCTCTACGCCATCCACATCGGATCCGGCCAGAAGCTCACCCTGTTCAACGGCGACCGGGCCTGGGACCTGAGCGGCGGCCGGCCCATCCCCGAGGGTCTGCCCGCAGACGTCCACGCCCAGCTCGTCGCGTTCGAGAAGCGGTTCGCCGTCCATCTCGCCGCACACGTGCTCGGCCCGAGCACGCTCGCCTACGGGCTGTCCGACTCGCCCGCCGGAATGCTCGCCTGGATTCTGGACCGCTGGGTGAACTGGAGCGACAACGGCGGCGACATCGAGACCGTCTTCACCAAAGACGACCTGCTCACCCACGCCATGATCTTCTGGGTCACCAACACGATCGGCACCTCGATCCGCACCTACGCCAACAACAACCGCTACCCGTGGACCCCGTCCCACGACCGGCAGCCGGCCGTCGAGGCGCCCACCGGCATCACCTTCGTCGCCTACGAGAACCCGCCCGGCGTCAGCACCGACCGGCGCGTCCAGAGCTTCCTCGACGGTGACCGCGCCGCCTGGTACAACCACGTCAACCTCACCGCCCACGACCACGGCGGCCACTTCATCCCCTGGGAGATCCCCGACCTGTGGGTCGACGACCTCCGGCGAACCTTCCGCGGACGCCGTTAGGTCGCGTGCGCTCGACGGCGTGACCCCAGGCCCGAAGTCGCCTCGAACTCGGCGACGGCTTCGCCGGCCGGTCCGACCAAAGTCGTAGGCGGGCGGCACCTCGGTCGGACTCGGGATGACCGCGCGCCCGATGCGGCGGCAGGGCCGTGACGGTGATGCTGTCCCCATGACTCCCCCCCTCGGTTACCTGACGACAGTGGCCCTCACCGCGGTCGGTGTGCTGCTCGGCCTTCGCCCGGTGGGCAGGCCGTGGCCGCTCGCCTATCTGAGCTTCCGCATCGGCATCGTGATCGACGAGTTGCCCTTCGTCGTCCTCTACTGGCTCCTGGCCTCGACGGCGCTGGCTCTCGGCCAGGGCTCCATCGACCTACTGGGCGGGTGGCCGGCCGTCGTCGTGCTGGCCGGAATGGCGGTCGTCGTCCGGCAGGGGCTACGGACGGGCCCGGTCGTCGACCACGCCCTGGCCGAGGGCCTCGGCAGCGGGTGGCGCGCCGCCGCCGGCGTGAATCGGCGCCGCCGGCTCCCGCTCCTGCGCATCCTCTTCCTGCCGGTCGCGATACGCCCCCGCGACGTCGAGCGGCGGGCGGACATCAGCTACGGCGACGCGGGCCGGCGCAATCTCCTCGACGTCTACCGCCATCGCTCCCACCCCTCGGGCGGTCCCCTGCTGATCCACCTGCACGGGGGCGGGTTCGACAGCGGCAGGAAGAACACTCAGTCGCTTCCTCTGATCCACCGGCTCGCACGGCGAGGGTGGGTGTGCGTCAGCGCGAACTACCGCCTCAGGCCTGCGGCCCGGTTCCCCGAGCACCTGGTCGACCTCAAGAAGGTGATCGCCTGGGCGCGGGAACACGCGCACGAGTACGGCGCCGACCCGTCGATGATCTTCGTTTCGGGCAGCTCCGCGGGAGGTCACCTCGCCTCGATGGCCGCCCTCACCCCCAACGACCCCGCCTTCCAGCCGGGATTCGAGCACGCGGACACCTCGGTCACCGCCGTCGTCTCCCTGAACGGCTGGTACGGGAACTACTACGGCCAGGGCCCCGAATCCTCCCCCATGACCTACATCGGGCAGGACGCGCCGCCGTTCTTCATCGCACACGGCGACCGGGACTCGATCGCGCCCGTCGACGGCGCCCGGCTCTTCGCCGGGAAGCTGCGCGGCACCTCGTCCGCCCCGGTCGTCTACGCGGAGTTGCCCGGCGCGCAGCACGCGTTCGACCTGTTCCACTCCCCGCGTTTCGAAAGGGTCGTCGACGGGATCGAGGCCTTCGCCGCCTGGGTGCTCTCCCACCGGCGATAGGACGCCGCCTCTTCGGGTGCCCGGCCGTGCGCCCGAAGAGGCGGCGTTAGGTGCACGTTGACCGCACGTTAGGGCCCGCTTCGCATACTGACCGCGTGAATCGCATCGCGGTGTACGTGCAGGCCCACGACCCCATCCTCCGAGCCGGGGTGACCAGTCAGCTGCGCCAGCGCCCCGAGGTGCGGCTGGTGGACCAGGACGAGGCGCGGGTCGCCCTCGTCGTCGGCGACACCGTCGACGAGGAGCTGCTGCGATCGTTGAAGGCCCTGCGCTGCCGGGCCGACCTGCGCATCCTCGTGATCTCCCGGCACGTCGACGACGCCGGCCTGATCGCGGTGATGGAGATCGGGGTCGCCGGGCTGGTCCGCCGGGCGGAGGCCACGCCCGACCGGCTCCTGGCCATCGTCGAAGCGGCCTCCAAGGGAGAGGGATCCCTGCCGCCCGATCTGCTGGGCCGGCTGCTCTCCCAGGTGGGCAGCGTCCAGCGCGACGTGCTCGGCCCTCGCGGCCTGTCGTTCACCGGCCTCGCCGACCGGGAGGTGCAGGTGCTGCGCCTGGTCGCGGATGGTTACGACACCGCCGAGATAGCGGCGCGGCTCTGCTACTCCCAGCGCACCGTGAAGAGCGTCATGCACGACGTCACGACGCGGCTCAACCTGCGCAACCGCTCGCACGCGGTGGCCTACGCGCTGAGGAACGGCCTCCTGTGATCCACGAAATCGACGAGGCCCTGCGGAACCTGATCCGCGAGAACGCGCTAGCCGGCAGCGGAATCGAGGTGCTGCTGGAGGCGCCGACGAAGGAGTGGGCGGCCCGGCGGAACACCCCCACCGTCAACATGTACCTCTACGACATCCGCGAGGACCTGCGCAGGCGCGAACTGGGCCGGATCCCGGAGTACGACTCCGACGGCCGGATCGCGGCACGCCACCGGCCGCCTCGCCACATGAAGCTGTCCTACCTCGTCACCGCCTGGACGCAGCGGCCGGAGGACGAGCACCGGCTGCTCTCGTCGATGCTCGTCGTCCTGCTCGCCAACGAGATGATGCCGCCGTCGCGGCTCACCGGTTCCCTGGCCGAACTGGGGCTTCCCGTGCCGATGACCGTGGCGTCGCCGCCTCCGGAGGACCGCGCGTTCGCCGACGTCTGGACGGCGCTCGGCGGCGAGCTGAAGCCCTCCCTGGACGTGGTCGTCAGCGTGCCCGTTCCCGCCGTGCCGCCGGAGCCGGCCGCCCCGCTGGTGACGGAGGACCTGGTCGCCCGCGTCGTGACCAGGCAGACCCGCGTCGCGATGTCCCGCCAGGCGAAGGACCGGCGACCGTGACCGACCCCAGCGTGACGCACCTGTTCGGGCGGCTCGGTCTCGTCGAGCGGCGGGTCCGCGGCGCCGTCGCCGCCCTCCGCGCCCGTGATCCGATCCCGGACGACCCCTTCCGCGGCCTCTACCTCTCCGACCAGGCGATCGACGAGATCCTACGATCGCGACGGCTGCCCATCGGGGACGGCGATCCGGGTCTCGCCGAAGTGGAGGCCGCCGCGGACCAGGCGGAGGCCGCGGGCGGCCGGTCCCGGCTCCGCCACCTCACCGCCGCCGCCCGCCTGAGCCACCTCGATGTCGAACTGCTGCTCGCCGCCGTGCTGCCCGACGTGGACAGCCGCTACGAGCAGCTCTACGGCTATCTGAACGACGACGTCACGCGGCGGCGGGCCACGGCCGGGCTCGCCCTCCGACTCTGCGGCATGCAGGAGGCCTCGGCCCACGCGCGGGCCAGGCTGGACGCGCTGGCCGATCTCGGGCTCCTGGTCGTGGAGGAGCCCGAGCGGCCGCTGCTGTCCCGCACGCTCCGGGTGCCGGACCGGGTGGTCGCGCACCTGCTCGGCGACGACCGGCCCGACCCCGCGCTCGCGGCGGTTCTCACCCTCCCCGCGGCCGGCGCGACAGCCGACACGGCAGCCGGCAGAGCAGGCGAGACGGCAGCCGGGGGGCGGGCAACGGTGACGCTCCCCGGAGCCGAACGGCTGGCGCGAGCCGTACTGAACGGTGTCCGCCTCATCTACCTGCGGGAACGCGCCGGAGGAAGCGGGCACGCCCTCGCCGTGGCCGCGCTGTCCCGAGCGGGCGCCGGCGCGCTCTGCGCGGACGCCGCCCGGCTCACCCCCGACCTCGCGCGCTCCCTCTACCGGGAGGCGCTGCTCACCGGGCGCGGAATCGTCCTCGGTCCGATCTCCGGACCGCTTCCCGCGCCGCCGACCGCGGACGTCGTCGTCATCATGTACGGCACGGCCCCCTTCGACCCGCACTGGAGCTCCACTCCCCCGCTGCCGGCCGACGTCGAAGCCGTGCCCGGCGCGGTGCGGGCGGAGTTGTGGCGCGACGCGCTGAACGGCCGGCTCGCGCCGGGAGCCGACCCGGACGCGGCGACCGCCCATTTCACGCTGGGCCCCCAGCAGATCACCCGGGCGGCGACGGCGGCCACCCTCATCGCGCTCGCGGAGGAGAGCCCGCTGCGCGCCGACCATCTGCGGCTCGGCGCACGCGCCCAGAACGCGGGCGGCCTCGAACGGCTGGCCCGCAGAATCGAGCCGGCCGTGGGCTGGGACGATCTCGTCCTTCCCCCCGACGTCACGGCACAACTGCGGGAGCTCGCCGCACGGGCGATGCACCGGGACACGGTGCTCGGCGAATGGCGGATGCGGCCGGGAGGCGGGCGCGGCCGTGGCGTGACCGCCCTGTTCGCGGGCGACTCGGGCACGGGCAAGACCATGTCGGCGGAGGTCATCGCCGCGTCGCTCGGGCTCGACCTGTACACCGTGAACCTGGCGACCGTCGTCGACAAGTACGTCGGCGAGACCGAGAAGAACCTGGAGCGGATCTTCGCCGAGGCGTCCGGGGTCAACGGCGTCCTGCTGTTCGACGAGGCCGACGCGATCTTCGGCAGGCGTTCGGAGGTCCGCGACGCGCACGACAGGTACGCCAACATCGAGAGCGCGTACCTGTTGCAGCGCATGGAGACCTTCGACGGACTCGCGATCCTGGCCACCAACCTGCGCGCCAACCTCGACGAGGCCTTCACCCGGCGGCTCGACCAGGTGGTGGACTTCCCCGTGCCCTCCTCCGACCTGCGGCGCACGTTGTGGGACCGGTGCCTGGGGGCGCGGCTGCCACGCGACCCCGACGTGGACCTCGACTTCCTCGCGCGCTCCTTCGAACTCGCGGGCGGGCACATCCGGTCGGTCGCGATCACGGCCGCCTACCTGGCGGCGACGTCAGGTGAACCAGTGTGCATGGCGGACGTCGTCGGGGCCGTCGCCCGGGAGTACCGCAAACTCGGACGGCTCTGCCTGGAGCGGGAGTTCGGGTCCTATCTCTCCCTCGTCAGCCCGGAGCGTCAATGAACTGCATCAGTTGCGGCACCAGCAATCCACCCGGAGCCCGGTTCTGCGCGAACCCCGGCTGCGGGGCGTATCTCTCCTGGTCCGGGCAGGCCCCGGCCGAGGAGAGGCAACCGCAGACCTCGTTGCGGCCACAGGCGGGCGGCAAGACGGGAATGCGGATGGAACTCGACGTCACGGACCTGGCGGCCGAGCCCGGCACCGGCGCGCACGCACGGGCCACCGTGCACAACACCGGGACCCGGGTCGAGCGGTTCGCGCTGACCGTCACCGGCACCGCGGCCCGCTGGGCCGCGGTCGACCCCGGAGAGCTCACGGTCTACCCGGGCGACGCCGCCACCGCGACGGTCACGTTCACGCCGCCCCGCTCCCCCGCCGGACCGGCGGGCACCTGGGACTTCGTCGTGGCGGCGGCCTCCATGGTCAGCGGCGGCCTGCGCGACGACGTGCCCGGCAGGCTCACGATCGGGAGGTTCCACGCGCTGAAGGCCGTCCTGTCACCCGCAGCGTCCCGTGGCGGCGTCCGTACGCGGCACTCGCTGATGCTGGAGAACCAGGGCAACGCCCCGGAGGACCTGCGGCTCGGCGCCACCGACGCGGAGAACGAGTTACGCATCGGGCTGCCCGCCCAGGTGCGGCTCGACCCCGGCAGGGCGACGGTCCCCGTCGAGGTCGGGGCGGCGCCCGCGACGTTCGGCATGCCGAAACGGGTGCCGTTCACGGTCGTCGTCACCCCGGCGGGCGAACCACCCGTCACCGTGGAGGGCACCCGCATAGTCACCCCCCGCTTCGGCCGCTGGCCGCTGATCGTGGCGCCTGTGCTGGTCGTCGCCCTCGTCGCGGGCGTCCTCGCGCTGACCCGTTCCTCCACCGGCCCGCCCGCCACGGCGGGTGCGGGGAGCACGGCCGCCGCGGACGGCGGGGACGGCGGCTCGGACACGACCGCCACAGAGAAGGCCACGGAGGAAGGCACGAAGAAAGCGGAGAACTCGGCCGCACCGGGCGGCGGGGCGAAGCCCACCCCCAAGGCGACCGTGAAGAAGACGCAGAAGCCGGTGACCCCTCCGGCGTACGTCGCGGGCAAGGGCGAGCTCACGGGCGGCGTGGCCGAGGTCGCCGTACGGAACCTCGCCTCCGGCACGAGGATCTTCCTCACGCCGGATCTGACCGCCATCACGATGGCGGGCACGACCATTGGCGACGACCGTCCGCGCACCGGGGGCAACTTCCCCGCCGCGGCGCTGCGGGTGACCGGGCGGGAGAAGAGCTCGTTCCAGGTCGGGCCGGTCACCGGTGATTCGCCTGACGGCCTGCGTTTCAGCTATCTCGTGGTCGACCGGCAGCGGGGAACCCTCGGCGGCCTGCCGTACGAGGCGGGCAGTGCGCGCATCGGAACCGGCCAGCAACGGGTGCAGGTCTCCGGCATCGAGACCGCGACCCCGGACAGCGTGATCATCCTGACCGTGCGGGAGGGCGGCCAGGCCGTACGGATCGACGACAAGGAGCAGGGCGGCTTCATCGCGTCGACCCTCGACGCCTCGGCCGCGACGGCCGAGGTGGCCTTCGACTACCTCGTCGTGGACCCGGCCGGGGACGGGAAGGGGCAGGCGAAGGCCGCCGCCGGGCTCGCCAGGACCGTCCCGGGCAACGTCGGCGTCGCCGCTCCCCGGCTGGAGCACGACGTGATCGGCCCCCGATCGGCGGTCCTCCTCACGCCGGACGCCACGAGTTACCGGGACGACGCCGGCCTCTACGCCTCGGCGTTGACGGACGTCTGCGTGCTGAGCCAGGGCGACGGCTTCGCCGAGGTCGAGCCGTTCTACACCCGGCGACCATTCGTGAAGATCCCATATGACTGGCTGGTCGTGACATGACTTTGACATGCGCCAAGTGCGGCTTCCAGAACGTCGGCGGCGCCCAGTTCTGCGCGAACCAGACGTGCGGCGCCTACCTTCCGTGGGACCGTGCCCGGCAGCCGGAGACGGGCCGGGTACCCGTCGCCGAGCAGCGCGCGGGCCTGCGCGTCGATCTCGCGGAGGCGTCCCTGACGGTCGAGCCTGGTCAGACGATCGGGACCCAGGTGACGATCCACAACACCGGGACCCGCGTCGAGCAGTTCCAGCTGCGGCTGTTCGGGCCCGCCGCCGCGTGGGGGCAGGCCGACCCGGCCGAGCTCGCCGTCTATCCGGGCACCAAGGCCACCTGTGCGTTGCGCTTCACCCCGCCCCGCTCGTCGGCGGCCGGCGCCGGCCGGTGGGATTTCGGCGTCCTCGTCGAGTCGTCGGTCAACACCGGTCTGCACGCGGACGCGACCGGCTGGCTCACGGTCGGCACGTTCTCCGCGCTCACGGCCGAGCTGTGGCCGCAGGTCACGCGTGGCCGGGGAACGACGGAGCACTCCCTCATCCTCGACAACCAGGGCAACCTCTCCGAGGTGGTGAAGCTGAGCGCCACCGACGAGTCCGGCGAGCTCCGGCTCGACCTGCCCACATCGGTCTCCGCCGTTCCCGGCCGGACGACCGTGCCCATCAGGGTGACCGTGGTGAGCGGCCAGGACGACGGCCGGACCTACCGCTTCACCGTCACCGCGGCCGCGCGCGACCGCGCGCCGATCACCGTGAACGGCTCCCGCGCGGTCCCGGCTCCGCCGCCGCGGCCTAAGCCGGCGCCCGCGCCTCCGCCGCCGCCGCGGCCCGAGCCGCCGCCGGAACCGCCCCGGCCCCAGGTCGTGTACGTTCCGTCGGGAGTCCAGCGGCAGCGCAGGGCAGGCTGCCTCGGCGGGCTGGCCAGACTGGTGCTCTGGTGTGTCGTCATCGCCCTGCTGCTCGCGGCCGCATCCTGGGCGTACGACAACCAGGACCAGGTGCGATCGTGGCTGGAGGGGTTGCAATGAGCGTCACGTGTGCGGTCTGCGGCCAGGTCAACGCCGAAGGCACCCAGTTCTGCGTCAACCCCTCCTGCGGCGCGTACCTGCCGTGGGACCGGGCGGCGGCCCATGGCCCATCCGCCCAGGAGCCGCCGCCGGCGGACCCGCGGGGTTCGAGTGTTCCCCCTCACCCGCCGCAGCCGGAGGCGCAACCGCAGACCGCCCGGCACGAGCGGGTGGAACAGGAGCAGCGGTCGGGGGCGCGGATCGAGCTCGCGGACCCGGCGCTCACGGTCGACCCCGGGCAGATCGCGGAGACCCAGGCGACCATCCACAACACCGGGAACCGGGTGGAGCGGTTCCTGGTCCGCGTCTCCGGCCCCGCGGCGTCCTGGGCGAGCGTCGAGCCCGCCGACCTCACCGTCTATCCCGGCCGTCCGGGTGTCTGCACCGTGAGGTTCACGCCCTCCCGCCAGGCGGCCTCGTCCGCGGGCACGTGGAGCTTCGGTGTGCTCGCCGACTCGCAGGTCACCTCCGGTCTGCAGGCGAGCGCCGTCGGAGCCGTGCACCTGGGCGGTTACCGGTCGCTCACGCTGGCGCTCGAACCGGGCGCCGCCCGCGGCGGGAGCCGTACGACGCAGACACTGCTGATCGACAACCAGGGCAACGTTCCCGAGCGGTTACGACTCACCGCGTCCGACACCGACGGGCTGCTGACTTTCGAACTCCCGGCGGGCACGACCGTCGAGCCGGGCAGGTCGGCGGTCCCGTTCCAGGTGCACGCCCGGCAGGAATGGCTGGGCAAGCCGCAGCGGGTTCCGTTCCACGTCGTGGCCACGCCGGAGGAGGGTCAGCCGGTGAGCGCCAACGGCGTACGGATCGTCCAGCCGCGGCTGGGCGTGCTGCCGCTGGTCCTGGCCGGCGCCTTGGTGGCCGTCCTCGCCGGGGGTCTGGCGCTCAACCTGCGGCCGTCCTCGTCCGACTCGGGATCCGGCCCGCTCGTGGTGGCGGGATCGCCCACGCAGGAGGACGCCTCTCCGGCTCCGGGCGTCACGATGCGGCCTCCTGAACCACCCTCGCCGTCGCCTTCTCCCCCTCCTGCTCCGTCGCCGTCACCGTCACCTTCGCCGTCGCCGCGGGTGAAGACCCCCGCACCTCCTCCGGTGAACCCCGCGTCGCAACTGCTCGTCGAGTATCACCGGGCGGGCGGCTTCGCCGGGTTCGCCGATCGGATCACGGTGTTCGGGGACGGCCGCGCCACGGTCACCCGGGTGACGACCAACGTGGACACCACCCTCACGCCCGAGGAGTTGACCGGCCTCACCGAGAATCTCGAGCGACTGCAACTCGGCGAACCCGCGCCAGAACCCGGCGGGGCCGACCACATCACGTACGAGCTGATCGTGGACGGCGAGCGGTCCGTCCGTTACGACGCCCTGCCGCAGGACTGGCAGGACGTGACGGCCATCCTCGACCAGGTGATCGAGCGCCAGTAGGGAGGGCCGTGCTCGAAGGGGCGGTCCCCGCCGCCCTTTCGTACGGACCTCCGGTCCTTCTTGCCCGCTGCGGAGCGTGTCAGCGTCGGGGAAACGACACTGCTCCCAGGGGGCGCTATGCACAGGCATGCCGGTGACCTCGGCGCGGAGTTCCGACCGCCGGGCGACCGCGCGCGAACCGACGAGGGGGCGGCTCTCGACGCGGGGGGAATGGATCCACGCGGCCTGCTCGGCCTGCAGCGCACGGCGGGCAACGCGGCGGTCAGCGGGATGCTGGAGGAGGAACGCTCGCCGGTCCACGACGTGATCTCCTCGGGTGGTCAGGCCCTCGACCACGAGGTCAGGGCCGACATGGAGGGCAGGTTCGGCGCGGACTTCTCCGACGTGCGGATCCACACGGGCGAGCAGGCCCGGCACTCGGCCACCTCCGTGAACGCCCAGGCGTACACGGTCGGGTCGGATGTCGTGTTCCAGCACTACGACCCGTCCTCCGACGCCGGCCGTCACATGCTCGCCCACGAGCTCACGCACGTCATCCAGCAGCGCAACGGCCCGGTGGACGGCACGGAGTCGGGGGGCGGCGTGCGGGTCAGCGACCCGTCCGACCGCTTCGAGCGCGAGGCCTCGGCCACCGCCGACCACGTGATGTCGGCCCCCGCTCCCGCCGTTCAGCGCGAGGAGGCGCCGGAGGAAGAGGAGGCGACGGCGCAGACGCACGTCCAGCGCCAGGAAGAGCCCGAGGAAGAGCAGGCGGAGTAGCCGTGCCGCCGATCGTGGACCACTCGCGGAGCGAACCTCTTCGTCGTCCGGCACAGGTGCAGCGGTGTGGAAGAGATCACCCCTGCGACTGTTCGGAGGAGCAACAGGCGGCGGCCGCCGTGCAGCGCACGGTCAGCGACCCGTCCCAGGCGGTGCGGTCACCTACCGCCCTCCTCAGCCTGCAACGGACTTCGGGAAACCTCTCGGTCGCCCACCTGGTCGTCCAGCGGAACACCTACACCAGCGACAAGGTGAAGACACTCCTCACGGAAACGGCGGCCGATGACGTGCCGGGGGCGATCACTTCCGACCACGGCGCATGGCTGGGCCAGGCGAGCGACGACGAACGCATCGCACTGCTCAACGCATGCACCGGCGGTTCGTCCAAACAGGCCGAGCAGGCGATCGACCTCATCTGGCACCGCACGCAGAACTGGCGGGCCCTCGCCGCGGCCAATCCCGGCGTGTGGCAGCGCAGCGTCAAGGCACTCCCAAGCGACGGCTCCTTCTTCCGTAACCTCGAGGACGCCTTTCTCGAGGACACCGAGCAGGTGGCGCGTGGCTACCTGACGATGAACGAGCAGTACTGCGACTCCTCGCTCACCTCTATGGCGTACGACAGGAACGGAAAGCCAATCATCGGGCCGCCGACCGCCGAGCAGGCCAAGGCCAGGGAGAACCCGGTCGACCAGCAGGCCGCGAAGGACCTCGTCGTCCTGCAGGAGAAACTGTCGGAAGCCCGGAAGATCGAGCTCGGCACGCGCCCAGTGGTCACCGGGTCCGCGGAGAGCCCCTCGACGGAGTGGGTGCCCGTGTACTTCAACCCGGACGCGGCTCCGGCCGATTATTCGAAGAGCCCGTCCGCCCCGCCGTACGAGGAGCTGAAGAAGGCCTACGACTTCGGCGTGGAGGCCATAGGCGACCTTCTCTCACTGCACCCCCGCCTGTACATCCTCGTCCGCGACAAGATCGAGGACACCTCCAAGACCGCACGCGTCTCCTCCGACACGTCGGCCGGCCGCCAGGACACGCTGACCCTGATCGCGACCGAACTGGCCGCGACGATCGCCAGCATCGGGACGACTCGGCCGATGCTGGGCAAGGTCGTCGCGAAGGAGCTCACCCCGATCCACCGGCAGCTGCGCCAGGGCACGGCCACCAGCCCCGCCAGGCCCGGACGTAACTGGAGCAACGATCCCGTGTGGAAACCGGTCGCCGACATGTACGCCGAGCGCTCCGGCGATCCGCCATGGTGGGTGAAGCTCGGGCTCACCGCACTGGAGATGGGCGTGTACGTCATCGCCGGCCTCGCCACCGGAGGCATCGGTTTCGCGGCGGCCATGGCGATCAAGGGTGCCGGCGAGGCCGCACTGGCGGCGGGAAAGGCCGGCATCCTTACAGCCGCATCCCGGGCCAGCGTCAGTGACGACACCAAACTGGCTGACTCCCGCAAAGCCGAGGAAGCTCAGTCCGAGGTCAAGATGGCGCTGGCGTTCGCCGCGCTCGACGCCGTGATGATCGGCGTGGAGGTCCGGTCTCTCCTCATCGCCGGGAAGGTCGCCACCGCCGAGGGCGCGCAGGCGATCAAGGCGATCGAGATGTCCGGCGAGGTACTCACCATGGAACGCAAGCTCCTCGGACGAGTGCCGCTGGCCGAGGCCGAGGAGACCACCGCGCTGGCCCGCACCAAGGCGGACGAGGTGCGCAAACTCGCCGGGGAGGCGCGCGCCGCGGCGGCCAAGAGCGGCGGCAAGGACGCCCAACTGGAAGCCAGAGCACGCATGGCCGAGGCCGCGGCCGAGCGAGCAGACAAGGCCGCCAACCGGGTCAAGGACCTCAAGGACAAGATCGCGATCAGCGAGCAGGCCAAGTCCGCGGTGCCCAAGGAGGAGTTGGGCGAGGCGTTCTCGATCGGCCTGGAAGGTGGCGGCGAGCTGATCGTCACCAAGACCGGGAAGCTCTTCGTCTGCCAGTCCCCGTGCATGGCGCTCACCGAGCGCTACGCGGCCGTCATCTCCCGCAATCGCGAACTCACCCAGCGCGCCGTGGCCGTCAGGATGGCGGAGCAGGACGCGGAGAAGCTGCTGCCGGGGATGAAGGCGCCGTCGGCGAAGGCCGTACAGGCCCGGCTGGGTGCTCTGGCTCAGACATTCCAGCGGGACTGTGTGCTCTTCCAGCGCGCCGAGGAGATCGCCGGCTGGTTGCACACGGCCGAGAGCACCTATCCAGGGCTCAAGGGCGCTAATCTCGACGCCGCCGCGGTCGTCCGCGTCCTCAAGAAGGGGCCGGGTGTGGAGGCGGCGAAAGGGCAACTCCTCGAGGAGATCGCCGCTGTCCAGGTCAAATCGATGCTGGCGACGTCCGAGGGGAGGGCGAAGCTCGCCGGCCAGTTCGCGGGTGAGGCGCTGGAGTTCATCCCCGGCCACAGGTTGCGGGACGCGCAGGGCCGGCAACTCACCGACGGCATCATCGGGTTCTGGGAGGGGCCGAAGTTCCGGATCGTCACCGTGATCGAGTCGAAGGCGGGACGCTGGTCGGCCGAGGGGTTGCGCTACGGCAAGCAGGATCTCCAGGCGATTCTCACCGCCCGGTCGAGAGTCATCCGCAAGGCGTTCGCGCAGAATCCGGACGCGGTGCCCAACATCCGGGCGCTGTCTCTCGACGACTTCATCCAGCTGTACGACCCCGAGATCAAGGCGGCGCTGCGCAGGGTCGAGTCGGAGGACGACTGGAAGCGGGAAGCCCTGGAAGAGGTGAAGAAGCGGGCCGCGGCCGAAGTCAGAGCCGCCGGAAACGCCCGCGAGGCCGCCAGGATCCAGGGCATGGGCCTGAAGGAGTTCTCGGCGAAGTTCCCCGAGAAGGCGGCGCTGGCCGACGACCTGGTGCCGTTGCCCGAGGCCGGGCAGTTCGCCCTGGATCTCGAACGCGCCGAGCAGATCGGCGGCCAGATACTCGACGCCGGCAACCTGCCGCAGATCGCGGAGGACGGAAAACTCGGCAAGGGATGGGCCGGCGCCCAAGTGCCGTCCGGCACCTGGAAACCGACCGAGTTCGTGGGGAACCGCGGTTCCGTCCGGATGCAGGGATTCGTCCCGGCCGACGCCAACGCCGGCCAAATCGCCGCCAACATGCAGTCCACCCAGGGCCTGCAGGGAGACGTCGCCAAGAGCGGCCTGTCCACCACCGAGTTCCACGACATAGCCGACGAGATCGTCAAGCGCGGCAAGAACCAGTCGAAGTAGCACGTGACCAGCGGTGCCGGCCGCCAACAGACCTGCCCCTTGGGGCAGCGGACGAGGGACCAAAGGGTGGGCGCGCGGACGCTGTGCTCACGGCCTGGGCGTCTGATTCTGGATGCGGGACGAGATTCCGCGAACGGAGGCAAGGATGCCCACATATCTGACCCCGGGTGTGTACGTCGAGGAGGTCGAGGCGGGCTCACGACCGATCGAGGGGGTCGGTACGGCGGTCGCCGCGTTCGTCGGCTTCGCGGCTCTCGGGCCGTACAACACCGCGACCCTCGTCACGAGCTGGAGCCAGTTCACCCAGACCTTCGGGGACTTCATCCCGGGATGCAATCTCGCACACGCCGTTTATGGATATTTCCTGAACGGCGGCGGCACCTGCTACGTCGTCCGCATCGGCGGCGACGGCGCGGGGACCATGCCGGAACCGCAGGCGATGCTCGGCACCTACCGCGTCGCCGCGAAGGAGCTGAAGAACGGCACGCCCGAGATCGTCGTCGAGGTGGCGCAGCCGGCCGGGCAGGAAGAGGCGGGCGACAGGTTCAACCTGGTCGTGAAGCGCGACGGCAAGGTCGAGGAGACCTACGACGGCGTCACCGCCAAGCGCGGCAAGGACAACGTGGCGACCCAGGTGCAGAGCAAGTCCCGGCTGATCACGCTCGTGGACACCGGCACCACCGCCGCCGTGCCGTCGCCCCAGTCGGTCACCCTGCGGACGCCGCCGGCCCCCGCCGCCGTGCCGGACCACGTGTCGGCCGACGACTACGTCGGCAACGTCGCGGAGCGCACGGGCTTCGGTGGTCTGGAGGCCGTCGACGAGATCACCATGGTGGCGGTGCCCGACCTGATGGGCGCCTACGAGCGGGGGGCGATCGACCTCGAGGGAGTGAAGGTCGTCCAGGACGCGATCATCGCGCACTGCGAGCTGATGGGCGACCGCATGGCGATCCTCGACGCGCCTCCCGGCATGACGGCCCACCAGGTGAAGGAGTGGCGCACCGACCTGGCCGGATACGACAGCAAGTACGCCACGCTCTACTACCCCTGGGTCAAGATCTTCGACCCGGCGGTGAACGCCACCCGATTCCTGCCGCCCAGCGGCCACGTCGCCGGGATCTGGGCGCGCAGCGACGCCACGCGCGGTGTGCACAAGGCCCCGGCCAACGAGGTCGTGCGCGGCGCGGTCGCCCTGCAGACCCAGCTCACCAAGGGTGAGCAGGAATTGCTGAACCCGATCGGAATCAACTGCATCCGGGCGTTCTCCGGCCGCGGGATCCGGATCTGGGGCGCGCGGACGTTGTCCTCCGACCCGGCCTGGCGCTACCTCAACGTCCGGCGCCTGTTCAACTACCTGGAGGAGTCGATCCTCACCGGCACCCAGTGGGTGGTGTTCGAGCCCAACGACGACGCCCTGTGGGCCCGGATCCGGCGTTCGATCGGCGCCTTCCTGATCCTCGGCTACCAGCAGGGCTCGCTGTTCGGCCGCACGCCCGACGAGGCCTTCTACGTCAAGTGCGACGGCGAGACGAACACCGCGGAGAGCATCGAGGCGGGACAGGTCATCTGCGAGATCGGCGTCGCCCCGGTGAAGCCGGCCGAGTTCGTGGTCTTCCGGCTCGCCCAGATATCGGGCGGCGCCGGCCTCATCGGCGAATAGCACCCCGAACAGCACTCAAGGAGTTAGGTGATGGCACTCCCCGAGATGGACACCTCTGTCGGTCACTCCTTCGGCCTGGAGATCGACGGCATCGTCATCAAGCAGATCAGCGAGGTGTCCGGGCTCAAGATGGAGCAGGACGTCATCGACCTGCCGCAGAACACGGCCGACGGCAAGTTCATGCGCAAGAAGCTGCCCGGCCGTCCGAAGCCCGGAGAGGTGACGCTCTCGCGTGGTCTCACGAACGACCAGAGCTTCGAGAAATGGGCCAAGGACGCCCAGTTCGGCAAGATGAAGGACGCCAGGAAGGGCGGCGCCATCATCGTGTACGACTTCGAGGGCGTCGCCATCAAGCGGTACAAGCTGCACAACGCCTGGCCGAAGAGCCTGGAGATCGGCACCCTCAAGGCCGGCGACGCCACCGTGCTGATGGAGAAGCTCGTCATCGTGCATGAGGGGATGGAGCCCGCGTGATGCGCCGCACCGCCCCGGCCGCCATGTCACCGGCCCTGTCACCGGCCCTGTCACCGGCCCTGTCACCGGCCCTGTCCCCTGTCGCCGCGGCCGTCCCCGGTACGGGCGATCCCGGCATGGCCGCGGCCGTCACCGGTGACCACGCACAGAACGGCCGGCCGTACGGCGCGGCCGAGTCCCGGCGCGAGACCATGCGCACGGAGTTCGCGTTCGAACTGCCCCGGGGCTACGTCGACGAGTACGGCACGGTCCACCGCGACGGCGTCATGCGCCTGGCCACCGCGCGGGACGAGCTGGTCCCGCTCAGGGACGACCGGGTGCGCGAGAACCGCGCCTATCTCACGGTGGTGCTGCTCGGCCGGGTCGTCACGCGCATCGGGACCATCACCGACGTCCATCCCGGGCTGATCGAGAACTTCTTCGCCTCCGATCTGGCCTTCCTGCAGGACCTGTACCGGCGGGTGAACAGCGAGGGTCAGTCGCGGGCGGCCGTCGCCTGCCCCGAGTGCCGCCACGAGTTCACGGTCGACCTCTCGGGCAGCCGCCTGGGGGAACCATGACCGACCGGCTGTACGAGGAGATCACCTATCTCGCGTACCACCTGCACTGGCCGCTCGACGACCTCCTCGACCTGGAGCATCACGAACGCCGCCGGTTCGTCGCCGAGACCGGCCGGCTGGCCGGGTAGGCCACGATGCGGTGGCCATGGACGCGCTCCGAGCCCGGGCGACCCGGCGAGGACGGCGCACGGACCGGGACCCGGGAGGACGCCCTGGTCGAGACTCGGCCGGCTCCCGTGCATCGCGGTGAGTGGCGGTCGTTGCCCCCGCTCCAGCGAGTGGTCGGCCCGCACCCGCTGGCCAATCCGGGCGACGCGTTCTCCGGCGCGCTGACGGCCTGGCGGAACCCGTCGTCGCTGGCCCCGCTCGGCCACTACGTCGTGGACCGGACCGGCGGCCTCATCGGCTCCCTCTCCCCCGATACGGCTCCCGCCGCACGGCCGGGCACACCGGGTGACGACCACCCGCCGGTACGGCCGGCGCCCCCGGCCGGGCACGAGCCGGTGGCCATCTCCCGGTGGACGGCTCCGGCACCCTCTCCCGGCGCGCTGCCGGTCGTGAGCCGTGAGGACGGATCCTCGCTCGCGGACGCGGGGTCGCACGGCCAGATGGGGGAAGGCGTGCACGTCGACGTTTCTCATGGAAACACCCAGGCGTTCCCGGGAGAATCCTCGGGCGACACCCTCCGCCATGCTGCCAGCGCCTCCGCCGACTATCCCCCGGACCACTCCTGGGGGGCCCACGCGGACGACGCCCCACACGGCGCCGGGGGCACCCACGCCATCGGCACCTGGGACGGCTCGGCGCACGTTCACGCAGGTGACGCGGGCCTCGCGGGAAGCGGCATGCGTGCGCTCGCGGGCGACACGTCCTTGAGCACGAATGCCGCCGAGCCCGCTCCGCCGCTCTTTCACGAGACCGCCTCAGGGCAGGTCTCCGCGAAGGTGACCGGGCCGCGGAACCACCGCGAACCGCAGGCAGCGGGTCTTCCCTCTGTGCAGCCATCCGTGCAGCGCACGGCCGGACGGCGGCTCGGACTCGGCCCGCCCCTCGAAGGCGACGCGCTGGGAAACGGCCACTCTGCGGACGCGCTGGGAAACGGCCGGCCTGCGGACGCACTGGGAAACGGCCGGCCTGCGGACGCGCTGGGAGGCTCGCCGACCCGGACATCCGGCGCAGGACGGTCATCCGGCGGGACAAGCGGGTCGGACATGATTCCCACGGTCGCGCGGATGGAAGCGCCCGGCACCACCGGCCTCGCGAACTCGTCGATCCAGCCGCACACGCTCACCCGATGGGCCACCCGCGACCCGGCGGAGACGCCGTCCGGCGTGCGGGCACAGGTAGACGCGGACCCCGTCGCGTCCACGCTCGGGTGGGATCGGCTCGACCTGACCGTGTCCCCGGCCGACTCCGGTCGCACCACCACCGGCACGGAGCGAGCGGGCACCACGGCCACCCGAGGGCCCGGCGAACCCGTCCAACGGACGCCGGCGGGCACCGTCACCTCCCGAGGCCCGGATGAACCCGTTCGACGGACCGCAGCTGGAACCGATGTCCTGGGCAGCCCGGCCGGCGCCCGGCCGGATGTCGTCGCGCGAGCCGTACGGCCGGAAGTGGCGGAGACGCGCCCACTTCTGGGCCTGAGCCTCATGCCCGAGGCGCCGCAGGCCGTTTCCGGCCTGCTCTTCGACGGCGGTCCGCAGCCGTCCCCCGGCGATCCCGCCGCAGGCGCCTCCCCGGTCACGCGGCCGAGCATGAGGCAGGCGGAGCAGCCCGGGCTCCAGCGCTCCACGGACATGCGGGGGCGCACCACGCTCCGGACGGCGGCCTGGCCGGAGAGGCCCCCGGGGATCCGGACGGCCGGCTTCAGCGCACAGGCCATGCCTGCCGTCCAAGCGTTCAGCGCATACGCCATGCCTGCCGTACAGACCGCACAGACCGTGCAGGCCGTGCAGGCCGTGCAGGCCCTCGGCACTCCCGCGGACTCCTCCGGCACCGGAGCGGAGTCCGGCCACGCGGCGCCGTACGGCATGGCGGAGATGGCGGAGCGCGTCGTGATGCGGCTGGCCGCGTCGGGAATCCCGGTGGCCCGCCAGGAGGATCCGGCCGCCGACCCGCCGGCAGTCGTGGAACCACCACCGCCAGTCGCGCCGCCGGCCGAACGGGCGGGACGCGCGCCGGGGGACGCGAAGCAGGATCAGGAACTGGTGGGACGGCTGCTCGAACCGCTGCTGCGCCGCCTCCGGGCCGAGCTCTGGCTGGAACGCGAGCGCCGCGGCGACCTGTCGGAACCCGGCGGGAGGCGTTTCTGAATGACTCGAATGGGCGGGCTCGGACAGGCGACCCGGATAGGTGATCCGCATGGATGAGGACCTGATCGCGGTCTCGGTGTGCTTCGTCGTCACGATCGACGGCAAGAACATCGGGGCGTTCAACAGCTGCGAGGGCCTGGGCTGCGAGGTCATGATCGAGCAGCGTGAGGTGGGCGGCAACAACGGGATGGTGCTGCAGTTGCCGACCCGGTTGAAGTACCCGAACGTGAAGCTGACCAGGCCGATCACCAAGGCGACCGCCGACAAGATCCCCATGTGGCTGACGAGCCTGGCCAAGGGCGTGCAGCGCAAGACCGCGACCATCGAGGCGCGTACGGCCATGGGCGAGGTCATCGTCGCCTGGGGCCTCACGGGGGTGGTCCCCGTGAGATGGACCGGGCCGCAGTTCACGCTCGACTCGCCCAAGGTGGCCACCGAGACGCTGGAGCTCGCCCATCACGGGTTCACCGGACCGGGATGGGGGGGCTGAGCGATGGCCGCCACTCCCGTCACCTTCAGCGCCCCCGGCGTCACCGGCGCGGCTCCGGCCAGCGTGCAGGAGGCGTTCCTCGCGATCCACGAGCCGCCGAAGACGCCGACGGACCGCAATCCCGGCGCGCAGATCGGCACCGTGAAGTTTCAGTACAACCCGAAGGAGCTCTCGCTCACCAAGTCGGCGAGCTGGGAGCGCAAGGCGCAGAAGAAGACCGATCGCAGCGCCCGTCCGCAGTATCTGGGGTCGGACCCCTGCAAGCTGCAGCTGGAGATGTTCCTCGACGCGACCGAGAAGATGGACGACGGCGTGGTCAAGGCGGTGGAGCGGCTGTTCTCCTGCATGGTCTGCGCGGAGGGCAAGCCGACGCCGCCTTGGGTGATCTTCAACTGGGGCGGGCTGACCGGCTTCCCCGCGTTCGTCAGCAGCGTGACCGCGAAGTACACCCTGTTCACCCCCGGCGGGATGCCCGTACGCGCCCTGTGCACGATCGCCGTGGAGGAGGTGTTCGGCACCACGAAGCGGCAGAACCCCACGTCGGGCTCCCTGGCCGCCAGGGACGTGCACGTGGTGGTCGCCGGGGACACCCTGGCCGGCATGGCCTACGCCTACTACGGCGAGCCCGGCTTCTGGCGGGAGATCGCGAAGGCCAACGACATCGGGGACCCGATGCGGCTCCGGCCGGGCGCCCGGCTGCTGATCCCCGCGAGGGAGGAACTCGGTGGCGGGTGAGACGTTCTCCAGTGCCCTGCTGGTGGAGGTGGGCGGCGCCGAGCTTCCGCCGGAGATCGCGGCGCTGCTCGTCCACGGCTACGTGGAGGACAGCAGGAACCTGCTCGACACGTTCCTCCTGCGGTTCCGCGACCCGGGCCACCTGGTGGTGGAGAAGGGCGGGCTGACGGTGGGCGCGAAGGTGACGCTGAAGGCGCAGACCTCCGACCCCGGCCCGCCGGTGACGCTGATGACGGGCGAGGTGGCCGGGCTGACGCTCGACCTGGACGCGGCGGGCACGATCACCGAGGTGCGCGGCTTCGACGCGGCCCACCGGCTGATGCGCGGCCGCCGCGTCGCGGCGTACCCGAACATGACGGTCAGCGACGTGGTCCGCCAGGTCGCCAGACGGGCGAACATCCCGGTCGGGCAGATCGATCCGCTGCCCGGCGTCGGCGGGCGGCTGCACACCCAGCTCAGCCAGGACAACGTGAGCGACTGGACGTTCCTGACCCGGCTGGCCGACCGGGTCGGCGCGCAGGTGGGGGTCTCCGACGGCAAGCTCTTCTTCCGCCTGCCCGCTCCCCCGTCCGGCGCCCCGGGGCCGACGGAGAAGGCCGAGCAGAACCCGCTCGTGCTGGAGGCCGACGCGAACCTGGTCTCGCTGCGCGCCTCGGTGACCGCCGCCTCGCAGACCGCCGAGGTGGAGGTTCGCGGGTGGGACTACGAGCACAAGCAGGAGATCACGGCCACGGCCACGCCGGCGCTGAAGGAGGCGGGCGCCGATCCGGCCGAGCTCGGCCGGACGTTCGGCGCGCCCACGGTGCTGGCGGGAGTCAGCGGGCACCGGACGCAGGCCGAGGTGAAGGCCGCGGCGGACGCGCTCGCCGCCGACCTCGGCGGCACGGCCGTCGAACTGGACGGCGTGGCCAAGGGCAACCCGCGGCTGCGTGCCGGCGCAGCGGTCTCGCTGGCCGGGGTCGGCGCGCCCTTCGCGGGGAAGTACACGCTGAGCGGCACCCGCCATCTGTTCTCGCCCGACACCGGGTACACGACCGCCTTCTCGGTCTCGGGCCGCCAGGACCGTTCGCTGTACGGCCTGGCCTCGCGGGGCGCGTCCGGCGTGGCCCACGGGCTCGTCCCCGCCATCGTCAGCAACATCAAGGATCCGCTCACGATGGGCCGCGTGTGCCTCACGTTCCCATGGCTGAGCGGCGAGTTCACCAGCGGCTGGGCTCGCGTGGCCCAGCCGGGCGCGGGCAAGGACCGCGGGCTGGAGTTGCTCCCCGAGGTGGGCGACGAGGTCCTCGTCGGCTTCGAGAACGGCGACTTCGACAGCCCCTACGTCCTGGGAGGCCTGCGCAACGGGACCGACACCGCACCGAGCCTGTCGGCCGCGGTGGTCGACGACACGAGCGGCCAGGTGGCGGTGCGCGCGCTCGTGTCCCGCGCCGGCCACCGGCTGGAGTTCCTGGAAGAGCCCGGCGCCGTACGGCTCAGCACCGGCGACGAGCAGGTGACCCTGACGCTGGACGGGAAGTCGGGAGCCGTCGTGATCAAGGGGGCGAAGGGCGTGACCGTCGACGCGGGAACCGGCGCCATGGAGGTCACGGCGACCTCGGGCATCACCCTCGACGCGGGCACAG
Source organism: Planotetraspora silvatica (assembly GCF_016863315.1). Lineage (GTDB taxonomy): Bacteria > Actinomycetota > Actinomycetes > Streptosporangiales > Streptosporangiaceae > Planotetraspora > Planotetraspora silvatica. Next base: position 126,928 of record NZ_BOOQ01000021.1, read on the forward strand.
GGCCGCTGGAGCTCAAGGGGAGCCGGGTCACCGTCAGCGGCCAGGCCGACGTGACGGTCACCGGCGCGATCATCAAACTCAACTGACCGAACTCAACCGACCGAACTCAACCGACCACGGGAGACGCGAGATGCCGGCCGCCGCACGTGTGGGAGACCTGACCGGGCACCCGGGAACGATCAGCGGGCCCGGCGTGCCGACCGTGCTGATCGGCGGGATGCCCGCCGCCACCGTGGGCACGATGCACACCTGCGCCTTCCCCGCGGTCCCCCCGGCGCCCCCGCATCCGCCGACGCCGCTGGCCGGGCCCGGCTGCCCCACCGTGCTGATCGGCGGGATGCCCGCCGCCGTCCAGGGCGACATGACGGGGTGCGGCGCGCCCGTCGTCATGGGCTGCCCCACCGTGCTGATCGGAGGCTGACCGTGACGTCCGACTTCATCGGCGCGGGCTGGACCTTCCCCGTCCGCACTGACGCGACCGGCTCGATCGCCCTGGTCCGGGGGGAACGGGAGATCGCGGAGAGCATCCGGCTCATCCTCGGCACCTCGCCGGGCGAACGGCCGATGCGGCCCGAGTTCGGCTGTGCCATCCACGACCTGGTCTTCGCGCCCGCCGACGCCCGCACGGCGGGCAGACTCGCCGCGGAGGTGCGTCTCGCGCTCGAACGGTGGGAGCCGCGCATCGACCTCGACGACGTCCTCGTCCACTTCGACCAGGTGGACGAGGGGATCCTGCTCCTCGACATCAGGTACGCGCTGCGCGGTGACAACGATCCCCGCAACCTCGTGTTCCCGTTCTACGTGATCCCCGACGACGCGGCCCCCACCGGTGACGAGGGAGAGATCTGAATGACCCTGCCCGTGCCCGACCTCGACGACCGGCGGTTCCAGGACCTGGTGGACGAGGCCAAGCGCCTGGTCCAGCAGCGTTGCCCCGAGTGGACCGACCACAACGTCTCCGATCCGGGCGTGACGCTGATCGAGACGTTCGCGTTCATGGTCGACCAGCTTCTCTACCGGCTCAACCAGGTGACCGACCTGCACTACCTGCGCTATCTGGAGCTGATCGGCGTGCGCCTGTTCCCGCCGACGGCGGCGCGCACCCAGGTCACCTACTGGCTGTCCGCCGCGCAGCGGCAGCCGGTGGTGATCCGGTCGGGCGCGCAGATCGCGGCCGAGCGCAAGGAGGGGGACGAACCGGTCGTCTTCACCACCGAGGACGAGCTGGCCATGCCGCCGTCCGCGCTGGTCCGCGTGGTGACTCAGAACGGGGGCGGCGAGCCGGTCGACCGGGGAGACGACCTCGCCACCGGCCAGGGATTCGCGTGCTTCTCCGAGGCGCCGGCCGCCGGTGACCTGCTGTATTTCGGCCTGTCCGTGGCGGTCCCCCGCTGCGCCGTGCTGCTGCGCGTGGAGTGCGAGCTCACCGGCGCGGGGGTGGACCCGCGCGATCCGCCGCTCGTGTGGGAGGCGTACACGGGCGCCGGCTGGACGGCCTGCGAGATGGACCGGGACACCACCGGAGGGTTGAACCGGCCCGGTGACGTGGTCCTGCACGTGCCCGAGGGTCACGTCACGTCGGTGGTCGGCCAGCACGCGGCCGGCTGGCTGCGCTGCGTCGTGTCCCAGCCCGCCGAGGGCCAGCCCTTCTACACCTCCTCGCCCCGGCTGCACGCCGCGGCCGCCTCCACCATCGGGGGCACCGTGGCGGCCGTGCACTCCGACTTCGTGTACGACGAGGTGCTGGGCACGAGTGAGGGGATCCCCGGCCAGCGGTTCGGCACCCAGCACGCCCCGATCATCAGCTCGGACAAGCCTCTGGTGGTGCTGGTGGTGGGCCACGGAGGCTTCCAGGAGTGGTGGGAGGTCGCCTCGTTCGCCGAGTCCGGGCCGGGAGACCGGCACATCCGGGTCGACAGGGCGGAGGGGACGATCGAGTTCGGGCCCGCCGTGAGGGAGGCCGACGGGTCGCTGCGGCAGCACGGCGCGGTCCCGCCCAAACGAGGCGTCGTCCGCATCCCCGTCTACCGGACGGGCGGCGGACGGCGGGGCAACGTCGCCCGCAACGCGCTCGTCGTCCAGCGCGACGCCGTGCCGTACGTCGCCTCGGTGACCAACCGCAGGCCCGCCACGGGCGGCGTGGACGCGGAGTCCGTCAGGGACGCGGCGGTGCGCGGGCCGTTGCTGCTGCGCACCCGGGACCGCGCGGTGACCACCGGGGACTACGAGCAGCTCGCGAGGGAGGCGGCGCCCGACCTCGCGCGGGTGCGGTGCGTCCCCGTGGGCGCGGACGAGCGCGGGGTCGCCGCGGGCGTGCGCGTGCTTCTCGTGCCCGCCGTGCCCGACCCGGTCGAGGTGGCCTTCCGCGACCTCCGGGTCCCCGCCCCGCTGCGGGACCGGGTGACCGCCTACCTCGACGAACGCCGCTGCGTCGGCGCCAGGGTCGTCGTCGAGCCGCCGTTCTACCAGGGCATCACGGTCGTGGCCCGGCTCAGGGCGGCACGGGACGCCTCACGCGACGGCGCCCGCGACCGTGCCCTGCTGGCGCTGCGGACCTATCTCAACCCGCTGGTCGGCGGGCCGGACGGCAGGGGCTGGCCGTTCGGCAGGGCCGTACAGACCGGGGAGGTCTTCGCGGTGCTGCAGCGGGTGGCGGGCGTCGAGCTCGTCGAGGAGGTCCTGCTGTTCAAGGCCGACCCGGTGACCGGGGAACGCACGACGCAGGCCCAGGTCATCGACCTCACGCCGAACGCGCTGGTCTTCTCCTACGGCCACCAGATCAAGGTGGAGGTCTAGATGCGCGGCGGCCTGAGCGGGCTCGGCACCGCGTTCCCCATCGGTGAGGCGCTCCCCTCCCTCTACGCCGAGGACGGGTACACCCAGCGACTCACCGAGGCGCTCGACGAGGTGCTCGCGCCCGTGTTCACCACGCTCGACTGCCTGGACAGCTACCTGAGTCCCGAGCTCGCCCCCGAGGACCTGCTGGAATGGCTGGCCGGGTGGGTGGCGCTGAGCCTGGACGAGCACTGGACGGTACGGCAGCGCCGCGCGATGATCGCCCGGGCGGTGACCGACTCGCGCGCCCGCGGCACGCTGCACGGGCTGCGCGACCAGTTGCGGCTGCTCACCGGCACGGACCTGGAGGTCGTCGACACCGGCGGATGCGTCTGGTCGGACGAGCCGGGCGCCCCACTTCCCGGCTCCGTGGCCAACCAGGTGCTGATCAAGGCGCCCGGGCTGGATCCCGACCGGGTGCGCGCCCTGGCCGAGCGCATGCTGCCCGCCCACGTCCGCGTCGTCGTCGACGGCGGTACGGCTCCCGCGGACGCCTGACCGGTGCGCGTCCGCGCAGCGGCTGGGATGTCTAGCCGGTCCAGGCCGGGCCGCTCGTCCCCTCCGCGGAGACGAGCACCCCCGATTCGGTCGGCGTCAGCCCTGGCTACCAGGCGAGCTCGCCCGTCGTCTCCTGGAAGGTGCCGGTGGGGCCGTCCTTGCCGATGGACGCGAGGCGCACGATGACCTCGGCGCTCTCCTGAACCGGACGCCCACCACCCCCGAAGGGGGCAGTGAGGTCGGTGGCGGTGTAGCCGGGCTCGACCGCGTTGAACTTGATATCCGGCAGCGCCTTGGCGTACTGGACCGTGAGCATCGAGACGGCCGCCTTGGTCGCCCCGTACACGACGAAGGCGTTGTGCGACTCCTGGCGCTCCGGGTTGGTGACCGCCCAGAATGAGCCGAGGCCGCTGGAGATGTTCACCACGACCGGGTTTTCGGACTTGCGCAGCAACGGCAGCGCGGCCTGGGTGACGCGGACGACGCCGACGGCGTTGGTGTCGAACTCCACGAGCGCGGTCGCGCCGGTGAGCCCGTCGACGCCGACGAGGCCGTCCCCGATGCCGGCGTTGTTGACGAGGACGTCGAGACGGCCGTCGCGTTCCTCGATCACCCGCATGGCGGCCTCCACCGACGCGTCGTCGGTGACATCGATCCGCAGGAAGCGGGCGCCGAGTTCGGCCGCGGCCGCCTCTCCTCGCGCGATGCTGCGCGCCCCGATGTAGACGGTGTGGCCCGCCGCGATGAGTCGGCGGGCGGTCTCGAAGCCCAGCCCCTTGTTCGCCCCGGTGATCAGTGTTGTTGTCATGCCCCCAGGTTTCGGTGCGGCGGCGTGATCAGCCAGTCGTCCCGCCTTCCTGGGACTTCCGGTACCAGGCAGGTCGGCGGCCGACCGGGCACACTGGTGGACATGAGGGCGACGGAATTCGGACAGGCGGTGCGCCGCTGGCGCGACCGGGTCTTGCCTGAGACGGCCGGCCTGCCCGCCGGCGGACAGCGGCGCGCGGCAGGGCTGCGCCGCGAGGAGCTGGCTCTGCTGGCCGGGATCTCCGTCGACTATGTCACCCGCCTCGAACAGAGCCGGGCGACCAACCCGTCGGCTCAGGTCGTGGAGGCCCTGGCCCGGGCGCTGCGCCTGTCGGGAGACGAGCGCGCGTACCTGTTCCGGCTGGCCGGGCTCGTGCCGCCCGGACCCGAAACAGTGCCGGCGTACATCACCCCGAGCGTCCAGCGGATGCTGGACAGACTGGCCGGCATTCCCGTCGGGATCTACGACGCGTCCTGGACGCTGCTCATGGCCAACCCGCCGTACGCGGCGCTGATGGGCGATCCGTCCGGGTGGCGCGGCCACGAACGCAACGCCGTGTGGCGCAACTTCCTCGGCCCGGGCAGCCGGGTCCGTTACGCACCGCACGAGCAGCGCGCCTTCGAGGCCGCGGTGGTCGCCGACCTGCGCGTGACCGCCAGCCGGTATCCCGCCGACCAGCAACTGCGGCGCCTGGTCGCACAGTTGCGCACGAACAGTGAGCGGTTCGCCGAGCTGTGGGACGCGGGCGTCGTCGGCGAGCAGCAGGCCGCACGCAAGACCATCGAGCACCCGCAGGTGGGCCCTCTGACGCTGGACAGTGACGTGCTCAGCGTCGCAGGCAGCGACCTGCGGATCATGATCTACACGGCCGAACCCGGCACCCAGGACGCGGAGCGCCTGGCACTCCTGTCCGTAGTGGGGACACAGTCACTCGTCGGATGAGCCCCCGGCCGCGTCCTTACGTGGTCGTGGCGGGATTCGGGTCGATGAACGCCGAGCCGTCCTTCGACGATGAGGAGACCCTCGTCGAGGTCCTCACCGACGCGTGGACGTCGATCCTCTACGGCCGGCGCGACCCCGCGCAGTTGTCGGAGGCCCGGCCTACTGTGGGCAGCGACACAGGATCCGCGACGAGAGATAGAAGATCCTCATGACGACCCTGCTCGATCGGCCGAACACCGCGCTGCTCGTCATCGACGTCCAGAACGGCGTGATGGCCAACGCCCATGATCGCGACGGCGTGATCGCGAACGTCAACACCCTGGTCGGCAAGGCTCGCGCGGAGGACGTGCCCGTGGTCTGGGTGCAGCACTCCGACGACCAGCTCAAACGGGACAGTGAGAGCTGGCAGTACGTGCCGGAGCTGGTCCGCCGTGATTCGGAGCCTCTCGTCCACAAGACCTACGGCGACTCGTTCGAGGGCACCGACCTGGAGGCGCTGCTCGCCGAGCGCGGGGTGGGCCGGCTCGTCGTCGCGGGCGCCCAGACCGACGCGTGCATCCGCTCGACTCTCCACGGAGCCTTCGTTCGCGGGTACGACGTGACGCTGGTCGGCGACGCGCACTCGACCGAGGACCTCAGCGCGTACGGCGCACCGCCCCCGGACCAGGTGATCGCGCACACCAATCTCTACTGGCAGTGGCAGAGCGCACCCGGGCGCCGAGGGGGGACCGTCGACACGGCGGAGGTCACCTTCGCGGCGGGCGGCGCGGGCTGAACCCGGGCGGCCGCGAGTGCCGCGGGCGCCCCAGGTGAGAGGCCGGTGCGCCCGCAATCCACTCGATCCACTCGAGAAGAACGACGTCTCGGCGTGGACGGATCACGAGTCGGGGCCGGCTTCGGCGATCAGCGCGGTGCCGACGGAGCGGAAGCCGAGCCGTTCGTAGATCCTGGCGACGTCCGCGTCACCCGCGGAGAGGAACACCGTGGTGACCCCTCGCGAGTGGGCGTCGGCGGCCAGAGCGGCGGTGACCGCGGATGCCAGGCCCCGGCGGCGCGCGGAGGGCAGGGTGCCGACACCGACGATCTCACTGACCTCCCCGACCGGTTGATGCCTACCCGAGCACAGCGCGACGCCGTCGGCCGTCGTCGACGCGGCGACGACGGTCAACCCGGCACGCATGCGCTTCCTTACGGCCTCCACCGGCTCGTCGCCGCTCTCGGCGACCTTCGCCGCCAGTTCGGCGACACCGGCCCGGCCGACGCCCGTGCCGGGGTCGGCGAACGCCAGGTGCACCAGCGCCAGCGCGGAGGGCAGAGCCGGATCGTCCACGTCGAGCACCCGCGCCCCGCCGTTCGCGGCCGCCGGCCCGCCAGGGCCGAGAACCATCAGCGGGTGCTCATGCACCTCGAGCCCCGATGCCTCCACCGCCGCCCGTAGGCCGGGCGTGGTCTCGGCGACCCATTCGAAACTCTCCGGGATCCCCAGCTGCCGCTGACGTTCCCGAATGCGGAGCACATCGTCGAGACCGGCCGCGCCGGTCCGGCCACGGGTCGGGCGAGCGTAATACGGGAATCCTTCGCCTTCGCGTACGAACAGGGTCAGGGGCCCGAACTCCTCCGCCCGCGCCGCAGATCGGGGAACCGCGTCGTAGTAACACTCGAGCCGGTCCAACAGGTCCCGATGATCAAGATCCTCCACAGTCACGGGGAGCACTCAACCAGACGCGATGCGCCGCGACCACTCGGTTTCTCGTCGAGGCGCCGCTCAGGCGGCTCGCGACCCAGGCTGACGATCGTCCTGATCGCGCTCCCGGACGCAGGCGGGGTGCGGCCGGCTCAGCCGGCGAAGAACGCCGTCAGCGCCGGGGCGATGGCGGCGGGGTCGACGTTGTGCGGCTGGCCGTCCAGGGTGTGGCGTCGCGCGCCCGGCAGCGTGGCGGCGACGGCTTCGGCGGCGACGGTCAGCCAGGGGGTGGTGCCACCGTCGATGACCACGGTGGGGACGGTGACCGTCGCGATCCGGTCGGCGGGCAGGGAGAAGTCACCGGTGATGGCGGCGTCGTAGACGAGGGTGTGCGCGATGCCCTCCATGGCCTGCCGGCCGGGCATGGCGCGCATGGGCGCGACGAACTCCGCGGGAATGCCGACGGCGGCGATGAAGAACAGGTCGAGCATGTCGCCCCTGCGGTCCTCGTCCAGAAGGCGGGCGAGCTGGTCCGCGTAGTCGGCGGGGACGGCCGGGCGGCTTCCGGGGAGGATGTACGGGGGCTCCCAGACGGCGAGCCTGGTGATGGACAGACCGCGCGCCGCGGCTTCCAGGGCGATGATGCCGCCGCCGGACGTGCCGTAGACCAGCGCCGATCCGCCGGCTTCGGTGATGAGCGCCTGAATGTCCTCATACTCGCGGTCGACGGCGTACGGCGTGGTGTCGCCGCTGTCCCCGCGGCCGCGGCGGTCGTAGTTGTACACGGTGAAGTGCTCGGACAGCAGGTCGGCCAGAGCCGCGTTGGCCGAGCGGTCGGTCGGGCCCCCGCCGATCAGAATGAGCGCGGGCCCGTGACCGAGCCGGTCGAACGCGATCGAGGTGCCGTCCGCCGAGATGACCTTGTTCATGATTTCTCTCCTGGTCCTCACGCCCGCCTCGCGGCCGGGCTCGTTGTGCCTTCGACCACGCCTCGATCGGCGAACGGCCGTTTCGACACTCCGGACCGATTTTTTTCGAGAGATTCCGCGATGAACTTCTGACGGGCTCCCCGTCCCCCCGATGATGCGGGTCAGATCTCCTGGGCCGCGAACAGTTCCAGGTGTGCGCACCGCGGGCATCGGTAGGCGTCGACCTGCCAGCGCTGCCGGCCTATTCTCTTGGCTCCGCCGAACGGGCCTCGTTCGAGGGCGCCCGCGATCCATCGCAGGTATCCCTGCGAGCTCTGACCGGCATCCTCGACGAAGCCCGGTTCCAGACCGACCTCACCACATTGCGTGCACTTGAAGTCATTCATCTTGGGGAGCCTAATCGCCTGCCGCGCCGCGGTCACCGGCCATCAGGGCGCACTCGCGATCACCTCGTGGAGCTTGGCGGCGAAGCTCTCGGGCAGCGCGCCGAAGCCCCCGTGGTCGCCCGGGAACGCCACGGGCCGCGTCCCCAGCCGTTCGGCCACCGCGGCCGCGGCCCGGTTGGGCGGCTCGCCCTCCGACGCCTCGCCCGCCGCGGCCACCACCCGCACCGGCGACGTCTGGAGAGTTTCCAGGTCGGGGACGTACCTGGAGAACGGCGGCACCTCGTAGCCGATGAAGAACTCCATGTTCCGCCCCAGACGCGCCATCATCTCCAGCGTCTCCGGGTCCGGCTCCCCCAGCGGGGCCTCCTCGCCGCCGGGGATCCGGCGCTCCTCGCCGGAGGACTCCTCCGCCGGCTCGCCTCCGCTCATCCGCAGACCGTCGGCGAGTGCCTGATTGGCGGCTGCGGCGCCCTCCTTGAGGAAGGCGTCCTCCACCTCCTGCACGACGGCACGCCAGTGGTCGCGGTCGGGCAGCAGATCGAACAGGGGCGGCTCATGGGCGACCAGCAGGCGCACCTGCGCTGGATGGCGGACGGCCAGTTCCAGGCCGATCATCGCGCCTGAGCTGTTGCCGAACACGTACGCGGGCGCGTCCGCCGTGACGCCCACGGCCTTCAGGACGCGGTGCGCGTCGTCGCCGTGGACCTCGATGCTCTGGTGCTCGGGCGGCCCGTCCAGCGGGCTGCGCGAGTTGCCGCGCCGGTCGTACGTCACCACCGTGTACCGGTCGGCCAGGCGATCGGCGAGGCCGGCGTAGCCGGCGGCGTCGTAGACCCCGCCGCAGATCAGCAGCAGGACCGGGCCGGAGCCCCGTACCTCGTAGTAGAGGGTCGCGCCTGGAACTCTCAGCATGTCCGTCTTCGTGGCTGCCATGGCCGTTGCTCTCTCCTGTTGTGGGGTTTCACAGGGAAGTCGGAGCGGCCGGCCGCATCTCTACATCGGGCCGGAATCTTTTTTCGCCGCATTCGGCGTGACGATCCCGCCGCCGGCCGGAGCCTGTGTGAATGCCCGCCTATCGCGCGCCGAGGAAGGCGAGCACCCTCCTGGTCAGGAGCGCGGTCGCGTCCGCGTCGTACGACGGCAGCGAGTTGTCGGCGAACAGGTGCCGGTCGCCGGGGTAGAGGAACAACTCCGCGTCGGCGGCCTCGCCGACGAGCTCGCGGGCCGCGTCGATGTCGCCGTCTCCGACGAAGATCGGGTCGCCGTCCATCGCGTGCACCTGAACCGGCACGCCGGCCGGCCAGGCGGGGCCGAACTCCGACACCGGGATGCAGGATTCGAACAGAAGCGCACCACGCGCACCGGCACGGGTCTGCGCCAGCTTCTGCGCCGGGACCACTCCGAGCGAGAAGCCGGCGTACACCAGGTCGGCGGGCAGCCCCTCGACCGCCCGGAGGCCGCGCTCGAGCACCTCGCCGAAGCCGATCTTCCCGGCGTTGGCCATTCCCTCCTCGAAGACGGTGAAGGTGCGGCCGTCGTACAGGTCGGGCGTGTGCACGGTGTGCCCGGCGCGGCGCAACTCGCCGGCGAAGGCGACGACGCCGGAGGTCAGCCCCAGCGCGTGATGGAAGAGCACCACGTCAGCCATCCCCGTACTCCCTACTTCTCGAAAGCATGATCGGATGATCCAGATTCTAGGCCCGCCGATGTCGATCGAAATGCGGATTGTGAAATCTCCGACGGGCTCGAGGTGAGCACGGCGGTCCGGTCGATCCACGTCGGCATCCCCGGAGACCGCGAGTCCATCGGCGGGCGGCCGGGCGGATCAGCGCACCCAGCACCGCCACGAGCAGGCAGCCCCAGAATCACAAAGCGGGGACCTCCAGGTCGTCCAGCATCGCGGAGTAGCGCCGCCGCGCCCGCGCCGCCGCCATCACGTCGCCGAGCCGTTCGTAGGCGGCGATGAGCGTCCGCCACGCCGGATCGTGCCACTCGTCGATCTCCAGGCATCGGACGGCCGCGAGCACCGCCGCGTCAGGCCGGCCGGCGGCGAGTCGCAGGGTGGCCAGTTCGCTCGCACACTCTGCGGCCTGCGTGCGCAGAACGTCACGCTCGTGCACGACCCACTCGGCGGCGCCGTCCTCGGGCAGCAGGTCACCACCGTACATCGCGAGCAGGCCCTCCAGGGCCGGGGCCGTGCGCGGTCCGCGCAGCGCCCGGCGGAACTCGGCGACGTCGCACGGCGCGTCGAGGAGATACGCCTCCCCGCGCCGGGCGACCACCCGGGCCAGGCGGTGGGCGGCGAGGGAGGTACGCAGCGCCGAAAGTGCGACGTGCAGCCCGCGCGTGGCCGCCGCGGGATCACTCTCGGGCCACAGTGCGGCAAGCAGCACATCACGGTGCACCGGGCGGCCCGCGTTGACGGCGAGCAGGCGGAGCACGGTGCGCGCCTTCGGGCGTACGGCGGACAGGTCCAGCGCGTCTCCCCCGACCTCGACGGCGAAACCGCCGAAACACCGCACGACGAGGCCACCCTCCTCCGGCATGTCGCCCGCGTCTGCCTGGCCGCGCACCCGTGCACGAGCAGCCTCCGGTACATGCGGGGGGCGGGACGCGTGGACCCTGCGTGCGGCCGTGGCCAGCGCGCGCGCCGCGGGCACTCCGGCGGCCCGTGCCCGCGCGTCCGCCTTCCTCGCCTCCTCCGCTCCCGTCCCGGGAAGCACCGCTCGTACGGCCCGGGCCCAGGCGGCGAACACGCCCGCGCCGAGCGGCAGCGCGAGCCGTACGACCTCGTCGGCGCCTTCCTGATCCGGCCGGCCCCACAGCAGATCGGCGAGGCACCACACCGAGGCGGCCAGCAGCGCCCCCCACGGATCGAGGTCGCGCTCGCATTCCTCCGCGATCCTGCGGGCCTCCTTCCTGTCGGGCTCCGCGCCTCCGAGCGCGGGCGCGGCTCTCGCCATCCGCGACAACCAGGGCAGGCGGGCCCGCTCGGCGTCGTCGGCGAGCCTCTCCAGGTCGGCGGCCGCGCCGGGATCGCCGCCGGCGGCCGCGAGGGCTCCGCGTACGAGCCGCAGCGCCAGGCCGTCCAGGTCGAGTGCGTCCGGGTCGGCGGTCGCGGCGAGTCGCCGCGCCGCGGCCACGTCCCCGGAGAGCAGCCGGGCGGCGAGCACGGCCACCGGCCGCGTACAGGTCACCTCTCCGGGGTTCGCCTGCGTCGCCGCACGCAATTCGGCCGTCCAGTGCGGGTGCGTGCCGCCGACGGCGGCCCCCGGCGACCACATCGCGGCGAGCGCGCGATGGCGTCGGCAGGCCGCGAGCGTCGAGGGGTGCCGCGCCCGCTGCTCCGCCTGCCGCAACACGTCCACGGCCTGGTCCACGCGCCCGCGGCTGAACAGGTGGCGGCCCTGCGCGAGCAGCAGCAGCGGCTCCTCCGCGACCAGCCAGGCGGGCAGCACGTCATGCCAGAGATCACCGGCCTCCCGCGAACCCGTCTCGGGCGAGCCGGGCACCCCCGCCTTCGGGGGTCCCTCGCCGAGTCCGGTCCTCGGGATGAGACGCCGTACGGCAGGCCAGTCGGCGGCCCGCGCGTACGCCTGTGCGGCGTCCGCGTAGGCGCCCTCGGCCTCGAGCAGGGCGGCGGCCCTGCCGTGCCACTCCCGTGCGCCCTGCTCTCCGAGGTCCTCCACGAGCTCGATCTCCAGGTGGGCGCGCAGCGCCTCGTGGTAGCGGTAGGTGCGGCCGTGGTCGGGGCTGAGCGTGAACGCCTGCAGGGCGGCGAGCCGGTGAAGGTGGTGGCGGGCGTCGTCCGTCCCGAGCAGGAGGTCGCACCGTTCCGCCGTCAGCACGGTGAAGACGCACGTGCGCACCAGGAAGTCGCGCGCGCCCTCGGGCAGGTCGGCCAGGACGGTCCGCGCCAGGTATGCCTGCGACTGGGGCAGCCTGCCGTCCAGGGCGCGCACCGCGGCCCGGCGTTCCACCTGCGACCGGCCGGACGTCGAGAGGTGGAACATGTGCAGTCCGGCCGCCCATCCGCCCGCGCGCCTGGTCAGCACGGCCGCGTCCTCGGGCAGCAGCGGCTCGGCGTAGACGTCGCGGAACAGTCGCTCGACCTCCCACGTGCGAAAACGCAGCGCGTCCTGGCCGATCAGGTTCACCGGGCCGAGCTCGTGACGGTGCAGGTTGATGCCGGGCATCCGGCGGCTCGCGAGCACGGCCTGGACGGGGGCCGCGCTCAGCAGGCGTTCGATGTGTTCCTCGGCGGCCGTGCCGTACAGGAGGTGGAGGTCGTCCACGACCAGGAGGCTCCCTGGAGGGATCTCCCGTGCCGCGTCGACCAGGGCGACGGCGTCCTCGTCGGCCGGGGCGCCGGTGTCCTCGCCCGGATCGGGCAGGAGCGGGGCGAGCGCGGTCCTGAGCCGGCGTGCCAGCGCCGGAAGGGCCGCGTCGCCGGGCTCAAGCCGCAGCCAGGCCACCGGCCCGGGAAAGCTCGCGGCATGGTGGGCCAGGAGCGTCGTCTTCCCGCATCCCGCGGGCGCGGTGACGACCGTCACCCGCCGCGCCGGACCGCTTCCTGACGCTCCGCTCAGCTCCACCACCAGCCGGCCCCGCACCAGCCCGTCCAGCTCGCGCATCATGTGGCCCAGCGTGACCCGGACCCGCGGGGCCGCGCATGAGTAGCCCCCTACCCAACCACCCGTCCCCCCGGATGAGAGGCCTGCCGGCACGGTGGCCTGCCGGCGCACCGACCAGGTCGGCGGACCGCGCGGGGATCAGCGGCCGGAGGTCGGACGGAGGGCTCCGCGCGGCGGCTCAGATGTCGAGGACGTACCTGCTGACGAACTCGTTGGCGAACGTGCCGGCGGGGTCGAGCTGACGCGCCAGCTCGCGGAAGTCGTCCATCCGGTCGTATCGGGAACGCAGGACCTCCGGGGTCACGGTGAAGAGCTTCCCCCAGTGCGGCCTGGCGTCGAAGGGCGCCAGCCGCTCCTCGATCATGGTCAGCACGGGGAGCACCGCCTCCGTGTCCTTGACCCACGTGAAGTGGAATGCCACGGTGTCGCGCCCGTAGGAGGGGCTCAGCCACAGGTCGTCGGCCGCGACGGTGCGGATCTCCGAGATCTGCAGGACGGGGGCGATCCGGTCACGGATGTCGTCCAGCGCGCGCAGCGCCGCGACGGCGTGCCGCCGGGGCAGCAGGTACTCCGCCTGCAGTTCCTCGCCGCTGCTCGGGGTGAAGTCGGGCCGGAAGTGCGGGAGGCGCTCGAACCACGGGCCGGGGACGCCCATCTGGGTCGTGCAGGCGTCGGCGGCCACACCGGGGACGGGGTGCCGCGGGCCGTCCGCGGGCGTGGCCCCGAACAGGCTCGGCGCGGGGGTGCCCGCCTCCCCGCCGAGGCGCTCCTTCACCCAGACCTGGTTGATCCGGGACGACCGCCAGTCGGTGAACAGGCTCACGCTGTAGGCGGAGGAGACGATGTCCTCGAAGTGATCGTCCAGTTCCTCGCCCGCGAGGCCCTCGTAGACGTACTGCCGCACCTCGAACGCGGGGGCGATGTCCAGCGTCATCGTGACGACGGCGCCGAGCGCGCCGAGCGCCACGACGGCTCCGTGGAAGCGGTCCCCGTCCTCGTCACGGCTCAACGTCACGAGGTCGCCGTCCGCGGTGACCATCTCGATCGCCGCGACCGCGGTCGCGAGACCTCCGTTGGCGTTTCCGGAGCCGTGCGTGCCCGTCATACAGGACCCGGCGACGGAGATGTGCGGCAGCGACGCGAGGTTGGGGACGGCCCAGCCCTTTTCGTGCAGACGGCGGCCGAGTTCGGCGTAGCGCACGCTCGCGGCGACCTTGACGGTCGCGGACGCGCTGTCGATCTCCACCTCGGGCGGCAGGCCGTCGAGTGCGACCAGCGACCCGGACGAGTCGGCGATGTCGTTGAACGAGTGCCCGCTGCCCAGCACGCGGATCTTCTGGCTGCGCGCGACCAGTCCGCGCAGCTCCTCCAGGGAGGAGGGCCGTTCGACGCGCTCCGCGCGGAAAGCGACGTTGCCCGCCCAATTCGTCACTGTGTGGGTCACTTGAGGTGTTCCTCTGATTCAGTTCACGAAGTCAGATCTGCCGTATGTGCACGATAGAGCACGGGCACAGACGGAGACCGGGCGCCGTGTTCACACCCCGTCCGGGCGGCGGGCGCCCTATTCGCCGACCGGACGGCCGGGCGCCCGGCCGGAGTGATATCGCCGCCGCCTGGCGGAGGTGGCCAGCGCGGCGGCCCTCGCCGCCTCCGTCGGCGTGAACGGCAGCGCCGGACGGCTCACCAGCAGCGCGCGTTCCGGATGGACGGACACGACCAGGGTCGTCCCGAGTTCCCCCGTGCCGTCGACGGTGTCGCCGGGACGCCGCCAATGGACCGTGGGGGCACGCAACAACTCCGCCATCGCCTCGGGCAGCCTTTGGGGGTCCTCGCTGACGCGATGCGCCAGGACCAGGGCCTGGACTCCGGGATCGACCAGATCCTCGACATGGGCGCGCACGATCACGGTGTCGAGGCCACCGGCCTCGCCTACGGCCGACCGCAGGTCCCGCATGGTGAGGTCGGCGGGCGCCTCGATCACGAACTCGTCGAGGGCGTCGCATCCGGAGGGCGACGTCGCGCTGCTGCCGGTGGCCGCGATGTGCAGGGCGAGGACGTTGCAGCGCAGACGGGCGAAGGCGCCGGCGAGCCCGGCCAGGCGGCCCGGCCTGTCGACCACGCGGGTGCGGATGCGCCACAGGCTCATGGGCCGGTCCTCGTCGACGTCCCTCGGATCACCGAGAGGGCGGACGCGCCCGCGCCGCATACTCAGCCGTTTGTGGACGAAAGCCCCGGCGATCACGGCGACGCCCAGGCCCACGAGCAACATGGGACCGGGGTCGGTGTGCCCGAGGAGGATGGCGAGCAGATGGGCCAGGCCCACTGTCAGGAACAGCACCGCCAACTCCACGGCCTCGCGCTTCCATGACGCGGAGACCTCGTCCGGGGTGCGGGCCCGATCGGCACCGTGCGCTTCACTCATGAGGCCAGGCTGACCGTCGGTTGTTTCACGATCACGCAGTGTGCAATTACGGCAGCATTAAACCGTCCGCACGTCCGGACCGCCGACTCCGGGCCGGCGTCACCCCGCTTCGCTCGATGACGTACGGCGGAGCACATGACCGCGGGCGGCCGCGTCGCCGGGACCGTCCCGCTCGGCGAGCCGGTCCGCGACGTACCGGCGGTGGGCCTCGTCGACGTTCCCGCCGTACTTGAACTTGCCATTGATCTTCTGGACGGCCAGTCGCAGGCCGCGGATGCCCGGAAGTCTCCTGGAGTGCTCACGGGGATCGGCCAGACCGGCGTCCAGGCGGGCCAACTGGGCCCGCAGGATCTCGAGCACGCCGTCCGCGTCGGTGACGACCTCCGCCCGGCAGACCAGCTGCACGGCCGCGTAATAGGTGGTGGGGACGCCGAGGCCGGGCTCCTCGTCCGTCCCCGGCAGGGCCTTCCACGCGCCCTCGATGTACGCCCAGTCACCCGCGACGGACAGCACGACCATGGGGTTCTCCTCGATCGCCGCCCAGATCGGGTTGGGCCTGGCCAGGTGTAGCACGATCGCGGACTCACCGGTCACGAGGAACTGGGTCGGCACGACGACCGGCACCTCCCGGTCACGGCCGGAGGCGACCAGATGGCCGAACTCGTTGGCGCGGACGAAGGCCAGCGCCTCGTCGTCACCGGCGGCGTCCCAAGGGTGAATCAACATGCGGTGACATGTATGTACATTCCAGCGTGAATGGCAATCGAGATTTCGTCCGGCGACGCGCCGCCGGCGCAGAAAGCGCAAGCCCCGCGCCTCCCGGAGGGGAGATGCGGGGCGATCAAGCGCGACTCGTCAGTTGTTCGGCGGGGCCGCGCTGATGTCGGACAACGCCGAGGACGGATCCCGGTCCACGGCCATGTCACCGATGGTGACGATGCCGACCGGATGACCGTTCTCCACGACCGGAACCCGGCGCACGGCCTTCTGGCGCATCAGGCGCACGACCTCGTCGGCGTCCTGGTCGGGGGTGACGGTCGCCACGTCCGAGCTGCAGAGCGCGCCGATCGGAGTGACCGTCACGTCACGGGTCTCGGCGACGGCGCGTACCACGATGTCGCGGTCGGTCACCACGCCGCACAGCCGCTCGCCGTCCTCGATGACCAGGACGTCACCGATGCCCTGGTCGCGCATGAGCTTGGCGGCCTGGGCGACGGTCGCCTCCCGGGCCAGCATTACCGGACCTGGAGTCATGACATCTCGCACTTTTTGCGTCATCTCCCACCCCTCCTTCCGGTTAGCCGCTCTACCCGGAGAGAAGAGGGCTAACCCGGGCGTCCGGCCCCGAAGGGCCGCGCCTCGGTCCGGGCGTCAGGCGAGACCGGCGTCGTGGGCGAGGAGCGCGATCTGCGTGCGGTTCCCGAGGCTGAGCTTGGTCAGGATGTGGGTGATGTGCGCCTTCACGGTGCCGACGCTCATGAGGAGTTCGGCGGCGATCTCGGCGTTCGTCAGCCCTTGGGCGATGGCCAGGACGACGTCGTGCTCGCGGGGGCTCAGGCCGGCCAGGGCCTGGCGCGCCTGTTCGTACGCGCCGGACTCGGTGGCCACTTTCTCCATCAACCGGCGGGTGATCGCCGGAGACAGGATCGGATCTCCCGCCGCGACCCGGCGCACGGCGTCGACGATCTGGGCGGGCGGGGTGTCCTTGAGCAGGAATCCGCTGGCGCCGGCGCGCAGCGCCCGCAACACGTTCTCGTCGGTGTCGAAGGTCGTCAGCACGATGACCTCCGGGGGCGCCTGCCGCCGACGCAGCCGGTGAATGGCCGTGATCCCGTCCAGCCGCGGCATCCGCAGGTCCATGAGCACGATCTGCGGGGCGTGCGCGTCGATCGCGGCGGGGACCTCGTCTCCGTCCGCGGCCTCCGCGACCACCGCGATGCCGTTCGCGCCGTCGAGCATCAGCGAGAGCCCCGCACGCACCAGAGGGTCGTCGTCCACGATGAGAACGCGCACAGCATGACTCACGCCGGCCATGGTAGCGAGGCGCGGAGGCGGAACTCGCCGGAAGTGATCTCATGGTCGAGCCGGCCCCCGGCGAGCCGCACCCGCTCGGTCAGCCCGATCAGGCCGGTTCCGCTGCCCGGAATGGTGGAGACGGCCTCCGGGTCCTCCGGCAGCGGATTGCGGAGGTCGATCACCAGCCGCGTGCCCGGCCGCCCGTCCAGCGTCACCTCGATGGGCACGCCGGGCGCGTGCTTGCGGGCGTTGGTCAGCCCTTCCTGGACGACGCGATAGGCCGTGCGGCCGGTCGTGGCCGGCAGTGTGGCCGGGTCCGCCGTCCGGTCGTCCAGCCGCACCCGCATTCCCGCGTCGAGCGACTCGCCGACCAGCCGGGGCAGGTCGGTCAGCACCGGCTGCGGGCGTCCCTCACCGGCGGTCCCCTCGGGGCCGTCGTCGCGCAGCAGGCTGATGACGGCACGCAACTCGTCGAGCGCCTGGTGCACCCCCGCCCGCACCACGCCCGCGGCTTGCGACAGCTTCTCCGGAGACGCGTCGGGACGGAACTCCAGTGCGCCCGCGTAGGTGGCGACCAGGGAGAGACGGTGAGCCAGCACGTCGTGCATCTCGCGGGCGATCTGGGCGCGCTCGGCCACCCTCGCCTCCGCGACACGGCGGCCCTGCTCCGCCTCCGCGCGGTCGGCGCGCTCACGCAGCGACACGATCAGGCTGTGGCGGGCCTGCCCCAGCGCGCCCCAGCCGACCAGCGCGGCGTACGCGACGACGGTCATGAACACCCACCAGCCGTACGACAGTCCCCCCGGCGGTCGCGACAGGGCCTGGATCGCGTGCGCCGCGATGCCCGCCGCCGCCACCGCGCCCGCGACGGGGAAGCGACGCCATCGGGCGACGTACCAGGCGCCCATGGTGGCGGTCGGCGTGACGACCGGGGACAGCGCGACCAGCACCGTCAGCGCGAGGGCCCCGGTGACGGGCCGGCGAAGCATCACGGGCACGAGGGCGCAGGCCGCGACGCCGGCCATCAGGTCCACGAGCAGAACCGCCGTGGTGCCGTGCGCGTCGGTCTGGCCCCAGAACGCGAGCGCGGTCATCGCGGTCATCCCGAGCGTCACCGCGACCGTGACGACCCGTCCGGGGACGCCCGCGCGGGGGCTCATCATCTCGGCCGGCGCACACTCATTCACACGCTCACAGTAGATCGGAGCCCCGGATCCCCGACACCGACCAAAGTCGATGCTCCGCCCGACCTGAGTCGTACCGTCCGCGGCCTCGCGGCCGATGCGCCCGCCGTCGCACGCGGGTCATTCTGCACTGGACGCCGAGAGACAAACCCCGGCGGCACAGCGTTTCACCCCCCGAAGGGAACGAAAATGTCCGCTCGCCCCGAGCTCGCACCCACCTCCACCACGCCGGCGGCCGGCCGGCCCACCCGCGTCCGCCGGCTCGTCGTCGTGGCCGGCGCCTCGGTCGCCGCCCTGGCGGTCTGGGCGGTCGCCGACCCCCTCGCCGGGATCGACCTGACCGTACGGCTCAGCGGTACCGAGCAGCACGTCGGCGCGGGCGCCGTCGTCGCCGCGAGCCTCGTCGCCGGGTTCGCGGCCTGGGCGTCGGTCGCACTGATGGAGCGCCTCACGAGAAGGGCCCGCCGCATCTGGACGGTGATCGCCGTCGTGGTGCTCGCGCTCTCGCTCAGCGGCCCCCTCGGCGCGGTCACCACCGCGGGCACGGTGGCGCTGGCCTGCATGCACCTGGTCGTCGCGGCGGTGCTCATCCCGGGCCTGACCGTACGGCGCCGCGGGTGAACCCCGGACGCACTGCCGGGCCGGACACGGATCACGGCCCGGCGGGTGTGGATGAGGCGATCGGCGACATGGCCGCCTACACCAGGCGCAAGCACCGCCTCCTCGGCTCTCTGACCGGCACGGTTCTCGAAGTCGGAGCCGGCCGGGGAGCCAACTTCGGCCTCCTCCCCGCAGGCGTCACCTGGGTCGGCCTCGAACCGGACCTGCTCCTGCACGGCCGGCTGGCGCGGGCCGCCGCCGCCCACGGCCGCCGGCCGACGATCCTCGACGCCCCGGCTGAGGAGATCCCGCTGCCCGACCGGAGCGTGGACGCCGTCCTGTCGACCGTCGTCCTGTGCTCGGTGTCCGAACCCGGCCGCGTACTCGCCGAGATCCGGCGAGTGCTGCGGCGCCCCGGCCGTTTCCTGTTCTTCGAACACGTCGCGGCGCCGTCCGGCACGTGGGCGCGGCGGTCACAGAGAATCTGGGCCGGCGTCTCCTGGCTCTGCGGGGACGGTTGCGATCCCGGCCGGGAGACCTGGAAGACCATCCGGCGCGCGGGCTGGGATGACATCGACCTGCGATGGTTCGCCTCCGGAAGGCGCCTCGCCGTGCACGGGCCGTACATCGCCGGGCAGGCGTTCATCCGCTGACCTCAGTCCCGAACCCGTCGCGAAATGTCCCCCCGTCTCGCTACGGTCGCTCCAGCGAGAGGAGATCATGCGCGTGAGCGAGAACGAGACAGATGGCGAGATGTTCCGGAGCAGGGTGCGCGGCTGCCTGCTCGGCGGTGCGATCGGCGACGCCCTGGGGGCGCCCATCGAGTTCGACTCCCTCGGCGTCATCCGGCGCGTCCATGGCCGGGAGGGACTGACCGACCTCGTGCACGACTGGCGCGGCAAGGTCGGTCTCGTCACCGACGACACCCAGATGACCCTGTTCACCGTCGAGGGACTGATCCGTGCCGGTGTGCGCCGGAGGGAGAAGGGCATCGCCGGGGCCGATGTCGACGTCGTCCGCAACGCCTATCTGCGCTGGCTCGACACCCAGGACCACCGCTCGCCGCCGCCGGTCGACGGCCTCGTCCGCACGGGGTGGCTCCGCGAGCAGGCCTGGCTGTACTCGCGGCGCGCACCCGGCAACGCCTGCCTGTCCGGCCTGCATCAGAGCCTCGGCCCGCTCGCCGCGCCGGGCATGCCGGGCCCGGTCAACCCCGGCTCCAAGGGCTGCGGCACCGTCATGCGTTCCGCCCCCTTCGGCCTGGCCGCGTCCGACGCGTCCGGCGCCTTCCGGCTCGCCGCGCAGTGCGCCCAGATCACCCACGGGCATCCGACGGGATACGTCGCGGCCGGGGCCTTCGCGGCGATCGTCTTCTTCCTGTCACGTGGCGCCACGGTGAGCCAGGCCGTACGGGAGACCCTCGGACTGCTCGGCGGGCAGCCCGCACACGAGGAGACGACCGCCGCGGTCGAGGCCGCGGTGGCCCTGGCGGGCGAAGGACGCCCGTCGCCGGAGGCCGTGGAGAGCCTCGGCGGCGCCTGGATCGCAGAGGAGGCGCTCGCGATCGGCGTCTACTGCGCCCTCGTCAGCGAGGACGACATCGAGCGGGCGCTGCTGCTCGCCGTCAACCATTCCGGTGACAGCGACTCCACCGGCTCTCTCTGCGGCAACCTCCTGGGCACCCGCCACGGCGAGGCGGCCCTGCCCCGCCCCTGGCTGTCCCGGCTGGAAGGCGGGGACACCGTCACCGAACTCGCCGACGACCTCACCGACCTGCTCACCGGTTCCGGTGACCCGCGATCGGACAGATATCCCGGCGCCTAGGTTGGGGGCACGTTCCGTTCTCCCGCCTGTCCTCCCGCGCACGACCTCGCGTGGCGGTCAGCGGCGCGGATCCACGTGGACCTTCGGGGCGTCGCCCCATTCGGGACGGCGTTCGCCGCCGAGCACCGCGGCGAGGTCCTCCAGGGCGACGGTCGCGGCGACGAGCGGACGCGGGTCGACGGCGCCGGAGGCGTAGAGGCCGACGGTGCCCTCGAGGCCGCCGGAGGCACTGAGCACGCCGACGGCGGTGACGTCCTTGAGGGCGATGGTCCGGGTGTCGACGAGGCTCGGCTCACCGGCGAGGCCGATGTAGACGACGTGCCGTCCCGGCTCGACCAGGTCGAGCGCGAGCCCGGGCAGCGAGGCGGCGTTCGACGCGTCGATGACGGCGTCGAACCGGAGCGCCGGCAACGTCTCCGTGGTCCACACATGGGCGAAGCCGAGTCGGCGGGCGAAGTCCAGCGACTGCCGCGTACGGCCCAGCAGGTGGACCTCGGCCCCTTCCGCCGCGGCGATCCGGGCGGCGAGCAGCCCGATCGTGCCGGGTCCCAGGACGAGCAGCCGCTCTCCCGGCTGGAGGCCCGCTCCCCGCACGGCGCGCAGCGCGTTGCCGCCCGGCTCGACCAGGGCGCCGAGCGCCGGATCGAGTGTGTCGGGCAGCGACTGCAGGGCACGCACCGGCACCGGGAGTTGCTCGGCGAGGCCGCCCGGCCGGCCGTTGCGGATGCCGATCTCGTAGCGGTCGGCGCACAGATGCTGTCGACCGGCGCGGCATCGGTGGCAGTGCCCGCAGCCGAGCATGGTGTCGCCGGTGACCCGCCGGCCGATCCAGGAGTGGTCGGCCGCGTCGCCGACGGCGGAGACGACGCCGGCCCACTCGTGGCCGATCCGGATCGGGTAACGCGCCTCCCCGGTGTGCAGGTAGGCCATCTCGCCGGAGAAGAACTCGGCGTCGGTTCCGCAGACACCGGCACGCTCGACGTCGACGATCACCTCGTCGGGAAGGGGCTCCGGCCGTGGGACGTCCCGGACCTCGGCACGTCCGGGCCCGGTGATGACGAACGCGCGCATGGTCGTCACGGTGCGGGAACCCGCCGTGTGCGCCTGCCGATTGCCGACCGTGGCCGGGGCGGCCTGTGCACGTCTTCGGGCTCCACAGGGCGGTATCGTACCGGCGTTCCGCTTATCAGAGCATTGTTCCGATAAGTCCCGGCGGCGGGACGTGTGGGCCGCGGCCCGTCAGAGCGCACCGGGCCCGCTCCGCCCGGCGTGATCCCCGGGCGGCTCCGGGCCGGCTCCCGCCGCACGGACAGCGCGGGCACCCAGCTCACGCAGGTAGGCCACCAGTTCAGGCGGGTCGTGCACTTCCAACTCGCACCCGAGCATGAGCAACCGCGCGGCCAGCCACTCCAGGGTGTCGGCCCGCCCGCGCAGACGGCAGCTGTGCTCGTCGATCGGCTCGACGTCGCCAGAAGCGGCGCCGAGGGCCGCCACCACCTGGCGGGCGGGCAGATGCACGGTCGCCGCCACCTCGTAGGAAGGCGCGAGTGAATACATCCTGTTCCTGACGAATGCCACCGCGTCCTTCTCCGGCGGTTCACGCGGCGGGACGCGCACGCCGGTCGGAAAGGGGTCGCCGATTCGGTCGACCCGGAAGATCCGCCAGTCGTCCCGATCGAGGTCGTAGGCCAGCAGGTACCAGCGGCGCCCGGCCGCGACCACGCGATACGGCTCGACCAGGCGCCTGCTCTCGCTCCCGTCAGCCGCCTCGTAGGCGAAGCGCAGCCGTTCCCGATTGACCGCGGCGGCACCGAGGACCGCCAGGTGCCGGGGGTCGAAACGCGGCCCGCCCGCCGACGGCATCGGGACGGTCGCCGCGCCGAGAGCTCCCACCCGGGCCCGCAACCGAGACGGCAGCACCTGCTCGAGCTTGGCCAGCGCCCGCACCGACGACTCCTCGATGCCGTCCACCGGATGCCACGCCGCGGTGCGCAGGCCCACCGCGATCGCCACCGCCTCCTCGTCGTCCAGCAGCACCG
The DNA here is from genome assembly GCF_016863315.1 of Planotetraspora silvatica. Taxonomy (GTDB): domain Bacteria; phylum Actinomycetota; class Actinomycetes; order Streptosporangiales; family Streptosporangiaceae; genus Planotetraspora; species Planotetraspora silvatica. The sequence continues at coordinate 149,729 of NZ_BOOQ01000021.1, forward strand.
GGGGCATGGCCGTACCCGCGGCGAGCCGGTAGCCGCCGGCCGCGCCCATCGTCGCCCGCACCGGATAGCCCAGCTCACGCAGCCGGTCGATGTCACGCCGGATGGTGCGGGGGCTGACCTGGAGGCGCTCGGCCAGCTCGGTGCCGGGCCACTCCCGGGTGGTCTGCAGGAGGGACAGGAGCGTGAGCAGCCGTGCGGAGGTGTCGCCCATGGATCCATCCTGCCGACCATATGGGCCAGGATCTGACCTACATGATGCCTAGGGTCGCCTCATGAGCACCGAGACCGACCCCGTCCGCCTCTCCTTCCGCGACGTGTGCGCCCGGCGGCTGGAGTGGCATGGGCTGGCCCGCCCGTCGGCCGGATCACGGCCCGCCGACGTCGCCCGCGCCATGGCGGGTGTGCACGCGCAGGTCATCTCAGGCGCCGAGCTCGGCGTCGGTCTGCGCATCGCGGGCGCGACGCGCACCGACGTCCGGGCCGCCCTGTGGGGCGACCACAGTCTGATCAAGACGTTCGGCCCGCGCGGCACCGTCCATCTGCTGCCGAGTGACGACCTGCCCCTGTGGGTCGCGGCACTGTCGGCCGTCCCGCCCCCGCGCGAGGGGTTCCCCGAGGACGTACGGATGACCCCGGAGCAGACCGAGAAGGTCCTCGCGGCCATCGCGGAGGCCTTGCAGGACGGAGAGCTGACGATCGACGAGCTCAACGACGAGGTGATCCACCGGGCGGGGTCCTGGGCGGGAGACCTGGTCATGCCCGCGTTCCAGGGCAAGTGGGCGCGCTGGCGGCAGGCCGTCCACCTCGCAGGGATGCGGGGCGTTCTGTGTTTCGGACCCAACAGGGGCCGCAAGATCACCTACACCCATCCCGGCCGGTGGTCACCGGGGTTCGAACCCGCCGAGACGCTTCCTGCCCTCGCCCACGTGGTGAAGAGCTATCTGCGGGCGTACGGCCCGGCCACGCCCCAGCGGTTCGCACACTGGCTCAACGCCCCGGCCCGCTGGGCGGCCGACCTGTTCGCCTCCCTGGCCGGTGACCTCCAGCAGGTCGAGGTCGAAGGAATCGCCGCGTGGGTGGTCGCGGGCGACACCGCGGTGCCCGCCCCCGTGACGCCGTCGGTGCGGCTGCTCCCCTACTTCGACACCTACGCCTACCGTGTCGGCAACCAGCCGCCGGGGCTGCTCTATCCGGGCCGGGCCCGCGACCGGGTGCTCCGGGGGAACTTCCAGGCCCTGATCGTCGACGGAGTGGTCGCCGGCCTGTGGCATCAGCGCCGCTCGGGCGGCCGGGTCGACCTGACCGTCGAGCCGCTCGTGCGGCTCGACGCCGCGCAGCGCGACGAACTCGGCGTCCAGGCGGAACGAGTCGGCGAGATCCTCGAGGCGAAGCCCCGGCTGACGATCGGCACCGTCACCGTCGGCGGTCACGCGTAGCCGCCGCAGAGGTGCCGTGATCGGATCACCGGCGAGGGAACCGATCATCGGATTCCCGGGGAACTCCGCCGTCAGGACTCGGCCAGAGGGATCTTGAAGACGAACTTGGCCCCTCCGCCGGGTGACTCGCCCGCCCGCAACGATCCGCCGTGCGCGTGGGCGACGTCGCGGGCGATGGCCAGGCCGAGGCCGGTGCCCCCATGATCGCGACTGCGCGCGGCGTCCAGCCGAGTGAACCGTTCGAAGACCCGTTCGCGGTCGGTCTCGGGGATGCCCGGCCCGTCGTCGGACACCACCAGTTCCGCGAAGCCGCCGCACCGTCCCACGTGGACCTCCACGCCGTTCCGCGCGTGCCGCTGGGCGTTGTCGAGCAGATTCCGCAGCGCCCGGACGACCTGGGCCTGGACCGCGCTGACGTAAACGTCGGGTTCGGCCCACAGCCGCACCTGCGGCCTGCCCGGCCGCTCGGAGACCTCGCGCTGGGCCAGGTCCGACAGGTTCACATGCGCCCTCTCGCCGTCACCGGTGGCCTCGACCTTGGCCAGCAGCAGCAGATCGGTGATGATCTGCTCGAGCCGGTCGACGTCGCCCATCGCGTCGTCCAGCAGGGCGGCCAGGTCGGTCTCCCCCGGGTGCATCTGCGCCTCTTCAAGCTCCGCCCGCAATCCCGCGAGAGGGGTGCGCAGCTCATGCGAGGCGTCGGCGACGAACTGGCGCTGCCTGCTCAGGATCCGGTCGCTGGAGCGCTTGGCGTTCTCGATCCGGCCCAGCGTGCCGTTCACGGTCCGGGCGAGCCGGGCGATCTCGTCGTCCCCCGAAGGCTCGGGCACCCGTCCGCTCAGGTCGTTGAAATTGATCGCGGCGAGGTCGGTGCGGATCACCTCCACGGGCTTGAGCGTGCGACCGGTCACCTGCCACGTCGCCCACGCCGCCAGGAGCACCAGCACGGCGTCCTGAATCCCGAACAACCGGGCGAAGATCTCCGTCGAGGTCAGCGCGGCGACCGGCCGGCCCGCGTAGACGACCGGCGAGTCCGCCGACGGCAGTACGCGGAGCGCCGACAGGCGGACGCATCCCACGCGGGCGGAGGCGCAGGTCTGCAGATCGCGTTCCGGATCACTCGCACTCGGCCAGACCGAGCTGAGGGGCGGTAGCCCCCGGGCGTCCTTGGAGGCGTCGATCACATGGTGGTCTGGCGCGACCACCTGGACCAGGGTCGCTCCCCCCATCCGCGGGAGGATCGGATCGGTCGTGGTTCCCGCCCGGACGGCCGCCGCCGTGAGGTCGGCCTGTTGCCTGGCCTCCAGCCAGATGGCGTCGGCGATGGCCTGGCGACCCACCGCTCCCTCGGCGACGGCCGTGGGGACGAGGAGGGCCAGGGCCAGCAGCGTGATGAGAGCGGTGATGCGGCCACGGATGGAACGCGGGCGCGCATACGACAACAAGCGCCGGATGCGCGTCGCGCGCCCGGGCCTGTCGGCCGAAAAGCGTCCCCCTCGCAGATGCCCCATCTCCCCCGATAGAGGGAATTGCATATTGTATGCGCCTTATGGGTGCTACATATCCCCGCTGGTCGAACCGGCCGTCAGCCTGATGCGGACGAAAGCCGGTGGTGACTCCTCCACGATTCCAGCCCGTGGGGCTCTCGTCGTTACCGCCAGCCACCATTCGGCCCTCCCGCTCGCACCTATGCGCGGAGCCCCGCGAACAGGTCGTCCTCCCGATCCGGCGCACTGATGCGGCAGAAGTGACGGACGAAGGACTCTGAGGAGAAGACGCGCTGCCGGATGTCGTCGGGCAGCCGCAGCAGGAAACTCCCGTCCTCCTGGCTCGCATGGGCCTGAAGGGCCTTGATCTTGTTCTCGGCGTAGGGCGCGACGTCGACGAAGGTGGTGACGAGCTCGTCCGGCGTGCCGAAGTCGTCGGGCATCTCGTCGTCGCCCATGTCCACGCCCACGGAGCGCATGTATTCGAACATCTCCCGCATCCTGGCGCGGGGCATCGCCGCGTAGTACAGCTTGTCCGGGATCCCGGTGCTCTCGGTCGCGGCCACGGCGATCCGATGTGCCTGAATGTGATCGGGGTGACCGTAGCCGCCGTTCTCGTCATAGGTGACGACGACCTGGGGCCGATAACGCTCCATGAGCTCCCCGAGCCTCGCGGCGGCGATCTCCACCGGGACGTTGCGGAAGGCGTCGGGGTGCTCGTTGGCCTCCCAGCCGTCCATGCCGGAATCCCGGTATCCGAGCAGCTCGACATGGGCGATGCCAAGGTGCCCGACCGACTCCCGGAGCTCGGCGAGCCGATGCTCGGCCACCGCCTCGGGGTCGTGGCCCTGTTCACCCGGTTTCACTCCGCCGGGTCCGTCACCCTGCTCCCCGTTGGTGCACGTCACCAGGACCGTGCGGATTCCCTCCCGGGAATAGCGGGCCAGGATCCCGCCCGTGCTGATCACTTCGTCGTCCGGGTGGGCGTGGACCGCCATCACCGTCAACTCTCGAGCCATTCGATCCTCAGTTCCGTTGGTCACGGCCGGCCCGCCGACGGCGTGGGGTCCTCGCCGGCCGGGCCTTCCCATTCGTGGTTTCCATCCTGGACTCCGCTCGACGTGCCCGGGCGTGCGGCTCTGCCGAGCCCGGCGTGGACCGCCCAGGCCGCCCCGGCTCCCACGGCGTACCAGAGCAGGTCAGGGGGGTTGAACGTACTGCCGAGAATCGGGCGCACGAGCGCGGGCAGATCGAGGAGCTGCGACAGCTCGATCAGCCAGCTGGCGGCGACCGCGATCGCCGCGACCCGGGAGGGGCGGGCGGCCGGGACCACGAGCAGGACGAGCAGATACAGCAGGACGGTGTAGAGCGCGTCCCCCGCGTATTTGGCGAACGGACCGCCGAGGAACGCTCTGATCAGCAGCCCGGCGGCGATCGTCACGATCGCGGCCACGGCGACGGGGGCACGCGACATGTCACGACCGTATCGGCCGCCTCCGACAGATTCCGCGCGGCTCCTCCTCGGCGGGGTCGCCGAGCCGGGTCATTCACCGTCCAGCGGCGGCTGTCCGGTGGCGAAACCGTGGATGAGCCGCCAGACCTCCGCGGCCGCCTCCTCCTGGGCGAAGTGGCCGGCGTCCGGCACCAGGGCCGTGGTCAGGTCCTCCACCCCGGCCGCGCGGAACCCGGCGGCGTACGTCGCGATGTCGCCCCCTTCACTTCCGCCACGCAGGTAGAGCACCGGGGTGTGGACGGCGGCGCTCGCGGCGGCGTTGTCCCGGGCGTCCTGGGCGAACGCGCGGTAGAGGTCGAACCCGGCGGTGAGCGAGGCGTCACTGGCGTAGGCGGCGGCATGGGCGGCGCGCGATTCCGCGGTGATCTTCGACGGGTCCACGGACAACACGTCGTAGAAGTAGGCGAAGTAGTCGGCCTGGTGTCCCCGTACCAGCGTCTCGGGCAGCGCAGGCACGTTGTGCAGGCCGAAGTGCCAGATGTGGGGGTTCCTGATGACCTCGGTCCACGGCTCCACCCCGGGAATCACGGTGTTCATGATGACGACGCGAGCGATCTGCGGATACCTCCGGAGGAAGGCGTAGGCGACCATCCCGCCGGCGTCGTGCCCGACCAGGGTGACGTCGGTGAGCCCGAGGGCCTGGATCAGCTCGTGGACCTTCTCGGCCAGGGCCCGCTTGCCGCCCCCGCCCGCCGTGGCGGTCGACTCCCCCACCCCGGGCAGGTCGATGGCGATGGCGCGGGAGTCCCGCCCGGCGAGGGCCATGACCTCCGTCCAGGTCCGCCACGATTCCGGCCAGCCGTGCAGGAACAGGTACGGCCGGCCGTGGGGGTCGCCTGCCTCGACGACGTGCAGCGTGCAGTCTCCGACGTCCACTCGGCTGTGACGCAGCTCAATAGACATGAATCATGTATACCGAAAAGACATGATTCATGTCTACCTGGTAAGGTGGCGGCCGTGATCGGAAGTGACGACCGCCGTCCCTCGTACGAGCGCGGCACCGGGTTCCTGCTGGCGCGCCTGGGATCACTGTGCGCCCGCTCCTGGACGGCCTTCCTCACCGCTCACGGCCTGACCCAGAGTCAGTACTCCGTGCTGGTGGTCCTCAAGGACCAGGGGCCCCTGGGTCAGCGACGGCTCGCGCAGCTGGTGGCCGTGGACACGCGCAACATCGTGCCGGTGCTGGATCAGATGGCCGCCAAGGGGCTGATCCGGCGGGAGGCCGACCCGATGGACGGCCGCCGCCGCACGATCACCCTCACCGCCGACGGTGACACGCTCGCCGGCACTCTCGCCGCCACGGCGTCCTCAGGACAGGACGACTTCCTCGGGATGCTGGACAACGAGGAGCGCGAGAGCCTCAACGACCTGCTTCAGCGGCTGTACAGCGCGCACGCGCGTGATCACTGATCATCGGGCCGACACGATCAGCCGCGCCCGCGGACGCGGCGGCATCCGCGATGCGGCACTAGCATCGGTCGGGATATGAGCGCAACGATCGTGGTGAAAGACCTGGCCGCCGGGCACGGGGACCGGGTCCTGTTCTCGGGGCTCGACCTCGTGGTCGCCCCAGGCGACGTCATCGGGCTTGTCGGAGTCAACGGCGCGGGCAAGTCCACGCTGCTCCGCCTGCTGGCCGGCCTCGACGAGCCGGAAGAGGGGGACATCCGGCTCTCCCCGCCCACGGCGGTCGTGGGCCACCTTCCCCAGGAGCCGGACCGCAGGCCGGGAGAGACCGTCCGGCACTTCCTCGGCCGCCGCACCGGCGTCACCCGGGCGCAACACGACCTCGACGCCGCCACCCAGGCGCTGGTCGAGGGCCTCACGGGCGCCGACGACGCTTACAGCACGAGCCTGGAGCGCTGGCTCACGCTGGGCGGCGCGGACCTCGACGAGAGGGCCGCCGAGGTGGCCGCCGACCTGGGTCTCACCATCGACCTCGACCAGCCGATGACCTCGCTGTCGGGCGGCCAGGCCGCGCGCGCGGGCCTCGCGTCCCTGCTCCTGAGCCGCTACGACGTGTTCCTGCTCGACGAGCCGACCAACGACCTCGATCTCGACGGGCTCGACCGGCTGGAGAAGTTCGTCACCGGTCTGCGCTCAAGCACCGTGCTGGTCAGCCACGACCGCGAGTTCCTGGCCAGGACGGTCACCGGCGTGCTCGAACTCGACCTCGCCCAGCAGCAGATACGACTGTACGGCGGCGGCTACCAGGCGTACCTGGAGGAACGTGAGGTCGCCCGGGCGCACGCCAGGGAGCAGTACGACGAGTACGCCGACACCCGGGCCCAGCTCGAGTCCCGGGCCCGTACCCAGCGCTCCTGGATGGAGAAGGGCGTCCGGAACGCGCGCCGCAAGATGAGCGACAACGACAAGATCGGGCGCAACGTCCGCATCGAGTCGACCGAGAAGCAGGCGGCCAAAGCCCGTCAGACGGAGAAGCTCATCGAGCGGCTCGACGTGGTCGAGGAGCCGCGCAAGGAGTGGGAACTGCGGATGGAGATCGCCGCCGCGCCCCGGGCCGGCGCGGTCGTCGCCACGCTGCGCGGCGCCGTCGTCCGGCGCGGCTCCTTCACGCTCGGGCCCGTCGACCTGGAGATCGGCTGGGCGGACCGGGTGGCGATCACGGGCGCCAACGGCTCGGGCAAGTCCACGTTGCTGGCCGCACTGCTCGGCCGGCTCCCGCTCGACGAGGGCCACGCCTCACTGGGCCCCGGCGTCGTGGTCGGCGAGGTGGACCAGGCCCGTGGGCTCTTCCTGGGAGACGAGCCGCTGCTGGACGCCTTCGCCGCGCTCGTCTCACCGATACCGCCCGCGGAGGTCCGGACCCTGCTCGCGAAGTTCGGGCTGAGGGCCGCGCATGTGACCCGCCCGGCGGCGACCCTGTCCCCCGGCGAGCGGACGCGTGCCGCGCTGGCCCTGCTGCAGGCGCGGGGCGTCAACCTGCTCGTGCTCGACGAACCGACCAACCATCTCGACCTGCCCGCGATCGAGCAGTTGGAGTCCGCCCTCGCGAACTACCCGGGCACACTGCTCCTGGTCACGCATGACCGGCGGATGCTGGCGGCCGTCCAGGTGGACCGCCGCCTGCGGGTGGAGGCCGGGCGCATCTCCGAAGTCTGAGTACGGCACGACCTGCAGAAGCACACATGACCCAATCAAAAGGGCAAATGCACCCTTTTGCGGTATTTGAGTCGTAGCGTGTCACTATGAGCGCCAAGAAGCCACTTGGCGATTTCCTGCGGGCCAGGCGCCAGGTCACGACCGTTGATCAGGTGGGACTTGCGGGCGGGGGCAGCCGCCGCATCCCGGGGTTGCGCCGCGAGGAGGTGGCCACCCTGGCCGGCGTCAGCACGGACTACTACATCCGGCTGGAGCAGGGCAGGGAGCGCCACCCCTCGGATCAGGTGCTCCAGGCCCTGGCGCGGGTCTTCGATCTCACGTCGGAAGCCACCGAACACATGTACGATCTCGCCAGCCCCCGGGCCCACCGGCGCCGGCCTCCCGGCGGGAGCGACCAGGTCAGCGCGGGCGTGATGCGGCTTCTGGACAGGTGGGACCACGCTCCGGCGTTCGTGGTGAACCACCGGCAGGACGTGCTGGCCAGGAACCATCTGGCCGACGGCCTCCATGCGTGGATGGACCACAGCGACAACCTGCTGCGGTTCACCTTCCTCAATCCCGCGTCGCACGAGTTCTATCTGGACTGGGAGGACGAGGCCCTGGCCAAGCTGGCCGATCTGCGCGCCTTCGTGGGGGCGGACCGTGACGACCCTGCCCTGTTCGAACTGGTGGAGGAGCTTTCCGAGGCGAGCGAGGACTTCCGCCGGATGTGGGCCCGCCACGACGTCCGCGCCAAGACCGACGAACTCAAACGCCTCCACCACCCCCTCGTCGGCGACCTGATCCTCTGGCACGAGACATTGGCCATCGCCAGCACTCCTGACCTGCGCATATTCGTCAGCTCGGCAGAGCCTGGCAGTCCCTCCGAACGGGCCCTCGCACACCTGGGCAGACTCGAACCCGACGCTCACGTGCCCCGGTCCGTTCGCCGTGCCGTTCCGGACGTCGCCGGGCGGAGACGCGCGCGCTCCCTCCGCGACTGATCCGGCCGGTCATCGCGCCGGTCGCACACGATGACGTTTCCATCGAGCGGCGAAGGCGATTCACCCGCACACGCCGTCGCGACCATGGCCGCTCATATTGCGCAAAGCGGGCTATTACCGTGCGACCCGGCCGATTAGCGATATCACGAATCCTTTACCGCAAATCCCCGACATTCATCTTCGCGGCAGGAAATTTCATGGCAATGATCGAGGCATTCTGGGCACGTGCAGACCTCCTTCCGTGATCAGACAGCCTTCTACCTGCCCGGACACCAAGGCCGATGCCGCCGAGAGATCTGATCGGGTATTTCCGACAACTCTCCATATTTATTTACATCGCGATAATCATCGACCCCCAATATGATCCGCATGTCGGATAACGGGAATGACGCGATCGCTAAGTAGAGTCGGAGACAATGGCGCATGTGGGTGATGCGCCTGAACTGAGTAAATACCAGGGAAAAGGACGGCTTATGATTAACGCCAGTCACCCCCGTGTCGCGTCACGAAATATCACCCGTCCCTGGATGGCAGGGCTCGCGGCACTGATCGCGATGGGGGCCGTCGTCGCTGCACCGAACGTCGCGAGTGCGGCATCACCCTTGCGGGTGGAACTCGGCGGTGCAACGAGATTCGCGGTTCTGGCCTCGTCGACGGTCACGAACACCGTCACCCCCACGGTCGTCTCCGGCGACCTCGGCGTGAGCCCGGGTACGGCCGTGACCAACTTCCCGCCCGGCATGGTGACGAACGGATCCACCTTCGTCGACGCCGCCCCCGAGGCCGTAAGTGGTCAGGCCGGCCTGACCACCGCCTACAACGACGCCGCCTCTCGGACTCCCACCATCGTGGGGACGGAGCTCGGCGGGACCATCAAGCCGCCAGGCGTGTACAGATCCGCGGCGGGTGACTTCCAGATCACCACAGGCGCGGGCCCACTGACTCTCGACGCGCGGGGGGACCCGAACGCCGTCTTTATCTTCCAGACGGCCAGCACCCTCGTCACCGCAGTCAGCAGCCAGGTGCTCCTCATCAACGGCGCCCAGGCGTGCAACGTCTTCTGGCAGGTCGGCAGCTCGGCCACTCTCGGCGTGACCTCCACGTTCGTCGGAAACATCATGGCGCAGGCCACGATCACCGCGAACACCGGCGCGACCGTGATCGGCCGCCTCCTGGCCCGCACCGGGGCCGTCAATTTGGACTCCAACACCGTCACACGGTCCGACTGCGCGATTCCGCCCAACAGGACCACCACCACCACGCTGACCTCCTCCTGCGCCGCGGGAGTGCCGGGCCGGATCTCCTTCACCGCGACGGTGAGATCCACAGCCGGGCCCATCCCGCCGGGATCGATCGCCTTCAGCTCCGACGGCGCGAGCCTGGGCACGGTCCCGCTCGACGCCAACGGGCGCGCCACCTTGAGCTACACGAACCTCAGCGAGGGAACGCACCAGATCGTCGCGGTCTACCAAGGCGTGCTCGCGCTGAACCCCAGCGCCGCATTGTCTAACCAGCGGGTCGGACCGGGCGGTGTGTGCCCGGTGGTGCGAAAAATAGTGGTGGTGAAGAAACCTCAGGCGGTCAAGCACAAGGACAGGGACGTGGCCCCGGCCATCCACCGCAAGAAGGACCACACCACCTTGATCGTCAAGGCGCCTCATGCCGTGACGGGTGTCAGTGAGGACGGATGGACCCTGCATCAGACGCCGCACTTCAACCATGTGCGACCACGGGGGTAGCGAAGCCGTGTGACCGGACGGCGCAGGTGCGACACAGCCGAGCCGCATGACCGGAAACGGTGACGTGACAGCTCGACGGCCGCGGGGCCCGTCCGATCGTTCGGACGGGCCCCGCACTCGTGTCGGTCCGACGATCCGAGGAGATGACCGGGTTGTCGCGGCCCGGTTCGGAAGCAGGACGAACGGGCGATCAGGAAGGTCGGTCGTCGCTGACCGCCGGTGCTGTTTCGCTGGAGGCCAGATGGCCGGGGAGATCGGCGGGCGGGTCGGCGGTTTCCAGCCAGCCGAGTCGGCCGGCGATCTGCCGGGCCGCATCGATGACGGCGGCCACGTAGGGTGACGGATCCCCCGCGCGCCACAGGAGCGACCACGGGTAGAGCGGCACCGGTTCGATCAGCGGCCGCCATACGGTGCCCGGCCGGCTGGACGTACGGGAGGAAGCCGGCACGCACAGGACACACCGTTGCTGGAGCACCAGATCGGCGGCTGCGCGGTTGCTCTCGACGGTTCCCTCGTAGACGGTGGGGACGAATCCGACCGAGCCGCATAGTTCCCCGACGAACTGGTTGAACTCCGGAGTCTGGGTCTCCTCGCCGAGCAGGAGCCGTTCCTCAGCCAACGCGGCGACCGGCACGCCGTCCTGGGTGGCGAAGCGGTGGGTGGCGGGGACCAGCACGCCCAGCGGATCGAGCCGGATGAGCTCGGAGGCCACGCTGGGCGAGGGCTGGGAGGCGTGGCCGATCCCGATCTCCAGACGTCCGTCCGCCAGCTGACGGTACTGCTCAGGGGCGCCGGCTTCGATCTGGTGGATCGTCAGTTCCGGATGGCGCCGCTGCACGGCTCGCAGGATCTGCGGCATGGTGTCGTAGCTCGCGTCGACGATGCCTGCCCGGAGGGTTGGCGGCGACCCGGCGGTGTTCCGGGCCGCATGGGCCGCCCGGCCGACATGGTCGAGGATCTGGCGGGCCTCGACGAGGAAGGCGGCGCCGGCCGGAGTGAGCTCGACGTGGTGGGTGCTGCGATTCAGCAGTCGCACCCCGAGTTCCCGTTCGAGACGTTGCACCTGCTGACTCAGGGCGGACTGCACGATGTGCTCGCGAAGGGCTGCCCGGCCGAAGTGCAGTTCCTCAGCCAGGGTCACGAAATACCGGAGTTGGCGTAGTTCCATGGCCGCCACCCCCTTCCCGCAGGGCGGTGCCGAGGCGGACCCTTCTCCACACCCTAGGTCCCCAAGAAGGCCGGTGGACGTCCAGGCGCATGGATCGGGGAGACAAGGCCGTCACGATCACCGCAGATGGTGATCGCCCACATCGCCGACGGCGGCCTCCGGGCGCCGGTCAGAGTCCGGCCGGTGCGCGGGCTTCCGGGGAGGCGTCGGTCCTGCGGCGGCCTTCGATGCGGTCGTGGTCGGCCCATCGGACGTCGGTGGCCCAGCCCAGCCGCTCGAAGATCCGGATCAGTCCGGCGGCCGGGTCGATCTGGTACCGGTCCAGGCCGTGCCGGGCGCAGGTGGGTTCGCTGTGGTGGCCGTTGTGCCAGCTCTCCCCGAATGAGAGCAGGGCCAGCGGCCACAGGTTGGTCGAGCGGTCGTGGCGGCGCGTGGTGAACGGCCTGCTTCCGACGACGTGGCAGAGGGAGTTGACGCTCCAGGTGACGTGCTGCAGGAGAGCGACGCGGACAAGCCCGGCCCACAGGAACGCGGTGATCCCGCCGAACAGGCTGCCGCTGATCGCCCACCCGGCCAGGAACGGCAGTCCCAGCGACACGGCGCACAGGGCGGGGAAGGCGCGTGCCACCCTCACCATCGCCGGGTCGGCGAGCAGGTCGGGTGCGTAGCGGGACGCCGGGGTCGGATCGTCGGTGAACATCCAGCCGAGATGGGCGTGCGCGAGCCCGCGGAGCTGGCCGTACAGGCTGGTGCCGTACCGGTAGGGGGAGTGCGGATCGCCGGGGCGGTCGGTGAAGGCGTGATGGCGGCGGTGGGTCGCGACCCAGTCGATCACGTTGCCCTGGAAGCTCATCGAGCCGGCGACCGCCAGGACCACCCGGAGCCACGGGCGGGCCGTGAAGGATCCGTGGGTGAGCAGCCGGTGGAACCCCACCGTCGTCCCGAGCCCGGTCACCACATAGAAGACCGCGGCCAGCAGCAGATCCGTGAGCGCGACGCCGTGCCCCCATGCCAGCCAGACCCCGAGCCCCAGCGCGACGAACGGCACCACCACGATCGTCCCGGTCAGCCACCTCTGGGCCCGGCCGGCTGGAGCGTGCTCCACGGTCCCGGGGAAAGGTGACACACCGTCATAGTCCTCCCGGCGTCTCACCGGTTGTTCAGAAACAGTCATGAGCTCTCTTTCCGTCTCGCTTCACAGGGCCCGGCCGTGCACGTAGCACCATCGCCAGGCCGTCTCCGTCTCCAGCGCGCCGACCACCGGATGGTCGGTCTCCTGGTAGTGCGCCCGGGCGTGGCCGCCCGGCGAATCATCGGAACAGGCCACCCACCCACATGTCAGGCAGACCACCAGCCGCGCCCAGGTCAGGCCGAGGATCAGACACATCGCACATTCAGGGGCGCCCTGTTCGGCCCCCGGCGGCACGCGGAGGTGCTGGCAGCGCGGCGCCCCGCCGTTTGGACCGCTGTGCGTGCTGACCTTCACGCTTTCCACATACAGGGTCATCACGACCCCCTAACGGCGACAGTGACGCAAGATGCGCCAACTGATGCATACAGTCAACGTGACCGGCCCGCCGGGTGGAAACGGGCAATCCCAGCAAAGGTCATCACCCGCCGCGATAGCGGGCCTGCCGTCGAGCGCCACCCCTTTGAATTCCTGGGCGCGACCCAATGCGATCTGCGACGACGATGAGCTTTGCTGACATCGGCCGTGTCCGTTCGCCGGTGGATGTCGTTGACTCGAGGTGCCCGGCTCCCGCCTTCAGGCGTGCACGCCGGATGTTCACGGCGGGTCGGACAGACCGCACGCTGACCGCCCAAAGGAGTGACGACCCTTTCTCGTCGTGATCTAGGAGGCGGAAATGAAAGCCGGTGGCACGACCAGCGGACCACGAGGTCCCCTCAACATCATCGGCGGCCACGCCGGCGGACCTTTCGAGGCCTCCGGGTCCCGCCTGCGCATCACCCCGCCCGTCTGTCCGCAGGGACTCTGGATCGAGGGTGATCTCGACCGCACCACCATGGCGGCCCTGACTCACGCGCTCGCCTCGCTGGCGAGTGGCGGCAGCCTCTTCGTCGACCTCGGCGGCCTGGTGTTCATCGACGTCGGCGCCCTCCGCGCCCTGGTCACGGCCGCCGCCCGGCTGGAGGGCGACGACGTTCTGACGTTGCGCTCGGTGCCGCCGCGCGTGCGGCGCCTGCTCGACCTCACCGGCTGGCACGACGCGCCCCATCTCTGTCCGGAGGAGCCGGCGTAGCCACTGCGGCGAGACTCATGAACACGTACGGCTGAACAGATCAACGGGTGATCAGGTCCTTGTGGCATCACCCGTTTCCCCGCGGAAGGCGGAGGATGGTCAGCCGTCGGCGGGGGGCCGGTTGAGCGAGCCCGCCGTTCCCGGCAGGCCGGGACGAGGCCAGGAGCGCCCCTCGTGGTCCTCGACCGCCATGTTGAACCGGGCCAGAACGCAAGCGAAGTCGGCGAGGTCCTCCGGCGTCCAGTCGGCCAGCACGACACCCAGCCCGTCGGTGGCCCAGGCACGGTCGGCGTGCAGGCGGCGCAGGCCCTCGGCCGTGATGCGCACCTTGCGCGCCATCCCGCCGTCCGGGTCGGGGATCCGCTCGGCCACGCCGGAGCGCAGCAGCGCCGCGGTCTGGCGGTTGACCGTCGACGTGTCCAGCCCGAACGCCTCCGCGAGCTGGCCGATCGACATCGGCCCCTCGATCTCGATCCGGCTGAGCAGGAGGTAGGCGCTGCGTTCTAAACGACCTTTCGTCCCGAACGCGCCCATGGCGACACTGCGGCCGATCAGCCTCAGCTCACGCTCGATTTCCGTGATCTCTCTCTCCATGCCCGCACCTCCTCGTGCCTCGACTGGACCCCACCCCCCGATTATGCATGCTGCACAGCATATGTATGATGCATATCGCCTGGTCCGGGGATCCTGGCCGGGCTTTGTCAACGTCGAGCGGAGACGTCATGAGCACCACCGCCCCCGTATCGCGCACCGGCGCGATCGTGAGCGTGCTGGCCGCCGCCGGAATCACGGTGTCGGTCATGCAGACCCTGGTCGTCCCCCTCATCCCAGAGCTGCCTCAGCTTCTGCACACCTCGGCGGCCAACGCCACGTGGGCGATCACCGCCACGCTGCTCGGAGGAGCGGTCGCCACGCCGGTCGTCGGCCGGCTCGGCGACCTGTACGGCAAGCGGCGCCTGCTGCTGATCAGCACCGCCCTGCTGGTCATCGGCTCGCTGGTGTGCGCGCCCGCGAACTCGCTCGCCCCGATGGTAATCGGCCGGACGCTGCAGGGCTTCGGGATGGGCGTCATCCCCCTCGGGATCAGCATCATGCGCGACGTCCTGCCCGCTGAACGGCTGGGCTCGGCCATGGCGATCATGAGCTCCTCGCTCGGAGTCGGCGGCGCCCTCGGCCTGCCGGCGTCGGCCGCCGTCGCGCAGAACGCCGACTGGCACGTGCTCTTCTGGGGCTCGGGCGCCCTCGGGCTCATCGCGGGCGTGCTGGTCCTCTTCTTCATCCCCGAGTCCTCCGTACGGGCGGGCGGGCGCTTCGACTTCGTCGGCGCGATCGGCCTGTCCGCGGGACTGCTCTGCCTGCTGCTGCCGATCTCCAAGGGCGGCGACTGGGGCTGGGGCAGCGGCACCACGCTCGGCTTGTTCGCCGCCGCGGCCGTGATCCTCCTCCTGTGGGGCGCGTGGGAACTGCGCCACACGGCCCCGCTGGTCGACCTGCGCACCAGCTCACGCCGCCCGATCCTCATGACGAACCTCGCGTCCATCGTGGTCGGTTTCGCGATGTACGCGATGTCCCTGGTCGCTCCGCAGTTGCTGCAGCTTCCCGAGGCCACCGGCTACGGCCTGGGCCAGACCATGCTCGAGGCCGGACTGTGGATGGCCCCCGCAGGTCTGGTCATGATGGCCGTCTCACCGCTCGCCGCCAGAATCTCCGCCGCGCGCGGGCCCAAGATCTCCCTGCTCATCGGCGCGCTCGTGATCGCCGGCGGGTACGGCGTGGCGCTCACGCTCATGGGCAGCGCGTGGGGCGTGCTGGTCTTCGCCGCGGTGATCAGCGGGGGTGTCGGCTTCGCCTACGCGGCCATGCCGGCCCTGATCATGAGTGCCGCCCCCGCCTCCGAGAGCGCCGCGGCCAACGGGCTGAACAGCCTGATGCGTTCGATCGGCACCTCGACCGCCAGCGCCGTCATGGGCGTGGTCCTGGCCCACATGACCGTCAAGCTGGGTCCGGTCAGCGTGCCCTCCGAGGCCGGGTTCCGCGCCGACTTCATGATCGCCGCGGGCGTCGCCCTGCTCGCCGCCCTCGTCGTCCTTGCCATCCCCGGCCGTGCGGGAGGCGCGCTCGCCCGGCGCACCGCCCGGCAGGGCGCCCAGGACGCCGTCGTGGAAGGGTCCGCCCTCCGGTAGAGAAACGCGACGTGGACGGCGCCGGACCAGGCGGCCCCGTGGTGGGGCGGCGGCCGGCGCCGTTTCGGCGCTTCACGCCATCGCGGGTGTGGGGCGCGGGAACAAGGCGAGGAACCGCTCGGCGACCCGCCGGTCGCCGAGGAGATCGAGGTCTCCCGCCCGCAGTGCGTCATCGAGGTCACGGCCGCCGAACACCAGGGCTCGCAGTGTGGCCGGGCCGGTCATTCGCAGAACGGCCGTGCCCGGCACGGCATTCGGCCCGTCCCCGTTCCCGCCCGTATCCGGTCCGGTCCGGCCGAGGGCGACGCGGCTGAGGTCGACCCTGCCGTCGGCGACCCCGGCGTGGAAGCGGTCGTCGCCCAGCCACAACTCGACCTGGGCCCTGAACTCACCGGCCGCCTCGCCGTCGAAGGCCGTGCGCATCGCGATGATGAGCGCGTCGGTGCTCAGCTCCCCGTCCGTCGTCATCGGCGCGCGGCTCCCCCAGCGGCCCAGATGGAACAGGACCGGCTCCAGCTCACGGCCCCAGGCCGTCAGCTCGTACGCCCAGGAGACGGCGGGAGGCCCGAGCCTGCGCCGCCGTACGACCCCGGCCTCCTCCAGTTCACGCAACCGGTGAGTCAGGACGTTCTGGCTCAAGGCGGGCAGACCGCGGTGCAGACCGGAGAACCGTTTGGGGCCCAGCAGGAGCTCACGGACGACCAGGAGGGCCCACCGTTCACCGACCAGGTCCAGTCCGCGCGCGATGCCGCACGGGTCGTCATAAGTGCGCTTGCCCGTCATGGCAGGAGTGTAGCCAAAGCGCTTGCATATCAGGAGCATCCACTCCTAGGTTAGGAGCAGATCCTGAAGTCCAGACTCCTTCCCGACGTCCGGTCCGGCACGAAAGAGGCCCTCAGCACGTGACGACCTATGTCCTGATCCCCGGCGCCGCGTCCACCCCCTGGTACTGGCATCGGGTCACCCCTCTGCTGCGCGAACGAGGCCACGACGTCGTGGCGGTCGACCTGCCGTCCGACGACGACCGCGCCGGACTGGCCGAGTACGCCGACGCCGTGGTGGACGCCGTCGGGGGCCGCACCGGCCTGGTGCTGGTGGCCCAGTCGATGGGGGGATTCACCGCGCCGATGGTCTGCGACCGGATTCCCGTCGACCTGCTGGTCCTGGTGGCCGCGATGGTCCCGCGGCCGGGTGAGAGCCCGGGTGACTGGTGGACCGCGACGGGTCAGGAGCAGGCCCGCCGCGAGAACGAGGAACTCGAAGGCCGTGACCCGGACGCGCCGTTCGATCCGGTCACGGCCTTCCTCCACGACGTTCCCCCTGAGGTCGCGGCCGAGTCGGCCCATCACGTGCGGGAACAGTCGGGCACACCGTTCGAGAAGCCATGGCCGCTTCCTGCCTGGCCGGACGTGCCGACGCGGTTCCTGCTCTGCCGGGACGACCGGCTCTTCCCCGCGGCCTTCCAACGGCGCGTCGTCAGGGAACGGCTCGGTTTCGTCCCCGACGAGATGGGAGGTGGTCACCTGCCCGCGCTCGCGCGTCCCGGCGAACTCGTCGATCGGCTGGAGGCCTACCGGATCTCGATCAGCGACTCATAGGGCCGCCAGGACGTTCACGACGGCGTGCGCCGCGGACCCGAGCCACCCTTCGAAGGAGACCGCGATCGTCGCGGCGACGCAGAAGGACAGGATGATGCCGCGGACGCCGCCCAACGGGTTGGCCGGCGGCTCCTGAGGCTCGACTCCCCACCACAACGATCGCGGTTCGAGGAGCAGGTACAGGACGGCGCCGATCTGGCCAAAGGTGAACAGCCAGAACCAGGCCCACCGATTGCCCACGCGATGCACCTTCGTACGGAGCATCATGACGAACGAGATGATCCAGGCGAGCATCACCAGCCAGCCGAAGGAATCCGGGACGCGGAGCGTCCACATGGCGGCGAGCCATCGGGGGTGGGTCAGGCTTTTCGCCCCCACCACGTACGGATACGTCCCCCCGGGCCGGACGAGGTTGGTCAGGCCGTGCTTCAGGTTGGGATCCACCGAGTGATACCAGGTGAACGGACTGGTGGACCAGCGGAGATCGACATCATGATCGACATGGCGATAGATCACGGCGGACACCTGTCCGGCGTACAGCTTCGCGTGGAACTCCGCGGCGGAACGTTCCTGAGGGAGGGCGGCGAAGAAGGCGAGCAGCGTGCCCCACAGGAGCACGACGAGCAGGACGACCCGGACGAACACCGCGGTGAGCCGGTCCACCTGCCGCGTCACCGGCAGTTCTTGGTACAGCCGCACTCGCATCCCCCGTCGTACTTTTCAGTCAATCAGGGGAATTCTCCGGTCAAAGGTGACGCGGCGCCAGATGAACCGCGCATCGTGTTTCGGCCGCCTCGGCGCAGGCCTGCCGTACTCCTGTTCTCCCGGGATGCGGAACCGTGAACTCCTGCCATGATGGGCCGACGCTGAACGAATGGAGTGACCTCGTGAGCGACACGTTGCCCGGCGTCCCAGGCGTCCCAGGCGGCAAGCGGGCCGTGGCACGCTCGGCCGCCGGTTACGAGATCGAGCACCAACTGGTCGCGGGCGGAGCGACCCTCATCGCCGGCGTGGACGAGGTCGGCCGCGGCGCCTGGGCCGGGCCGTTGGTGGTCTGCGCGGCCGTCACCGATCTGAGCCCGGCGCCGGAGTTGCCCGGCAGGGGCACCCGGACGGTGCGGCTCAACGACTCCAAGCTGCTGTCCCCCGCGCATCGCGAGGCGTTCGCCGAGGTCCTGCCGGGCTGGCTCGCCGGTCACGCGATCGGCGAGTCGAGCCCGGCGGAGATCGACGAGGTGGGCATGACCGAGGCGCTGCGGCGCGCGACCCTCAGGGCGCTCGACGCGCTGCCGCGGCGTCCGGACATGGTGATCCTCGACGGCAAGCACGATTTCCTGGGCAGGCCGTGGCGCGTGCGGTGCGAGATCAAGGCCGATCAGCGCTCGGTCAGCGTCGCCGCCGCGTCGGTGCTGGCCAAGGTGCATCGTGATCGCCTGATGGCGGCGCTGGCCGCCGACCATCCCGCGTACGGCTTCGCCGACAGCGCGGGCTACCCCTCCCCCGCGCATCAGGAGGCCCTGGCGGCCGCCGGGCCGACTCCGCACCACCGGCTCTCCTGGTCCTACCTCGACGACCTCCCCCAGTGGCGGCACCTCAGGAAGCATCGTGATCCGCTGGCCGGCTCCGGCCAGATGACGCTGCTCTGATCCCGCGCCCCTACTCGGCGAGGAAGGCGAGCAAGGCCTCGTTGACCTGCTCCGGATGCGTCCAGGCGATGTTGTGCGGGCCGCCCTCGACCTTCACGAACCGCAGATCCTTGATCAGCCCGGGCAGCCGGGCGGCGGTCGCCTCGAAGGGCAGGATGCGGTCGGCGTCGCCATGTACGACCAGCGTCGGGACGTCGAACTTTGGCAGGTCCTCGCGGAAGTCGGTCAGCCACGCCCCGACACACGCGTAGGTGGCGTGGGCCGACGCGTCGGCGGCCACGTTGAAACTCGCCTGCCAGGCCTGGTCGCTGATGCGAGTGCCCGCCAGGACGTCGGTGTTGTAGAAGTTGTCCAGGAAGTCCTTGAGGTAGGCGAACCGGTCCGCGACGATCGCCTTCTGGATCCCCTCGAAGACCGCTCCGTCGACGCCCTCAGGATTGTCGTCACGTTTGAGCAGGAAAGGCGGGATCGCCCCCAGCAGCGCGGCCTTCTTCACGCGTGCCGTGCCGTACGTGCCGATGTAACGGGTGACCTCGCCCGTCCCCATCGAGAAGCCCACCAGCACCACGCTGTCGAGACCGAGTTCGTCGAGCAAGGTGCCCAGGTCGGCGGCGAAGGTGTCGTAGTCGTATCCGATGGTCGGATGGCTGGACCGCCCGAAGCCGCGGCGATCATAGGTGATCACCCGGTGACCGGCGGCGAGCAGGACCCTCTGCTGCTTCTCCCAGGAGTGCCCGCTGAGCGGGTATCCGTGGATCAGCACCACCGGTTCGCCCGTGCCGTTGTCCTCGTAGTAGATCTCGATGTCGGAGCCGTTCTCCTGACCGACGGCGACTCTGGGCATGGCGTTTCCCCCCGAATCTCATGACCACATCGCAGGTTGGGCCGGTGAGACCACGTGGTCCTCCCAACCCAGGATGCCCTCCCACCGGCCGGGTCCGCCGGGCGCCCCGCGTGGCCCGCCCTTGTCGGCCCACGATCGGATCCGGGGATCGCGTGCCGGCGACAGCGGGCCTGCGTCAGAGGCTCGGGCTCCAGCGCGCCGGGCTACGGTGACCCGAGTTTCAGCGGGCGGGGGTTTCAGCGAGCGGTGCCGAGCCTCGCAAGCAGAGCGGTGAGGGCCGAGCCGAGCGGAGCGTCCAGAGCCACGAGGGCGTGGTCGTCCCCTCGGGTCGCGCCCTTGTTGATGATCGCGACAGGTATGGCGCGCTCGCCGGCGTGGCGGACGAACCGGAAGCCGGACATCACGGTCAGCGATGATCCCAGAACCAGCAACGTCCTGGCGTCCCCGGTCAGCGCGTAACACTCGTCGACGCGAGGGCGCGGCACGTTCTCGCCGAAGAACACGACGTCGGGCTTGAGCAGGCCGCCGCAGCTGTGGCAGTCGACGATCTCGAAGCCGTCGATCTGGTCATCGGCGATCACGGCGTCACCGTCGGGATTGATCACACTCACCTGGGCTCGCCAGCCGGGGTTGATCTCACGCAGGCGCTGGTCGAGCAGCCCGCGGGCGGTCCGCTGACCGCAGGAAAGGCACATCACCCGGTCGATGGCGCCGTGCAGTTCGATCACCTGCTGGGCACCCGCGGCCTGGTGCAGGCCGTCGACGTTCTGGGTGATGATCCCGGCGACCAGGCCACGGGCCTGCAACTCCGCGACCGCGTGATGACCGGCGTTGGGCGCGGCGCGGGCGATGTGGCCCCAGCCCAGATGGCTCCGGGCCCAGTAGCGGCGGCGGGCTTCCGCGCTGCCGATGAACGTCTGGTACGTCATCGGATCGGCCTGCCGCTTTCTGCCGGTCTCCCCTCGGTAGTCCGGGATGCCGGACTCCGTCGACAGGCCGGCTCCGCTGAGGATCACCACCTTGCCGTCGGCGACGAGGTCGACCAGCGTCCTGAAGTCGGGGCCATCGAACACGTCCGCTTGATCGGTGTGGTCCATGCCACGCGTGCGGTCCGTACGGTCCGTACCGTCGATGCCACGCGTGCGGTCCGCTTGATCGATGCCGTCCGCGAACGCATCGGACATAACGCCACGAGGCTCATCTATCGCCCGAGTCACTCCTCCATGGTGCCCGACATCCGCCCCTGCCCGGGACAACGGCCCCGGCCGCCGAGAGGACGGTCAGGCCGCCGGGAATCGATGATCGCCGACGGTCGTTACCTCGCCATGAGCGTGATTCCCGATGACCTGGTTGACCTGCTCGAGCGCCCGATTTTCGGCAACCTCGGCACGATCCGGCCCGACGACACCGTGCAGGTGAACCCGATGTGGTTCGAGTTCGACGGTGATCAGATCCGGTTCACCCACACCACCTACCGCGCCAAGTACCGCAATCTCCAGCACAACCCGTCGATGAGCCTGCTGATCATCGATCCGGAGGACCCGCTGCGCTTTCTGGAGGTCCGAGGCAGCCTGGTCGACGTCGTACCGGATCCCGAGGGGGCGTTCTACGTGCGCCTCGGCCGGCGCTACGGGGATCCGGACACGCCGCCGCCGTCGGACAGCAAGGACCGCGTCATCCTCGTGATGGACGTGCAGAAGACCGCGAGGAAGTAGGCGACCCGACGGTTCCGGATCGTCTCACCAGCCGGTGGTGAGACGATCCGGAACCCCCGCGTGATCATGCACACCCTCGGCGACAGTACCCCCGACCTGCCCATTCACTGTTCGTGATCATGCACAGGTTCGGAGATGTGCCACTTGAGCTGTACAAACACCTGACGTGATCATGCGCGGATTCGGAGATGTGCCACTTGAGCTGTACAAACACCTGACGTGATCATGCACATATGCACGCTGCGGCCTTGACATTCAGTTGCATGATCACAACATGTGTACGGCCAGGCCGGCGATGCCAAGGACGAAAGTGCACATGATCACGATCCGCATCGGCCCAGCTCAAGGGGGGTCTACACGAGAGTGTGCATGATCACGCCGCGGGTCCGGCCAGCTCAGGGATGGTTTTCACGAAGGTGTGCATGATCACGAGCGGAAGGGGGGCAGGTCAGGGCGTACATCGCCGAACCTGTGCA
This sequence comes from Planotetraspora silvatica, assembly GCF_016863315.1. Classification (GTDB taxonomy): domain Bacteria; phylum Actinomycetota; class Actinomycetes; order Streptosporangiales; family Streptosporangiaceae; genus Planotetraspora; species Planotetraspora silvatica. The sequence continues at coordinate 171,901 of NZ_BOOQ01000021.1, forward strand.
TGATCACGCGGAGGGGTGGGTGGCGATGCCGCCTACGGCGCCGGCTTCGCCTTGCTTGACGATCGGGACATCCCGCGGACGCCAATCCTGCAGGGCGACGACCCCGGGGGCGACCAGGTCGAGGCCCTCGAAGAAGGCCGCCACCTGCGCCGGAGTCCGGGACGCGGCGCCCGGTGCCGACGTGCGGCTGAACACCTGCCGCCCCTCACGCTCCTGATCCTCACTCAGCGCTCCGATGGATCCGTGCGAGATGACGAGGTAGCCGCCAGGCCCCAGGGCGGCCCTGAACGTCGCCGCGATGTCCGCCGCTTCGTCGTCGTCCGGGACGAAGTGCAGCACGCCCAGCAGCAGGATCGCCATGGGCTGGGAGAAATCGAGGTGACCGCGGACGTCCGGGTGATCGAGGAGCGCCTGCGGCTCCCTCATGTCGGTGTCCACGGCGATCACGTGAGCGTTCTCGGAGAGCAGTGCCCTGGCGTGGGTGAGCACGATGGGGTCGTTGTCGACATAGACGACACGCGAATCCGGCATCAGTTCCTGGGCGACCTGGTGGACGTTTCGCTGCGTCGGCAGCCCGGCTCCGACGTCCAGGAACTGCCGGATCCCCTGCCCACTGAGGTAGGTCACGGCGCGGACCAGGAACTCGCGATTCTCCCTGGCGATGTCCCGGACATTGGGCAGGATCTCGATGATCTTCTCGGCCGCCTCGCGGTCGGCCGCGAAGTTGTCCTTGCCGCCCAGGTAGTAGTCGTACATCCGCGCGACGCTCGGTGTGAACGGATCAACCCCGGATGGTGCTCTGAAGTCGTTCACGCCACTCCTCACGTTGATCCCGGTCAGAGAAGATCGTAAGTCATTCGCCTCCCTTTGTGGATCTTTATCGTCATTCCACATCCGCCAGAGCCTCAATCGTTTGCACGAACAGAGGCCTCCGACCCTCGCCACATCGGTCCGGAGAGCGTTTTCTGCCATTGTCGCCCGACGGGAAGCCCCGCCCTCGGTGCATTCGAGGCCGATCGGCGAACGACCAGAGACCCTGAGCAGGGCACTGGTCGCCAATCCCGCGGTGATCAGAATGTTTCCGACAGTTCATCTTGACGATGCGGCAAACGTCCATGAAGCTGCTAGCTGGGAGAGCGCTCTCTTATCCAGTGTCGGTCGCCGCGCGCCTCAAGCCCCGGCGCGTGCCGACCGTGCGTACACCGCCATGTCAGGAACTGTCATGCCACTGATGCCCGCTCCGTCCCGTTCCCCGGCACTTCGCGGACGACCGCTGATGGCGGCTCTGGCCGCTCTCGTCGCCGCGCTGCTGGCCGGCTACACCGTCGTCACGGCACCCGCCCAGGCGGCCAGCACCCTCCTGTCGCAGGGAAGGCCGGTCACCGCCTCCTCCGTCGAGAATCCCGGCGCGCCCGCGTCGGCGGCCGTCGACGGCGACCTCGGCACACGCTGGTCCAGCGCCTTCGCCGATCCGCAGTGGATCCAGGTCGACCTCGGTGCCACGGCGACCATCGACCAGGTGGTCCTCAAT
>NZ_BOOQ01000022.1 GCF_016863315.1 Planotetraspora silvatica
GTTCGCCGTCCACACCACGGGCGGGGCGGCGACCCCGAGCCCGACTCCGACGATCACCCCCACGCCGCCGCCCGGCTCGACCAACCCGCCGGCGTCGTTCTGGGGCGACACGAGCACCATCCCCGCCGCGCAGAACGTCGTCATGGTGAAGATCCTCAACCGCACGAACGGCAAGTACCCCGACAGCCAGGTCTACTGGAGCTACAACGGGCAGATGCATTCGATTGCGGAGCAGCCGTACTTCGACATGCCGGTGAATTCGGCCGGGCGGATGTACTTCTACCTCGGCTCGCCGAACAGCCAGTACTTCGACTTCATCGAGTTCACGGTCGGGGCCTCGGTGTTCAACGGCAACACGACGCGCGTCGACGCGTTCGGCCTCAAGCTCGCGATGCGGCTCCACGCACACGACGGCTACGACGTGTCCGTCGGCGAGGACTACCCGACGTTCCAGGAGGACCGTGCGGTGACCTTCCAGCGGTTCATCAACGAGGTTCCGGCCGAGTTCAAGCCCTTGGCGCAGGTCCAGGCCCCGTACCGGATCCCGGCGCCGGGCAGCTACAGCGGATTCCGGGCCGGCGGGGCGAACGCGGGCTACTTCACCGCCTACGCGGCGTCGGCCGGCGTGTCCGCCGCGACCTCCGACATCTTCGGCTGCGCCGGTCCGCTGGCCGAGGAGCCCGGGATGTGCGCCGCGCTCAACCGGCACGTCGCGCAGCTTCCCCAGTCGCAGTGGTCGAACCCCGCCGTGTACTACCAGGCCGCGCCGGCGAACTACTACGCCAAGTTCTGGCACGACCACGCGATCAACCGTCTGTCCTACGGCTTCCCCTACGACGACTACGCCGGGCAGTCGTCCTTCATCTCCCACGGCAACCCTCAATGGCTCCTGGTCGCCGTCGGCTGGTGACACCGCATGGGCGACCCCGGCGCGTCCCGCCGGGGTCGCTCGGGCCGGCTTCGCCCGACCCCAGGGCGTGTCAGACGGGGTCGGACACGTTCCACATCTGGCCGGTGGCGTCTCCCGGCAGCCGGGAGACCAGCGATCGGGCGGACTGTTCGGAGCTGATCAGCGTCCCGGCCAGGTGATAGCGGCTGAACTGCTCGTGCAGGCCCGCGCCGATCTGATCAGGGTCCTGCTCGCGGATCCACGCCTGCATGGCGGTGTCGACCCGTCCGGGCCGGAACGCGTTCACGGTGACGCCGCTGCCCGCCAGCTCCGCGGCGAGGTTGACCGTGTGGGCCTCCAGCGCCGCCTTGGACGTCGCGTAGGCGTTGGCCCCGATCATGGACGTGGGCCGCTCCGCGACCCCGCTCGAGACGTTGACGACACGCCCCCATCCGCGGCCGAGCATGGCCGGCAGCAGCGAGAAGGTGAGGGTCGCGGCGGACACGACGTTGACGTCGATCGCGGCGGCCCACTCCGCGGCGTCCACAGCGGCACTGGGGCCGAGCGGCCAGACGACACCGGCGTTGTTGACGAGGATGTCGACGTGACCGAGATCGTCACCCACGCCGCCGAGCAGGTGGGCGATCCGGTCGGGGTGGGCGAGGTCTCCGCGTACGACGAGAGCCTCGCCGCCCTCGGCCCGGACCAGGTGCGCGGTCTCGGCGAGCTCACCCTGTGAGCGGGCCAGGAGGACGGTCCGCGCACCGGCCCGGGCAAGCTCGACCGCGACGGCTCGGCCGATTCCGCGGCCGGCCCCCGTGACCAGTGCGGTCCTGCCTTCGAACGGTTTCACCATGATCAATAACTCTCCGGTCCCCCGATGCGGCCACGCTGGAGCCGTACCGCGACCGGGCAGCAGACGATGCCCGCGCATGAGTCCGGCGGCGCCCGCGACACCTTATTCCAGAGGGTCCCGCGTCGTTCCAGGGAGTCCCGCGCCAGAATGCCGGTCTCCGCGGCCGAGTCGAAACGAGACGCGTCGAAACGAGACGGGTCGAAACGAGACGGGTCGGGTCGGTCGGGACCAGACGAGTCGGGTCGGTCGGGACCAGACGAGTCGGGTCGGGTCGAGTCGAGTCGAGACGAGACGAGACGGGTCACGCCCGGTCGCTCGATTGTGCCGCCCAGTAGTCGCCCGAGGCCCTCGACGACGCCGCGGCCTCGGCCGTCTCGAAGCCCGGAGCCATGGACGCGGCCGTGCCCGGCAGGTACTCATGGTGGTCGATGCCGAGCAGCCTGATCCAGCTCTGCTGGCCGTAGGTCAGCGCGATGCAGCAGCCGAGCTCGACGAGCTCGGCCTCGGAGAAGTGCCGGTGCAGCCGCTCCCAGAACGCGTCGTCGGCCTCGAGGCCCCACGCGATGGCCTCGGCGTAGGAGAGCGCGGCGCGCTGCCGCTCGTCGTACTTCGAGGACGACTCGAAGTTCAGCAGATCGTCGTACTGCTGCTCGACCAGGCCCGCGGCGTTCGCCTTGATCGAGCGCTGGTTGCCGCAGAATTCACATTTCACCGTGCGGGAGATGTAGACGCGGCAGAGTTCCTTGATCGCGTGGTCGCAGACTCCGCTGTGGAACAGGGCCTTCCAGGAGTCGGCGAACGCCCAGAAGGCGTTCGGCGCGTGCGCGCGGACGGCCGAACTCTCCGGCCGGGGCGTGCCCTCACGAGCACATCTGTGCATCTCCTCCCGCATCGCCTCGTCCATCGACTCCATCGGTACGTAGCTGATGCGATTCGTGTTCGTCACAGTGCGCTCCCATCTGGTGGTCGTCCCGCTCCCCCGACTCAGAACGCCGCAATCGTTTGCACACCCGATGCTGCACCAGCGCCGAAGCGGCGGTCAAGACATTCGGCGCACGAGCCTCGCAACCCGGCACCGGCTGACCGTGATCCGTGCTGAGAAATCCGGTCTTCCGCCATGCACGGGCGGCGAGGATCGTAGGAGCACGAGCGACGACGCACGAGTCAGGCGGTGACGGCCATGGCGGGAGAGCCGATTTCCGAGATCGTCCAGTGGCGTCCCGCGGCGCCGTTGCGGCCGTATGTCACCTGGTACACCGGATATCGCGAGGCCGGCATGGGTCCTGGCCGGCATCGCGGCCTGCCGTCCCCGTATCTGACCCTGATCATCGCGTTGGACGAGCCGCTCGTCATCGCCGCCCACCCGGACCCGCGCACTCCGCCGGCCGAGTACGGCACGCTCGTGGGCGGCCTCCACACGACCCCTGTCCTGATCACGCACGACGGCCGGCAGTCGGGCATCCAGCTGAGCCTTTCGCCGCTCGGCGCCCGCGCGTTGCTCGGCCTGCCCTCCGGCGAGCTCGCGGGTGCCGTCCTCGACGCCGCCGACGTCCTGGGACCGTTCGCGAACCGGCTGAGGGAGCAGGTGTTGTGCGCCTCCGGCTGGGCGGCGCGGTTCACCGTACTCGACGAGGTGTTGTCGGCACGGCTCGACGCGGGCGCGCGACTCCAGGATGAGGTCGTGCACGCCTGGAACCGCCTGCTGACGACCGCGGGAGCCGTACCCGCCTCGGAACTGGCCCGCGAGGTCGGATGGAGCGGCCGCTACCTGAGCCGGCGGTTCGGCGTCGAGGTCGGGCTGAGCCCGAAGGCGGCCGCACGGGTCGTACGGTTCGACCGGGCCCGCCGGTTCCTCCAGCGGCAGGCCGGCGACGATCACAGTCTTCCGCTGTCCGCCGTGGCGGCGGCGTACAGCTACTACGACCAGGCCCATCTCGCGCGCGACTTCGGCGAGTTCGCCGGCTGCTCGCCCAGCCGATGGCTCTGCGAGGAGTTCCGATACGTCCAAGGCGTGGCCGGTGACCCGGTGCCAGACTCGGCGTCATGACAGACGCAGCCCCACCACCCCAGGTCTATCCCTCACTGCGCGCCCGCGACGCGCGCGGGCTGATCCGGTTCCTCGTCGACGCCTTCGGCTTCGAGGAGACCGTGGTCTACGGCGAAGGCGACCGCGTCGACCACGCCCAGCTCTCATGGCCGCTCGGCGGCGGCATCATGCTCGGCAGCGTCCGCGACACCCCCGACGACCCGTGGCCGCTGCAGGCGGGCGTATTCGGCGCGTACGTCGTGACCGACGATCCGGACGGCCTCTACCGGCGGGCGACCGCCGCCGGCGCGAAGGTGGCGCAGGAACTCCACGACACCGATTACGGTTCACGCGATTTCACCGTCGTCGACCCCGAGGGCAACCTGTGGTCGTTCGGAACCTACCGGGGCGAGCCCCGCAAGACCTGACCGCGACCACGCGGGGGCCGGATCGCAGGACCTGACCGCGACCACGCGGGGGCCGGATCGCAGGCCGTGACGATCTCGCCGCGGCCGTCTACCTTCATGACATGGGGACGTTCGACCGGCGGCGCGGCCAGGATGACCGAGATCCCGGACACACCCGCCTCAAGCGTCTCACCATGGTGCTGAGCGTGCTCGCGGTCACCGTCACGGCGGCCGTGCTGGCGGTGGTCATCTCCGTCGACGCGTCACGGCGGCGGCCCGCCCCCTCCCCGCGTCCGGACACCGCCTCCCCCACGCCGGAGGCCTTGTCCGCCCTTGGAAGATCATTTGACCTGGTCCCCACGAAGGGGGCGGGCTCCCCTCTGCGGCGGATCATGTGATCACCCGGAATCCGGAAGCCCCGCCGCATGCCGGTCTCACGGAGGGCCGGCAGGCGTACCGTCGTCAAAGGGGGTACGCCTGCCTGGGGGAGGTGCGGCGATGCACGACGGTGAGCGGATGCTGGGCGGGCTGCTGGCCGCCAGTCATCTGGCCGCCCTGGAGGATCTCCCCACCCTGGTCGCCGAGCACGCCGCCGTCGTCGGCATCTCCCAGCCGATGATCTATCTGTCGGACCTTCAAGGCCGGTTCCTCGCTCCCCTGCCGGGTCAGCACGACGAGGCGGGGCGGCCGCTCGGCGTCATGGGCGTCGACGCCACCGTCGCCGGACGGGCGTACCGGAATGTGGAAGTCGTCCGGATCCCGGCAGCCGAGGCGGCGGGAGGCGGGGCGTCGCGCAAGATGTGGGTGCCGCTGCTCAACGGCACCGACCGGGTCGGCGTGCTGGGGCTGACCGCATCCGTCGACGACGAGCACGCCGAACGGCACGCCGTCTCGCTCGCCTCGCTGATCGGCCTGCTGGTGGTGAGCAAACGCGACTCCAGCGACGCCTACGCGCGGCTCCTCCGGGCGGAGCGGATGACCCTCTCCGCCGAGGTGCTCTGGAACCTGATGCCTCCGGGGACCGTCGCCAACGACGAGATCGTGGTCAGCGCCGTCCTCGAACCGGCCTACGAGGTGGGCGGGGACGCCTACGACTACGCGACCGACGGCGACAAGGTACACCTGTCGATCTTCGACGCCATGGGGCACGACACCGAGGCCGGGCTGACCGCGTCCGTCGCGATCGGGTGCTATCGCAACACCCGGCGCAAGGGCACCGACCTGCTGACCGTCAGCGAGACCATCGATGAGGCCATCGCCGAGCAGTTCGCCGTCCAGCGCTTCGCCACCGGGATCCTGGCCGTCCTGGACACCAGGACAGGCTCGCTGACCTGGATCAACAGGGGCCATCATCCGCCCCTCGTGATCCGCCACGGCCGACAGGTCGCCACGTTGGAGACCACGCCGTCGCCTCCCATGGGTCTGCGGCTGGGGGCCACCGTCGGGCCCGCGAACTACCAGCTCGAACCGGGCGACCGGCTGCTCTTCTACACCGACGGGATCATCGAGGCCAGGAGTCCGGACAACGAGGTGTTCGGGCTGGAGCGGTTCATCGACTTCGTCATCCGCCGCGAGGCCGACGGCATGCCCGCACCGGAGACTCTGCGCCGGCTCATCCAGACGATCCTGGACCATCAGCGCGGGGTGCTGCAGGACGACGCCACGGTGGTGCTGGTCGAGTGGCGCGCCCAGCGTCATGACCGGCTCACGCTGTGACGCGGCGGCGAGATCGAGACACCGGACGACCGGGACGAGGGCGCACGCACCACGCGCCGATGAGTGATCATTGGACCATGCGGTCGAAACCCCTGCTGTTGCTGGACGTGGACGGCGTGCTGAACCCGTCCCGCCGCTCGTCGCTCCGGTATCGGCGTCACACCTGCGTGGTCGACGGCGGCCTGTACAAGCTGCTGCTCGACAAGCGGCACGGCCCCCTGCTGCTCTCGCTGGCCCGCGAAACGGACGCCGAGCTCGTCTGGGCCACGACCTGGGAGGAGCACGCCAACGTGGAGATCGCCCCGCGCGTCGGGCTGCCGCGCCTTCCGGTGATCCAGGTGACCGGAGACCCCGTCTCCAGCGCCGGTGAACACTTCAAGACCCGAGCGGTCGCCGACTACGTGAACGGCCGGCCGTTCGCGTGGTTCGACGACGGGCTCGGCGCCGCCGACCACGACTATCTCCGGGCCCACGAGGGGGTGGGCGATTTCCTGCTGGTCGACGTCGACGCACGTCACGGCCTCGACGCGGGTCATCTCGCCCAGGTGCGCGAGTGGCTCACGCGTACGGCGGGCGCTTCCTGACGCTGACGTATCCGGGTGTCAGGGCCGTCGGCGAGGCGCGCGGCTCCGGCCTATGATCATCTTCATGACCTCCGCGCTCGTCCTGATCGACCTCATGCCCCGAATCATCGCGCTGCCCCTTGCCCCGCACTCCGGCGAGGAGGTGCTCCGACGCAGCCGCCGGCTGGCTGAGGTCTTCCGGGCGAATGACCGCCCTGTGGCGCTGGTCCGGGTCGAACGGCCGAATGTGACCGAGCAGCCGCCTGGCAGCGACCTCGTCGACGGCCTGGTCGAGGAGGGTGACATCGTGGTCGTCAAGCGCACCATCGGGGCGTTCCACCAGACCGATCTGCACGACCAGTTGCGTCGTCGCGACGTGACCACGCTGGTGCTCGCGGGGTTGGTCACCACGATGGGGGTGGAGTCCACGGCGCGCGCGGCCAGTGATCATGGCTATGAGCTGGAGTTCGTCGCCGACGCGATGTCCGGGCTCGCCGCCGACGAGCACGACTTCACCATCGAGAAGATCTTCCCTCGGTTCGGCACGGTGCGGAACACCGGCGCCTACGTCGCCCTCGGCCATTGACCGGCACCGGCCTCGGCCGGACGCGCTAGCCGCGGTCGCCGTTGCCGTCGCCGTTGCCGCGGTTGGCGATGATCACCGCGAAGGGCGGGATCGCCAGCGCCACGATGGAGACCGCGATGGCCGCCGGCACCGAGAAGCGCGCGATCACCGTTCCGGCCAGGACGAAGAGCGCCAGGCAGGTCCCCATCAGGATGAAGTAGACCCGACGACGGTTCCGCATGACGTCCTCCCGCCTCCGAACCCCGGCTCGTCCGAACCTGTCCACCTCATCACTACCCGCACCGGCTCCTGACGGCCCGGACCGGCACACGACGGCGGAGAAATGGACCGGCACCGCGTGCGCGGCGACGGAACGGGGTCCCTAGGCTCGAACGGTGACTGAACCGATCATCGTGGTGAGGGACGTGCGCGTCGAACTGGGTGGCACCGCCGTTCTCCGCGATGTCGACCTCACGGTCGCCCGTGGCGACATCGTGGCCGTGCTCGGCGTCAACGGCGTGGGCAAGTCGACGTTGCTGCGCTGCATCGCGGGCCTCCAGCCGCCCGCGTCCGGCGAACTCGGGGTCCTCGATCGGCCACCGTCCGACGGCTCGGGTTTCTGGCGTGACGTGGTCCTCGTCGGCGACGAACCGGCCTGGTATCCGGGGCTGACCGTCCAGGAACATCTGGAACTGATGCACGCGGTCCACCGATCGTCCCGTTTGGACGTCGAGGCCGCCCTCGGCCTCTTCGACCTGGACAAGCGGCGCGACATGGCGCCCGCGACCCTGTCGACCGGGCAACGGCAACGGCTGTCGCTGGCGATGGCGCTGCTCCGGCCCAGCCTGCTCCTCCTGCTGGACGAGCCCGAGCGCGGGCTCGACTCGGCGTTCAGGAGCCGGCTGGCGGCGATCCTGACGGAGTACGCCGCCGCGGGCGGCACCGTGGTGATGGCGACCCACGACCTCGAGTTCGCCCGGGACGCCCGCGCCCGGGAGCTCACGCTGGAGGCCGCCGCGTGAACGACGTCCGGACTGTACGCGCCTTCATCCGGTCGCGCGGTCGTGGGCCCACGAGCTGGTCCGACCGGTATGTCTCCCTGTTCGCGCTGACGGTCGCGGCGGCCGTTCTGGCCGATCCCCTGACCGGCGCGTTCGCCAAGCTCACGGCCATCTCCCGTCAGGTGGATCCGTCCCGGCTGGGTGCGGGGATCGCCTTGGTCGCGCTGGCCTACGCGGGTTTCCTCTCGCTCGCCCGCAGGGTCGGCCCGGTCGTGCTGCCGGCGGCCGACGCGGCCTGGCTGCTCCGCTCCCCCCTTCCGCGCCGGGACGTGCTGCGACGGACGTCGGCGATCCTGCTGGCGGTCTCTCTCGCGAGTGGGGCCGCGCTGAGCCTGGCGCTGTTCGCCGTGCTCGCCGGGTCTGCGGCCCACGGCACGCTGGTCCTGGCCACCGCGGTGCTCGTCGGACTGTCCGCGGCCGTCGGCGGGATGGCCGCGGCCGTCGTGGCCCAATCGTCCCCTACGTGGGAGTCGTGGCTGCGCGGGGCGGTGGTCTCCCTCGTCGTCGCGGCCGTGCTGACCGCGGTGGCGGGGAGCGGCCCCGGACGGCAGGTCCTGACCGCGGTGACGCCGACCGGCCCCGGACGGCAGGTGCTCGCCGCCGTCACCGGCGCGCCGCGATCACTGGGCGCGACGCCGGCCGGGCTGTCGGCCGCCGCGGCCCTCCTCCTGGTACGGCAGGCCTGGCGAGCTCTCGGCCGCATCCACGTGAGCTCCCTTCTGGCCACGTCCACCCGCGCGGGCCACGTCGCCGCCGCGGCCGTCGTCATGGATCCGGGCGCCCTGACCTGGGCCGCGGAGGACAACCACTGGCGGGCGCGTGCCCTCAGGTCCCGCCCGTGGCCTGCGCTGCTGTCCCGGGGCGCGCCGTGGGCGCGGCATGCCGTGTCCGCCCCGCTGGCGCTGGCCTGGCATGACTGGCGGCGGCTGGCCCGGCGGCCCGGACGGCTGGCGGCCCTGCTCGGGACCGCCGCGCTGCCCGCCCTGGCCGCGCAGGCCCAGGGGGGCCTGTCGGCCGTCGCGGTGGCCGTGCTGGCCGCAGGGGCGCTGACGGCGGCGGCGGTCTGCACCGCCGGTGCCCGCCGCGACGGCGAGGACCCTGGCCTCGCGCGCCTGTTCGGCGTGAATCCCCGGGCCGTGCTCGCCGCCCGGGCTCTGCTGCCCGCACTGATGAGCGCCGCCTGGCTCACGTTCGCCCTCGGGGTGCTGACGGTGACCGGAGCCCTGACGGGCTCGTGGTGGCTTCTCGGCCCGCTGGCCGCACCCGCGCTGGCTGCCGGGGCGCTGCGGATGGCGCGGCGGCGTCCGATCGACCATTCGATGCCGGTGATCGACACTCCGAGCGGAGCCGTCCCCACGGGCTGGGTCGTCTGGGCGTTCACGGGAGTGGACGTCGCCGCGATCGGCTGCGCGCCCATGCTCTACGCCCTGGCGGTCCAGCCGCCTGACACCGGCGCCTTCGTCACCGCGCAGGCCGTCTCCGGCTTCGCCGTCCTGGCCGCCTTCCTGCTGGGTGCGAAGACGGGCGTCCGGCGAGGGTGAACCGCCCACCTGCGGTAGAGCCGCAGGTGGGCGGGTGCGCCACCGTCAGGCGCCGTGCCTGTCGTTTCCGTGGTCGTCGGGCCCGCGGTCGTCGTTACCGTGCCCGTGGCCTCCGTGGTCGTCGCCCACATCGTGCCGGGCAGGATCGTCACCGAGGCCGCGGGCGGCACGGACGCCGTCGTCTCCGCGGTCCTGACGGAGCCGCACGATGGTCCCGCTCTCCGCGGAGACCTGGACGTCGTACTCGAGACCGCCCTTGACCAGTTTCACCTCCCACACGCGGTGGCCGTGCTCCCATTCACGTTCCACCCCGGTGACGCGCGCCCCGGGAACGCGCTTCCCGGCGATCTCGATCGCCTGCCGGGAGGTGATCGACGCCGGCGAGGGCCCGGCGGGCGTGGCCGGCGTCGCGGTCGCGGTCTCCGGAGTAGGCGTGGGCGCGGCGGCCACGTCCGTGGGAGTGGTGCTCGTGCCGTGGGACGGTGAGGGCGTGCTTGTGTTCTCCGTGGCCGAGGGTGCGCCGGGAGAGGCCGCCGCGAAGGTGCTCGTGGCCACCAGGCCGAGGAGGGCGACCGACCCGGTCGCCACGAGGGCCAGCTTCACCGTCTTGCTGATGCGTGGTGTGTTCGTCATGTCGCCAGAGTCGGCGAGAGCACGCTAAGCCCGCGCTGGCGCGTCGTTAAGGGGTTCCTAATTCGAGGATCACGGTGGCCCCGCCCCCGGGAGTCGCGTCGAGCAGGAGGGACCCGCCCGACGTCTCCGCGGTTCGCCGGGCGATGTCCAGGCCCAGCCCGGTCGAGCCCGCGCCGCTCCTGCCCCGTTCGAGGGGATCCCCCGCACCCTGCGCCGACGGGAATCCGGGGCCCGAGTCGGCCACCAGCAGCCGTACACCCTGAGGCGCGGGCGCGAGCCGTACGGCGAAGGGGGTGCCCTCCGGCGTGTGCGCGAAGACGTTGCCGAGCAGGGCGTCGACGCAGGCGGTCAGGTCGGCGCCGCTGACGGCCACCGTCAGCGGTCCCCGCGGCAGGTCGAGCTCCATCGGCCGGTCCTGGTCCTCGGCCAGGACGGCCCAGAACGTCACGCGCTCGCGCACCACCTCCGCCGCGTCGCAACTGGCGCTCTCCTGCGACCTGCGGCGTACGTCGGTGATGATCGAGGTCACGGCACGTTCCAGTGCGTCGACCCGGGCCTGCAGCCGCGCGGCCGCCTCCGGATCGGACAACGACTCGACCTCCAGCCTCAACCCGGTGAGAGGGGTGCGGAGCCGGTGGGAGAGGTCGGCGGCGGTCTCGCGCTCTTCGGCCAGCAGGTCGCTGATGCGCCCGGCGAGATGGTTGAGCGCGAGCCCCACGTCGCGCACCTCCGGAGGCCCGCTCACGGTGGTCCGCGCGGTCAGGTCTCCCCCGGCCAGCCGGTGGGACACCCGGGCGAGCCCGGTCATGGGCCGGGTCAGGGCGAGCGCGAGGCGGTCCGCCACGAAGATCCCCACCCCGATCAGCGCGAACCCGAGGACGAGCATGCCGAGCCAGACCTCCGGCACACCGCGGGTGAGGTCCCGCCGGGTGAGAATCGTCCGGACCACGACGGTGCCGCCGGGGACGCCCTGGACGGCGACCAGGACCTCCAGCCCGGAGGACGTCTCGGCCACGAGGCTGCGGCCGCGTGCGGCGAGGTCCACCGCGGGAGATCGCGGCACGGGTGAGCCGACGACGTCTCCGCCCGGCAGGAAGACCGTGATCGCATGCCCGCTCGACGCCGAAGTGCGGTCGGCCGTCAGTGCGAGACCGTCGGCGTCGGCCGTCCCCACGACCGCGGCGACGGACTGCGCCTCGGCGGTCGCCTGGCTGACGGCTCCGCTCTCGACGAGCTGACGGACCAGCAGTCCCAGCGGGACGAGCAGGGCGATGAGCACGAGCGAGGTCGTGGCGGCCACCAGCAGGGCCAGCCAGCGCCTCATGACGGCTCGACCAGCTTGACCCCGACGCCGCGAACGGTCTGGAGATACCGGGGGTTCTGCGCGCTCTCTCCCAGCTTCCGCCGCAACCACGACAGGTGGACGTCGACGGTCTTGTCGGCTCCCCCGTACGGCACCAGCCAGACCTCGGTGAGGAGTTCCCGCTTCGTGACGACCTCCCCCGGCCGGGAGGCCAGGTAGTACAGCATGTCGAACTCGCGCGGCGTGAGGTCGAGGGGCGTCCCATCGAGAGTGGCCTCGCGGCTGCGCAGATCCAGCCGCAGGTCGCCGATGCTGACCGAGGAGTCTGTACGGCTCTCGGCCATCCGCCGCAGCACCGCCCGGACGCGGGCGTCCAGTTGCGCCGCGCTGAAGGGTTTGACCACGTAGTCGTCGGCCCCCGCGTCCAGCAGGCGGACCACCTCCGCCTCGTCGTCCCTCGCCGTGGCCACGATCACCGGGACGCGGCTGACCGCGCGGAGCATGCGCAACATCTCGGCGCCGTCCAGGTCGGGCAGGCCGAGGTCGAGCACGACCAGGTCGGGGCGTTCCGCGAGGGCCAGCCGCAGCCCGTCGAGCGCGGTGTGCGAGGACGACACGGCGTGCCCGCGATCGCGCAACCCACGCGTCAGGGCGGTACGGATGGTCGTGTCATCCTCGACGAGCAGGACGTTTGCCATGTGGATTAACGCTAACTGGTCCCGAGCCGCCGACATAAGGGGCTTATCACGCCCTTAACCCCGCCTTATCGCTCCGGCAGGAAGGATCGGCCCATGAACCGGCGTCTGCTCCTCGTGATCACAGGATGGCTGACGGTCGGGCTCATCGCCACGGGCGCGGGCCTGACGCTGACCACCCTCCTGGGAGAATCGATCACCGAACTCGGAAGCCGCCCGCTTTCGGCCGACGAGGTCCAGCGGGCGCTCGAGACCTCGGACGCCACCCCGACCGCGACTCCGCAGGCCGCGTCGCCGTCGCCGCCTTCCCCGACCGCGTCCGTGCCGTCGCCGTCCGCGTCCCCCAGAAGGGCGGGTACGGCCCGCGTCATGACGCTGTCCGGGGGCGTCGTCGTCGCCCGGTGCTCCGCGGGCGTGGCCACACTGGAGTCGCTGACCCCGGCCCCGGGATACCAGGTCGACGACGCCGAGCGAGGCCCAGGGGACAGGGTGCGGGTGAAGTTCGAAAGCGAGGAGCGGCACGGCTCCAAGTCCGAGATAGAGGTGCGGTGCTCCGGCGATCGCCCCGTGGAAACGGTCAAAGACCACTGACCTGGGCCACGGCGGGCCGATCAGCAGGAACACTCGCGGATTCGTGTGGCAATCGTCTAGACCCCTCGCGGAAGGTTCGCCATGAGCGCCCCTCCCTGTGCTGGATCTCGTCGCCACCCATCGCGACGTCCGCCGACCAGGCCCACCGCCTTTACACCGTAGATTTCTTACCCGATGAAGGCGGGGTTGAGCGCCGCGACGGCCACCCGCGCGGCTTTGCCGGTCCCGTCGGCCGGGACGGACCACAGGTCGTCGCCGTAGTCGCCGGCCAGGCCGTACATCACGGTGTGCTCGTCCGACCAGACGACCTGGTCGTCGACGCTGCGTGACTCGGCGAGCGGCGTCTCCTCCATGGTCTTCAGGTCCAGCGCGTACAGCCGCCAGGGCTCGTCCGGGTCGGCGCCGGGGACCCGTTTCTTGAAGACCAGACGCGTGCCGTCCGGCGACAACGACGGGCATTCGACGTTGGTGCGCATCGTCGTCAACGTCTGCGCGGCGACGTCGCCGTGCACGAGGTAGGTCTGGCCCTTGGTGGCGAGCGTCGCGTAGAAGTGACCGTCGTCGGCGAAGGTGACGCCCCAGAAGTTCACGTCGGCGGCGTGGTACGGCTTGCCCTCCTTGATGATCTTGTATGTCTCCAGGCTCGGGGTCAGCGCCCACGTCCGCGTGTCGACGATCGAGGTCCGGGTGGAGAAGTCGCTCCCCGCGTAGGAGTCGCCGCCCACGAAGACCGTCCACGCGGCCATGTGCCCGGACGGCGAGACCCGCGTCCGGGTCGGGATGCCGGCGATCGGGAAGTCGTGCAGCGTCCGCAGCCGCGAGTCGAGGATCGATGCGAAGTAGGTCTCCTGCAGCGGGCCGTCCTCCTTGCGCAGGCACACCCCGGTCCCGGCCGCCGCGTAGAAGCGCAGGCAGCGGACCGGCGCGGCGACGCGTGCTCCGCCCGGGTCGTTCACCGGCACGGAGACCAGGTCGTCCCGGTACGGCCCCCAGGCCATGTTCCGGAAGACCATCCGCCCCGCGCCCGCGAGGCTCACGGCCCCGGCCGAGATCGGCGGGCCGCCCGGCTGCGCCGTGTCACGCTCCCCCGCCCGGTGCGACGCGCGCATCACCGAGGCGAACGCCACCGTCCCCAGCACCGCCACCGCGACCACCAGGGTGATCAGACGCGTCCGGGCCGTCATGCGGTCTCCGGCCCGCGCAGCGCGTACGCCGCCCACCCGGCGCACACGGCGAGACCCGCCATGGCGATGCCGAGGACGGCCTGGTCGCCGATCACGGTCCACGCGGCGCCGAAGGCGATCGAGCAGCAGAACCGGGCGAGCGCCTGACCCGTCCCGATCAGCGCGAGCCCGCTCGCCCGCAACTCGGCCGGTACGGCACCGGCCGCGGCGGCCGGGAGCACACCGTCGGTGGCGGCGTAGAAGGTCCCGTGCAGGGCGAGCACGACGAACGGCAGAGCGTCGTTGTGCAGCGGCATCAGCAGCAGGCCGTACGCGAGCAGCAGCGCGACATGGCCGCCGAGGAACACGCGCCTGCGGCCGACCCGGTCGGCGAGCACGCCCAGGGGCATGGCGAGCACGAGGAAGAAGAAGGCGGTGCCGAGCGGCAGCAGCGGGAACAGGCGCTCGGAGATCCCGAGCCGGTGCTGCACCATCAGGTAGACGAACGCGTCGCTCACCGTGGTGAGCCCGAGCAGCGTCGCGGTGACGGTCAGCCGCCGTACGTCGGGGATCCGCAGTAGCGCCAGCGCGGACCGCAGCGTGACCGGCGGGGAGGCGGCCGCGGCGCCGTCGCCGGCCGGAGCGGCGTCAGCGCCGGCGGGGCCGGCCGTGACCGCGGGGGCACGGCCTCCGGGGACGAAGAGCACGAGGACCAGGACGCCCAGCGCGGCGATGCAGAAACTCACCGTGAAGACGGCGTCGTATCCGTCCGCGGCCATGCCCAGGACGAGAAACGCGACGATGGGGCCGAGAAGGGCTCCGCCCGTGTCCATCGCGCGGTGCACGCCGAAGGCCCGTCCCCTGTTCTCCGGGGTCGAGGCCAGGGAGATCATCGCGTCCCGTGGAGCGGTGCGTATCCCCTTGCCGGTCCGGTCGAGGGCCAGTACCCCGCTGATCAACGGCAGGGTGTGCACGAAGAGGAGCAGCGGCTTGCAGAGGGCGGACAGGCCGTAGCCGGCCACCGCGACCGCCTTGTGGCGGCGCCCCCGATCGGCGAGGTGGCCGCCGAACAGGCGCACGAGCCCGCTGACCCCGTTGTAGACGCCGTCGAGCACGCCGAACCCGAGCGGGCTGAGGCCGAGACCGGCCACCACGTAGAGCGGCAGCACGGCGGTGACCATCTCCGAGGAGACGTCCGTGATGAGACTGACCGTTCCCAGCGCGAGAACCGTGGCCGGGATCGCCCGCAGCGCCCGGCCCGGCTGAGCGGCCCGATCAGTCCGACCTTGGTCCGCGTCGGTGGGCGCGGTGGCGGCGGTCGGGCCGCGATCAGCCAGGTACAAGCTCAGCTCCAGATTCCGGTGATGTCCGAGGCGGACGCGGCGTTGCCCGCGTGCGTGCTCGTGCCGACCATGTCCTCAAGAGTGCGGAGCAGGTTGTAGTGGTTGTACTTCGTCGCGGAGGTGCTGCCCGCCATGACCGGCTGGCCGTACACGACGGTCGCGATCTTGTTGCCGCTCAGGCTGTTGTCCTCGTCGAAGGTGACGACGAGGAGGCTGTTGTTGGCCTTCGCCCAGGTCGCGTACGCGCCGAGCTTGTTCTTCACCCACGTGTCGCCGGTCGAGACCGAGCAGTCGTGCATGTCGCTGCACAGGTTCGGGGTGACGTACGAGATCTTCGGGAGCTTGGTGAAGTCCGTCGGGAACTGCGCGAACGTGTACGCCGAGGAGGTCGGCACGTTCTTGAAGCCGAACCAGGGGTTGTGCTTCTGCGCGTACTTGCCGGAGCTGTTGGTGCAGACGGTCGAGCCCTGGCTGGGCAGGCCCTCGTTGTAGCTGGCCCAGGTCTTGCCGGCCGCGATCGTCTCCGAGGCCAGGTTGGCCGCGGAGCTGAAGCCGATCGTGACACAGCCGTCGCCGGTGATGCCCTGCGTGGAGCCGGAGAACATGGCGTAGTAGTTCGGCTGGCTCGGGTGCGTCTCGGCGTACATGTTGGTGAGGTTCGCACCGCCCTTCGCCAGCGAGTTGATGTAGGGGGCGCTGGAGCTGCCGATGACCTGGGAGTAGGCGTGGTTCTCCATGACGACCACGACGATGTGACTCGGCGACGGCACCGTGGCAGCGGAGCTCGCCTGGGTCCCGGTCCACAGTCCGATCGCGGCGACGATCCCGAGGGCGGAGGCGACCGAGACGAGCGCCTTGCGGACACGCGTCTTTCTGACGGATACGACCATGACTGTCCTTCGTACAGGGGGCTGCGAGGCGATGTCAGGGTAGATCCACTCAGAAAGATTCACTCAGTGAAGCGAGATGAATAGCACTCAAACATTGGGGTTCCATCTCTCGCCGGGGCGGCGGCCGACGATGGCACGCGGCGGAGCCGCCTTCGCCGGTGGGAGACTCCTCCACGTCCCTACGAACGAGCCCCGGAGAACGGCGATGCCCGCGACCATCGACAAGATCGCATGGATACACCTGGAGGACGGCAAGGTCCTCAGCACCCGGACGCGGGGCAAGGACGTCTACTACTTCCCCGGCGGGAAACGCGAGCCCGGCGAGACCGACCTCGACACCCTCACGCGCGAGATCGACGAGGAACTGGCCGTCGCCGTCCTCCCCGCGACCGCCGAACTCCTGGGCGTCTTCGAGGCCCGGGCGCACGGTCACGCCGGCGACGTTTCCCTGATCCGGTCCCCGCCGCGGGTACCGGTGCCGACCAGGACCTGGGTGTCCACGGCGATCCGCCGCACCATCGACACCACGACGGGAGACCGTCGGGGGACGTCGCCCGGTGCCGCCGGTCAGCCGAGCGCCTTCTCCAACTGCGCCTTGCTCATGGCCGAGCGGCCCTTGATGCCGCGCCGCCTGGCCTCCGCGTAGAGCTGCTCCTTGGTGCGGCCGCCGGCCCCGGAATGCGAACGCAGCCCTCCACGGCGGGAGGAGGAGATGTCGTCGATGGAGGTGCGGCTCTTGGTGCGGGACTCCCCCGCGCGGGCCCGTTCCTTGTTCACGGTGCGGGCGGCGATCTCCTTGGCCACCTTGTCGCTCTTTCCGCGCTTCTTGACGCTGTCCTTGATGTGCTCGTACTGGCGTTCCCGCTTGGGGCTGGAACCACGTGGCATGTTCCCCACCTCGCTGAATCGGCTCGTCTCATTGCGGGCTACCCGTGAAGCCCGGGCCGACACACGCCATGCCCTGCGGTCATCCGCCGACGGGGTGAGTCATGGACAGCCGGGTCAGAGCACGTTCGGACGAGCTGCCCGGCTCGGCCTGCGCGATGAAGATCCGCTGGCCGGGGGAACCGTCGATGGAGAACGTCACATGCCAGAGGATCAGCTCGCCGACCTCGTGGTGGACGATGCGCCTGAACTCCTGGGTTCTGGTGCCCACGTCATGACGGGCCCAGATACGGCGGAAGTCCTCGCTCCCCCGGGACAACTCCTCCACCAGACGGAGCAGGGACGGATCGGGCCCGGGCCCCGCCACCGCCCGCAGATGCGCCACCTTGGACGATGCCTCCTGTTCCCAGTCCGGATAGAGCTTGCGCGACTCCGGGTTGAGGAACGTCAGCCGCAACAGGTTGTCGGTGTGCGCCAGCCCCTCGTAGAGGGCGCGGGCCACCGCGTTTCGCGCAAGGACGTCCAGCCGGTCGTTCGTCACGAGTGCGGGCATGCGGTCCAAGCTGCCGATGAGCCGCAACACGTTGCGGTCGACGTGAGCCGACGGGCGCCCCATGCGCTTGGATGGCCGGGGGTTGGCCAGCCGGTACAGATGCTCGGTGGCGTCGGCGTTGAGCCGGAGCACCCGGGCGAGGGCGGCGAGCACCTGATCGGAAGGATGGCGTTCTCTCCCCTGCTCCAACCTGATGTAGTAGTCGGCGCTGACCCCCGCGAGCAGTGCCACCTCGTCGCGCCGCAACCCCGGCGTCCTCCGGCGTCCGACGTCCGGCAGGCCCACCTCGTCAACGGTGACGGCCTGACGGCGGGCGCGCAGGAACTCGCCCAAGGGACTTTTCATGCCAGGCAGACTAGAAAAACTCGGGTAAAAACGATTAAAAGGGGGCGTTGCGGGCTTCCCCTCACCGGGAGATTTTGCAGGCAATTTGCCGGACACTCCCTCCTTTTCAGCGTTCCGGGCGCCCCCGACACCACGGTGGTCACATGCCGGCGACCACCCTCCGTGGAGGTGATCGCCGGCATGTGACGCCGCGATCCGGCGGCTACCGCCGGCGCAGCGCCTTGTCCGCGAGCGCCGGGTGCACGAAGTAGTTGTCCGCCGGGTTCAGATCGGTGCCCGGCGGCACGATCTCGTCGATCCGGTCGAGGACGTCCTCGCTCAACACCGTGCCCGCCCCGGCCAGCAGTCCGTCCAGGTGCTCCATGGTGCGCGGCCCGAGGATCACCGAGGTGAGGGCCGGGTGGGCCAGGACGAATCCGAGCGCGAGGTGGGGCAGCGGCAGGCCCGCCTCCTCCGCGAGTTTCGTCAGCTCGCCGACGGCCTGCAGCTTGCGCGCGTTCTCCGGCAGCGACGGGTCGAACTTGTGCCGCTCGACGGACGCGCGTCCCGAGCTCGCCAGGTCGATGTCCGCCGCCTGCGTGTACTTGCCGGACAACCAGCCGGCCGACAGAGGGCCCCAGGTCAGCACGCCCATGCCGTACTTCTGCGCCGCCGGCAGCACCGCCGCCTCCACACCGCGCGCCAGGATCGAGTACGGCGGCTGCTCGGTGCGGAAACGCACGTGGCCGCGCCGTTCGGCGACCCACTGCGCCTCGACGATCTGCTCGGCGGGGAAGGTGGAACTGCCCACTGCCAGCACCTTGCCCGCCCGGACCAGGTCGGTGAGGGCGGAGAGGGTCTCGTCGATGTCCGTGCGCGGATCGGGCCGGTGGACCTGGTAGAGATCGATGTGGTCCGTGCCCAGGCGCCGCAGGCTGTTCTCCACCTGGCGGACGAGCCAGCGCCGGGAGCCGCCGCCGTGGTTGGCCTCCTCGTCCACCGAGAGGCCGGCCTTGGTCGCCAGGACGACCTCGTCACGGCGGCCCTTGAGGGCTTTCCCGACGATCTCCTCCGACTCCCCCGCCGAGTAGACGTCGGCGGTGTCGACGAAGTTGATCCCGGCGTCGAGGGCGCGGTGGATGATCCGGACGCTCTCGTCGTGGTCCTTGTTTCCCAGGCCACCGAACATCATCGTGCCGAGCGCGTACTCGCTCACCGAGATCCCGGTGCCACCGAGGATTCTGCGCTTCATTGAGTGCTGCCTCCAGCAGATCGTTTTCGGGGATACGGACACAGCCTCCGCTACCTCGCCGACCGGGCACCAGGCCTGGCTCAACCTGGGTCTGTCAGAACCACTTACCGCCTCGGCCGACACCCGATGGCGGTCGCTGCTCCGGTGGTCGTCTTGACGGGGAACGGCGGGACCTTGTAGCCGTGGGCTCGCAGGTCAGAGATGTAGCAGTCAATGCATGTGCTTGTATGTCAGGCATGGGGCATGCCGAGGACGAGATCACTCCATTCCTGAAGGCGCGCCGGGCCGCGCTCGACGCCGCCACGCTCGGTCTCCCGGACGGGATCGCCCGGCGGCGGGTGCGCGGTCTGCGCCGCGAGGAGGTCGCCCAGCTGGCCGGGATCAGCGTCGACTACTACACGCGCATCGAGCAGGGCCGCGCGCCCGCCATCTCCGACGCGGTGCTCGACGCGGTGGCGCGGGCGTTGCACCTGACCTCTGCCGAGCACACCTACCTGCGCAACATCACCGCACCCGGGCGGCGAGCCGGCAGGGGCACCTGCGAGGGATCGGGTCCCCGCCCCGAGGTGCGGCCGCAGATCCGGGAGTTGCTGGACGCGATGGGCGACGTCGTCCCCGCCTTCGTGTACGGCCCGGGCATGGACCTGCTGGCCTGGAACCGGCTGGCCGGCCGGGTCGCGTTCGACTTCGACGCGCTCGCGGAGGCCGAGCTCAACACCGCCCGGCTGGTCTTCCTCCGCCCCGAGGCCAGGGCGCTGTACCCGGAGTGGGAGAACGTGGCGCAGGGGATCGTGGCGATCCTGCGTTCCGAGGCCGCGCAGCACGTCGGCCGGGCCCGGGTGCGGGAGGTCATCTGCGACCTGCGGGAGGCCAGCGAGGAGTTCCGTCGCTTCTGGGACGAGCAGACCGTGCTGGATCCCGACATCGGCACCAAACACATCCGCCACCCCGAGGTGGGCGACCTCATGGTGACCTTCGAGTCGTTCCCGCTCCCCACCGACCCGGGCCAGCGGCTGTGCACGTACACCGCGTCGAAGGGGTCGGCGACGGAGGAGCGGCTGCGGATGCTGGCGGACCGGGTCGGCGTGGGCGTCGCCTGACGCCCACACGGTCGATTCCGCCCGGCCCGCCCAGGGAGACACGGCCCTAGCCCGCGAGCTGACGCCTGGCGGCGAGAAGGGCGGCGTCGAGATCCACGCCGAGTTCGCGCACGGCCGTCGCGTAGGCCCGGGCCGCCTCCGCGAGCCGCGTGTCGCGTTCCTTGTCGGTCATCTCGGGGATCGCCCGCACGACGGTGCCGTGGCCCACCCTGCCGCGCAGGTATCCGGCGCTCTCCAACTCGCGGTAGGCCCGTGCGACGGTCCCGGACGCGAGGCCGAGGTCGCCGGCGAGTTGCCGGATGCTCGGCAGCCTGACCCCCTCCTTCAGCTCACCGGTGCGGATCAACGCGGCGATCTGCGTCCTCAGCTGCTCGTAGGGCGGAAGGGGCGCTTCGACGTCGATCTCGACGATCACGTCGTCGCCCTCGGCGAGAACCGGCGCACACGTACCCGGACCCGGAACCAGGCGTACACCGCCGACAACAACGTTCCGAAGGTCAGCCAGGAGAGGATCCAGTTGAACGGCTCGGGAGCGTCGAGATCGAGTTGGATCGCCCACATCACATTGGTGGCGGCCAGGCACATCAGGGCGAGCGACGCACCGCTGATGGTCTGCAGCGAGCGAGAGCGGATCGCGTCGTCCGCCGCTCCCAGATCGGCCGGCAGCACCGGCCGGGCACGGCCGATGATGAGCCGTCGCGCCGACCACATGACCACCGCCACCGCCGCCATGCCGCCGACGGCCAGGATCACCGTCGACGGCCGCAGGTCCGGCCCGCCTTCGCCCGGCCAGAGCCGGTAACCCCATATCTCGCAGGCCAGGGCCGCGACGACGAGCAGCGGACCCCAGCGGGCGCCCCAGGACAGGTAGTCGCCGGACCGGCGCTGGTCCAATGCGGCTCGCCGGGGGCCGGCGGTGGGCGCCCACCGGACCGACGCGCCGATCTCGGCGGCGAGCGCGCCCACCAGATAACCGGCAGCACCCCAGAAGTAGGAGGCGCCGGGAAGGGCGAAGACGCCACCGGCGATCCAGCCGGCCGCGCCGCCGACGGCCCGCCACCGGGGCACCCGGGCCAGATAGCCGATCAGGACACGCCCGTTGTCCGGCGTGACGGTGACGCCGCCCTCCTGGGCGAACACGTCGAGCCGCCTCCTGCTGACCGGCGCGAATCCGGCCAGCAGCGCCAGGGTGGGCACGGCGAAGATCCCTGCGAAGGCTACGGCGAGGCCCAGCGACGACGACATCGTTCCTCCCGGCGTTGCGACCGGCGGCTGAATGTATCAATATATTAATACACCAGGATCAATTGGAGGCGTCGTGGTCACCGATGAGACCTGGGCGCTGATCGCCCCCCGCCCATCACGGACACGGCGCACGGCCGTCGCCGCCTCCATCCTCCTCGTCATGGCCGTGCTCGCGGTCACGGCCTGGTGGGCCGGCGCCGTCGTCCCGCGGCTGAGCGTCACCCCCACGCTGGTCGAGCCCGGCGGGCCGGCCGGGAGCGTCCGGCTTCACGTGTGGGTGCGCAACGAGGGACTGGTCCGGACGGAGCCGTGGTCGATCTCGCCGGGCACGACCCTGCCCGTCCGCGCCGTCGAACCGCACGCCCCCGACGCCGGCGGCGAGCTCCTCTCACTTCCCGGTGAAGCCGAGACGCTGCCTGGGGGCGCGGGACGGCCGCTGATCCTCGACCTCCAGGTCCCGTGCGGGCCGGAACCTCCCGATGGGTCATTGGAGATGGTGGTCTACGGCCCGCGCGGCGGTCATGAAATACGACTCGCGTGGAAGGACGGACGGCTCCCCGACTGGCGACACCGGGTGGTCGAGGCGGCCTGTGCCCGATCCGGTGGCTAGACGGCGGCCAGGCGGGCGGCAGACTCGGCGAGGGGCGCCAGGACGTCCTCGACGACATGGTGGAGCAGCCGGCCGTCCCGCTTGACGATCCGGCCACCGACGATGACGGTGTCGACCGACCGGGTGTCGGCGGAGAGCACCACCGCACCCACCGCGTCGTGAGCCGGGGCGATTCCGAGCAGGTCGGTCCTGAGCAGCACCAGGTCGGCGTGTCTGCCCACGCCGAGGGATCCGGCGACGTCGCCGAGCCCGGCGGTCCGCGCCCCGTCGATGGTGGCCGTCCGCAGCGCGTCGCGGGTCGTGAAGCCCATGTTCGGGCGTGCCCTCTCCAGGGCGTACGCCGCCCGCATCAGGCTGAACATGTCGCCGGGGCCGCTGACCACGGTGTCCGCCCCGAGCCCCGCAGGGGCGCCCGCCGCCACCGCACGCCCGGTGATCGGGTAGCCGAGTCCCAGTTCCACCTCGACGACGGGTGAGACGGATACGGCGCCGCCGCTGGCGGCGATCCGCTTGAGCGCATCGTCGGAGTAGTGGTTGCCGTGGACGTAGCTCGTCGACGGGGCCAGGAGACCGTTCCGCTCCAGGAAGTCGAGCCCGCGGTCGGCGCGCTCGGTGTCGTAGCCCATGTGGACGGTCACCGGCAGGTCGAGGTCGCGGGCCAGGCGCCACTCGTGCAGCGCCTCCTCCTCGCTGACGATCTCCGGTCCCAGGGGGGCGATCGCCATCGTCACCGTGCCGCCTGCCGTGCCGAAGTGTTCGGCGTGCACCCGGCGTCCTTGCGCGGCCAGCGCTTCGGGATCGCCGCCTTGGGGGTGGCAGTATCCGAAGACGGCCCTGATCCCCGAACGACGCAGCGCCTCGACGGCCGCCGCCGTGTGATCGGGGGTGAACTGGATGTGCGACCAGTCGACGAGCGTCGTGATGCCCGCGTCGAGGCACTCCAGGGCTCCTGCCAGGTTGCCGGCGTAGACGTCCTCCGGCCGGTAGGCGGGAGCCAGTCTCCCGAGGACGCGCTCGAGATAACCGGAGAAGGCGATGTCGGGGCCGATCGCCCGGATCCCCGCCTGCCAGGTGTGCCGGTGGGTGTCGACGAAGCCCGGCAGCACGAGCATGCCGCGCGCGTCGATCACCTCGGCGCCCTCGGGCTCGGGCAGGTCCGGCCACACGGCCGCGATCCTGCCGTCCTCGACCAGCACGTCGGCGGGAGCGACCGTGACGGGGTCGGTGTCGACGGCGACGCCGCCCTTGATGAGCAGTCTTGTAGTCATGCCGAAAGCTTAGAGAAAAGCTTTTTTAAAAGCAATGTGGCGAGAGAGGTACTCTCGACCCGTGCACGAAGGGGAACGAGACGAGGTCGACGCGCTTGTTCCGGCGTGGGAGTCGAGCATGGAGCCGCACATCGTGGCCTGGCTCGAGCTCAGCAAGCGGGTGTCGCGCGTCGGCGGGCTGCTGGAGCAGGCGATCAGGAACGCGCTCGCCGAACTCGGCCTGACCTACGCCGAGTTCGACGTGCTGGCCGCGTTGCGCCGCGCGGGCGAGCCGTACCGGCTCAAGCCCAGCGAGCTGACCAGGTCCCTCTTCCTCACGTCAGGAGGAACGAGCAACGTCCTGCAGCGGCTGACGGCGGCGGGACACGTCGAGCGCGAGGCGGACACGGGAGACGCGCGCAGCCGCTGGGTCCGCCTGACCGAGGAGGGTGTGCGGGTCACGGAGGCCGCGCTGGCCGCCTCGGTCCGGGCACACGGCGAAATCCTGCGCGACGTTCCGGAAGACGCCGTACGGCAGGCCGCCGACGCCCTTCGCGAACTCCTCCTGGTCATCGGCGGCCGGCGTTTCCGCTGACCGGCGGTGACACACCCGGATCCCCGGCCGGCGGCGCGGACCCACTCAGGGCAGGGTGAGGATGCGGGGCCCCTCCTCGGTGACGGCGACGGTGTGCTCGATGTGGGCGGCCCGGCTGCCGTCGACGGTCTGCAGGGTCCATCCGTCGGAGGCGGTGCGGTAGTCGTCACGCCCGCCGGCCATGAACATCGGCTCGATGGCGAGCGTCAGGCCGGGACGCAGGGGGAATCCGCGGCCCGGCCGCCCCCGGTTGGGCACGTGGGGGTCTTCATGCATGCGGCGGCCGATGCCGTGGCCGCCGAAGTCCTTGGGCATGCCGCAGCGAGCCGACCGGGCGACGGCGCCGATGGCGTGGCCGATGTCGCCGATGCGGTTGCCCGGCATCGCCGCGGCGATGCCGGCGTCGAGGGCCTTCTGCGTGGCATCGATCAGCGCCTGGTCGGCGGGCCTGGGGGTGCCGACGATGAAGCTGACGGCGGCGTCACCGGTCCAGCCGTCGAGCTCCGCGCCGCAGTCGACGCTGACCAGGTCGCCGTCGCGGAGACGGTAGTCGGTGGGGATGCCGTGCACGATGGCGTCGTTGACCGACGTGCAGATCACCGCGGGAAAGGGACTGAAGGCGAAGGCGGGCCGGTAGCCCAGGAAGGGTGAGCCGGCCCCGGCTTCGCCGAGGACGGCGCGGGCCGCTTCGTCCAGTTCGCGCAGTGACACTCCCACGTCCGCCGCTTCGCGGGCGGCGGCGAGCGCGTGGGCGACGACGCGCCCGGCCTCCCGCATCGCGTCCAGCGCCGTGTCGGATTTGATCTCGACCATCTCGTGCGACTCCCAACCCCCGACTGGCGGTCCAATTCTTATACCGGTATTAGTATCACGGGCATGGTGAGGACTCCTTTGACTCCGTGGGAGCGGCAGCGCGGAGAACGGTTCGGCTCGCTGCTGCGCCAGGCGCGCGGCGAGCGCAGCATGGTGGAGATCGCGGCGGCGGCCGGAGTGTCCGCGGAGACGCTGCGCAAGATCGAGACCGGGCGTGCGCCGACCCCGGCCTTCTTCACCGTCGCGGCCCTGGCCGCCGCACTGGAGATGTCCCTGGACGAACTGGCCGGAGCCTGTTCGAAGGGCGCCGACGGGCGGGCGCAGGCCTTGCCCGCCTGACCGTGCGCGCGCGGGCCCTGCCGGCACGCTCAGCGCGGCGCACGCAGGACGCGGACCGGTGACATGCCGTATTCCGCTTCGTGCGCGGCGGCGAACCGGCCCAGGTGGGTGAACCCCCAGGAACGCGCGATCGACGCCACCGTCTGCACCGACGGGTCCGCGGCGCGCAGGTCGTCGTGCGCGCGACGGAGCCGTACCTTGCGGAGATAGGCCATGGGCGGCATCCCGACGTGGCGCTGGAAGCCTTCCTGCAGCGTCCGTACGCTGACGTGGCATCGCGCGGCGAGCGTGGAGATCGTCAGCGGCGTCTGGGGCTCGGCCTCCATGATGTCGATCGCCGTGCGGATCGCGATCGGACGGCCCGCCTCGGCCGGCGCGTCGAGCATCTCGCGGTACGGATGATCCGTGGCCAGCAGGAAGCCGCGGATGAAGCCGTCCACGAGCGGCGGCGCGACCAGTGGCTGCAGGACGACGCTGTCGGCGTCACCGAGCTGATGGTTGAGCATCATGAGCATCCGCGCCCAGCTCCGGGCGCGACCGGTCGTCATGTCCAGGCTCGACGCGAAGGGGATCTGCGAGGTCACCGGCTGCCCCAGCAGTGCCTCCAGCGCCCGGTCGAGCGCGGTCCGCTCGAACCCCACGCAGACCAGCCGGCAGTCTCCGGCCCACCTTGTCAGGACGGTGTCGCCCTCGGGCCGGAACACCACGGCCCTGTCCCGCGTCGCGACGACGTCCACGCCGCGATGCCGGGTCTCGACGTGGCCGGAGATCGGAAGATTCAGGTGGTAACTCGCCCGCAGCTCGCTGCCCTCCACCCGCAGATCCACCCCGTGGATGGCCTCACCGAACGAGACCGGCCCGATCCACCCGAAGCGCTGCACCGGCGTGACCGTGGTCGGCTTGCTCAGCACGGTGACCCGTAGCCTCTGAAACGCGGTGCGGCAGTCGTCGCCGGGCGGGTCCGCCGAGGGCGCGCCGATCGGCGAAGCCGGCGGCTGTGAGGCGTTCTGTTCCATGTGAACGGCTATCTGTTCTTCGGTCCTCAAATCTCTGCGCCATAACGTACGTGACACATGTTGACAAAATGGTTGTTTATTGCAAAAAGTCGGTCATTCCAGACAGCCCCCGGCCATCGGCCGGGGGCTGCCTGAATCGGCGAGCGGATTCAGCGAGCGCGGGTGCGCACGGTCACTTCTGAACCAGCGGCGTCAGGGCCTTCTTGACGTCGTCGACGACCTTTCCCGCGGCGGTGACCCCGATGCCGGTCATCCAGATCTCGTCGTCCACGACCTGCACGTGCCCGGCCTTGACGGCGCTGAGCTTGTTCCACAGCGGTCCGGCGGTCACCTGGGCCTGCTGCTTGGCGGCGTCCGCCCCGAAGGCGCTCACGAAGATCATGTCACCGTCGACCTGGTCGATCTGCTCCGGGCTGATCGGGGCGAACCGCCGGTCGGCCTTGCCCTCGAGGAGCTGCTGCTGCGGACGGCCGACGCCGATGTCGTTCAGCACGATCCCGGCGAACGAGTCGGGCCCGTACTCGCGGATCTCAGCGGGCCTGAAGCGGATCAGGCTGATCTTCAGCTTGGCCGGGTCGCCGAGCTCCTGCCCCACCGCCTTGGCCTGCGCCTCGTACGCCTGGAGCTTCTGCTCCCCCTCGGCCTTCTTGCCGACCGCGTCCGCGTCCAGCAGGAAGTTCTCCTTCCAGGTGATGCCGACCTTCTCGGTGAACACCGTGGGCGCGATCTTCGACAGCTCGTCGTAGAACTTCTCCTGCCGGAACTTCGAGCCGAGGATCAGATCGGGCTGCAGCGCGGCGATCGCCTCGAGGTCGGGCTCCTGGAGCGTTCCGACCGACTTGATCGTGGCAAAGGACGGACCCAGATATTTCGGGATACCGGACTGCTCGTCCGGCAGGGCTGCGCCGACCGGAGTGATGCCGAGCGTGTAGAGGGAGTCCAGCTTGTCGGTGTCGAGCACAACGATGCGCGACGGGTGCTCGGGCACCTTCGTCTCACCCATGGCGTGCTTCACGGTGCGCGTGGCGCCGGCCGGCGAGCCGGAGTCGCCACTGCCGCTCCCGCCGCCGCACGCGGTCAGGGCCAGACCGGCCATCGCCACGACGGCCACCCCCCTGGCCAGCCGGCTGAATCCGTGGAACCTCACTGTGTCTTCTCCTATCGCTTTCCAGTTACGCCGGTGCGTCCGGCACGACCATCGGCGCCCCTGTCACCGGGCACGGCACCACCACGCCGCCGAGGCCGAACACCTCGGCCAGGCATTCGGCGCTCATCACCTTGTCCGGCGCGCCCTGATCGACCACCCGGCCGTCCTTCATGACGACGAGGTGGTCGGCGTATCGGCACGCCTGGTTGAGGTCGTGCAGCACGGCGATCACGGTGCGCCCGCCGTCGCGGTTCAGCCGCCGCAGCAGGTCGAGGACTTCGACCTGGTGGGCGAGGTCCAGATATGTGGTGGGCTCGTCGAGCAGGAGCGCGTCGGTGTCCTGCGCGAGCGTCATGGCGATCCACACCCGCTGCCGCTGGCCGCCGGAGAGGGCCTCCACGCTCTGGTCGCGCACATCCGCCAGCCCGGTCAGGGCCAGCGCCCGCTCGACGGCAACGGAGTCCTCCGCACCCCACTGCCGGAACCACCGCTGGTACGGCTGGCGGCCGCGGGCCACCAGGTCCGCCACGGTCACCCCCTCGGGAGTGACCGGGCTCTGCGGCAGGACGCTGAGCCGGCGCGCGAGTTCACGGGTGGGCTGGGCGTGCAGGTCCACCCCGTCGATGAGCGCCGCGCCGCCGCGAGGGGCGAGCAGTCGCGCCATCGTGCGCAGCAGGGTGGACTTCCCGCAGGCGTTGGGGCCGATGATCACCGTGAAGGCGCCGGCCGGCAGTTCCAGGTCGAGTCCCTCGATGACCAGCCGGTTGCCGTATCCCACACTCAGGTCGCGGGCGGCCAGCCGTACGGGCGCGCGCGACTCGCCGCCGTCCGTCGGGGACGGCGGCACGTGCTCATCTGTCATCAGGGCGTCCTCCGTACGAGCAGCCACAGCAGATAGGGGCCCCCGAGGACGGCGGTGAGCACGCCGACGGGAAGCTGGACGGGCGCGAACGCCGTACGGGCGACCAGGTCGGCGACCACGGTCAGCAGCGCTCCCGCGAGGGCGGAGCAGGCCAGCGGCGGGCGCTCGGCGCGCACGAGGCGACGGGCGAGTTGGGCGGCGGCGAGCGCGACGAAGTCGACGGCCCCCGCCTGCGAGATGGCCAGCGCGGCGAGGATCACCCCCACCACGCCCAGCAGGAGACGTCGTTGCGTCACCCGTACGCCGAGGCCGCGGGCGACCCCGTCGTCCAGGGCCGTGGTGTCCATCGCGCGTCCGGCCCACAGCAGCACCGGCAGGAGCACCACCAGCGGGATCAGCAGGATCCGCGCCTCGGCGTAGCCGGTCCCCGCCACGCTGCCCGCCAGCCAGACCTGGGCGCGCTGCCCGTCGATGGCGTCGGCGCCCACGATGAAGATCTCGGTGAGCGCCTTCGTCGCCAGCGCGACCGCGATCCCGCACAACACGAAGCGGCGGGCGGCCAGGCCGTAGCGCCACGACAGCGTGAACACCACCGTGGCCGCGGTCAGGCCGCCCAGCAGCGCGAACGGCCCCAGCCACGCGGCGCCCAGGTCGGTGCTCATCACGACGGTCGCGGCGAATCCCGCGCCCTGACTGACGCCGATGACATCGGGACTGGCGAGCGGGTTCCTGCTGACCGCCTGCAGCAGCGCCCCGGACAGCCCGAGCAGGGTGCCGACGGCGAGGGCCACGACGATCCGCGGAAGCCGCAGATCCTGGACGACGATGGTGAAGGGCCCGTCGCCCGCGAGTGCGCGCACGACGTCGGCGGGGGCCACGAACGTGCTGCCCACGCCGAGCGACAGCACCACGGCGACCGCGGTGAGGGCGAGGAGCAGCAGGAACATCCCCGCCGCGCGGCGGCGCAGCACGAAAGTCAGCGGCCCGGCGCTCACGACGACACGGCCCGCCACCGGATAGGACGGCGCGCCGGTCCTCATGCGGTCACCGTCCGTCCGCGCCGGACGAGCAGGATCAGGAAGGGGGCGCCGACGAGCGCGGTGACGATCCCCGCTCTGATCTCGGCGGGCGGAACGACCAGCCTGCCTATCACGTCCGCTCCCAGCAGCAGCGCGGGCCCGAGCAGCAGCGACACGGCCATCACCCACCGGTGGTGTGCGCCGACCAGCCCGCGGGCCAGGTGCGGAAGGGCGAGCCCGACGAACCCGATGGGCCCGGCCGCGGCCACCGCGGCTCCGGTCAGGACGATCGCCGCGACGGCGGCCGCCAGCCGTACCCGGCCGACGTTCCGGCCGAGGCCGCGGGCGACGTCGTCACCGAGGGCGAGGGCGTCCAGGCCGCCGGCGACGCCGAAGGCCAGCACGATTCCGGCCACCACGAACGGCAACACCCACAGGGCGACCTCGATCGGGCGGCCGGACAACGATCCGACGGCCCAGAAGCGGTACTGGTCGAAGGTCTTCACATTGACCGTGAGGACCCCGATCACCACGCCGGTGAGCGAGGCGTCCAGCGCGGTGCCCGCCAGCGCGAGGGTGACCGGCGAGGCACCGTCGCGGGCACGGGCCGCCAGGGCGTAGACGAAGGTCCCGGCCAGCGCGGCGCCGGCGATGCCGAACCAGATGTAGGAGGGCAGCGTGGTCAGTCCGAAGACGTTGATCGCCGCGACCACCCCCAGCGACGCGCCGGACGAGACGCCCATGATCCGCGGATCGGCCAGCGGGTTCCGGGTGAGCGCCTGCATCAGGACTCCGGCCGTGGCCAGTCCCGCGCCGACGGCGAGCCCGATGATCGTCCGAGGCACCCGGAGGGACCACAGGATGGCGCTCGCGTCGCTGTCGTCCGGCCGCAGCAACACCTGCAGCACGCGGCCGGGTGCGATCCCCCGGCTGCCCGCCGCCAGGCTCAGCAACACGGCGGCGGCCAGCAGCACCGCCGACCCCGCCAGTACGGCGAGGCGCCTGTTCGTCCTCATCGCCCGCCGCCCACCCTGTGCCCCGTTCGCCCGATCAAACTAGGTAAGGCTTACCTAACCGGGGGGATACTAGGGGATGACCATTACGAACGACAAATCACGATATATCCGATACCTGACAGGCCATCGGAGCGAGGGCGTGCCGCTCCGACGACGTCCGACGCGACGGGGTCACAACTCGGTGCTGCGCGGTGGGGTCGGGGTCCCGTGGATCAGTTCGGAGTGGGCCGCGAAAGCCTGTGCGGCCATCGTCCCGATGACCGAGCGAGCCTCCGGCGGCATGTTGGAGATGGCGAGTTCGACGATCTCGGGATCGCCTTCGTACATCAACATGCCGAAGCCGAGCGGCAGGCCCTCCGGGTCGACGTCGGCCGCTCCCGCCTGGACCATCCGATTCCACTCGGTGAGGGTGATGTGCTTCTCCATGAGCGGGACGACGTGCTCCTCCTCCACCCCCAGGTGCTCCTTGAGCAGCGGGAGGAACCGGTCGAGGACGTCGGCCAGGGCCTCGCGGGCCTCGGTGCCGGCACTGCCGCGCCAGGCGGCGATCGCCTCGTCGACCCCGGCCGCCGTCCTGGCGACCTCCTCGTGCTGACTCTCCATCAGGCGGACGACGGGCGCCAGATCCTCGGGGACGCGTTCCAGCAGCAAGGGCCAGACGTGCTCGTCCTCGCTGTGATGGTGATGGTGGAGGACGGTCGCCACGCCCTCGATGTGACCGGCGACGATCCGCGTCCGTTCGTGGTCGCCCTCACCGGACCAGTCGCCGGGGTCCACCTTCGCGCCACAACCACCGGGCGATGTCGGCAATGTCGGCGATGCGGCCCTTCTTCATATACGCGATCTTAGGGCGGAGACATTGCGGTAGCAGGGGTTCCGTGCGTTAGCCTCGACCACGACACCGCGGGAGCCCGGCGCACCGGGCTGAGAGTGTGGCTGGCGCGGCCACAGACCGCTCGAACCTGACCGGGTCATGCCGGCGTAGGGAGCTGGTCCGAAACGATGTCCGAGTCGACCTTTCCGCACGCGACCCAGCGGCCGTTCAGTGAAGAGTTGTGGGACGCGATCGCCCCGATCTACCAGGCGATCCTCGACCATCCGTTCATCACGGGCCTGGTCGACGGCTCCTTGCCGCACGACGCCTTCCGGCAATTCGTGGTGCAGGACTCGCACTACCTGCGCGACTACGCCCGGGCCCTGGCGCTGTGCGCGGCCAAGGCGCCGGCCGAGGACGACGTACGAGCCTTCGCCGGTGACGCCGCGGGAGCGATCGCCGCGGAGCAGGACATGCACGGCGCGTTCATGGCCGATCTCGGCGGCTCCGCCGAGCAGGCCGCGACGGTGCCCGTGGGGCCGACCACTCGGGCCTACACCAGCTACCTGCTCGCGACCGTGTACGGCGGCTCGTTCCTTGACGGCCTCGCCGCGGTGCTGCCCTGCTACTGGATCTACGCCCGCGTCGGCGAGGCACTGCTCGAACGCTCGTCACCCGACCCGCTCTACCGCCGCTGGATCGCCACCTACGGGGACGAGGCGTTTCAGAGCGTGGTCCGCCGGGTGGTCGCCCTGGCCGACCGGGTCGGGGACGAAGCGACCGACGCTCAACGCTCCCGCGCCCGGGAACACTTCATCACCACGTCTCGCTACGAATGGATGTTCTGGGACGCCGCCTGGCGACAGGAGTCGTGGCCGATCTGACGCCTGATGGAGTGGCTGTCCGCCCACTGGCAGGTCTTCGTCTCGACCGAGCAGTGCTGCCCAGGCGCCGCAGGTCATCGGGCACATCACCGCCGACTGGCCTCTGCCGGACGGCACCACGGCACAGGACATGTTCGCCGTCCTCCTCGACACCGCGTCCGCGCCGGGCTCGGACGTGTCGGGCAGGCCGTAGACGTCCCTCCGTCAAACGTCCGCGGCAGGACCGTCCCGCCCGAACCACGTCGCGTCGACGGTCGGCGACTTCCCAAGCAGCGTGACGGAGGCGTCGCGGTGCGGCCAGACCAGGGCGATCTCGTGGCCCATGTTCGTCGCGACGACGGTGGTCGAGCGGGGTTTCTCCACCCGCTCGACGATCGTCCAGCCGGCGGCGCGCAGCCATCCGGCGATGGCCTCGAGCAGCTCCGGGATCGGCCGACCGGCGGGCGGCACCACCAGGAAGGCGCAGTCCACCCGGTACTGCTCCTCGGCGAGATCGATCGAGCCGCGGCCGACCCGCTGGGGGCCGATGTCCGAGATGACCGAAACCCGGCCGCCCGCGACCACGCCGGCCGCACCGGTGACCTGCCCGCGCAGCCAGATCTCGGAGTGCTCCAGCCAGCGGCCCATGTCGTCCCAACCGGGCGGGGTCGCCTGGTGGGCCGGACGCGGTCGCACGCCGATCGGCTCCTCGTTCTCGATGTGCCGGGCCCGCCACTGGGGCCAGGACGGCAGCCCGGTCCGCGGTGTCGTCGGACTGGCCTGCGACGTCTCGTAGTCGGCGATCAGATTCCGCTCGCTCAGCGCGAGTGACGCGGCGCGGACGTCCGCGCGCACGGAGTCGGGGTCGGTGTAGTCCCGGCCGTCGACGGAGAACATGGGCTCCAGGTCGTCGTAGGCCTCACCGAGCCGGAAGACGTAGACCGTCGTAAGCTCGCGATCACTCATCCGCATCTCCACTGATCCAGGACCGCCGCCCGCGCCGGCCGGACCGCGCCCCCTCGCCCGGCGAGAGCAAGATATACACCTTGTATAGCGAGTCGGCCGGATAGGGAGGTGTGTGCGTCGGTGACGCCGGATGAGGCCACGGAGGTCGCCCGGTCATGTCCGCCGGTCAGCCTGCCGGAGGACGTGCGCCGGGTGCTGACCGCGGTCGGCTGGCGCTCCGACCGCGACGTCAGTGCCTGGGTGTCGACGTGGCTCCGGGATCTGTACGCCGGGATCCCCGGCTCCGCCGACCGCCTGCCGATCCACCCGGCGGCCCGCGAACTGCTCGATGAGTTCGGCGGCCTGTCCTTCCGGCAACTCAAGCAGCCCGGCTCGACGAGCGGCGGCTACGACGTGCAGGTGTGGCCCACCGAGGGCCGGGTGCTCGTCGACCTGTTCGTGGCGTTCGGCACCGACATCGGCGTCCCGGTGTTCCCGCTCGCCTGGTACGAGGACGGCCCCGGCGACATCGTCTGCGCCGCCGACGGCCGGGTCTACCTCCTGCACGAGGCCGGCGAGTTCCTCATCGGCGCGACCCCGGATGAGGCGATCATCCGCCTGGTCCGCGGTGAGCCGTTCACCCCGGTCGACGATCACGGCGAGCCGCTTCGGCACTGATCAACGATTCGGCTTGGGCGAGACGTGAGTATCGCCGTCCTCGGGGTCCGCGGGAGTCCTGGGGGTCACGGCGGCATGGCCGGCGGCGACAGATAGGCCGCGTTGTTCGCGACGCTTATTTCACGAAATACGACTTCACTGCCGACACGAACATATCGATGTCCGCCCGCTTGACGTCCATGTGCGTGACGAAGCGCGTGCCGTACAGAATCTGCGTGAGGATGCCGCGCTCGTGCAGCGATGCTTCGAGCGCCGCGCAATGCTCCTGCGGAAACTGCGCGAACACCATGTTGGTCGCGTGCGATTGCACGCGGACCTCGTCGATCTCCGCGAGCCCGCGCGCGAGATGCTCGGCGTTCTCGTGGTCTTCCGCGAGACGATCGATGTTGTGTTCGAGCGCGTACAAGCATGCCGCCGCGAGCAGGCCCGACTGCCGCATGCCGCCGCCCAGCATCTTGCGCCAGCGGCGCGCGCTCTCGACCAAGGCGCCGCTGCCGACCAGCACCGAACCGACAGGCGCCCCCAAACCCTTCGAGAAGCAGATCGAGACCGAATCGAACGGTGCGCAGAGCGCGGCGATCGATTGACCCGACGCGACGGCCGCGTTGCAGACGCGCGCGCCGTCGAGGTGCGTCGCGAGACCGCGGCCCTTCGCCAGCGCGACCGCTTCGGCGACATACCCGGACGGCAGCACCTTCCCGCCGATCGTGTTCTCGAGCGCGAGCAAGCGCGTGCGTGCGAAGTGATCGTCGATCGGCTTGATCGCCGCGGCGATCTCGTCGAGCGGCAGGGAACCGTCCGCGGCGTTTTCGATGGGCTGCGGCTGGATGCTGCCGAGCACGGCCGCGCCGCCGCCTTCGTTCCTGTACGTGTGCGCCAATTGGCCGACGATGTACTCGTCGCCGCGGCTGCAATGCGCCATCAACGCGGCGAGGTTACTCTGCGTGCCGCTCGGAAAGAACAGACCCGCTTCCTTGCCGGCGCGCTCCGCGACGGCCGCTTGCAGGCGCAGGACGGTCGGGTCGTCGCCCCAGACGTCGTCACCGACTTCGGCTGCCACCATCGACGCCAACATCGCCTGACTCGGACGGGTAACGGTATCGCTGCGCAAGTCGATCATGTCGGTGCCTTCCTGTGGATGACATCAATGGCCCATGGCAGCTCGTAGCGCTCGTGCCGGCCAGACGACGGGTCACAGGAGTGTAGTGCGATCCGGCAATACGCCTTTGAGCGACTCCGGCGGATCATCGGCCATGACCAGACGACACTTCCCCCGGTGAGAGGATCGTGAGCCGTGACCGACAACCGCGTTCCCCCTCCCTTCATCGGCGACGAGCGCGCCATGCTGAACAACTGGCTCGACTGGCACCGCGAGACCCTGATCGTCAAGTGCGCGGGGCTCTCGGAGGAGCGACTCCGCGAACGCTCCGTGCCGCCGTCGACCATGTCGCTGCTCGGGCTGGTACGCCACATGGCACACGTGGAGCGCGCCTGGTTCCGCCGCGTGCTGAACGGCGAGGACATCCCCCTCCTTTACAAGACCGACGACCTCGACGCCGACTTCAACGACGTGGACACCGCCTCCGCCGAGGAGGCTTTCGCCACCTGGCGGGCCGAGGTCGAGCACGCCCGCAAGCTCTCGGCCGAGGTACCGCTGGACGCCATCGGCAAGCAGAAGCGCCACGGGCAGGACTGCTCCCACCGCTGGATCCTCGTCCACATGATCGAGGAGTACGCCCGGCACAACGGCCACGCCGATCTGCTGCGCGAGCGGATCGACGGCGTCACCGGCGAATAGCCCAATCCCCCGCCGTGATCACGATGCTCTATCGTCCTCGTCTGCATGACAGCGCTGTCGCGGCAAACCAGTGGCGCGGCGGGGGGCTTGATCGTCAGGATCGAGTCCATGCTTGCTGATCTGTGGCCCCAATACGGCCTCACCATCTTCACGCCCCGACTCGAGCTTCGCCTGCCCCGTGAAGAGGAACTGGCGGAGCTTGCTCACCTCGCCGCCAGGGGCGTGCACCGCCCGGACGAGCGTCCGTTCCTGACGCCTTGGACCGACGGCAGCCCCGAGGATCGGGCCCGGTTCGTGCTGCAGGAACACTGGGGCAAGCTTGGAGGCTGGAGCGTGGCAGCGTGGCGGCTCGGGCTTGGAGTCTTCTGTCATGGAGACCCGCTTGGCGTGGTCACCCTTCGAGCGCGTGACTTCCCGGTTGTTCGGGAGGTCACGACATCCGCGTGGCTGGGAATCGAACACCAGGGCAAGGGCTACGGAACCGAGGCTCGGGTCGGCCTGCTGACGCTGGCCTTCGACCACCTCGGCGCGCGTGCCGCACTCACCGAGGTCTTCCAGGACAACCATGCCTCTCAGGGCGTGTCCCGCAAGCTCGGCTATGAGTACGACGGCATCTCGGTCGATGCCCGCGGCGACGAGGCCGTCGTATCCGACCGCCTGCGGCTCACCCGGGAGAGGTGGACTCAGGAGAAGCGGCCCGCCGTGAGGGTGGACGGGACGGAGGCTTGCCGGCCGTTGTTCGGCCTCTGACAACATCCGCTCATGCCACGGAGGGGATCGTGTCCGGTCCTGCCTCGATCGTTGCGCGGCGGTGTGGCCGTCGTCGATGGGTCAGCTCGTTCGAGGGGCGATAGCGCGCAGCAACGCCTGCAGTTCGCGGTCGGGACTGATGTGTTTGCTGTAGAGGGGTCCGCAGGGTGTGGTCGCCAAGCGCATCGCGAGGCCGAGCAGATCCGGCGGCGGGATGTCACCGCGGTAGGTCTCGGCGAGGTAAGTGAACTCGTTCAGGATGCCGACGACGCTGCGGTTGGCGGTCTTGGCGAGGCAACGGTCGCGCATCTGCCGCACTTCATCGTCGATGATCGTGTCGGGGGTTCCATGCGCGGCGAGCACCGTGGCGACCTGCTGCGGGAATCTGGCCAGCAGGGTCGCTGCGGGGGCCAGCGGCATCAGCACGGGTAGCAGCGTCGATTCGTTGACGAACAGCGCGACCTGGGGTTTCCAGAACACGGCTGTGGCGTACCACTGGCCCAACAAGGTGGTGGAGTGCTCGCCTTCACCCAGGCTGGGCGGGCCGATACGGTCGAGCAGCTTCTTGGTCCCGCGCACGATGAGCACCTGCTCATCCTGCCGCAATCATCACTACGCGTGTTCTTGTCCTAGCGATCCTCATGTTGTCAGGTGCGATTCTCCTTCCTCGGTGGGCGTGGTCGGGTGGACTGCCGCCGCTGGTGCGTCTGCTCCTGGGGGGCCGGGTCCTGCTTCGACACTTCCGGACGCTCGATACGCGTGGGGTTGCCGCGTACGAGCTCGTCGTGGATGCGCCAGCGGGCGGTGGTGACGGCGCGCCCTGCCGCCTCCTCGCCGCGCTCGATGCGCTGTCGCAGCAGCTGCATGGCGAGGCGGCGATTGAGGCTGAACTGCCGCTCGGTGTCGACCACGACGACGATCCCCGAGGGCCGGTGGGTCGCCCGCACCGCCGTGCTGGCCTTGTTTCGATGTTGACCGCCGGGGCCGCCGGTACGGCAGGCGACGATGTCGACGTCTGCTTCCGCGAAGGTCGTGCGCGGGGTGTCGACCTGGCACGGCTGGGCGATGACGTACCAGTTCTTTCGGCCGGTGCTGGCCCGGTAGGGGCTGGGGGCCTGCCAACACAGAGTTCCGGTCCACGAGGCGGCGAACGCCTCGGCGCCGGTTCCTGCGATCTGGATCAGGACCGATCGGTAGGTGCCGGGCCGGTCACCGGGAACGGTCTCGGCCCGACGAGTCTCCAGATTCTGCCGGGTGGCGTCGGCTTCCAGGCGATGCAGCAGCCGGGCCAGCGCCCAGGCGCACTCCTGCGGGCCACGCCCGGCCGACAGGAGCAGGTGGACGCTCACGGCCGGCCTTGCCTGCGGCGGTGGTCCCGATCGTCTCGGTGGTCACGCCGGGACGTGGACCCGAGGTCGGGCGTCTTGTAGGTGACCAGCGGGACCGTGGTGGCCACGGGCGTGGCCAGGTCATGGTCGACGAGGTCGGCGATCACCTGCTCGATGCGCTTGTAGGCGGTTGGTGCCTCCTCGAAGAGCAGCTGACGGTCGCCGCACACCACCACCGACCCCACCGGCGTACGGCGCAGCTCCTCGACCGTGTGCTTGGCCCGGCCCCGGCGCAGGGCGTCTGCACGCGACATCTTGCGGCCCGCGCCGTGCGCCACGGAATGGTTGGCGTCCGGCCCGGCGTGGGCGGCCACGAGGTAGGAATGGGTGCCTCGCGTACCGGCGATGAGCACGTCGCGGCCGTCACCCGGCGCCGCCCCCTTGCGGTGCAGGTAGACCCCGTCGCGGATCTCGACCAGGTTGTGGCACTGGTCGACGAGCGGCTCGGTGGGCTCGGCGCCCAGGGCATGGGCGACCCGGGCGGCCATCAGCCGCCGGTTGAGCGATCCCCAGCGTACGGCCTCGTCGTGCATCGCCAGGTAGGCGCCGGGATCAGGGGCGGGGCCCGCGCCGTGGACCGCGGTGTGCGCCCGCAGGATCCGTTCGCCCAGTCCTCGGGAACCGCTGTGGACGATGAGAACCAGGTCGTCGGCGGCGAGTCCGAGACGGCTCGCGTGGCCCGGCTCGAAGACGGTTCCGATCCGCGCCAGTTCGACGAAGTGGTTGCCCCGGCCGACCGTCCCGAGGCCCTCGAGGTGGCCGGCTGGAACATCGCCCTGCACGACGGCCCAGGCCGGGTGGTCGGCATCCCGCTCAGGGTCCAGGGCGCGATCGAGGTCGGGGAATCGCGCGGCGACCTTCGTGGGTACGGCGCGCTTGAGCTTGATGGGAAACACGGCGATGCCGCAACCGATGTCGGAACCCACCAGGAACGGAT
The DNA here is from genome assembly GCF_016863315.1 of Planotetraspora silvatica. GTDB lineage: Bacteria > Actinomycetota > Actinomycetes > Streptosporangiales > Streptosporangiaceae > Planotetraspora > Planotetraspora silvatica. The sequence continues at coordinate 38,439 of NZ_BOOQ01000022.1, forward strand.
ACAACACGGTCGACGCCATGGCGGCCCCGATGGGGGCGCCCTTGCCAGGGTGCAGGTCCGGCATCGCGGCGACGTGCATCATGCCGTCGAGGGCTGCCACCTGGTGGCACTGCGCGAGGGCATCAGACTCGATCCAGCTTTCGGGGGAGGCGAACACGGCGACGGTGGCCGAACCCATGGCCGGGGCGGACGGCAGCAGTGACTCCTGCCGGGAGTGTTGCTGAGACAAAGAGCTCTCTTCGCTGAAAAAGGTACGGGCGGACGGCATTACGGCGCGCGTCGGCGCCGTGGCATTTCGGGAGTAGCCGGGGTGCTGTCCGTCAGAGCGTCATGGACACAACTTTCCTTGAGCCCACCAGGCGAGGCAAACGGTTTTCGGGCGTATAGGCCTGTATGCCGCCATCTAACGACGTGCGCGTGCGCACCCTGTACCCGGACAGGGGCCGGCGAAATGCCTGATCGGCGCCGATGGTGATCGCCCTGGCTTCCGTTCACAATTGGGAGGGTTTCGTCGGCGGAAGGGCAGCCCTGTCATGAAGCGATTAGTGCGCCGCGCGCTGACGGCGGCGGCGAGCATCCTGCTGACCGCGGCGCTGGCCGGGGCGCCCGTCACACCGGCGGCGGCAGCCGTCCCCTCCGCCGTCTACATCAGGCCGCTGACTGCGGGCATGGACAGGCACGTCGGAGTGCAAGGAGGGCTCGGTTTCGGAGCCCCGGTGAACACGCTCACCGGCAACCCTCTGGTGTGGGACATGACCGTCGTCTCCACCTATCAGGGATTCCAGGTGGTCACCTTGGCCGTCATCGGAACGCCGTTGTGCCTGGGCAAGGTGCCCAGCCCGGCGACGAGCACGGCGGTGGTCCTGTACGGCTGTGACAACGGGCCGTACCAGCGGTGGCTGCTCCAGCGCACGTCGACCTGGGGCGAGGCGAAGGTGTACTACGTCCGGAGTTTCGTGCAGGGCGTTCCGGGAGACTGCCTCAAAGTCAATCCCACCGGTCCCTCCTCGGTCGGGGCCTGCGTTCCGCATTTCGATGAATACGCCGTCTTCGTCATCTGACGAATAGTCTCGGCTTTCATGCGCTTGACGGATCGGCTGGCGGACGCGTTCAAGTTCTTCGGCACGGCGGAGGTCCGGCCCCGAAGGGTGCGAGTTCTCAGCGCGGCGGCCCTCGCCCAGGCCTGTACGGCCGGCCGAGCCGTACGCGCCCGGGAGGGTGAGGGCCTCGTCGTGCCCGCCAGGCTGGTGCGTGAGCTGTGCCGCGGCGGGCGCGAGGAGGTCGACCCGCGTGGGCTGACGATCGAGGGAGCCAGGATCGACGGCGACCTCGACCTGAGCGGGATGCAGGTTCCCTTTCCTCTGCGTTTCGTCGGCTGCTCCTTCGACCGGCCGGTCAATCTGGACGGCGCCGACCTGCACGTGTTGACCCTGGACGCCTGCACGGTGCCGGGACTTCTGGGCAACGGCATGCGCGTGCGCCGCGATCTGGATCTGTCGCGATCGCGCATCACGGGTGACCTGTGGACGTCCGCGAGCACCTCGTGCACGGCGGCGGTCTGGCTCTGCGAGTCGGAGATCGGCGGCCGCATCCTCTGCCTGGACACGGTCATCGACTCACGTATGCGGGCCGTACAGGCCGACCGGATGCGGGTCGGCGGGACGATCCGGCTGCTCCACGGATTCGAGGCGCGTGGAGGGATCCGGCTGATCGGAGCTCAGGTGGAGGGCTCGCTGGACTTGGCCGGAGCCCGGCTGACCCGGCCGGACCGGGGGCTGGCCCTCGATCTGGGCGATGCGCACATCGGCGGAAGCTTCTTCCTCGTCGACGACTGGACGGGCCGCCGTCCACTCATCCGTGGCCGCCTCGACCTCGGCAACGCCCGGATCTCCGGGCAAGTGCTGGTGCGCAACGTGACCGTCGAACCCACGGAAGAGGTCAGAGGAGCCGGCTATTCGAATAGCCGCAGCGGGGGCACCGCGGTGAGCGCGCCCGGCCTGTACGTCGGCGGAGACCTCAGCGTCGAAGGCGCCTGCCGCATCGAAGGCGGGGTCGACCTCGCGATGGGTTCGTTCAGCACCATCCGCATCCACAGGGGATGCGAGCTGGCCGCGGGCGGCGGGCGTGCGCTCGACCTGACCAATGCCGAGTTGCGCTCCAGCCTTTTCATTGAGGACGGCGTGGCGGTCCGCGGCACGTTGCGGCTGGCCGGAACCCACATCAGGGGCGACCTCACCCTCGAGGGGACGACGTGGAGCGACCCGGAGGGCGGCTCGCTCATCGCCGCGGAAGGGGTCGTCGTCGACAACGTGGTGAACCTGCGGAGGCTGGAGGCGAACGGCGGCCGGCTGAGGTTCCGCTCCGCGACCGTCGGCGGCATCGTGGACGCCCATGACGCCCGGCTGAACAACCCGGGCGGTGAGGCGCTGTCACTCCAGCGGGCCGTGGTGCGCGGTTCGGTCTCGTTGTCGGGAGGCTTCTCCGCCGAAGGCCGGGTGCTGCTGAACAGGTGCACGGTGGAGGGGCGCCTCGACTGTGAAGGCGGCACGTTCGGCGAAGGACTCTGGGCGGTGGCGGCCACAGCGCGAGGAGGCATGCGCCTGCGATGGGCGCAGGTGCCGCCCGTGGTCGACCTGACGGGCGCGTCCACCACCGTGCTCACCGACGACCCCGACCGGTGGCCGCGCGCGGCGGCGATCGCCGGATTCGTCTACGACCGCTTCGACGGCTCATGGGACTGGCGGGTCCGCAGGGACTGGCTGCGCGGGATGAGCTCGTTCGACGCCGGGCCGTACGAGCAGGCGGCCAGGGTGTTACGCCAGCACGGCCGCGCGACGGAGGCCGAGCGGCTGCTCATCGAGCAGCGCCGACAGGCGCGGAAGGCGGCGGCCGCGCGCGGCCGCTCGCCCCGCCAGTGGATCCAAGGCGCGCTCGACCTGCTGTACGGTCTGAGCGTCGGCTACGGCTATCGGCCGGGACGCACGTTGTGGCTGCTCGGCGCGTTACTCGTCGTGGTGGGGGTCATGATGGCGACTCCCGCGGTCCAGCAGACCATGCGGGCCACCGACCCGCGGGGCAACGTGTACGCGGTGGACGGGCGGCTCGTCACGGTCGACGGCGAGGCAGCGGGACAAGACGCCACCGCAGCGGCGGCGCCGCGCGCCGCCCGTCCGGGGCCGTGCGGGGACGGGCAGGTGCGCTGCTTCGACCCGCTGTTCTACAGCGTGGACACCGTCGTGCCACTCATCTCACTGGGCCAGCGGGCGACGTGGTATCCCGAGACGCGCAGCGCTCACGGCTCGCTGGTCTCGACGCTGCTGAACGTGGCCGGCCTGCTGGGCTGGTTGTTGTCGACGGTGGTCGTGCTCTCGTTCGCCAGGCTCGCCCGATCGGCGTGACCTGAAACCTTGTCGGACGGGTTGCGCCATGGGCCGAGAGAAGATCGCGCGGCACGGACTAGGCGGGATCCGAGTCGATGGTCCTCCGGTGAGAGGGCCCCTCGAGGGATCTCGCCACCGGCCAATCATGTGCGGCGAGCCGCTAGAGAGGCTGCGACTGCAGCCCGGAGTCGCGGATCCGACGCAGGAGTGGCAGCTGTTGCCGCCCTCCAGCCAAGGAGCGCAGCCGTTCCAGACTGCGGTTCAGATGCACCTGTTCGTTCCGCTGCGGGAGCCGCCTGAGTACGGCGGGCACACCGAGGAGCCTGGTCTGCACCGAGCAGCGCAATGCGGTTGCCGCACCGATGGCGCGCAAGTCGTAGCGGACGGTCCGTTCGTACTTGTCTTGACCGAACGCAGGCCGGTAGCACCGGACGAGTACCTGGTCACTCAGCTCCACGACTTCCCCATGAAAGGTGCCTGGGCTGCGTGCGCCACCTCCGTAATCCAGCCTGGTGCGGGCGCCGACGACATCGGGCTGCGAATCGATGAGGGTGACTGCGTCCAGGCCGGCTATCCACCTGCTCATGAGATCGGGCATCACCAGCCAGCGCAGGACGTCCGCGGAAGGGCACTCCACGGTGACCCCTCCGTCAAAGGCGTACTCGCCCCACTCGTATCGCATCCGGCAACCATAATCAGGCCGCGCTCGGAAAGATCCGGAGAGGCCGCCATTTCCCCCGCTTTCAACCCCGACACGCGCTGGTCGACCGGCTTCGCGAGTAGAGAGTTGTATGCACCGCACGCGTTGAAGCGGCGCTTCGTGCTGTCCCTTGCCATCAGTTCGTGCCGACCGTCCCGCTGGAGGAGGCCTACGCCGACGAGGTGATCCTCACCAAACACGACGAGACCGGCCAGTCGATCAGCGCCGCTTCCCAGCCGAGCGTCGTCGCCGTGATGCTCGAATGGCTTCAGGCCGAACCCGGCCAGCGAACGGTGCCGTCGGACATCGCCAGATCCGCAGATCTCAACGGGGGTTGTCGGCTGCAGCTAGGTGGTCGTGCAAGGCGGCGTGGCGAAACTGGTAGACCGGCCCGACAGCGCGTAGTAGTCCCAGCCGGTGAACGTCGTCAAGGAAGTCCATGATCTGCCAGGGAAGCCGGTGTGCAAAGGCAAGTGTGCTGCGGGATAGTGCCCAGGCCAGCCATGCGTGATGACTCCCGTTTAGGACATACGCAAGGCCGAGCACGAGGCCTCCCAGAAGTCCGAACACGAGGCCTTCCCCAAGCGACAACCCGGGTGTGGACATGAGCGCGAATCCAGCCGCCAACGTGAGCCCAACAACGAGACCAGTGATCGCTCGGAGGAAAGTGAGGGTCTTGTCGGCTCGCCAACTCGAACGGGGCGTGCTGGTTGACGTGAGACTGGGTTGTTCAGACCACTCGATCAGTCCGTCCGTGAACCCGGCGGCGAGGCAGGTTCCGAACCCGATCAGGAAAGCAGTTGCGATGCCGACCTGTGGCAAAAACGCGACCCCGAGCACAAGCCCGAGCACAAGCCCGTATGTGAGCGATGATCTCTTAATTGATCGGATGAGGATGTTCGTTCGTCCGCTCAGGTGAAGGCTGGCGTAACCAGGGCGATGATCAACCCATGTGCCGGTCGTGATCCCAGACGCAACGCCGGCCGCTACGCCGAACGCAATCCCAAATCGGAGCCAACCATCGAGCGCCCAATTGAACCAAGTGCCGGGACCGAATTCGAGCCAAAGGTCGAACCTGAACCCATCCGCAATGCCGAACATGAGACCTCCCGTGAGCCCGGCCGCGAGCCCGAACAACAGCCCGGCCGCGAGTCTGACCCTCAGCCGAAAACAGTTGGCAGTCCTGGCGATGTGCCACCAGGCGATGTCGCGGGTGGCTTCCGGAGGGAAAGCGCGGGCCAGGTAGGCCAGGTAACGACGGGTGGCGTCCGGGTCGAGCCGACGACGAGGTCGGAAGTGGTCGGCGGGGTCGGTGCTGGGCGGCCGGGTGGCGATCAGGGCGGGAATGAGCTCGTCGAGCAGGTGGGCACGCAGTGCGGCGGCATCACCGCCAAGGAGGCCGGTCAGCGGAGTGGGGTCGGCGCCAGGGGTGAGATAGACGGTGCGGATCAGCCACAGCCCTAAGGGGGTGGCGGCGAGCTGGGACAGGCCGGGGACGGCACGGGACCGCAGAGCGGCCAGGACCTGCTGCCAGGCGGGCCGTGGGGTGGCGGGCAGGCACGCGGTCAGGTAGTCGGCGGTTGCCTGCGGGGTGAGGAGCTTGGGGGTGATGACCGCAGCGGCATTCAGAGGCCGACCCGCGGCGGTGATGGCGGTGGCGAACTCGGCGGTGCGGCTGGTGAGGATGAGTTGGTCGGCGGCGGTCAGCGAGGCGTTGAGCGCTTCGATGACCCGGGCGCGGGCATCATCGGCGATCTCGTCCAGCCCGTCCAGGACGGGCAGGATGTGGCCGCCCTCGGCGAGCGCGGCCGCGGCGCCCACGCCAAGCTGCGGGGCGGCCAGCGCCGGGTAGTCCTGGGCCAAGCGAACCGTGAGCCAATCCTGCAGCCGGGGGTGGGCGTCGAGGTCCCAGCCCGAGACCGGCAACAGCACCGGCACCGGCACGATCTCGCCCTCGGCGACGCCGTGCCTGTCCTTCTGGCGTGTGGCCAACAGGTGCAGGAGGAGTTGCACCGCCAAGGTGGTCTTGCCCATGCCCGCCCCGCCGGTGATGACCAGCCGCCGCCGGATCAGCACGCGGAAATCGCGGGCCATGCGGGCGATGTCGTCGCTACGGCCGGCGAAGAGCGGCTCGCCCTCGGCGGCGATCAGGCGCGAGTGACTCATCACGGTCTGGTCGGTGGTGAGCTGCCATTGCACCGGGATGGGCTCGGGATCGTCCAGCAGGCGGTGCCGGGCTTCAGCATGCCACTGCCGCTCGACCAGGCCGGCCAGCACCTGGGCGGCGGTCTCCACGTCGGGGTCGGTCGGGACGGCCGCCGCGGTGGAACGCCGGGCCCAGGCCACCACCGCGCCTACTGCGGTGGCCGCGGCCAGCGCCACGGCGACGACGTCGGCAAGGTTGACCTCGGCGGCCGGCGTCCACGCCCGCCACACCGCGACCACCAGCGCGCCCACGGCGAGGACGGCTAGCACGGCGAGCGGGATCCGCCAGCGGACCCTGCCTTTGGTCACGTCGATATCGTCATCGCTGGCACGTTCTCAGGCAGCGGTTGCGCACTAATCGTGACCATATTGGTGGTCATCGAAACGCGAGGCAGGCGGGCCGAGCTGAGACGATTCAGCATGATGTGGCGGCAGGTCGGGTTCCGGGTCTGCACGCGAGATGATCTACGTCTTGATCCGGTCGGCGACCACTTACAGCACTGGCTGTGCACTGGGACGCCGAGCGCGAACGGCCTGGTTGGCGCCCCGTCCAACGACGCCTCCGCCTCCTCGAAGTTGCTGCCGAACGAGCACCTCGACAACAGCCTGTCTCGAGCCCGGGGATCTGCCCTCGCGCATCATCGGCGGAACCGACGCCGTGCAGCCCCGTGTCGATGCGCTGCCCGCCGTACGGGCACCGAACCTCTACAAACCCACCCCGGGAATCTGCACATCGGTTTCGTAGGTTCGGGGGCCATGACGGTCGAAACCGGCGAGTTCACCAACTGGCTGCGCGACTTCGAGGGTGCGGCCCTTCTCCGGCGGACGTGGGGCGACCCCGACTGGGGCCAGGGGGCGCAGCTGTCGCCTCCCCTGGTGCGGAGCCTCCAGCGCTTCCAGGTGGGGGAGGATGGCGACGGCGGCGGTCTCATGGGTAAGGCCGACCTGGCGGCGGACCCCGTGTACGCGGACGCGGTCCGCCTGTTCGTGGCGGAGGAGCGTGAGCACGCCCGCCTGCTGGGCCGCCTGCTCGTGGCGGCGGGCGCGGCAACGATCGCGGGCCACTGGACCGACGCCGTCTTCGTCCGGCTGCGGCGGCTCCTCGGCCTGCGCACGGAGTTGATGGTCCTGATGCTCGCCGAGGTGGTCGCGCTCGGCTACTACCGGGCTGTGCACGACGGCGTCCGCGACCCCCTCTCCACGGAGGTGGCGGGCCGGATCCTCGCGGACGAGCTCCGCCACGTGCCGTTCCACTGCGACCGGCTGCGGCGGTCCTTCCAGGAGTTCTCCCGCTTGTCGCGGGCGGCCGCCTCCGTCCTGTGGTGGCTGTCGCTGGCCGGCGTGGTGACCGTGGTCGTGCTCGACCACGGTCACGCCCTGCGCGCGGTCGGGGTTTCCCGTACCGCCTTCGCCTGCGAGGTCGTGGCTGGCTTCCATGCCGTCGTAACGAACGTGATGTCGCCGCTCTGATGAACGGCGCCGTGATGAACGGCGCCGTCCCACCTCCGCGTCGAAGGCCGTCCCACCTCCGTCTCGAAGAAGGAACGGTCGCCGTCAAGCCTGATCTGGACCGTCTCCCCCTCGCCCTCCCCGCAGGCGAAACTCCTGGGCCCCCGAACCGGGGCCTCGCATCACACGAACCGGGCCTCGCGTCCGCGCTTGAACGTGGCCGCGGTCTCGACGACGCGGCGGGTCTGGAACTCCATCGCGGCCAGCTCGATTTCGCCGGGCGGAACCTCGGCGTTGTTGGACGTGTGGCTGGTGCCGTACGGGTTGCCCATCTGGAACTGGATCGGGTCGGCGTAACCGGGCGGGACGATGATCGATCCCCAGTGGTAGAAGGTGTTGTTCAGCGCGACGATCGTCGTCTCCTGCCCACCGTGCCGGGTGCCGCTGGAAGTGAACGACGAGCCGATCTTGTCGATCAGCTTGCCCTGCGCCCACAGGCTGCCGGCGGTGTCGATGAACTGCTTGAGCTGCGCCGCCGGCAGTCCATAGCGGGTGGGCGTGCCGAACATGATCGCATCGGCCCACACCAGGTCGTCCAGGGACGCCTCCACGATGTGCTGCGTGGCGGCGGCGTGGTCGCTCCATCCCTGGTTGGAGGCGATGGCTTCGGCGGGGGCCAACTCGCGCACCTTGCGCAGCCGCACCTCCGCGCCCGCCTTCTCCGCGGCGGTCGCGGCGGCCTTGGCGAGCTCGAAGACCGTTCCCGTCGACGAGTAATAGATGACGGATACCCGGACGGCCTCTTGCAGGGACATAGATGATCTCTCTCTCATTTTCCGGTATGAAGCAAAATGAGAACTTAGGCCGGGGCCATCGGAGCGCACATCGGTCGCCGCATAGGCCATCGCATAGGCCATCGCGTCAGGCAGGGCGCCGCCAAGCCCGTACGGCAGGCGGGCCGGTCATTCGCTCAGCGTCTCGGCGAGTTCCCTGAGCTCGGTGCGGGAGGTGATGCCCAGCTTGAGGAAGACGCTGGACAGATGATGGCCGACCGTCCGGGGGCTGATGAACAGGGAGGCGGCGATCTCCTTGTTGGTCCGCCCCTGCGCGGCGAGTCCGGCGATCCGTGTCTCCTGCGGCGTCAACTCGGTGGGACCGGTGGCCTGCTCCGCCTGAATGCCCGCCTCACCGGCCAGTTCGAGCTCCGTCGTCGCCCGGGCCAGCCAGTCATGCGCCCCCAGCCGGGCGAAGGTCTCCCTGGCGGCGCGCAGATGTCCTCTGGCCTGAGCCCTGCGGCGGGCTCTGCGCAACCACTCGCCGTAGAGAAGCTCGGTCCTGGCGTGGTCGAACGGGCGGTCGGCCTCGGCGTATCCGGCCAGCGCCAGCGGGTAAAGGTCCTCCGCCTCCGCGCGTTCGGCCGTCAGGGCCCGGCAGCGGAAGGCCGCGCCCTTCGCCCAGGCGGCCCCGCTCCGGTCCGCCCACTCCTCGATGAGCCGCACCCACTCCGAGGCGCCGTCCGGCCGTCCCGCGCGGACCGCGGCCTCGACCGCGTCCGCCGCCGCCAGCACCGCGAAGGTCGAATGCGCCGCCTGGCCGCCCGGCGTGATCAATCTGTCCAGCAGGTCCGAGGCGTCCTCGGCGCGCCCCGCACCGAGCGCCGCCACCCCCTGATGCCAGTACGACGCGCCCATCAGCGCCCGAGACGACCAGTTGGACCGGTGCCGTCGCACCTCCTGGACCATCTCGTCCGCGGCGGTCTCCCCCTCGGTGGCGGCTCGCAGCCACCCCATCACGTTCAGGCATTGGGCGATGACACTGCATGCCCCCATGTCTTCAGCGAGCCGGAGTCCTTCGCTCACGTTGATCCGTGCTTCCGGCCAGTGACCGGCCATCATGTCGACCAGGCCGACCTGCGACAGCAGGAGGGCCAGCCCGGACAGCACCCCTGTCTCCTTCAACCGGTCGGCGGCTCCCTGGTAGCAGGCCCGCGCCTGCTCCTCCAGGCCCCAGGCGAGGGCGATGGGAGCGGGAACCATCAGCCATATGAGCAGGTCCAGGTCGTTTCCCGGCGTGATCTCCGGCATCGCCTGGCGGTCGGGCAGCGCCTCCTCGAACCACCAATGGCGAAACCCCGTGACCAGCAGATCGATCCGCTCATCCCCCGTCGCGGGCAATCCGTCCAGGACCCCCAGTGCCCGAGCCCAGTGTTCAGGTGAGTCGATGTTCCACGCGGCCCGCAGCGCGAGGCACGCGAGCTGTACCGCCAGCCGGGGATCCTCGACGATGAGCGCCTCGGCCAGCAGCAGCCGATGGGCGCGCGCCTGCTCACCGTGGACGAACTCGAGCAGGCCCCGCAACCCTCCGCTGAGCGTCGTGACGACAGCCTCGGGGGCCCGGCTCCGCGCCTGCGCCAGCAGTTCGCGCGCGCGTTCCGGCTCCCCCGACTCCCAGGCGGCGCGTGCGGCCACGGCGTACCTGCCACCCGCCTGCACCGCATCGGGTGTCAGCTCGGCCGAACGCCGCAGCGCCCTGGAGGCCGCCGCGCATCCGCCTCGGGCCAAGGCCCGCTGCGCCGAATGGTGCAGCAGGTCGGCGACCTCCGCGTCCGATTCGAGCGTCGCTTCGGCGAGATGCCAGGCCCGGCGGTCCGTGTCGTCCTGGCCCCCGAGTGCTGCGGCCAGGGCACGATGGACGGCCTGCCGTTCGGGAAGGAGCGCCGCCTCGTAGATCACGCTGCGGATCAGGGGGTGCCGCAAACTCACCCGCGTCCCCGTCAGGTCGAGGAACCGGCCCACGACGGCCTGGTCCCACGTCTCGGCGCCGATCCCGAGCGCGGTGGCCGCGGTGTTCACCGTCCCGAGGTCGCCGCGGTCCTCCGCTGCGACCAGGAGGAGCAGGGTCCTCGCCGCCCGGGGAAGGGACGCGACCGTGGCCAGGAACGCCTGGCGCAGCCGCGGCCCCGGGGACAGCGTGTCCCCCTCGGCGGGGTCCACGTCGGCCATTCCGGAGAACTCATGCAGCGCCAGGGGATTGCCGTGGGCGGAACGCAGGACCGCCTTGGCGGCCGGCTCGGTGAGCTCGGCATGCTCGGCCCGCAGGTATTCATGTGCGGCGGCCTCGTCCAGCGGCTCGACATGAAGTCCCTGGACGCCACTCCATCTGCCGTCGGCCGGATCACCCTGGTGGGCCGCCACCAGGGTGATCGGCTCAGTGCGCAGCCTCCGGGCGACGAAGGCCAGACAGCTCGCCGACTCCGTGTCGATCCACTGGGCGTCGTCCACCAGGATCAGCACCGGCCGCCGGCGCGCCAGTTCCGAGAGCAGAGTCAGCGTGGCCGCGCCGAGCAGAAGGCTGTCGGTCCTGCCCTCGCCCAGGCCGAAGGCGGCACGCAGCGCGGCCGCCTGGGGGGCGGGGAGCGCGTCCACGCGATCAAGCACGGGCCAGAGCAGCTCGTGCAGCGCGGCGAAGGCCATGGCGGATTCCGACCGCGTCCCCCTGCTCCTGAGAACGGCAAGGCCTTCGGCCCGGCCCTCGATGTAGCGAAGCAACGCCGTCTTGCCGATGCCCGGATCGCCCCAGAGCACGCACGCGTCGCCCCGCCCCCGCAGAGCCGCGTCGATAAGCCGGTCGAGCTCCGCCGTCTCCCGGTCTCTCCCGTACAGCACGGTTGAGGTTACCCTGCGCTCGCCATATCCCACGTTTGAGCAGATCAGGCCCATAATCCGACAGCATTGACCGCGCTGTCCTAATGCGGCCAATTTCCGCAGTGAATCTTCAACGCTGTCACCATGGGGGAATGAGAGGCCTGCCCGGGTGGCGACGCGTCGCGGTCCCGGTCGCAGCCGTGGCGGTCATCATCGCGATCAGCTACGCCCTGGCCGAGCTGTCCGAGTCGGACAAGGCCGCCAACTGGGCGCAACTCGCCAGCGTCGCCCTCGGCGTCCTGGCGCTGATCCCCCCGGTCGTCGGCACCTGGCGGGAGCGGCGGCCCGGCAGGACGAGCACCCCCGACCAGGTCGACCGGGCGGAGCAGGCGCTGCGGGTGCTCGTGCGCGCCCAGTGGCGTGAGGAGATCCTCATCCGCGAGCTCGACGAGCCGTCCCCGTTGCCGGTCCGCTGGCGGATCTCCGGCCTCGACGTCATGGACCAGGACGACCGGGTCGACCGGCCGAGGTTCCTCCGCTCCTGGTTCGGTCTGGGCCGCGTGCGGTTCGACGGGCGCACCGACCGGATGCCGGAGATGGCCGGGCGTTTCCGCAAGCTCGCCCGGCGCCGCCTGGTGATTCTGGGCGAGCCGGGAATGGGCAAGACCACTCTGGCCGTGTTGCTGCTCAGGGAACTCCTGGAGGATCCGCAGCCCGGCGACCCCGTGCCCGTGCTGCTGTCGATGTCGGGCTGGGATCCGGAAGCCGAGTCCGTGCACACGTGGCTGGTCAGGCGGCTCCGCGAGAACTACTCCGCACTCCGGGCCCCCGACTTCGGGCCCGACGCCGCGCGCGGCCTCGTCGCGCACCGGCGCATCCTGCCGGTCCTCGACGGCCTGGACGAGTTGCCCGACAAGGTGCAGCCAAGGGTGATCACCGCGTTGAACGCGGCTCCGACCACCGAGGCGGTGATCCTGACCTGCCGCACGAGGGAGTACCTGACCGCCGTCAGCCTCCCGGGCGGCGACGTGCTCGCCGGTGGGGCCGTCATCGAGCCTCGCCCCGTCAAGAACGCCGATGTGATCGCGTACGTCCGCAACCGCCTGGCGCCGCGGCAGGCGGCGAGCTGGACCGGCCTGCTGTCCGCGATCAAGAACGATCCGGACGGGCCCCTCGCCGACGCCCTGTCCACCCCGCTCGCGCTGTGGTTGCTGGGCAAGGTCTACATCGAGACCCACGCCGACCCCGCCCCGTTGTGCGACACCGCGCGCTTTCCGACGGCCGAGGCCGTCACCGAGCACCTCCTCGACAACCTCGTTCAGGCCACCTTCGCGGCGACTCCGCCCGACCACGACCCCGCCGACCCGCACGACCACGACCATCCGTTCCGGCCGCACCGCGCGTGGGATCCCGAGGACGCCAGACGCTGGCTGTCCTTCGTCGCCCATCACATGTCCGTGACCGGCACCCGGGACTTCCGGTGGTGGCACCTGCACCGCGCGGTGTCCCGGCGCTGGAGCACACTGGTCGGCGGCGTGACCGTGGGACTCACGGTCGGCCTGACGGTCGGGCTGACCAGCGACGCCATCGTCGCCCTCCGCAGCCCGCACGAGGGCAGCCTCTGGAACGCGCTCCTGTTCGGGCTCGCCGGAGGTCCCGTGGGCGGACTGGTGGGCGGTCTCACCGGCGGGTTCATCCTGGAGCGGCTGAAGGGCTCCACGCTCGAGCCGGCCTACGCGAACCTACGGCTGGGCGGCCATCTCCAGCGGCTCGCCGGGCAGCTCACGCTGGGGCTGGTCCTCGTGCTTCCCGTCGGCATGATCGCCGCGTACGCGTTGTGGCGCGTCGCCGGGATCAGCTCGGAGGCCGGGGACTTCATCTTCTTCGGGCTGGTCGTCGGGACCGTCGGAGGGCTCACCCTCGGCCTGAACCGGTGGGTGACGACTCCGCTGACGAGCGACCGGCCGCAGGCCCCGCTGATCACCCTGCGGCGCGATCTCCAGCTGGTGTACGGACGGTCGCTGACCTTCGGGCTGGCGCTCGGCCTCGCCTTCGGAATCGCCGGAACGCTGGTGAACGGATTCTCCGGGCTTCTGCGGGGAGTCGAGGCCGGGATCGCCTTCGGGATCGCGGGCGGTGTGGTCTTCACACTCACCTTCGGATTCACCGGCGCCAGCTCGATCTACTTCGTCGCCGTGTCGATGCTCCGCCTCCGGGGCCGGACGCCGCGGCGGCTGATGAGCCTTCTGGAGGACGCCCACCGGATGGGCCTGCTCCGCCAGGCGGGCCCGGTCTACCAGTTCCGCCACGCCAGACTTCAGGATCGCCTCGCTCAGCTCCACCAGCGGTACGGCCCGGCCGGGAACGCCCCGGCCTCGCCGCACGACACCCGGGAGGTCGAGAGGTCATGAACGATCCGGTTGCTGATCGGCGCGTGCCGTTCGACGTGACCGCCTACGAGGTGCGCGCCCGGCAGGGCCCCTGCTTCATCTGTTCCCTCCTCGGCGGCGACCCCGGCTACCGGCACGAGGTGGTCTACGAGGACGAGCGGCACATCGCGTTCCTCGACCGCCATCCCACGATGGTCGGCAGGACGCTGGTGGCGCCCAAGCCCCACATCGAGCACGTCGTCCGCGACCTCGCCGAACGGGACTATCTGGCGCTGATGGCGCTCGTCCGCCGCGTCGCCCTCGCGGTCGAGGCGAGCGTCCCCACCGAGCGCACCTACCTGTTGTCGCTCGGCAGCGGGCAGGGCAACGCGCACCTGCACTGGCACGTCGCGCCGCTCCCGCCGGGCGTCCCGTACGGCCGGCAGCAGCACTACGCGCTGATGACCGAGAACGGCGTCGTCTCACAGACGCCCGAGCGGGCCGCCGAGGTGGCCGCCCGCATCCGGGCGCACCTGGACGGGGACTGACCGTCAGCGCATCGCGACGGCGAGTTCGACGAACTCGCCGATCAGAGGATGGTGACGGGCCGCCACCCAGGCGAGTGCCACCTCGTTCGGCGGTATGTCGAGGATGGGCACGCAGACCACGTCGGGCCGCTGGTAATAGGCGGCCGTCGACTCGGGCAGGATGCTGAACCCCCGGCCTGCCGCGACGTGCTCGAGCTTCTCCTCCACGCTGCGCGTCTCCGAGGCGGGCGTCTCCCCACGTTCCCGCGGCCCCCGGGACATCCGCGACACCCGGCCCCACTCCGGCACCGAGTCGGGATGTTGCAGCAGGCGTTCGTCGGCGAGATCGGTGATGTTCACCGACGTCTCGCCGGCGAGCCGATGATCGGCGGGGAGGACGGCCATCCGCCGTTCACCGAAGAGCGGACGCAACTCAAGCCCGGCGGAGTCGACCGGCAGCCGCATGTAGCCGACGTCCACCCGGCCGTCGTGCAGCACACTCACCTGGTCGGTCCAGTTCGTGCGCAGCACCTCGACCGTGAGCCCGGGATGCGCCTCGCCCAGCGCCCGGACCGGACCGGTTACGGTGAGGCCGGGCATGAAGCCGACGGTGAGCGTGTCGACGGCCCGGGCCGCCTGAGCGACCCGGCGGCGCAGCGCCTCCGCGCCGGCCAGAACCAGCTCGGCCTCGGTGACCAGTTGCTCCCCCGCCGGCGTCAGCCTGGTGCGGCGCTTGTCCCGCACGAACAGCTGCGCGTCCAGCTCCTTCTCGAGTGCCTGGATCTGCCGTGACAGGACGGGCTGGGCGATGTGCAGCCGTTCGGCGGCCCGGCCGAAGTTCAGCTCCTCGGCCAGCGCCACGAAGTAGCGCAGCTTCCGCAGGTCGACATCCGCGTGTGCCATACCTTCAGGGTATTACCTGCTCGGATATAGGTCTTGGACGGCCACCGCCCTTCGGGACCACAGTTGACCTCGTAGAACGCGTCTTCGCACGCGTCCACGGTGGGATCCGGCCGGCCCGCCGATCCATCTTCTGAGTGCCATCTGAAGGAGCAGGAAATGAAGGTCTTCGTCACCGGGGCCTCCGGCTACATCGGCCAGGCCGTCGTCCGCGCGCTGGCCGAACACGGGCACACCGTCGCCGCGCTCGCGCGGGGCGACGCCGCCGCACGAACCGTGACCGCCCTCGGGGCCGAGGTCATCCCCGGCGGGCTGACCGACCTCGACGTCCTGCGCGGCGCCGCGGCCGGGGCGGACGGCGTCATCCACCTCGCCCAGCATCAGGGCCCCGACGTGGCCGGGGTCGATCTGGCCGCGGCCACCGCGATGCAGGACGGCGCCGGCGACCGGCCGTACGTGCACACCGGAGGTGTCTGGATCTACGGCGACACCGACGGTCTCGCCGACGAGGACGCCCCGCTGTCACCGCCTCCGGTCGTCGCCTGGCGGCTGGACAACGAGAGGCGGGTCCTCGCACGTGCGGCCGAAGGCGGCAGGCCGGTGCTCGTGATGCCGGGCGTCGTGTGGGGCAGGGCGAGCGGGCTGATCGAGGGGTTCTTCACCGGCCCCGCCCGGGACGACGGCGAGGTCCGTTACATCGAGAACGGCTCGAACCGATGGGCGCTCGTGCACGTCGACGACATCGCCGAGCTGTACGTACTGGCCCTCGGGGCCGAGGCCGGCGCGCGATACGCGGGCGTCGACGCCGAGGCGCCCACCGTGCTGGAGATCGCCCACGCCGTCAGTGCAGCGGCCGGGCACCCGGGAAAGGTCGCCTCCGTCACGCTCGCGCAGGCTCGTGAGCGGATGGGCCCGATCGCCGACGCGTTCGCCCTCGACCAGCGGTTCACCGCCGCCCGGGCCCGCACGGAGCTCGGCTGGAAGCCCGCCCCGCGCGACGTGCTGAAGGGCCTGGCCGGCTGATCTTCTTGTCATCCCCCGCTCGAACGGGACGCACGAGGGCGGACTCACTCGGGCAGGCGCGCGAAGGCACGGACGGGGATCGTGCCGAACTTCTCGATGCGCAGCGGCACGGCGGTGAACCGGGCCCCCGTGGGCGGGAGGCGCCCGAGACCGGTCAGGTGCTCGACGACGGGAATGCCGGCGGCGAGCAGCAGCGTGTGGGCGGGCCGTTCGAGGTCGGCGACGTCGTCGATGTTGATCGCGTCGATGCCGACCAGCGCGGCGCCCCGGTCGACGAGGTGGGCGGCGCCGTCCCGGGTGAGGAAGTGGGGGTCCTCGGCGTAGGCCGGTGAGCCGAACCGGGCGTCGTCGCCGGTGTGCACGAGCACGGCCTTCCCGCGGACGTCCAGTCCGGCCAGCGCGCCGACGCCGATGCCGTCCCGGTGGTCGCCGGTCACCCTGACGACGACCGCCGGGAGGTCCACGGTCGCGTCCAGCGGGATCGACGCGAGGTCCGTCCCGCCGGCATAGCGGTGGTACGGCGCGTCGAGGTAGGTCCCGGTGTTGCCGACCAGAGTGAGCCTGTCGATGGCGAACTCGGTGCCCGGTGCGTACAGCTCACGCGAGGACTCCCTGGTCAGATGGGCGTCGATCTCCGGAGCGGGAAGGCCGGGATAGGTCACCATGCCGGCGCGGATGACATGGCCGAGCTCGACGAACCGGCCGCCCGCCCTCGCCGGCCCGGCCTGACGATCCGACGGCCCTCCCCGGGTGCCCTTGTGCCGTTCGGCGAAGATCTCGACGTCGGCGAGCTCGACCGTGTCGGTCATCAGCAGACCGAGTGAGGCGACGAAGAGGGCGGCGATCTCGGACTCCGTGACGTCGGGGCCGGGGACGTCCACACGGAACCCGTGCACGGCCAGGTCGCCGCCGTTGCCGAAGGTGATGGCGGCGTCGAAGGAGGCGCGGTATTCGGTCATGGAGATACGCCTACCACGGGAGCGCGGGCGTGGCGCCGCCGAGCGCGGCCGGCCGGGGCTCGCGAACTTCTTTCGGACTCGTTTGTAACGTTTAGGCGTTTCGGTCCACTTCCTCCTGTGAACACAAAACAGGACTTCGGCGAATAAAGGGTGACCCGTGCACGGCTTCGGCCGGCCCACAGGCCGGCCGAAGCCCGCGGGTTCCAGTGATCATCGAGGGGACCACCGAAAGAGCGTGACCATGACCCAGTTTTCCGTGATCGACACCTGGACGCCCATGACCGCCGCCGAGCGGGAGCAGTTCGAACAGGACGGCTACCTGGTCATCCCCGGTGCGCTCAGCTCCGAAGAAGTCGATCACTATCAGGGCGCGATCCAGCGCGCCTACGCGAACTCGCCCGAAGGCGCCGCGGGCGTCGCCCTGCACCAGCTGAGCGCCGCCACCCATTGCAGCGAGCTGACCGGACTTCTGGATCACCCGGCCGTCTTCCCCTACGTGTGGTCCCTCCTCGGCTGGAACGTGCACGTCTATCACTCGCATTTCGATGTGCATCCGATGTTGCGGAAGCCGAGGCCGTTCCGCTGGGAGTGGCACCAGGACGGCGGCAGGCAGAACCGGGAGATCGAGGTGAGTCCCCGGCCGAGACTGTCGGTGAAGCTGGCCTTCTGGCTCTCGGACGTCTCCCGGCCCGGACGGGGCAACCTGACCGTCCTCCCCGGCAGCCACAAGACCGACTGGCTTCCCGGCCCGCCCAGGCGTGACCTGCCGCATCCCCGGCCGGAAGGAGCGGTGGAGGTCACCGTCAATCCCGGAGACGTGCTGCTGTTCGACCGCAGGCTGTGGCACGCACGGTCGGACAACTACTCGGACTTCACCCGCATGGTCGCCTTCTTCGGCTACACCTACCGATGGATCACCATCCGCGACGAGGTGGCCGGCCTTTCCCGCCAGCACTGGTTCGACGCGCTCAACCCGGTTCAGCGGCAGCTTCTCGGCCACGCCGGCGACGGTTCCGGCGACCACAGCTGGGGCCATTTCCCGGAGACGACCCCGCTTTACGGCGCACTCGCGGAACAGGGTCTGCTCGACCCCAATTATCCGCCCCTCATCCCCTGACGAGCCCCCGCGGGTTCCCTGCCCCGGAGGTCCCCCTCGTCAGGAGAGAGCAGGCCCGTCCCCAGCGGGCCTGCTCTCGTGTTTCCAGGCGGGAGCGCCTTCCACCCGGCGACTCCGACGCTCTCGGCCGCCCGGGCGAACCGTCGGCCGGAACATGACATCGGACGGCAGGAATGGGCGGTAGCGTCACCGGTGCTCCCCCGACGAAGGAGGCGATGCAATGCGATACGTGGCGCTGTTGCGCGGAATCAACGTCAATCCCCGCAGTCGAGTGGCGATGGCCGACCTCCGCGCGCTGCTCGAGGGGCTGGGACACACGAAGGTGCGCACCCACCTGCAGAGTGGGAACGCCCTGTTCACCGGCGACGAGCAGCCGCCCGAGCAGGTCGCCTCCGCCATCGAACGGCGGATCGCCGACGAACTGGGCATGGAGGTGCCCGTCATCGTCCGGACGGCCGCGGAACTGCGGGCGGTGGTCGCGGACAATCCCCTGGACGTGCGGGAGCCGGCCAAGTTCGCGGTGGTGTTCCTGGCCGAGCCGCCCGACAGGGAGATGCTGGAGGGCATCGACCCGGCCGGCTACGCCCCGGAGGAGATGCGCGTCGGCAGACGCGAGCTCTACATGTACTTCCCCGACGGCCTCCGGCGCCCGAAGCTGCCGCCCCTGCTGGAGAAGCGGTCGTCGATGACCGCCACGATGCGCAACTGGAACACCGTCACCAAGCTGCTCGCCCTGACGGAGGACTGAAAGCAGGACGGGGACGACTCCCGGGAAGGCTCCCGGGAGTCGTCCCCGTCGCTTGCAGGGCGATCACGCCGTCATCGGGTGGCCGTGCGGACGGCCTCAGCCGGCGCGCAGTTGCTCGGCGAGGGTCGTCCGGACGTCGCAGTTGCGCAGCGCGAACGAGTCGGCCAAGGCGATCAGCTCGTCTTCGTCCAGCCCGCGGAACAGCTCGGCGTACTCATAGGCCAGGGGCTGGGCGACCGTGAGGTTCAGGATGAGCGTCCTGACCCAGTCGAACCGCCCCCACGGGTACGGATCGAAGTCGGGGAACTCACGCGCGATCATGTCCTGGAACGGCTTGGTCACCTCGACGATGCCGTTCCCGTCGCTGCCCCAGTTGTCCGCGCCGAGCCGGTTCTTCTTCGCCACGAAGTCACCGAAGCGCTTCATGTACGGAGAGTCGGGGCGGACCATGGCCACGCCCTGCCGTCCGAGGTCCTTGTACATCCAACTCGACCAGCCGGCCCCGTCGCGGCGGTAGATCTCGAGCTGGTCCTCGAGGACCTGCCGGCGCATGGCGTCCTTGCGCTCGTCCCCGGTGTAGATCGGAGCGAACTCCCCCACCCAGATCGGGGTCCCGGTGCGGCGGCTGTACTCGGTGCGCTGGAGGTACTTGGCCTCAAGCGCCGCCTTGTCGTAGTACTTGCCGTCGGTGGTGCCGGGGTAGTCGCCGCCGTTGCCCATGCCGGGGGCGGCGTAGTCGTGACAGACGTAGACGGTGTTGTCCCACTCCTGGTCGAACACGTCGAACTCGGTCGAGTAGGTGTTGCCGTCGAGGAACAGGATGTGGCGGTCGTCGATCGCGCGGATGGCCTCGACCAGGCGGGTGTAGAACGGCCCGACCACCATGCGCGACTCGTCCGCGGGCTCGTTGATCGGGTTGTAACCCGCCACCCACGGGTTGTCCTTGTAGTGCTCGGCGATGCGCTCCCAGATGGCCACCACTCGGTCCTGGAAGTGGGGGTGGTCGAAGAACGCGGGCCGATGGGTGGGGTTGTCCGAGTGCCAGTGATGGTTCTGCGAGCCCGGCAGCGCGTGCAGGTCGATGACCGAGTAGATCCCCTGCCGCGCGCAGGCCTCGACGGCCCGGTCGAGGTGGCGGAAGCCGTCCTCCTTGAACTCGAACGGCCTGGCGTCGTCCTCGAAGTGCCGGTAGTTGACCGGGAGCCGGACACAGTTCATGCCCAAGTCGGCCAGCAGCTTCGCGTCGTCCTCGCCGAAGAACGCGGTCAGCAGCCGCTCGAAGAACAGATCGTACTTCTCGTCCCCGAGGACCTCGCGGACCGTGCTGCGCATCAGTGATTCGTTGGCGGAGTAGCCAGTGATGAAGTTCTCCATGTTCAGCCAGCCGCCGACGGCGACTCCCCGCAGGCGTACGGGGGTGCCCGTCTGGTCGACGATTTCCCGGCCTGCCGTACGGAGGAAGGCCGTGCTGTCCGACGTCATGTGTTCTGTTCCTCAAATCTGAAAACGCGGTGAATCACACGGTGGTATCGGGGGGTGCGCGACGCCTACTTCAGCGCGCCGGCCGCCAGACCGCGCTCGAAGAGGCGCTGCAGGCACAGGTAGGCCACGATCTCGGGGATCGCGGTGATGACCGCACTGGCCAGGACCTTGGTCTGGTCGTTGCTGAACTGGCTGACGAAGAACTGCGGCAGCAACGTGATCGTCTGCTTGGCCGGGTCCTGGATGAGCACCAGCGGCAGCAGGTAGTCGTTCCAGGAACCGATCAACGTGAGGACGACGATCGCCGCGGCGATCGGACGGGTCATCGGAACGACGATGTAGCGGAAGGCGGTGAAGATGTTGGCGCCGTCGACCCGCGCCGCGTCGAAGAGCGAGTCGGGGACGCCGTCGATGAACTTCCTGGCCAGCAGGACCGCGAAGGGGATCTGGAGCGCGGCCAGCGGCAACACCACCGCCCAGTACGTGTCGTACACGCCCAGGCTCAGGGTCGTCGCGAACAGCGGGGTGAGCAGCACGACCTCGGGCAGCGTGAGGGCGGCCAGGATCAGCCAGAAGTAGACCTCCTTGCCGCGGATGTGCAGCTTGGAGAACCCGAAGGCGGCGAACATGGTCAGGACGTAGACGATCAGGATGGTCGAGGCCGAGACGATGACGCTGTTCCTGAAGAACGTCCCCACCGTGCCGACGGCGAACACGGCCTGGTAGTTGCCGAGCCCCTCACCCGCCAGCGAGCCCTGGACCATGACCACCAGAGGGAACAGGTAGGGGATGATCATCAGGGTCACGAGGATCTGGAGCAGCAGCTTGGTCGACAGCCGGCGCGCCTCAAACACTGGATTCACCGTCCTTACGGTTGGCGCGGGCCGCGACGATGATCGCGCCGAGCAACGCCAGGATGAGCAGCAGGATCGACAGGGCCGCCCCGTAACCGACGTGGGCCGACGGGATGCTGATCCGGTAGATGTAGGTCCCGAGGAATTCCGTGCTGTAGTTCGGCCCGCCGATGGTCACCAGATAGGGGATGTCGAAGGTCTTCAACGCCCCGATCACGCCGAGCATCGCCAGAGCCACCGTCGTGCCCCGCACGCCCGGCCAGACGATGCTCCTCAGGACGCGGAGGTTGCTCGCCCCGTCGGTGCGCGCGGCCTCGAGCGTCTCGGGATCGATCTGTCCCATTGCCGCGAAGTACAGGACGAACGTGAGGCCGGTGAACTGCCACACCGTGATGAACATGATCACTGGCATCGCGGTGCTCGACTGGGCCAGCCAGGGCTGGCTGAGGAACCCGAGACCGATGTGGTCCAGCGCCCAGTTCAGCTGACCGTCGGCGGCGAACATCTGCCGGAACACCGGCGCCATCGTCGCCGGCGCGAGGACGACCGGCGTGAAGACGAGGACCTTGTAAAGGGTGCCGAGCTTCACCTTCGAGTGCAATAGTGCGGCGAACACGAACCCGAGGGCGGTCTGCACGGTGAAGGTCACGACGAAGAAGAGCGCCGTGTGCCAGATGGCCTTCCAGAAGATGGGGTCCTGCAGGATCGCGGTGTAGTTGGCGAACCCGACAGATGTGGGAGTCGGGCTGGTGCCGTCCCAGTCGAGTGTCGAGATGTAACCGGTCTCGATGATGCAGTAATAGATCAGCCCGACGACGAAGACGAACGCCGGCATGATCCACGGCAGACCTGAGGGCCTCCCGCCCCTCTTCCGGGGACTGCCCGGAAGAGGGGCGGGCGATGGACGGCGCGCCCCGGTCTTCTGCGAGGTGATGGAAGTCATGAATCTCCCCTGCGCGTATGCGATGAGACGGGCCGTCTGCGGCTCTACTTGATCTTCTCGGCGGTGCTCTGCAGAGTCGCGGCGGCCTGCTCGGGAGTGGCCTGTCCCGCTGCCACGGTGGTCGACGCCACCCCGATGGCGGTCTGCAGATCGGCGCTCACCGTCGAGAGACGGGGCTCAGGCGACTTGCCCGCGTCGCTGATCAGCTTCTCCAGCGCGGGCTGCTGCGCCTGAGCGTTGACCAGCTTGATCGAGCTCCAGTTCGGCTGCACGCTGGTCAGGGCGGGGATGTCGTTGAGGATGTCGGCCACCGCCTGCTGCCCCGCGGTCGAGGTGCCCAGCCAGGTGGCGAAGGTGGTGGCGGCGGCGATGGACTTGGACTTCTTGTTCACGGCCAGGCCGAAGTCCGCGTCACCGTAGAGCGACCCGACGTTGCCGGTGCCCGCCACGTCGGGGAACGCGATGGGGAGCTGGGTGAACGGCTTGGGATCGCCGACGCCCGCGCCGGAGATGGCGGCCGTGCTGCCTTCGACGGTGGAGTACTGCATGTACCAGGTGCCCATCATGACCATCGCGGCCTTGCCGGACATGAAGTCGTTGTTGGCGTCGGGGTACTGCTGGGTGCCCAGCGCTCCGTCCTGCATGATCCCGTCGGTGAACAGCTGCTTCCAGAGGGTCAGCGCCTTGACGATCGTCGGGTCGGTCCACGGGACCTTCTTGTCCAGCGCCTGCGCCCACACGCCCGGCTTGACGTTGTTGCTGATCGCCTGCAGCGTGTCCTCGTTGAACGCGGTCTGGGCGGCACCCTGCACGAAGCACTTGACGCCGTGGGTCTTGAAGGCCGCGCAGACCTGCTTCCACTCGTCGAAGTTGGTGGGCGGCTTCAGCCCGTACTTGTCGAACAGGTCCTGGTTGACCCAGACCGACCCGGCGTAGTTCGAGCCGACCGACAGGCCGGCGAGCTTGCCGTCGGCGGTCAGGCTGGACACCCCGATCGGGGCCAGCTTCGACTTCCAGTCCGCGCCCAGCGACTTCTCCACGGCGGGCGCGAGGTCCACGGCGTTCACGCCGTAAATGTCGACCGAGCCGTTGGCGGCGCCCGGCGCGACGTCGAAGACGTCCGGGCCGACCGACGAGGCCAGGGCCGGACGGATCGCGGCGTCGTAGCCGTCGATGGTCAGCTTCTTATAGGTGACCTTGATATTCGGGTAGACCTTGTTGAACGCCTTGATGTATGCCTCGGCGGGCGTCGCGTCGGGCGTCCACCCCCACCAGGTGATATTGCCCGAGTCGGCCGAACCCTTGTCCGTGGTCTCGGTCGTAGCTCCGCCGGCGCATCCGGCGAGCGCCAGCACCGTGGCCGTGAACGCGGCTGCGGCTCCGGGGAGGCGGCGCTTCCAGATTCGCGAGGATCCCAGCATGTGATCTCTCCTTGCACGTGACTCGCACGCACTGGTCGTGTCGACATCGCGCCGTCCACCACTTCATGGGGACGGCCACGACGGCCTGTGCTCACGTATGAGCACGGGGGTCCCGCTCTCACGCGGCGACGATGTCGGCACGGGGTCGCGGGACAGGGCGTGCGTCCTCCCTCGGCCGGGGTCACCGGTCGGCGAAAGCAGCACTGCTCACGGATACCGAAAGTTTCGGAAAGTCTTCTTGTGAGAGAAAAACACCGGCCCGGCGACAGTGTCAATAACCTCGGCCGAATTTGTTTCCGTTCAGTTACGCGGATCCGGCCCCGCGGCCTCTCGCCGGAGGCGTCCACGCCGACGCCGGGAGCAGTCATACCGAGATCGTCGGCGCGATATCCGCAGGTCGTCACCGGATGACTCCACGGCGCAGACGCCCCGGAACACCGTGCGGCCCGGTGCCGGAGCGTGTCGACGGACCACGTTACGGCCCCAATTCAGACAATCCGGTATTCATGCCGTGAGCAGCCTACCTGTCGCACGTTTCCACAGGCCCCCCACCAGCGGTGCTACCGTTAGAGAAACTTTCGACAGCACAGGCTCAGCGCGTGAAGAGGTGTCGTGGCGACCGAGCAGGGGACGAGGACACATAAGCGGGCAGCAGCGGGGACTCCCCGGAGCGCGGACGCCGACCGGGTGACCATCGCGATGGTCGCGCGTGAGGCGGGCGTGTCCGCGCCGACGGTGAGCAAGGTGCTCAACGGCCGGGAAGCCGTCGGCCCCGAGACCCGCCGCCGGGTCCAGGACGCGTTGATCTCGACGGGTTATCAGCGCAGGGCCCGATCGGAGACGGGAAAGGTCGGCCTGGTCGACTTCGTCATCACGGAGCTGGACACCGCCTGGGCCTGTGAGCTGCTGCGCGGCGCCGAGCAGGAGGCCTACCGGCTGGGCGCCAGCCTGGTGCTGACCGTGACCCACGACCGGCAGGCCCAGCCTCGCGAATGGCTCAAGACGATCGCCTCCCGGCCCACCGACGGCGTGGTCCTCGTGGTCACGAACACCCGGCAGGTGGCCGCGGAGACGCTACGTCCGATCGACACCCCCTTCGTCGTCATCGACCAGGTCGGCGGGTACGACCGCGACGTTCCGACCATCGGCGCCACCAACTGGGCCGGCGGGTTCGCCGCCACCGAGCATCTGGCCGAACTCGGCCATCGCCGTATCGGAGTGATCACCGGGCCGGAGGACGTCCGGTGCAGCCTGGAGCGCCTCGACGGCTACCGCGCCGCGCTCGGGCGAGCGGGGCTGCCACTCGACGAGAGCCTGGTCCGGCAGGGCGACTTCTACGCCGAGGGAGGCAGGCGGGCCGCGCTCGAGCTGCTCGACCTGCCGGAACCGCCCACCGCCATCTTCGCCGGCTCCGACCAGCAGGCGGCCGGCGTGTACGACGCGGCCCACGCCAGGGGGCTGCGCATCCCCGAGGATCTCAGCGTCGTCGGGTTCGACGACACCGAGGTCTGCGAATGGATGTTCCCCCGGCTGACCACCATCCGGCAACCTCTCGCTCAGATGGCGGTGCTGGCCATCCGCAACGTGCTGGAGACCACGCACACCCCCGGTGAGCAGCCGCTGCACCTCGAGCTCTCCACCAGTCTGGTGGAGCGGAACAGCACCGCGCCGTGGAAGGAGCGGGCCGACCGCCGCCGGGTCTGACGGCCCGCCGAACACCGCAGCCCGCGACCCGGGCCTGCCGCCACTGACGGCCCGCCGCACACCCCGGCCCCGCGACCCGGGCCGCGGTGGTCACGTGAGCGGCGTTCCGAGGACGTCACGCCAGGAGTACAGCGGGACGTATCCCAGCTCGTCACGGGCCTTCTCGCTGCTCAGCAGGCTTTCGTGGCCATCCAGTGGGCGGCGGGCCCGCACCTCGGGGAAGACCTCCGCGGCCAGCTCGGCGGAGGGCCGGTCCATCAGCGTGTCCCTGGCGGCGATGACGTAGGACGGGGCGCCGGTGACCTCGGCGAGCAACGCCCGCCGGCACGCCTGGGCGACGTCGCGCACGTCGACGTACCCCCACAGGTTGAAGACCCTGGTCAGCGGGTCGGCCCAGTAGGACGGGATCTTCGGGTAGTCGGCGTCGTCGTGGACGTTCGACAACCGCAGCCCGATGATCAGGATGCCCGACCACGCGGAGATGTGCTCGGCCAGCGTCTCCCCCACGACCTTCGACAGCGCGTAGGCCGAGGTGGGATGCGGGTAGTGGTCCTCGTCCACGGGCAGGTAGCGCGGCGGAGCGGCCGTGCCGAACGGGAATCCCAGCGTGGTCTCGCTCGACGTCCACACCACCCGGCCCACCCCGAGCTTGGCCGCGGCGAGGAAGACGTTGCTGTTCATCGCGGTGTTCGCGGTGAACGTCCGCGCGTCGGTGACGAAACCGGGTGCGGGGATCGCCGCGAGGTGGACGACGGCGTCGACTCCGGTCAGCGCGTCCACCGTGTCGCCGAAGTCCGTCAGGTCGGCGCGCAGCAACGGCGCGCCCAGGTCCGCCAGCTCGCCTCGGTCGCCGGGCGTCCCCGCCACGTCGACCGCGCGCACCTCGTGTCCGTGGGCGAGCAGGTCCTGGACCACGGCGCGCCCCGTCTTGCCGCTCGCGCCCGTCACCGTGATGTTCACAGGTCGGCCTCACTCTCACGTGTCGTTCCGGCGGGAGGAGACCGCGCCGGCCAGGCGATGCGAAAGTTTACAGAAAGTTGTTAAGCGGCAGGCACTGCGGTCCGCTCCCAGTAGCGGACGGCGACGTCCCAGCCCGAAAGGGCCGCCGTCCACCTGCCGGGCGATCGGGTCCGGATACCGGAATCATCGGCTCTACCAGGAAAAACAATCGCGGAGTATCGTTGGCTCGAGTCCGTCGCCCGGGTGCCCGGTGCGCTCCGCCGGACCGACTCTCGACCTGTCTCACCAGACCGGAAATGATCATAGATCAGGTGCCCTGACGGGCGACGATGTCACTGGGCCGGCTTTCGTCGGCCGCTTCACCCTTGACGTTCGTCAACCGATCGTTCTACGTTGTCACTGCGGACCTTAAGTTTCATAGTTTTTTCGAAAGTTTCGGCTTCCTGCCTTCGTGCACGTTCCGCCGTGGCGCCCGGACATCCGGTCGACCGCCCGGCGCTGAAAGGAACCCCTCTTGCCTCTCGTGCAGATCGACCTCGACCGTTCCCTCGCCGAACGGCTGGGCGAGCAGATCAGTGACGGCATCCACCAGGCCCTGGTCGACGGCCTCGGCATGGACCCGACCGACAAGTTCCAGATCTTCCGCACCCACGCGCCGGAAGAGATCGTCTTCGACCCGGGCTACAACGGCGTCGACCGGCGGCAGTTGATCAGCATCCAGATCCTGATGGTGCACATGTACGACGTGACCACCAAGTACGCGATGTTCGACCAGATCGCCAAGCGGCTGGGCGAGATCGGCATCCGCCCGGACGACCTGCTCATCAGCATCGTGGAGAACGGCTTCGAGGACTGGTACGCCGGCAAGTCCCGCAGCTGATCGCATCCTGCCCATCCCTGAATCCAAGATCCGGAGTCCTGTAGTGAAGGTTCTCTATATCGGCGGCACCGGCACGATCAGCTCGTCGTGTGTCGCGGAGTCGGTGCGTCAGGGTCAGGACGTCCACGTCCTGAACCGCGGCCGCACCGCCGGCCGCCGTCCGCTCCCTGCCGGGGTCACGACGATCGAAGGCGACGTCCAGGACCCGGAGTCGATGCGCCGGGCCCTCGACGGCACGACGTTCGACTCCGTGGTCAACTTCCTCAGCTTCGGCTCCAAGGACGCCTCGGCGGCCGTGGAGTTGCTGGAGGGCCGGACGAACCAGTACATCCACATCAGCAGCGCGTCGATCTACCACAAGCCGGTACGGCAGGTGCCGTTCGTGGAGTCGACCACCCGGCGCAACCCCTACCTGGGGTACGCCCGGGAGAAGATCGCCGCCGAGGACGTCCTGCGGCACGCGTACGAGGAGCGGGAGTTCCCCGTCACGATCGTGCGGCCGTCGCACACCTACGACGACGCCCATCCCCCGCTTCCCGGCGACTGGACGGCCTGGGACCGGATCGTGCGCGGCGACGAACTGGTCGTCCCCGGCGACGGCACCAGCCTGTGGACCCTGACGCACGCGAGTGATCTCGCCGTCGGCCTCGTCGGCCTGATCGGCAACTGGCAGGCCGTGGGCGAGGACTTCCACATCACCTCCAACGAGGCGCTGACCTGGAACGAGATCTACGACATCATCGGCCGCACGGCCGGGACGCACGCCCGTCTCCTCCATCTGCCCTCGGAGCTCCTGCCGGTCGTGGCCCCGGACTGGTTCTGGTCGGACCTGATCGTCGGCGACCTGCAGCACAGCGCCGTGTTCGACAACACCAAGATCAAGCGGTTCGTCCCGTCGTTCCAGCCGAAGGTCACCTGGTCGGAAGGCGCCCGGCGGCTGCTCAACTGGCGGTCCGCCCACCCCGAGGAGACCCGCCCCGACGCCGAGACCGATGCGGTGCTCGCGCGGCTCGTCGAAGGCCACCGTCTGGCGGCGGCGGCTCTGGCGCCGCTGGCGCCGTGATGGCGGAGTCCCCGACCGAGCCGGCGGGCGGAGACCTGGAGGCGCGGCCATGGCTGGACGTCTCGGGTGTCCACTGTGAGGGCGTCGTGTGGGACGACGCCCTCGGCCGGGTGCGGTTCGTCGACATCCCCCGCGGGCGGGTGTTCGACGCGGACGTCGACACCGACCTCGACACGGACCTCGACGCCGCCGACGTCAGGTGGTTCGACCTGCCGGCGCCGGTCACCGCCGTGCACCCCACGACCGATCCGGCGACCGTCGTCGTCGCGGACGGCGAGGGCATCGCGCTGGCCTCGCGGGACGGTCTGACCGTACGGCTCGCCGCCCCGCTGGCCGGGCGGCCGCACATCCGGATGAACGACGCCGGCGTCGATCCAGCGGGGCGGTACTTCGCCGGAAGCATGGCCTACGACCTCGAGCCTGGCGCGGCCAGCCTGTACCGCCTCGACGCCGACCGGTCCCTGCACACGGTCCTCACCGACGTCACGATCAGCAACGGCGTGGACTGGTCGCCCGACGCGACCCTGTGCTACTTCGTGGACAGCCCGCTGCGCCGCGTCGACGTGTTCGACTACGACGTGACGACGGGCGCGCTGTCGAACCGGCGCGTGTTCGCCGACACCTCCGCCGTCACCGGGCTGCCCGACGGGCTGACGGTCGACGCCGACGGCGCCGTGTGGGTGGCCTTCTGGGGAGGATCGTGCGTCTGCCGATTCGGCCCCGACGGCCGGATCGAGCGCACGATCACCCTTCCGGTGTCACAGGTGACGTCGTGCTGCTTCGCCGGTCCGGATCTGGACCAGCTCATCATCAGCACCTCCACTGAGGAACTCTCCCCCGACGACCTGCGGCGTCAGCCCATGGCAGGCATGATCTTCCGGGCCGAGCCCGGATGCCGCGGCCGCCGCACGACCGAATTCGTGATCTGACATGGCCGATGACCTGACCAACGACCGGCAGACCGGCGCGTACCCGCTGCCCGACCCCGCGGAGCGCCGCGTGTTCGGCCGCACCGGGCTCGCCGTCACTCCCATCTGCATCGGGACCAGCCCCCTGGCGAGCATGCCCACGCTGTACGGCTACGCGGTCGACCAGGAGCGGGCGGAGGCCACGGTCGAGGCCGTGCTCGACGGCCCGTTCAACTTCCTCGACACCTCCAACAACTACGGCGGCGGCAGCGCGGAGCGGCGCATCGGCGCCGTCCTGCGCCGGCGTGGCGTGCCCGACGGGTTCGTCCTGGCCACCAAGGCCGACGCCGACCCCGACTCCGGCGACTTCTCCGGCGAGCGGGTACGCCGCTCGGTCGAGGAGAGCCTGGACCGGCTGGGCGTCGACCGCGTGCCGATGATGTACCTGCACGACCCGGAGTTCCACGTCACGTTCGAGCAGGCCATGGCTCCCGGCGGCCCGGTCGAGGCACTGGTCGCGCTGCGCGACGCCGGTGTCGTCGGCCACCTCGGGATCGCCGGAGGCCCGGTGGAGCTGATGCGCCGGTTCGTCGGGACCGGCGTGTTCGAGGCCGTGATCAACCACAACCGGTGGACCCTGGTGAACCGCGAGGCCGATCGGCTGCTCGACGACGCGGCCGAGCGAGGGGTCGCCTTCGTCAACGGCGCGCCGTACGGCGGAGGGATGCTGGTCAAGGGTCCGGACGCGCAGCCCCGCTACGCCTACCGGGACACCGACGAGTCGGTCAGGGACGCGGTCCGGGCGATGCAGCGGGCGTGCGCCGCCCACGGCGTGTCCCTGGCGGCCGCCGCGCTGCAGTTCTCACTGCGGGACCCGCGGGTGACGTCGACCATCGTCGGGATCTCCGAGCCCGCGCGGATCGCCACCACCCTCGATCTCGCCACCACTGCGATCCCCCCAGAGCTGTGGGACGAGCTCGACCAGTGCACCCCGGCGTACGGCGGGTGGCTGGACTGATGCCGACGACGGCCGTACGAGGGATTCCAACGACAAACGGAGAGCACCGTGGCTTTGAGCACTGAAACGTCGCCAGAGGTGTGGAAGGACGCCGCCGTCCCCGACGAGGACCGGGTCGAGGCACTGATGGCCCAAATGAGCGTGGCCGAGAAGGTCGCGCAGCTGTACGGCGTCTGGGTGGGCATCAAGGACGAAGACGGCGAGATGGCCCCGCACCAGCACGAGTTCACGTCGCTGCCCGTCGGGTGGGACGAGCTGGTGAAGGACGGCATCGGCCAGCTGACCCGGCCGTTCGGCACGACGCCCGTCGGCGTCCTCACGGGGGCGACCACGCTCGCGAACGCCCAGCGTTCGATCACGGAGGCGGGACGCTGGGGCATCCCCGCGCTGGTGCACGAGGAGATCCTGACCGGCCTGGCCGCGTGGAAGGCCACCGTCTACCCGTCGCCGCTCTGCTGGGGGGCCAGCTTCGATCCGGGCCTCGTGGAGCGGATGGGGGCGCAGATCGGCGCCACCATGCGGCGCCTCGGCATCCACCAGGGGCTCGCGCCGGTCCTGGACGTCGCCCGCGACCTGCGATGGGGTCGCGTCGAGGAGACCATCGGCGAGGACCCCGTCCTCGTCGGCACGATCGGCAGCGCCTACATCCGCGGCGTTCAGTCCGCGGGCGTGGTCGCCACCCTGAAGCATTTCGTGGGCTACTCGGCGTCCAAGGCGGGCCGGAACCTCGCCCCGGTGTCGGTGGGCCGCCGTGAGATCGCCGACGTCCTGCTGCCGCCGTTCGAGATGGCGTTGCGGGCCGGGGCCGACTCGGTGATGAACTCCTACGCCGACATCGACGGGGTGCCGGTCGCGGCCGACCCCACCCTGCTCACCGACCTGTTGCGCGACACCTACGGCTTCACCGGCACCGTCGTGGCCGACTACTTCTCCGTCGCCTTCCTGCAGACCCTGCACAACGTGGCCGACTCGCCCGGTGACGCGGCCAGGCTCGCTCTCACGGCGGGGATCGACGTCGAACTGCCCACGGTGAACACCTTCGGCCCGCCGCTGATCGAGGCGATCGACCGCGGCGAGGTCGACATCGCCCTCATCGACCGTGCGTTGCGGCGCGTGCTCCTGCAAAAGTGCAGGCTCGGACTGCTCGACGCGGGATGGACGCCCGAGCCCTCCGTGCTCGACGAGACGGCTCCCGAGTCCGACGAGACGGGCGCCGACGCGGTGCTGGACGGCGCGGAGGAGCGGGCCCTGGCGGCCGAACTGGCCCGCCGGTCCGTCGTCCTGCTGCACAACGACGCGGGCGCGCTGCCGCTGGCCGCGGGCCTGCGACTGGCCGTGGTCGGGCCGCGCGCCGACACCGCGCAGGCCATGATGGGGTGCTACTCGTTCCCGATGCACGTCGGCGTGCACCACCCCGACGTCCCCATCGGCCTCGAGGTGCCGACCCTGGTCGAGGCGCTGCGCGCCGATCCGGCGGGTTACGACGTGCGTTACGAGCAGGGTGTCCCGGTCCTCGGCGGAGACGACGAGGGAATCGCGGCGGCCGTCGCGGCGGCGGCCGACGCCGACGTCTGCGTGGCCGTGCTCGGCGACCAGGCGGGCCTGTTCGGGCGGGGCACCTCCGGCGAGGGCTGCGATGTGGCGAGCCTGCGCCTTCCCGGGCGGCAGGAGGAACTGCTGGAGGCCGTGCTGGCCACCGGCAAGCCGGTCGTGCTGGTGCTTCTGGTCGGCCGGCCGTACGAACTGGCCCGGCAGGCCGGCCGCCTGGCCGCCGTCATGTGCGGGTTCTTCCCCGGCGAGGAGGGCGCACGGGCCCTGGCCGACGTGCTCTCCGGCCGGGCCGACCCGGCGGGGCGGCTCCCGGTGAGCTTCCCCGGCGACGGCGCCACCCAGCCCTCCACCTACCTGGCCTCTCCGCTGGCCCGGCGCAGCGAGGTGAGCTCGGTGGATCCCACTCCGCTGTTCCCCTTCGGGCACGGGCTGTCGTACACCCCGATCACCTGGAAGGCCGTCACCGCCGACGCGGCGGCGACGTGGCCGACCGACGGCGCCTTCGACGTGCGGGTGACGCTTCACAACGGCGCGGCCGGCCCGGTGTCGGAGGTCGTCCAGGTCTACCTGCACGACCCGGTCGCGGAGGTCGCCCGTCCGGTGCAGTCGCTGCTGACCGCCCACCGGGTCGACCTGGAGCCGGGTGAGACGCGGGAGGTCACGATCTCCCTGCACGCCGACCAGACCTCCTACACGGGGGCTGCCGGACGGCGGCAGGTCGATCCGGGCCAGGTCGAACTGCGGGTCGGGGCCTCGAGCGCCGACATCCGGGAGACCGTCACCGTCTCGATGACCGGGCCGCGGCGCCACGTCGGCTTCGACCGGGTCATGGAGGCGACCGTCACGTCCGCGGTCGCCAGGGGCTGACACAGGCACGGCGGGGCGGCCCGGGAGATCCCGGGCCGCCCCGCCGGATGTTCGACTCGCCCGGTCAGCGCGGGCTGATCCTCTGCTTGCTTCGGATGTTCACTCGCCCGGGTAGCGCAGGCCGATCTGCGCCCGGACCTCGTCCATCGTGCCCATGATCTGGCAGGTCTCGTCGAGCGGCATCACGGGGCTCTCCAGCAGGCCGGCCCGGACGCACCGGGCGACCTCCTCGGCCTGGAAACGCAGCCCGCTGCCCGTCACGGGGAAGTCGTACCGCTCGACCGCCCCGGTCCGCTCGGTCAGCGTGAACGACTTCGGCGTGAAGAACATGTGGTCGACGTCGATGCGGGCGTCCCTCCCGGAGATCGACGCCAGGTTGGGCAGCCACGCCTCCATCGAGGTCGCGATCACCGACTGCCTGCCCTGCCCGTACTGGAGCACCACGGCGGTCTGGGCGTCCACCCCGGTGTCGCCGAACTGGGCGGCCCCGAGCACGGACGACGGTTCGCCGAGCACCATCGACGCGAACGACACCGGGTAGACCCCGAGGTCAAGCAGGGCGCCGCCGCCCAGATGCGGGTCGAACATCCGGTGTGCCGGGTCCTTCTCGAACCAGACACCGAGCTCGGCGTTGACCTGGCGGAGCTCGCCGAGACGCCCCTGCGCGAGCAGCTCGCGGATGCGGACCATGTGCGGCAGGAAGCGCGTCCACATCGCCTCCATCAGGAACACGCCGTTCGCGCGGGCCAGCTTCACCATCTCCTCGGCCTGGGCCCGGTTGATGGTGAACGGCTTCTCGACCAGTACGGCCTTGCCGGCCTCGATGGCGGTGACGGCCGCGTCGCGGTGCCCGCTGTGCGGCACCGCGACGTAGACGGCGTCGATGTCGTCGGACTCCAGCAGTTCGGCCTGGTCGGCGGAGAAGCGCGCGGCACCCGTCTTCGCGGCGAACGCCTCGGCCCGCTCGGCTGAACGGGAGACGACCGCCACCACCTCGCCGGCGTCCGACAGCCGAAGGTCTTCGGCGAACGCGCTCGCGATCCCGCCGGTGCCGATGATCGCCCAGCGGAGGGGTGCGGGGGACTGGGAATGTGTCGTCATTGCAGCCATGTCTCTTCAGGTGGAATCAGCGTGTCCAGCATGTCGTCCCGCGGGACGGGCTACGCGACCGGGGTGAGGACTCCGTCGACGCGGCGGACGAGGCCGGTCGCGCCGGCGGGGACGTCGCGCAGCTCGTCCGGCAGCAGCTCCTGCGGGACGTTCTGCAGGCTGATCGGGCGCAGCCAGCGGCGGATCGCCGTGGTGCCGACACTGGTGTGGAGAGCGCTGGTCGTCGCCGGGAACGGGCCGCCGTGGTGCATGCCCCAGGCCACCGCGACACCGGTCGGGAACCCGTTCCACACCACGCGGCCCACCGTGCCGGCGAGCTGCGCGAGCAGGAGAGCCGACAGCTCGCCGTCCGCCGCGTCGGCGTGGACCGTCCCGGTGAGGGCAGGCCCGAACGACCGCAGCAGCTCCAGCAGGTGCCCGTCGCCGGTGTACTCGACGACCACGAGGACCGGGCCGAAGCACTCCTCGGTCAGCGCGCCGGTCACCGAGCCGGCGTCGGCCCGCAGGAGCAGCGGAACGCCGGTCCAGCCGTCGCCCGTGCCCTCATGCCCGCGGGCGAGCACCTGGACGCCGTCCATGCCGAGGAGGGTCTCCGTGCCGCGCAGGTAGGCGCCGGCCGTCCGCTCGCTGAGCATGAATCCGGCGGACATCTCCCCGACCCGCTCCGCCAGTGAACGCCGGACGGTCTCGCCGTCCGGCCCCGCGGGGAGCAGCACCACGCCGGGCTTCGTGCAGAACTGCCCGACGCCGAGCGTGAAGGAGGCCGCCAGGCCCGCCGCGATGTCCTCGCCGCGCGCCGCGGCCGCCGCGGGGCACACGACGAGCGTGTTGAGCGCGCCCAGCTCGCCGTAGAAGGGGATCGGCGACGGCCGGGACGAGGCGACGTCGAACAGCGTCCGCCCGGCTCCGAGGGAGCCGGTGAAGCCGACCGCCTGGACGGCGGGGTGCCTGACCAGGTCGACGCCCGCCTGGCGGCCGAAGACCAGGTTGACCACGTCGGGGGTCACGCCCGCGGCCCGCGCGCCCTCGGCGAGCGCCTCGTGGGCGCGCATGGACGTCGCCGGGTGCGCCTCGTGCACCTTGGCGACGACCGGGCATCCGGCGGCCAGCGCCGACGCCGTGTCGCCGCCGGGCACGGAGAACGCGAACGGGAAGTTGCTCGCGCCGAAGACCGCGACCGGCCCGAGCGGGAGCAGCATGCGGCGCAGGTCGGGACGGGGGCCCATCGGGGTGTCCCCGGCGTGGTCGATGGTGGCCTCGATGTACGCGCCGTCCTCCGCGACGTCGGCGAACAGGTCGAGCTGGTAGCAGGTCCTGGTCAGCTCGCCGTTCAGCCGCTGCTCGCCGAGGGCGGTCTCGCGGTCGGCGACGGCGACGAGATCGGCCCTGCGGTCCTCGATCGAGCGCGCCATCGAGCGCAGCAGCCGCGCACGCCCGGCGCGCCCCCGCGCGGTGAGTTCCCGCGCGGCCGCCTCGGCTCGCGCGCAGATGTCGTCGAGGTCCGCCGCCGACGTGGCGGCGTCGATCTGCTCGACGGTGCGCCCGGTACGCGGATCGATGCTGTCGATCATGCCTGCCGCCCTTCTGCGATGTGTCCGTCCGCGGGGTTCACGCCGGGCGGCATGCCGCGGACGACGGTGTTGCGGAGCACGCCCACGCCGCTGATGCCGATCTCGACGGTGTCGCCGTCCGCGAGCGTGAACGGCGCCTCCGGCACGAGGCAGGTCCCGGTCGACAGGACGACCCCGTCGGGGTGGACGTCGCCGCGCATCAGGTACGCCACCAGGTCGTCCAGCCGCCGGTGCAGACGCGAGGTGCTCGTCTCACCGCTCCACTCCCGCTCGCCGTTCCTGCCGATCGTCATCTCGATCGTGAGGTCGTACGGATCCTCGATCTCCCACGCGGGAGTGATCCACGGGCCGAGGCCGCATCCGCCGAAGTAGATCTTGGCCTGGGGCAGGTAGAGCGGGTTCTCCCCCTCGATGCTGCGCGAGGACATGTCGTTGCACACCGTGTAGCCGACGGTCTCCCCGAAGCGGTTGACCACCAGGGCCAGCTCGGGCTCGGGCACGTCGACGGCCGAGTCCTCGCGTACGGCCAGGCTGCCGCCGGGGCCGACGACCCGCCAGGGCACCGACTTGAAGAACAACTCCGGCCGTTCGGCGTCGTAGACCAGCTCGTAGATGGTCGCGGCCCGCTCGCTCTCCTCGACCCTGGCCTCACGGGACGTCTCGTACGTGACGCCCGCCGCCCACACCTCGGTCGTGCCGTCGACCGGTGCCAGGAGGTCGACCTCAGAGAGAGGCACCTGGTCGCCGAGCGGGCCTCCGGTCAGCCGGGCCCGCAGGTCGGCCAGTGGCGACGCCCAGAGTTCGGCGAGCGATCCCACTCCCCCGACCTCGGCGACGTGGCCGTCGTCGTGCAGACCGATCCGGGGCTCCGCGGATTCCCGCGTCCGGTACCTGACGATGTTCACGGTGACTCCTCGGCGCTGGACGCCGGTTCGAAGGGGTGGAGGGGGCGGACGTGGATACGGCGAGGGCCCGGAGGACCGACCGGCGGTTCTGTGAGGTTCCCCGGCGTCAGTGCGAGTCGCGCGGGACTTCGCTTCCGCGGCTGCCGCGCAGGAACCCGAAGTCCACCCCGTCGTCCGCCTGCAGGACGTGCTGGCGGTAGAGCCAGCGGTATCCGCCGTCCTCCTGCGTGGCGGGGGCCTGCCACTCGGCGCGCCTCCGGTCGAGCTCCTCGTCGCTCACGTGTAGCGTCAGCCGCCTGCCCGGCACGTCGAGCTCGATGCGGTCACCGGTGCGCACCAGCGCGAGCGGGCCGCCGACCGCGGCCTCCGGCGACACGTGCAGGACGACGGTGCCGAATCCGGTGCCGCTCATTCGCCCGTCGCTGATGCGCACCATGTCGCTCACGCCGTCGCGCAGCAGCTTCGCGGGCAGCGGCACGTTGGCCACCTCGGGCATGCCCGGGTAGCCCTTCGGGCCCGCGCCCCGGATGACGAGGACGTCGTCGGGGGTGACGTCGAGGTCGTCGTCGTCGCACACCGCGTGGTAGGCCTCGGGCGAGTCGAAGACCAGCGCCCTGCCCTCGTGGTGCATCAGGGACGGCGACGCGGCCGACTGCTTGATCACCGCTCCGTTCGGGCAGAGGTTGCCGCGCAGTATCGCGGTCCCGGTGCCGGACGGCAGCAGCGGCTCGGCCAGCGGGCGGATCACCTCGGTGTTCCAGCAGACGGCGTCCGCGACGTTCTCCCCGATCGCGCGGCCGGTGACCGTGACGGCGTCCGAGTTGAGCAGACCCGCCTCGTCGAGCTCCCGCATGACCACCGGCAGGCCCCCGGCGTAGCAGAAGTCCTCCATCAGGAACCGGCCGGACGGCATGAGGTCGACGATCGTCGGCACGTCCCTGACGAGGGTGTCGAAGTCGTCGAGGTTCAGGTCGACGCCGAGCCGTCCCGCCAGGGCGGTCAGGTGGATGATCGCGTTGGTGGACCCGCCGATGGCGGCGTTGGTCCTGATCGCGTTCTCGAAGGCCGCGCGGGTGAGGATCGTGCTCGGGCGCAGGTCCTGCTCGACCATGTCCACGATCCGCCGTCCGGCCTGCTGCGCGACCTCCATCCGGCGCATGTCCACGGCGGGCCAGGTCGCCGAGCCGGGAAGCTGCATGCCGAGGGCCTCGGCCATGCAGGCCATCGTCGAGGCAGTGCCCATCGTCATGCAGTGCCCGTTCGACCGGGCCATGCAGCCCTCGGCGGCGTAGCCCTCCTCCACGGTCATCCGGCCGGCCTTGATCTCCGCCTCGAACTTCCACACGTGCGTGCCCGAGCCGACGTCACGGCCCTGAAACTTGCCGTTGAGCATCGGGCCGCCGGTCACCATCGCGGCCGGGAGGTCGACGCTGGCCGCGCCCATCAGCAGGCCGGGTGTGGTCTTGTCGCAGCCGGACAGCAGCACCACGCCGTCGAGCGGGTTGGCCCGGATGAGCTCCTCCGCCTCCATGGCGAGCAGGTTGCGGTAGAGCATCGCCGTCGGGCGCATCAGCGTCTCGCCGGTCGCGAGCACGGGGAACTCCAACGGGAAGCCGCCGGCCTGCCAGACGCCGCGTTTCACCGCCTCCGCCACCCGGTGCAGGTGCGAGTTGCAGGGCGCGAGCTCGGACCAGGTGGTCGCGATGCCGATGACCGGGCGGCCGTCGAACACCTCCGGCCCGAATCCCTGGTTGCGCATCCAGGACCGGTACAGCATGCCTGACCGGCCCTCGGCGCCGAACCAGTGCGCGCTCCGCCTCGTACGGCCGCCGCCGTGCTGCGGGTCGCCCGCCGCGTTGCCAGCGTTGCCAGTGTTGCCAGTGCTGCCAGTGCTGTCCGACATGTTCACATCCATCCCCCGTCGACGATCCACTTCTGGCCGGTGCACATGGCGCTGTCGTCGGCCGCGAGCCACAACACCATCCGTGCGACGTCGGCCGGCATGATGTTGTCCTTCAATGACTGGACCTGGTCGAGTTTCGCCAGCGTCTCGGGCGTGACCAGTTGCGCGAGTTGCCGTTCGGTGAAGACCCAGCCCGGTATGAGGCAGTTGACGCGGATCCGGTCAGGCCCGAGTTCACGGGCCAGCGTCCGGGTCAGGCCCTCGATGCCGGCCTTGGACGTCACGTACGCCGGCAGGCCCACGAAGTCGGCGTGCGCGCTGATCGAGCCCAGGTTGATGACCGACCCGCCGCCGAGCGCGCGCATGCCGGGGACGACCGCCTGGATCGCGAAGAAGTGGTGCTTCAGGTTGACCGCGATCGCGTTGTCCCAGTAGGCCTCGTCGACCACCGCGCTGTCGTGGCGCTCGTCGTTGGCCGCGTTGTTGACGAGGATCGAGATCGGCCCGAGCCTGTCCCCCACCTCCGCGACGGCCGCCTGCACCTGGCCGACGTCGCGGACGTCGGCCTCGACGAACAACGGCTCAGGACAGTCCGTACGGCTCAGCCGTTCGAGCAGGCGCTCGGCTCCGGCGACGTCGATGTCGGCGAAGCCGACCCGTACGCCCTGTGCGGCGAGCGCGGAGACGAACTCCGACCCCAGGCCGGTCGAGCCGCCGCTGACGAAGGCGACCCGGTCGCGGAGGCTCGGATAGGTTGCGTAGCGAAGCTCGTCCGCCTCGGCGGCGTTGTGCGTGATGGTCACTGCGACTCCCACGGGAGAACCACGCCCCGGCCGACCGAACCGTCGGCCAGGTCGGCGAAGGCCTCGTTGATGCGGTCGAGCGGGTACCGCCGGCCGACGAGCGCGTCGAGCGGCAGCCGGCCGGCCAGGTAGAGATCGAACAGCCGGGGCAGGTCCACGAGCGGGTTGGCCGAGCCGTACAGGCTGCCGACCACACGCTTCTCCCGCTGTACCAGCACGTTGAGCGGAACGTCGAACGTCGTGCCGACCGCGCCGAGGCCGACCGCCACGAGCGTCCCTCCGGGGCGGAGCACCTCGATGGCCGTCTCCAGCGTGGCGGGGCGGCCGATCGCCTCGATCGCCCACTCCATGCCACCGGGCCGGATCGCACGGAGTGCCTCCGCCGTGTCCTCGCGGGAGGCGTCCACGGTGTGCGTGGCGCCCAGCCGCGCCGCCATCTCGAGGCGTTCGGGGACGACGTCGACGACGACGACGGGGTTCGCCCCGGCCAGCACCGCGCCGAGCACGCTCGACAATCCGACGCCGCCCGCGCCGAAGATCACAATGCCGTCGCCGGCGCAGCGGCCGATGGCGTTGAGCACGGCGCCGACGCCGGTGATGACCGCGCAGCCCGCGATCGCCGCGATCTCGGCCGGCACCTCGTCGGGCACCGGCACCACGGCGCGCTCGGAGACGACGCAGTATTCGGCGAAGCAGGAGACACCCAGCAGGTGATGGACCTTCGTGCCGCCGGTGCTCAGCCGGCTGGTCCCGTCGAGCAGGCCGCCCGAGCTCGACTGGATGCCGGCCGCCTCGCACAGGGCGGGCCGTCCGACCAGACAGTAGCGGCACTGGCCGCAGCGGGGCCGCCACATGAGGCAGACCCTGTCTCCCGGGGAGAACCGGGTGACGCCCGGTCCCACGGCCTCGATCACGCCGGCCCCCTCGTGCCCGGGGACGACCGGGAGCGGGCACCGCAGGTCTCCGGCGAGATAGTGCTGGTCGCTGTGGCACACGCCGGCCGCCTCGACTCTGACGAGGACCTCACCCGAGTGCGGCTCATCGAGCTCCAGCTCGCCGATTTCAAGAGGACTTCCGAAGTTCTGCAGCAGCGCGGCTCTCATCTGACCCATCCGTCCCCGACCGCCTTCGCCGCGGCCGTCGTACCAGGCTCTGGCGCTCGGCCGGCTCGCTCAGGCCCTGAACTCGATCGCTGCCACGCTAGGTGTTACGAACAGATGTCGTCAACAGTTTCGGAAACATTCGTGATCCCTGGCGCGGCCGACCACGTCGGCGTGCGGGCTTTCGAGCGATCGCTACACTCCTGTGCACTCAGTGCAGCGTGCGACGATTGCGCGTTTCACCTGCGAATATATTCGGGCAACGTACCTCTCCAGCAGCGGCGTCGAGGAGGTTCGCGTACGCCAGAACGCTCCGAAACTTGCCGAACGTGATCGCAACTATCGAAGGACCGGGGGCGGGTTCGCGTCCCCGAACACCCCGCGGTGACACCATCTGAACTGCACCCGCCGGACAGCACCCGACGGACTGTGAACGCCGGACTGTGAGCGCCGGCGATGGCGGCCGGACGTCGACGAGGAGCCCGATGAGCCTGAAGATCCTGCTTCCGACCACCATCCCGCTGGCTCCGCGCCTGCCCGGCGACGTCACCGTCGTCTCCTACGATCCACACGAACCGATTCCGGAACATGCCGCGGACGCCGATGCTCTCGTCACCTGGGGCAATCCCGACGGCATGCTCCGGGACGCCGCCCGGAGGCTCGGCTCGCTGCGCTGGGTGCAGACCCTGGCGGCCGGGCCGGACCAGGTGCTGGCGGCCGGGTTCGCGCCGGATGTCGTCATCACCTCCGGCCGCTCACTGCACGACGGGCCCGTCGCCGAGCACGCGCTGGCCCTCGTGCTGGCGGCGGCGCGGCGGCTGCATCGGCTGACGCGGGCGCAGATCGGCCACCGCTGGGCGGGAGACCTCGGCGGCATCCAGCCGATCACCACGGGCGGGACCTTCCGCACGCTGCGCGACGCCCGCGTGCTGATCTGGGGCTTCGGCTCGATCGCCGGTGTGCTCGCGCCGCTGCTCACGGCTCTCGGCGCCCACGTCACCGGAGTCGCGCGCACCGCCGGCGAACGCGGCGGCCATCCGGTGATCAGCGTGGAGGGGCTGCCCGGCGAACTCCCCGCCACCGACGTGCTGATCATGATCCTGCCGTCCACGGACGTCACCCACCACGCCCTGGACGCCGCGCGGATCGCCCTCCTGCCACCGCACGCGTGGCTGGTCAACGTCGGGCGCGGCTCCACCGTGGACACCTCCGCCCTGCTCGACGCCGTCCGGGCCGGACGGCTCGGCGGCGCGGCGCTCGACGTGTTCGAGAGCGAGCCGCTCCCCGCCGACTCCCCCCTGTGGGACGAACCCGATGTGATCATCAGTCCGCACGCCGCAGGCGGACGGCCGCTGGGCGCCGACGTCCTCATCGCCGAGAACGTGCGCGCCCTGATGGACGGCACTCCCCTGCGCAACGTCGTCGGCCGCTGACACCTGAGGACGCTGACATCGCGCCTGGCCGCCTCGGCCCGGAGCTCCGCCACCCGACAACTTTGAGCGGACGAATCACCCGCATAGGAGGAATCTGCAAAGATTCCGATCAAGCCGTACAAGCGGCCTTAAAGATCGTAAACATTGGAGATACCCCATGGCGGTTTCTGCCAACCTCGACAAGCTGCTCGACCGCGAGTACGAGGAGTACACCCTGGACAAGCTCGTGGACGCCCCCGTCGCCGCCCTTGCCGGCGTGGGTGAGGCCGGCGCCGAGGCGCTGACCCGGACGCTCGGCATCGTCACGATCGGCGACCTCGGCCGCAGCCAGCTTTTCCGCTACGCGGCGGCTCTCGTCGCCCTCGCGGACTCCGCCAAGTGAGCATTCGCCACACGTAGAAGAAGGGTGCCCCGATGTCCGGCGGCACCCTTCTGCGCGTCCGGACGCCTACAGGCTGATCTGGTAGAGGATGAAGCCCCGGTTGACGGCGACCTGGTCGTACAACCTGCGGGCGGTGGCGTTGGTCTCCTGCGTCGACCAGTACACCCGGCTGCAGCCCCGGCCACGCGCCCATTCGGTCACCGCTTCGATGAGGGCGCGCGCCACGCCCCTTCCCCGGGCCTCGGGCGCGGTGAACAGGTCCTGCAGATAACACACGTCCGGCGCCGTCGTGCTGGCGTGCACGAGGAAGTGCGTGATGCCCACCAGCCTGTCGTCGACCCTCGCCCCGAAGGCGTGCATCCGGGTGTCCTCCTGGAACGCGTTCCAGGCCCTGACGTACATCTCCGGCGGGAGTGTGCGCCCGTAGAAGGTGTTGTAGCCACGGAACAGCGTCTGCCAGTCGTCACGGTCCGCCGGGGTGAGACCGCCGATGCCGATCATGTGATGTCCTCCAAGGGGCTGTGTGCTCCACCCTATTTCCGCGGGCGCCGCCCGGCCTGAGGGCGTGCCCCCGCATCACCCTCTCCGGCCGGCTTCCTGGATCGTCGGCCGGACATGGCGGGGGCCGGAGTGGGCGAGTCACTCCGGCCCCCGGTCTCATGAGGCGATCGATCAGCTGTGGTGCGGGGTGTCGCCGGTCCAGCCCGCCTGCATGACGCTCTGCTCGACCAGGACCGTGCCCGCGCC
The DNA here is from genome assembly GCF_016863315.1 of Planotetraspora silvatica. GTDB lineage: Bacteria > Actinomycetota > Actinomycetes > Streptosporangiales > Streptosporangiaceae > Planotetraspora > Planotetraspora silvatica. Next base: position 81,065 of record NZ_BOOQ01000022.1, read on the forward strand.
GAGGCCGCGGTAGGTCCCACCCACGATGGTCTGCTTGTCCCCGATCACCTTGTGGGTCTTCGGGTCCAGGATGACCTGGTACTCGAACGTGGCGCCGCTACCGTCGATCATCTCGCCCTCGGCCGCGATGCCGACGCCGCTCCGGCCGTCCAGCGACTTGACCTTGCCCACGCTTCGCACACCCGGCAGGTCGGCGAGGACGCGGAACGCCTTGGCCCGGATCGCGGGCGAGGCCGGCTGCTCGATGAGGAAGTTGAAGCCCTGCATCAGCTTGTTGGCCGGGCTCGTCCCCGGGGCCGCCTTGGGGAAGAGCAGTTCCTGGAACCGCGCCGGGTCGGAGGCGATCTTCTCCTTCTCCGACCAGGTCATCTGAGCGCTCGGGGGGCACTTGGCCGCGGCGTCGGGTCGGGCGCACAGCTGCTTGAAGGACTCGGCCGCGAACTTCTTGTCCTTCGGCGTGGCCCGCTGCTCGGTCCACGCGCCGTCGGTCGCCTTGTAGGTGATGAAGTCCGCGTTGTTGCGGACCTTGAACGACGTCGGCGAACCGGCCTCCTTCCACGCCGCCTTGTCCTCCGCCGTCAGAGGATAGGCGGCCAGCTCCCGCTGGAAGGTGAAGTCGGTCTCCTGCGTGGACGGCGAACGCCAGCCCTCGAACTCGTTCGGCCCGAAGATCGTGTAGGCGTCAGCGCCCTCGACCTTGCCGGAGGAGCCGCTGATCATGTGCAGCCGCCAGTACCGGCCGGCCGACTCGGTCGCGGCCTGGTCGGCCGCGGCCAGCAGGATCGACTTGGCCGACAGCTCCGTGGCCGGGGCCCCCGCCACGGGCGCCGTACCCGATCCTCCACCCGTGCCGATCCCGACGGCGGCGACGGCGACCGCCGCCGCGGCGGCCGTGGCGAGGAGTCCCAGGCCGATGCCCGCCCGGCCGCGCAGGAATCCGGGGCGCGACGCCGTACGGCCGCCCTCGTGGGCGAGCCTCGCCCGGATCCGGGTCTCCATCTGCGGATCGGGCGTGATCTCCCCATAGGCGTCACGCACCATCTTCAGGTCATCCATGCTGGTCCTTCTTTCGCGAAAAGTCCGTCAGATCGTTCATGGGGTTGCTGTCGCCCAGCACCGCGCGCACCTTCTTCCTCGCGCGATTCAGCCGGGATCCGACGGTCCCGTACGGAATGCCGAGGGAGGCGGCGACTTCCTCGTGGCTCAGCTCGGCCAGGGCCACCAGCAGGAGCACGTCCCGGTCCCCGTCGTTCAGCGACGCGATCGCCGCGGCCAGCGCGGGCTGCAGTCGTTGCGCTGTGACGTCGGTGACGACCCGGTTCTCCGGCCCTTCGGCGTGGGGCTCAGGGCCCTGCCTGCCCATAGCCCGCAGCGCGCGCAGCTCCACTCGGCGCTGCCGGCTGATCAGGTTGGTCGCGATGCCGTACAGCCATGAGCGGACGCCGCCTCGGCTCGCGTCGTAGCGCGACCGGTTACGGAACGCGGTGAGAAACGTGTCGGCGACGACGTCCTCCGCGGCGTTCGGCCCGAGCCTGCTCGCCACATACCTGTGGATCTCACTGAAGTGAGCGTCGAATATCGCGGCGAACCGTTCGGGTTCGTCGTGGGAGAGCCGGATCTCGGTGGACTCGTCCGGCCAGGGTGGGGCGGTCACGAAGGCCTCCCTGTCATCAGTTGCCTCTCCACGGGGTGAAAGCGGTCAGTGTGTATAGCCCGATCCCCGCATCTGCTTTCACGCTCATCGTGGGAGTCGTCCGGCTCAGAGCAGAAATGTCCACGTCAGTGGTGTTCGCGACCTAGCATCCCAATGCGTTCGGCCAGGTCAACCGATGGGTCGACTCAACCAGAGGACCGACCGGCCTCCCTGGTGGAGAGCGCACGGCGCAGGACCCCACGGCCCAGCGGGAGGAGACGGCCCGTCGCGTCGCCGCGAGGCTCGGTGTCGACGTGCCCTCCTCCTCGCCGCTCCCCCTCGCCGCGCTGCCCCGCCGCTCCTCCTCGCCGCGCCGCGCCGCCCCGCCGCGCCGCCCCGCCGCGCCGCCCCGCCGCACTGCCTCGCCTGACAGCGACCGCCCTCGACGGCCGCGCGAACCTTAAAGATCACGATCTCCGGCCTGTCACAACCCCAGAGGGATCCACCCCGACACCCAGACCACGCTGCCGCGTGTCCTCTGTGCGCGATTCACAAGACTTGCGCGATTCCGACAAGTGCCTTCTTTGTTTCACCAACCCATTTACTACTCGAATCATGAATTCTCATGACGAAAGAATTCTCTAATTACTTGCTGGTATGTATTGATGACCATTCCCTTCCATGGAATGATTCGTGCAGGTGTTCGAATTTATTGTTCT